>NZ_WKJJ01000002.1 GCF_009674485.1 Pseudoduganella rivuli | reverse complement strand
ATCAGCGGGAACTGCGGATCAGCGATCAGGCGCACCTGCAGCTGATTGCCCTCAACATCCATGGATGAGACGAGAAAGCCTTCCCAGAATGGGAGGCTGAGACTATGATTTGCCATGAGAGCAGTGGATTAGTTTTTGGGTTTGGTCGCACAAACACAATAACTCTTCCTTACTGCTCTCTTGCGTTTACGGCATGCTCATCCCGGCAATCCGTGAAGAACCAATAAAAAGCCGGGCGACATCGATTTCTTCGTGGTGCGGGAAAACACGGAAGGCGAATACTCGTCTGTCGGCGGCCGCATTTTCGAAGGCACGGAACGGGAAACCGTGCTGCAGGAAGCCGTGTTCACCCGCAAGGGCACGGACCGCATCCTGCAATATGCGTTCGACCTGGCGCAGTCGCGGCCGAAAAAACACCTGACGTCCGCCACCAAATCGAACGGCATCGCCATCAGCATGCCGTACTGGGATGAACGGGTGGAAGCCATGGCCGCGCAGTACCCGGACGTGCGCTGGGATAAATATCATGTCGATATCCTGGCGGCGCGCTTCGTGCTGAGCCCGGAACGCTTCGACGTGGTGGTGGCGTCGAACCTGTTCGGCGACATCCTGTCCGACCTGGGCCCGGCATGTACCGGCACCATCGGCATTGCACCGTCGGCCAACCTGAACCCGGAACGCGTGTTCCCATCGCTGTTCGAACCGGTGCACGGTTCCGCGCCGGATATCTATGGCCGCAACATTGCCAACCCGGTTGCCATGATCTGGTCCGGCGCCATGATGCTGGACTTCCTCGGCCAGGACGACGCCACGCATCAAGCCGCGTACAAGGCCGCGCACGACGCCGTCATGCACGCGATTGAAACCGTGCTGGTGCAAGGTCCCCGCACGCCGGACATGGGCGGCCAGGCCAGCACGACCGAGATGGGCACGGCTATCGCCGCCCTGATTTAATCGCCATTTGATCGACATCACAGGCGGCGTGCACGCCGCCTGTCCCGCCTCAATACGCCGGTCGGCGTTTTTATACGGTTCATGTCGCAAAAAATGCAGTTCATCGCACGCCGATAGTACTGCCAGGCCCCCTTGTCTATAGTTCACTCAACGAAACGACATACACACAAGGAGCCGAAAATGAACATCGCTAAAAACATGGAAGCCATCTTCCTCGCAGCCGCCACCCTGGCAGGCGCCACGCTGGTCACCACCGCTGTTGCAGCCGTGCCAGCCACCAGACACATCGCCGCCACCGCCCACGCCGTGCCAGCTTCCGCCGGCAAAATGCAGGTGGTGGTCATCACCGCCAAACGGCTGAGCGCCGCTGAAAAAGCAGCGCTCGCCAATTAATACCGCAGCACGCCACCACCGCAGCACCACCGAATCCGGAGCAGAACGATGAACAAATTTATCAGCGCCACCATGATGGCAGTTTCCCTGTACGCGGCACACGGCTTGGCCGTGGCGGATGAAGTCATCAGCGAGATCCGCACGGTCGATGCACGGGCCGTCAAAGTGGTGCTGGACGGGATCATCAGCCTGAACCTGAAACAGGGCAATACGCCGTCGCTGGTGGTGTCCGGCGACAAGCGCTACGTGCCGAAAATCACGGTGGTGCAAAGCGGCGATACGCTGCGCATCGGTACCGACCTGCGCGGCGTCAACTTCAGCAATGGCAACCTGCGCGCCGAACTGACCTTGCCGAACTTGCGCGAATTCGTGTCGGCCGGCGTGGGTTCGGCCGAACTGTCGGGTTTCACGGGCGACGATATGCGCCTGTCGCTGGAGGGCGCCGGCTCCGTCAACATGGCGTCGCGCTACAAGCACATGGATGCGCGCCTGACGGGCGTGGGCAGCATGACGGTCAATGCGGGCGATGCGGAACGCGTCGACCTGAACCTGAAAGGCGCGGGCCAGATCGTCATCAGCGGCCAGAGCAGGAACCTCAACGCGAAGCTGGGCGGCATCGGCAGCCTCGATGCACAGGCGCTGCGCGCCGACAGCGTCGACGTCGACATGACGGGCCTGGGCGGCGCCACCGTGTACGCAAAAACGTCGGCCAACCTGCGCCTGTCCGGCATGGGCTCGGCCACCGTGTACGGCAAGCCGGCCAACCGCAGCTCGACGGCGCGCGGCATGGGCAGCGTGGCCTGGAACTAAGTCCTACTTCAGTATTCCCGGCATCAGCACGCGCGCCACTTGCAGCGCTGCCGGGCCCAGCAGCACCAGCATCAACGTGGGGAAGATGCAGAAGATCAGCGGGAACAACAGTTTCAGCCCGATTTTCGCCGCAGCCTCCTCCGCCATCACCCTGCGCTTGGCGCGCAGGTTATCCGCATGGATGCGCAGCGAATCCCCCATGCTGGTGCCAAAGCGCTGCGACTGGATCAACATCGCCACCAGGGTATCCATGTCTTCCACGCCGCTGCGCAGCGCCAGATTGCGTAGCGCTTTTTCCTTGCTGAAGCCGGCGCGCATTTCCATCAGGGTCAGTTGCAACTCCTGCGCCAGCGCCACGCTTTTGATGTGGATTTCCGCCGCCACCCGCACCAGCGCCCGCTCCAGGCTCAAGCCCGCTTCCACGCACACGGTCAGCAAATCCAGCGCGTCCGGCAAGTGTTCGAAAATTTCCCGCTGGCGGTGCGACGCGGTACGCGCCAGCACCACATTGGGCAGATAATAGCCCGTCGCGGCGCCCCCCAGCAGCAATAGCAACCATGCGCGCTGCGGCACAGCGCCTGCCGCCGGCACTGCCACCAGAGCGGGCAGCAGCAGCGCCAGCATGGTCTTGGCGGCGAAATACAGCGTGGGCGCGGAAGGCTGGCGCCAGCCCGCCGTGATGAAGCGGGTGCGCAGCGGCGACTGTTCCCAGCCCTCTTCCGGCAGCGACAGCCGCGTCAACGGCTGCGCCACCCGCGCAATGCGCTCGATCCAGTTGCCCTGCCCTTCCCCCGGCGCCAGCGCAGCATCGCCCGGCTGGTCATTCAGTTGGCCGTTCAGACGGGCGCGCACGGCATCCGGTGCGAACAGCCACAGCGCCAGCATCACCGCGGCCACGACCACCACGAACACCAGCAACAGGAAAGCCATGTCCGGGGTATTCATGCGCGTATCCTGATCACGCTGCGCATCCACAACACGCCGGTCAGCATGGCGCCTGCCGCATACCACAGCAATTGCTCACCGTAGGGATCGGTCCACAGCACGCTGACGTAGCCGGGATTGAGCAACGACATCAGCGCCATCACGCCCAGCGGCAGCAAGCCCAGTATCCATGCCGACATCCGTCCCTCGGCGGAAAAGACGCGCACTTGCGCCATCAGTTTCAGGCGCGCGCGCACCATGGCGCTGACGTTGTCCAGCAATTCCGCCAGGTTGCCGCCCGACTCGCGCTGGATCAGCACGGCGATCACCATGTAACGCAAGTCCGTCAGCGGGATGCGCGCGGCCAGGTTGTGCAGCGCTTCATTCATCGGCACGCCGTAATTGATTTCCTCATACGCCATGCGGAATTCACTGCCGGTGGGTTCCGGCATTTCATTGCCGACCATTTGCAGCACGTTGGCAAACGAATGGCCCGCGCGCAATGCACGGCCGAGGAAGTCCGCCACTTCCGGCAACTGCGCTTCCAGCTTGCGCATGCGCCGTTCGCGCGCCTGCAACAGCAACAGCGCCGGTCCCGCCGCAGCCGCTGCCAGCGCCGCCAGCCGCGCCATCCATGGCGCTCCCAGCATGGCCGGCAGCCAGAGCGCGGCCAGCAGCAGCGCGCCCTGCATGGCGCCAAAACGCGCCACCGTCCAGTCCATGCCCGCCTGCAGCAGCAAGCGGTCCAGCTTGTCCATGTGCGGCGTGCGCCGCAGCCAGCCGTCCAGCACGGGCTGCGCGCTGTAGCGGCGCTGCTTGAGGATCGTCACGCGTTCGCTGCCGTCAGCGCGCGCCGCCATCAGTTGCAGGCGGCGCGCAATGCGCTGCGCCGCGCCGCCATGGCTGCCGGACCACCACAGCCAGGCCCCTTCGATTGCCAGGATCACGGCGGCGAACAGCAATACCGTGAAAGCGGAAAACACCAGGTCCATACTGCCTCCTATTCGTAAAACTTGTCGGGATCAAACGCGCTGTCCGGCACCGGCGCGCCATACATGCGCAAGCGCTCGGCAAAGCGGGGCCGCACGCCGGTGGCGCGGAAGCGCCCCAGCACCTTGCCCGCGCCATCGATGCCATCCTGCTCGAAGCGGAAGATTTCATGCATGGCGATCATGTCGCCTTCCATGCCCGTGACTTCCTGCAAGCTGACCAGCTTGCGCGCGCCGTCCGTCAGGCGCGACACCTGCATCACGACGGTAATGGCGGAACAGATCTGCTGCCGCATGGCGCGCGGCGTCAACTGCACGCCCGCCATGCCCACCATGTTTTCCAGCCGCGCCAGCGCATCGCGCGGCGAGTTCGCGTGGATCGTCGCCAGCGATCCTTCGTGCCCTGTATTCATGGCTTGCAGCATGTCGATCGCTTCCGCGCCCCGCACCTCCCCCAGGATGATGCGGTCCGGCCGCATGCGCAGCGCATTGCGCACCAGCGCGCGCTGCGTGACTTCGCCTTTACCCTCGATGTTGGGCTGGCGCGTTTCCAGCCGCACCACGTGGGGCTGGCGCAATTGCAGTTCGGCCGCGTCTTCAATGGTGACGATGCGCTCGCAGCCGGGGATAAAGCCGGACAGCACGTTCAGCAGCGTGGTCTTGCCGCTGCCGGTGCCGCCGGAAATCAGGATATTGATCTTGGCCTGGCCCAGCGCTTCCAGCACTTGCACCATGGGCGGCGTCACGCTTTTATAGGCCAGCAGGTTGGCCATCGTCAGCGGGCTGGAAGCGAAGCGGCGGATCGACAGCATCGGGCCGTCGATCGCCAGCGGCGGAATGATGGCGTTGACGCGCGA
This sequence comes from Pseudoduganella rivuli, assembly GCF_009674485.1. Taxonomy (GTDB): domain Bacteria; phylum Pseudomonadota; class Gammaproteobacteria; order Burkholderiales; family Burkholderiaceae_D; genus Rugamonas; species Rugamonas rivuli_B. Next base: position 509,303 of record NZ_WKJJ01000002.1, on the reverse strand, counting down.
ACCGTCGGGCAGGCGCGCGTCGACCATCGGGCTCGATTCATCGATACGCCGTCCCACGCGCGACACGATTTTTTCGATGATCTTCATCAGGTGCGCATTGTCGTGGAAAGTCACCGCCGTCAATTCCAGCCGCCCGCCCCGCTCCACGTACACCTTGCTGGCCGTATTGACCAGGATGTCGGACACGCCGGCATCGGCCAGCAACGGCTCCAGCGGTCCGAAGCCCAGCATTTCATTCTGAATGTCCAGCACCAGCCGGTGCCGTTCGTGCTGGTTCAGCACGATGCGTTCATCTTCGATCACACGCTGCACCAGCAGCGCCAGTTCATGGCGGAACTGTTCCTGCGTGAGTTTCTTCAGGCGTTCGAGATCGATACGATCCAGGATCGCCTGATGCATGGATTTGCGCAATTCCTGGTATGCCGCATCCGGCAGGCAGGCCGTCAGCGCGGGACCGCTTCCCGCAGCGATACCATGCGCCGCGCCATGCCCTGCACCATGTCCCACGCGGCCGTCGTCGGCGCCGGCCAAACGCTCCCGCAGGCTCATATATCCTCCCCGCGTCCAAACAACCGGTCAAACAAGCCCTTGCTTTCCGGGATGCGGCGCGCGGTGACCAGTTCCACCAGCTCGCCCAGGCTGCGCGCCAGCGGACTGCTGCGCGACAATTGCAGCAGCGGCACGCCCTGGTTGACCGAATCCGTCGCCGCCATGTAATCGTTGGGCACCGTGTGCGCCACTTCCGCACCCAGTGCGGAAGCCAGGTCGGCCAGCCGCAGCTTGCCGCCTTTTTCATAGCGGTTGACGATCAGGCGGATGCGCTCGTTCGGATACCCCAGCGAGCGGAAAATGTCGAGCAGGCGGCGGGCATCGCGGATATCGGGCAGCGCCAGTTGCAGCACGGGATAAATATTGTCCGCGTGGTCCAGCGCGCGCAGCGACAGCGCATCGATCTGCCGCCCCACGTCCAGCAGGACGTAATCGTAATGCTGGCGCGCCACGCGCAGGATGATGTCCATGTGGTCCGGTTTCATGTCCACCGTCTGGGCCGGATCATCCGCCGCCGCCAGCACGCCAAAGCCGGGCGCCACGTGCACCAGGCAGGAATCGAGGAACGCGCCGTCCATGCGGCCGATCTGCGCGCAGATATCGGACAGGGTCATCACCGGCTTCTGGTCGGACACGTACAAGGTCGCGTCGCCGAACTGCCCGTGCAAATCGATCAGCAGCACCTTGCAGCCGCCCAGTTCCGCCAGCGCATAGCCGAAGTTCGTCGACAGGAACGTGGCGCCGCTGCCGCCCTTGCAGGAGATGAACGCCAAGGCCTTGCCGTCGCGCATGTGCGTGATACCGGCGTCGACTTCGATGCGGTCCATCGCATCGTGGAAAGCGCGGTGGTCGAGCGGCAGCGCCAGCACTTCACGCATGCCGGCGCGCATGGCGCGGATCAGCAAATCCTGCTGCGGCGCGCGCGTCAGCAGCATGAACGACGCGCGCGGATAATGGCGCGCCAGCGGTTCCAGCAATTCCGCTTCGGCGGGCGCCAGTTCGCTGGCGTCCAGCACCACCAGGCCGGGCGAATCCGGCAACAGGCGCTCCACCGCATCGCGCATGCCTTGCCGCACCGCCAGCACTTCCACGGCAGGCATGCGTGCGGAACCCTGCGCGGCGATTTCCGCCTGCAAATCACGGTCATGGCTGATGATCAAGGCTTTCATGGGTCCTCCGTCACGAACATGGCTTGGCGCTGGTGCGGTATCCCAGCGATTCGGCCCGCACCACCGTGGCCGCCGTCGGCACTGTCATGCCCGGCAACGGCAGCCAGGACAGCATGGGCAGGTAAGGCACGGGTGCGCAGCCATCCGGACTGCAGATACGCACCCGCACGAACTGGATGCAATTGCCGCCGCCCGGACTGGCCATGCAATTGATGCGGTTCTGCGCCGGGTCCGCCGCCAGCGCGGCGGCGGCCAGCGGCTGCAACTGCCCCGTATCGTCCTGCCACAGGTAATCGATCACCACGTGGTCTTGCGTGATGCCGCCGCTCAGCAGCAGCACGCCGTCGCTGTCGCGGAAGATGGCATGGCGGCGCACGGTATTCATTGCCGCCGGACAGGAAAAATCCGTGACGGCAGCGGCGCGCGCGGCCCGCCGGGTCACTTCCTGCACCGTGTTCCACAGGTAGACGGCACGCGCCGTCTCCAGCAGCAGGAACACGAACAGCAGGAAGACCGGCAATACCAGCGCGTATTCCACCGCCAGCGCCCCCGTGCGGCGCTTGCGGTCAATTGGTCGCATAGCCATAGCGCATCGTATGTATCGCCTGTAATTGCAGCGTGTCGCTGGTCACCGTGCTGAACAGGCCGGGCAGCATCGGCACATTGACCGACGCGGACACCGTGACGGTCGATGCCGGCAACGCGTTGCAGATCACGCCGTCGCAACCGACAAAGACAATGTCCGCCGTCAGCGGCGTCGCCAGGCCGGCCTGCTGCGCCGTCGCCACCACCAGGGCCGCGGTCGCGGCCCGCGCCTGGACAATGGCGGCATTGTTGCCCAGCGCCTGCGGCGGCAACGCGGCCATGGCGCGCGCCCCCTCGTGCACGGCCTTGTGCAGCGCCACGTAGTTCAGGAACACAGTGCCGATCGACAGCAAGGCAGGCGCCAGCAGCACGCTGGCGCACAGGACCAGCGCCAGTTCGATCGCCGCCACGCCACGCCGGGCGCGCCGGGGCGCAACGCAACGAAAAACGCGGCGCGTCATTGATACAACTCCACCATGCCGCCCAGCGACTGCTCGCTGACCACGCCGGCAAATTCGGCGCTGACCGCGGTGGCGCTGGCCGGCGCCGTCAACAGGAAGCGCGCCACCGCCAGCACCTGCGCCTGGGCGCTGGCGCCGGCCGCCACGGGACAGGCCAGCAGCGGGATGAACACCAGGCGGCGCAGCTTGCGCCCTGCCCTCACCGGGCTGGCGGACTGGCCCAGCGCAGGCGACAGGTAGGGCGACACGCCCAGGTTGCCGGCCGCCGCCGGCGTACTGCCGCCGCCGACCGGGTACAGGTATTGCCACTGGGCTTTGGCAATCGGATCATGCGCCCCGGCAAAGCGCTTGGCGCCGCCATAGACCCACAGCGCGCCATAACTGGCGGCCGTGGTCGTGGCAGCGGCGGCGGTGCGGTCGGCCACCGTGTCAAGCTTCTGGCCCGCGCCGGTGGCGCCCGGCTGCGCATGGGATGCAGTCGGCGCCGCCATCCAGTTCGGCACCGCGTAGGACTTGATATTCGTATCGGGCGGCGTGCCGCGCGCGGTGCAGGGCGACGGCGCCGGAAAGACGTCGAAGCGCGTATTCAGGTGCCCGCTCAAGGTGAAGGCGCCCGGTCTGCCCACCGTCACCGTCGCGCCCGTGACGGTATCGCGCGCCATGCTGCCGCTGCACAGGTACGGGCCTACCTTGCTGTCGGACGTATCGGCGGAACCGGCTTGCGGCGCGACCAGGAAATATTCCGGTGTCGTGGCGCCGATGGCGGGATTCAGGTTCAGCAAGTTATAGCTCACGCCATGGCGGAAACCGTATTGCACCCATTCCGTGTCGCCCAGGCCATTGGCGCGCGCCGCGTCGGGCGTCGCGCTCATCGCGCACACCGCCAGCGGCGCCACTTCGACGCCGCTGCGGCCCGCCACCGCCTGCGCGGCCATGCTGGCCGATGCGTACACCGCGCCCAGCACGGCGGAAAACGGCGTCGCCACGTCGCCGATGCCGTCCAGCTTGCTGGTATCGACCCGCACATAACGCAAGCCAGCGGGACTGGCGGTGGCGCCGGCCACGTCCTGCCATTCACTGCCCGTCGCATCGGCACTGGCGGCAAACGACAGCGCATTGCTGTTCCATGCCACCGGCTTGATGTAGGCATAGTGGTACCCAGCGGCGATCGTCCCGGCCTTCTGCACGGCGCTGTCGATCCCGCCCGCCGTGCCATTCAGTGATTGCGCCGCCGCCAGCGCAACGGCGTCAGCCAGTTGCTGCAACTCTTGCTTGCGGCTGTATAGCTGCGCCATGTCCAGCGCCAGCCCGGCAAACGCCAGCACGCTGGCCAGCATCAGCGCGAAAGCAATGGAAATGGAGCCGCGGCGCCGTGCAAAGGCAGTCATTTTTGCGCTCCCACGCCGATCACCAGCGGCGGCGCCGGCGGCTGGCGCTCGGCAAAGCTTTTGCGATAAGCCTGCTGCGTATACAGCGCCGCCGCGCCATCGATGCCGCTCACCGGCGCAGCCGATGGCAGGGCGACGGCCTGGCGCGCAAACGCGGCGCGCGAGGCCGCGCCGAAATCGAACGGAGGCTCGGTCGCCGGCGGCGATGCGCAGCCCGCCAGCAACAGGCCCGGGAATGCGTAACGCAACAGCTTCGATACGAAGGTGTTAGCGGGGTTCATGGCTGGCCTCCGGCGGGATGGGCGCCCAGGAATAACGATGCGCGGCCGGGGGGCGCCATGTCCCCGGTCGGCAGCGCCTGGCCCGGCTGCTGCGGTTGCACCAGGCGGGCCGTGATCAGGAACAGCAGTTCGGTGCGCTCGTGCAGGAAATCCGTGCTGCGGAACAGTGCCCCCAGTACCGGTATTTCACTCAGCAGCGGCAAGCCTTTGATATCGGTGTTCTGGTTGTTGCGGATCAAGCCGCCGATGGCGAAACTCTGGCCATCGTTCAGTTGCACGGTGGTCGACGAGCGGCGCGTGGTCACCAGCGGCAGGATCGCGGGGCCGGACAGGCCGGCGGCGCGGATGCCGACGCCTTCGCGCGACAGTTCCGACACTTCCGGCGCCACTTTCAGGTTGATGCGCCCGCCCGACAGCACAGTGGGCGTGAAACGCAGGCCGACGCCGAATTCCTTTTCTTCCAGGGTCACGCGGCGGTCATCCTGCGCCACGGGAATCAGGATTTTGCCGCCCGCCAGGAAGCTGCCTTCCTGGCCGCTGACGGCCACCAGGGTCGGTTCGGCCAGGATGCGCACCAGGCTGTCCTGGCGCTCCGCATCGATCATCACGCCCTTGCCCGACTTGCTGGTGAGATCGAGATGGCCTTTCGCCACGCCGGACAGGAAGTTGCTCAGCAGGGTGGCGGTCCAGCTGCCGCCGGTTTTCAACAGCACACTGGTTTCCAGCTTGTCCAGCAAGGTCTTCGACACTTCCGCGATCTTCACTTCCAGCATCACTTGCTGCGGCGCCGTCACTGCCAGCAGGTTGACCACGCGCGGCCCCTGCGCGGTCTCCGCCGGGCCGGCCGCCGCTGCGGCTGTTCCGGCAGGCGGCGCGCCCGGCGTGGCCAGTTGCGGCACGGGGCGGCGCACATAGGCGTGCGCCAGTTCCACCACCTGCGCCAGCGTGGGGCCATCCGACACCGTGCCGCTCAGCACCAGCGAATCGGCGGCGGCCGTGACGCGCACATCTTTCTCTTGCGGCAGCAGGGCCGCCAACGCCCCCTGCAATCCGGCCGCATCGAGCGCCACGTCGATATCGACCAGCTGGCATATGCCGCTGGCCAGTTGCACCACCATGTTGGTGCTGCCGATCGCCACCCCGGCCACATACAGCGTATCGGGCGCCGCCAGCACGGCCTGCGCCACGCCCGGATTGCCGATGCTGCGGCCGGCTATCCGCCCCGTCAGCGGCAGCATGGCGGACTTGCCGGGCTGTAGTTGCAGCCGCAGCGGCGCCCCGGCGGCACCGCGGCAACGCAAGCCGCCGCTGCGCGTCTGCCCGGCGCCGTCGTTATCCTGCGCCGCCGCCAGCAATGGCACCAGCACAGCCAGCAACAGCAACTTCGACGGCAACACTCCAGTCGTGGTGGTCATCGCTCCTCCTTAAAAGCATTCCTGGCCGCTGTGTACGCCGTTGATGACGGCGATGCACTGGCGCTGCACCGGCTTTGCGGCAGCCTGCGCCACGCGCGGACGCGGCGGCGCTGCGGGCGCTGCGGGCGGTGCGGCCGGCGCGGCGGCCGGCGTCTCCGGCACACCCAGCAGCGACAACTTGGTGGCGCCGGCCGTCACGCCCGGCTGCGGGTCGACCTGGTTGCGCAGCGCCAGCGACAGCGCGCCAACACTGCGCGCCAGGTCCAGCTGTTCGGCCTGGGCCGGCGTGACTTCCAGGGTGACGGCATTGACCACGCGCGGCTTGGTGTCGTCGCGCCCCACTTCCTGCGCCACGGCCAGCACCAGGATCCGTTCCAGCACGATTTTTGAAATGGCGTGCTGCGCCGCGCGACCTTCGGCATCGGTCTGCATGTGCACCAGTACGTCGACAAAATTGCCCGGCAATGCGAATCCCGCCACCCCCACCACGTCGTTGACGCGCACCGTGATGGCGCGCTTGCCTTCCGAAATCAGCGCCGACAGGCCGCCGGACGCGCCGGCCGGCGCCAGCTTGCCTTCGCTGAGCGGCTCCCCCCGCTGCACCGGGTGGCGCAGCACCCGTCCTTCCAGGTTGCGCAGTTCGCGCAGCGCACCGGATGGCAGGCTGCCGACCGGCCACTCGGCCAGCTTGATCATGTCCGGCGCCAGCCGCTGGCCCGGACTGGCATCGGTAGCCGCCACCACGATGCGGCCCGATGCGGCCGGTGTTTGCCGCAACAGCCAGCGCGACGCCAGCAACACCGCGGCAAACCCCAGCAATATCGCCAGCCCCAGCATCAGCAATGCGCGCCGGTGTTTCATGGCTGTCCTCCTTCCGGCGACGACGCGGCGAACATGCTGCACCACGCCTGTTCCAGCGCCGTCACCGTCAATTGCGGCGGCTGCCCCGCATAGCTGGCAAAGTCGGCCAGCCGGGCCAGGATTTCGCGCGGATAGCTGGCCAATAGCGGCTGGCCGCTGCCAGCATGCAGTTCGTCGACCAGGTGGCGCAGCGCCGCTTCGTCCACGGCCACGTTGGCGGCGCGGCACTGCTTGCGGAACAGTGCGCAATACGCGCCTTCCGACAGCGCCCCGACGTGCACCTTGTAGCCCAGGCGGCGCAACGCCGACGGATCCAGCAACCGTTGCGGCGGCAGATTGGTGGCAAACACCAGCATCGCGTGGAACGGCATGGAAAACTGGTAGCCGCCTGCCAGCGCCAGCTGGTCCTGCCCGACGTCCAGCGGCTGGATAAAGCGGTTCAGCAGCGCCGGTGCGGCAATCCGCTGGCGGCCCAGGTCATCGACGATGACGAGGCCGTGGCTGGCCTTGCAATGGGCCGGCGCCTGGTAGCAGCCGGAAAAAGCGTCGTGGCGCAATTCCAGCATGGCCGCGTCGAGTTCCGCGCCCAGTTGCACCACGGGCCGCTGGCACAGCATCCACCGCGCATCGCCGCTGCGCCGCTCCGGCGGCAGGCGGCCGCCCGCCAGGGGCGTCGGTGGCTGGTGGATGGCCGCATCGTAAATCTGCACGATTTCCTGGCCCACCGCCACCGCGTGCGGCACCAGCACGACGCCCGGCAACAAGCCGCCCAGCTTGCGCGCCAGCGTGCTCTTGCCGCTGCCGGGCGGGCCATACAACAGGATCGAGCGGCCCGCATGCATGGCGGCGCCGGCCAGCCGGTGCACCACCGGATCGAGGCAGCAATCGGCAAACACGGCGTCGACCTCGTCCGCCGTCACGCCGCCCAGCGCCAGACGCGCCGCCTGGCGCGACGCCATCGCGCGGTAAGCCTCCAGCGTGACGGGGGCCGGTCCCTGGTACGGCGCCCGCTCCAGCCATACGCCGGCGCGCTGGCGTCCCATGCCCGTCAACTGGTATTGCACGTCGATATCGGCGTCGCCCCGCCACGCCACTTCCGCCAACTGTTCCGCCACCATGAAATCGAGCGCTTCGCGCAACACATTGACGGACAGCCGCAGCCTGGTGGCCAGGATCGGCAAATGCGTGCGGCCCGCCGTGAAAATCGCCTTGGCGATCAATTCCACGATCAGTTGCAATTCCAACCCGGTTTCCAGCACATTGCGCGGCTGCGGCGGCAGGATGGGGGTGTGCTCATCCTCGTCGGTGCGGGTGGCGGGCAGCACGGTGGCGATATCGAGCATGGCGGTCCTCTTTCAAGCGAGCTGAACTATAGGAAAGGCGATACTAGCCCTGGCATTCCGAGTGGATATTGATTAGCGGCAAGCGTGGCAAACCCGCTACACGCCGTGCGCCGACCATACAGTCACGACCGTGCCGGCGGCCACGGCCACCCCGTACGGCATGCCGCCCACTGACGCGCCGCCGGCCAGGACCGGCAGCGGCATGCGGACACCGGCCAGCCGCAGCATCCACGCCACCAGCAACTGGCGGACGTTGGCCAGGCCCTGGCGCCAGCGTCCACTGGCGACCAGCATCCCCAGGCCCAACAGGCCGCCAGCCAGGATGCTGGCAAACGCGATAGCGCAAGCCTGCGAGGGCCCGGCAAACGCGCCCGCCATGGCCATCAGCTTGACGTCGCCCGCCGCCATGCCGCCGGCCATATACATCGGCAGGAACAGGCAAAAACCCGTCAGCATGCCGGCCAGCCAGGCGGACAGCCAGGCGCCACCCGGTCCCAGCCAGCCATGCAGCACCAGCGCCAGCAGCAAACCGCTCAGCACCAGCACGTTGGGGATCTTGCGCACGGCAAGGTCCGTGACTGCGGCTTGCAATACCAGCCACAGCAGCGCAAACTCAAAGGCGTTCAGCATGGCGCCACTCCAGGCGCGCCGGCCCAACCGCACCGGCGCGCTACAGGTTATGAGCCGGTCAAGGTCGTCCTGATCGTGTCGAACTTGCCACTGAGGGTGGTCCCCAGCGTGGTCAGCGCGGTGGAAATGGCCACCACGATCAGGGCCGCAATCAAGCCATATTCGATTGCGGTAATGCCTTCTTCGTCGCCGGTAAAATTACGGACGGCTGCAACAAGTGAGTGCATGATGTGCTCCTATCAGAAGGATTGAGGGAACCTGGCGGAGCCTGTCTGCAGCCATGCCGCCGCCATTGAGACCACTATAGGCGTGGCGGTACAAGCGGCGTTGACTACGCGCAATTTTTTCCATACGGAATTTTTTGCACTGTGAGAACGCAGGGCCCAGGCAGCGAATGCCGCGTTTTTTCCACAGGCGGGCGCTCCGGCAGAACCCGGCAGCGTAAAATCGTGGCGTTTTAGCAGATATTCTCAGACTTTAATTGCCTATAAGACAAAAAGGTATTATTCTGCTTAGCTGTCTTTCGGAAAGGCCTCATGCTTTCAAGCACTGTGAGCCTTGCAGCTGCGGTAAAACTCGCTATGATGGGCTCTCGGTATGATGCTTGAGGCTATGGGTGTGTGATCAGAGAACGACGATGGATTCCCTACTGAAACACATGGTGGACATGACTGGCCACCGCGATCACACCATGCTTGACATTTCGGTAATTTCGGCAGTGCAAGAACTTGCCAATGCCAAGCAGACGCGCGTGCTGACCCTGACCACCGTCAAGGGCCAGACCTTCATCCGTTCCCGCGCCATCATTTGCGCCGGCAAAGCCGCCCGCATGGAAGAACAAACCGACCCGGCCAGCGCCGGTGAAGCGTTGTCCAGCTATACGGCGCTGGCCGCCTGCATCGCCCGCCATGAAGCGTCGGCCGAGCAAGTCGATGCGGAAGGCAACCATACGCTGTGGCTGCCGATCTGGCTGGGCGATAAATGCAATACCTGCCTGGAAATCATCGACCCCACACCGTATACGCCGGAAACCATCCACATCGTGGGCGGTATCGTCAGCGTGTACCGCAATTTCCAGAATCTGCTGGATTACAGCGAGCGCGACTCGCTGACAGGCTTACTGAACCGCAAAACCTTTGACGACCAGCTGGCCAAGATGCTGGCCGCCAGCAGCGCGGAACAGGATGCGCTGGCGCTGCCGCCCGGCGAAGAAGAGCGCCGCCATCACTCCGACCAGGAAAAACAATGGCTGGCCGTGGTGGACGTCGACCATTTCAAGCACGTCAACGACAAGTTCGGCCACCTGTATGGCGATGAAGTGCTGATCCTGATCGCCAACCTGCTGCAATCGTCATTCCGCGCGCAAGACCGCGTATTCCGTTTCGGCGGCGAGGAATTCGTCGTGCTGCTGCGTTCGACCACGCAGGAAAACGCCCGCCGCATCATCGACCGTTTCCGCATGAACGTGGAAACGCATGAATTCCCGCAAGTGGGCAAAGTCACCGTGTCGATCGGCTACGTCAGCATCAGCGCCTATGAAGCACCCGTGATCATCCTCGGCCATGCGGACCAGGCGCTGTACTACGCGAAAAGCCATGGCCGCAATATGATTTGCCACTACGATGAGCTGGTCAGCGGCGGCTTGCTGCAGGCTATCGAATCCAACGACGAAGCCGAATTCTTCTAAACCGGGTCAGGCCAGCGTCAGGAAACGCATCGGATCCACATTCCACTTGGCGGCCGACTCATGGCCGACAATCTTGTCGCCGCCGCCAAACCCAATCCCGCGCGCCAAGTCCACGGTTTCCGGCTTGATGTAGGCGTTGCGCTTGGTGTGGAAGAACACGTTGACCTTGGGCGCCAGCAAATTGGTTTCGTGCGGCTCCACCACCACGCCCAGCCTGCCCGATTCCAGCAGCACCAGCGTCCCCACCGGGTAAATCCCCACGCAGCGCATGAATTCCTGCGCATATTGCGGATTGAAGTGGAACTTGCTCCACTCGTAAATCTTGCGCAGCGCCGCGGCCGCCGACATGCCCTTGTGGTAGCAGCGGTCCGCCGTGATGGCGTCATACACGTCGACAATCGCCGCCATCTGCGCCAGTTCGCTGATTTGCGTGCCGCTCAGCTTGTGCGGGTAACCGCTGCCGTCGCACCGTTCATGGTGATGCAGCGTGATGTCGAGCGCGATATCGTTGATTTCCGGCGATTGCTTCAAGATGTTGTAGCCGTCTTCCGGGTGCTTGCGGATCACGGCGAATTCTTCATCCGTCAGCGCGGCCGGCTTGTTCAACACGTCGTCCGGCACCAGCGCCTTGCCCGTATCGTGTAACAGGCCGCCCAGGCCCGCCTGGCGCGTGACTTCCGGCGCCATCCCGCGCGAATTGCAGAACGCCACCAGCAGCGCGCAGACGCTGACCGAATGCAGGAACGTGTAATCGTCCTTGTTCTTGATGCGCAACAAGCCCACCAGCGCGCCTGGATTGCGCAGGATGGATTCCGTGATGTTCTGCACCACGGGCTGCACCTGGCCAATCTCGATGGCCTTGCCGAGGCGGGCGTCCGCCATCACGCTGCGCACCAGCGACGACGCCTGGTGGCGCACTTGCGCCGCGCGCGACAATTCCTCGCCCAGCGATACGCGCATCACCGTCACCGGCTTGGCCGCCAGCTCCGTCAATTCCCGCTCGGTGGCTTCCTGCGCTTCCTGCAACGTGGGCGCGTCCTGCACGTCCAGCCCTTTGTCGCTGTCGATCACCACGTCGTGGATGCCGGCCTGGACGATCTTTCGGATCTCGTCTTCGCTGCTGAGCAGGAAGCGGTTGCGCATGAACGGATGGGACATCCAGTCGCAACTGAGATCATGGATGAACATGCCCACTTTCAGCTGGGACGAGTCGACTTTCTTGAGCATAGGAAAACTCTGCTGCGGGCTATGTGGGGTGTGATAAAAGGTAATAATGCAGCGATCAGGCGTTAGAATCAGTATAACAAATTGTTTCCAGCAGGATTCATCACTATGTCCTGCACACAACACTCTTTACATGGAATTACGCCAGCTCCGCTATTTTGTCGCCATCGTCGACCATGGTTCGCTGTCGCGCGCGGCCGCCATGCTGCACGTCGCACAGCCCGCCCTGACGCAGCAATTACGCCAACTGGAAGAAGAACTGGGCGCGCAATTGCTGCACCGGTCGGCCCAGGGCGTACTCAGCACCGATGCCGGCAAGGTGTTTTACGAACATGCGCTGGCCATCCTCAAGCAAGTGTCGGACGCCCGCTCGGCCGTCACGCAATCGGCAACGCGGCCGTCCGGCAGTGTGACTGTTGGTTTGCCACACAGCATTTCCGGCGCGCTGGCATTGCCGCTGCTGACGGCCACGCGCGCGCAATTCCCGGAAATCACGTTGCAATTGACGGAGGAATTGACGGGCAACCTGGCCGAACAATTGAAGTCGGGCCGGGTCAACCTGGCCGTGCTGTTCGATGACGGCCAGTTGTCGCCCTTCGTCTGTACGCCGCTGGCGGAAGAAGAGCTGCGCTACATTTGCCGTACCGACATGGCGCCCGCCGATGACGGCATTGCGCTGTCACAGGCGCTGTCCACCCAGTTGATCCTGCCCGGCATGCAGCACGGCGTGCGGCCCCGCATCGAGGCGGTGGCGCGCAGCGCGGGCCTGGCGACAGCGAACATCATTGAAATCAATTCCATCGCGATCCTGAAATCCGCCATCCTGGCCGGCATGGGCGCCACGATCTTGCCGGTGGCCCCCGTGCTGGCGGAAGTCGAGCGTGGCGCCATGCGCGCGCTGCCCATTCACAGCCCGTCGATTTCCCGCACTGTGGTGCTGTGCGGCTCGAAAAACATCCCGCTGACGAATGCGGCAGCCGCCGTCAGCCGCCTGATCTGCCAGGTCGCGGCGGAACTGTGCCAGAGCGGCTACTGGATCGGTGCGCGCCTGCTGCCACTGAGTGAGTAAAAGTTAATGTAAAATAAATAACTACCTCAACCTCGTGCCATCCGCACGGCGCCGCATAGAGCATCCGAAATGCAATATCGTCCCGAAGTCGATGGCTTGCGTACTGTCGCGGTCATCCCCGTCATCCTGTTCCACGCCGGCTTCCAGCTGTTCAGCGGCGGCTTTGTCGGTGTCGATATTTTCTTTGTCATCAGCGGCTACCTGATCACCAGCATCATTTACGCGGAATTGATGCTCGGGAAATTCAGCATCGTGAATTTCTATGAACGGCGCGCCCGGCGCATCTTGCCCGCCCTGTTTTTCGTGCTGGCCGCCTGCCTGCCGTTCGCCTGGTTATGGCTGCCGCCGGCCGACACCAAGGGATTCGCGCAAAGCGTCGTGTCCGTCACGCTGTTCAGTTCCAACATCCTGTTCTGGCTGACCGGCGGCTATTTCGATACGGCGACAGAACTGAAACCCTTGCTGCACACGTGGAGCCTGGCCGTCGAAGAACAATACTATGTGTTTTTCCCCTTGCTGTTGATGCTGGTATGGCGCGCCGGCAAGCGGGTCTTGCTGGCAGTGCTGGCCGCGATCGGCCTGGCCAGCCTGGTCGCCGCGCAAATGCTGGTGCATGACAAGCCGGACTTCACTTTTTATTTATTGCCGACCCGCGCATGGGAATTGCTGATCGGCGCCTTCACGGCCATTTATTTCACCACCAGCATCGACGCGCAGGTTTCCGACAGGATGCGCCAGCTGGGCAGCCTGGCCGGCCTGGCCCTCATCGCCTTTTCCCTGTTCGTCTACGATAAAAATACGCCCTTCCCCAGCGTGTATGCGCTGGCGCCAACCGTGGGCGCGGCCCTGATCATCCTGTACGCCCGCCCTGCCACGTGGGTCGGACGCTTATTGGCCAGCAAGCCCTTCGTCGGCATCGGCGTGGTCAGCTACAGCGCCTACCTGTGGCACCAGCCGCTGTTTGCCTTTGCCCGCCACCGCAGCCTGGACGAGCCGTCGCCGGCATTGTTGGCGGCGCTGGTGGCCGCGGTACTGGCGCTGGCCTGCTTCAGCTGGAAATACGTGGAAGCGCCCTTCCGCACCCGCCGCGTCGTCGCCCGCAAGCAAGTCTTCACGTTTGGCCTGGCCGGCAGCATGCTGTTTACCGCAGCAGGCCTCAGCGGCCAGTTCACGCACGGCTTCCTGGAACAGCGCACGACGCCGGAACAGTTGGCCGTGCTGAAAACCGCGCACCCCAGCCCGAAGCGCGAAACGTGCCATACCGAAGGCAAGGATTACCGCAAGCCGGAAGCCGCGTGCGAATACCTGGCAGGAAAGCTGACGTGGGCCGCGTACGGCGACAGCCATGCGATCGAGCTGGCCTATGCAGTGGCTGAAAAGCTGCAACCGCAGGGCATCAAGCTCAAGCATTTTTCTTTCAGCGGCTGCGCGCCGTCGTTCGGCACGATGCTGGAGGAAATGCCGCACTGTTCCGAATGGACGCAGGAAGCCGCGCACTATATCGGCCAGCATCCGGAAATTGAAACCGTGGTGGTGTCGCACCGTATCAATGCCCATTTATTCGGCGTACATGAACTGACGTACCCCCATCTGCCGCACGACTTCAGCGCCGCGCAGCAAGAGCAGCGCTGGACTGCGCTGGTTGACGTGCTGCGTTATTTCATCGGCAGCGGCAAACAAGTGATCCTCGTGCTGCAGGCGCCGGAACTGGCCCGCCCCATGGACAAGCTGCTGTTCCGCGCGACCGATCCCCGCAGCGACGTGGTGTCGGTGCGCCGCGCGTGGTGGGATGCACGCAGCGCCTGGACCAATGCGCGGCTGAGCCAGATTCCGCGCGAAGCGCGCATCGTCGACCCGGCCAAAGTCTTGTGCGACAACAGCAATTGCTACGCCGCCCGGGGCGGCGCTGCCTATTACTTTGACGACAACCATTTGTCCGTTGCCGGAGCAGAACTGGTGGCGGACCAGGTGCTGCAGGCGGCGCAAACGTTCACCCGTCATGCCAGCCGCTAAGCCTGCCATAATTTTTTCTTATACCCCCATCGAGAAACGGTATTTCCGTATACGTCAACTTGCCAATTAAACTGGCACGCTATGCGGATTTTTTAGACCTAAACTATCCGTAAGCACGTTGTAATGCCGCAGACCCGCGGCAATACGCCTGTCCCGCCCGCGCTTACCCGGCGCACCGCGACGACTGGCGGCGATCCCGAATACCCTTTTGGAGACATCACCATGGCCGACACCACGGCACCAGCGGCAACCGCCGACCGCCTTACTTCCGTCACACTCGACGACAAATACACGGCCACTTCCGGCAACATCTTCCTGTCCGGCATCCAGGCGCTGGTGCGCTTGCCGATGATGCAACAGGTGCGCGACCACGCCGCCGGCCTGAACACGGGCGGCTTCATTTCCGGCTACCGCGGTTCGCCGCTGGGCGGGTTGGATGAAACGCTGTGGAAAGCCAAGAAACACCTGGAAGCGCACAACGTGCAATTCGTGCCGGGCGTGAATGAAGACCTGGCGGCGACCGCCGTCTGGGGTTCGCAGCAGGTGGATTTGATCGGCCCGGCCAAGTACGATGGCGTGTTTGCCATGTGGTACGGCAAGGGCCCCGGCGTGGACCGCTGCGGCGATGTCTTCAAGCACATGAACCATGCGGGCACGTCCAGGCACGGCGGCGTGCTGCTGGTGGCCGGCGACGACCACGGCGCGTATTCGTCAACGCTGCCGCACCAGTCCGACCACATCTTCTCCGCCTGCATGATCCCCGTGCTGTACCCATGCAACGTGCAGGAATACCTGGACCTGGGCGTGCACGGCTGGGCCATGTCGCGCTTTTCCGGCTGCGCCGTGGCCTTCAAGGCGCTGGCCGACACGGTGGAATCGTCGGCCTCGGTCGATGCGAATCCATTCCGCGTCGACGTGAAGATTCCGAAAGACTTCCATATGCCGGAAGGCGGCCTGAATGCCCGCCTGTCCGCGATCCCGCTGGGCCAGCAGGCGCGCAACCAGGAAGCGCTGATGCAGGACTACAAGATCTATGCGGCGCTGGCCTATGCCCGTGAAAACAAACTGAATCACACCACCATCGATTCCGCGGATGCCAAGCTGGGCATCATCGCGTCCGGCAAATCGTACCTGGACGTGCTGGAAGCGCTGGAAGAACTGGGCATTGATGAAGAGATGGCCGCCAAGGTCGGCCTGCGCCTGTTCAAGGTCGCCATGCCATGGCCGCTGGAACCGGATTCCGTGCGCGAGTTCGCACAGGGCCTGGACGAAATCCTCGTGGTCGAAGAAAAGCGCCAGTTCGTCGAATACCAGTTGAAAGAACAGTTGTACAACTGGCGCGAAGACGTGCGTCCGCGCGTGGTCGGCAAGTTCGATGACAAGGGCGAATGGGTGGCGCCGCGCGGCGAATGGCTGCTGCCGCCGAAGGCTGACTTCTCCGTGTCGCAAGTGGCGCGCGTGATCGCATCGCGCGTCAAGCAGTACATCACGGACACCCATATCCAGGACCAGATCAAGGCCCGCCTGACCTTCCTCGATGCGAAAGACGCGGTACTGAAAAAGGCCATCGACACGCCATTCCGTCCCGCCTTCTATTGCTCCGGCTGCCCGCACAACACGTCGACCAAGGTGCCGGACGGTTCGTTCGCGCTGGCCGGCATCGGCTGCCACGTGATGGCCACGTCGATCTACCCGGAATACAACAAGCTGACCACGCACATGGGCGGCGAAGGCGCGCCGTGGATCGGCCAGGCCGCGTTCTCGAAAGTGCCGCACGTGTTCCAGAACCTGGGTGACGGCACCTATTTCCACTCCGGCTACCTGGCGATCCGCGCCGCCGTGGCGGCCAAGGTCAACATCACCTACAAGATCCTGTACAACGACGCCGTCGCGATGACGGGCGGCCAGCCGGTCGACGGCACCGTGTCCGTGCCGATGATCGCGCAGCAAATGGCGGCAGAAGGCGTCAAGCGCATTGCGCTGGTAACGGAAGACTTGTCGCGTTATACCGATCGCTCCGCCCTGCCGGCCATCGTGTCGCTGCATGACCGCAAGGACATGGATGCCGTGCAGCGCGAATTGCGCGAACTGCCCGGCGCTTCCGTGCTGATTTACGACCAGACCTGCGCCGCCGAAAAGCGCCGCCGCCGCAAGAAAGGCGAATTCCCCGACCCGGCCAAGCGCATGGTCATCAATGAAGCCGTGTGCGAAGGGTGTGGCGATTGCGGCATCCAGTCGAACTGCGTATCGATCCTGCCGAAGGAAACGGAATTCGGCCGCAAGCGCACCATCGACCAGTCGTCGTGCAACAAGGATTATTCGTGCGTGAAGGGCTTCTGCCCGTCGTTCGTCTCGGTCGAAGGCGGTAACCTGAAGAAATCGAAGACGGGCGTCTCGAAGGACAAGAACGCGGACGATGGCTGGGGCGTGCTGCCGCAACCTGCGCTGCCGGACTGCGAACACCCGTACAACATCCTGATCAACGGTATCGGCGGCACCGGTGTCATCACGGTGGGCGCGCTGATGGGCATGGCCGCACACCTGGAAGGCAAAGGCGCGTCCGTGCTGGACATGACGGGCATGTCGCAAAAGAACGGTTCCGTCACGTCGCACGTGAAGATCGCCCGTTCGCCGGCCCACTTGCGCGCGCAGCGCATCGCCACCGGCGAGGCCGACCTGATCCTGGGCTGCGACATGCTGACCGCCGGCGCATCGGACGCCGTATCGAAAATGCGTCCGGGCCGCACGCTGGCCGTGGTCAACCTGCACGAACAGCCGCCCGGCACGTTTGCCCAGCAGCGCGACTGGGAATACCCGGTGCAGGAAGTCAAAGCGCTGATCCGCGAATCCGTGGGCGCGCCGCAAGACAACAGCAACACGGCTGCCGCCGACTTTATCGACGCCACCAAGCTGGCGACGGCATTGATGGGCGATTCGATTGCCGCCAACCTGTTCATGCTGGGATATGCATGGCAGCGCGGCCGCATTCCGCTGACCGAAGCGTCGCTGCTGCGCGCCATTGAACTGAATGGCGTCGGCGTGGAAGCCAACAAGAAGAGCTTCCTGTGGGGCCGTCGCGCCGCCGTGGATCTGAAGCGCGTGGAAAAAACCGCGATCCCGGCGCAAGCCGTCATCGTGCAAATGCCGCAAAGCCTGGATACCGTCATCAAGAAACGCGTGGAATTCCTGACCGGCTACCAGAACGCCGCCTACGCCGCCCAGTATGAAGAACTGGTGCAGCAGGTGCGCGCCAAGGACATGTCCCTTAATGCGGACAATAAGCTGGGCAACAAGCTGGCCATGGCTGCGGCGAAGTCGCTGTCGAAACTGATGGCGTACAAGGATGAATATGAAGTGGCGCGCCTGTACACGGATGGCCGCTTCGTCGAGCAGCTGCAATCGCAATTCGAAGGCAACTTCTCGCTGAAATTCAACCTGGCGCCGCCGCTGTTCGCGAAAAAGGATGCCAAGGGCCACCTGGTCAAGGCGGAATTCGGTTCGTGGATGTGGAGCGCCTTCAAGCTGCTGGCAAAAATGAAGGGGTTGCGCGGTGGCGCGCTGGATATCTTTGGCTACACTGAAGAGCGCAAGATGGAGCGTGCGCTGATTGCCGAGTACCGTGAACTGGTGACCTTGCTGCTGAGCAAAGTCGATGCCAACAACTATGACACGGCGGTGGCGCTGGCGTTGCTGCCGGAGAAAATCCGCGGCTTCGGCCACGTGAAGGAAAAAGCCGTGGCGGAGTTCCGCGCCGAGAAAGCGCGGCTGTTGGCGATTTTCAATAGCGGCCACAAACACGCCGCGTAATGGCTGGCATGGCGGGTTTGTAAAACCCGCCCTACGGAGTTGAGGTATCGGGTTCCGGCATGCATACCACGTACCGTAGGGCGGTAATTACATTGCCGCCATGCACACCACCAACGCCAAAGAATTGCTTGACTTGACGTTAACGTAAACGTCATATAATTTCAGACACCACGTCCTGAACAGTCCAAGATCAAAGGATTTCCATGAACGACCTCTCCGCACCAAAACTCGCCGCTGGCGCTGATCAGGCGAAGCCGGCCAACAAGGTACGCTTCGTCACTGCCGCTTCGCTGTTCGACGGCCATGACGCTTCGATCAACATCATGCGCCGCATCCTGCAATCGAACGGCGTCGAAGTGATCCACCTGGGCCACAACCGCTCGGTGGATGAAGTGGTGACGGCGGCGCTGACGGAAGACGTGCAAGGCATCGCCATTTCCAGCTACCAGGGCGGCCACGTCGAATACTTCAAATACATGCTGGACTTGCTGCGCCAGCGCGGCGGCTCCCACATCAAGGTGTTTGGCGGCGGCGGCGGCGTGATCGTGCCGGAAGAAATCGCCGACCTGCACGCGTACGGCGTGACCCGCATTTTCAGCCCGGAAGATGGCCAGCGTATGGGCCTGGTCGGCATGATCCAGTGGATGGTGCAGCAGTGCGACAGCGACTTGTCGCAATATGCGCCGACGTCGCTGGCGCCGCTGCAAACGGGTGACATCGCCGAACGCCACCGCCCGCTGGCGCAACTGATCACGGCGCTGGAAAACGACAAGGTGACGCCGGAATTGCGCGCGGAACTGCAAGCCACCGCGGAAAACCTGCCGGCGCCGACCTTGGGCATCACCGGCACGGGCGGCGCCGGCAAATCGTCGCTGACCGATGAACTGATCCGCCGCATCCGCCTGGACCAGGGCGATTGCCTGAACATCGCCGTGATTTCAATCGACCCGTCGCGCCGCAAATCCGGCGGCGCGCTGCTGGGCGACCGTATCCGCATGAACGCGATCGGCCCGTGGGCTGGCCAGACGCGCATCTTCATGCGCTCGCTGGCGACCCGCGAAGCCGGTTCGGAAATTTCGCAGGCGCTGCCGGACGTCATCGCCGCCTGCAAGGTGGCGGGTTTTGATTTGGTGATCGTGGAAACGTCCGGCATCGGCCAGGGCGACGCCGCCATCGTGCCGCACGTCGACGTGTCGATGTACGTGATGACGCCGGAATTCGGCGCCGCATCGCAGTTGGAAAAAATCGACATGCTGGATTTCGCGGACTTCATCGCCATCAACAAGTTCGACCGCAAGGGCGCCCAGGATGCGCTGCGCGACGTGGCGAAACAGTACCAGCGCAACCGCGAACTGTGGTCCAAGCGTCCGGAAGAAATGCCGGTGTTCGGCACCCAGGCGTCCCGCTTCAACGACGATGGCGTGACGGCCCTGTACCAGGCCTTGCTGCCGGAACTGGCGCAATTCGGCATGAAGACCCGCGAAGGCATCCTGCCTCCTGCAGGCGTGCGCTTCTCCAGCGGCAAGAACGTGATCGTGCCACCGGCCCGCACGCGCTACCTGGCGGAGATTGCCGACACCGTGCGCGGCTACCACAAGAACACGAATAAACAGGTGCAACTGGCGCGCGAACGCCAGCAGTTGCAGGAAACCAAGCGCATGCTGGCGGCCGCCGGCAAGGACGCCGACCTGAATACGCTCGATGGCCTGATCACGGAACGCGACAACGCGATGGATGGCGGCGCTAAAAAGCTGCTGGCCATGTGGCCCGACATGCAGGCCGCCTATGCGGGTGACGACTACGTCGTGAAAATCCGCGACAAGGAAATCCGTACCCGCCTGGTGCAGCACACGCTGTCCGGCACGCGCATCCGCAAGGTCTCGCTGCCGAAATACCAGGACCACGGTGAAATCCTGCGCTTCCTGATGTCGGAAAACGTGCCGGGCTCGTTCCCGTTCGCCGCCGGCGTGTTCGCGTTCAAGCGCGAAGGCGAAGACCCGACCCGCATGTTCGCCGGTGAAGGCGATGCCTTCCGCACCAACCGCCGTTTCAAGCTGGTCTCGACAGGCATGGATGCCAAGCGTTTGTCGACGGCGTTCGACTCCGTGACCCTGTACGGCGCCGACCCGGCGATCCGCCCCGACATTTACGGCAAGATCGGCAACTCGGGCGTGTCCATCGCCACGCTCGACGACATGAAAGTGCTGTACGACGGTTTCAATTTGTGCAGCCCGAGCACGTCCGTCTCGATGACCATCAACGGCCCGGCGCCGACGATCCTGGCCATGTTCATGAACACCGCCATCGACCAGCAAGTCGACAAGTTCATCGAAGAAAACAAGCGCCAGCCGACCGACGACGAAGCGGCCAAGATCCGCGACTGGGTCTTGCAAAACGTGCGCGGCACCGTGCAGGCCGACATCCTGAAGGAAGACCAGGGCCAGAACACGTGCATCTTCTCGACCGAGTTCTCGCTGAAGGTGATGGGCGACATCCAGGAATATTTTGTTCACCACCAGGTGCGCAATTTCTATTCCGTGTCGATCTCCGGCTACCACATTGCCGAAGCAGGCGCGAACCCGATTTCGCAGTTGGCCTTCACCTTGTCGAACGGCTTCACCTTCGTCGAAGCCTACCTGGCGCGCGGCATGCACATCGACGACTTCGCTCCGAACCTGTCGTTCTTCTTCTCGAACGGCATGGACCCGGAATACACGGTGCTGGGCCGCGTGGCGCGCCGCATCTGGGCGGTGGCGATGCGCGACAAGTATGGCGCCAACGACCGTTCGCAAAAGCTCAAGTACCACGTGCAAACGTCGGGCCGTTCGCTGCACGCGCAGGAAATCGACTTCAACGACATCCGCACCACGTTGCAGGCGCTGATCGCGATCTACGACAACTGCAATTCGCTGCACACCAACGCGTACGATGAAGCGATCACCACGCCGACCGACGAATCCGTGCGCCGCGCTCTGGCGATCCAGCTGATCATCAACCGCGAGTGGGGCCTGGCGAAAAATGAAAACCCAAACCAGGGTTCGTTCATCATCGACGAGCTGACCGACCTGGTGGAGGAAGCCGTGTTGCAGGAATTCGAACGCATCGCCGAACGCGGCGGCGTGCTGGGCGCGATGGAAACCGGCTACCAGCGCGGCAAGATCCAGGAAGAGTCGCTGCTGTACGAACACCAGAAGCACGACGGCACGCTGCCTATCATCGGCGTCAACACCTTCCGCAATCCGAAGGCGTCCGATGTGCCGGCCCCGATCGAACTGGCGCGTTCGACCGACGATGAAAAGCAGTCGCAGTTGACGCGCCTGGCCGACTTCCACGCCCGTAACGCCGACAAGGCGCCGGCGGCACTGGCCGCCTTGCAGAAAGCCGCGATCGACAATGAAAACGTGTTCGCCAAGCTGATGGACGCGGTGCGCGTCTGCTCGCTGGGCCAGGTGACGGCGGCGCTGTTCGAGGTGGGCGGTCAGTATCGCCGCAATATGTAATTCCTGACCGCAGGGTTTGGTGAAACGGCTTGCAGGGGCGACCCTGCAGGCCGTTTTTTTGAACTTAGGGCCGGGACACTGATCTAATGAAGTGGATGCGCAACACGGCTACAATGCCAAATAAGCCCCTTTTCTCTGATTATATTTTGCACAACATGAGCCTCGCCCTTGTCAATCCAAGCTTAATGTCCTGGTCCCGCCGCCGCGCGGGACTGACTGAGGCTGACGTTGCGCAAAGCCTTCCTGTGAGAGAGGAAAAGATATTGTCGTGGGAAGCAGGGGAAAGCAGTCCGACCTTTCGTCAAGCGCAGCAATGGGCCACGCTGGCCCACGTTCCTTTCGGTTACCTGTTTCTGCGGGAGCCTCCCAAAGACGAATTACCGTTACCCGATCTACGGACGGTAGGCGGAGCACCTTTGGCCAGGCCCAGTCTTGATTTACTGGAGACTGTACGTGACGTGCTACGCAAACAGGAATGGTATCTGGAATACCTGAAAGCCCAGGAGATTGCTCCCCTATCGTTTGTAGGTAAATTCTCCACGGCCACTAGTATTGCCGCCGTCGTCGCAGATATCCGTTCTGTGATTGGATATCCAGAAGGAAGTGCACGGCTGCAAACCGATGAACTCCTGCGTTACCTGATCGCTGGAGCCGATGCTGCGGGAATTTTGGTGATGCGCAGCGGCACAGTGGCAGGTAATTCCCACCGCAAACTCGATGTGGGTGAGTTCCGTGGCTTTGCCATCAGTGATAAATTTGCCCCTGTGGTCTTCATCAACCTGGCCGACGCTCCCGCCGCACGCATATTTACTTTGCTGCATGAACTTGCCCACATCTGGATCGGCAGTACCGGCATTTCCAGCGTGTCGCCAGCGAACAGCCGGAAAGAGGAGCTATTTTGCAATGCAGTCGCCGGCGAATTTCTGGTGCCACAGGCAAAGCTAACTCAGGTGTGGCGCAAGTCTGAAGACTTGAGCCGAATGCTAACGGAACTTTCGTCGTTCTTCTGCGTCAGTAAACTGGTCATTGCACGCCGGGCATGCGACCTTGGTTTTATTTCTCGCGATGAGTACAGCAAACACTATATGGATGAGTTGAATGCTTACCGTGCGAAGAAAGGCAGCGGCGGCAGCTACTACCGAACGGCAGCAGCCAGAAACAGCAAACGCTTCAGCCATGCTGTGTTGTCAGAAGCCCTCAGCGGCAGACTATTGCTGCGTGATGCGGGCAAGTTGCTAGGGATGCAGCCAGCCAAGATTCGGACTTTTGCAGAAAAGGTGAACGAATGATTTACCTACTGGACACGAACACATTTGTTGAAGCCAAGAACCGCTACTACAACATGACGGTCTGTCCAGCATATTGGCAATGGCTACGTCAGAAATTCGCATCGAATGATGTCGCCAGCATCTCCATGGTTGGCGATGAATTGAAAAAAGGCGATGACGAACTCGCCGACTGGGCGAAAGACTATCCTGCGCTCTTCATTGGCGTTGATGACGTGGGTACGCAAACCTGCTTTGCCCAGATAGCGAATCTGATCGTGTCCCAAAGCGCGCAAATGAAGGCCGGCGCAGTCGAAGACTTTCTCTCGGGCGCCGATCCCTGGCTGATCGCCAAAGCCATGGCCACGCATGGCACCGTGGTCACGCACGAAGCATACAACCCCAACGCCAAAAGGAAATTCCTGATCCCGAATGTATGCGAACAATTCGGGATTGACTGGATGAACACCTTCGACATGCTCTCAAGGCTTGAAGCAAGATTTATCTTGGGTGTACCGGTAACGACCTAAAACTCTATCCACTCCAGGTTCATAGAAACCGGCGTTATATCCTTCAACGCCTTAAAAGCCTCGCTAGCCTGGATAAATGACGCAAATTTCTGCACGTCGCTTTTCGATTCGCACCACCGGTTGGATACCTTGATTCCCCGTAGCGCACTGGTCGGCGCGAAATTTGCCGTGAATTGCAGTTGGCTCATGCCATGGTCGCTACTGGTGTTGGGTTCGATGAACTGGCGTGTCAGGTCGAACTCAAAATTCTCCCCTTTACCCCAATTGAAGACGCCCCACTGATACAACAGCATATCGGCTTGCGGTCCCTGGTCGAGACCCACGGTGGGCACGGTCCGGTAAAACTCCAACACGGCATCCATCATTTGCCGTGGTGTTATTCGCGGCATGCGCAGGCCACGGTTTTGCAGGAATTTTCCAAAGAGTTGCACGCAGTTAGTGGGATGCAGCGCTGCAGGCTGCGCCGGCAGTGCGAAAACACTGTCTGCAAACGGCAGGAATGCTGCCGCCAATACGGTACGTCGCAATGGTTTCATGGATGCTTGCTTTAACGTGATAATGTGCAGCCCAACTTATCAAACAAGCAAAGTCACCCCCATGCGCCTTTCCGCCCCCATCCCCGTCCTGCGCAGCTTTTCCGAAGACAAGGCCCGCGAGTTTTATGTGGAGTTTCTCGGCTTCACCATGGAATGGGGACACCGCTTCGAGCCGGATACGCCGCTGTACATGGAAATCAGGCGTGGCGACCTTGTGCTGCACCTGAGCGAACACCACGGCGATGCGGCGCCGGGATCGACGGTCATCGTGCGGGTAGACGATATCGATGCACTGCATGCGGAGCTGTCCGCGAAACGCTACCGCTATGCGCGGCCCGGCATCATCGAACAACCATGGGCGCGTGAAATGACGATCGCCGATCCGTTCGGCAACCGATTGCGTTTCCACGCACCGCCGCAATAGTCACAGGGATAACCAGGCCAGCAACAGCCGGCCTGGTTATCAGCGCACGCTTATGCCGTTTCAGCCGCCTTCTCTTCCGCCGGCGCTTCCGACACGGTCGCTTCCGTGGTCAGGATCAGCGACGCAATCGACGCGGCGTTTTGCAATGCCGTGCGGGTCACCTTGGTCGGGTCGATCACGCCGTTTTCCACCAGGTCGACATACTGGCCGGTGGCGGCGTTGTAGCCGAAGTTGCCGGTGCCTTCGATGACCTTCGCCACCACGACGGATGCCTCTTCGCCGGCATTGGCGACGATCACGCGCAGCGGCTCTTCCAGCGCACGCAGGACGATTTGCACGCCCGCCTGCTGGTCGGGATTGGCGCCCTTCAGCTTGGCGATGGCGGCGCGGGCGCGCAGCAGCGCGACGCCGCCGCCCGGCACGATACCCTCTTCCACCGCCGCACGGGTGGCGTGCAGCGCATCGTCGACGCGGTCGCGCTTTTCCTTCATTTCCACCTCGGTCGCGGCGCCCACCTTGATGACGGCCACGCCGCCGGCCAGCTTGGCGACACGCTCCTGCAGTTTTTCCTTGTCGTAGTCGCTGGTGGCCTGCTCGATCTGCGACTGGATGGCCGCCACCCGCGCATCGATGCGCTGCTGTTCGCCGGCGCCATCAATGATGGTGGTGGCTTCCTTCTGCACTTCGATGCGCTTCGCGCTGCCCAGCTGGTCCAGCGTGGTTTTTTCCAGCGTCAGGCCGGTTTCTTCGGAAATCACGGTGGCGCCGGTCAGGATCGCGATGTCTTCCAGCATGGCCTTGCGGCGGTCGCCGAAGCCCGGCGCCTTCACTGCCGCCACTTTCAGGATGCCGCGCACCGAGTTCACCACCAGCGTGGCCAGCGCTTCGCCTTCCACGTCTTCGGCCACGATGAACAGCGGCTTGCCGGCCTTGGCGGACATTTCCAGTACCGGCAGCAAGTCGCGGATGTTGCCGATCTTTTTGTCGTACAGCAGCACCAGCGGATCGTCCAGCTTCGCCAGCTGCTTGTCAGGGTCATTGATGAAGTAAGGGCTCAGGTAGCCGCGGTCGAACTGCATGCCTTCCACGACGTCGAGCTCGTTCTCAAGCGACTTGCCGTCCTCCACGGTGATGACGCCTTCCTTGCCGACCCGCTCCATGGCCTGGGCAATGATGTCGCCAATCGCGCTATCGGAGTTGGCGGAAATCGAACCGACCTGGGCGATTTCCTTGTTGGTGGCGATCGGACGCGAGATCTTTTTCAGCTCGTCAATCGCCGCCGCGACAGCCTGGTCGATACCGCGCTTGAGGTCCATCGGGTTCATGCCGGCCGCCACGTATTTCATGCCTTCCTGCACGATGGATTGCGCCAGCACGGTCGCCGTGGTGGTGCCATCACCCGCCACGTCGGCAGTCTTGGAGGCGACTTGTTTCACCACCTGGGCGCCCATGTTTTCCAGGCGGTCTTTCAGTTCGATTTCTTTCGCGACCGATACGCCGTCCTTGGTGATGGTCGGCGCGCCAAAGCTGCGGTCGATCACCACGTTGCGCCCTTTCGGGCCCAGCGTGACTTTCACGGCATTGGCCAGCACGTTGACGCCTTTTACGATACGGGCGCGTGCGTCGTCATGGAATTGTACGTCTTTCGCAGTCATGTTTTTTCTCCGTATGGTCTCAGTCAGGTCAGGGGTCAGGCGGCAGCTTTGGCTGCGGCGCGGGTGTGCTCAATCACCCCGAGGATGTCTTCCTCGCGCATCACGAGCAACTCTTCGCCATCGAACTTGACGGTCTGGCCGGCGTATTTGCCGAACAGGACGGAGTCGCCAACCTTGACTGCCAGTGCACGCACGGTGCCGTCAGGCAGTGCCTTGCCATGGCCGACGGCCAGTACTTCACCCTGCTCGGGTTTTTCCGTGGCGGAGTCGGGAATGACGATGCCGGAGGCGGTTTGGCGTTGTTGCTCAATTCGCTTAACAATAACCCGGTCATAGAGGGGACGAATATTCATCGCTTCAATCTCCAATGTGTTGTCAGATCATTCCAAAGTGAATCGGTCCAGACAAAGCTAGAGCCGTTACTTCAGCGATTCCCGAAGTATGTTTTTCCAATCCGGTTTTCAAGGCCATGCCTCAAGGCCATGTGTAACAAAATGTATCAAGGCAGGATGAGGTGCTCGATATGGTCCAGCTGGTAGACCAGCCGCGCATCGCCACCGGCCGGCGCCGGGCGCACCGGGCAATCGGACTGGCGCCCGCCGTCCGACGCCAGGCTGTCGTCGCCGGGACCAATGCCGGCCCACAATCCGCCTTTGACGGGCTGGAACAGCCAGCGCGAATACCCTTTGCGCGCGGCCAGCTCCATCAACTGTTCGCGCGCCGGCAATTCCGACGCCAGCACCGGTTCGTCCGGGTAGTCGGCCGCATTGTCGCCGAAGGCCAGACGGCACGCGTACGCTTCGCTGGCGCGCGCGCCCGGCGTGTTACAGGCGCGCTGCTGCAACCGTTCGACGCTCCACGCGCCCAGCCGCCACGCCGCATCCAGCACGTCTTCTTCGGCCGCGGTGCCGGTGGCCCACGGTCCATCAAACTGGAAGGCGGAACTGGGCACGGGGCGGGCCGGCAAGTCGACGCCTTCCAGTTGCAGCGGCGTCGCGCGGCGGAAGCCATGCCAGTGGAGGAACAGCAGCAGCGGCGTATCGGGCAGGTTGACACGTGTTGCGCTGACGGCATACAGAGGCAAGCCCATGGCGGATACCTGGGCGGAAACGGTATCGAAAATGTGCATGTGGTTGGTCTCCGATTCAAGCAGGTGAACAAGAATCAAATAGCAAATTCATTATAATTTGCTTCCTGAGATACTCGCCGCACCACCATCTGATGCAGGAGGCGTTGTGAAGCTGGATAATGTTTATTGGTCGTGGGATGCCTCGACTGCCGATGGCGGCAACCCTTCGATCCTGGCCATTGGTGATTCGTGGTTCTGGTTTCCGCTGCCCGGCGGTTCGCTGATCAACCAGTTGGGCAAGCTGGTCAATG
Organism: Pseudoduganella rivuli; assembly: GCF_009674485.1. Classification (GTDB taxonomy): domain Bacteria; phylum Pseudomonadota; class Gammaproteobacteria; order Burkholderiales; family Burkholderiaceae_D; genus Rugamonas; species Rugamonas rivuli_B. The sequence goes on along the minus strand of NZ_WKJJ01000002.1, from coordinate 481,531 downwards.
CCGACCATTACATCCTCGCCGTGGGCAACAATGGTGCGGAAGCCTTCGACTACGTCGAGGGCAAGTACCGCAAGGACGTCAGGCGCCAACTGGGTTTGCATGGCCCGTCGTTATCGGCCGTGTTCATCAGCGGCGGCGGCAATGACTTTGCCGGGTTTAACGACTTGCGCCCTATGTTGAATGACGACTGCTCGCAGGCGACGACGCCGGAACAATGCTTCAGGCCCGGTAACGATGCCCGCACCCTCGAATGGCTGATGACCAAAACCGCCGACAGCCATCGCGCGCTGATCGGGCAAATCATGGCATCGGTGCCGCCGGCCGCGAAAATCGTGCTGCATAACTATGACTATGCACAACCGACCGGCAAAGGCCCTTTTGGCGGCAACAGCGGCTGGCTCAAGCCGGCGCTCGATGACGCGCAAGTTCCCACAGCGCTGCAGGCCGATTGCATCCGCTACCTGATCGACCGGATGACTACGAAATTGCGGGTGCTGACCGCCATCGACCCGAACCGCGTGTTTTTAGTGGAAAGCGCCGGAACGCTCACGCCACAAGACTGGGTCAATGAATTGCACCCGAAGGAATCCGGCTTCAAGAAAATCGCCCGGCAAAAATGGCTGCCGGTGTTAACCGCCATCGGCTTGACCTGATGCTGCCAACAGGAACGGCATCGCCTGCTCCAGCAGCAAGTCCGGCGCTTCCTCCGGGATGTAATGGCCGCACGGCAGCGCCATGCCGCGCACATCGGCGGCCAGCGGCTGCCACTCGGCCAGCGGATCGAAGCATTGCGCCACCGTGCCTTGCGCGCCCCACAGCACCAGCAGGGGGCAGTTGATCTTGCGGCCTGCCGCCAGGTCGGCCCGCTCATGTTCGAGGTCGATGGTGGCGGATGCGCGGTAGTCTTCGCAGATGCCATGCGCGGTGGCCGGGTCTTGCAGGCAGCGCAGGTATTCGGCATACGCTTGTGGCGCAAACGGCGCGAGTCCCGCGCTGCGGCTGCCCATCGTGGCTTTCAGGTAGGCGTCGGGATTGGCGCTGATGGCCAGTTCCGGGAACGGTGCGGGACGGATCAGGAAAAACCAGTGGAAGTAAGCGGTGGCGAACGCCATCGTGGTCTGTTCGTACATTGCCAGCGTCGGCGCGATATCGAGCAGCACCAGCCGCGTCACCGCATCGGGATGATCGAGCGCCATGCGGTACGCCACGCGCGCACCGCGGTCATGCGCCAATACGGCAAAACGTTCGTAACCGAAGTGGCGCATCAGACCCAGTTGATCGAGCGCCATCACGCGCTTGGCGTAATTGCCGTGGTCCGGCAAACCCGGCGGCTTGCCGCTGTCGCCATAACCGCGCAAGTCGGCGGCAATCACCGTGAAACGGCGCGCCAGTTCAGGCGCGACCTTGTGCCAGATGGCCAGGGTTTGCGGATGACCGTGCAACAGCAGCAACGGCGGACCGCTGCCGCCTTTCACATAGTTGATGGGAATGCCGCCGATATCGGCCAGGCCGCGCTCAAAACCGTCAAACATGGTCACCTCCACAGGGTCCCATGCATTGTAAATCCGGTTAGACCGGCCGCCCCACAGTCGCTCCCGGCACCAGCACGGGCTGCCACAGCACCTGCAAGGTTTCGGGCGCGGCGCCGCCGGACAGCGCCAGCAGCATGTCGATCATTTTTGCGCCGGCCGCGCGCGGGTCGGGCTGGTCGACCGTCGTGACGTTGATGCCGGCCAGCGTATCGGCCATCGAACCCCACACGATGATGGAAATATCCTTGCCCACTTCGACACCCGCATCGAGCAGCGCGCGCATCGCGCCCACGCCGGACAGGTGGTTGTCGACGATCACGGCGGTCGGCCGGGGCGAGCATTCCAGCAATTGCTGCATGCCCTGGTAACCACTGCGGCGGTCCATCGTATTGGGAATCATGTGGCGCGGATCGGGCGTCAGGCCCGCTTCCGCCATGCAGGCAATAAAGCCTTCTTTGCGCTGGCACGCAAAGTTCATGTCCAGCGGCGCCGACAGCAGCGCGATGCGCTGGTGCCCGTGCGACAGCAAATGCCGCGTCGCCAGGCGGATGCCCGATTCATTGTCATAGTCGAACCACGCATACGGCGCATCGACCTTGGTGCGGCCATGGGCGACGAACGGGAAGCGTACTTTCAACAGGTAGGCAATGCGCTCGTCGTGCAACTGCGTGCGGCTCACCACCAGGCCGTCGACCCGGCGTCCGCGCACGATCTGTTCATAGGCGTCCAGCTCATTGCCCGCCGAAACGGGGCCGATGATGAAGTTCATCTTGCGCGCTTCCAGCGTTTCCGTCATGCCGCCGACGGTGTCGAGGAACATCGGATCGCCCAGGTCGGACGGCAGCAGCGGATAAATGATGCCGTACACATTGGTGCGGCCGACCGCCAGGCTGCGCGCCATCGGGTTGGCTTCATAGCCCGCTTCGCGCGCTGCTTTCAGCACGCGTTCACGCGTCATGGCGTTGACTTCGGGATAGCCGTTCAGGGCGCGGCTGACCGTCGTTTTGGACATGCCAAGCAAGTTGGCGAGGCTCTTCAGGTTCATGATAGTGCTTAGGTCTGACCGGGCATTATAGCCGGACTGTCAACTTCTTCACTCCCCGCATCGACGGATTTCTTGAAAAAATGCAACATAATCAAGATGATAGAGATCGGGACCAGGGTCAGGTAAAACGCGAAACGGCCATCGAACGTGCCAAAAACATAACCCGTCACCAGCGACCCGGTGGTGCCGCCCAATGCGGAAAAAATCACCAGCAAGCCCGTCATTGCTGAATGTTGATGCTTCGGCAGGGAGCTCAGCATGACCGAATTGATGCCCGGATAAATCGGTGCCATGAACAGTCCGATCAGTGGAAACAGGAAGGCGGCGATGGGCGCCGTGGCCCACGTCACCTGTTGGTTTTGTACAACACCATGCGTCAGCGGCAGCGCCAGCAAGACCATCGCGCCCATGCCCAGCACGCATGCATTCATGACCGGATACCAGTGCAGGCGGCGCATCAGCACGCCGGCTGACAAGCGGCCGACCGCCAGGCAGCCGGCATAGATGCTGGTCACCTGCACGCTCATGGCGGCCGGCAGCATCAGGATTTCATTGTTAAACGTCGGCAGCCACGTGCCAACGGCCTGCTCGATCAGCACGTACAGGAACGCCGTCAGCACGAACACGCACACCAGCGGCTTGAAAAACAGCTTCAGCATGGCGGCAAAGTCTTGCGCCAGCGAGCTGTCGCGCGGCGGCGCGGCCGCATGTTCATCGAACGGCGTGGTGAGCACCAGCACGAACGTCAGCGCACACAGGGCCGACAGCACCCAGTACACCTGCAACCAGTTGGCCGATGCCGGATTGGACGAATCAATGAAATGGCCGAACAGCCAGTACGCCGACAGCACGCCCACCATGAAAAAGCCTTCCAGCATGTTCATCATACCGGCGTGCTGCCGGCGGTTGTCCGCCACCAGACCGATGGTGGAATACACGGACACCTTCACCAGCGCGAACGCGACGCCGGTGCAAAAGAACAGCAGCTTGGCGGTGGCGAACGCCGGCAACAGCGGCATCAGCGCACATGCCACGCTGACCAGCGCCAGCCCCGCCAGCATGGCTTTCTTGTAGCCGATACGGGGCAGGAACGACGCCACCATGAACGACACCACGGCAATCGGCAAATCCTTGAATCCTTCCAGCACGCTGGCGGCGGATTTGCTGACGCCATAATTGTTGATCACTTGCAGGATCACCGTGCCCACGCTGTTGAGCAGGATGGCGAACACAAAGTAAATCAGGAATAACGCAAACAGGATGCGTTGCTTGTTCATGGTACGGTCTCCCCCGTGCTGCTTTATTTTAGTAGTCGTTCAGGTCAAAACGGGTCAGCGCCGGTATCACGAAATCCGCCTGCGCCAGCACGGCGGGATCGCCAATGCCGACCGCCGTCATGCCGGCCGCCTTGATCGACGCCACGCCGGCCACCGCATCTTCCACGCCGAGGCAGCGGGACGGCGCCACGTCGAGCACGCTGGCGGCGTTCAAAAAGATTTCCGGGTCCGGCTTGCCGCGCGCCAGCTTGGCGGCGTCGACCACGTAATCGAATTTATCCGCGATGCCCAGTTTATCGAGCACCGTAAAGGCATTCTTGCTGACGGACGCCAGCCCGACCTTCATGCCGGCCGCGCGGCAACTGTCCAGCGCCCGCACGGCGCCGGGCAGCAAATCGTCCGGCGTCATGTTGGCGATCAGCGCCACATATTGCGCATTCTTTTCTTCCGCCAGCGCCAGCTTTTCCGCCAGCGAATACTGGCGCGTGGCCGCCATCAGGATACGCTCCAGCGACCCCATGCGGTCGATGCCCTTGAGCTGTTCATTGAATTCCTCATCGAAGTGCACGCCTTGGGTGGACGCCAGCCGCATCCACGCCAGGTAATGGTAGCGCGCCGTATCGGTGATCACGCCGTCGAGGTCGAAAATCACGGCATCGTATTTTTCATGCGGGGTGTTCATTGGCATTCCTTCACAGGAGAGTTGACGGTCAGCGCCACGCGCTGGCCCTGGTGGGAAAACGCCAGCGCCGCCCCCTGCAGCAACCGGTACGTGGTACAGCCTTGCTCCACGCGCACTTGCAGCAGGCAGTCGCGCAAGTGCACGTTGAACTGGTAATGCGTCCATTGCTCCGGCAGCACCGGTGCGAAACGCAGGTCGCCATCGACCACGCGCATGCCGGCAAAGCCATACGCCACGCCCATCCACGTGCCCGCCATGGCGGCCGTGTGCACGCCGTAGTGGGTATTGCCATGCGTGTTGTCGAGGTCCAGGCGCGCGGTCTCCATGAAGTACGCATAGGCCTTGTCGCGGTAGCCCACTTCGGACGCGATGATGGAAAAGATGCACGACGACAGCGATGAATCGTGCGTCGTCACGGCTTCGTAGTAATCGAAGTCGCGCCGCTTGTCGTCCAGCGAGAACTGGTCGGACAGCAGCAGCAGCGCCAGCACCACGTCGGCCTGCTTGCAGACCTGGTGGCGGTAAATCACCAGCGGGTGGTAATGCAGCAGCAGCGGATATTTGTCACTCGGCGTATTCGCGAAGTCCCACACTTTCTTGTCGAGGAAACTGTCGTCCTGCGGGTGAATCCGCAGCGCTTCGTCGTACGGCAAATGCATGCAGCTCGCGGCGCGGCGCCACAGCGCCGGCTCGCCTTCTTCCAGCGCGACGGCCCTGGCGATGCGTTGCGCGTGCTGCGGCCATTCGCGTTCGAGGCGCTCGGCGATCGATGCCGCGAATTCCAGGTGCATCTTCGCCATCGCGTTGGTGTAGTAATTGTTGTTGACCAGCGCCGTGTATTCGTCCGGCCCCGTCACTTCGTTGATGCAATAGCGGCCCTGGCGGTCGAAGTGGCCCAGGCCCATCCAGATGCGCGCGGTTTCCATGACGATTTCCGCGCCACAGTTCAGCAGGTATTCCTCATCGTTGGTGGCTTCGATGTACAGCTTGATGGAATACGCGATGTCGGCATTGATGTGGTATTGCGCGGTGCCGGCCGGGTAATAGGCGGAACACTCGACACCGGCAATCGTGCGCCACGGGTACAGCGCGCCCTTGGCATGCGACATCTGGCGCGCCCGCTCACGCGCCAGCTGCAGGCCCGCGTAGCGGTACTCCAGCAGCTTGCGCGCGATGTCCGGTTTCGAATACAGGAAGAACGGGAAGATGTAGATTTCCGTGTCCCAGAAATAGTGGCCTTCATAGCCTTCGCCCGTCACGCCCTTGGCCGAGATATTGGTCTTGCCGTCGCGCCCCACCGATTGCAGCAGGTGGAACTGGTTGAAGCGCATGCCCTGCTGCAGCGCGTCGTCGCCCGCGATTTCCACGTCGGCGTGGCGCCAGAAATCGGCCAGGTAGCGTTCCTGTTCGGACGCCAGTGCGCGGAAGCCGGACGCCGACGCGATCGCCAGCGTGGCCTTGGCGCGCGCCATCAATTCATTATCCGGATAATCGCGCGACGTGAAATAGCAACCGTATTTCGTCAGGCGCACGGTTTCATTCTGGATCGCCGCGACGCGGTAACTCTGTTCCAGGTATTCGCCGTTGCGCGCCAGCGCCACTTCGGCCACGCCGCGCACTTCGGTTTGCGCTGCCGTCACCAGCATGAAGCCGCTGTTGACGGTACGCTGCGCCAGCGCGGAAAAATGCGGCGACTGTTCGATGTCGGCCAGCACCAGCGAACGGCCGGAAACCGCGGAACCCACGCGCGGATCGTCTCCCGCTTCCAGGTTTTTCACGACGCCGTTGATGGTCGACACCAGCATGATGGCGCCGGAAAAATTCAGCGGCGTCACGTCGTACTCGATCGCAAACAAATGCTTTTCCGCGAAGCTGACGAGGCGGCGGCTGCTGATGGAAACCTTGCGGCCCTGCGGCGACGTCCATTCCAGGGTGCGGCGCAACTGGCCTGTGCGGAAATCCAACACCCGTTCATAACTGTCCAGCGTGCCGTGCAACGGATCGAAGCGCTCGTCTTCGAGCCACAGTGCGATGCCCTTGGCATTCGGCACATTGAGCATGAACTGGTTGGTGCGCGCCAGGCCATAGGCGTTTTCGGGATAGTGAATGGATTCCGATTCGTAGAAACCATTCAGGTACGTGCCGTCCAGTGACGTGCCCTGCGGTCCCGTATAGCCTTCCTCGTGGGTGCCGCGCAGGCCGATGTAGCCGTTGCCCAGCGCGAACAGGGTCTCGTCGAGGAAGTGCGAAGCCGTATCGAAAGCGGTTTCGCGGATGCACCACGGTTCCAGTGGATAGGTGTGTTTCAGGGCGTCAGATGGCACGATGCGGTCCTTTGCGTAATTCAAACCGGTTTGAATTTCAGGATAAAAACCGGGCTGCGGTCGTTTGCTACAAAAATGGGGGAAATCGCGCCATGGCGGCGCTACAGCTACATCAAATCGGCATGCAATCGCAATAAGCCGACATCAAGTCTGCCGCACCATCAGCGTGGTGGGCAGCATTTCCGACTGCACCGGCTGGCCCTCGATCAGCGCCAGCATTTTCTTCGCCAGCAGCACGCCGCCGTCGCGCAAGTACTGGTGCACGCTGGTCAGTGGCGGCACGAAACTGGCGGCGCTGGGCGTATCGTCGTAACCGATGACCGATACCGCTTCCGGCACGCGCAATTCTTTTTCAGCCAGCGCGCGGATCGCACCCATGGCCAGGGTATCGCTGGCGGCAAACACGCCGTCCACAATCGTCCCCTTCTTCCTCAACAGCGCGGACATGCATTCAAAGCCCGCTTCAAACGTAAACGCTTTCGGCCGCAGGATATGCACGGAACCCTGGTCACCGATGGCGCCGATAAAACCGGCGCAGCGCTCCTGCACTTCCGCGTGGTCCACGTCACCGAGGAACACCAGCTTGCGCCGCCCCTGCTCGATGAAACGCTGCGCGGCGCTGGCGCCGCCGGCGCGGTTGTCGCTGCCCACGACGACGTAATGGCCGCCCGGTTCCGGCGCGCCCCACACCACCAGCGGCAAGGTCGTCGTTTGCAGCGCATGCGCCGCTTCACTGTGCGAGCCCTGGCCCAGCAGGATCATGCCATCGGCGCCCTGCACCGGCGCCGTGTCCAGCAAATGCTTGGACGTCAGCACCACGCTGTAGCCGGCCGTGGTCAATTCCTGGGTAATGCCGCCCAACAGTTCCAGCGGGTACGGGTCCGACATGGGACGTCCCTTCACGGGCGTCATTTCCACCACCACGGCCACCGAATAGCTGCGGCGCATGCGCAAATTGCGCGCGCTCACATTCAGGCGGTAGCCCTGTTCGGATGCCAACTGCCGTATCTTTTCCCGCGTTTCAGGCGTCACCAGCGGACTGTCGCGCAAGGCGCGGGATACCGTGATCTTGGACACGCCGGCCATGCGGGCCAGGTCTTCCATGGTCAGGCCCGCGTCGCTGTTGCGGATAGCACTCTTGTTTGCCGCCATTGGTACTCTTTGTAATCGTTTTTTGCTTGTCCTTGCGGCGCATTATGACAGGTTTTTTGAAATGCACAAGAAAAATGACATCGATATCATTTCGATTGACATCGATATCATTTGGGTTTTTAATGGCCAAACTTTCGCAAAAGACATAAGCGGAAGCGTGTGGACAGCCGCCTTGCAAACTCTCCCGGGGTGGCGCAATGTCCAGGAGACGACACGACACATACCGACAAGAAAGCTAAAGCTATGAGCCCGAATAAGTTCCTGTTATCGTCAGTCACGCTGGCTGTGCTGACCCTGATTGGCCAGGCGCAAGCCGCCGATGCACCTGAGCAGGCAGCCGCACCGGCCGCCGACTCCCCGGCCCCCGCCTCTGCAAAGAAAGACGCCGTTGCGGCCGAGCTGCAAACCGTGGTGGTGACCGGCGTGGCCGCATCGCGCGGCGTGCGCAAACTCGATTCCGCGTTTTCCATCACCACCGCCACCGAAGAACAGTTGAAAGCCGCGTCGCCCAGCAGCACGGCCGACGTGCTGAAACTGGTGCCGGGCGTGTATGCGGAAGCCACCGGCGGCCAGTCCGGCGCCAACATTGAAGTGCGCGGTTTCCCTTCCGGCTCCGATTCGCCGTTCGTGTCCGTGCAGTTGCAGGGCAACCCGATTTACCCGGTACCGACGCTGTCGTTCTTCGAAGGGTCGTCCGCGTTCCGCCTGGATGACACCATCGAGCGCGTGGAAGTGTTGCGCGGCGGCCCCAGCACCATCTTCTCGGATGGCCAGCCTGGCGCCACCATGAACTTCATCCTGAAAAAGGGCACCGACACGCCGGAAGGCTCGGTGCGCTTCACGACAGGCACGGGTGAATTGCGCCGCGTCGACCTGTACTACGGCGGCAAGCTCAGCGACGGCTGGTATGCCAGCGTGGGCGGCTTTTACCGCACCACGCACGGCGTGCGCGATTCCGGCTTCCCGGCCGACGACGGCCACCAGATGACGGCCACCCTGACCCGGAAACTGGACCAGGGCGAACTGACGCTGTATGCGCGCAGCACCAATGACAAGAACGCGTTTTACACGGGCGTGCCGCTGATCTCCGCCAACGAAGGCCGCACCATCACGTCCTTCCCCGGCTTCGATCCGCTCAAGGGTACGCTGATGAGCAATGAAATGCGCCGCTTCACGGTGGAAGCCGCGCCGGGCAAGACGCTGACCTATGACCTGGGCGATGGCCGCGGCTTGAAAGCCACGGTATTCGGTGCGGAATTCGACCAGAAATTCGCCGGCTGGAATGTGTCGAACAAGTTCAACCGCTTCGATGGCGACATGAACACCATCGCCATGTTCACGGGGAACAACCCGCTGACGATGGGCGCCTATAAAACCCAGGCCATCGCCTCGGCCAACGGCAACGCGGCCGTGCTGGCGGCGGCGGGCCGCACGGCCACGTCGGCCAACGCCACCTTCGTCACGGGCGGCGCCCCGGTGGCCGACAGCACGCAAGTGGTGCAGGCCGGCCTGTGGGCGGTGGAAAAGCAAATGAAATCGTTCACCGACGAATTGCGCATCAGCCGCGAATGGCTGCCCAACAATACCGTGACGGTGGGCGCCTACTTCGCCAACTACACGGCAGCCGATACGTGGTACCTGGGCAGCAGCCATTTGATGACGGCCACGCCGAACGCCAGCCTGATCAACGTGAAACTGAACAACGGCGTCGTCGTTTCCAACAACGGCAAGGAAGGCCCCGTGTTCTTTGCGCCAAACGCGTCGTATGACGGCAGCAATACCGCGTTCTATGTGTCGAACGAATGGAAAGTCAGCGACACCATCAAGGTCGACGCGGGGATCCGCCGCGAGCGCCAGAAGATCAGCGGCAGCGTGTCGAATTTGATTTCCGGCGACACGGACAACAACCTGCTGACCGTGTACAACAATGGCACGTCGATGCCGAGCGGTTCGTACACGGCGCTGAGCCGCAAGGATACCGCGACGTCGTTCACGATCGGCGGCAATTACAAGCTGACCAAGGATTCCAGCATCTTTGCGCGCGCCAATTCCGGCCACACGTTCATCGCCTTCGACACGCTGCGCAACGCCGGCACGCAAGCCAACGTGGACGACCGCAACCAGAACCCGACGCCAACCGTCAAACAGCTGGAAGTGGGCTTCAAGACCGTGGGCCAGTTGTACAGCGCATACATCAATGCCTTCCACACGCAATTCGACGGCATCGCATTCCAGCAAATCCTGTCGAACGGGACGATCCTGAATTCCGTCAGCGGTTCCAAGGGCAGCGGCGTGGAATTCGAAGTAGCCGTGCGTCCGATCCAGAACCTGACGCTGTCGCTGACGGGCGATTATCAAAAGTCGAAGTACAAGGACAATCCGGCCACCGACGGCAAGCTGGTACAGCGCCAGCCAAAGCTGCAGTTCCGCTTCACGCCGACGTACCGCATCCCGCTGGGCGAAGACAACAACCTGAAACTGTACGGCACCTACACGTCGATCGGTTCGCGCTGGGCCGACCAGGCCAACACGCAATACCTGCCGTCGTACCACACGCTGGACCTGGGCGTGCTGCTGCAACTGGGTGAAAAAGTCGAAGTGCGCCTGGCCGGCACCAACCTGAATAATGCGGTGGGCCTGACGGAAGGGAATTCGCGCCTGACCGGCGCCAGCTCCGGCCCGATCAATGCCCGCCCACTGTTTGGCCGCGCGATCGAGGCGTCGCTGCTGTACCGCTTCTGATCCCCGCAATCCTCTCCCTGTAGTACTTCAGGCAAGACCGAGCCCCCCTCCGGTCTTGCCTTTTTTCTTGCCCCCACTGGCACAAATTGTCATTTTGGCCTACCCTTACTGATGAACACAGCCGGTGGTTCCGCGTCGCCACGTCCTGAAATCGCCGGGCCTTCCGCTAGCCGTCAAGAGGTGTCCACGTGGTTTCCGTTTCGTCCGTCGAATCGCTGCGCAACGCGGTAGCCCTTGCTGAACGCAAAGTTCAGCAGGATCAGACGCGCGTTGACCAGGACGCCCGCCGCCTCGAAGACAGTAAAGTGCAATTGAACCGCGACAAGGAACAATTGTCCGGCAACCAGAAAGCCGAACGGCAGGCGGAAAGCGCCGCCACGCCCACTGCGGCGCCGGTCCGGCTGGACCGCGCCTTTACCACCGAAGTCCCGCCCGATGCGTTGCCGCGCGCGCCCCAGCTCAATGCGCAAGGGCAAACTGTGGGACGCGTCATCAATATTGTTGCTTAGTTAAGGCGTTTTCCACCACTGAGCCGTTGCGCCCGGCTGTGTCACGTCCAGCATTTGACCGATTTCCGGCGTCACCACGGCCTGGCCCCGTTCCGCCGCCAGCGCGGTAATACGCTCGAACGGGTCGGTCCACGCGTGCAGCGCCAGGTCGAAGGTGCCGTTATGGATCGGCAGCAGCACTTTGCCCCGCAAATCGATGTGCGCTTGCATGGTTTGTTCCGGCAGCATGTGCACGTCCGGCCATTGCGGATCGTAGGCGCCGGTCTCGACCATGGTCAGGTCGAAGGGGCCGAACTTGTCGCCGATGGCTTTGAACCCGTCGAAATAGCCGGTGTCGCCGCTGAAGAAGATACGCCGGCCGCCGGTCTGGATCACCCACGATGCCCACAACGTCTTGTTCCCGTCCAACAAACCACGGCCGGAAAAATGCTGGGCCGGGGTGGCGCTCAGGCGCACGCCGCCCACCGACGTGGATTGCCACCAGTCCAGCTGCCTGATCTTCGCTGCCGGCACGCCCCACTGGATCAGCGTATCGCCCACACCCAGCGGCGTAATGAACCACTCCACCTTGGGCGCCAGCGCCAGCACGGCCGCATGGTCGAGGTGGTCGTAATGGTCGTGCGACAGGATCACGCCCTTAATGTCCGGCAAGTCTTCGATGGCGATCGGCGGCGCGTGGAAACGCTGAGGCCCCAGCCACTGCACCGGCGAGGCGCGCTCGGAAAACACCGGGTCCGTCAGCCACAGGCCGCCATCGAGTTTCAACAGCATCGTGGAGTGGCCGAGGCGGAACACGCTGTGGTCGGGCGCCGCGGCCAGTTGGGCCGCCGTCAGCGCCTGTACGGGAATCGCGCGGTCCGGCACGGTGTCGGCAGGCTTTTCAAACGCCATTTGCCACATCACGCGCAATGTGCCCATCACACCCATGCGGTGCATCGGTTTCGGATTCCTGAAGCGCCCGTCGATCTGCTGCGGCGAGACATACTCCAGGTCTGGTACAGCGATGTTTTTCGCATTGATCGTGCAGTAAGTCATGGTCATTAACACTCCGGTTAGCAGGGCCGTCAAGGCGCGTTTCATGGGAAGGCTTCAAAAAGTATACTGCACAGTGTAGTTTCGTTTTTTGAAAAAGTAAACTACCCGGTGTAAAATACTTCATATGGAACCTATCGCCCCCCAGCGCCTGACCGACCGTAAGCGGCAGGCCATTGTCGAAGCCGCCGTGGCGGAATTCCGTACCCACGGCTTCGACGCCACCAGCATGGACAAGATCGCTTTGGCTGCCGGCGTATCGAAACGCACGGTGTACAACCATTTCCCCAGCAAAGACGACTTGTTCGATCACATTCTTCAAGAACTTTGGGACAGCAGCGCCCCGTTACAAGCATTCCGCTACCAGCCGAATGTGAACTTGCGCACACAACTGGTTGAATTGCTGGGTCAGAAAATGGCTTTGCTGCAAGACCAGTATTTCCTGGACCTGGCGCGTGTCGCCATTGCGGAAGGGATTTTGCGGCCCGAGCGGGCGCGGGAAATGGTGGAAAAGCTGTCCGACAAGGAAGGCGGCATGACCGCGTGGATACGGGCGGCGCTGGCCGACGGCAAGCTCAAACCGGTGGATCCCGCATTTGCCGCACACATGTTGCAGGGACAATTGAAGGCGTTCGCCTTCTGGCCACAGGTGACGATGGGCCAGCCGCCGCTGGATACGGCCAGCCAGCAGGGGCTGGTGGCGACCACGGCGGACATGTTTCTGGCGTATTACGCCAAGGCTTAAGGGGTTTCGGGTATCCCCGTGAAATTCGGTTTCGGCAGCGGCATCGCGTGCACACGGCTCCACAAACCTGACCAGCCGGGCGGCCACGGCAGCTCCGGACCACCATACGGAGGCAAGCCGACGCGCACGGGCACCACGGGGAGCGGCGGCATGTCCGTCAGCGGCCCGCCATTCGGGCGCTGCATGTCCAGGCTGTACATGTAGCCGGGCAGCAGCGCATCGCACACCATGGCAAACCACGCCGTGTGGTCTTCATCGCGGCCCAGCGCCTGCGCCAAACCCTGCGGATCGAATTTCGCCAGCGCGTGGATCAATTCATCCGTGTCCGCACCGGGGTTGTCGCCCCAGCCCATGACGGGATTGACGTTGTAGTCCGCGCCCGAGCCATACCACCCTTCGCGCCACGAGCGCTGCATCCAGTCGCGCGGCCCCGTGAATAAGTGCCAGCGCCAGTGCAGGCCCGATGGTTTCGGCCACGTATGCAGGTACAGCTTCTGGTACCCGGCCTGGTGCAGCGCGCGCACCACGGCCATCAGGCGCGCATGCGGCATGCGGTCCGGCGGCGCGCGGCGGAATAAAATCGCTTCGCCATCGGCAAACTGCACTTCATCGGTCGATAAATTCAAATCCAGCGCGCGCGCCTCGCCGCCGAAGCGGGCCGAGATCCAGCCGGTCAACAGGTTGACCGCCGTGATCACGCCGTAGCCGCGGAAGCGGTGGAAAATAACAGTGCCGGGTGCGAGTGCTTTCATTGGGAATGCCGATGGAGCCAGAACAAAGAAACCAGTGTAGTCGCAGGATACCGGACTTTCCAGCCCGCCATGCGCGCAAATGCGGAATGTTTCCTGCGCCCCCGCTTCGCGTTATCATTCTGTCCTTGCTCACCCATGGAATGACATCATGACACTGCGTATCATCGCCTCCGGCGGCACGTTCGATAAACATTACAATGAATTGAACGGCACCCTGGGCTTCGCCGACAGCCACCTGCCGCAAGCGATTGCCCGCTCCCGCATGACGATCAACCCGGCGCTGGAATTGCTGCCGCTGATGGATTCGCTCGATATGCAGGACGCGGACCGCCAGCGCATCCTGGCCTCGTGCCAGGCCGCCAAGGAACACGCCATCGTCATCATCCACGGCACCGATACGATGAAAGAAACCGCCGCCGTGCTGGGCGCGGCCAACCTGGAAAGCACCATTGTGCTGACCGGCGCGATGATCCCGTATGAAATCGCCAATTCCGACGCCCTGTTCAACCTGGGCTTCGCGTGCGGCGTCGCGCAAATCCTCACGCCGGGCGTCTATGTCGCCATGAACGGCAAGGTCTTCCCATGGGATGACGTGCAAAAGAACCGCGCCGCCGGCGTGTTCCAGAACCTGTAATCGCAAAAAAACCGGGGCCCGCAGGCCCCGAATTTTTTATGCCTTGGCTTCGCCGCCCAGGGCTTCCACCACGTCGGCCATCAGCTTCGACAGTTCGCCCGTCATCAGCATGAAGTCGCCATCGAAGCGCTCGTCGTCGTTGCGCGTGCTGTTTTCCGTTTCCTTCAGCACGTCCAGCGGCTTGATGCCTTTCAGCGCCAGCGATTCCGTCAGCGTGAACGAAATCTTGCTGTCCCACGTCATCGCCAGGCGCGTGCACTGCTTGCCGGACGCGATGTGGCGACGCACTTCATCCGCTTCCAGCGTGTGACGCACATAGCGCACGGCGGCCTTGCTTTCGCCCGTGGCGCGCAGTTCCGTGTCCATGTCGACCGTGAAGCCCGCCGGCGCGTCGTCGGCCTGCAGCCATTCCGTCATCACGCCCACCGGCGAACGGTTCACGCGCAAGCTTTCCAGCGGCATGCGGTCCACTGCCTTCAGCAGCAGCTTGATCACTTCATCGGCCTTGGCCGGGCTGGCCGCATCGACCACCAGCCAGCCGTTGACCGGGTCGATCCACGTCCATACGTTGCCACGGATCGAGAAGGCGCGTGGCAGCAATTCGTCTGCCACGCGTTCTTTCAATTCTTTCATGGCTTTTTTGCCGGGAGCAAAGCCCTGGGCTTCTTCCATTTCCGCGGCACGGGCCTTGGCCACCTGGTTGATGACGGTGGCCGGCAACAGCTTTTTCTCCGTGCCCAGCAGAATCAGCATCTGCTTGTTCACCACGTGCACCAGGCCGCCGTTCGGACGCGGCTTGTCCCAGCCCTGGCGCAGCAACTCATTGCTGCTGGCGGGCGTGAACGCGTTCGACGCCAGCGCCGCTTCGAGTTGTTCAGGAGTAAATGCCCAGGGTGCGGGCAGACGGTAAATTTGTAGATTTTTGAACCACATACGGTTGTTTGCCTTGTTCAGCTAATTCTGGGGGAACGACATTTTACACGCCGCCCCACCCACTTCTTAAAGGTCGGAAAAAAGTTCACCTTGTGTTGCAACATCATGCTGCGCCAGTTCATCGATGCTCGACAACGCACTGACGCGCACGCCCAATAAGCGCAAGCGCTGGTCCAGCGGCACGCGCCGCAGGCATTCGCCCGCCGCGCGCCGGATGGCGGCGCCGTCGCAAGTCGGCACGGGCAACGTGACATCGCGCGTGACGGTATGAAAGTCCGCGTAGCGCAGCTTGATGCCCACCGTGCGGCCCACGCAACGCTTGCGCTGCAAATCCTCGCCGAGGCGCATGCACAGCCGCGTGAAAATTTCCGACAGTACTTCCTTGTCATGCCTGGCGTGCAAGTCGCGCTCGAACGTGGTTTCCCGGCTCACGGTTTTCGGTTCCGAACTGGTGGCCACCATGCGTTCATCGTGGCCATGCGATACGCGCGCCAGCCACTGCGCATAATTCAGGCCGAAATACTCTTGCAACAGCTTGGGTTCGGCCGCCGCCAGCTCGCCGACGGTAAAAATGCCCAGCGCCGCCAGCTTGTCATTGGCCTTGGGACCGATGCCGTTAATTTTCCGTACCGGCAGCGGCCAGATGCGGGCCGGCACATCGTCCATCGTGATCACCGTCAGGCCGTTCGGCTTTTCCAGGTCGGAACAGACTTTCGCCAGCAATTTATTGGGTGCGATGCCGACCGAACAAGTCAGTCCCGTCGCGTCTTTCACCGCATGTTTCAGGCGCTGCGCCAGTTCCCGCGTTTCGCCTTCCACCTCGGTCAAGTCGATATAAATTTCATCGATGCCCCGGTCTTCGATGTGCGGCGCGACCTGCGCCACCGCCGCCTTGAACAGGCGCGAGTAGCGGCGGTACGAATCGAAATCCGTCGGCAGCAAAATCGCGTCCGGCGCCAGCGCGGCGGCCTTCATCATACCCATCGCGGAAAACACGCCCAGTGCGCGCGCCTCATACGTCGACGTGGTCACCACGCCACGCCCCACGTATTCTTTCAACCTGTAATAGCGGCGGCTGCCATCCGGCAGATCTTCCGGCTGGTGCGCCGTGCGTCCGCCGATGACCACCGGCTGTCCCCGCAATTCCGGGTAGCGCAGCAATTCGACCGACGCGTAAAACGCATCCATGTCGAGATGGGCGATGCGGCGGGCGGCAGGCATGTGTGGCGAAGTTGCAAATAACTGGGATTATATACAGCATTATAAGCCATTGCTGTCCAGAACATACTTGAGCAATGGATGAATTCCGGGCAAGCTGGGATCACAATCCGCGTCTTCGTTCATTCACAACCTCCGTGAAAGGAATCACAGTGAGCTTGTCCAACCTGCGCATCGGTGCGCGCCTCGGACTGGGCTTCGGCCTGACCATCGTCATCATGCTGATCATGTCGCTGGTCGGCATCAACCGCATCCGCCACACTGCCTCACTGACCGACCAGATCCTGCACGACCGCTATGTGAAGGTCGCCCTGACCAATGAATTCCGCAGCTTTGCCAACCGCGGCGCGCAGGCGCTGCGCAACGCGATGCTGGCGCCCAACGCGGCGCAGACACAAACCTTCCTGGCCCAGATGGCCGATGCCGACCGGGCCGGCGATGAACGCGCGGCGAAGTTCGCCACCCTGCTGCGGGATGAAGAGCGCCAGATGTTCAATGAATCCGGCGACGCCTTCAAGGCCTATGCCGCCAAACGCGGCGAAGCGCTGAAGACGCTGGCGGGCGATGACCGCGAAGCGGCCGTGCAGGCGCTGTTCAAGGATGTGATCCCGGTGCAGAACGCGTATTTCGGCAAGCTCGACGCCATGCTCAAATACCAGACCGAGCAAATGGAAAAGGATGGCCAGGAAGCCAGTGCGGCAGCCGGCTTTGCCACCACGCTGATGCTGTCGCTGCTGGCGCTGGCCATTTTGCTGTCGCTGGGCGCCGGCTACATCATCACGCGCTCGGTCACCACGCCGATCAATGAAGCCGTGCACCTGGCGGAAACCGTGGCGCAAGGCGACCTGACCGTCGTGATCGACACCGAGCGGCGCGATGAAGCGGGCCGCCTGCTCAACGCGTTGAAAGACATGGTGGCCAGCCTGACACGCACGGTCGGCGCCGTGCGCACCGGTACCGACACCATCACCACGGCGTCGGCGGAAATCGCCGCCGGCAACCATGATTTATCCGGCCGCACGGAGCAGCAGGCCGCCAGCCTGGAAGAAACCGCATCATCGATGGAAGAATTGACGTCCACCGTCAAGCAAAATGCCGACAATGCGCGCCAGGCCAATCAACTGGTGGTGTTTGCCGCCGACTTTGCCAACAAGGGCGGCAACGTGGTGAGCCAGGTGGTCGACACCATGGGCTCGATCAAGGAAAGCTCGGGCAAGATCGCCGACATCATCGGCGTCATCGACGGCATCGCGTTCCAGACCAATATCCTGGCATTGAACGCGGCTGTGGAAGCGGCCAGGGCCGGCGAACAGGGACGGGGCTTTGCCGTGGTCGCATCGGAAGTGCGCACCCTGGCGCAACGATCCGCCGCCGCCGCCAAGGAAATCAAGGAATTGATCAACGATTCCGTGGCCAAGGTGGACACGGGCGGCAAGCTGGTCGACGAAGCCGGCGCCACCATGCAGCAGATCGTGTCGTCCGTCAAACAGGTGGCCGACATCATGAGTGAAATTGCCGGCGCCAGCGCGGAACAGAGTTCCGGCATCGAGCAGGTCAACCTCGCCATTACCGACATGGATGCGGCCACCCAGCAAAATGCCGCGCTGGTCGAACAGGCCGCCGCGGCGGCATCGAGCCTGCAGCAACAGGCGGTGCAACTGGCCGAAGCCGTGGCGGTATTCAAGCTGCACGGCCACCAGGCGAGCCAGGCACGCAACCTGGCGCTGCGTTAAATGGCCATCGCATCTACCGCGTAGGGCGGTAAGCCGCAGGCTTGCCGCCATTGCAGGCGCCGCGTTGACGCCGGCTACGCGGCAAGGCCGTGCTTCAGGTAGCCACGCTCGCGGAACCACGCCGCCGACGCCTCGTCAGCCGGAAAGAATGATTCCAGCCGCAATTCGTGCACCGTCACGTCATGCGGCGTGCCCAGGGTCGTGATGGTGGTGAACAGGTTCAATTCCACGCCATCCTTGCTGATCTGCATTGGCAGGAACGGCAATGCGCGCCGGTCCAGGTTGGGCGCCGGCGGTGCGCCATCGAGGCCGGCCAGCGCCGTCAATTCCGCCAGCAAGGCGGTGGCTTCGCTGCCGGGACCATCGCTCATGGCTTCGCGCTGTATCCAGTGCAGCAAATCCGCACCCACGTCCTGTTCGTTGCGCACGTATTGGCGTACACCGTCGGGCGCCATCATCAGCTTCAGCACATTGACGGAGCCGTCGCGGGGAATCGGCGCATCGGGCGGCATGTCCAGCAGCCATTTCATGAAGCCGGCGGCAGGGTCATTGAACATCACCAGGTTCCACAAGCGGTCCACCACCAGCGCGGGATACGGCGCCTGTTGCGCCAGCATGAAGTCCAGCGCCTGTTTCACGGCGTGCAATTCCGGGTCATCCATCTTGCGTTCCTGGTAAGCGGGTGCGAAGCCGGCCGCCAGCAGCATCACATTGCGCTCGCGCAGCGGGATATCGAGCACCACGCCCAGTTTTAAAATCAATTCGCGGCTCGGTTGCGAGCGGCCGCTTTCCAGGAAACTGATGTGGCGCTGTGAAATGCCGCTGTCGGTCGACAGCCGCAACTGGCTGTAGCCCCGCTTGCCGCGCCAGTAGCGCAGCGCGGCGGAGAAATCGCTGAAATACTGTTCAGGGGTGGCAACGCTCAAGGTACTCTCCTGGCACGTGGGGTGAAACGTATTGTACGGATTCCCCCTCTGACGGCGATGACGCGCCAGGTAATCGTATCCTGGCAAATATTGACGCAGATTCGATACGATAGAAAAAAACTTGCACATCCAAAAAAGCCCGTCTATAATTCGGCCTCCTTCAGACGTGATGACAAACGTTGGAGTGTTAGAAGCGGGGCGGTTAGCTCAGTTGGTAGAGCGGATGCCTTACAAGCATTAGGTCGGGAGTTCGACCCTCTCACCGCCCACCACCGCCTGACACGGAAATGAAGACAAGATGCGCAAGCAAGGAGTGGTAGTTCAGTTGGTTAGAATACCGGCCTGTCACGCCGGGGGTCGCGGGTTCGAGCCCCGTCCACTCCGCCAGTTTTAGTAGTAGTTGTTTTAGCCGGGCGGTTAGCTCAGTTGGTAGAGCGGATGCCTTACAAGCATTAGGTCGGGAGTTCGACCCTCTCACCGCCCACCAGTTAAAGCATGTTGTACGTTGCGACTTGTCGCAAATGGAGTGGTAGTTCAGTTGGTTAGAATACCGGCCTGTCACGCCGGGGGTCGCGGGTTCGAGCCCCGTCCACTCCGCCAATTCCTGAGAAAGGCCCGATTCGTCGGGCCTTTTTCTTTTTCCGTACGCGCAATGATCCTGCTGCCCAAGCATCCCTATCTGCGTTACCGCGTGCGCATGGCGCACCACGGCTTGCTGGCCTTTCTCGCCAGCCTCACCAATTCCATTGAAATCCTGTTGCTGGTGTTTTCCAACGTGCTGCTGGGCTTGTGCGCCGTGATTGCCTTTCCCGGCATGCTGGCCGTCACGCTCGACTGGCCCGTCATGCTGGCCGTGCTGGCCGGACAGACACTGTTGATCGCCACACCCGCCTGGCTGCTGCGCCAGCGCCTGCACCCGCACGCCGCCATTGCGTGGAGCTGGCCGCTGCCCGTGCCGCCGGCGCTGGGCTGGCGCGCCGACCTGCTGGTGGCCGGCATGCTGGCAGGGCCCGTCACGCTGATCTATGCCATTTCGTGCGGTATCTGGTGCTGGACCTCGCCCGCCTTCCTGCAACCGGTGAAACCGCAAGCCATTGCCGCCACCGTCGGCACGCTGGTGCTGGGATGGCTGGTGGCGGCCGCCATGCTGGCGGCGCGCCGGCGGCAGCCGCACCCTGCCCGGCCGCGCCAGGCGCCGGCACGCGCAGCCACGTCCTATGCGCCGACGCCGCTGCGGCCTCTTTATGTGGCGCTGTGGCGCAAGCTATTCTGGCTGCCATTCTGGCGCGGTGAAAACAAGGTTGGCGTCCAGCAATGCCTGTTGCTGGCCATCGCGCTGGCGGCGACCACTGTCTGGCTGCGCCACGGGATTCCCATGGCGCCGGCCGCCGCGCTGGGCGGCCTCGCCAGCCTGGCGCTGGTGCTGCTGACGGATCGGGGCGATAAAGCCGTGCGCGAACAGGCAGTCCTGATGGCGGAAATGCTGGCCGCGTGGCCATTGCGCAGCACGCCGCTGACCGTGTGCGCGCGGGGGTTCAGCCTGGTTCCCGCGCTGGCCGTGCTGGCGCTGCACGTGCTGCTGGCAGGCCAGACGACGGCCGTACGCGTATGGCAAGTCACGGCGCTGGCCACCTGCAGCGCCATTGTCGCGCTGCCGCTGGCGCCACGGGGCCGTGTCGTCCTGGTGGTGTTATCGATTGTGATCCTGACTGCGATAGGAAGTGAATTCTGATGCTGGCCATCGACCACCTGAACTTTGAATATGCGGGCCACCCGTTGTTCCGCCAGTTTTCCCTGCAACTGGCGGCCGGTATCACGTGGCTGCGCGGTGAAAATGGCGCCGGCAAGACCACGCTGATGAAGCTGGTGGCCGGTGCGCTGTTACCGCACACAGGCACAATTGCCGTGGCCGGCATCGACAGCGCGCAACAGCCGCTGGATTACCGCCGCCAGATCCATTACAGCGGCGGCGACACGCCTGCGCTGCCATGGCTGTCCGTGCGTGAAATGTTCGACCTGCACGTGGCGCTGTACCCGGGCGCCGATACCGCCGCATTGAATGCGCAGCTGGACGCTTTCCGCCTGCATGGTGTGCTGGACCAGCCCGTCACCACGCTGTCGCTGGGCCAGCACAAGAAAATGCAGCTGTCGCTGGCCTTGGCCCTGCCCGTTGCGGTCTTGCTGATCGACGAACCGTTCAATGGCCTCGACACGGCTGCGGTAAGCTACCTGCGCACGCAACTGGCCGATCCCGGCCGCCGGGCGCGGCAATGCATCGTGCTGACCAGCCACGTGGAACCGGACTTGCCACTGGCGCAAACGATACAACTGTGACGGTCGACACTTGCAACTTGACAATAATCAGTCAAAATCGAATGCGTACCCGTGATTTTTCCGGGCCTGATACGCCATGGAGCTGCTCCCGATGTTCGGTTTTTTCACATCCCCCAAGCTGTCGCCGCGCCTGCACCGGTTGAAGGAATCGGCGCTGTTTGCGTCGCTGACGCCGGTGGAGTTGAACATCGTCGACGATTTGATGCACGAGCGCCGCTATGTGACCGATGAAATCATTTTCGACGAGGGCGAAGAAGGCCAGGCGCTGTACCTGGTGATGTCCGGCCGCGTGATCATCAGCCGCGCGCACGCCGACGGCGTGGAAATCGTCGCGGAAATCAGCCCCGGGTCCTTCTTTGGCGACCTGGCCCTGCTGGACAACGCCCCCCGGAATGCGCAAGCCCGCGCGCTGGACCATTGCGAACTGGCGGTCTTCTTCCGCGCCGACTTCATGGGCTTGATGGAAACCGATGCGAAGATCGGCTACAAGATCGCACTCGCGCTTGCCCGCCATATCGGCCACCGCTTGCGCGAATGGATGGCCGGCAAACCGCAGTTCGAGGCGCTGTAAGGCCATGAAAATCGACCACATCCGCCTGCCCGGCGGCGCCCAGCGCCGGCTGGCGCCCGTCAACCACGAGGAAGCCGCCGGCCCGCTGGTCTGGACCGGCATCATCGCCACCACATGTTTGCTGCTGCTGGTGACGCAACACATGCTGTGGCTGGCGATTCCCTTCCTGCTGGCGATCATTTTGTATTACCTGCTGATGCCGCCCATGCAGCGCTTGCTGCGCATGGGCATGGACCGCAACGTGGCGGCGCTGGTGGTGGGCGGCAGCTTTTTACTGGCGGTGGCATTGCCGGTGCTGGCCGGCATCAGCTGGACGTCGGCGCCCGCCGAGTCGTGGCAGGACATGATGGGCCGCTACCTGCAAGGGGGCCTGTCGTTTGTGCGGTCGCTGCTGCTGGGGCTGGAACAGCAATTCCCCATCCTGCATGACATCCACTTAAGCCAGATCATCAATACGCAGTTCACAGCGTACACGGAAGACTTCGTGCAAAGCCATTTGACGGGCTTCGTTGTCTCGCTGGCGGGCTGGCTGCCCGCGCTGTTGCTGGCGCCGTTCCTGACTTTCTTTTTCCTGCGCGACGGCCACCTGTTCAAGAAATTCCTCGCGCGCGCCGTGCCGAATGCGTTCTTTGAACGTACGCTGTGCCTGCTGCATGAAGTGGACCAGACGGCACACCGCTATTTCCAGGGCCTGGCGTGGCTGACCGTGCTCGATACGGCCGTGCTGGCGTTCGGTCTGTGGGCAATCGGCGTGTCGTCGCCGGTGGTGTTGGGCTTGATTTCCGCACTGCTGGCATGGGTGCCGTATGTCGGTTCCATTGTCGGCTGCATCATGGTGGTGATGGTGGCATCCACCGATGCGGCGGGCGATCCGCTGGTCGCGTACAGCGCCATCGGCGTATTCATCCTGGTGCGCCTGCTGGACGATTTCGTGTTCATGCCGCTGACCCTGGGCCGCAGCCTGCACATGCATCCGTTGATTACCGTGCTGATGATTTTTATCGGCGGCGCCGTGGCCGGCGTGGCGGGGCTGATGCTGGTGCTGCCGCTGATGGGCGTGGTGATGGTGGTGGGAGAAACCATCGGCCGGCTGGTCACCAATCCGCGCCTGCGCGCCCGGCATCGGAATGCCCGGGCGCTCAGGGAAAAACAGGCCAGCGCGGATTTGGTGGTGTGAATCAGGCGGCGACCGCGACCGCCGCTTCTTCCACCTCGTCACTGGAGCGGATCAGGTGATCGAAGGCCGACAGCGCCGCCTTCGCTCCTTCGCCGGTGGCGATGATGATTTGCTTGTACGGCACGGTCGTCACGTCGCCGGCGGCAAACACGCCCGGCACCGAAGTCTGGCCACGCGCATCCACTTCGATTTCACCGTGGCGCGACAGGGCGACCGTTCCTTTCAGCCACTCCGTGTTCGGCACCAGGCCGATTTGCACGAACACGCCTTCCAGGTCCACCTGGTGTGATGCATTGGTGGTGCGGTCGGTGTACGTCAAGCCCACCACTTTCTTGCCGTCGCCGAGGATTTCCGTGGTTTGCGCCGATACGATGACTTTCACGTTCGGCAGGCTGCGCAGCTTGCGCTGCAACACGGCGTCCGCACGCAATTCCGCACCGAACTCGATCAGGGTCACGTGCTGCACCAGGCCGGCCAGGTCGATTGCCGCTTCCACGCCGGAGTTGCCGCCGCCAATCACGGCCACGCGCTTGCCCTTGAACAGCGGGCCGTCGCAGTGCGGGCAGTACGCCACGCCGTGGTTGCGGTATTCCTTCTCGCCCGGCACGTTGATTTCACGCCAGCGCGCACCGGTCGCCAGGATCACGGACTTGCTCTTCAGCGTGGCGCCGGTGGCGGTCTTGATTTCAATCAGCTTGCCCGGCACCAGTTCGGATGCACGCTGCGTGTTCATGATGTCGACTTCATACTGCTTGACGTGCTGTTCCAGCGCCACCGCGAATTTCGGCCCGTCGGTTTCCGTCACGGAGATGAAGTTTTCAATCGCCAGCGTATCGAGCACCTGGCCGCCGAAGCGCTCGGCCAGCACGCCGGTCTTGATGCCTTTGCGGGCCGCGTAGATCGCCGCTGCCGCGCCGGCAGGACCGCCGCCGACGATCAGCACGTCGAACACGTCTTTCTTGTTCAATTCCTCCGCGGCGCGGGCGCCGGCATTGGTATCGAGCTTGGCGAGGATTTCTTCCACGCTGGTGCGGCCCTGGCCGAAGTGCTGGCCGTTCAGGAACATCATCGGCACGGCCATGATCTGGCGCTCTTCCACTTCTTTCGGGAACACCGCGCCATCGATGGCGGTGACCTTGATGCGCGGATTGATGACGGCCATCGCGTTCAGCGCCTGCACCACTTCCGGGCAGTTGTGGCACGACAGCGAAATATACGTTTCGAAGTTGTAGTCGCCTTCGAGGTTGCGGATCTGTTCGATCACGGCTTCGTCGAACTTGATGGTGTGGCCGCCCACTTGCAGCAGCGCCAGCACCAGCGACGTGAATTCATGGCCCATCGGGATGCCGGCAAAGGTCACGGCGATATCGGTCCCGGGGCGGGTAATGGCGAACGATGGCGTGCGCACGGCGGCACTGCCCTTGTGTTCCACCAGGGTGATCTTGTCGCTCAAACCGATGATATCGGTGAGCAGCGCCTGCATTTCGCGGGCCTTATCGGAATCGTCGAGCGATGCAACGATCTCAATCGGCTGCACGACCTTTTCCAAATAGGCTTTCAACTGGGTTTTGAGATTTGCATCCAACATGACATTTTTCCTTTTTGTTGAAGCGGCGCCGGGCCGGGCCCGGCGCCGTAATGAAGCGTATTGCTTAGATCTTGCCAACCAGGTCCAGCGATGGGGTCAGCGTAGCGGCGCCTTCGGTCCACTTGGCTGGGCACACCTGGCCTGGGTGCTCGGCAACGTATTTAGCGGCTTTGACTTTACGCAGCAGTTCCGATGCGTCGCGGCCGATGCCGTTGTCATGCACTTCCATCACTTTGATGAAGCCTTCCGGATTGATGACGAAGGTGCCGCGCAGTGCCAGGCCTTCTTCTTCGATCATCACTTCGAAGTTGCGGGACAGCAGGCCGGTTGGGTCGCCGATCAGTGGGTATTGCACTTTCTTGATGGCGTCCGACGTGTCGTGCCATGCTTTGTGGGCGAAGTGGGTGTCGGTCGAGATGCCGTACACGTCCACGCCCAGTTTCTGGAATTCAGCGTGGTTGTTGGCCAGGTCTTCCAGTTCGGTTGGGCAAACGAAGGTGAAGTCGGCCGGGTAGAACACGAATACCGACCATTTGCCTTTCAGGGACGCTTCGGTCAGGTCAACGAATTTGCCGTTGTGATAAGCGGTGGCCTTGAATGGTTTGATCTGGGTGTTAATCAGCGACATTGTGGTTTCCTCGTGAGGTTTGTTATCAATGAGACGTCAGTCTAAAGGTTAGTCAGCCATTTGAAAAATTGATTGTTCCAATGGTTTCAATTGGCTTTGACTATCAAACAAGATAGCCAAGACGCTATTATCCCCGTTCCGGAGGGGATGCGTTATTCGTTGTTCAAGAGAGGCTGGCCGCGCAGGTGGGCGTCGAACTCGATGGCAGGCATGGGTTTGGCGAACAGGTAACCCTGGCCATAGTCGCACCCTGCCTGCGCCAGCAAATCGCGCTGTTCCGGGGTTTCCACACCTTCCGCAATCACGCGCAAGCCCAGTTTGTGGGCCATGACGATGATCGCGTCCGACAGCGCCATGTCGGACGAATCGGGCGCCAGGTTGCGGGTAAAACTGCGGTCGATTTTCAGGTAATCGATATCGAATTTCTTCAGGTACGACAGCGACGAATAGCCGGTGCCGAAGTCGTCCAGCGCGACCTGGATGCCGCCGTCGCGCAATTGCAGCAGTTTCTTCGTGACGGCATTGGACGCATCGAGCAGCAAGCCTTCCGTGATTTCAATCACCACCGATTGCCCCGGCAAGCCCAGTTCCGTCAGCAGCCGCATCCACCCTTCGTAACCGCCTTCGCGCTGGAATTCCAGCGGCGACTGGTTCACGCTGACCTGGAATTCCGGGTGGATTTCCGCGCGCCAGCGCTGGATCCAGCGCGCGGATTCCTGGAATACCCATTCGCCGATTTCGTGGATCAAGCCGGACGCTTCCGCCAGCGGGATGAATTCCAGCGGGCTGACCATGCCGCGCAGCGGATGGCGCCACCGCACCAGCGCTTCCGCCTTGTGGATGCGGCCCGTGCGCAAATGCACAATGGGCTGGAAATACAGCTCCATCTGCCCGGCCTTGACGGCGCCGCGCAAATCGTTGGTCAGGCGCATGCGGTTCAGCGCCGCCACCTGCAGCGCCGGCGTGAAGTAACTGAAGCGGTTGCGGCCCGCGTCCTTGGCTGCATACATGGCCTGGTCCGCGTGTTTCAGCAAATCGTCGACAGAGCTGGCGTCATCCGGATACAGCGTGATGCCGACCGAGGCCGACACGAACGCTTGTTCCTGTCCCAGCTGGAACGGCGCGCGCAGGCTGTCGATGATGTTTTGCGCAATGGTTTCCACGCGGCCGATGTCCGACAGTTCACCGAGGATCACGGTGAACTCGTCGCCGCCCAGGCGCGACACGGTATCGGATTCGCGCACGCAGGCGCCGATGCGGCGCGCCGCGTCGACCAGCAGGATATCGCCCTGGTGGTGGCCCAGCGTATCGTTGACTTCCTTGAAGTGGTCAAGGTCGATGAACAGGATGGCAATGCGGTTGCCGTCGCGGCGGCTCTTGATGATGGCTTGTTCCAGCCGGTTGTGGAACATGCGGCGATTTGGCAATTGCGTCAGCGTGTCGAAATTCGCCTGCTGCCAGATCAGCGCTTCCGTCTGTTTCTTTTCCGTGATGTCTTCGATCATGCACAGGTGCAGCGTCTGCTGGGACGCCGTGCGCGCATCCGCACCCGGCAAGGCGGTAATCGACGCATCGACCCACACCACGGAACCGTCCGGCCGCAGCATGCGCTTGGCCAGCTTGAAGCCCGACTGGCGGCGTGCCGCCATCGCTTCGATTTGCGCCTGCTCGGCCGCCACGTCTTCCGGGTGGCTCAGGTCGCGCCACGTGCTGGCCTTCATTTCATCGAGCGTGCGGCCGGCGATTTGCAGGTAGCGGGGATTGATGTCGCTGAACTGCCCGGTGCGGGTATCGATCAGCGCGATGCCCAGCGGCGCCGCTTCAAACATGGTGCGGAAGCGTTCCTCGCCCTTGCGGATGGCTTCCTGCGCGCGGTTGCGTTCGCGCGTCAGCAGCGAAAAGTGCACCGCCGCGCCCAGGATCAGCAGTACGCTGGCCGCGCCCAGCACGCGGTACAGCCAGGCCAGGCTGGGCCCGCTCTCCACGTTGTACAGGAAACCGTCGAACGTCGCGCCTTTCTGCAGCATACCCAGGTCCGCGTAAATGTCGGCAATATGCTGCCAGCGCTCCGGGTTCATGTAGCCGATTTCCACCAACACAGGCTGCACCAGCGGCACCATGGCGCGCGCTTCGTACAGTAAATGCTGGCGGTCGTTACGGCGCGAATATTTGTTCAGGATCAGGTCCGCGATTTCATCCTGGTGGCTCATCGCGTATTGCCAGCCCCGCATGCTGGCCGCCCGGAATGCCTTGACGCGCTCCGGGTGCTGCTTGATTTCCTGTTCGCTGGTGAACAGGTTGTCGCCATAAAAATCAATGCCCGCGTTGCGCGGGCTGTAGATATCGTAGGGGAAGCCGATGCGGTCCAGGTAATCCGGTTCGTTGGTCACGTACACGGACATCGCATCGATGCGGCCTTTGACCAGGTCGTCCGGATTGTACGTATGTTCGACCCGGATCAGGTTGGCGGGAGAAATGCCTTCCTTCTTCAGGTACGCCATGATTTCGTCGGCCTGCGTCAGCTCGTCCGTCAACGAGCCGATCATCACGCGCTTGCCGACGATCGCATGCACGTCGGGCGTGGCGCCGGTCTGCGCCATGATCAGCGCATACGGTGAATGCTGGAATACCACGCCCAGCACCACCACCGGCTTGCCGGCCAGGCGCGCCAGCAGCAGGCTGCTGCTGCCGACGCCATATTGCGCGGTGCCGGCCAGCACGGCGCGTTCCGGCTCGTTGCCGTCCGCGCCTTCCAGGATTTGCACGTCCAGTCCCGCTTCGCGGTAGTAGCCTTTTTCCACTGCCGCGTAATAGCCGGCGAACTGGAACTGGTGCGTGTGCTTCAGTTGCAGCGTGATCTTGTCCTGCGCCTGCGCCGGCAGCGCGCACAGCGCCGCCAGCAACCAGCACAGCAGGACCAGCCCTTGCCGCAAGATCATGACGCTCCGTTACGGCAGGACGGCCGGCGCCGTCACGTCGGTCTGCGTGCCGTTACCCAGCTGGCCTTCCGTGTTGCGGCCCCACAGCCACACGGAATTATCTTTTTGCAGCGCCACGCTGTGCTGCAAGCCCGATTCCACGTTGACCCACGTGATGGCGGTGCCGATCTGCGTCGGTGCGCCGACGTTGACGGTGCTGCCGTTGCCGACCTGGCCATTGCTGTTCGAGCCCCAGCCATACAGCGTGCCATCGGTGCGCACACCCAGCGAGTGCGCCAGGCCGGACGCGATCACCGACCAGTTGCTGGCGGTGCCAACCTGCGTTGGCACCGGCGCCGTCACGGCGGTATTGGTGGTGGCGACACCCAGCTGGCCGGACGAATTATCGCCCCAGGCCCACAACGTGCCGTCCGCGCGGATGCCCAGCGAGTGGGTGCCGCCGGCCGCCACGCTGGCCCATGTCGAAACGCCGATTTTGGCCGGTTTCTGCACATCGGCGACGGCATTGTTGCCCAGCTGGCTCTTGGTGTTGCCACCCCAGCCCCACAACGTGCCATCCATGGCGCGCGCCAGCGTATGGCTGGCACCGGCCGATACGGCGGTCCACGTCACTGTCACGGCCGGCGTGCCCGTCGTCACCGTGGCGACGCGGGTCGGCGCCAGGCGGTCGACCTTGCTGTCGTCGCCCAGCTGGCCGTTGAAATTGCGGCCCCAGCCGAACATCACGCCGGATTTGTTGATCGCCATGCTGTGCGATTTGCCAGCGGCAATGGAGACCCAGTCCTTGGCCGAGCCGACTTTCACCGGCACGTTCTTGTCGACGGTGGTGCCATCGCCCAGCTGGCCATTCTGGTTGTAACCCCAGGCCCACAGCACGCCATCGCTGTCGATCGCCAGCGTATGCAACTCACCCACGGCGACTTGCTTCCACGGCAGCTTCACGCCGGTGGAGCTCACCAAGGTCGGCGTGGCGCGGTCGCCATTCGATGCCTCACCCAACTGGCCCTGGCGGTTCCAGCCCCACGCATACAGCGCGCCGTCGGCGCGGCGGCCCACGGTGTGGTTACCGCCCGCGGAAATCGCATCCCACTGGCCGCGCACGGTGACATTGGTCGAACCGGTCACGCTGCCCACGGTGGCGGTCACGGTATCGGTACCGATCGCCTTGCCCGTCACCAGGCCGGTGGCGGACAGCACGGTAATGTTAGGACCTTTGACCGACCACGTCAGGCCGGTCGTAATGGCGGCGCTCTTGCCATCCGAATACGTGCCGGTGGCCGTCATTTGCTGCGTCAGCCCCACCGCCACCGTCGGCGTGGCCGGCGTCACGGCAATCGACAGCAGGGTCGGCGTGGTGGTCGTGGAGGAGGAACTGTCTTTGCCGCCGCCACCGCAGGCGGCCAGCAGCGCCAGCATGGGCGCCAGCAACATGTATTTCACGGAAATTTTCATAGTCATCCAGTTGATGTCCGGGGTCCGGTGTATACGTCCCCGATCTGAGCAATCAGTGTAGCCGCAACCCGCCCCGCGCGTTGATGTGAACTGGGATGAATTATCCATGCATTTATGAAATTTGAGGGGAGAAAACAACACGGCGGGCGTCCCGTGAGGAACGCCCGCCGTGTCCTGGGCCTGCTGGCGGATGGCCCGCCGGCGGATTACTTCCGGCCGCGTGGCGCCGGACCTGCCTTGGCGCCCGCTTTCACGCCGGCAGCCGGTCGGCCGCCCTGCTTGGCAGGCGCGGGCGCCGCTTTTTTCACCTTGATGGTGTCCAGGATCGATGGGCGCGCCTTGGTTTCCACCGTGGCGCGCGCCGTCAGCGAACCGGTCAGCGCATTCGGCTTGCCGCCGCGGACCGGTACCGGCACGCCTTTGCCGCCACGCTTGTCGGCGCCCGGCGCCAACATCGGCATCGCGCGCTTGCCCTGAGATACCTTGAAGTTTTCCTCGCCCACCACGTACGGCGGAATCAGGTGGCGCTCGCCGGTGCCGATCAAGTCGCCCCGGCCCATGCGGCGCAAGGTGTCGCGCAGGATCGGCCAGTTTTTCGGATCGTAGTAGCGCAGGAATGCCTTGTGTGCGGTACGCTGTTTTTGCGTGCGCGGGGTTTCCACCACTTCCGAGTCATCCGTGACCTTGTGCAGCGGATTCCTGCGCGAGTGGTACATGGCGCTGGCCATGGCCATCGGCGTCGGCATGAAGGTTTGCACCTGGTCCAGACGGAAATTGTTTTTCTTCAGCCACAGCGCCAGGTTCAGCATGTCCTCGTCCGTCGTACCCGGGTGGGCGGCGATGAAGTACGGGATCAGGTATTGCTTCTTGCCCGCCTCGATCGAGTATTTCTCGAACATGGCCTTGAACTCGTCGTACGCGCCAATACCGGGCTTCATCATTTTGCTCAGCACATTGGTTTCCGTGTGCTCAGGCGCAATCTTCAGCAAGCCGCCGACGTGGTGCGTCACCAGTTCCTTCACGTACTCCGGCGAACGCACCGCCAGGTCGTAACGCAAGCCGGACTGGATCAGGATTTTCTTCACACCCTTGATTTCACGCGCCTTGCGGTACAGCTTGATCAGCGGATTGTGGTTGGTGTTCAAGTTGACGCAGATCGACGGATAGACGCACGACAGGCGGCGGCAAGTCTCTTCAATCTCTTTGCTCTTGCACGTCAGGCGGTACATGTTGGCGGTCGGGCCGCCCAGGTCGGAAATAATGCCCGTAAAGCCTTTGGTCTTGTCGCGGATGTGTTCGATCTCGCGCAGGATCGATGGCTCCGAACGGCTCTGGATGATGCGGCCTTCGTGCTCGGTGATCGAGCAGAACGTGCAGCCGCCAAAGCAGCCGCGCATGATGTTGACGGAAAAGCGGATCATTTCCCACGCCGGGATATTGGCGTCGCCATAGCTCGGGTGCGGGCCGCGCGCATAGGCCATGTCGTAGACGTTATCCATTTCATCCATGGCCAGCGGCAGCGGCGGCGGGTTCATCCACACGTCGCGGTCGCCATGCTGCTGCACCAGTGCGCGCGCATTGCCCGGATTCGATTCCAGGTGGAACACGCGCGAGGCATGCGCATACATCACGGGGTCGTCCTTGACCACGTCGTACGATGGCAGGCGCACCACGGTGCGGTTGTGCTTTTCCTTGGCCATGGCCTGGCGCTCTTCGCGCGTCATGATGCGGATCGGCTTGACGGTCTGTTCCGGCACCGCGTTTTCCGAAGCGCATTCCTTCTTGTCTTCCTTGGCCATCGCATACGGATCCGGATGCGGGTCGATACGGCCCGGCACGTCGACGCGGGTGGAATTGTGCACACCCCAGTCCTCGCCCGGCATCCAGCCCAGCGGCACCATGAACGCGGTGCCGCGCAAATCCTTGATGTCCTTGATGTTTTCACCGGCCGCCAGGCGGGCGGTCATATCGACCAGCGCGCGCTCGGCATTGCCGAAGATCAGCAAGTCGGCCTTGGATTCCGTCAGCACGGATTTGCGCACCTTGTCCGACCAGTAATCGTAGTGGGCGATGCGGCGCAGCGATGCCTCGATCGAGCCGATGATGATCGGCGTGCCCGGATAGGCTTCACGCGCGCGCTGCGCGTACACGGTCACGGCGCGGTCGGGGCGCTTGTTCGCTTCGCCGTTCGGCGTATAGGCATCGTCCGAGCGGGGCTTGCGGTCCGCCGTATAGCGGTTGACCATGGAATCCATGTTGCCGGCGGTGATGCCGAAATACAGGCGCGGCTTGCCCAGCGCGCGGAACGGATCCACGGACAGCCAGTCCGGCTGGCTGATGATGCCGACACGGTAGCCATGCGCTTCCAGCAGGCGGCCAACCAGGGCCATGCCGAAACTCGGATGGTCGATATAAGCGTCACCCGTTACCAGGATGACGTCGCACTGATCCCAGCCGAGCTGATCCATCTCAGCGCGAGACATGGGCAGGAAAGGCGCAGTAGGAGCGCGGGCAGACCGCTTAGGAACGGCCGCAAATAAATTGGTGGGGGTCATAGCCCGGCATTGTACCGGAAATGCACCGGCTGCGCGCATCCGATAGTCTTTTTCAATTGGAAAAACTTATATTTTTCAATAACTTGTGAAGATGGACACGTCCAAAAAAAGATAAGGCACTATCATTGCCTTTGCTGTAACTTTTGCTATAACGAGAACATAACCCGCTCGGAGATTACCATGCGCCGTCGTCTCTACTATTTGCTTCCCGACATTCCCAGCGCGCGCGCCATGCTCGATGAACTGCTGCTCGCGCGCATCGAAATCAGCCACATCAAGTTCCTTGCCAAAGATAAAACCTTGCCTTCTGACATGCCCGATTGCAGCTTCCTGCAGCGTACGGATATCGTGCATGGCGCCCAGCTGGGCATGGTGATCGGCGGTATTGTGGGACTGGGTACCGCTATCCTGCTGACCATGTTCCCGCCGGACGGCTGGACCATCCGCACGGCCGCCATCCTGCTGGTCGCGCTGGGGGGCGCCATGTTTGGCGGATGGGCATCCGGCATGAATGCGGCCGCCGTTCCCAATAC
This sequence comes from Pseudoduganella rivuli, assembly GCF_009674485.1. Taxonomy (GTDB): domain Bacteria; phylum Pseudomonadota; class Gammaproteobacteria; order Burkholderiales; family Burkholderiaceae_D; genus Rugamonas; species Rugamonas rivuli_B. Next base: position 448,518 of record NZ_WKJJ01000002.1, on the reverse strand, counting down.
CAAACTGGAACAGTTTTCGCCCATGATTGCACAGGGGCAGGTGTTAATGATTGTCGACGTGCCACCCGGCCGGGTGGTGGAAATTGAGGAAATGATCCAGAAGCGTCATCCCAACTTCAACTTTGGCGGTATCGAACCGCCGATGCTGGCGTTTCCGTAACGCTGGCCGCCCGGGACTACTGGTCCCGGGTTCTCATGCCAAAGCCGGGGTTCGTTTGAACCCCGGCTTTTTCTATATCCCCATATTGGCCAGGATGGAACCCAGTTCGCGCAATGCCGGCTCCAGGGTCGGGTGTTTGACGGCAAAGCGGGCGGAAATTTCCTGCGTGCGCTCAGCCAGGCCGTACGGCGACGCGTCATCCCCTTCGGCGGCGCGCTGTTCCAGCAACTGGCGGATATCGCCGTCGAGCTGGCGCAGCAAATCCTGCAATTCCTCGTCAACCGGACCGGAATGCGCCAGCCGGGCATGCAAGGCTTTCAACGAGGCTTTCAGTTCATTATCCATTGCTGTCCCCTGTAGTCTCATTAGGCAATTTATACACCGATTTGCCGCGCCCAGCTACGGATGTGTTCCATTTCCCCGGCATCCAGCCCCAGTGATAATAAAAAGGCCTGGTGCGCTTCCGGCGCCTGCTTTTCAAACAGCGCATGCCACCGTCCCATGGCGGCATCATCGACACCGGCGCCCCGCAACAGCGCGGTCCAGCGGGCCTTGTCCATCGCGGGTTCCAGTGCGGCTTTATCCGACAGCAGCCGCACCAGCAGCGCCTGCTGTTCGCGTAATTGCGCGATTTCGCGCTGGATGTCGTCCAGCCGCCGGCGGATCAGCGACGAACGGTCGCCATCGGCCAGCAGCGCAGCGATGGTCTCCAATGCCAGTCCAGCGGCGCGATATTGCCGCACCTGCCCGACCCGCGCCAGTTCGTGTCCGGAATAGCGGCGGTATCCGGCCTCGCTGCGGCTGGCCGGTTCAATCAGGCCCAGCTTTTCGTAATACAGCAAGGTCGTGCGCGAAATGCCGCAGCGTTTGGCCAGCTGGCCTATCGTATAAAGCGTTTCCATCACTGTAGCTTACAACGGCAGCGGCGCCCGGTCCGGTTGGACGAAGGCTGTGCGGGCAGCGGCATCGGCCAACCGCTCGGGCGAATAATGCAGCGCCAGCCGGGCGCGGGCATCCTGCTCCAGTTCCATATTGGCAGCCAGGAAAGATTGCCAATCCTGCCCGTGGTCGGCGGCGCCGCCCGCCAGCAGCAGGCGCAACAGCGCTTCCGTGATTGTCCAGTGAAACTTGTCCGCAGCGCCCAAGTGGGTGGCATAGCGGCGGATACCGATGCAGGCCTGCATGACCGCGTCATCCGCCGGCAAGCGGCGCAACAATATCCAGCCCAGCCGCAGATGGCCCAGGTGGTTGAAATGTTCGGGCGCCAGTGTGCAGGTGGCGAAGCGGGAGAGGAAATCGTCGTCGGTCATGGCGGCTCCTTAAAAGAGCCGCCACGATAAACCTGTCTACGATAGACAAGTCAAACAATTTCCCAACCGCAGAAAAGTGCCAGGGACTTTTCTGCTTCACAGCAACGAATTACTTCTCCGTCAACCCACGGCGCTCCAGCAGCGGCGCGATCTGCGCATCGCGGCCGCGGAAGTTGCGATACATCTGCATCGCATCCATGGTGCCGCCGCGCGACAGCAGCATCTTGCGGAACCAGTCGCCGTTCTTGCGCAGCATGCCGCCGTTTTCCTGGAACCAGTTGACCGTGTCCGCATCGAGCTTTTCGCTCCACAGGTAACCGTAGTAGCCTGCCGAGTAGCCGCCCGCGAAGATATGCGAGAAGTACGTGGTGCGGTAGCGTGGCGGCACCGGTGCGAAGTCGACGCCGGCATCCTTCAGCGCCGCCGTTTCAAACGCCACCACGTCGCCCGGAATTTGCGACGCGCCCAGCTGGTGCCAGCGCTGGTCAACGATGGACGCGGCCAGGTATTCCGTGGTACGGAAGCCTTCGTTGAATTTCTGCGATGCGATCACCTTGTCCAGCAACTCTTTCGGCATCGGCGCGCCGGTCTGGTAATGCTTGGCATAGTTGGCCAGTACGGCGGGGTACACGGCCCACATTTCATTGACTTGCGACGGGAATTCCACGAAGTCGCGCGGCACGCGGGTGCCGGAGAAGCGCGGATACGTCACGTCCGAGAACATGCCGTGCAACGCATGGCCGAATTCGTGGAACAAGGTGCGCAGTTCGTCGTACGTCAGCAGGGTCGGCTCGCCATCGGCCGGCTTGGGAATGTTGAGGTGATTCGCAATCACCGGCTGCGTGCCCATCAGCTTGGACTGGCTGACGTAGGCATTCATCCACGCACCGCCGCGCTTGTTGGAGCGGGCATAGAAGTCGGCCAGGAAGATCGCCAGCTGTTTGCCGTTTTCGTCATAGACGTCGAATACGCGCACATCCGGGTGGTACACCGGCAAATCCTTGCGCTCCTTGAACGACAGGCCGTACACCTTGCCGGCCGCGAAGAACAGGCCGTTGGTCAACACATTGTTCAGTTCAAAGTAGGGCTTCAGCTGGCTCTGGTCGAACGCATAGCGCTGCGCACGCACCTTATCGGAGTAGAACGACCAGTCGGCCGCGCCAATCTGGAAGCCGCCGTTTTCCGCGTCGATGACTTTCTGGATTTCCGCCGCTTCCTTCTTCGCATTGGCCACGGCCGGACGGGCAAATTCCGCCAGCAGTTTATTCACGGCTTCCGCGTTTTGCGCAGTCTGGTCTTCCAGGTTGTACGCGGCATGGCTGGCGTAGCCCAGCAACGCCGCCTTTTCGGCGCGCAGCCTGGCCACCTTCAGCACGACGTCGCGGTTATCGAATTCGCCGCCATGGCTGCCGCGCGCCATCGACGCATCGAGCAAGCGCTGGCGCACGGCGCGGTTGGTCAGTACGGACAGCGATGCCTGGCCCGTGGTATTGGTGACCGGAATGGCGAATTTGCCTTCCAGGCCGCGCGCCTTGGCGGCCGCAGCTGCCGCGTCAATCGCCTTGTCGCTCATGCCGGCCAGTTCTTCGCGGGTGTCGACGATCAGCGCCGACGCATTGGCCTCCTTCAGTACGTTGGCGCTGAATGTGGTTTGTAGCGCGGCCAGTTCGGCGTTGTACGCTTTTAACTTTTCCTTGTCGGCTGGCGACAGTTTGGCGCCGGCGCGCACGAAGTCCGTGTGGTAGCGCTGCAGCAGGTGTTTCGCCTCCGCGTTCAGGTGCAGCTTGTCGCGCTTCTCATACAGCGCTTTCACGCGTTCATACAGCTTGCCATTCAGGCGGATCGCATCGTCATGGGCGGCCAGCTTGGGCGCCAGTTCCTTGTTCAGCGCCTGAATCGCGTCATTCGTGTTGGCGCCGTTCAGGCTGTAGAACACCGTCGATACGCGGTTCAACAACTGGCCGGAGCGCTCCATCGCCACGATAGTGTTTTCAAACGTGGCGGGTTTCTTGTTGTTGGCGATGGCATCGATTTCCGCCAGGTGCTGGCGCATGCCTTCGGCGAACGCCGGGGCGTAGGCCTCGTTGCTGATCTTGTCGAATGCCGGGTACTGGAATGGCAACGTGCTGGGTTTGGCGAACGGGTTCGTGGCGTCGAACTGCGGCGCGGTTTCCGCGTGGGCGAAGCCGGCAAATGCCAGTGCGACTGCGGCGGCAACAATCTTCATTGGTTTCATAGGTATATCTCGTCAAGGTAGGGCGGATCGGCTTTTTCGAGCCGCCATGCATGCGTCATGGTCCAGCATGCGCTGGTGGCCATGCGGACATGGCGGCAAGCCTTGCGGCTTGCCGCCCTACCGGTTTGGCGTAATCGGTGTAACGGATTATTCGGCCAGCAAGCCGCGGCGTTCCAGCAGCGGTTCGATTTTCGCGTCGCGGCCGCGGAAGTTGCGGAACAGTTGCAGCGCATCGTCGGTGCCGCCGCGCGACAGCAGCTTGTCGCGGAACCAGTCGCCGTTCTTGCGCTGCAAGCCGCCGTTCTCCTTGAACCATTCCACGGTGTCGGCGTCCAGCTTCTCGCTCCACAGGTACGAGTAATAGCCGGCCGCATAGCCGCCCGAGAACGTGTGCGAGAAGTACGTGGTGCGGTAGCGCGGCGGCACCGGCGCGTAATCGACACCCACGTCTTTCAGTGCGGCCGCTTCGAACGCCAGCACATCGGTCGGGATTTGCGTCGCTGGCAACTGGTGCCAGCGCTGGTCCAGCAGCGACGACGCCACGTTTTCCGTGGTGGTGAAGCCCTGGTTGAATTTCTTCGCGGCGGTGACTTTTTCCAGCAACTCCTTCGGCATCGCTTCGCCCGTCTTGTAGTGGCGCGCATAGTTGGCCAGCACTTCCGGGTTCGTCATCCACATTTCATTGACTTGCGACGGATATTCGACGAAGTCGCGCGGCACGCTGGTGCCGGAGAAGCGCGGGTACTTCACGTTGGAGAACATGCCGTGCAGCGCATGGCCGAATTCGTGGAACGCGGTCTTCACTTCATCCACGGTCAACAGGGTCGGTTCGCCGGCCGGCGGTTTCGGGATGTTCAGGTGGTTTGCCACCACCGAATGCGTACCCAGCAACTTCGATTGCGACACGTATTCATTCATCCATGCGCCGCCCTGCTTGGTCGGACGCGCGTACATGTCCGCCAGGAAGATCGCCAGCTGTTTGCCGTCCGCATCGAACACGTCGTACACCTTGACGTCCGGGTGGTACACAGGCAAATCCTTGCGCTCCTTGAACGACAGGCCATACAGCTTGTTGGCGGCAAAGAACACGCCTTTTTCCAGCACATTGGTCAATTCGAAGTACGGTTTCAATTGCGCGCCATCGAAGCTGTAGCGCTGCGCGCGCACCTTGTCCGTGTAGAACGCCCAGTCCGACGCACCCACCTGGATACCGGCCTTCTCGGCGTCCGCCACGGCCTGCAGGTCGGCCTGCTCCTTGCGCGCATTGGCGACAGCCGGCTTGGCCAGTTCCGCCAGCAGCTTGTTGACGGCATCCGTGGACTTCGCGGTCTGGTCCGCCAGCGAATACGCGGCATAGTTCGGGTAGCCCAGCAGCGCGGCTTTTTCCGCGCGCAGCTTGGCGATCTTCAGCACGATCGCGCGCGAGTCGAATTCACCGCCACGGCCGCCACGGGCCAGCGACAGATCCATCAGGCGCTTGCGGGTGACCGGGTTGGTCAGCACGGACAGCGGTGGCTGGCCCGTGGTGTTGATCAGCGCCACGGCAAACTTGCCTTCCTGGCCGCGCGCCTTGGCAGCAAGCGCTGCCGCGTCAATCGCGGCGTCCGACATGCCGGCCAGCTCTTCGCGCGTGTCGACGACCAGCGCCGAGGCATTGATTTCCTTCAGCACGTTTTGCGTGAACGACGTCTGCAGCGTCGCCAGTTCGCTGTTATATGCCTTCAGCTTTTCCTTGTCGGCGGCGGACAGTTGCGCCCCGGCGCGGACGAAATCCATGTGGTAGCGCTCCAGCAAATGCTTCGCTTCCGCATCGAGGCCGAGCTTGTCGCGCTTGTCGTACAGCGCCTTGACACGCGCATACAGCTTGCCGTTCAGGTAAATCGCGTCATTGTGGGCCGCCAGTTTCGGCGACATCTCGCGGTCGATCTCATCCAGCTTGTCGTTGGTGTTGGCGCCTTGCAGGTTGCCGAAGGTAGTGGCGACGCGGCCCAGCAACTGGCCGGAACGCTCCATCGCGATGATGGTGTTGTCGAAGGTGGCCGGCTTCTTGTTATTGGCGATCGCGTCGATTTCCTTCAGGTTTTGCGCCATGCCTTCGGCGTAAGCCGGGGCAAAGTGCTCATCCTTGATCAGGTCGAACTGCGGATAGTGGAACGGCAGCGGGCTGGGTTGGGCAAACGGATTGCCGGCCAGCGATGCGACGCTGTGGGCCGACGCGGCGGCGGCAGTGGTTTGGGCGGCAAAAGCAACAGGAGTCAGGGCAAAGCCGGCAGCGGCTGCCAGGATGAGCAGATTTGGGCGGGACATTTTATCTTTCGGTAAAAGACAAGGGCACACGGCTGGGTGGGGCGGTGTGGGAAGCCGACGATGATATCAGGACACTTTTCGACAGTCACTGGCATTCCATGCTGCGGCGCATTCTGATACTTAACGTTACACATCATTTCCCGCTGGAATAATCTTCTACTTACTACCACATTAGAAGGCATAAATTATTGATTTGACACAGAAAAAGGCGATTTCTATGCTGTAAACTGGATTTTTTGATAACCAGGAGACACGCATGGAATGGACCCTCGGTAGCATCCTGCCAGCCGCAGCGAAACGTTTTGGTACAAAACCCGCGCTGATCTTCAAGGACCGCTCGCTGTCATTCGCGGAACTGGACAAACTCGCCAACCGGCTCGCGGCCGGACTGCAAGCGCTGGGCGTCGGCCCCGGCGACAAGGTCACGCTGTATTCCGTCAACCGCTGGGAATGGGTGGTGTCGTATTACGCGATCCACCAGGTAGGCGCGGTGGCCATTCCCATCAACGTCATGCTGACGGCGGAAGAAGTGGCGTACGTCGCCAACGATTCCGGTTCGCGCATCGTGCTCGCTTCCGGCGACAAGGGCGAAGCGCTGCTGTCCGTGCGCGAGCGCTGCCCGATCGAACACATCGTGCTGTTTGGCGGCGAGCCGTTGCCTGGCACGCAGCGCTTTGAATCGCTGCTGGACAACGCCACGCCGTTTACACCCGTGACGGCCGATCCCGATGCGCTGTCCACCATCGCCTACACGTCCGGCACCACGGGCCACCCGAAAGGCGCGATGCTGAGCCACCGCGCCATCCTGTCGTCCGCCGCCGGCATGGCGCTGATGCACGTGCGCACGGAACACGACACGGGCGTCACCGCCCTGCCCTGCTCGCACGTATATGGCAACGTGACGCTGAACGGCGCCATCATGTATGGCATGACCTTGGTGATCATCCAGAAGTTCAATGAAGAAGAAGTGCTGCGGGCAGTCCAGACGCACCGCGCCACCATCCTGGACGGCGTGCCCACCATGTACATGTACCTGCTGGCGTATCCGGATTTGCACAAGTACGACGTGTCGTCGCTGAAACGCTGCGCGGTCGGCGGCCAGACCATGCCGGTGGCGAAAGCGCGCGCCGTGGAAGAAGCGTTCGGTTGCCCGATGCTGGAAGTGTGGGGCATGACGGAACTGGGCGGCGTGGCCACCACCAACCCGTTCTATGGCGAAAACCGGCACGGCTCCATCGGCCTCGGTGAACCGGGCATGACGTTCCGTATTGCCGACCCCGAAGACGCGTCGAAAACCCTGCCGCCCGGCGAAGTGGGCGAACTGATGGCGCGCGGGAACATGGTGATGCAGGGTTACTACGGCAACGAAAAAGCCACGCGCGACACCATCGAGCCGGACGGCTGGCTGCACACGGGCGACCTGGGCAAGATGGATGACGGCGGCTACATTTATATCGTCGACCGCAAGAAGGACTTGATCATCACGGGCGGCTTCAATGTCTATCCGGCCGAACTCGAACGCGTGGTGTCCGGGCATCCGGCCGTCGCCATGGTCGGTGTCGGTCCCAAACTGGACGACTTGAAAGGGGAAGTGGCCAAAGCCTACGTGGTGCTGAAGCCGGGCGTCACGGCCACGGCGGACGATATCCTGGCGTATTGCCGCGAACACCTGGCCGCCTACAAGGTGCCCCGCAGCGTGCAATTCGTGGCGGACTTGCCGAAGACCAGCAGCGGCAAGATCATGCGGCGTGAATTGAAGACGCTCGATCAGTGAGGCCGGTGCGTGGCGCTCTAACGGGCGCCACGCCTTGTGCCAGTGGTCAGTGGCTGAGATGCGCTTCGATGCGCCGGTCCGGGATAAACCACATCAGCGCCACCAGTACATACAGCGCGGCGCTGAGCCACGGATGCACGAACGTCAGCACGATTCCCGCCACATACATCCCGATCGACAACCAGGTTTTCCTGTCCTTGCCCACCGCCAGCCCTAATGGCGACTGTTTGCCATGCAAACGGATCAGGATATGTTCCAGCAACAGGTAAGCCAGCGCGCACATGGTCAGCACCCCGCCGTAAATCGCCACCGGCACCTTGCCGAAATGGTTTTCGCCCATCCACCCGGTGACAAATGGAATCAGCGACAACCAGAACAGCAAATGCAGGTTGGCCCACAGGACGCTGCCATTGACCTTGCTGATCGCGTGCATCATGTGGTGGTGGTTGTTCCAATAGATGCCCACGTAAATGAAACTCAGCACGTAACTGAGGAACACGGGACCCAGCGGCGCCAGCGTGTCCCAGTCCGCGCCATGCGGCACTTTCAATTCCAGCACCATGATGGTGATGATGATGGCGATGACGCCGTCGCTGAAGGCTTCCAGCCTGCCTTTACCCACAAAACCTCCCGGTAACAATCCATGTCCAAGGCGCCCAAGCGCTGCGAAAACGCATTGTGTTCCCAATCGTGAAGCCTAGACAAGTTGATTTTCATTAAGGTTGCCGCGAAAGAAGATCGCTACGATTTCCTTGCGGAAATGCATCGCGTCCCTCCCATGGTATGGAGTCAATTCTGAGGAGCTTTCATGAAACCCATTCGTTCATCCTTGCCGGAAAATGCCTTACCATCCCTGCCCGCAGTGCTTGCCGGCGTCGCGCTGGCGTTGTCGGCGCTTGCCAGTCCGTTGGCGTACGCCGTGGATTTGGGCGGGCTGGCCAATTCAGCCGGCCTGGCGATCAAGGCGGCAGCCTTGAGTGACGCGGAAGTCATCGATCTGGCCGACAAGTCCTGCGCCGCGCTCGATAGCACGCATAAAATCGCCGCACCGGACAGCAAGTATGCGAAGCGCCTGGCGGCCGCTTTAAAACCGCTGAACATGAGCAAATACAATGGCAAACGGCTCGACGCCAAGGTGTACCTGGTTCGCGATGTCAATGCGTTCGCGATGGACAACGGCTGTATCCGTGTATTTGCCGGCCTGATGGACATCATGAACGATGATGAAGTGCGCGCCGTGGTGGGCCATGAAATCGGGCACGTATTGCTGGGCCATTCGAAAAAATCCATGCAAACGGCCTTTACCTTGCAGGCGGCGCGCGGCGCCGCCGGTGCTGTCAGCGCCACTGCCGCGACGTTGAGCCAGTCCGATCTCGGCGACCTGGGGCAGAAATTCATCCAGGCGCAGTTTTCCCAGACACAGGAAACCGACGCGGACGACCAGTCGTACAACATGCTGCACAAGGAAAAATTGTCTCGCGCAGGCCTGGTGACGCTGTTTCAGAAGCTGGCGAAACTGGAAGGTCCCGGGCACAGCATGTTCAGCTCGCATCCATCGTCGCCGGATCGCGCGCAGCATATTCAGGCCCGCATTGATAAAGATAACTGAATACGCTTGTTCCGCAGCACATCGCTGAGGCACGTAGGTCTCAGCGGCGCCAGCTATTCCGGCTGGCGCCCCTCCTCAGCCGAACGGCCTGACCCCGATCAACACTCCGTGCAGCCAGAACGCAAACAGCGCCCACACCGCCACGCCCGCAACGACGGCGATGGCCGTGCCTTTGCCGGTACCGGCCGGGTACACGGTTCCCGCAACCCGGTCGCGCTGGCGGGCGGATTTGAAGTCAATGACGGCCCACAGCAGGAATGAACCGAACAGCACCACGTCGGCCAGGTTGCCGTTGGCCAGCAAGTGCGCCAGGGCCCAGATTTTCACGCCGATCAGCATCGGATGATGGACTTTGGCCTTGATGCCATTGTTGGGCACGTGGGAAGCGGCCAGGAAGACAAACGCCACCAACGTCAGCAATCCGGCCACGTGGCGCGTCGCCACCGGCGGTACCCACAGGACCACAGGCGACTGCCGTGCCAATCCGTAACCCCACACCAGCAATACGAACCCCGCCAGCGACACCAGCGAATACACGCCTTTCCACCCCTGCTCGCCCATGCGCGCCCGCATTTGCGTGCGCCACGGATCGGCCACGATCCGCACCGAGTGCACACCCAGGAAAATCAGCAAGCCGAGTATCAGTATCGCCATCGCAACCCCTCCGCAAAGATTTTGACGATACTTTAATGTGAATTAACAGGCAACCTTATTCTTTCGCAATATTTGGCAGGTGCGGGCCGATGCAGGTCCGGTGCTACCATCGTCCCATGCACACGCCTTTCCGTTCCAGTTATGACGCCATCGTTGTCGGCAGCGGCCCCGGCGGCGCATCCGTTGCCCGTGAACTGGCGCAGCGCGGCTTGACGGTGGCGATATTGGAACAAGGCAGCGCGGCGCCTGTCACCGGCACCCTGACGCAAATGTCGGCCATGGCGGCCATTCCCGGACGGGGCGCTTATATTCATCAAGACGCTTCCCTGCTGGTACAGGGGATTACCGCCGGCGGTAGCTCCACATTAAATTTCGCCACGGCCGCTCCGCCACCACCCTGGTTATTCGCCAAATATGGCGTCGACCTGTCCAGCGAATTGCAGGCATTGCGCGCCGAATTACCAATGGCGCCATTACCGGATGAATTGATCGGCCCCATGGCGCAACGCCTGATGCAAGCGGGCCAGGCTGCCGGATTAGCCTGGCGCAAACTCGATAAAATGATACGCCCGCAAATCTGCCGCACCGGTTGTTGGCGCTGTGTTTATGGCTGCCCGTTTGGTGCAAAATGGACGGCACGCGATTTTATCGACGAGGCGGTGTGCCATGGCGCGCATTTATTGGATCAAACCCGCGCCCTGCGTATCATGCATGAAAAAGGCCAGGCCACCGGGATTGAATGTCGACATGATGGGAAAACGCTGATCATTCACGCCACCCATATTATTCTTGCCGGTGGTGGTATTGGCACACCCCGTCTATTGCATGCATCGGAATTAGCTCCACGCACTTCCCCATTCTTCAGCGATCCGGTTGTCGCCGTCATGGGTATTGCCGATGATATTCACGGCGGCGCTGAAGTCCCCATGGCTGCCGGTGTTTATTTTCAGGAACAGGGCATTTCACTGGCAGATTTAACCTTGCCAAAACCCATGTACCAAGCATTTGCTTTGCAGGTAGGCCGTATCGACCGCCTCTTTTCCCATGCGCAGACGTTATCGGTCATGGTAAAAATCCGCGATGAAATCGGTGGACATATCGGGCCGCGCTGGGTCAATAAATCACTGCAACAAAACGACAAAGCAAAATTCCGCGACGGAATCGCATTGGCGCGCACGGTATTAAAAGAAGCCGGCGCCCGTCGCCTCTTTAAAAGCTGGCATTTCGCTGCCCATCCCGGCGGCAGCGTGCGCATAGGGCAAGGTGTCGACCATCATTTACGGACGCCATTATCGGGCCTGTATGTATGCGATGCGTCCGTGATTCCCGAACCGTGGGGTTTGCCGCCCACCCTCACCTTATTAAGCCTGGGGAAACGGTTGGGTAAAGCCATCGCTTCCGGCCAATTCAACTGAAACTCCACAAACCGGAGCATTTCGGCCTTTTTATGCTAATTATTAGCGCGATTGCGCCAACTTAAGGCATAAAACCGGCGAAAAAATGCGGCTGGGAAGCCGCACGAGGTAAATCAGTAGTGTGGCGGCCGCTCATTGAGCGGCGTTTGCTGGCCCTGCGCATTATCGCGAATATGCTGCGCCAACGCGGCAATCATGGCTTCCAGTTTATCGATTTGTTTTTGCTGTTCATAAATACGCTGATTCAGCGATTCCACCATGTCTTCCGCATGGGCCAGCTTGATTTCAATATCAATGAAGCGTTCTTCTGTACTCATTTAAAACTCCCGGCAGTGAGAATGCCATTATACTCGGTTGCCGGGATATTACCTTATTTCTTGCTCAGGTCGCGATAGGCCGCCGGCACATTCAAGCCCGGGTGGACCCAGCCAAACAACGCATAACCGCCGAATTCCGGCATCGCGGCACGCTGTACGGTTTGCTCCAGGGTCAAGCCGTCATTTACCGCCGCCTGTACTTTATTGCGCACGGTTTCCAGGTATTGGATATGCCATTGCAAATCTTCGCGCTGCATGGCCACGCCATGACCGGGAATAATCTTCGCGTCGGCCGGCAGGAAAGCATAGACTTTTTTCAGCGTTTCCAGTGTTTCCACCAATCGGCCATCCAGCAGCCATGGCAACGCGGGTTTCGATGCAATCACGGGATTACCGGTCCACAGTACTTTCGATTGTGGTTCCCATACCCATAAATCGCCGCCGGTCTGTCCAAAACCAAAGTCTATGATATCGACTTTTTTATCGCCAAGATCCAGCGATACCGTGCTGCCGGCCGCGACCACGATATCAGGCGCGCGGGCCTTGATGTTTTCAATACCCCGGCCGCTGCCGAAGTTTTTCACCATAAAGGCTTTATCGTCTTCCAAGTGGCCGGCAATATATTGGCGCGTCACCGCATGCTGGACAATTTTTACCGTGGCAGGTAAAAACATATTGCCGTATGAATGGTCGCCATGCGAACTGGTATTGACGGCATACAGAATCGGCTTGCCGCCCAGTTGACGGCTCAACGCCTGCACCTGTTTATTCAGGCGCTGGTTCAGCATGGTATCGATCAGCAGCGCCCCTTTACTGCCAACAATTAATCCGCCACTGGTGGCCGCCGCACCGCCTTTGGCGTTCAATTCGCGGGCGTCCGCCGCGTAATAGGCATAGACGCCCTGGTCCAGTTTTTCACTGACCATCCGGACTTTATTACCATCCCAGATGGGTTCGCCCGCATAAGCAGCAGTGGCCAATAACGTGGCTGTAATGGCGATGAGTTTGGATTTCATGATAACGCTCCTGTTGATGGGTTGATGTGCACAGCTTATGCTGTGCAATCACGCAAGGAAATTCCAAAATCATGCAAACCATCATTGCAGAAACGCACACTGATTTGAACGACTTGCGCTGCGTGGCAGCGATCGTCGAGACCGGGTCGCTGTCCGGCGCGGCGCGCCGCCTGAACGTCAACCACGCCACCGTGTTCCGGCGGCTGGCGCAGATGGAAGAAAAACTGGGGGTGCGGCTGTTCGAGCGGAGCGGCGGACGCTACGTGCCGACCACGGCGGGCGAGGAAATCGCCCGGGCCGGCGCGGCCATCGACGAAACCGCCCAGCAAGCGCTGCTGAAAGTCGCGGGGCGGGATTTGCGACCCAGCGGCACGGTGCGGCTGACCACCACGGACAGCGTGGCGCAAGTGTTGCTCAATCCCGCCATCGCCGCCTGCCGCCGGCAATACCCGGACATCGCATTGCAATTGGGCATCGATAACGGCATGGCCAACCTGTCGCGGCGGGATGCGGATATCGCGATCCGGCCCGCCACGCAGCCGCCGGAACATTTGATCGGCAAGCGCATCGGCCCCCTGGCGCTGGCCGTCTACGGGGCGCCCGCTTACCTGGACGGTCAGCCGCAGCGGCCGCTGGCGGAACATGCGTGGATTGCGCTGGACGATACCTTGGGCCGCCACCGTACCCTGCGCTGGCTGGAAAAAATCGTGCCGCTCGATACGGTGGGATTCCGGGCCAGTACCTTCAGTACCTTGCGGCAGGCGTGCATCGATGGCTTGGGACTGGCGTTATTGCCATGTTTTCTGGGCGACAGCACGCCGCTGCTGCGGCGCGTGACGGAGCCGGACCCGGCGCTGGCGTCGGAATTGTGGCTGCTGACACATCCGGATTTGCGCGATACCGTGCGGATCCAGGCGGTGATGCGGGTGCTGTACGAGGAGTTAGGCAAGGTGGCGGGGCTGGTGGGGGGCGTGCCACTTGTTGCGTGAGGCGCGGGCCAGGCTGGCGGTATCGCTGCTGTGCAGCGATACCGCCCTACGGGTTTTGCGCCAGCGATTTCATTGATTACGCGGCCTTGTCGATGCCGGCGTCGGCCCAGACCGCGCGATCCGCCAAGGGTTTGATGGATGGCATCAGGTTCACGTCCGGCAAATTCTCCGCCACGGCTTGCACCGTCGAATGGCGGGTCAGCGCATCCACCACCACTTGCAGCGGTTCCGCCCAGATTTCCGGCAAATCGCGTTCATCCGGCGCCACTATCGGGAACGCCAGCTGTTCCAGCGGCGGAGCAAAGCGCGCATCCACGCCCGGCTTGTTGCCCCGCGCATCGATGCGGTACCAGCCATACGGTTCCAGCCACACGGCATTCAAGCCATGCAGGCAATACGGCGGGCCTTCCGTGCCGACCGCCAGCCGCTGGTAGCACAACGCGGCGGGAATGCCGTTGGCGCGCAGCAGCGCGGCCAGCAAATGGCTCTTCGCATAGCAATAGCCGGTGCCATGCTTGAGCACGTCGGACGCGCGGCACGTGACCGGGTTGCTCTGGTAATCCCAGCTGTGGCGGATGTCATCGCGGACGAATTCGAAGCAGCGCTGCGCCACCTGTTCCAGCGAAGCGGCGCCTTCAGCCAGGGCAGCAGCTTTGGCGGCCACGTCGGGATGGTCGCCGTCGATCCATGAGGTATGTGCAAGATAAGGTGTCATCCGGCCATGGTACCGTTGGCGGCGGATTCCTGCCCATACTTGTTTTTATTGACGTCCTCCCCTCCCTAAAGTGAGGGAATTCCTGCTGCCAGCGTCGCACGTCCGCGACGGAGAATGTTGATTGCCGCATTGAGATCACGATCATGTACCGCACCGCAATCACTACACCGCCATTCCCTTATTCCAAGGTCTGCGATACCTCTCGGCCGCGAATCGGGCTTAACGCCACAGTTCGAACAGATCTGGGTGGTGAATCGTTCGTCCACTTCTTCAAACGTCGCGCCATGCTTAACAGCCTTGTACGCCAGTTGATTGCGAAGTGTCGACCAGCCAGCGTCCAGTACTGACTTCGCCATGCCGGTTTTGGCGAGCGCCGCTGCGTTGACATTGCCGACCACGATGTGATCGAACTCGAGTACCAAGCGGGTGGACAATTTGTGAAGAAGGTCATACCGACGATTAGCGACTTTGGCATGGATGGATTGAACGCGCTGCTTCTTGCGCGCGCGCTGGGCTACTGCCAGCACCGGTTCGGCTTCGCGGTAAAAGTTCGGCGCAGGGATCGGTTCGCCAGTCGATAACCTAGCCAAGTCATGCAAGCCTAAGTCTATGCCAACCCGTTGCGCCGGCGTTCTCACAGGAGGCGCTGCTACTTCCAACACAATGTTAAGGAACCAATTGCCGCGACGGTCACGGGAGAAATTAGTGCCGTCAACAATCTTTCCTTCCGGCAGGGGACGCGAGTAAAACAAGCGAAAGGTATTGCCTGCAAAGCGAAAGGCGTTGCCCTCGCGCTTCAGTTCACGCCCCTTCAACGGCACCCAGCCCAACGATTTCATGCCACGGTAGCGCAGATAAGGCCGGTTCGATTGATTGCGCGACTTCGCGTATTGCTGGCAGACGTCGTTGATGGTGCCCGAATGCAGCCCAAGTTCTTTGCTGCAGCCGGTGGTCAGATTGATCAAGTCAAAGCCGGTATGCCAACGGCGATGGAAACGCAACGCATCCTTCTGCCTGTCATTGCAGAAATTCCAGACAAAATTCACCTTCCGCGCCTGCTGGTTAAGCAGGCCGGTCAGGGATTTCACGCGGTATCGATAGGCCAGGTTCATCTCCCTTTGACCGCATGGATGGGAATTGGTTCCCCGTTCATCGAAAAGTGTGTCCGGCGGCTTCGGCGCCGGCTCCTTTCACTCGCCGTCCTGAAGGACGAGGTTTCTCGGAGAAAAATCTGATGAAATACATATCAATTTCCCCCTTGCCTTTTCGCCACCACCTTGCCCCGGTATTCGCACTTGAATTCGCCCTTGGCCACTCGAGTTCGACAAATTTTTACGTCAGCATTTGATTCGATTGGAAATGCAATCGCAAATTGGCACTACAGCGCCTTGGCGGAGGGGTCTGGGAGGTTGACGATGTCGAAGAGTCCCTTTGTTCCTGCGATAGCGAAGTAAGTCTGGCGGCGGTTTGGCGCTGGTGCAACGTGACTTGGTGGAATCCGGCGGGCGATTTCAAGGGCACGTTCCGGCGAATAAGCGCTGCCGCGTGCCTTCAAGCGTATGCGCAGATACGGGCGTCGCGCGCCTGGCCTTGTTGTTCCGCCATGTCGGGACGGTGCACCGTGATCAGCCTGAACTGCTGCCACTCGGATGGCTTCGCCGCGGCGCCAGCCAACTCCAGCGGAACGATAAACGAGTCGGTCAGCAACGGCCACTAATTGGCCGTCACATCGCGCATGCCATTAATGAAATACATATCGATTTCACCCTTGCCTTTCGCCGCCACCTTGCCCCGGTATTCGCACTCGAATTCGTCCTTGGCCAGGTCGCTGGTATAGGCCGACACATTGACCCGCATCCCCTCGCCGGAACTCTCCATGCGCGACGCGATATTCACGGTGTCGCCCCAGATGTCGAACGCATATTTGCGCTTGCCCACCACGCCCGCCACCACGGGCCCGGAGTGGATGCCCACGCGCAAAGTCCACTTGAAGGGATTCTTGCGGTTGCGCTGTTCGATATAGGCAATCATTTTCAGCCCGGCCCGCACGCAACGCTGCGCGTGGTCCGTGCAGGGCTTGGGCAAGCCGGCCGCCGCCATGTACGCGTCGCCAATGGTTTTGATCTTTTCCACGCCACATTCGTCGGCAATATCGTCGAACGCCGCGAAAATCTCATTCAATTCCGCGATCATGCGGTCGGCCGGCATGGTGCCGGCCATGGCGGTGAAGCCCGCGAAATCCGTGAACAGCACCGTGGCCGATTCATGCCGGGCCGGTTGCGCCTGGCCCGTGTTCGACAATTCTTCCGCCAGTTCCACCGGCAGGATGTTGTACAGCAGCTCCTTGGTGCGGTTTTGTTCGCGGTTCAATTCCAGCGTACGCTGCGTGACTTTTTGTTCGAGTTCCTGCTCCGAGCGCCGCAAGGTCTGCACCAGCGCTTCCTGCGCCGCCATTTTCTGCAGGCGCTCCTGGTTGAAACGGTCCGCCAGCGCCAGCGCCATCACCAGCAATTCAAACGCGGCGCCCCACATGATGAACACGAGGCTGGGCGGCTCGCCCCGCACGTTTTGCATCGACGTGTAGGTCGACGCCACGATGGCGGGCAAATACGCCACCACCATGAAGCGGGCAAAGCGGTCGCCCCGCAGCGCGCACAGCACGATGCCATAGCCCAGCAGCGGGAAGATCGGTTGCCACAGCAAGCCGCCGATGATGTAAATGGTCTGCATTTGCGCGGCGGCGTTCGGCACTTTCATGATCGTCATCGCGGCCAGCGTGATACTGGTCAGGCAATTGATGACGATGAACGTCCACAGCACCATGCTGACGCGCGGGATCAATTTCCACAGCCCCAGCAAACGGGAAATGAACAGCGGCGTCAGCACGCAGACAAACAGCACCGACAACACCGCCGAACTTTGCTCGAACAGCGGCGATTCCGGCCACAGCATCTGGAACGCGGAACCATAGCCGCCTGCCGCGCTGCTGGTGGTCCAGACGATGGCAAACAGCGACAGCACGTAAATCAGGTTATCCACTTCGCGCTGGTACAGCCACAGCATCAGGTTGAAGGCCGCCAGCGTCAGCGCCATGCCGAGGTATAGCACCCATTGCGTCTGTTCCGAACGCTGCCGCGCCTGGTACGCCTGCGGTTGCCACACCATCGGTTGCAGCATCACGCCCTGGAAGCCCGTGCTGCGCACGCGCAGGTACAGGTCGGCGGTTTCTCCCGCGCCGACGGTGAACGGGAACACAAAGTAATCCGTCGGCAGCGGGCGCCGGGCAAAGGGACGGTTGGCGCCGGCAGACTGGTGCACATAGCCGCCCCGGCCGTCCGGCACGTACAGGTCTGCTTCCTGCAATGTGCGGTTGGCCGTATCGAACCACCACGTTCCCGCCTGCGCGCCGGTATTGCGCACACGGAAATGCAGCCACCACGCGGACGTGCTGAAGCCCGGCGACGCTTTGCCGGCAACGAACCGGTCGGCCTGCGCCGCCACCTGCTGCACCGTCATGTTGCCGCCCGGGTCTTCCAGCAAGACCGTGGCAGCCGTCAGGTCGACGGGCTCGCTGCCGGACGGCAGCGAGCTTTGCGCGGCGACGGACGCCGGCAACATCAGGACCAACCACCACACCAGCCACAACACGCGCATTCCCTTACCCATCCATGGTGACGGCAGCGTTGCGGGCGCCGCGCACAAAATACATATCGATTTCCCCCTTGCCCTTGGCCGCCACCTTGCCCCGGTATTCGCAATCGAATTCGCCGCCGGCCAGGTCGCTGGTATAGGCGGACACATTGACGCGCATGCCTTCGCCCGAACTTTCCATGCGCGACGCGATATTGACGGTATCGCCCCAGATGTCAAATGCATACTTGCGCTTGCCCACCACGCCCGCCACCACGGGGCCGGAATGGATGCCGACCCGCAGCGTCCATTTGAACGGATGGCGGCGGTTGCGCTGCTCGATATAGGCGATCATTTTCAAGCCCGCGCGCACGCAGCGCTGCGCGTGGTCCACGCACGGCTTTGGCAAACCGGCCGCCGCCATGTAGGCGTCGCCGATGGTCTTGATTTTTTCCACGCCACATTCGTCGGTAATGTCGTCGAACGCGGCAAAGATCTCATTCAATTCCGCCACCATGCGGTCCGCCGGCATGGTCGACGCCACCGCCGTAAAGCCCGCGAAATCCGTGAACAGCACGGTGGCCGATTCATGCCGCGCCGGCCGCGCCTGGCCGGTGGCGGACAATTCGTCCGCCAGCTCCACCGGCAGGATGTTGTACAGCAGTTCCTTGGTGCGTTTTTGTTCCGCATTCAATTCCAGCGTGCGCTGCAAGACCTTGCGTTCCAGGTCCTGTTCGTTGCGGCGTGTGCTGTCCAGCAAGGCTTCCTGCGCGCCGATCTTTTCCTGGTGCTCACTGTTCAGGTAATCGGCCAGCGCCAGCGCCATCACCAGCAATTCAAAGGCGGACGCCCACAGCATGTTGGACAACGCGGGCGGCAAGCCGCGCAGCGCCTGCGTGGAAATCGCGGCCGCCACGACGATCGACGGGATATACGCCAGGCAGAAATAGCGCGCCATGCGGTCGCCGCGCCACGCTTCGCGCCCGACGGCAAACGCCACCAGCGGATACACGGGCAACCACAGGAACCAGCCCATCACGTACAGCCCCTGCAGCAGGGGCGCCAGCGATGGACGCTGCAACACGGTCAGCACCACCATGGCCACCATCGCCACGGTCAGCGCCGTGATCACGCCCCAGATCGCGCGGCTCAACCGCGGTGTACGGGCATGCAAGTCCACCAGCTGGAAAGCAAACAGCACGGGCAGCCACGTGACGGGAATTTGCGACAGCATCCACGAACATTGCTCGAAGCCGGGAGAATTCGGCCAGAACAGCTGGAAGGCCGAGCCGAAGCCGCCGGCCGTGCTGGAAATCGCCCAGACGATCGAGGCCAGGGTCAGCACGTACAGCAGGTAATTGCGTTCGCGCAGGTAGACCCACAGCATCAGGTTGAAGGCGCCCAGCGACGCCGTCATCCCCAGATAGGTCAGCCACGCGCGGCGGTCCGCCTGCGCCGCCTGCAAATACGCGGACGGCGTCCACAGGCGCGGCAGCAGGGACACGCCGAGGAAGCCCGTGCTGCGCACACGCAGGTAAACATCCGTGCTGGCGCCGGCCGCCACCGTCAAGGGAAACACGAACGTATCGGTGGGCAGCGGACGTTGCGCAAACGGATAGCGCGAGCCGGTCGCCATTCGCAGCCAGCCGCCCCGGCCATCCGGCTGGTAAACATCCACTTCCTGCAACGTGCGGTTGCCCGTATCGAACCACCATGTCATGGCCTCGCCGCCGGGATTGCGCACCGTGAAGCGCATCCAGTAGGCGGACGTGGTAAAGCCCACGCTGGGCGAACCGGGTGCAAAGCGGTTGCCGGCCGCAATGGCGTCGGCCAGCGCCAGCGTCCCTTGCGGATCTTCCAGCAAAGCGATATCGGGCACAATCGCCGGCACGATCGATTGCGCCGATGCGCAGCACGCCGTGCACAGCAGCCAGGCCAGCCATAATGTACGCAGCAGCTTCATGTTCCCGTGCGCTCGCCGACGACGAAATACATATCGATGTCCCCCTTGCCCTTGGCCGCCACCTTGCCCCGGTATTCGCATTCGAATTCGCCACCTGCCAGGTCGCTGGTGTAAGCCGAGACATTGACTTTCATGCCCGCGCCCGCGCTTTCCATGCGCGACGCGATATTGACGGTGTCGCCCCAGATATCGAACGCGTACTTGCGCTTGCCCACCACGCCCGCCACCACGGGGCCGGAATGGATACCGACCCGCAAGGTCCACTTGAACGGATGGTCGCGGTTGCGCTGCTCGACGTACGCGATCATTTTCATCCCGGCCCGCACGCAGCGCTGCGCATGGTCGGGACAGGGCTTCGGCAAGCCGGCGGCCGCCATGTAGGCGTCGCCGATGGTCTTGATTTTTTCAATGCCGCATGCGTCGGCAATGTCGTCGAACGCCGCGAAAATCTCGTTGAGTTCCGCGATCATGCGGTCGGCCGGCATGGTCGATGCGACCGCCGTGAAGCCCGCGAAATCCGTGAACAACACGGTGGCCGATTCATGCCGCGCCGGCTGCGCCTTGCCGGTCGCCGACAATTCCTCCGCCAGTTCCACCGGCAGGATGTTGTACAACAATTCCTTGGTGCGCTTTTGCTCGGCATTCAATTCCAGGGTGCGCTGCATGACCATGCGCTCGAGTTCCTGTTCCGACTGCTGCAAGTTGTGCAGCATCGCCTGGCGCGCCGCGAACGTATCGAGCCGCTCGCAATGGAAGCGGTCGGCCAGCGCCAGCGCCATCACCAGCAATTCGAACGCGGCCGCCCACATCAGCAGCGACAGGGTCGGCGGCACGCCCTGCACGTTTTCCACCGAGGTCCAGACCGACGCCGCCACGGCAGGCAGGTACGCCACCAGGATGAAGCGCGACATGCGGTCGCCCTTCCACGCCACGTACACGACGCCGCCCAGCACCAGCGGGAAGATCGGTTGCCACACCAGCCAGCCCACGATGAACAATTGCTGCTGCAAGGCCGCCGATCCCGGCGCCAGCCAGAACATCAGCAGGATGGCGGACGCCACCACGGTATTGACCACCACCAGCCAGCGCAACGTCAGGTTCAGGCGCGGCAGGCGCCGCCACAAGTCCGCCAGCCGCGTAATGAACAGCACGGGAAACAGGCCCGCCGCCAGGATGGCGCCCACCCACACGCTTTGTTCGAAGCGCGGCGCATCGGGCCAGTACAGCGCATAGGCGGCGCCATAGCCGCCCAGCGCGCTGCACGTGGCGAACACGATCGACGCCAGCGACAACACGTACAGCAAATGGTCGATTTCGCGCAGGTACAGCCACAGCATCAGGTAAAAGCCCGCCAGCGACGCCGCCATGCCCAGGTAAATTTGCCAGCCCGTGCGCTCCCATTCCATGCGGTCCCTGTACGCTTGCGGTTCCCACAGCCGGGGCTGGACGACGATCCCCATGTACGCCGTGCTGCGCACGCGCAGGTACAGCACGGTCTCCGCGCCCGCTTGCAGGGTGACGGGAAAAACAAACTGGTCGGTCGGCAGCGGCCGCTGCATGTAAGGTTGTTGCGATCCGGTGGCGATGGCGCGCCAGCCACCGTGGCCATCGGGCTGGTACAGCGTGATTTCCTGCAGGGTGCGGTTCCCGGTGTCGAACCACAGCACGGCGCCAGGCGGTTGTGTGGGGGCCTGCACGGTAAACCGCATCCAGTACGCCGACGTGCTCATCCCCACATTGGTCGATCCCGGTTTGAACCGGCCGGCCCGTTCGGCGTCCAGCACTTGCGCCAGGGTCATGGCGCCGGACGGGTCTTCCAGCAGCATGGCGACGGACAATTGCTGTGCCGTGGCGCACGGCATGGCCGCCACAAGCCACATGCATATCGCAAGCAATGTCCGTGACAACCATGCCATGGGGTCCGCCTATTTGCTGCTTGTCAGGAAATCTACATTTACACATTTCCTACCGGAAGTAAACCATTAGCCGCCGGGCTGTGGCTTCCGTGTTGCCAGCATGGCGGTCACGCTTCCTTGTCATTGGCTGCCACGTGGACGTCGGCCCCTTCGCCCGCCAGCAGCTGGTACAGTTGTTCCCGCGTGCGCTTGCGCTCCGCATTCAATTCCAGCGTGCGCTGCGACACCTTGCGCTCCAGTTCCTCTTCGGTGCGGCGTGTACTGTCCAGCAGCGCTTCCTGTGTGCTGACCTTTTCCTTGTGCTCGAGATTCAGGTAGTCGGCCAGCGCCAGCGCCGTCACCAGCAATTCAATCGCGGACGCCCACAGCATGTGCGCCATGGCCGGCGGCAAGCCACGCAACGCCTGCGTGGAAATCACGGCGGCCACCACGATCGATGGCGTATAGGCCAGGCAGAAGTAGCGCGCCATGCGATCGCCCCGCCACGCTTCGCGCGCCATCGCAAAGCCCACCAGCGGATAAATCGGCAGCCACAGGAACCAGCCCAGCACATAGAGCCCTTGCAGCAGCGGCGCCAGTTCCGGGCGCTGCACCGCCGACAACACAACCATGGCCAGCATCGCCACGCTGACGGATTTGATCAGCCGCCACAACAGCCGGCTGATCTTCGGCGCGCGCGCCGGCAAGTCCGCCAGGCGCGACGCAAACATGACGGGCAGCCACGTCACGGGAATTTGCGACAGCATCCACGCGCATTGCTCGAAGCCCGGCGAATTCGGCCAGAACAGCTGGAATGCCGCCCCGAAGCCGCCCGCCGTGCTGGAAATCGACCAGACGATGGATACCATCGTCAACACGTACAGCAGGTAATTACGCTCGCGCAGGTACAGCCACAGCATCAGGTAAAACGCGCCGAGCGCCACCGTCATGCCCAGGTACGTCAGCCAGGCGCGCCGGTTTTCCTGCGCAGCCTGCTGATAGGCGGACTTGGTCCACAGGCGCGGCAACAGCGTGACGCCCAGATAGCCGGTGCTGCGGACCCGCAGGTAGACGTCGACACTGCCGCCGGCCGCCACCGTCAGCGGGAACACATAGGTATCGGTGGGCAGCGGACGCTGCGCGAACGGGAAGCGCGAGCCAGTCGCCATGTGTTGCCAACTGCCATAACTGTCGGGCTGGTAAAAATCCACTTCCTGCAACGTGCGGTTGCCGGTATCGAACCACCATGTGACGGGCGCGCCGCCGGGATTGCCGACCGTGAAGCGCATCCAGTACGCCGACGTGGTGCCGCCCAGGTTGGGCGAACCGGGCCGGAAACGGGGCGCCGCCGCGATGGCGTCTTCCAGCCCCATGTTGCCTTGCGGGTCCTCCAGCAACGCGATCTCCAGCGCGACGGGCAGCGGCTGCGCCGCGGCGCTCGCCGGCGCGCACAGCATCCATGCCAGCCACAGTGCGCCCAGTGCTCCCAACGCGCTACGCAATAAGGTCGACAGCGTCATCGCCCGTGCCCCTCGCTGGAACTTTCCGTATGCGATGCGATGGTGACGGTATCGCCCCAGATATCGAACGCATACTGGCGCTTGCCCACCATGCCCGTTGCCAGCGGACCGGAATGAATGCCGACACACAGCGCCCATTTGAACGGATGGCGGCGGTTGCGCTGCTCGATGTAAGCGATCATTTTCATGCCGGCCCGCACGCAGCGCTGCGCATGGTCCGCGCATGGTTTCGGCAAGCCGGACGCGGCCAGGTACGCGTCGCCGATGACCTTGATTTTCCTGATGCCACATTCCTTGGCGATGTCATCGAAGGCGGAAAAAATTTCGTGCAATTCCGCGTTCAGGCGGTGGGCCGGCATGGTGGCGGCGAGCGCATCGAAGCCTTCGAATTCCGTGAACAGCACGGTGGCCGACGGCGGCCGGGCCGGCTGCGCCTGGTTCCTGGCCGTGGGCCGCCGGGCCAGTTCCATTGGCAGGATGTCATACAACAATTCCTTGGTGCGCTTGTCTTCGGCATTCATTGCCAGGGTGCGCTGCAATACCTTGCGCTCCAGTTCCTGCTCCGACTGGCGCAGCGATTGCAGCAGCGACTGGCGGGCGGCAAAGGTGTTCAGGCGTTCATAGTGGAAGCGGTCCGCCAGCGCCAGCGCCATCACCAGCATTTCAAACGCGGCCGCCCACATCACCAGCGCCAGCGTGGGCGGCACGCCGCGCAAGTTTTCCACCGACGTCCACAGCGACGCCAGCATGGCCGGCAGGTAAGCCACCAGGATGAAGCGCGCCATGCGGTCGCCCTGCCACGCCACGAACGCCACGCCGCCCAGCAACAGGGGATAGATTGGTTGCCAGATCAGCCAGCCCGCGACAAACAATTGCTGCTGCAACATGACCGATGACTCCGGCCACAGCCAGAACAACAGCAGGATGGCGGTGGCCACCACGGTGTTGAGCGCCACCAGCCAGCGCAAGGCCAGGCCCAGGCGCGGCAGGCGCTGCCATAAATCCGTCAGCCGCGCCATGAACAGCACGGGGAACAAGCCGGCCGCCAGGAGCGAGCCCACCCACGCGCTTTGCTCCAGGCGGGGCGCATCGGGCCAGAACAGCGCATAGGCCCCGCCATAGCCGCCGACCGCGCTGCACGTGGCCCAGACCAGCGACGCCAGCGACAGCACGTACAGCAAATGGTCGGGCTCCCGCAAGTACAGCCACAGCAGCAGGTACAAGCCCGCCAGCGCGGCCGCCATGCCGAGGTAAATTTGCCAGCCGGTGCGGTCCCATTCCATCTGGTCCAGGTAGGCCTGCGGCTGCCACACGCGCGGCTGGACCACGATCCCCATGTACGCGGTGCTGCGCACGCGCAGGAATAGCACGGTCTCCTTGTCATCCTGCAAGGCGATGGGGAAAACAAACTGGTCGGTGGGCAGCGGACGCTGCCCGAACGGATAACGGGCTCCGGTGGCCGTGTAGCGCCAGCCGCCTTCGCCGTCCGGCTGGTACAGCGTGACTTCCTGCAGCGTGCGGTTACCGGTGTCGAACCACAGCGCGGGATCGGATGGATAGGCCGGCCCGCGTGGCGGCGCATGCACGGTAAACCGCATCCAGTAAGCGGACGTGCTCATGCCGATATTGGCCGATCCGGGCCGGAAACGCCCGGCCTGCTCGGCTTGCAGCACTTGGGCAAAGGTCATGGTTCCCGACGGGTCTTCCAACAGCAAAGGGGCCACCAATTGCTGCGCGGTGGCGTGCGGTACAACCACCGCACACCACATGCATATTGCTAGCAACAGTTGGAAAAACCTTACCATAGGAAACATACAGTTTTGTCAGGAAACCCGTATTGTATATTTCTTAACGGAAGTAGGTTCTTTTTTAACCGCCCAGCTGTGGTTTCGGCGTGGCCAGCAACGCTTTCATGCGGGCCAGCCGCTCCCGTGGCGACAGGATTTCATCTTCCTTGGGTGGCGCATCGCCCACGTCGAGCTGCATTTCCGGAATAAAGCGCGACGGGTCGCAATGGACCTGTTCGCCGGCGCGTTTGCGCTTCTTGCACCACGTAATGCGCAAGGTGCGCTTGGCGCGGGTAATGCCGACATACATTAGGCGGCGTTCTTCTTCGATGCGCTGCGCCAGCACTTCCACCGGCGTGTCCGGGTCGCCCTTGTGCGGCAGGATGCCCTCTTCGCAGCCGACCAGGAACACGTGCGGATATTCCAGCCCTTTCGATGCGTGCAAGGTCGACATGCGGATCGCATCCTGCTCTTCGTCTTTGCCTTCCAGCATCGACATCAGCGCCACCATTTGCGTCAGTTCCAGCACATTCTTTTCTTCGCCTTCGCGGTCCTTGCCACCCCGGCCCCGGTCTTTCAGCCAGTTGACGAATTCCATCACGTTTTGCCACTTGCTTTGCGCGGCGCGCTCTTCCAGCGTGTCGTACAAATACGATTCGTAATGGATCGCTTCCATCAAGTCATCCAGCACTTGCGCGGCATTGTCGCCGCTGCCGCCGGGGCCCGGGCGGCTGGCGCGCGCTTCCAGGTTGTTGATGAAGTTGCAGAATTCCCGCAGCGGCAGCAATTGGCGGTCGCTCAGCTTGGCTTCGATGCCGCCCTTGAACACGGCTTCGAACAGCGAACATTGCCATTGGCCGGAGAACGCGCCCAGCACTTCCAGCGTCGTCTGGCCGATGCCGCGGCGCGGCGTGGTCACGGCGCGGATGAAAGCGGGATCGTCATCCTGGTTGGCCAGCAGGCGCAGGTAGGCGATGATGTCCTTGATTTCCGCCTTGTCGAAGAAACTCTGGCCGCCGGAAATCGTGTACGGAATGCGGTGGTTGCGCAGCGCCTGCTCGATGATGCGGGCCTGGTGGTTGCCCCGGTACAGGATCGCGTAATCCGTCCACTTGTTCTTGCGCTCAAAGTGGTCGGCGGAAATCATCACGGCGACTTGATCCGCTTCCTGCTCGTCATTGGCCATCGCGTGCACCGTGATGGGTTCGCCGAGGCCATGCTCCGACCACAGGGCTTTTTCAAACAATTTCGGATTGTTGGAAATCACCGCGTTGGCCGCTTGCAGGATACGCGTGGTGGAGCGGTAATTTTGCTCCAGCTTGATCAATTTCAGGTTGGGGAAATCCACCTGCAAATTGCTCAGGTTTTCAATGGTGGCGCCGCGCCACGCATAAATCGCCTGGTCGTCGTCGCCCACCGCCGTAAACATCGGGTATTTGCCCAGGCCCGTCACCAGCAATTTCACCAGCTCGTACTGGCAGGTATTGGTGTCCTGGTATTCGTCCACCAGCAGGTAGCGCAGGCGGCGCTGCCAGCGGTCGCGCACGCTTTCGTTATCGCGGAACAGTTCCACCGGCAAGCGGATCAAATCGTCGAAGTCCACCGCCTGGTACGCCTGCAGGGTGGCGCGGTAGCTGGCATAGATGCGCGCGGCCTGGGCCTCGTCTTCATCTTTCGCATTGCGCAGCGCCACGTCGGGTTCCACCAGGCCGTTTTTCCACAGCGAAATCTCGTTCTGGATATTGCGGATGATGTGCTTGTCGGTGGTGATGGCCAGTTCCTGCACCAGCGAATAGCAATCGTCGCTGTCCATGATGGAGAAACGGTCTTTCAAGCCCAGGTTGTTGGCTTCCTGGCGCAGGATTTTCACACCCAGCGAGTGGAACGTGGAAATCGTCAATTGCTTGGCCTGGCGCGGCTGTTTCAGCATCGTGCCGACCCGTTCCTGCATTTCCAGCGCCGCCTTGTTGGTGAAGGTCAGCGCGGCAATGGTGCGGGGATCGTAGCCCCGGTCTTCGATCAGGTGCGTGATTTTTTGCGTAATAACGCGCGTTTTGCCGGAACCGGCGCCGGCCAGCACAAGGCAGGGGCCGTCGAGGTAAAGCACGGCTTCGCTTTGCGGGGCATTCAGGCCAAACTGTGGTGCATTCGACATTGTTGACGTGCGGCGGAGAAAGGTTAGCCGGCCATTGTAGCAGCGCAAGCATTGAAATCCGGTACGGCGGGGGAATATAGTGTCGTTACCGCCCCCATAAGAAAAGAAGCATCATGAAATTCGAACACCTGATTGAAGTCAACGACCTGCTGAACCCGCTGCTGGATGAAATCAGCCATGAACAACTGTGGCGCGGCCTGGTGCTGCGCGCCGAAGCGCCGAAACTGTTCATGCCGCAGCTGGACGAGTGTGACATCCTGGACCGCGACGACACTGGTTTCCACCGCAAACTGCGCTTTGGCGAACTGGTCGTGGCCGACCGCGTGGTGCTGGAACCCATGCACCGCGTGCGCTACCTGGTCGATGCGCAAGACGAGATCGGCACTTCCAGCCTGACCATGACGATTGAAATCCCGCAGCCGGGCCGCTTATTTGTCCGCTTCCTGTACGAAGACGACCACGACGCGGCCACCGATGAAGTCAACAAGATGTATGACGAGTTCCGCAAGTCGGCTTACCAGGAAAACGATATCGATACGATCCGGGTGCTGCGCGAACTGGCGGAGCAAGGGCGGCTGGATTCGCTGATGAACTAAGGAAGGGCCCCCCGCCCCCACACCTGGCTGAGCCGGAATTCCACATCCGGCTGCGGCGCCGGCAACACTTCGCGGATCGCGTGACCCTCGTTGCGGGTGTCGCGCTGCAGGAAAGGATCGAGCGGGGCGCCACGGGGCCCGACCACCGACGTTACCCATGGCGCAGTGGCATTCAAGCCCTTGCGCGTCACCACGCCGATTTCCCCGTTTTGCAATTTCACCAGCGTGCCGATCGGATAGATCCCCAGTTCGCGGATCAGCACGGCTGCCGGAAGGCTGTCCAGCGTGGTTTTCCCTTCCAGCAAGATATCGCGCAAGGCGGCATTCGGCGCCATCGTCTTGCGGTATTTGCGCTGTGAAATCCGGGCGCAATAGCGGTCGGCCAGCGCGATCAGCTTGGCCGATTCCGGCAAATGCGCCCCGCGCCGCGCCCCCGGATAACCGGTGCCATCTTCATTTTCATGGTGGTACAGCACGCACGACAGCCACCCTTCATGGTTGATGCCGGCCTGGCGCAACAACACCATGCCCGCTTGCGGATGGTGTTGGATCAGCTGCTTCTGGTGCCCGGTCAGCGGCACGGCCTGCTTTTGCATGACGTCGTGCTCGCCCAGCATGCCGACGTTCATTGTCAGCGCCGCCAGGGTCATGGTGAGGATATCGTCGTCCGGTTTGTTCAGCGCCTGCGCCACCAGTTGCGCCACCACGGCCGTATCGACGCTGTGCCGTATGCCGTACGGCGTGCCCTGCTGGTTGTGCAGGATGGCGGCGATGGCGATATCCGCGTTCAGCGCCACCGCTTCCGTCACCAGCCCGGCGATTTCTTCCAGCTTGCGCTTCGCATTGCCCGGATTGCCGGTGGCGATGCGCTGCAGGATGGCTTCCAGTTCCAGCTGCGCCCCGTTCAGCAGGCGCAGCACGGATCGCTGGTCCCGTTCCGTCGCCAGCGCTTCCGTGACATCTTCATAAATGCCCCGCTCCACCAGCATTTCCAGTTGCGTGATCGAAGCAATCAAGTGCCCTTTGCGCGCCAACAAGCCACCACCCGACCCGTACACATCCCACGGCAACAGCTGACCAACAGACAAGTCGCTCGGGCTGATCTTGCGGATTTTCACTTCCAGTCTCCGGTTTTACATGGGTAGCGCGCATTTTACTTATTGCCACACGGAAACAATAGCTTTTTCAGTGCCCTGAAGCCCCGAAATCCCGGTATTGCTTTAATGTCCAATTTATTTCCGTACATCAACTATCTACAGCATAGGTGATACCGGTTGGAATGCAAGCTGAGTGGCAACTTTCATGCTATCAACAGCGCAAATTTCCCAGCGCGAGATTGGAATTAGTATTAGTATTACTTATCCATGAAAATAATTATTAGCGTTCCTTATGGCAAACATCGATTACAAGGCATTGGCGGTCCTGGACGCGGTCGCCACCCATGGAAGTTTTGAAAAAGCCGCCACTGCGCTGGGCATCAGCCAGTCGGCGGTATCGCAACGCATCAAGGCGCTGGAAGACGCCAGCGGCCGCCTGCTGATCGTCCGGGGCGTGCCCTGCGTGCCGACCGGCCTAGGGCAGCGGCTGATTTCCCACCACCGCAACGTGCGGCTGATGGAAGCGGCGCTGGATATCGACCTCGGTAACCGGGTCAGCATGCCGGAAATCTCGATCGCCGTGGATGCGGCCAGCCTGGCCACGTGGTTCCCGCTGGCGCTGGGTCCGCTGTTATCGCCCCCCCGCTGCCAGCTTGACGTGCGGCTGGCCGAGCGCGCGCAGGCGCTGCACCTGGTGCAGGAAGGCGCCGTCTCGGGCGCCGTGGCGGCGCGCAGCGAGCATGGCAACGCCGCGATTGCCGGCCCTGTCAGCACGCCGCTGGGCGCCATGCGCTACGTGTGCGTGGCCACGCCGGTGTTTGCCGGCCACTGGTTTGGCGATGGATTCAGTGCGGAAGCGGCGCAACTGGCGCCCGCCGTCGTGTGGGAGCGGGCCGCCATGGCGCGCTTCCTGGCGGATGCGGTCGGCGTGCACGGCGCCTTCCCCCATCACACGCTGCCGCTGTCGCCCGCCCTGTATGAATGCATCTACGGCGGCCTGGCGTACGGCTTGCTGCCGCAAATGCATATCGTCAGCGCGCTCGACAACGGACGCCTGGTCGACCTGGCGCCCGGCAAATCGCTGGACGTGCCGCTGGAATGGCATGCGTGGGAACTGGATACGCCGTTTACCAAGGCGTTGTCGGAGCAGGTGATCGGCAGCGCCAGGCGCTACCTGTTGCAACCTTGAGGCCGGCGATCTAGATATCGAGCGGATCGACTTCCAGCGACCATTTGACGCGCGTCTTCATGTCGCGCAGCACGTGCATCCACTCGCGCAGGAACGCCTGTAACGCAGGCCGTGACGGCGACTCCACCAGCAATTGCGCGCGGTCCACGTTATGCACGCGCGTCATGCTCATCGGGATCGGGTCGTTGATCGTCACGCCCGGGTGTTCCACGCAATCGCGCGCCTCGGCCAGGAAGGCCAGCGCATTGGCCAGTTCCGGCGCTTCCGCCCGCAGCAGCGCCTGGAACAGGTAGGGCGGCAGCGCGGCCTGCTGGCGTTCCTGCAGCAAGGCCGATGCAAAGCGGTCGTAATCGTGGTTGACCACGGCGCCATACAGAGGATGCTGCGTGTAGCGGGTCTGGATCAGCACTTCGGCCGCGCTGCCGCCTTCCGTTTGCCCCGCGCGTCCGGCGCGGCCCGCCACCTGCATCAGTTGCGCGAACAGGCGCTCGCTGGCGCGGTAATCCTGCGAAAACAGCGCCGTATCGGGGTTCATGATGCCGACCAGGGTCAGCTTTTTAAAATCGTGCCCTTTCGCCACCATTTGCGTGCCGATCAGGATATCCACGTCGCCCCGGTGCACGGTGTCGAACGCTTCCTGCGCGCTGCCCTTGCGGCGCGTGCTGTCGGCATCGATGCGCAAGATGCGCGCTTCCGGGAACATCGCTTGCAGCCCCTCTTCCACGCGCTGCGTACCCCGCCCCACCGGCTGCAAGTCGATGTTGCCGCACGTGGGGCAATGGCGGGGAATCCGCATTTCCAGGCTGCAGTGGTGGCAGCGCAGCTTGTATTCCCCCTTGTGCAGCACCATGAATGACGTGCAGCGCTTGCAATCGCTGACCCAGCCGCACGATTCGCAGCAAATCACGGGTGAATAGCCGCGCCGGTTCAAGAACAGCAGCGATTGCTCGCCCCGCTCCATGCGCAGCTTCAGCGCCGCCACCAGCGGTGGCGTCAAGCCGTCTCGGGGCTTGTCGCGCTCCATGTCGATCAACTTCACCTGCGGCAGCACGGCGGATTTCACGGCCCGTTCGCGCAGCGGCAGCAGCTTGTAGCGCCCGGCCTGCGCGTGGTGCCAGGTTTCCAGCGATGGCGTGGCCGAACCCAGCACGATGGGGATTTTCAATTGCCACGCGCGCCACACGGCCAGGTCGCGCGCGGAATAGCGCAAGCCTTCCTGCTGCTTGTATGACGGGTCGTGTTCCTCGTCGATGACGATCAACTTCAAGTGCGGCAACGACGACAGGATGGCCAGCCGCGTGCCCAGCACGATGCGGGCGCGTCCCGTGTGCGCCGCCAGCCAGTGCAGCATGCGTTCGCCCTCGGACAGGCTGCTGTGCAAGGTCGCCACCATGACGCCGGGGAAGCGTGCGCGGATATTGCCTTCCAGCTGCGGTGTCAGGTTAATTTCCGGCACCATGATGAGGATTTGCGCTTCCGGCGTGCGTTCCAGCACTTCCGCACAGGCTTGCAAATAGACTTCCGTCTTGCCGCTACCCGTTACGCCGTACAGCAGCACCGGCTGGTAACCGTCCGCCTGGCCGATGAAATCCGCCGCCGCCTGCTGTTCCGCATTCAACACCGGCATGTTGTGCGGTGTCGGGTCGTGGCTGTCCGGCAATTTGGCCAATTTCTTCAGCGCATTGTCGAGCGGCACGGATTTCGGCACGCGCACATTCTTCGGCACGCCGGGCAGCGCCACCTCGCCCAGCGGGCGCTGGTAATAGTCCGCCGCAAAGCCGGCCAGCGCCAGCCATTGCTTCGACACGGGGGATAACTGCGTGCGCACGGCCAGCGCGTCCTTGAGCTTGTCTTCCGGCACGTCGCTGTGGTCGGCAATGTCCACGATCAAGCCCATCATTTCCCGGCGGGCAAAGGACACCAGCGCAAATTGGCCGATTTGCGGCCGATCAATGTCCTCGCACGTCCAGCGATAGTCGAAGACCGCATTCAGCGGCGTATCGAGCGCTATTTTCAGGATGCAATGCGCCATCTTGTCCTTGCCTGTGCCGCGCCAGCCTGGTACCTGACGCTATCCACAGATTTTGTGGATAACTTTGTGAACAAACACCTTCTTAATCGTTAGAAAGCGTTCATCGCCTAGGGAAATCTTGGAAAACCTTATTCACAAAATGCAGTTTTCCACATAAAAATCAATCACTTGCAAAACGACCGCCTGCAACCACGCCAGCTGAGGCAGTTATTCACGCACTGTGCATAACTGAGCCTTGTGGAGCGGAATTTTAAGCGGAAAGCAAGCACTTTTTGTGGGCATTTGGACGACCGCGCCCCGCGTTTTCCCTCTGCTGCGGCACAGCATCGGGGCCCAGCATTCTACACATTCGGCGAAGTCTATGTTTGCGCAAACTCAATGACATTTGCTCAAGAAATGTGCAAGTAAATATCATGCACCGCAACATTACTTGATAAGTAACTTTAACAATCCAACTAAGTCGCGGTTTACCAAGCCAATTTGTTCATTATCCACAGTTTTTGTGGATAACTTTGTGGAGAATGCCCCGATAAGACCACTTTAGTTATCCACAGGGGTTTACAACCCCCTTGCCACCCCTCTGGGAGAGGCAAAATAAACTGTTAAAAATCAATGAGTTAAAACATCCATCCCACAGCAGAGAAATACACAGGCCGACGGGGCCACTGCTGAGAAAATTGTGCATAAGTCGGTTCTGTCACCAATGAAAAAGGGCGCGTTTCACGAGGAAACGCGCCCTTTTCATGGAGAAAACTCAGTTTTTACGCAGCGTGCGGCTGTGGCTGTGCACAGCGTCGACCATCGCCGACACGGATTCCGGCGGCGTGAACTGGGAAATGCCGTGGCCCAGGTTGAACACGTGGCCCGTGTTGTGGGGACCGAATGCATCCAGGGTTTTCACGACTTCGGCGCGGATCTGTTCCGGGTTCGCAAACAGGATGGCCGGGTCCAGGTTGCCTTGCAGCGCGACTTTGTCGCCCACCAGCGCGCGCACCTTGCCCAGGTTGGCGGTCCAGTCCAGGCCGATCGCATCGGAACCGATCGCGGCGATTTCCTCGGCCCAGTGGCCGCCGCCCTTGGTGAACACGATGGCGGGGATTTTCACGCCATCTTTTTCACGCTTCAGCAACGACACGACCTTGCGCATGTAGTTCAGGGAGAATTCCTGGAAGGCGCCATCGGCCAGTGCGCCGCCCCACGAATCGAACACCATCACGGCTTGCGCGCCGGCGTCGATTTGCGCGTTCAGGTAATCCGCCACGGATTGCGCATTGATTTCCAGGATGCGGTGCATCAGGTCCGGGCGGCTGTACAGCATTTTCTTGATGGTATGGAATTCGCGCGATCCTTCGCCTTCCACCATGTAGCACGCCAAAGTCCACGGGCTGCCCGAGAAGCCGATCAGCGGCACGCGGCCGTTGAGCTCGGTACGGATTTGCGTCACGGCCTTGAAGACATAGTCCAGCGACGCCAAATCCGGCGCGCGCAGCGCCAGCACGTCTTCTTCCGTGCGCAGCGGACGGTCGAATTTCGGGCCCTCGCCTTCCACGAAGCGCAAGCCCAGGCCCATGGCATCCGGCACCGTCAGGATGTCGGAAAACAGGATGGCGGCATCCAGCGGATAGCGGTCGATCGGCTGCAACGTCACTTCGGTCGCCAGGTCCGGATTGGTGGCCAGGCCCATGAACGAACCCGCTTTGGCGCGCGTGGCGCGGTATTCCGGCAGATAACGCCCCGCCTGGCGCATCAGCCACACAGGCGTGTAATCGGTCGGCTGGCGCAGCAATGCGCGCAGGAAGGTGTCGTTCTTCAGGGGGGCGAATTGTGGCATGGGTGACAAGCTGGGAGCAGATAAAGAAGCTATTATCGCATCCCCTGCCGGCTTTTTTACGCATGGCGCGGGCGTATCTGTATCATTCGCCAGATATTTTCCGGAGCAAGAATATGAGTATGCCGAATATCGCGCCGTACGGCGCATGGCCGTCGCCGATCAGTGCCGCCACCGTGGCGGCCGGCGCCACACCGCTGTCGCAACTGGCGCTGGGCAATCATGATATTTACTGGCTGGCCGGACGTCCCGCCGAAGGGGGCCGCAACACCTTGCTGCGCCGCCGTGGCGCCGAGACGGCGGAACTGACGCCGCTGCCGCTGAACGTACGTTCCCGCGTGCATGAATATGGCGGCGGCGCGTATGCCGTCGATGGCGGCACCGTGTATTTTTGCCATGACGGCGACAAGCGGCTGTACCGCAAGGTTGCCGATGGCGAAGCCGTGCCGTTCACGCAGCCGGGCCGCCAGCGCTTTGCCGATTTCGCCATCGATGCGGCGCGGAGCCGCCTGATCGCCGTGCGCGAACAGCATCCGCACGATCCCGCGTCGCATGCGCATCCCGACAATACCCTGTGCGCGGTCGGCTTCGACGGCGCGGAAACCGTGCTGGTGCAGGGCAACGACTTTTATTCGTCGCCCCGGCTGTCGCCCGACGGCCGCCATCTGGCGTGGCTGTCGTGGGACCACCCGCGCATGCCGTGGCAGGGGACGGAACTGTGGCTGGCAGCCTTTAACGCCGACGGCACCCTGGGCGCCGCGCTGAAAGTAGCCGGTGGCGCGGACGAAGCCATTTGCCAGCCTGAGTGGGCGCCGGATGGCGCGCTGTATTTCGTGTCGGACCGCAGCGGCTGGTGGAATATCTACCGGCATACTGACGCGGGCCCGCAAGCCGTGTGCCCGATGGCGGCGGAATTCGGTTCGCCGCACTGGGTGTTCGGCAATGCCATGTATGGCTTCACGTCGGCCACGGAAATCGCCGCCACGTATATCGAGCAAGGCGTCAGCAAGCTGGCGCGCATCGATACGCTCACCGGCCGGTTGACGGCCATCGAGACGCCCTATGGCGAAATCCGCGAGCTGAAAGCCGGCCCCGGCTTTGTCGCCGTGCTGGCAGGCAGCCCCGTGATCCCGCTGGAACTGGCGCGCATCGACTTGTCCAATGGCGAACTGGAAGTGCTGGCGCAATCGATCGATACGGCGCCGGACACCGGCTACCTGTCCGTTCCCGCCAGCATCAGCTACCCGAGCGCGAACGGCCGCACGGCGCACGCGTTCTATTACCCGCCCGCCAACAAGGATGTGCAGGCGCCGGCCGGCAGCAAGCCGCCGGTCATCGTCATCGGCCACGGCGGCCCGACCGGCATGACGGTCAACACGTTGAAACTCGCCACGCAATTCTGGACCAGCCGTGGCTTCGGCTTGCTGGACGTGAACTATGGCGGCAGCACGGGCTTTGGCCGCGCCTACCGCGACTTGCTCAAGGGCCAGTGGGGCGTGGTCGACGTGGAAGATTGCGTGGCCGGCGCGCGCCACCTGGCGCAGCAAGGCCTGGCCGACCCGGAGCGCCTGATCATCCGCGGCAGCAGCGCCGGCGGCCTCACCACCTTGTGTGCGCTGACGTTCCACGATGTGTTCAAGCTGGGCGCCAGCTATTACGGCGTGTCTGACCTGAAAGGGCTGGACCAGGATTCGCACAAATTCGAGTCGCACTACAATGAATACCTGATCGCGCCTGCCGCCGAAGCGGACGCCGTGTACCGGCAACGCTCGCCGATCCACCATACGGACAAGCTGGCCTGCCCGATGATTTTTTTCCAGGGCAAGGACGACATGGTGGTGCCGCCATCGCAATCGGTGGCCATGGTGCGGGCGCTCAAGGCGCGCGGCATACCGGTTGCCTATGTGGAACTGGAAGGCGAAGGCCATGGCTTCCGCAAGGCGGAGTCCATTATCCGCACGCTGGAAGCGGAACTGTATTTTTACCAGCGCATGTTCGGGCTGCATGATGCCGGCCAGGCCGCCCCCGTCACGATCGACAACTTGTAAAAACGTATGAGCAGTGAACAACAATTGCTGGCCGAATTCGATGCACTCGGCCCGGATGAAAAGGCGATCCTGGCGCTGCTGGCGCTGATCGGCGAAGCGACGGGCCGCCAGGCCATCCTGGATTTACTGAACAAGGCCGGCGTGCGCGACCACAAGGGATTCATGTTCAATGCCGCATCGCTGGATGAAGCCCTGCAGCGGCTGGAGCGGCTGGCCTACATCAGCGTGATGGCCACACGCGGCTTCATGTGCAATACCAAATTGCGCTGGCCCGCGATCCGCGCCGCCATTGGCGCGCACATCCTGCCGGACCTGTGCGCAGCCTATGAAGCGCTCAATCCCATGCGCCAGGGCTGGAATGGCGCGCTGGAGCCGCGCAGCTACCGCCAGGGCGTGGCGCGCCTGCGCATGGCGCTGTTGCGGGGCCAGACGCCGCAGCAAGTGATGCCGCTGCTGCAAGCCTGTATGGTGTGCTATGAAGCGGCGCAATTGCACCCGGTGGTCGATATCTTCACGCGCCCGTTCGAGACCGGCATGCTGGTGCTGGTGCACCCGCTGCTGATGGACGACGTGCTGATGCTGCTGATCCAGCACTGCCAGCGCGAACCGGCGCTGGCGCCCACGATACGGGGCTTTGCCGAGCGCCATATCCAGCGCAAGATCGCGAAAAACGAATACATCAGCGATGCGCTGCGCCTGGCGATGGCGGAACAGGCCATCCTGTGCGGCGAATTGAAGCAAGCCAAGTCGTACCTGGAGGGGCTGGACAATCCGCTGGCGCAACTGTTCACCGCCACCATCCTGTTCCTGCGCGGCGACGCCGACAAGGCGCTGGCTGGCTACGACAGTGCCTTGAAACTGCTGCGCCGCGATTCCGGCAAGCGGAAACAATTGTTCCAGGGCATGGCGGGCCACCTGTACGTGCTGGCCATGCTGCGCAGCCTGGATTCGCGCATGGCGAAAGCCGCGGAAAGCTACCTGGAACTGGCGGTGCACGCGCAGCCGAATCCGGACAGCGCCGTGTACAACCAGTTGAGCATGCTGCGCCAGATCCGCGCCGGCACCATGCAGGCCGATATCGTGCTGACGCGCGGCTGGGAAACCGCGATGCAGGCGCAAATGTTCCAGGGGCTGCTGTATTACTGGCTGTCGTTGCCGCTGGAGAGCAAGCGCGAACAATTGCATACGCTGGCGCACCAGGCGGAAGCGGCCGGCTATAAATTCATTGCCGCGCAAGTGGCGTCCGTGCTGGGCCACCTGGGCGACCACGAGATGATGACGCATGCGGCGGCGCTGCGCGAAAAAGGCGGCTTCACGGACATGACCACGTGGTTCGAGCGTCAGGAAGCGTGGCAGCGCCAGCTCGCCGCGCTGATCAACCTGCAGCAGGCGGCGCCGGTGGCGGCCGCCAATGAAACACGGCTGATCTGGATGCTGGGCTTCGATCCCGCGATCGGCATCACGGAAATCGAACCGCGCGAACAAAAGCGCGACGCCAAGGGCAGCTGGGGCAAAGGACGGCCACTGGCGCTGAAGCGCTTGCGCGAAGATGCGGCGTCGCTGGAATACCTGACGGCGCAGGATATCCGCATCAGCAGCACCATTGCACCATCGCGCCAGGCATATTCGTCCGGCCTGCGCTATGACATCGACCATGAACAGGCGGCGCTGGCGCTGGTGGGCCACCCGCACGTCTACTGGTTCGACGCGCCGGATACGCGCGTGGAATTGCTGGCCGGGGCGCCGGAATTGCTGATCCGCTCGAGCGGCGGCCAATTGCAGCTGACGTTGCAACCACCCGTCACGGACGTGAATGCCGGCGTGGTGGTGGTCAAGGAAACGCCGACCCGTTTGCGCGTGGTGTCCATCGGCGACGAGCACCGCCGCATCGCATCGATTGTCGGCGATGGCCTGACCGTGCCGCAGCATGCGCAGGAACAGGTGCTGAAAGCAATTGGCGCCGTCTCGTCGCTGGTGACGGTGCAGTCGGATATCGGCGGCGGCGACGGCAATGCGGAGCAGGTCGACGCCGATGCGCGCCTGCACGTGCTGCTGCTGCCATACCAGCAGGGCCTCAAGATGCAAATCCAGGTGCGCCCATTGCCGAACGGCGCGTATTACGTTCCCGGCAGCGGGGCGGAAAGCCTGATCGCGGAAAACGACGGGCGGCAAGTGCAGGCCAAGCGCCGCCTGGCCGACGAGCGCGATGCGGAGCGCATGCTGGTGGCGCAATGTCCCGTGCTGGAGCACGCGGAGCAGGAACACGGCGAATGGCTGCTGGGACAGCCCGCACTGTGCCTGCAATTGCTGGCCGAGTTGCAGCAACAGGAAAACATCGTCGTGGCCTGGCCGGAAGGCGAGAAATTCCGCGTCACGCAGCGCGTCGGCGGCAAGCAGTTCCGCCTGCAGATCCGCCGCGAAAAAGACTGGTTTGCCGCCAGCGGCCAGTTGCAGGTCGATGAAAACACGGTGTTGGATTTGCGGTCCGTGCTGGAAATGATGGCGGCCGGCGAAGACCGCTTTATCGCGCTGGGCGACAACCAGTTCCTGGCGCTGACAGAAGAATTGCACCGCCGCCTGCGCGAAGTGCAGGCGCTGGGCGACATCAGCGGCGACGGCGTGCGCATTCATCCGCTGGCCGCCTTCGCGCTGGAAGAACTGGCGCTCGAGGCGGGCGC
The DNA here is from genome assembly GCF_009674485.1 of Pseudoduganella rivuli. Lineage (GTDB taxonomy): Bacteria > Pseudomonadota > Gammaproteobacteria > Burkholderiales > Burkholderiaceae_D > Rugamonas > Rugamonas rivuli_B. The sequence goes on along the minus strand of NZ_WKJJ01000002.1, from coordinate 409,598 downwards.
CGTGGAAGCCGATCCGGCGTGGCGCGAACACTTGCTGCGCATGCAGACCAGCATGGAATTCACGCCGCAAGTGCCCAGCACCTTGCAGGCCGACTTGCGCGATTACCAGCGCGAAGGCTACGACTGGCTGGCGCGCCTGGCCCACTGGGGCGTGGGCGCCTGCCTGGCCGATGACATGGGCCTTGGTAAAACGTTGCAGGCGCTGGCACTGATCCTGTCGCGCGCGCCGAAAGGCCCGACCCTTGTGATCGCCCCGACGTCCGTGTGCCTGAACTGGGTGTCGGAAGCGGCGCGCTTTGCGCCGACCCTGAACGTGAAATTGTTTGGCGCCGGGGACCGGGCGGAAACGCTGGCCGGCGCGGGCGCATTCGACCTGGTGATTGCCAGCTATGGCTTGCTGCAGCTGGAAGCGGAACGCTTCGCCAACGTGCACTGGCACACCATCGTGCTCGATGAAGCGCAAGCGATCAAGAATGGCGCCACCAAGCGCTCGCAAGCCGTGATGGCGCTGCGCGGCGACTTCCGCATGGTGGCGACCGGTACGCCTCTGGAAAACCACCTGGGCGAATTGTGGAATTTGTTCCGCTTCATCAATCCGGGCCTGCTGGGCAGCATCGAGCAATTCAACCTGCGCTTTGCGGGACCGATTGAAAAGCAGCAGGATCACCGCGCGGAAGTGGGCGCGCGCAACCGGCTGCGCCGTTTGATCGGACCATTCATCCTGCGCCGCACCAAGACGCAGGTGTTGACGGAACTGCCGTCTCGCACGGAAATCACCCTGGAAGTGGACTTGTCGAAGGAAGAGGCGGCGCTGTACGAATCGCTGCGGCGCGAAGCGCTGGACAAGCTGGCGCAGGTCGAAGGTCCGGCCGAGAAGAAATCGATCCAGATCCTGGCCGAAATCATGAAGCTGCGCCGCGCGTGCTGCAATCCGAACCTGGTGGCGCCGGGGCTGCTACTGGCCAGCAGCAAGCTGGCCGCCTTCGCGCACCTGTTATCGGGCTTGCTGGAAAACCGCCACAAGGTGCTGGTGTTCAGCCAGTTCGTCGACCACCTGGGACTGATCCGCGACCACCTCGATGCGCAGGGCGTGTCATACCAGTATCTCGACGGTTCGACACCGATGGCGGTGCGCAAGCAGCGCGTCGATGCGTTCCAGGCCGGTGAAGGCGACGTCTTCCTGATTTCGCTGAAAGCGGGCGGCGTCGGCATCAACCTGACGGCGGCCGACTACGTGATCCACATGGACCCGTGGTGGAACCCGGCCGTTGAAGACCAGGCTTCCGACCGCGCGCACCGCATGGGACAATTGCGCCCCGTGACGATCTACCGCCTGGTGGCGCGCCACACGATCGAAGAAGGCATCGTCGACCTGCACCAGCACAAGCGCGACCTGGCCGACAGCCTGCTCGACGGCAGCGACACGTCGGCGCGCATGTCGGCGGCGGACATGCTGGCGATGCTGCAAGAGGGAATGAGTTACTGACACGCTGGCAGACCAGCAACGCAAACGAACCGAGATAAAAAAATGGAACAAGACAACGCCACCCGCCCCGCCGGCCACGGCACCCTGCTCGCCGTCAAATCCTGGACCGCCTACATCAACACGCTGTTGCTGGCCATCCTGCTGTTCGGCTTCGCCCTGCCCCTGGCGTTCCGCTATTCCGAACTGGCGGCCGGCATCGTGATGCTGGTGGCGGTACTGCTGGTCGGTTACCGCATCCTGGTGATCCGCAGCGTCCAGCTGTATTACGACGATGTCGGCGTGTGGCTGTATTCCGGCATCCTGCCATGGGCCAAGGGTGTGCAGGGCGTCAAATGGCGCGACATGGATGAAGCGGTCTTCATCCAATCGTTCTGGAGCTGGCTGTTCCGCTCGTATTCGATCCGCATTGGCCACCGCTTCACGAAATCCAGCGAAATCCTGCTGACCCGCATGGGCAACGGCAAGGCTGCCGTGGAAAAGCTCAATGCCCACCACCAGGAACTGATCCGCAATAACGTGATTTCATAATGTAACGGACGTCCGCAGCGGTACGGTTTGATGTTAATCTCGCACGCTGCAACCTGCGGCGCCGCCACCCACGAGGCAAGCGGCGCCTCCCTGATGAAGGCATATCCGATGATCAAAACTCAAATCGCGCTGGCTGCGATGATGGCCAGCCTTGTGCTGTCGCCTGTGTACGCGAAAGAGCCGGCCAAATCCGGCAAGGCGAAAACCAGCAAAACCACCGGCGGCAAAAAAGCGGCAGGCAACTCGGGCGGCAAAACCAGTGGTAAAACCAGCGGCAAATCCACCGCCAAGGGCAAGGCCGCCAAAGGCGCCGCCGCTACGGCCGCCGTGGCTGCCGCACCGCAAATGATCAAGCAAGCCCCGTCCGAACGCCGCCAGGATCGCAGCATGGACGCCCTGTCCACGCAATTCCTCGGCGCGCTGTGGAAAGCCGATCCGGAAACCGCGATCTCCGTCGGCAAATACGAAACCGCCGCCAACCTCACGATTCCCGATGCCGCGTCGCGCACCGCGCAGCTGGCGTTCATCGACGACTGGCTGGGCCGCCTGGAAAAAGTCGACGCGAAGCAGCTGTCGCCCAAGCAGCGCACCGACCTGGCGCTGCTGGTCAACAAGCTGAAATCGGACCGCTGGTACCTCACCACGTTCAAGGAATATGAGTGGAATCCGGCGCTGTACAACATTGCCAGCCCGATCGATTTCATCCTCAACACGGAATACGCGGCCAAGCCGCAGCGCCTGCGCACGCTGTTGAAACGCATCGCCGGCGTGCCCGCGTATTACGACGCGGCCCGCGCCACCATCAACAACCCGACGCGCGAACATACGCAACTGGCCATCGCCCAGGCGCCCGGCGTACTGCAAGTCCTCGCGTCGCTGGACAAGGAAGCGCAGGCATCGATCCTGACGCCGATCGAAAAGGAATTGTTCAAGCAGCGCATCACGCAAGCCAGGACCGCGGTCGAAGGTTATGCCGCGTGGCTGGGGGAGCTGGACAAGGCGATGGCTACCAGCGGCGGCCGCTCGTTCCGTATCGGCAAGGAACTGTACGAAGCGAAGTTCGGCTTCGATATCCAGGCCGGCAGCACGGGCGAACAGACGTACCAGAAAGCGCTGGCGGCACGCGAGCAACTGCTCACCAACATGGACCGCATCAGCGACGACCTGTGGCCGAAATACCTGGCCGGCGTGGATAAACCTGCCGACCGCTTTGCCAAGATCGGCATGGTGATCGCCAAGCTGTCCGACAACCACGTGGCGCGCGCCGACTTCTTCCCGGAAATCCGCCGCCAGATCCCCGTGCTGCAGGACTGGGTCATCAAGAACAACTTGCTGACGCTGGACCCGAACAAGCCATTGCAAGTGCGTGAAACGCCCGAATACCAGCGCGGCGTGGCCGGCGCCAGCATCGAGGCGCCCGGCCCCTATCGTCCGCAAGACCGCACGTATTACAACGTGACGCCGCTGGACGACGCCACGCCGGAACAGGCGGAAAGCACGCTGCGCGAATACAACCACTGGATCCTGCAAATCCTGAACATCCACGAAGCGATTCCCGGTCATTACGCGCAACTGGTGTACGCCAACAAATCGCCGTCGATCGTGAAATCCATCTTCGGCAACGGCGCCATGATCGAAGGCTGGGCCGTGTATGGCGAGCGCATGATGCTGGAATCCGGCTATGGGGACAATGCGCCGGAAATGTGGCTGATGTATTCGAAATGGAACTTGCGCAGCGTGACCAACACGATCCTCGACTACAGCGTGCACGTGCAGGGCATGACGCAGGAACAGGCGCTCGACCTGCTGACGCGCCAGGCCTTCCAGACCCAGCGCGAAGCCGCGGAAAAATGGCGCCGCGCCACCTTGACGTCGGTGCAACTGGCCAGCTACTTCAGCGGCTACAGCGAAATCATGGAATTGCGCGAAGAACGCAAGCAGGCGCTGGGCAACAAGTTCTCGCTGAAGGAATTCAACGAGCAGTTCCTCAGTTATGGCAGCGCGCCGGTGAAGGTGGTGCGGGAATTGATGACCCAGTAAAGACAAAAGGCGCCAATGGCGCCTTTTTCGTCTGGATCAGGTGGATTCCTCTTCCGGCGCCTGCGTCACCTTGACGAACACCGGGGCCACCAGCAAGCCCAGTTCGTACAGCAGCCACATCGGAATCGCCAGCGAGAACTGGGATACCACGTCCGGCGGCGTCACGATGGCGGCGATCACGAAGGCGCCGACGATCACGTAGGGGCGGATATCTTTCAGCTTCGCCACCGAGACGATCCCCATGCGCACCAGCACCACCACCACCACCGGCACTTCAAACGTGGCGCCGAAAGCCAGGCACATGGACATCACGAAGTCCAGGTAGTTTTCAATGTCCGGCGTCACCGCGATCGATTGCGGCGAGAAGGCGGAAATGAAGCTGAACACGCGGCCGAACACGAAGAAATAGCAAAACGCCACGCCGGACGCGAACAGCAGCGACGAGGAAATCACCAGCGGCGCCACCAGCCGTTTTTCATGCGCATACAGGCCGGGCGCAACGAAGGCCCAGGCCTGGTACAGCACCCACGGCAGCGCCAGGATGAAGGCGATCAGCAACGTCACCTTCATCGGCACCAGGAACGGCGCAATCACGCCGGTGGCAATCATTTTCGAGCCGGCCGGCAAGGCGTTCAGCATTGGCTGCGCCAGGATGTCATAGATACGGGACGGCCCCGGCCACAGCATCAGCGCCGCGCACATGACGACGATGCCGATCGTTGCCTTGACCAGGCGGTCGCGCAGCTCGATCAGGTGCGAGATGAAGGTTTCTTCAACCGGTTGTTGTTCACTCATTTAGAAAAACGATGCGGGAGGTTTGCTGCGGGGACGGTGGCGGGCCACCCGCGCCGCGCCGGAAGTCACGTGGGATTTGATGCCGCTTTGATGCTTGTACCAGGACGGCACATTCGACGTGCGCACCAGCCGCTTGCGGCGGAATTCCTTCGCCTTGCGCGCCTGCTGTTCGATGCTGGCCGTCTGGCCATAGGTGCTGTAACTGTCGTGCGGGGCCCCGTCATCGGCATGCCAGGCATTTTCCACTTCCTGCATGTTCTGCTGGATGGAATTTTCCATGCTTTGCACGCCCTGCTTCACGGAGTCCGCCGCTTCCTGGACTTCCTTGCGCAAGTTGCGCAATTCTTCCATTTCGATTTCGCGGCTGACTTCGGATTTGACTTCCGCCAGGTAGCGCTGCGCGCGGCCGTACAAAGTCCCGGCCATGCGCGCCACTTTGGGCAGCTTTTCGGGACCGATGACCACCAGCGCAACCACGCCGATGATGGCTAATTTGGAGAGACCGAGATCGATCATAGATTAGACATGCCGGCAAATCAGACATTGCCGGCAGCGCCTCAGAGCTTGTTCTTCTCTTTGGCGTCGACGTCGATGGTGGTCTTGTCGGCGACCTGCGACGGCGCCGATGGCGCGGCCGGCTTGTCTTCGTCGCCCTTCATGCCATCTTTAAAGCCTTTGACTGCCTTGCCCACGTCGGAACCGATATTGCCCAGCTTTTTCGTGCCGAATACCAGGATGACGATCACCAGAACGACCAGCCAGTGCCATACGCTAAACGAACCCATCATTTTCCCCTTGCAGGACGCAAGCGTCCAAAACTGTTAATCAGCACAGTATACGCGATTGACGCATGTCATGTGCTTGTCATATTGGCATAACTATATGAGAGAACCCACCGGTTCCCGGATATCAGCCGTGGCGCGGAGGCTCCACCCGCCATGGATGCGGACCGCCAATCACGTGCAAGTGCAGGTGATAGATTTCCTGGCCACCGTCCGGACCACTGTTGATCAGTGTTTTGTAGCCGCCCGATGGTTCGCCGTCGTCGTTGAAACTCACGGCGCAGCCGTGTTCTTCCGCCAGGCGTGGCGCCAGCGCCAGCATGCGGCCCAGCAGCGGCGCATGGCCGGCGGTGCAATCGGACAGGGTCGTGATGTGGGTTTTCGGGATCACCAGCAAGTGCACCGGCGCGGCGGGACGGATGTCCTTGAAGACCATCAGTTCTTCGTCTTCATAGACGATGGACGAGGGAATTTGCTTCTGGGCGATTTTACAAAACAGGCAATTATCCACTACAACTCCGATGAAATTCGTTAGTCCTTGCGCGCGGCTTTTTCTTCCAGCCCGGACAACCCTTCGCGCCGCGCCAGTTCATCCAGCACTTGCTGCGGGGTCAGGCCGAACTGCGCCAGCATCACGATCGAATGGAACCACAGATCGGCGCATTCGTACAGTACTTTGCCGCTGTCGCCGCCATTGCGGGCGTCTTTCGCGGCCATCACGGCTTCCACGGCTTCTTCGCCGACTTTCTTCAGGATCGCATCGTCGCCCTTGGCGAACAATTTGGCGACGTACGACGTGGCGGGGTCGCCGCCATTGACAGGCTTGCGCGCTTCAATGGTTTCGGCCAGCCGGTCCAGGATGGTGCTCATTATTGTTTCTTCGCTTCCGTATAAATCGTTTCCGGATCTTTCAATACCGGATCGGCTGCCTGCCAGTCGCCTTCCTTGGCGTCGCCGTCGAACTTGTTGAAGAAGCACGAATGGCGGCCCGTGTGGCACGCGATGCCGCCAGCCTGTTCAATCTTCAGCAACACCACGTCTTCGTCGCAGTCGAGGCGGATTTCCAGCACTTTCTGCGTGTGGCCGGACTCTTCGCCCTTGTGCCACAGCTTCTTGCGCGAACGGCTCCAGTACACGGCCTCGCCCAGCTCCACGGTTTTATACAGGGCGTCACGGTTCATCCAGGCGAACATCAGCACGTTGTTGGTGCCCGCTTCCTGCGCGATCACCGGCACCAGGCCATGTTCATCCCACTTGATCTTGTTCAGCCACTTGGCTTTCGCCACGCTGGGAGTCTGAGTCGGCATCATGATAGGTCTTCCTTCGTTCAGAGCAGGCGCATCGGGATGCCCTGCTGCGCCATGAAACGCTTGGCTTCCTGTACCGTGTGCTGGCCATAATGGAAAATGCTGGCCGCCAGCACCGCATCGGCATGGCCCAGCTTGACGCCGTCGGCCAGGTCTTGCAGGCCGCCCACGCCGCCGGACGCAATCACGGGGATGCCCACGGCGTCGGACACGGCGCGCGTCAAGCCCAGGTCGAAACCGGACTTGGTGCCGTCGCGGTCCATCGACGTCAGCAGCAACTCGCCCGCGCCCAGCGTTTCCATTTTCTTCGCCCATTCCACCGCGTCAAGGCCGGTGGCTTTGCGGCCGCCATGGGTAAACACTTCCCATTTGCCGGGCGATACCTGCTTGGCGTCGATCGCCACCACGATGCATTGGGAACCATGCTTCTGGGAAGCATCGTACACCAGTTGCGGATTGGTCACGGCCGACGTGTTCATGCTGACCTTGTCGGCGCCCGCGTTCAGCAGGCGGCGCACATCTTCCACCTGGCGCACGCCGCCGCCCACCGTCAGCGGGATGAATACTTGCGACGCCACCGCTTCGATGATGTCGAGGATCAGGCCACGGTTATCGGACGACGCAGTAATGTCCAGGAAAGTCAGTTCGTCGGCGCCCTGCTCGTCATAGCGGCGCGCGATTTCCACCGGATCGCCGGCGTCGCGCAGCTCGGTGAAGTTGACGCCTTTCACGACGCGGCCATCGGTCACGTCCAGGCAGGGGATGATGCGTTTTGCCAGCATGGGTTATTCAGCCTCCAGGCTGCCTTCCGTCAGTTCGTCGGCGCGCAACTGGGCCGAGTTCAGGTCCAGCGTGCCTTCGTAGATGGATCGGCCGCAAATCACGCCTTCGATCCCTTCGTCCTGCACTTCGCACAGTTTTTCCACGTCGGTAATGTTGTGCAGGCCGCCCGAGGCAATGATCGGGATGCGCACGGCTTGCGCCAGGCGCACGGTGGCTTCGATATTGACGCCGCCCATCATGCCGTCGCGGCCGATGTCGGTGTAAATGATCGATTCCACGCCGTAGGCTTCGAATTTCTGCGCCAGGTCGATCACTTCGTGGCCGGACATCTTGCTCCAGCCATCGGTGGCGACTTTGCCGTCTTTCGCGTCCAGGCCCACGATGATGTGGCCGGGGAAGGCGCCGCACGCGTCGTGCAGGAAGCCCGGGCTTTTCACGGCGGCGGTGCCGATGATGATGTAGCTGATGCCGTCGTCGAGGTAGCGTTCGATGGTGTCGAGATCGCGGATGCCGCCGCCCAGCTGGACGGGGATTTCATCGATATCGTTTTCCAGCGCGAACTCTTGCACCACCTTGAGGATGGATTTCACGGCGCCTTCGTTCTTTGGTTTGCCGGCAAATGCACCGTTCAAATCCACCAGGTGCAGGCGGCGGGCGCCTTGCATCAGCCAGTGACGGGCCATTTCGGCCGGGTCTTCGGAAAACACGGTGGCAAGTTCCATATCGCCTTGTTTCAGGCGAACGCAGTGACCGTCTTTCAGGTCGATGGCAGGAATGAGCAGCATAATGGGATTGAAAAGTAGGGGTTATGGTTGCCAGTGAACGAAATTCTTGTACAGCTGGAGGCCGGCTGCGGCACTCTTTTCCGGGTGGAATTGCGTTGCAAAGATGTTGTCGCGCGCCACCGCGCAGCAGAATGGCTGGCCGTAAACGGTTTCGCCGACCTGATGCGCCGGATTCGCGGGCTGTACATAGTAACTATGCACGAAATAGAAATACGCGTTGTCCGGTATGCCTTCCCACAGCGCATGCGCGCTGCTCTGGCGTACCTGGTTCCAGCCCATTTGCGGGACTTTGTAACGGGAACCGTCTTCCTGCAGCAAGCCGTCGAGCTGGAAACGCACGACTTTGCCTGGCAGCAAGCCCAAACCCTGGGCATTGCCTTCCTCGGACGATTCAAACAGCATTTGCTCGCCGATGCACACACCGAGCAGCGGTTTGACTTCCGCTGCGCGCAGCACGGCGTCGAGCAGGCCGGATTCGCGCAAGCCCCGCATGCAGTCCGCCATGGCGCCCTGGCCCGGCAAGACGATGCGTTCGGCATCGGCGATGTCAGCGACTTCGCCGGAAATGCGTACGTCGGCCTCCGGCGCCACGGCGCGCAAGGCTTGCGCGACCGAGCGCAGGTTGCCCACGCCATAATCAACTACTACGATTTTCTTCATAATGCCATTCAAGCAGAGACCACTGCGCTTGCGCAAGTGTCAAGCGCAGCAAGTTTGATCACAAGCTACCTTTAGTCGATGGAATCGTGCCTGCGGCGCGCGCATCGAGCTCCGTGGCCATGCGCAACGCGCGGCCAAAGGCTTTGAACACGGTTTCGCACTGGTGGTGGGCATTGGTGCCCCGCAGGTTATCGATATGCAAGGTGACTTGCGCGTGATTGACGAAGCCGCGGAAAAATTCCAGGGTCAGGTCGACGTCAAACGTGCCAATCATCGCGCGCGTGAATGGGATGTGGTATTCGATGCCGGGACGGCCCGAAAAGTCGATCACCACGCGCGACAGCGCTTCGTCCAGCGGGACGTAGGCATGGCCATAGCGGCGGATGCCTTTCTTGTCGCCGACTGCCTTGGCGAACGCCATGCCCAGCGTGATGCCGACGTCTTCCACCGTGTGGTGGTTGTCGATATGGATGTCGCCGGTGGCTTCGATATCAAGGTCGATCAGGCCATGGCGGGCGATCTGGTCCAGCATGTGGTCCAGGAAAGGGACGCCCGTGTTCAGCTTTTGCTGGCCGGTGCCATCCAGGTTGATGGCCACGCGGACTTGCGTCTCGCTGGTGTTGCGGGTGATTTCTGCGGTGCGGTTCATTGGAAACTCTGTGATGGTCAAGCCGCCATCGCTGCCTTGAAGGCAGCCAAAAAGGCGGCGTTCTCTTCCGGCGTGCTGACCGTGATACGCAGACAATTGGTCAGTACACCATGCATTTTACCCACATTTTTAACCAATACCTTCTGGGATAAGAGATAGGCATTAGCAGCGTCCGCATCCGGTACGCGCGCCAGGATGAAATTGGCGGCCGACGGGAACACTTGTACACCCGGAATTGCTGTCAATGCGGCAGACAGCGCAGCGCGCTCGTTGCGCAGCTGGGCAGCCTGGCCGTTCAGCACTTCGATGTTGTCGAGGGCAAATTCGGCGGCTACCTGGGTCAAAACATTGATATTGTACGGCGGACGGACCTTGTCCAGTTGTTCGAGCAATTTTGGCGCGGCCGACATGTAGCCCAGGCGGATGCCGGCCAGGCCCAGTTTCGACACCGTGCGCATGACCACCAGGTTGTCGAATTCCGGCAAACGGGACATGAAACTCTGTTGCGCAAACGGTTCATAGGCTTCGTCGACCACGGCAATCCCGGTGTCGCCGAGCGCGCGGATGATCTCCACCATGTCGTTTTCATCGAACAGGTTGCCGGTCGGGTTGTTCGGGTACGACAGGTACACCAGCGCCGGCTTGTGCTGGGCGATGGCGGCCAGCATCGCGTCTTTATCGAGCGTCAGGTCGTCCTTCAACGGCACGCCGACGAAATCCATGCCGGCAAATTGCGCGGAACGGGCATACATGACGAAGGTCGGCACCGGCGCCAGCACGACGGCGCGGCGGTCCTGGTGTGCGCACGCCATGTCCAGGATGGAAATCAGTTCATCGGAACCATTGCCCAGCAAGACGTCGTAACCTGCCGGCACGCCCAGCTGCTTGCAGATACGCTCCTTCAGCGTGGTATACGACGCCACCGGATAGCGGTTCAGCGCCACGTTGGCCAGGCGCTGGGCCAGGTCCGTGGCCAGATGGTTCGGCAGCGGGTAAGGATTTTCCATCGCATCCAGTTTGATATAACCGCTGGCATCGGCGACGTGGTAGCCGGGAATGGCCAGTACGTCGGAACGGATGGTATTGCGGATGAGACTGTCGATGGACATCTTGCTGCACTCCTTACACTAGATGGATATTTCTTCGGGGGGTTTGGGGACCCGGGATCGTTTGGGGACGGCGGTTTTCACCGTCTTTGCCGCCTTGGCCGCAGGGGCAGGCTTCGTTGCCTTTACAGCCTTGGCAGTTTTCGTGGTTTTCGCAGTTTTTACGGTTTTCACCGCTTTGGCCGCCTTTGCCGTCCTGGCGCGCGCGGGCTTGCCATTGGCATCGGCCACCGGCAAGGCGGCAGCCAGCGCGGCAGCCGCGTCTTCTTCGGCCAGGCGTGCTTCGATGATCGCGCAATAGTCCGGATTCAATTCGAAGCCGACAAAGTGCCTGCCGCAGCGGCGCGCCGCCAGCGCCGTGGTGCCGCTGCCCATGAACAAGTCCAGCACCACGCCTCCCGGCGGACACGATGCCTTGACCATGCGTTCAATGATTTCCAGCGGTTTCTGGGTCGGATGATCGACCCGTTCCGAATGTTCACGGTGCAGCCGGGACACGCTCCACACGTCTTTCGGGTTGTAACCCACTTCCAGCCACTTGGCGCCGATGAAAATCGAGCGCGAACGGGCTTTTTTCGTCTCGGCGTCGTACGGGATACGCACGGCGTCCAGGTCGAAATAGTAATCCTTGCGGGCCACGAAGAAGCCCACCGTGTCATGCACGGAAGAAAAACTGCGCACGCTGCCGCCCATCGACGGCACGCGGCGATCCCAAATGATTTCATTCATCATCGTCATGCGCTTTTTCAGCATGACGAAGATTTCAGGCGAATAGCGCCACGTCAGGAAGATATACAGGCTGCCGGTTGGTTTCAGCTTCGGCAGCACCGCATCGATCCACCGTTCCGTCCAGCACAGGTATTCTTCCACCGTCTGCTGGTCGGACGCGTTGCCGTAATCCTTGCCCAGGTTGTACGGCGGGTCGGTGAGGATCAAATCCACCGAGCCGTCAGGGATGCGCGCCAGCCCGGCCAGCGCGTCTTCACAGAAGACCTGGTCCAGCCAAGGGCTATCGGATTGTTCAGCCATCGTGGCGCGCATCTCCATCCTTATTTCAACCGCAATTCCGCGCTGCGCGCATGCGCCTGCAAGCCTTCGCCATACGCCAGTTCCGCGGCGACCTTGCCCAGGGTTTGCGCGCCTGATTCGGACACGTAAATCACGGACGAGCGCTTCTGGAAGTCATACACGCCTAGCGGCGACGAGAAGCGCGCCGTGCGCGACGTCGGCAGCACATGGTTCGGGCCGCAGCAATAATCGCCCAGCGATTCAGACGAGAAGCGGCCCAGGAACATGGCGCCCGCGTGGCGGATCTTGTCGGCCCACTGCAGCGGTTCTTCGGCGGAGATTTCCAGGTGTTCGGCCGCGATGCTGTTGGCAATCGCGCACGCTTCATCCATGTCACGCACCTTGACCAGCGCGCCGCGGTCCGTCAGCGACGTGCGGATCACGTCCTGGCGCGGCATGGTCGGCAACAGTTTATTGATAGCCGCTTCCACTTGCGCGATATAGTCCGCGTCCGGGCACAGCATGATCGCTTGCGCCAGTTCATCGTGCTCGGCCTGCGAGAACAAGTCCATCGCGACCCAGTCCGGGTCCGTGGTGCCGTCGCACACGACGAGGATTTCCGACGGGCCGGCAATCATGTCGATGCCGACCGTGCCGAAGACGCGGCGCTTGGCCGCCGCCACATAGGCGTTGCCGGGGCCGACGATCTTGTCGACCGGCGCAATGGTTTCCGTGCCGTAGGCCAGCGCGCCAACGGCCTGCGCGCCACCAATGGTGATCACGCGGGTCACGCCGGCCAGTGCGGCGGCAGCCAGCACCATCTGGTTTTTCACGCCATCGGGCGTCGGCACCACCATGACGATTTCACCGACACCGGCCACCTGGGCGGGAATCGCGTTCATCAGCACGGACGACGGGTAGGCAGCCTTGCCGCCCGGGACATAGATGCCCACGCGGTCCAGCGGCGTGATGCGCTGGCCCAGCACGGTGCCATCGGCCTCGGTATAGGTAAAGCCTTGCAGCTCTTCTTTCTGGCGCTCGTGGAAGGCGCGGATGCGGTCCGCCGCGATCTGCAGCGCGGCGCGCTGCGTGGCTGGCAGGCTGTCCAGCGCCGCCTGCAATTCCGCCACCGGCAAGTCCAGCGTGTCCACGGACGCGGCGCCGCCATTGGGCAGGCGGTCGAAGCGGTTGGTGTATTCCAGCACGGCGGCATTGCCGCGCTTTTTGACATCGGCCAGGATTTTCGAGACGGCCGATTCAATCGCGTCGTCGGTTTCCGCTTCAAACGCCAGCAGGGCGTCCAGCGTGGCCTTGAAATCCGGCGCGGTGGAGTCGAGCTTACGAACAGAGATGGTCATGGTCAGCCTTTCGCACGGGCTTTCGAGGCGCGCTCGAAAGCTTCGATGATCGGTTGCAAGCGGGCGCGCTTGAGTTTCAGCGCGGCCTGGTTGACCACCAGGCGCGACGAGATCTGCATGATTTCTTCGACTTCGACCAGGTTATTCGCCCGCAAGGTGCTGCCGGTCGACACCAGGTCGACGATGGCGTCCGACAGGCCGACCAGCGGCGCCAGTTCCATCGAGCCATACAGCTTGATCAGGTCCACGTGCACGCCTTTGGACGCGAAGTGTTCGCGCGCCGTGGTCGTAAACTTGGTGGCCACGCGCAGGCGCGCGCCCTGGCGCACGGCCGCTTCGTAATCGAAACCGGATTTCACAGCGACGGACATGCGGCATTGCGCAATGTTCAAGTCCACCGGCTGGTACAGGCCTTCGCCGCCATGCTCGATCAGCACATCCTTGCCGGCCACGCCGAAGTCCGCCGCGCCATGCTGCACATAGGTCGGCACGTCGGTGGCGCGCACGATCAGTACGCGCACGTTGGGGTCGTTGGTGGCCAGGATCAGCTTGCGCGACGTGTCCGGATTCTCGGTGACGGTGATGCCGGCTGCTTCCAGCAGCGGCAGGGTGTCTTCGAAAATGCGGCCTTTCGACAGCGCGAGGATCAACTGGTTGTTGGCGTCGCTGTTAAATCCACTCATGATTAATCTCGATTATTTGATACGGCTGATGTCGGCGCCAATCGCCTGCAACTTCACTTCCATGCGGTCATAGCCGCGGTCGAGGTGATAGATGCGGTCGACCAGCGTTTCGCCCCTGGCGGCCAGGCCTGCGATTACCAGCGAAGCCGAAGCGCGCAAATCGGTCGCCATCACAGGGGCGCCCACGAGCTGCTCCACGCCTTTGATAAAGGCCGTGTTGCCATCGGTTTCAATTGCCGCGCCCAGGCGGTTCATCTCCTGGACGTGCATGAAGCGGTTTTCGAAGATGGTTTCGGTCACGCGGCTGGCGCCGTTGGCGATGGTGTTCACCGCCATGAACTGGGCCTGCATATCGGTCGGGAAACCAGGGTATTCGGTGGTGCGGAATGTCACGGGTTGCGGGCGGCCATCCATTTGCGCACGGATCCAGTCGTCGCCTACGGTCAGGCGCAGGCCGATTTCGCGCAGCTTGTCGAGCGCCGCGTCCATGATGTCGGTACGGGTATTGCGGATGGTGATGTCGCCACCGGTGGCGGCCACCGCGCACAGGAACGTCGCCGCTTCGATGCGGTCGGAAATCACCGCGTGCGAAGCGCCGTGCAGTTCAGGCACGCCGGTGATCACCAGGCGGTCGGTGCCGATGCCCTCGATCTTCGCGCCCATCGCCACCAGCAGGTGCGCCAGGTCCGTGACTTCCGGCTCGCGCGCGGCGTTTTCCAGCACGGTTTCGCCTTCGGCCAGCACGGCGGCCATCATCAGGTTTTCCGTGCCCGTCACCGTGATCATGTCGGTCACGATGCGGGTGCCCTTCAGTTTCTTGCATTTGGCGTGGATATAGCCGGCCTCGATGGTGATCTCGGCGCCCAGCGCCTGCAGCCCCTTGATGTGCTGGTCGACGGGACGCGAACCGATGGCGCAACCGCCCGGCAGCGACACTTTCGCTTCGCCGAAGCGCGCCAGCAGCGGGCCCAGCACAAGGATCGATGCGCGCATGGTTTTCACCAATTCATACGGCGCTTCCAGGCTGGTGATGTTCGAACCGTTCAAGGTGACCTTGTCGCCATCCTGATCGACTTTCAGGCCGGTCTGCGCCAGCAGGCGCAGCATGGTGCGCACGTCCTGCAGATGCGGCACGTTCGACAGTTGCACGTCGCCGGACGTCAGCAAGCCCGCGCACAGGATCGGCAGCGCCGCGTTCTTGGCGCCGGAAATGGTGACGTCGCCTTGCAGGCGGTTGCCGCCTTTGATGAGGAGTTTGTCCACGGATGTATCCCTTTGCTTATGCGGCGTATTCTTCAGGCGTCAGCGTTTTCATCGACAGCGCGTGGATTTCTTCGCGCATGCGGTCACCCAGCACGGCGTAGACGATCTGGTGGCGCTGGATCGGGCGCTTGCCGGCAAAGGCCGGCGACACGATCACGGCCTGGAAGTGCTGGCCATCGCCCTCCACTTCCAGGTGGGTGCATTCAAGGCCGGCCGCGATATAGCCGTGGATCGCTTCAGGGGTGGTGGTCATTTTTATATTCCCGATAAAGTGGTGCGTGGTGTACGTGTCTTCAGTTGCCATGGCGATAGTGCCTCAGTGGCGCCTCAGTGGCGCATCCTGTAGCCGCTGGCCAGCAGGCGGATCGCCAGCAGCGACAGCACGGCCAGGAAGCCGCCGACGATGGCCACGCTGATGAGCGGATTGACGTCGGACTGGCCGAAGAAGCCGTAGCGGAAGCCATCGATCATGTAAAAGAATGGATTCAGGTGCGATACGGTCAGCCAGAACGGCGGCAGCGAATGAATCGAATAAAACACGCCGGACAGGAACGTCAGCGGCATGATGAGGAAATTCTGGAAGGCGGCCAGCTGGTCGAATTTCTCGGCCCAGATACCGGCAATCAGTCCCATGGTGCCAAGGATCGCGGCGCCCAGCAGCGCAAACACGGCAATCCACAGTGGCGCCACGAATGACAGGTGGGCAAACCACGCGGTGACGATGAACACGCCCAGTCCGACGGCCACGCCGCGCACCATGGCGGCAATCACATACGCCGAGAACATTTCCCAGTGCGACAACGGCGTCAGCAGCACGAACACCAGGTTGCCCGTGATCTTCGACTGGATCAGCGACGACGACGAGTTGGCGAATGCGTTTTGCAGCACGCTCATCATGACCAGGCCGGGAATCAGGAACGCCGTGTACGTCACGCCCGGATAGACTTGCACACGGCCTTCCAGCACGTGGCCGAAAATCAGCAGGTACAGCATGGCCGTCAGGATCGGCGCGGCGATGGTTTGCGTGGCGACTTTATAGAAACGCAGGGTTTCCTTGTACACCAGCGTGCGGAAGCCGATGGAGATCATACGGGTTTTCCTTCCATGATTTGCAGGAAGATGTCTTCCAGGTCGGCTTGCAGCAACTGCATTTCATCGATGACGGCGCCGGACACGCGGATGCGGGCCAGGATGGTTTCCACTTCGCTGTATTCATTGATGCGCAGGCTGTATTTGCCGCGCGCAGCGTCTTCCGGGTGCGTCACCAGGTGGCGTAAATCGTCCGGCAGCGCGCCCTGTTTCAGGTGCAGCACCAGCTGTGAACCGGAAATGCGGCGGATCAGTTGCGACATGGTGTCCAGCGCCACGACTTTACCGGACTTCAGCATGGCCACGCGCTTGCACATGGCTTGCGCTTCTTCCAGGTAGTGCGTGGTCAGCACCACCGTGTGGCCTTCGCGGTTCAGGCGCGAAATGAATTTCCACAGCGTCTGCCGCAATTCCACGTCGACACCGGCGGTCGGCTCGTCCAACACGATGACGGGCGGCTTGTGCACCAGCGCCTGCGCCACCAGCACGCGGCGCTTCATGCCGCCGGACAGCGCGCGCATGTTGGTATCGGCCTTGTTGGTCAGGTCGAGGTTTTCCATCACCTCGTCGATCCACTTGTCGTTGTTTTTCAGGCCAAAGTAGCCGGATTGCAAACGCAGGGTTTCCCGCACCGTGAAGAACGGGTCGAACACCAGTTCCTGCGGCACCACGCCCAGTTTCTTGCGGGCTTCGCGGAAATCCGTGACGACATCGTGGCCGTGGATGGAAACCGACCCCGCATCGGGCCGGATCAGGCCGGCGATGGTGGAAATCAACGTGGTTTTGCCCGCGCCGTTCGGACCCAATAAACCAAAAAATTCCCCCTCCTCGATGGTGAGGGACACGCCGCCCAGCGCCTGCAGCGATTTGTAGCGCTTTTGGACGTTACTGATTTGAATTGCTGTCATAAAAAAATAGTGTGCGGCGCTGTGACCGTGGTGGAATGCTGGCGCAGTGGCGCTACGGCAACTGCAACGGTCAATTATATGGGAATTTTGATTTCGGCTTACGCCGGGCCCGGGAATCGGGGGTATTACGGGGACGACTGTTGCTACAGGAGCAAGGTCAATGATGGTGGTGATGGTGATGCGTGGTGGCAGCCTCGGCTGCGGGATGGGAAGAAACGTCGGCGCACTCCGCCAGCGACGGCGAAACCAGCGCGCAGACGCCGTACAGCTTGGTGAGGCTGCGCAACTTGGCCGGCAGGTTGCGCAATTCCAAAACCACGCCCGCGGCACGGGCCGCGCGCTGCCATGCCAGCAACACCGACACGGCGGAGGAATCCACCGACTGCACATTGCGCAAGTCGAACACGGTCTGGCCCGCGCTCAACGCGGCCACGCCCTGCGCCAGCGCCGCCGTGGCATTGTCCACGGTCAGCGACGACAGGGGCAACAGGTTGTCGATGGAATCCGGCATGGTCTTCTGATTATTTGGCCGAAGCGGCTTTGATCGGCTTCGACGCCAGTTTCTTGTTCTTGTCAGACAAGGTCTTGATCAAGCCATCGATACCGCCTTTGCTGATTTCCGACGCGAAGGTGCTCTTGTAGGTTTCCACCAGCCAGGCGCCCAGCACATTGATGTCGTAAATCTTCCAGCCGGTGGCCGATTTGGCAACGCGGTAGTTCAGCGGCACAGGTTCGCCACGGGTCATGTTCACTTGCGAACGCACTTCGACTTCCGTGTCGGCCGGATCGGCGCGCAGCGGCTTGAACTCGATGGTTTCATTTTTCACTTGCGACAGCGCACCGGAATACGTGTAGATCAGCAGCGTGCGGAATTCCGTCGACAGTTGCTTTTGCTGTTCCGGGCTGGCTTCGCGCCAGAAACGGCCGGCTGCCAGCGAAGTCATGCGCTGGAAATCGACGTACGGCAGGATCTTGGTTTCCACCAGGTCCATTACACGCTTCGTGTTGCCAGCCTGGATTTCCTTGTCGGTCTTGGCGGTTTCCAGCACTTCCGTACTGATGCGTTTTACCAGTGCATCCGGCGCTTCGTTGGACGAAGGAGCCGAAGGAACGGTTGCGGCAAACGAGGCGGTGGCGAAAGCCATCGTCGCGTAAGCCAAAAGTTGCTTGATCAATTTCATCTGCGATTTACCTTATGTTGTTTTGATGCGGATCACAGGCTGGCGTTTTTCTCCGCAGCCGGTTCCGACATTATAGCCTGAGGCTGATCTTTACCCTTGTCAGCCTTATCACTGTCGGCAGTTGCTGGTTTTTCATCATCCGCATACGCGCTCTTCTTTTTCGCGCGCGGATTCGCTTCGCCGTCAAATACCTTGCTCTCGCGCTGCTGCAGGAAGCCATCGCGGACAAACTCATAACGGTCCAGGGCGGCTTCTTCCAGCAAGTTGGTGGCGTCGAGCAGCCCGGCGCGCTGGTCGATGACACGAACAACGGTGCCGACGTTGCGTACGTTGACACGATCGTTGTATTGCCATGGATCCGCCTTGATATCCAGCGGCAACGCCACCGTGTCGCGCACCGTGGACGGGCCCAGCAGCGGCAACACCAGGTAAGGGCCGGAACGCACGCCCCACATGCCCAGCGTCTGGCCGAAATCTTCCTTGTGCTTTTGCAGGCCGGCGCCGGACGCCACATCCATTACGCCCAGCAAGCCGAAGGTGGAGTTCAGCGCCACGCGCATCACGTCCGAGATACCCTGCTCGCCTTTGCCTTGCATGAAGTTGTTGGCGGCAGTCCACACGTCGGCCAGGTTGCCAAAGAAATTGTTCACGCCCGTCTGCACGAAATTCGGCAGCACGGTCTTATAGACGGTAGCGGCCGGCTTCAGTGCAACTTCGTCAACCTTGTCGTTGAAGTTGAACATGGCGCGGTTATAACCTTCATACGGGTCGCGCGGGTTCGGACCGGCGCAGCCGGCCAGGGTGGCGGCGGCAACGGTGGCCAGCGCCAGCTTACGCATGGAGAAAGTCGAGATGTTCATTACTTGTCATCCTTTCCTTCGGCCGCTTTGCTGTAAATAAACTGATTGATCAGATCTTCCAGCACGGCAGCCGACTGCGTGCGGGCGATTTTGTCACCGGCGGCCAGGTTTGCCGTGTCGCCGCCTGCTTCGATGCCTACGTATTGCTCACCCAACAGGCCGGCCGTCAGGATCTTGGCCGAACTGTCTTTCGGGAATTGATAACCAGACTCCATCGTCAACGTCACCAGCGCCTTATAGCTCTTGTCGTCGAAACGGATGCCCGCGACGCGGCCCACGACCACGCCGGATGCCTTGACGGGCGCCTGCGTACGCAGGCTGCCGATATTGTCGAACTTGGCCGTGATTTCATAAGTCTTGGCGAAGGAGAACGAACTCATGTTGCCTGCCTTCAGCGCCAAAAACATCAACGCCGCCACGCCCAGCACCACAAACAAACCTACCCACACATCCACAGATTTACGTTGCATGACACTATCCTAACTTGTTTGCTTACTTGTTCGATCACTTGCTGAACATCAACGCCGTCAGCATGAAGTCCAGCCACCAGATCATCAGCGACGAAATCACGACGGTACGGGTGGTGGCGCCAGCCACGTCTTCCGGCGTCGGGCGGGCTTCATAACCCTGGTACAGCGCAATGAACGTGATGGCAACGCCAAACACCACGCTTTTCACGAAACCATTGAAGACGTCCTTATAAATATCGACGCCACCCTGCATTTGCGACCAGAACGCGCCTTCGTCGACGCCGATCAGCTTGACGCCAATCAGGTAACCGCCAAAGATGCCGACCGCGGAAAAAATCGACGCCAGGCACGGCACGGCCACCACGCCGGCCCAGAAACGGGGCGCCAGCACGCGCTGCACGGGGTTCACGGCCATCATTTCCATGGCCGACAATTGTTCACCCGCCTTCATCAAGCCGATTTCCGCCGTCAGCGACGTGCCGGCGCGGCCGGCAAACAACAGCGCGGTAATCACGGGCCCCAGTTCGCGGGTCAAGCCCAGCGCCACCAGCAAGCCCAGCGATTGCTCGGCGCCATATTTGTTCAGCGTGTAATACCCCTGTAAACCCAGCACCATGCCGACGAACAGGCCGGACAAGGTGATGATCAACATCGAATAGTTACCAATGAAATGCAACTGCTCGATCACCAGGCGCGGCCGGCGCAACAGGCCGGGCGACACGCCCAGCATATAAAAGAACGTGCGTGCGCTGTACCCGACACCTTCCACGTGATCGCGCACCCACGAACCCAGGCGCGCCAACAAATTCAATGCAAAATTCATGCGCGCGCTCCCAGGCCCAGGTCCGCCTCCAGCGATTTGCCGGGATAGTGGAACGGCACGGGTCCATCGCTTTCCGCATGGACGAACTGTTTCACGTACGGGTCGGACGACGCCATCATGTCGTCCGGCGTCCCGTGCGCAACGACTTTACCCTGCGACAGGAAATACACGTAATCGGCAATCAGGAACGATTCCTTCACATCGTGCGACACTAGGATCGTCGTCGAACCCAGCGCATCGTTGAGATTGCGGATCAGGTTGGCGGTGACGCCCATGGAAATCGGGTCGAGGCCGGCAAACGGCTCGTCATACATAATCAGTTGTGGATCCAGCGCAATCGAGCGGGCCAATGCGACACGGCGCGCCATGCCGCCGGAAATCTCGCCCGGCTTCATTTTTGCGGCATTGCGCAGGCCGACCGCGTGCAACTTCATCAACACCAGGTCGCGGATCAACTCTTCCGGCAAGTCCGTGTGTTCACGCAGCGGGAACGCCACATTTTCATACACGGTCAAGTCCGTGAACAACGCACCATGCTGGAACAGCATGCCCATTTTGCGGCGCAACACGTACAGGTCGTCCGTCTTTAACTGGTGCACGGTTTGCCCGTCGACCATGACCGCACCCTTTTGCGGACGCACCTGGCCGCCGATCAGGCGCAGCACCGTGGTTTTACCGCTGCCCGAACCACCCATCACCGCCACGACTTTCCCGCGCGGGAAATCCATATGGAGGCCATTCAAGATGGCGCGCTTTCCATAGGAGAAGTGTAAATCGCGGATTTCGACGAGGTTAGGCACGAGTTAGCTCACTTTGCAGAATCCCGTATTGTAGTGCAGAAACGCCAAGTTCTGCAGGCGGCTCCCTCTTACGGGCAGGGGAAGGAGGGGATGATACAACACTACTAACTGTCGGGTCAGCAATTTACAATTTGAAAGATTTGCAAATTGGTGCGGTGCGGGAGAGGTGGGGTCTTGCTTTTAATTCACTAGTTTGGAGATGGCAACATATCCGTAAAAAAGGGGCGCAATACGGTTGAAATGGGAACCGTATTGCGCCCCTTTTATTTCGGCATCAGAAACCGATGATGTTGCCGTCTTCGAAACTGATCTGCGTGGCGCTCACACCGACAAGCTTGATCAACGCGTCACCAGCCTGCACGCCGGCCGTGCTGTTGCCGACAACGAACAGGTAGGCGTCGCTGCCATCGTTGAAAACGACCGAGGTGCCGATGTCATCCGTGCCAACGGCTGTAATGACTGCGGCCAGTTTCTGCGCCAGCGTGGTGTCGTCAGCAGCAAATGTTGCCAGGCCCGTGGAGGCGACAGAAGCTTTACCCGCAACAGCCGTCTCGGTGTGACCTACCGCCTCCAGCAGCTTGCCGGCAAAGTAGATGCGGTTACCGGAGCCTGCACTCCAGTTGGCGATCGTGTCAGCGGCAGATGCGAGATCCGAAATGCTGCCTGCAGCCGTAAAATCGCCTTCGGATGCAAATACAAAGGTATTGGCCCCGGTGCCACCCGTCATCAAATCCACACCAGCACCGCCGATGAACGTCACGTCACCGGTTGAAGTCGACGTCAGCACATCACTGCCGTTCCCGCCTTCGAAGCGCAGCACACTGCTGCCTTGAGCGATCAGATTACCGTTTTGGCCCAGCGCGGAGAATTGCGTCACATTATTGAGGTTGTTAACAAGTAGCGACTTACCTGCGCCAACGACCACGCTGACAGAGTTTGCCGTCAACGCGCTGGCGTTGACGATGCCATTGGAAACTTGTACGTCCAGCATCACGTGATCGGCATGCGACGATGGTGTCTGCATGTCGCCGGAGGTGATTTGTACCGCATAAGACGAGTGAAGATCGCCACTCGCCGCATCCAGCGTGTCCACATTACCGGCACTGTCTTTCAGGAAACCGGTCGTCACGCTGAAGGCATCGGTTACCGGCGCTCCATATCCGTCTGCCGCCGTCAGTGCAGCCACCTTGGCGGCAGTGAGAATGACCTTCAGTTCTCCGTCATTCGCGAGCTTGACGCTGTCAATGTCAGCCAATGTGAATCCCACTGTCGTACTGCCACTGGCGTCATTCATTGCCAACGACAGCTTACTCCAGTCAAAATTCGGCTTCAGGTCGGTCGCCAGCGTTTCACCCGTACTCAACAGTGAATCGAAGCCTTCACCGGACACACGCAATGTTCGCGTCGAGATGTCAAGATCAATACCCGTGATAGTGGCGACCGGCGCTACATTATCAGCATTGAACCCAATAATACTTCCGAAAGAGCCAAAAACGATACCGGTAGCTTTGACGTCATTCAGCTTGACCAGCCCATACGCATCCAAACCTCCATTCCAAAGCAGATACGCATTTCCTTCATGATTAAACACGACGGTAACACCTGCCGACTCACCTTTCACTATCGCTTTGACTGCATCCACCTTCAGGGTCAATGTCGAATCCTCCGGCGCAAACGTTGCCAACCCAGCCTTTGATATCCTGGCATGCCCAGACAACGCCACGCCTGCATTGTCTGCCAATGGCAGGTGATTATTCGACAGCAAGCTGATCGAATTATTGGCTGAAGCGTTCCAGTTAGCAATCGTGTCAGTCAACGCAATGGTTTGTTGCGTGTCCCGACCAAGATCATCCGAGGACGACGCGAGCGAGAAAGAATTTCCTTTCGTTCCGCCAGTAAGAATGTCAGCCCCTCCACGAGGAGCGAAATGGGCGTAGTCATTCCCCGTGTACGTCAGAATATCGTTTCCGCTTCCTGTTTCGAAGAATGTAACACTGGAACTTGAAATAACGATATTACCTTGCACAGCCAAGTCGTCTTCAGAAGAAACCGTATTCGCCGTGTAGATGGATTGCGTGCCACCGACCATCAGTAAATTCGTTACGTGATCAGCATTGACAATATTAAGCGTCTTGCCTTTTTCCAAATTGGTCACTGCGACCCGGCCTGATTCAATACCACTGGCATCAACAGCCACGCTGGTGCCGCTGATACCGGCAGCAGACAGAATAGTTTTATTTGCCTGGCTATACGGACTCAGATTACCTGCGCTCAGCGGAACCATCAACAAGGTCGATACAGCGCCGTTGCTGTTGCCATCGGTGCTTGCAGCGTTACCCGCAGCATCCCTGATAAAGCCGGGGGCAACCTGCATCGAACCAGAGTACGAGCTATAACGGTAACTCGACGTTGCCAAGATCGCGTCATGCTTTGCGGAGGTCAATACGATAGCGAGCGATTCGCCAACGACACGTGCGCTTTCAACGTCAGTCAATGCAATATGCCCGTCATCGCTTGCGTTCCAGGCCAGCTTGCTCCAATCCAGATATGCCTTGATATCCTTGGATGAATCTTCCCCCGGGCTGAGGATGGTCGAGAATTTCCCGCCAGCGAAAGTCAGCGTGCGGCTACTTTCCTCATATTGCGCATACTGCTCCAGCGTCACAACCGGTGGTGTTGAATCACCTGGTTTGACGAAGTAGTCCGTCACGCCCAATGTACCAATCGCCCCCAGCCCCTGTGGCAAAGCCAGCTTGATAAACAGGTCGCGGCCTGCTTCCTGGGATCCCGATTGCGGACGATGTACATACAAGTAGGCGCCAGCATATTCACCGCTGGTTACTTTGATCACTCCCGCTTGCATTGCCGCCAAGCCTTGGAAGCTAGCCGATTTATACACGAGATCCGTCAATTTCTGCGCAGACGTCACCAGGCTGCCATCGACGTCGGCAAAACGCACCAGCGAAGACGGCAACACCAAGCCCTCGCCATTCGCATTCAGCAGTTGAATCTTATCCGTACCTGCCTGGAAATTGGTCACGGTGTCATAGGCTGCCGCCGTGGAATCAGATGCACGCACGGATTCTCCATCCTGGAAAATGCCGTGTGCGACAGGAAGCCAGAATATCTGAGGTTTCAGGACAACGTCATTACCGGTAATTGATGCAACGACTTTGCCAGTGCCCAGTGTTACACCATTGCTGGTCGCCGCATCGATAGCGCCCTGCAAATTGGCAGCGCCGCCGCTCAACGTGGCGACATAAGTCTTGTCGAGGTAATTGAAGGTCAGCTTATCGCCGCTGGACAATTTCCCGGCAATATCCGTCAGCTTGATCGTTGCCGGAGATTCAACGGCAGTATATTGCGTGTCGACGGAGCGCACTTCCGGAGCGCCCCCAAACGCATATTCCAGCGTTTGCGCGGCAGTGCCCAATTCAATGCGATCGGCGCCCAAGCCGCCACTGACAGTAGAGGAAGCCGTTGCCGAAATGGCAAACATCTGGTCACCAGCCGCACCAAACACATTGACGCTGCCTTGACCAGCCAGCACTGCATGGTCGGCCTGCCCCGCAGTCAGGATTAATGTTGCCCCGGCACTCACGTCAAAACTGCTGACCTTACCCAGCTGCGTATTGGCATGCACGTCGGTGTTCTTCAACACTTGCACATTTACTTTCGCAACAGACAGGTGCGACAGATCGGTGTCAGCCTCAAGGCCAACAACCATCGCGCTGCCGGCGCCGCTGGCAGTCACGCCGGACAACTTGGCTGCTGTGCCGATCAATTCCGTTCCCTCTTCCAACGCAAACGTGGCGGCGCCAACATTGGCGTTATCGACGTTGACGGTGCCCTTGCCAAGAACAGCCAACACTACCTTGCCGAGTTTGCCGGACAGATTGATGGTTTCACCGTCCAAATTCAGATTGGCATTGACGTTAGCCGTGCTGAGCGCAGACAGGTCTGCAGCAGGGGTGAGCTTCAAGTTCTGGACAGTCACGATACCCGGACCATCAACCGATTTCCCCGACAACTGCGCCGCGTCGGCAGCTAATGTCTGGCCACTGACCAAAGTGATTTTCGCCACATTGTCCAGGTCCGGCTTCGCGCTGGCCACAGTGCCGCCACGCGTAAACGTCGCCACATTGTCCGCATCGAGCTTCATTTCAACGGTGCCGGTCGCCGTACCGCCCAGCGACAGCACCTTGTTGCTATCGATCGCGACGATCAAGGTTTTCGGTGCTTCCGTTGGGGCTTCGGTTGGCGCAATGGTTGGCGCCTGTGTCGGGGCTTCGGTCGGCGCAACAGTGGGCGCTTCAGTTGGAGCAACGGTAGGGGCCACGGTCGGTGCAGCCGTCGGCGCCACCGTTGGCGCCACGGTAGGGGCCACGGTAGGGGCAGCCGTTGGCGCGACCGTTGGGGCAGTGGTCGGCGCTACGGTAGGTGTCGCCGTTGGCGCAGCTGTGGGTGCAATGGTCGGAGCCACTGTCGGAGCCACCGTGGGCGCCACAGTCGGCGCAGCCGTCGGCGTAATCTCCCCCACCTGGCTGGTTGCATTATTGATCGCCTGGTTCAGCGCATTGCCCGTGGTCGTGCTCACGCTGGCCGACACGTCGCCGCCCTTGGCGCCGCTTTCCATGTTCTTTTCCACCGACTCCGCCACCACCTGCACCTTGGCGATTTCCGTCAGCAGCGATTTCGCATCCGCGCCGGCCTTGCTGCTGGCCGCATCGATGGCCTGGTTCAGGTTGGCAATCGCCTTGCCGGCATCATCCGCCAGCTTGTCCACCTGCGCCAGCTTGGTTTCATCGGCGCCGGCTTTTTCCGCCGCGCCTTTGACGATCTGCTTGGCCGCATCCGACGAACCCAGGTCGACCTTGTCTTCCGCCTTGACGATCAAGTCCGCCAGCGCGTTGGTGGCGGCATTCGCGCCGCCATCGCTGCCCTGCGTCACGCCGGCGCCGCTCAGCACCGCACCCACCTGGCCCATCACGGTATTGACCTGCGCCGCCAGCGACTGCACTTTCAGCGCGGTCGCCTTGTCTTCCGTGCTGGCATCCTTGCTGACGGCCGACGCGATCGGATCGTAGCTGCCCAGGTTCACGGTCTCGGCAATGCCCAGCTTGTCCTTCACCAGCGCTTCAGCTTGCGCGGCGCTGATGTTGCCGCTGCTGGCCACCGAGTGCACCAAGGTGGTCAGCGGGCTGATCATGGTGGAACCGGCCGGCGCTTTAAAACTGCCGTTGACGGCGCTGCCGGTGGCCACGTCCGTGCCGCCGATCGAGATCAGGGTGCCGACGCCGCCCGTCAGCGTGAAGTTGCCCTGATCGTCGGTGGTGGTTTTCGCTTCGCCGTCATCGAGCTTGCCATTCTCATTGGCATCGGCAAACACGATGGCGCCTTTGATGTAGCCGTCCGCCAGGGTGCCCTTGATCGGGCCGGACGCGGCCGTCACGACCTGGTCGATGGTCTTGGCCAACCCGACCTTGGCCAGGATCAGGGTCACATTGTCGGTCACGCCGCTGAGCCATTTGCTGGCCAGCGCCAGCGATGCCGCGTTGCCATAGGCAGTCTGCTTGGCCGGCGTATCGAGCGCCGCCGTGAACGCCGAGGCGGCCGATACCTTGTTGGCCGCGTATTCTTCATCGACGTTGCGTGCACCGCGCAAAATGGCGGCCACTGCGTCGGGGGCGCTGATCTTGCCCTGCTCGATCACGCCGCTCCAGTATTCCACACCCGCCGGCTCCGCCGCGCGGTTGAACAAGTTCAGGTAGACCGCTTTCACCAGCTCGGCGGCAGGTTTACCGCCATACAGGGTCTTGAATTCGCTGGAGGCGGCAAACGAGGCAGAGATGGTCTCGATGCTCACACCGGCGTCAAACGCGGCGCTCCAGTAGGCCAGGCCAGCGGCATCGGCGGGACGGTTGAAGTAGGTGACGTACAGCTGTTGCAGCTGGGTGGTGGTGACGCTCATGCGTAATTCTTCCTGAAGTGGGCGTAATTAAATGACAAGGTACGGCCACACCGGAATCACTGCGAGCGCCCTTATTCTATGTAAAAGCTGACAATAAACCGTTCATTATAACAATTTAAATTTGGAAACAAACTATCGAATTGTCACCAAGTCCCATATTAGGTATAGGCCTCGGGAATCGCTGGGCATAAAAAAAACCGGAGAAGCCGAGGATCGCCCGACTTTCTCCGGTGGGAGTTATAACCTTTCGGAAATCTCGCAGAACCTGCTGCGACGGTTTTTCGAGATCCCGTTAAATCAACGTGGCAGTACCGACGAACCCATCAGGAATTCATCCACCGCGCGGGCGCATTGGCGGCCTTCGCGGATGGCCCAGACCACCAGCGACTGGCCGCGGCGCATGTCGCCTGCGGCGAACACTTTCGGCACCGACGTCTTGTAGCTGCTGTCGCCTTCGGTGGTGGCTTTGGCATTGCCGCGTGCATCCTTGTCGACGTTGAACGCGTCCAGGATTTGCTGCACTGGCGACACGAAGCCCATGGCCAGGAACACCAGGTCGGCTTTCATTTCGAATTCCGAGTTCGGCACTTCGGCCATCTTGCCGTCTTTCCATTCCACGCGGCAGGCGATCAGTTTTTCAACCTTGCCATTCTTGCCTTCCAGGCGCTTGGTGGCCACTGCCCAGTCACGCTCGCAACCTTCTTCGTGCGACGACGACGTGCGCAGCTTGGTTGGCCAGTATGGCCATACCAGCGGCTTGTTTTCCTGCTCCGGCGGCATCGGCATCAGTTCGAACTGGGTCACCGACGCGGCGCCATGGCGGTTCGACGTGCCCACGCAGTCGGAACCCGTATCGCCGCCGCCGATCACCACCACGTGCTTGCCGTTGGCCTTGATCTGGTCTTTGACCTTGTCGCCTGCATTGACTTTGTTCTGCTGCGGCAGGAAGTCCATCGCAAAGTGCACGCCCTTCAGATCGCGGCCCGGGACCGGCAGGTCGCGCGGCTGTTCCGCGCCGCCAGCCAGCACCACGGCGTCGAACTCTTTATCGAGGTCTTCCGGGAAGATGGTTTCCTTGGCCCAGTTGTTGACGTTGGCCGGGAAATCTTTACCGATCAACACGCTGGTACGGAATTTCACGCCTTCCGCTTCCATCTGTTCCACGCGGCGGTCGATGTGCGACTTTTCCATCTTGAAGTCAGGGATACCGTAGCGCAGCAGGCCGCCGACGCGGTCGGCTTTCTCGAACACGGTCACGTCGTGGCCGACGCGCGCCAGCTGCTGGGCAGCGGCCAGGCCTGCGGGACCGGAACCGACCACGGCGACTTTCTTGCCGGTCTTGACGGCCGCCGGCTGCGGCACGACCCAGCCATGTTCCCAGCCTTCGTCGATGATCTTGTGCTCGATCGACTTGATGCCGACCGGGTCTTCGCTGATGCCCAGGGTGCAGGCGGCTTCGCATGGCGCAGGGCAGATGCGGCCCGTGAACTCAGGGAAGTTGTTGGTCGAGTGCAGCACGTCCAGCGCTTCGCGGTAGTTGCCGCGATAAACCAGGTCATTCCAGTCAGGGATGATGTTGTTGACCGGGCAGCCGTTGTTGCAGAACGGGATGCCGCAATCCATGCAGCGTGCGCCCTGGATCTTGGCCTGCTCATTCGACAGGTGCAGGACGAATTCCTTGTAGTTCTTGAGGCGCGCCTCGGGAGCCAGGTAGCTCTCGTCCTGGCGCTTGAATTCCATAAAGCCGGTGATTTTACCCACGATTAATTCCTTATCTCTTCATTGAGCACCCGGCGGCGGCATCAGCCGCTCAAGCCGGGAACATCATCACATCAGGCGGCGATAGCCTGGGTTTCCATTTCGAGGGCCTTGTCTTCGGCCAGCTCGATCAGCGCACGCTTGTACTCGTTCGGGAAGACTTTCACGAACTTGCTGCGGCCTTCCGCCCAGTTATCGAGCAGGAAGCGCGCACGGGTGGAACCCGTATGCTTGAAGTGGCGCTCGATCAGGCGCTTCAGGATGACCTCGTCGGCCTCCGGCGTGCCGTCACGGTGCTGGCTGTGCCACGTGTTCTGGTCGACCTTTTGCTCGGAGGCCGGCAGCACCGACTCCAGGCTGACCATCGACAGGTTGCACTTCTGCGCGAAGTCACCGTCCGGGTCGTACACGTAGGCGATACCGCCCGACATGCCCGCCGCGAAGTTACGGCCGGTGGCGCCCAGCACGACCACGGTACCGCCGGTCATGTATTCGCAACCGTGGTCGCCCACGCCTTCGACAATGGCGGTGGCGCCGGAGTTACGCACGGCGAAACGTTCGCCAGCCACGCCGTTGAAGAAGGCTTCGCCGGCAATCGCGCCGTACAGCACGGTGTTACCGATGATGATGTTGTTCACTGCCCAGCCACGGAATTCCGTGTTCGGACGCACGATGATGCGGCCGCCCGACAAGCCTTTACCGACGTAGTCGTTACCCTCGCCCACCAGGTCCAGCGTGATGCCCTGTGCCAGGAACGCGGCGGCGGACTGGCCGGCCGTGCCTTGCAGCTGGATGTGGATGGTGTCGTCCGGCAGGCCGGCGTGACCGTAACGCTTGGCCACTTCGCCGGACAGCATGGTGCCGACGGTGCGGTTGACGTTCTTCACCGGCGAGATGAACGAGACACGCTCGCCTTTTTCCAGCGCCGCCTTGGCTTGCGCGATCAGCTTGTGGTCCAGCGCCTTGTCCAGGCCGTGGTCCTGCTCTTCCACGTGGTAGAACTTCTGGCCTTCCGCCAGTTTTGGCTGGTAGAAGACGTTGGAGAAGTCCAGGCCCTGCGCTTTCCAGTGCGCGATGGCTTTCGACTTGTCCAGCAGGTCGGCACGGCCGATCAGTTCGTCGTAGGTGCGGATGCCCAGTTGCGCCATCAGCTGGCGGGCTTCCTCGGCCACGAAGAAGAAGTAATTCACAACGTGTTCCGGTTTGCCCTGGAACTTGGCGCGCAGCACCGGATCCTGGGTGGCGACGCCAACCGGGCAAGTGTTCAGGTGGCATTTGCGCATCATGATGCAGCCTTCCACCACCAGCGGTGCGGTGGCGAAGCCGATTTCATCGGCGCCCAGCATGGCGGCAATCACCACGTCGCGGCCGGTACGCATCTGGCCGTCAGCCTGGACACGGATACGGCTGCGCAGGCCATTCAGTACCAGCGTCTGCTGCGTTTCCGCCAGGCCCAGTTCCCATGGGGTACCAGCGTGTTTCACGGACGACAGCGGCGACGCGCCGGTACCGCCGTCATGGCCGGCCACCACCACGTGGTCGGCCTTGGCCTTGCTCACACCGGCAGCCACGGTGCCGATACCCACTTCCGATACCAGCTTGACCGAGATCGATGCGCGCGGGTTCACGTTTTTCAGGTCGTGAATCAGCTGGGCCAGATCTTCAATCGAATAGATGTCGTGGTGCGGCGGCGGCGAAATCAGGCCCACACCCGGCACCGAGAAGCGCAGCTGGGCAATGTATTCCGATACTTTGTGGCCTGGCAGCTGGCCGCCTTCGCCCGGCTTGGCGCCCTGCGCCATCTTGATCTGGATCTGATCGGCCGAGTTCAGGTACTCGGCGGTCACACCGAAGCGGCCCGATGCCACCTGCTTGATGCGCGAACGCAGCGAGTCGCCATCCTGCAGCGGGATGTCGACCACCATCTTGTCCGAACCCAGCACGGTCGCCATGGTGTCGCCCTGCTTGATCGGAATGCCCTTCAATTCCATCTTGTAGCGCGCCGGATCCTCGCCGCCTTCACCGGTGTTCGACTTGCCGCCGATACGGTTCATGGCGACGGCCAGGGTGGCGTGCGCTTCGGTCGAGATCGAACCCAGCGACATGGCGCCGGTGGCGAAACGCTTGACGATTTCCTTGGCAGGTTCGACTTGATCCAGCGAGATCGCCTTGCTCGGGTCGATCTTGAATTCGAACAGGCCGCGCAGGGTCAGGTGGCGCTTGGTCTGGTCGTTGATGATCTGCGCGTATTCCTTGTACGTCGAATAGTTGTTGGCGCGGGTCGAGTGCTGCAGCTTGGCGATCGCGTCCGGCGTCCACAGGTGGTCTTCGCCGCGGATACGGAACGCGTATTCGCCGCCCGCGTCCAGCGCGTTTTTCAGCACAGGGTCGCTGCCGAACGCCAGGTTGTGCAGGCGCAGCGCTTCTTCGGCCACTTCGAACACGCCGATACCTTCGACGTTCGATGCGGTGCCCTTGAAGTACTTGTCAACCAGCGACTTGTTCAAGCCGATGGCTTCGAAGATCTGCGCGCCGCAGTACGACATGTAGGTCGAGATACCCATCTTCGACATCACCTTCATCAGGCCCTTGCCGATGGCTTTGGTGAAGTTGTAGATCGCTTGTTCGCCGGTCAGGTCGCCTTGCAGGGTCGGCGCCATTTCCACCAGCGTTTCCATCGCCAGGTACGGGTGCACGGCTTCCGCGCCATAGCCCGCCAACAGGGCGAAGTGGTGGGTTTCACGGGCCGAGCCGGTTTCCACCACCAGGCCGGTCGAGGCGCGCAGGCCTTTCGACACCAGGTGCTGGTGGATGGTCGACGTGGCCAGCAGCGCAGGAATCGCCACGCGGTCGGCGCCGATCGAACGGTCCGACACGATCAGGATGTTGTGGCCGGATTTAACGGCGTCCACGGCTTCCGCGCACAGCGAGGCCAGGCATGCTTCCACGCCTTCGTTGCCCCATGCCAGCGGGTAGCAGATGCTCAGTTCATACGACTTGAACTTGTTGCCCGTGTGTTGCGCGATATTGCGCAGGCGCGCCATGTCGTCGAAGCCCAGCACCGGCTGCGACACTTCGAGACGCATCGGCGGGTTCACGTTGTTGGTGTCCAGCAGATTCGGTTTCGGACCGATGAACGACACCAGCGACATCACCATCGCTTCGCGGATCGGGTCGATCGGCGGGTTGGTCACCTGGGCGAACAATTGCTTGAAGTAGTTGTACAGCGGCTTCAGCTTGTTCGACATGATCGCCAGCGGCGAGTCGTTACCCATCGAACCAGTGGCTTCTTCGCCGGCCACGGCCATCGGCGCCAGCAGGAAGCGCAAGTCTTCCTGGGTGTAGCCGAACGCTTGCTGGCGGTCCAGGATGGACGGCACGGCTTTTTCGCCCGGCGCGCTGCCGTCGTACTTGGCAACGTTTTTCGCCAGCTGGCTTTCCGACAGCTTGATTTCGTTCAGCTTGATGCGCACCGCGTTGATCCATGCCTTGTATGGCTTGGCGTTGGCGTACGTATCTTTCAGTTCCTTGTCGTCGATGATGCGGCCCGCTTCCAGGTCGATCAGGAACATCTTGCCCGGCTGCAGGCGCCATTTCTGGATGATCTTCGATTCAGGAATCGGCAGCACGCCGGATTCCGACGCCATCACCACCAGGTCGTCGTCGGTCACGATATATCGAGCAGGCCGCAATCCGTTCCTGTCCAGCGTACCGCCGATGTAGCGGCCGTCCGTGAAGGCCATCGCGGCAGGACCATCCCATGGTTCCATCATCGACGCATAGTATTCGTAGAATGCCTTGCGGTTGTCGTCCATCAGCGTGTGGTTTTCCCACGCTTCCGGAATCATCATCATCATGGCCTGTGCCAGCGGATAGCCTGCCATCAGCAGCAGTTCCAGCGCGTTGTCGAAGCATGCTGTGTCGGACTGGCCTTCGTAGATCAGCGGGAACAGCTTTTGCAGGTCGTCGCCCAGCACGGCGGATTTCATCACGCCTTCGCGGGCGCGCATCCAGTTGAAGTTACCTTTGACCGTGTTGATCTCGCCGTTGTGCGCGATCAGGCGGTACGGGTGGGCCAGCGGCCATTCAGGGAAGGTGTTGGTGGAGAAGCGCTGGTGCACCAGGGCCAGGGCGGAAATGCAGCGCGGGTCTTGCAGGTCTTTATAGTAGACACCCACCTGGTCGGCCAGCAGCAGGCCTTTGTAGACCACGGTACGGGCCGACATCGACGGCACGAAGAATTCCTTGCCGTGCAGCAATTTCAAGGCCTGGATCGCGTGGCCGGACGATTTGCGGATCACGTACAGTTTGCGTTCCAGCGCGTCGGTCACCATGATGTCGGCGCCACGGCCGATGAAGATCTGGCGGATCACCGGCTCTTTGGCGCGCACGGTCGGCGACATCGGCATGTCGTAGTCGACCGGGACGTTACGCCAGCCCAGCACGACCTGGCCTTCGATGCGCACGGCGCGCTCGATTTCCTGTTCGCAGGCGATGCGGGATGCGTTTTCCTTCGGCAGGAACACCATGCCGACGCCGTATTCGCCTGGCGGCGGCAGTTCCACGCCTTGCTTGGCCATTTCATCGCGGTAGTACTGGTCCGGAATCTGAATCAGAATGCCGGCGCCGTCGCCCATCAGCGCGTCCGCGCCGACCGCGCCCCGGTGATCCAGATTCTTCAGGATCAGCAGGCCTTGTTCAACGATCGAATGGCTTTTTTTGCCCTTGATGTGGGCGACGAAACCGACGCCGCACGCGTCATGTTCGTTGGCTGGGTCGTACAAACCTTGCGATTCCATGTTTTCTCCACTGCATTTAGATAACGAAAACTCAGAATAGTTCAATGCAAATGTAAACTCAACAAAAACAATTAGGGTCGGAGTCAAATTAATTTTCCGAATTTAGATAATTTTTTTAATTAGGGACATAGTAAAAGGCGGCAAAAAAAGACCCGGGGCGTGCCCGGGCCGGTTGAAAAAATTATCTTTTTAATCAACGATCTTCTTGAATGGGCGCCCGCGCTTGGCGGGCAGCACCTGTCGCTGCATCCTGTTTTGCAAGTCGGTTTTGAACTTGTCCGAACCCAGCGGCCACCCCTTCAGCACGGACTTTTCCACGATGAGAATCTGGTCTTTGGACAGGTCCGACGCCGCCATGTCCGCATAAGTATTTTCACGCTGGTAAGGTGTATTGCCCAGCGACCAGTACAGCGGATGGTCGGTCACCACCGGGTCCGGCCGCAAGCCCGCATGCTGGCCATAGCTCGACCACGGATAGGCCGCCGGTTCGAACACCAGGCCGGCCCGCACGGGCAAGTACTCGATATACCGGCTATTGAGCAGCAAATATGAGTCCGCATCGATGACCGCCGTCTTGAACCGGCCCTGCCACAAAGTGCCGGAGCGGCCGTATTTGCGGTTGTAATACGGGACGTAATTGCGGCCGATCCACTGCATGGCCTGGCCCAACCCGCCTTCATCGGCCGGCGACACCAGCATGTGCAGGCTATCGGGCAGCAAGGCATAGGCGTGGATGGAAATCTTCCACGTTTTCGCGGCCGTTCCCAGCCAACCCAGGAATGCCGTGTAGTCGGCGTCATCCTGGAACAGGGAGACGCCGGACAGCGCTTTCTGGATCACGTGATGTGGCTGGAAAGGAACGATGAGGCGGGGCAAACGGGCCATGGTGTCGGAATAAAGTACGATCGGAACGTGCGATCGTACCTTGATTCCTCTACTCTGTCCCTGATTATTTTTTGAAATTCAAAAAATATCCCGACTCTGTCCCTTTTTTAGTACTTTCGCCTATGCCGCCAGCAATCGCCTGCTCAACCGGCCGCCTGGCTGCTGGCTCGCGCCGCCGTGCCCACTGCCCGCCAGGCTGAATGCGCTGACCAGTTTGGCCAGCGCCACGCTTTGCTCTTGCAGCGCATCGGCGGCGGCGGCCGCTTCCTCCACCAGGGCGGCATTTTGCTGTGTCACCTGATCCATTTGCATGATGGCCTGGTTGATCTGCTCGATGCCGTCACTCTGCTCGGTGCTGGCTTGCGTGATTTCGCCGATCAGGCCGGTGACACGGTGTACGTGGCCCACGATGTCGTCCATGGTTTCACCGGCCTGGTCGACGAGTTTGGCGCCGTTTTCCACTTTTTCCACGGAATCCACGATCAGCGCCTTGATTTCCCGGGCCGCCGTGGCGCTGCGCTGGGCCAGGTTGCGCACTTCGGACGCCACCACGGCAAATCCCCTGCCCTGTTCACCGGCACGGGCCGCTTCCACGGCGGCGTTCAACGCCAGGATATTGGTCTGGAAGGCAATGCCGTCGATGACGCCGATGATGTCGGCAATTTTTTGCGCGGACGCATTGATCTCTCCCATCGTATCGACCACCTGGCTGACCACGGCGCCGCCTTTTTGCGCCACCGCCGAAGCCGACAGCGCCAGCGCATGCGCCTGGCGGGAATTATCGCCATTCTGGCGTACCGTCGCGGTCAACTGCTCCATCGACGACGCGGTCTGCTGCAACGAACTGGCTTGCCGCTCTGTCCGGCTGGACAGATCCAGGTTGCCGCTGGCAATTTGGCCCGACGCCATGGCGATGGTGTCGGTGCCACCCCGTACCTGGCCGACCAGGGTGGCCAGGCTGGCATTCATGTCTTTCAAGGCTTGCAGCAACTGGCCCGTTTCATCGCGGCTGGCCACGTCGATCCGGCTGCCCAGATTGCCGGACGCCACGGTTTGCGCCACCTTCACTGCCTGGCGCAAGGGACTGGTGATCGACACGGTAATCCGCCAGGCAAACCAGGCGCCCAGCACCACTGCACAAACTGCTGACCACACGAGAAATTGCGTGCCACTCTGGTAGTTTTCCTGCACTTCACGCGACAACGCCAGGCTGACATTGGCCTGGTGCTTGCCGATATCCCCCAGCCGCTCGAGATACTGGTCCAGCTTGGGTTGCAGCGCGCTATTGGCCAGCGCGCGGGCGCCCTCCTTGTCCCCTTTTTGCTGAAGCGCCATCACGCGGTCGCGGGTGGCGGCATAGTCCTTGCGCACATCGGCCACCCGCGCCAGCAAGGCTTGCTCTTCGGGTGTCGTCAGCATGGTTTCCAGTTGTTTCTGGATATCGTTGACCCGCGCGCGCGTGGCCGCCGCCACGGCGGCATCGGCTTTGGCTTGCACTTCATCGGTTTGCGCATCGCGCGCCAGCGCCAGCACCCGTATGCCGACCATGCCGACCAGCCGGTGCCATTCAGCCGTCAAGCGTTCCTTGGCCATGGCATCGTTCACCATCCTGCCGGTCAAGTTGCCTACCGCCTGCAATTGCCAGGCGCCCGCCAGCGCCATCGTCACCACCAGCAGCATCATGATCCCGAAGCCGCCACCGAGGCGCATGCCAATTTTCAAGTCCCTGATTTTCATCCGTAAACTCCCCACGCAAATTCGGCTGTGCGCAAGATGCTGCACAGCACAAGAATTCATCTTAGGAAATCATTACGAAAAGAAAATCTCCAAATGTCACAAGTGGAAATTATTTGTCTGAAACAAACCGGCAGGAAGGGAATGCGAATTGTTCAGGACAGATTGAAGCTGGTCGACAGGCTATAGCCTTCGCCATACGCGCTGCGCAGCGGCAAATCCTGGCCCAGCCCGCTGCGGGCTTTCTTGCGCAAGCGGTATACCAGCATGTCGACACGGCGGCCCGCATCGGGATCGTCGCCGCCGATACCGGCCACGATCACCTGGCGCGGCACGGGACGCGTATTGATGGTCAGCAGGTGCAGGAAATTACATTCTTTTTCCGTCAGCGTGATGGCCTGGCCCTGCAACTCGAGGCGGCGTGCGGCCAGACGCAACGTCCACTTGGCAGGCAGCGGCACGGTTTCCTGCGGACCGACGCGGCGGTCCAGCGCTTCGATGTGCGCCGCCAGTTCAGGGAATTTGATGGGCTTGGTCAGATAATGGTCGGCGCCCAGGCGCAGGCCCAGAATGCGGTTGTCGAACGCGACGCGCCCCGTCAACACCAGCAACCCGATGTGCGGATACAGCTGGCGCATACGGGGTATGACATTGAAGCCGTCCTCATCCGGCAAACCCAGGTCGAGTACCACCACGCCAACATTACCCTGGCTCAGTGCCGACCACATTTCGCCGGCATTATTGGTGATGTGGACGACGTGTTCAAGCTCAGTCAGAAACTCCGCCATTTCTTCGGCGTAGTCCAGATTGTCTTCCACGATCAATATCTGCGTCATGTATGAAGCGCCATTTAATTGGATGTAAGCATGCGCCTACATGGTGAGAATTATCACCGGATGGTGCTGCATGGCGCAAGGCTTTTCCCGGCTTAAGACGCGATTGGAAGCCAAATCCTAAATTTCTTGCCGCTTTCAGAAAAGTTCTCGACCGTCAGCGTCCCGCCATGCACATCCACCACGGCGCGCGCCATGTATAAGCCCAGTCCCGAGCCCGCAATGCCAGCAGCATTGCGGCCCCGGTAGCCTTTTTCGAACAGCTTATCGATCTCATCCGGGGGTACACCATCACCCTGATCCGATACCGCGAATTCGATACCGCCCTCTGTTGCTTTTTTGCCGATCAGTGTTATGGCGGTGTTATCCGCTGTGTACTTTATGGCATTGTCGATCAGGATGTCGAGGCACAGGCGCATGCCGGCCGGGTCGCAACGCAGCCATTGCGGCA
This sequence comes from Pseudoduganella rivuli, assembly GCF_009674485.1. Classification (GTDB taxonomy): domain Bacteria; phylum Pseudomonadota; class Gammaproteobacteria; order Burkholderiales; family Burkholderiaceae_D; genus Rugamonas; species Rugamonas rivuli_B. Next base: position 371,803 of record NZ_WKJJ01000002.1, on the reverse strand, counting down.
TACCCTCCACTTCCACCCGCACATTGGCGCGCCGGGCGCGGGCCTGGTCGGCCGCGGTTTCCAGCAGCGCCAGCGGTGAAATTTCATTGGCCTGGCGCTTGCGGCCGATGGACGCCAGCCGCTCCGGCGACAGGTATTCATCCAGCATGGCCAGCAAGCGGTCGACGGCGGTCTGGATTTTTGTATAACGCTTGCGGGTCGCTTCGTCATGGTGGGCGCCCGTCATTTCCAGGCGCTGGATGGCGCCATCGATGGTCGACAGCGGCGTGCGGAATTCATGCGACAGCATCGACGCGAATTTCTTTTGCTGTTGTTGCCACTCGTAGCGTTCGCTGGCATCGCGGATAGTGCCGGTGACCGCCACCGCGCTGCCCAGCTCATTCAACACCAGCACGGATTCCACGTCGACGGGAATCATGCGGCCGTCGGCCGCGTGGGGCAGATCCAGTTCGCGCCGTACCCGCAGGCGGCTCTGGTCGCCGGCGGCAAAGCGCTCCAGCCTTGCCGGCAAATCCTTGATCAAGCCATTGGCCAGCTGTTGCGCCTGTTCCAGCGTATAGCCGAACCGGCGCCCGGCCGCGGGGCTCAGATACAGCAGCCTGCCGCTGCCGCATTCGAGCATGAAATGCACTTCACTGCTGTTGTCGAGGATCTGGCGGTACAAGGCTTCGTCCGACATGGGTTAATCCACCAGCGGCGCAAAGATTTGCTGCAAGTCTTCCTGCGTCAGCGTCATCTTTTGCGATTCGCCTTCGGCCAGCACCGACTGCGCCAGGTCTGATTTCTTCTGTTGCAGCAGCTGGATCTTTTCTTCCAGCGTCCCTTTGGCAATCAGCTTATAGACGAATACCGGCTTGTCCTGGCCGATCCGCCACGCGCGGTCGGTGGCCTGGTTTTCCGCCGCCGGGTTCCACCACGGGTCGTAGTGGATCACCGTGTCGGCGGCAGTCAGGTTCAGGCCAACGCCGCCGGCTTTCAGCGAAATCAGGAAGATCGGCACGGCGCCCTGCTGGAACGCCGCCACCTGCGCGCTGCGGTCCTTGGTTTCGCCAGTCAGGATGGCGTATGGAATGTCGCGCGCATCCAGTTCTTCCTCGATCAATTCCAGCATCGATGTGAATTGCGAGAACACGAGGATTTTGCGGTTCTCTTCCAGCAAATCCTCCACCATCTGCATCAAGTCCTGCAGCTTGGCGGAACCGGCCGCCTGTTTTTTCGACGGCAGCGTTTTCACCAGGCGGGGATCGCAGCAGACCTGGCGCAGCTTCAACAGCGCTTCGAGGATCACGATCTGGCTGCGGGCCACCCCCTTGCGGTCGATTTCTTCCCGTACCTTCTGGTCCATCGCCAAACGCACGGTTTCATACAGGTCGCGCTGCGCGCCGGTGAGTTCCACCTTGCGCACCATTTCGGTTTTCGGCGGCAATTCCTTCGCCACGCTGTCCTTGGTCCGGCGCAGCAGGAATGGCTTGATGCGTTTATTGAGCAGCATGCGCCGCAGCGGGTCGTCCTGCCGTTCGATCGGGTGACGGAATTGCGAATTGAAAGTTTTCTCGTCGCCCAGCAAGCCCGGCAACAGGAAATGGAACTGCGACCACAGTTCGCCCAGGTGGTTTTCCAGCGGCGTGCCCGACAGGCACAAACGGTGGCGCGACTTCAGCAGGCTCGCGCTTTGCGCAGCCTTCGAGCGGGTGTTCTTGATGTAATGCGATTCATCGAGGATCACCAGGTGGAATTCATGTTCGTGGAGCTTTTCCTCGTCGCGCGGCAGCAGCGCGTACGTGGTCAGCACCAGGTCCGCTTGTGGAATCTGGTCGAACACCTGGGCGCGGTCTTTGCCCTGCAACAGCAGCACGCGCAAGTCCGGCGCAAAGCGCGCCGCTTCATCCTGCCAGTTGCCCATCAGGCTGGTCGGCGCGATCACCAGCACGGGATGCGTCAGGCGCCCCGCTTCTTTTTCCACCAGGATGTGCGCCAGCGTCTGCACGGTTTTACCCAGGCCCATGTCGTCGGCCAGGATGCCGGCCAGGCCGTATTCGCGCAGGAATTGCATCCATGCGAGGCCATCCGCCTGGTAATCGCGCAGCGTGGCGCGCAAGCCGGCCGGTGTCGGCACGCGCTTGACGGAATTGAACTGGTTCAGGCGGCGGCCCATTTCACGCAATTCCTGGCCGCCCGTCCATTCGAAGTCCACCGTGCGCGCCAGTTCGTCGAGGCGCGCGGCATCCAGTGTCGCCATGCGCACCGAGTGGCGGATTTTTTCACTGAAATACAGTTCGCCCAGGGTCGCCAGGATCGGTTTCACGCGGTTCCACGGCAGCGCCACCCGTTCGCCATCGGCCAGGGTCGCCAGCATCTGGTCTTCTTCCGCGTGCATGGCCAGCGCTTTCGGGCTGAAGTCATTGGGCGCGTTGCGGATCATTTGCACCAGCACGGGCAACAGCGGCACCCGTTCACCGGCCACCATGATGCCCAGTTCCAGGTCGAACCACGCGTGGCCGCCATCGGCATCGTCTTCCTCGACTTCCGCATACCAGCCGTCCACGGTGGTCACGTCATAACGGTACTTGGAGGTCTTTTCCACTTGCCAGCCATGGCTGCGCAATTCGGCGATGCCGTCGGCGGCAAAGCGCAGCCAGTCGGCCTGGCTGGCCAACAGCAAGCCGCCGCGCACGGACGACAGCGGCAACGCGTTCGGTTTGCGGAAGCCCAGCGCGGTCAGCGCCGCCAGCGCATCGGCTTCGGCCTGTTCATTGCGCTGGATGACTTCCGTGACTTCGCCCCGCTGGCGCACCACGCGCTGCGACGGGTCGAACGATACGCGCTCGCCATCATAGTCATACGACAATACCGCATAGTCATTCCAGCGCTGGTGCGCGCCGTCGGCCAGCATGGCGGAATCGAGCACCAGGATCGGTTTCGGCATCACGTCATTGCGGATGCGCTGCGGCAGCGGTTGCGGCAGCGGCATCAATTGCTGCAAGCCGTGCGCCAGCAACAGCTGCGACACGCGCAGCTTGTCGTTCGCGCCCAGCAGCGGCGCCTGCGCCACCAAGGCCTGCAAATCGGCCAGCGGGATCTCGGCGCCGCCCTGGTTCAGGTTCAGCACGCCGCACGACAGGTTATCGATGTACCACGGCGGATCGGTCGGCAACATGTAATCGACGGAATCGGCGCCATGGTGGCGCGCGCCTTCCGGCGCTTCCACCGCCCAGCCCAAACGCAAGCCCTTGCCTTCTTCGCGCCATGCCAGGTTGGCCTGGCGCAGCGGACCGGCCTTCATCGGATACACCAGGCCATTGCCGACGTCGGACCAGGAATTGGCCCACAGCAGCTTGTCCTGGTCAGACAGCATTTGCAGCAATGCCGCGCCGATCTTGCCGCGCGGTTCGGTGGCGCTGCCCGTCTGCGAATTCGGGCCGCTGCGCATCGCGACAAAGAAGCGGATCAAATCTTCGTCGCCCGCTTCCAGGAACGATGGCGGCGCGGACAGCAGGGAAAATACTTCGCTGACCGGCGTGGCGGCCGCCACGTCGCCGTTCGGCCGCAGGCGCGCCTTGTACAGGCAGAGCGCCACGTGGCGCCCGCCGCTGGTCGGCGCCAGCACATAAATCAACCGGTATTGCGTTTGCGGCTGTTTCGGATCCGGCTCCGGCGTCACGGCCAGCGTCGGTTTCGGATGGGCAGCAGCATCCACCCGCTGCAGCCACGTGGCAACGGCATAGGGCAGCTGGGTAGCTGGCGCCTGTGCGGGGGCCTGGGCCGGGGTGGTTTCGCGGGTTTCGGCGCGTGTCAAATCCATAGTGCGCATAGCTTTTACGAACTCTTACTTTTGGTACTTACAGTACTGCTGTTTTATTGGAAAGTGGACGGTTCTAAAACTGCAACATGTAATATTATCCGTTTTAGACGGATTCTGGTTTGTGTTTCTTCGAACATATCCCGTCTAAAACATGAAACATAAGGAACACGGTCGCCCGAATGGGCTTTCCATCTTGGCGCTGGCCACCTCATTGCGTATGATTCCGGGCTCGTCTTTGAGGAAAAACGCCATGCTGCCCACCATCGAACAACGCCTTGCCAACGAATTGGCCGCCAAGCCGGCCCAGGTCGCCGCCGCCGTCGCCCTGCTGGATGAAGGCGCCACCGTGCCCTTTATCGCCCGTTACCGCAAGGAAGCCACCGGCGGCCTCGATGACATCCAGTTACGCTTGCTGGAAGAGCGCCTGCGCTATCTGCGCGAACTGGAAGAGCGCCGGGCCGCCATCGTGGCGTCGATTACCGAGCAAAACAAGATGACGCCGGAATTGCTGGACGCCGTCATGCACGCGGAAGACAAGACCCGCCTGGAAGACTTGTACCTCCCTTATAAACAAAAACGCCGCACCAAGGCGCAAATCGCCATCGAAGCGGGCCTGATGCCGCTGGCGGACGCCTTGCTGGCCGATCCGGGCCTGAATCCGGAAACGCAAGCCAATGATTATTTGCGCGAAGCGTTCACCAACAGCGACGGCGTCGCCAATCCCGGCGTGCCGGACACCAAGGCCGCACTCGACGGCGCGCGCCAGATCCTGATGGAACGCTTTGCCGAAGATGCAACCCTGCTGCAATCGCTGCGCGAATACGTGCAGGATCATGCCGTAGTTGAGTCCAAAGTCGTGGAAGGCAAGCAGGAAGAAGGCGAAAAATTCGCGGATTACTTCGATTACTCGGAAACGCTGGCCACCGTGCCGTCGCACCGCGCACTGGCGCTGCTGCGCGGCCGGCGCGAAGGCATCCTGGACGTGACCCTGCGCCTGGATACGGAAACCGAAAAACCAAAGTGGGATGCGCCGCTGAATCCGTGCGAAAGCCGCATTGCCGCCCGTTTCGGCATCAAACAGGCCGGCCGGCCCGCCGACAAATGGCTGGCCGACACGGCGCGCTGGACGTGGCGCGTGAAAAGCTTCATGCACCTGGAAACCGAATTAATGGGCGCGCTTCGTGAAAAAGCGGAAACGGACGCCATCAACGTCTTCGGCACCAATTTGAAAGCCCTGCTGCTGGCCGCCCCCGCCGGCCAGCGCGCCACCATGGGACTGGACCCGGGCTTGCGCACGGGCGTGAAGGTGGCCGTGGTGGATTCGACCGGCAAAGTGGTCGATACCGCGACGATTTATCCGCACCAGCCGAAGAACGACTGGGCCGGTTCGCTGCAAACGCTGGGCCGCCTGGCCGCCAAACACAATGTATCCCTGATTTCCATCGGCAACGGCACCGCGTCGCGCGAGACGGACAAGCTGGCGCAGGAACTCATCAAGCTGTATCCGGAACAAAAGCTGACCAAGATTGTCGTGTCGGAAGCGGGCGCCTCCGTGTATTCCGCGTCGGAATTCGCGTCGCGCGAATTGCCGGACCTGGACGTGTCGCTGCGCGGCGCCGTGTCGATCGCGCGCCGTTTGCAGGATCCGCTGGCCGAACTGGTGAAAATCGACCCGAAATCCATCGGCGTGGGCCAGTACCAGCACGACGTGTCGCAAACCCAGCTGGCGCGCACGCTGGACGCCGTGGTCGAGGATTGCGTCAATGCCGTGGGCGTGGACGTGAATACCGCGTCGGCGCCGCTGCTGGCGCGCGTTTCGGGCCTGTCGGCCAGCGTGGCGCAGGGCATCGTCAACTACCGCGATGCGAACGGCGCGTTCACGTCGCGCCTGGGCTTGAAAAAAGTACCGCGCCTGGGCGACAAGACGTTTGAACAGGCGGCCGGCTTCCTGCGCATCCTTGGCGGCGACAATCCGCTCGATGCGTCGGCCGTGCACCCGGAATCGTATCCGGTCGTGGAAAAAATCCTGTCCGATATCAAAAAGGATATTAAAGGCGTCATCGGTGAAGCGAGCCTGATCAAGTCGCTCAATCCCGCCAAATATGCGGACGACAAGTTCGGCGTGCCGACCGTGACCGACATCCTGAAGGAACTGGAAAAGCCGGGCCGCGATCCCCGCCCGGAATTCACGACGGCGACGTTCAAGGAAGGCGTGGAAGAAATCAGCGACCTGCGCCCGGACATGATCCTGGAAGGCGTGGTGACCAACGTGGCGGCGTTTGGCGCGTTCGTCGACATCGGCGTGCACCAGGATGGCCTGGTGCACATCTCCGCCCTGTCGACCAGTTTCGTGAAAGACCCGCACACGGTGGTGAAGGCCGGCCAGGTCGTGAAAGTCAAAGTGCTGGAAGTGGACGTCAAGCGCAAGCGCATTGCGCTGACGATGCGCCTGTCCGACAGCGCACCTGCAGCCGGCTCCCGCCCGGAACAACGCGGCGACCGCAACGACCGCCGCGCCATGGGGCAACAGCAGAAACAGCAGCAGCGCGAACCCGCCGTGCAAAATTCAATGGCCGCAGCGTTCGCAAAACTGCGCGGCTGACCCCGTTGGGCGGCTTTGCAAAAGCCGCCCATCGATACCCCTTATGCCGAATTCTTATAGAATATCGGCATCTTCACCTTTTCCCCTGAGGCAGTTATGAGCGACGTACAAACCTGGATCAAAGAAACCGTGACCAACACGCCGGTGGTCCTGTTCATGAAGGGCACCGCCCAGTTCCCGCAATGCGGCTTTTCCGGCCGTGCCATCCAGATCCTGAAAGCATGCGGCGTTGAAAACATCGCCACCGTCAACGTGCTGGACGACCCGGAAGTGCGCCAGGGCATCAAGGAATACTCGAACTGGCCAACCATTCCACAACTGTACGTGCGCGGCGAATTCATCGGCGGCTCGGACATCATGTCGGAAATGTTTGAATCCGGTGAACTGAAGGCCCTGCTGGACAACAATGGCTGATCGCCGCCAGCGGCTCGTCATCGCCATGACGGGCGCCACCGGCGCCGTGTATGGGGTGCGGCTGCTGCAAGTCTTGAAGGCATTGCCGCATCCCGTGGAATCGCATTTGGTGATTTCCGATGCGGCGGTGCTGACCTTGCACCAGGAAACCGGTTTGCAGCGCAAGCAAGTGGAAGCGCTGGCCGACGTGGTGCACAAGCAAAACAATATCGGCGCGGCCATCGCCAGTGGCTCGTTCCAGTGCGACGGCATGGTGATTGCACCCTGCTCGATGAAAACCCTGGCAGCCGTGGCGCACGGCCTGTCCGATAACCTGATCGCCCGCGCGGCGGACGTCATGCTCAAGGAGCGCCGCCGCCTGGTGTTGATGGTGCGCGAAACGCCTTTGAATTTGGCGCACCTGCGCAATATGACCGCCGTCACGGAAATGGGCGGCATTATCTTCCCGCCGCTACCCAGCTTCTACCATCAGCCGCAATCGATCGCGGACATGGTCGACCATACGGTGGCGCGCGTACTCGACCTGTTCGCGATCGAACACGAACTCGCTCCCCGCTGGCAGGGCATGTAAATAAGTTTATTTACTGCAACTTATTTACCGAACCGGGTATCTGCCCGTTTCAATTCACGCATTTCTTCCAGCATCCTGCGCTGCGCGATCCTTTTGCGCAGCACTTCGGCATGGCGCGCCGCAGACATCGGCGGTGCGGTCATCAAGTCTTTCAATTGCGCGGAATTGCTGTAGTTGTTTCTAATCAGACGGCTCAATGCAGACTCCTTGAAAACCACGTGCATGGTTATTGTGCCTGAATTTCGTGTCGAATTGATGACGATTTATTACAAGACGGGGCGCACCGGGGAAAAGGGGGCGCGGCGGCGGAGAACTCCGCCGCCGGAATGGGTTACTTCTGATAATTTACGCGCACCAGCATGCGGATAAATTCGCGGGCGATCTGCCGGTGATGTTCGTCCAGTCGCTGTAAATCAGCGATCAGCTTCACATCGGCCGACTCGAAGCGGGACAGGTTACTGCCATTTTCACTCGCAGGCGCCTCCGACTCGGGACCGCCAAAACGCAGCCAGTCGGCGGGCACGCCCAGCCATTGCGCAATCATGCGCAATTTTTCCTGCGTGGGAATAGCCTCGCCCACCAGCCATTTTCGGGCTGCATGGACGGTAATAGGCCTTCCGTCAAAGCGGATATTAAATTCCCTTGCCAGGCGGGTGGGGCTGTCGGGTGAATAATGTGCGTTTTTAAGAGCCTGCTGGAGTCGCTGGCTAAAGCTTTCGCGTTCGTTGGATGAATTCATAGTTGCACTATTTCATGTTGCCGCATGAATGTCAGTCTCTCGGCGCTTGTGACAATCGAGAATTTAAAATGCGACATTTCCCACTTGCCTGTGCAGACGAAGAATCCGGCACTTTCCAAACTTTGTATCAAGTTGGGAATAATACGGAAAATTGTATTCAGTGGCGACATCAATGGATTGAACGTTCGTTCACTCGCCGCATTTTCACCACATTCTATCCAATTGTCACATAAATGTGACACTTATGGGGATACGATGAAACGTATGATGCCGTCACCGCCAGTGGCTCGTCGCACGATACCTTCGCGCCACAATTTGTGAAGGTGGGCCAGCGCCTCGCCCAGCGCAAAGCTCAGCTGGTGGGCGTCGAGCGGACGGCGGAACATCAATGGCACGATTTCCGCCGCCGTACGCCACTGGCCCGTGCAGGCGGCCACCACTTCGGCCAGGCGCGCATCGTGATGGTCGCGCAACTGCCGGATCCGCGTGTGCAGGCCGCGGAATGGTTTGCCATGCGATGGCAGCACCAGCACGTCATCCGGTAAATCCGTATACCTGGACAAGGAATCCAGATATAAGGCCAGCGGGTTCGCTTCCGGCTCCACGGCAAACACGGACACATTGGTGGAAATGCGCGGCAACACCATATCGCCGGAAATCAGTGCGTTCAGGCCCGCACAATACAGCGATACGTGCTCGGGCGCGTGGCCAAAGCCGGTAATCACGCGCCAGTCATGCTGGCCGATGGTGACGATATCGCCATGCTGCATGCGCGTATACGCTGCCGGCACGGCCGGCACCAGCGACGGATAATAATTGCGGCGGCTGCCCATCTTTTCCAGCATGTCCGGGTCGGACAAGCCGTGGCGCTCGAAATGCGGCAGCGCCGATGTGCCGTCCACTCCCGGCAACGCGGCCGCCATCATGCGGGCAAAACCAAAATCCGCCGCCGACATCCACAACGGCGCCCGCCAGCGGCGGCACAGCCAGTCCGACAAGCCGACGTGATCCGGATGGCAATGCGTGACCAGCACGCGCTGCAACGGCTTGCCCTGCAAGCCTTGTGCAAACACGGTTTCCCAGCCAGCCTTGGTGGCGTCGGTGGCGGCGCCGCAATCGACCACGCTCCAGCCCTCTTCCTGCTGTTCGCCAAAGCGGTCATCGAGCAGCCACAGGTTGATGTGGTCGAGGGCAAACGGCAGCGGCATGCGCAGCCATGACAACCCGGGCGCCAGTTGATGCACTTCGCCGGTGGCGGGAATCGTGTCGCCGAACGGATAGTGCAGTTGGGATTCGAGAGAGTTCATTTTTGGTGCCCTGAGGTTCACAGTGGTGACAAGCGCGCTACAATGTGCTTGACGTTACGTAAACGGAAGATAGAAATGCGCAAGCTTGCCATTATGTCCCGTTAAGCCACGTCTTTCCACTGAAACTGCCACCGACATGCCGACTTATACCATTACCGAACTGGCCCGTGAATTTGACGTCACGGCGCGCGCCATCCGCTTTTATGAAGACCAGGGCTTGCTGAGCCCATCCCGCGAGGGCGCGGGCGGACGCAACCGCGTTTACACGCCCCGCGACCGCACCCGCCTGAAGCTGACCCTGCGCGGCAAGCGCCTGGGCCTGTCGCTGTCGGAAATCAAAAGCCTGGTCGACATGTACGAATCGCCCAAGGATACGTCGGCCCAGATGAACCGTTTCCTGGGCGTGCTGAACCAACACCGCGAAACCCTGGAGCAGCAGCGCGAAGACATCGAGATGACCTTGGCGGAAATCACGGCGCACGAAGAAGAGTGCAAGCGCTTACTGGCAGGCCTCGCTGAAAAAGCTGAAAAAACGGAAACGCCATCCGCCGCCGGTTGAAAACCCGCTCTACTTGACGTTTACGTTAACGTCACTTGAGCGTATCATGATCGCTTCATCACTCCGACAACAACGAGGACGACATGCTCCACCTTCCAGGCCTGACCTTTGACCACGGCGAAGACATCGCCGCCCTGCGCGAAGCAGTACAACAGTTTGCCGCCGCGGAAATCGCACCACGCGCCGCGGAAATCGACCGTACCGACCAGTTCCCGATGGACCTGTGGCGCAAGATGGGCGAGTTGGGCTTGCTGGGCATTACCGTGCCGGAAGAATACGGTGGCGCCAACATGGGTTACCTGGCGCATATCGTTGCGATGGAAGAAATCTCCCGCGCCTCCGCCTCCGTCGGCCTGTCGTATGGCGCGCACTCGAACCTGTGCGTCAATCAGATCAAGCGCAACGGTACCGAAGAGCAAAAGAAAAAATACCTGCCGAAACTGATTTCGGGCGAGCACGTGGGCGCATTGGCGATGTCCGAGCCCAACGCCGGTTCCGACGTGGTCAGCATGAAGCTGCGCGCCGACTGGAAAGGCGACCGCTGGGTGCTGAACGGCACCAAGATGTGGATCACCAACGGTCCGGACGCCGATACGCTGGTGGTGTACGCGAAAAACGACCTGGAAGCGGGTCCGCGCGGCATGACGGCCTTCCTGATTGAAAAAGGTTTCAAGGGCTTCTCCATCGCGCAAAAGCTGGACAAGCTGGGCATGCGCGGTTCGCACACGGGCGAGCTGGTGTTCGAAGATTGCGAAGTGCCGGCGGAAAACGTGCTCGGTGGCCTGGGCAAGGGCGTGAACGTGCTGATGTCCGGCCTGGACTTCGAGCGCACCGTACTGTCCGGCGGCCCGCTGGGCATCATGCAGGCGTGCATGGATGTCGTCGTGCCGTACATCCACGACCGCAAGCAATTCGGCCAGCCGATCGGCGAATTCCAGCTCATGCAGGGCAAGATCGCCGACATGTATTCGACCATGATGGCGTGCAAGGCCTATGTCTACGCCGTAGGCCAGGCCTGCGACCGCGCCACCACGCCGGAAGCCGTGCGCCAGCTGCGCAAGGATGCCGCCGGTGCGATACTGTATAGCGCAGAGAAAGCAACGTGGATGGCCGGCGAGGCGATCCAGACGCTGGGCGGCAACGGTTACATCAACGAGTATCCGGTGGGCCGCCTGTGGCGCGACGCCAAGCTGTATGAAATCGGCGCCGGCACCAGCGAAATCCGCCGCATGCTGATCGGCCGCGAACTGTTCGCGGAAACCAAGTAAGCGTTGCGCCAGGGATGCGGCGGGCCGGCCTCAGACAACCCTAACGGACCTGTACATGACGCAAGCCGCATTCCCCAAACTGCTGTCGTCCCAGATAGCGTTCGATATCGCGCGCACCATCCGCGACGGTTTCGACAAGCATTACCGGCTGTTCCGCCAGAGCAGCCAGCAAGCCAAGGTGCATTTCGAGCGGGGCGCGTGGAAAGTCGCGCAGGATGCCGCGCGCGAACGTATCGGCTTCTATGACAAGCGCGTGCAGGAATGCGTGCACATGCTGGAAGACGAATACGACCCGGCGGAATTGACGGATGACGTGTGGCGCGAATGCAAACTGCACTTCATCGGCCTGCTGTCCGGCCACAAGCAGCCGGAACTGGCAGAAACGTTTTTCAATTCCGTCTGCTGCAATATCCTGCACCGCAGCTACTTCCATAACGAGTTCATCTTCGTGCGCCCCGTCGTGTCGACCGAATACATCGACACGGAAGAACCGGCGCCCACGTACCGCATGTATTACCCCGGCGCGGACGGGCTGCGCTTCACGCTGAAGCGCATCGTGACGAATTTCCAGCTCAATGCGAAGTTTGCCAACCTGGACCGCGACGTGGGACAGGTGGAAGCGCGCCTGCGCGACTTGTTCGGCGGCGAAGCGCTGGAGCCGAACCACCAGATCCAGGTGCTGTCGAGCCTGTTCTTCCGCAACAAGGGCGCGTACATCGTCGGCAAGGGCATCAATGGCGCGCGCGAATACCCGTTCGTGGTGCCGATCCTGCACAACCGCCACGGCGAACTGATCCTCGACACGGTGCTGTTCGACAAGGAACAGATCATCATCCTGTTCTCGTTTACGCGCGCTTACTTCCAGGTCGACATGGAAGTGCCGTCCGCCTACGTGCAATTCCTGCGCACGCTGCTGCCGCGCAAACCGCGCAGTGAAATCTACACGGTGCTGGGACTGCAAAAACAGGGCAAGACGCTGTTCTACCGCGATTACATGCAACACCTGAAGCACTCGTCGGACCTGTTCGACGTGGCGCCCGGCATCCGGGGCCTGGTGATGCTGGTGTTCGCGCTGCCGTCGTTCCCGTACGTGTTCAAGATCATCAAGGATTTCTATCCGGCGCCCAAGGAAACCACGCGCGCGCAGATCAAGGAAAAATACCTGCTGGTCAAGCACCACGACCGCGTCGGCCGCATGGCCGATACGCTGGAATATTCGAACGTGGCGTTTCCCCGCCACCGGATGAAGGAAGAACTCATCGCGGAAATCAAACACTACGCGCCGTCATTGCTGGAAGAAGATGGCGACAAGATCGTCATCAAGCACTTGTACATCGAGCGCCGCATGGTGCCGCTGAACATCTGGCTGACGAACGCGGAGCAGGAAGGCGATGAAGCGCGCATCGAACATGGCGTGCGGGAATACGGCAACGCCATCAAGGACTTGGTGGCGGCCAATATCTTCCCCGGCGATATGCTGTACAAGAACTTCGGCGTGACGCGCCACAAGCGCGTGGTGTTTTACGACTACGACGAAATCGAATACATCACCGATTGCCAGTTCCGCGATATTCCGCAGGCGCGCAATGAAGAAGATGAAATGTCGGCCGAACCATGGTACCCGGTCGGCAAATACGACGTCTTCCCCGAACAGTTCGGCCGCTTCCTGCTCGGCAACGCGAAGATCCGCAAATTCTTCCTGAAGCACCATGCGGACCTGTTGACGCGCGAATTCTGGCAAACCCGCAAGGAACGCATCCTGGCGGGCGAAGTCGAAGATATCTTCCCGTATCCGCAAGACGTCCGTTTTTCGTACCAGGGCTTACCCACTACCCCTCCGGCGCATGTCGCGCCGACCTTACTGGAGACTACTGAAAATGAATGATCCTATCGTTATCGTTGGCGCCGCCCGCACCCCCATGGGCGCCTTCCAGGGCGACTTTTCCGCCAAGAGCGCGCATGACCTGGGCGCCGTGGCGATCGCCGCCGCGGTGGAACGCGCCGGCGTGTCGCCGGCCATCGTGGAACACGTGTACTTCGGTAACTGCCTGATGGCAGGCCAGGGCCAGGCCCCGGCGCGCCAGGCCCTGCTGAAAGCGGGCTTGCCGACCACCACCGGCGCCGTAACCCTGTCGAAGATGTGCGGCTCCGCCATGCAGGCCGCTATCTTCGCGTTCGACACGCTGGCCGCCGGTTCCGCCAAGGTCGTCATCGCTGGCGGCATGGAATCCATGACCAACGCGCCTTACCTCATCCCGAAAGCGCGCGGCGGCTACCGTATCGGCCACGGCATGATGTTCGACCACATGATGTACGACGGCCTGGAAGACGCGTATTCACGCAATGAAAAGACCGGCGAAGGCCGTTCGATGGGCACGTTCGCGGAAGAATGCTCGGCGAAGTATGCGTTCTCGCGTGAAGACCAGGACGCGTTCGCCATTGCCTCGGTCAAGCGCGCGCAGGAAGCCACCAATGAAGGCTACTTCAAGTGGGAAATTGCACCGGTGACCGTGACGTCCCGCGCCGGCGACGTGGTGATCGACAAGGATGAAGGCCCGATCAAGGCCAAGCCGGAAAAAATTCCGTCGCTGCGCCCCGCGTTCAAGAAAGACGGTACGATTACCGCCGCCTCGTCGTCGTCCATCAATGACGGCGCCGCCGCACTGGTGATGATGCGCGAATCGACCGCGAAAGAACTGGGCCTGACCCCGATCGCGAAAATCCTCGCGCACGCCACCAATGCGCAGGAACCGAACTGGTTCACCACCGCCCCGATCGGCGCCATCCAGAAGCTGTATGCGAAAACCGGCTGGAACACCAAGGACGTCGACCTGTTCGAGATCAACGAAGCGTTTGCCGCCGTGCCGATGGCCGCCATGCGCGACCTGGAAATCCCGCACGACAAGGTCAACGTGCATGGCGGCGCATGCGCGCTGGGCCACCCGATCGGCGCATCCGGCGCCCGCATTATGGTGACCTTGATGGGCGCGCTGAAGCGCACCGGCGGCAAGCGCGGCGTGGCGGCGCTGTGCATCGGCGGCGGCGAAGCCACCGCCATCGCGATCGAAATGGTGTAAGCCATGCCGTCCGCACTCATCATCGGCGCATCGCGCGGCATCGGCCACGAGCTGGCGCGCCAGTATTTGCGCGACGGCTGGCGTGTCATCGCCACCGCCCGCAAACCGGAAGATGTCGATGCGCTGGCCGCGATGGGCGCGGAAGCCCACGGCCTGGACGTGAACAACGTGGAAGCCGTGGCGGGCCTGGGCTGGAAGCTCGACGGCGAACAGCTGGACGTGGCGATCCTCAACGCGGGCGTGTTCGGCCCGCGCCACGACGGCTTCCCCATGCAGACCGATTTCGACCAGGTGATGCACACCAATGTGCTGGCCGCGATGCGGCTGTTGCCGATGGTCGCGCCATGGGTTGCGTCGGTACGAAGCAGGAATGGCAAGCTGGCCGTGCTGTCGTCGCGCATGGCTTCCCTCAGCGAACGCAACCACCCCAGCGGTTCGCTGTACCGCGCCAGCAAGGCCGCCCTCAATTCCGTGCTGATCGATACGGCGCTGACGTTCGGTCCGAAAGGCGTCACCTGCGTGGCGCTGCATCCGGGCTGGGTGCGCACCGATATGGGTGGCACGGGCGCCGATATCTCCGTGGAGGAGAGCGCGGCCGGTATACGCCATACACTGGCGACGCTGCCCGTATCCCCCACGGCCACGTACCGCAATTACGACGGTACGGAGATAGGCTGGTAAAAGCCCGAGGCGCAAACTCCGTGGGGCGGGTTTGACTCGACGTCCCCGTAAAACCCGCCCTACGTGTTCAAAGACAATAACGAGACACACCATCATGATTCTGAGCGAACAACACCAAATGATCCGCGACGCCCTGCGCACCTTTTCGCAGGAGCGCCTGGCGCCACAAGCTGCCCGGTGGGACAAGGAACACCACTTCCCGAAAGAGGAATTGAAAGAACTGGCCGCGCTGGGCGCGTTCGGCGTGGCCGTGCCGGAAGAACTGGGCGGCGCCGGCATGGACTACGTGTCGCTGGCCGTGGTGCTGGAAGAAATCGCCGCCGGCGATGGCGGCACGTCGACCATCATTTCCGTCAACAACTGCCCCGTGTGCAGCATCGCCATGATGTATGCCAACGACAAGCAGAAGCAGCAATGGCTGCGTCCCCTGGCGCAAGGCGAGATGCTGGGCGCGTTCTGCCTGACGGAGCCCCACACGGGTTCCGATGCGGCGGCGCTGCGCACCACCGCCACGAAGGATGGCGACCATTACGTCTTGAACGGGGTCAAGCAATTCATCACCAGCGGCAAATACGCGGACGTGGCCATCGTCATGGCCGTCACGGATAAAGCGGCCGGCAAGAAAGGCATCAGCGCGTTCTGGGTACCGACCAATACGCCGGGCTACATCGTGGCCAACCTGGAACAGAAAATGGGCCAGCACAGTTCCGACACGGCGCAAATCCTGTTCGAGAATTGCCGCATCCCGGCCGAAAACCTGATTGGCGAAGAGGGGCAAGGCTACAAGATCGCCCTGTCCGGACTGGAAGGCGGCCGCATCGGCATCGCCTCGCAGTCGGTGGGCATGGCGCGCTCCGCCTATGAAGCGGCACTCAAATATGCGAAGGAGCGCGAAAGCTTCGGCCAGGCCATCTTCGACCACCAGTCCGTGCAATTCAAGCTGGCCGACATGGCGACGCAAATCGAAGCGGCGCGCCAGTTGATCCTGCACGCGGCGTCAATGAAGGATGCCGGCTTGCCCTGCCTGAAGGAAGCCGCGATGGCCAAGCTGTTCGCGTCGGAAATGGCGGAACGCGTGTGCTCGGACGCGATCCAGGTGCACGGCGGTTACGGTTACGTGTCCGACTTCCCGGTCGAGCGCATTTACCGCGACGTGCGCGTGTGCCAGATTTATGAAGGCACCAGCGATATCCAGAAGATCCTGATCGCCCGCGCAATTTAAGGCAGGGCGGTCTCGAACGACACGCGGAGTATCCTGGCTCCGCGTGTCCACGTCTGCCGCAACGAACTGCTGTCCTCATCCCGATACCGCTGCATCACGTAACGCCGCTGCGCCAGCGCATCGGCCACGCTGATACGCAGTTGCCGGCCGGCGGCCGGCTTCCACAGCGCATACCAGTCCAGCACCCGCTCCGCTCCCGTCACGCCATCCAGTTCCGCGGAACGGCGCAGTGCGCCGCCGCCCTTGTACGTGAAGTTCGCGCCCATGCTCCATGCGCCGCCTGGCCGCACATCGGCGCCCAGGTTGGCGGACAGCGGCGTCTGGTCCGCCAGCCGGTTGTCCGGTCCCGGCACGCTGTCCAGCTTCGACCAGTTGCGCGCCGCATTGGCGCGCCACGTCCACGCCATGCCGGCCCAGGTGGCGGGCGGCAGCTTCATGTCGAACTCGAGGCCGGACACCGATGCCTTTCCCTCATTAACGGGCGTCGCCACCCACTCCTTGCCATCCCTGTAAAGCCGCCGCACCGTCACATCCGTCACCCGGCGCGCATAGGCGGAGACGCCGATCACGCCGCCGCCCTGCCCGGCCGGATAGTATTCAACGCCACCATCGATGCCCCACGCCAG
Source organism: Pseudoduganella rivuli (assembly GCF_009674485.1). Classification (GTDB taxonomy): domain Bacteria; phylum Pseudomonadota; class Gammaproteobacteria; order Burkholderiales; family Burkholderiaceae_D; genus Rugamonas; species Rugamonas rivuli_B. The sequence goes on along the minus strand of NZ_WKJJ01000002.1, from coordinate 354,935 downwards.
TTCCGGCCGCAACAGGGGATTTCCCTGCACATGGGGCGCCGTGGGTCCGTTATCGTTGTTGACGGTATAGCGGCGCGGCACCAGTTCCGCCGTCTGCGGCGCCTTGTACGTGCGCGCCAGGGCCATGCGCCAGCGCATGCGCTCGCCGTCCTTCCACAGCGCTTGCGCAACGGGACTCCACACGCTGGAGCGCACGCCAGTTTTCGCCATGCCGCGGCCCGTGATGGACGTGTCCAGCCCTTCCCAGCGCAAGCCCCCATACACTTGCAGGCCAGGAACCGGCTCCCATTCGTCCTGCGCGTACAGCGCCAGGCGGCGCACGTCGGCCGTGTAATCCTGGTCCAGGTCAAACAGGGTTACTCCTTGCGGCGTGCCGTCATGCTGCACGCGGGTTTCCCCGCGCCGCGTCCAGGCGCCATCCCAGCCTGCGCCAAAGCCATGGCCTGTGCCGAGCGGCACACTGGCCTTGCCGCTGGCGGATGCGCTGTCGTCGCTGGCACTGGACAGCACGGAGCGCAGCAGCCACGGCGTGCGCTCCGTATCCGCGCCGGTAAACAGGTAATCGCCATGGCGCCGGTTCAGCGCAATGCCCCCCTTGGCTTCCAGCTTGCCGTCATTGTCCAGGCGATGCGTCCACGTGGCGTCGCTGCGCAGGGTCTCCGTATGCGAGGCAAAGACCACTTGCACGTGGGGCGACGCGGTGGCGCCGCCCAGCAACGTCGTTTCATCGGCGTGGCCGCCGCTGCGCGTGCGGTATGCGTCGAACAGGCTTTGCCACACCAGCGTGTCGCCATCGCCCTTCCATTCGAAGCGGGGCGCCATGCTGGCCTTGTCGACAGTACTGCCGTAGCGTTCATCGAACTGGCGCCGCGACACGCCTGCCGGTCCCGCGTCGGCCGTCTCCGCATGCGACAGGTTGTCGAAGTGGTTGCGCGCCGCCGTGGCCGCCACCGTATAGGCAAAGCCGCCCTCCTTGCCCGCCACCTGCAGCGTGGCGTTGGGGGCCATCTGGCCGCGGCGCACTTCCACGCCCGCCTTGACGTCGTTGCGCGCCGAGGTGGCGCGGCGCAGCACGATGTTGATGCTGCCCGCCACCGCCTGCGCACTGGTGTCGGCCGTGGCGTTGCGCAGGATTTCGATACGCTCCACCAGTTCCGGCGACAGGCTGTCGATGGTGAAGCCGGGCGGCGCGGGATCGCCGTTGACGAGGATTTGCGTATAGCCGTTACCCAGGCCGCGCATGCGTACCTCGTTGCCGCTCACCGTCACGCCCGGCAAGCGTTGCAGCGCGCCGGACAGCGCCCCGTCGCCATACTGCAGCAATTCGTCCCGGCCCACGATGATGCGGCCTGCCGTTTCATTGCGGCGCTGCGCCTGCGCGGCGCTGCCGGTGATTTCCACGCGCTGCACGGCGGCGTCGGCGCTGTTTGCAGCGTATGCGGCGTTACCGCAAGTGGCCAATACTGCGGCCAGCGTGGTTTTCAGTACAGGGTTCATCGGCACGGCGGGATGGGTTGGAAAGGCCCGCAGTATAGTCGTTGCCGTCCTTGCAATGGAAGCGCCATGGGACGAAACGCCATGGCGGCGGGATGGCTTCAAGTGGTCGCGTTTTCCTCGCGCTCCAGCCACTCTTCGGCCAGGCGCAGGGTTTCCGCCAGCACGGTGCGCACTTCCGCGAAATGCGCCGGCCATTCATCGCTGCGCTGTTCCGAGATCGCGTTTTCCGCATCCAGCGTGGCGCGGATCAGGCGCTTGGCGCCCAGCACGCCGATCGCACCGCGCAAGCCATGCAGGATGCGGGCCGCATCTTCGGGGCGGTTTTCGCGCAGTGCCTGGTCGGCATCATCGGCCGGTTTCATGCCGGCGCTGACGGCGCCACGCACCATGCGAAACATCACGGCGCGCCCTTTCGGGTCGTGGCCCATGACTTTCATCAGGCCGGACATGTTGAACAGCGGTTCCGGTTCCGGCGCCGCGGTATCCGCCATGGCGGCAACGGGGGCGGTGGCAAGGGCGGGGGCGGGTGTCACGTCCGGCGCCGCGCCGGCCGGCAGGTGGCGTGCAATCACCGCCAGCATGTCTTCCACCACTACCGGCTTGGCAATGAAATCGCTGATGCCCGCTTCCACGCAACGGTCCCGCTCCGACGCCAGCACACCGGCCGTCATGGCAATCACCGGCAACGTGAGTTTCAATTCGCGGCGCAGTATGGCCGTGGCGGAAAAACCGTCCAGCACGGGCATTTGCATATCCATCAGCACGATGTCGTAGCGCTGCGCGTCCGTGCGCAGCAAGTCGACGGCTTGCTGGCCATCGCCCACCGTGTCGACCGTGGCGCCAGCGTGTTCGAGGATGCCGCGCGCCACGGCCTGGTTCAGCAAATTGTCTTCCACCAGCAGGAAATGGACGCCCTTCAGACGGCCCGCGATGGTGCTGGGCGCGGCGACGCCGTCGCTGCCGGCCGCCTTCGACTGCAGGGCCTGGTGCAGCGCGTCGTACAGGCTGGACGACGTGACGGGCTTGACCAGCACGGCATCCGGGCGCAGTTGCCGCACCGAGGTGGCAGCCGCATCGACCCGGTCGCGTGCAAAGGCGTTGAGCATGGTTACCACCGGCAAGTCTTCGGCGATGTGGCGGACCTTGCGCACCGCATCCGGCGCATCCATGCCGGGCATGTGCCAGTCCGCCAGCAACAGGCTGCAGGGCGGCTGCGCCTGCAGCCGCTCCAGCGCAGCGCCGAACGATACGGCTTCTTCCGCCTCCCAGCCCCAGGCGCGGATTTGCTGGCACACCAGTTCGCGGCTGGTGGCGTTGTCGTCCGCCACCAGCACACGCTGCATGCCCGGCACAGGCTGGCGCGAGACTTTGGGCGCATCGGCCACCACGCCAAATGGCAGGCTGAACCAGAAGCGGCTGCCTTTACCCGGCGTGCTGTCCACCGCGATTTCGCCCCCCATCAATTCAATCAGCTTCTTCGCGATCGCCAGTCCCAGTCCCGTGCCGCCAAAGCGGCGCGTGATGCTTTCATCACCTTGTGTAAATGCATGGAACAATTGCGCCTGCTGCGCCTCGCTGATGCCGATGCCGGTGTCGGCCACTTCGAACCGCAGCACGACCCGGGCCGCGTCGCGCGCTTCGCACGCCACGCGCACCACGACTTCACCTTGCGCCGTGAATTTGATGGCGTTGCCGGCCAGGTTGACGAGGATTTGCTGCAAGCGCAGCGCATCGCCGTGCAACTGGCGCGGCACGTCCTGCGCCACGGCGATCGCCAGCTCCAGCTCTTTCTCGCCCGCGTTCATGGTCATCGTGGTGGCCAGGCTGCCCATGGTTTCATCGAGGTCGAAATCCACCGGCGCCAGTTCCATACGGCGCGCTTCGATCTTGGAAAAATCCAGGACATCGTTCAGGATGGCCAGCAGTGTCTGGCCGGATGCCTCCACCATGTTCAGGTATTTGCGCTGCTGCGCCGTCAGCGGTGTGTTGCCCAGCAAATGCGCCATGCCCAGCACGGCATTCATCGGTGTGCGGATTTCATGGCTCATGTTCGCCACGAAGTCGCTCTTGGCGCGATTCGCTGCTTCGGCGCGGTCGCGCGACTGTTCCAGCGCCGCCGCGTAGGCTTCCGTATCCTGGCGCAAGCGTTCCCGCTCCGTGATGTCGGCAATCACGGCCAGTACTTTCTGGCCCTCGCCCGTATGAATGGCGGACAGGCTGATCTCGGCCGGGAAGCGGGCGCCATCCTTGCGCAAGCCATGCAACGTGCGGCCGGCCCCCATGTGCACCGGCTCCGGCGAAAGCCGCGTCGACGCGAAGCCATGCCGCAATTGCTGGTGCGCTTCACGCTGGTCGGATGGCACCAGCATTTCCACCGGCCGGCCCAGGATCTCTTCGCGGGCATAGCCGAAACAGCGTTCCGCCTCGCGGTTGAAAGTCTCGATACGCCCATCCGCATCCGTCACGACGATGGCGTTCGGCGCCAGGTCGATCATGTCCAGCAGGCGCCGGTCGGCCGCTTCGCGCTGGCGCATCAAGCTGTTGAACGCCAGCGTGACTTCGCCGATTTCATCGTTGGCCGATACGGCAATCGGCGTGAACACTTCGTCGCTGGCGCGCATGCGTAAAATCGCCGCATGCAGGCGCGCCAGCGGCGCCATCAGCTTCATGGTCAGCCAGCCGATCAATGCGGCGGCGGCCAGCGACGCCAGCACGCCCCATGCCGCCACGCGCGACAGCATGCCCTGGAAAGGTTCAAACGCTTCATCCACTGGCAACGACGCGGCCAGCACCCAGTCGACCGTCTTCAATGCCTTGAAACTGTTGAAGGCGCGCAGTCCCGTGCTGTTGGTGCTGACGACCGTGCCTTCAAAACCATCGTTCAGGGCCCGGGTGGTGGCGGGATTCGCATTCGGCGGACGGGGTTTCAGCAGCCGGTCGAGGTCGGGGTGAAGCACGTACAGCGGCACTTCCGAGCGCGTGACGGCAAAGTAATAGCCGGTTCGGCCCACCTTGGCGGTGCGCAGGTGGCCCAGCACATTGTCTTTGTACAGGCGCAGCACACCGATCAGCACGGCCTGCACTTCGCCTTTCCGGTCCAGTACCGGCGCAATCATTTGCACAATGGGCTGCTTGCCGGAACGGCCGATCACCGGTTCCGCGATCAGCGGCTGGCGCGTGGCCAGCACGCGCTTGAAGAATTCACGGTCGCCCGCATTGACCTGCGTACGGCCAGCCACTTCCGGCAAGTCGGCAATGACCTGGCCTTTCGGGTCCAGCACAAGGATGTCGTCGAACAGGGAGAGGACGGCGCGGTCCGCATAATACGCGCGCAATGCGGCAGAATCCTGGGCAATCGCCGGCGGCTGCATCTTGGCGGACATCGCGATGATGCCCAGCAGCATGTTCAGTTTGTCATCCAGCTCTTCCGCCGTGCGGTTGATCAGCGCCGTCTGCTGCGAGAACAGCACCCGCGTGAAATCCTCTTCCAGCTTGCGCATCTGCATCGCAGTCACGAAGCCCACCACGACGACCGATGTGATGCTGGTGGCTAGCGCAACTTTGACTTTGATGCCGAGAGGTTTCATGTGGTCCTTGGCTGGATGCTGGGAATTTTCCTATCTATGCATGTCCAAGGCAAGAATACCATGGCAAAAAGAAAGGAGTTCCTGACAACATTCCCAGGAGGAACCAGCGCCCGTCCGGCCACCTAGGGGATTCACGTACCCGGCGCGGACAGGGTCACCTCCCGCTGCACGGGCCAGTGCCAGCGCCCCTCCAGCCGCCAGTCGCGCTTGTCGCTTTCCACCAGCACTTGCCAGCGCGTGCGTTCCAGCATGGGCAACGCAGCACCAAACACGCCATCCGGTGCAGGATGCACTTCCAGCACCACGTCCTTGGCCGGTTGCGTGGCGTGCGCCAGGCGCAACACCACGGTAGCGGGCATGGCGTTATTGCTGTCGATCTTGCCGGTCAGGATGCCGCGCGCCGCGTCGTAGCGCAGCACCGCCGAGATGCCCAGCTCCGATGCTGCCCGGTCGCGCCGCAAATCCTGGTTGATGGCTTTGCCGCGCTTGTAGTAGTCACCCACGACCAGCGCATCCGGCCGGGAAAACGCCAGCCATCCCGTATACGAGCCTGCCAGCAGCACGATAAACGGCCCCAGCATCAACAGCCAGGGCCAGCGTTGGGTCCACCAGGGGGACGTATCCATGTTGTTTCCTTTCAGCGCGGCACGATAAATACCGCTTCTTCCTGCACATGCAATGCCGGGTTGTCCAGCGCGGTCAGCGCGATGTCGATCCGGTTCGATCCCTTGTGCCCCTGGCCGGCGGCAATGCGCAGGCGCAGCGGCACCGCCAGCGTTTCCGTCGCGCCCACCGGCACCACGTCTTCCGTCACGGGCGCCAGCGATGGCAGGCCGGACACCGTGATGCGGTAGCGGTGCGGCTGTTCCGTGGTATTCATGATTTGCAGCCGGTACACGTTTTCAATCGCGCCATCTTCCACTTCGCGTCCCATGGCGCCGCGATCGCGCAGCACATCGAGCTTCAATGGCGTGCGCAACCACAACGCCGCGCCAAACGCGCCGATGATCAGCCACAGCACGGCGCTGTAAATCAAAATCCGCGGCCGCAGCACGCTGCGCCACCCAAGCTGCTTGCCGTTCCCGGTGGCATAGTGGATCAAGCCACGCGGGCGTCCCACCTTGTCCATCACGCCGTCGCACGCATCGATGCACACGGCGCAGCTGATGCATTCGTACTGCAACCCTTTGCGGATGTCGATCCCGGCAGGGCACACTTGCACGCACATCGAGCAATCGATGCAGGCGCCGCCTTCTTTTCCCATTGGCGCGCGCGGTTCGCCGCGCTGCGCATCGTACGTGACGATCAGCGTATCGCGGTCGAACATGGAACTCTGGAAGCGTGCATACGGACACATGTAGCGGCACACCTGTTCGCGCAGCCAGCCGGCATTGCCATAGGTGGCGAAACCGTAAAACACCACCCAGAACCATTCCCACGGGCCGAACTGCAGTTCGCTCAGCACGCGGATCGGCGTGAAATAGCCGACAAACGTAAAGCCCGTCCACAGTCCGACCAGGCCCCACGACAGATGCTTGCCGCCGCGGCGCCATGCCTTGTCGAACGTCATGCCCTGCTTGTCCAGGCGCAGGCGCGCGCTGCGCGGACCTTCCCAGCGGCGCTCCAGCCACAGGAAAATTTCCGTATAAACCGTTTGCGGACAGGCGAAACCGCACCACGCGCGCCCCGCCACGGCCGTCACGAGGAACAGGCTGTAGGCGCAAATGATCAGCAGCACAGCGAGGTAAATGAAATCCTGCGGCCACAGCACCAGTCCGAAGATGTAGAACTTGCGCGCGGCCAGGTCGAACAGCAGGGCCTGACGGCCGTTCCATTGCAGCCACGGGGCCGCGTAGAACGCTATTTGCGTCAGCCATACACACAGCCAGCGCAGCCGCGTGTAATGGCCTTGCGTCTCGCGCGGGTGGATCGCCTCGCGCGGCGCATACATCTTAATGATTCGTTCCGGGGCGTTCATCATGTGTTGCGGCTACCGCCGTCTCGGTTCCCGTCTTGCCAGTCCGGTTGGACAAACTCCACACATAGGCTGCCAGTACGTGTACCTTGCCTTCACCGAGGAAGTCGGCGAACGCCGGCATGGTGCTGTTACGGCCCTTGGTGATGGTTTCCTTGATGGTTTCCAGGCCGCCGCCATGCAACCACACCTTGTCGGTCAGGTTCGGCGCGCCCAGCGCCTGGTTGCCGGTACCGGCCGCAGTATGGCACGCCATGCAGGCGGCAAACTTGGTCTTGCCGAAGACCGCCTTGATCGGGTCGGCCGAGCCGCCGGACAGGCTGGCCACGTAGTGCGCCACGTTTTCCACGTCCTTGTCCGAACCCAGCGCGGCGCCCATCGGCGGCATCACGCCGTTGCGGCCATGCAGGATGGTGGTCTTGATGACGTCAGGCGTGCCGCCATACAGCCAGTCCTTGTCGGTCAGGTTGGGGAAACCCTTGCTGCCCCGTGCGTCGGAACCGTGGCATTGCGCGCAATACGTCAGGAACAGGCGTTCGCCCATCGCATGCGCCTGCGGATCGGCCGCCACCACCTGGATATCCTGCTTCAGGTAGCCGTCGAACAGCGGGCCGTAATCCTTGGTGGCCTTGTCCAGCTCGGCCTGGTACTGGCCGCTGGATTTCCAGCCCAGCTTGCCGGCGTAGGTCCCCAGGCCGGGATACAGGAACAGGTAGGCCAGGCCGAACACGATGGTGATGTAGAACAGCCACATCCACCAGCGCGGCATGGGCGTATTCAACTCCATCAAGTCTTCGTCCCACACGTGGCCCGTGGTCCCCACCGGGTTATCGTTGCCGGCCGTGATCTTGTGCACCGATTGCGAATACAGCAGCACGGCGCAGCCGATCACGCCCAGCATGGTGAGGGCGACGATGTACAGGTTCCAGAATTCACTGGTGAAGTCGGACATGATCAATCCTCCCCGTCGGCAAAGGGCAGTTGCGCGGCTTCCGCGAACTTCGGCTGGTTATTCCGCGCCCACGCCCACAGCACGATGCCGGTGAACGTGATGAATGAAACGACCGTCATCACGCTGGCGGCGCGGTCGAATAATAAATGCAGGTCCATGTGTTCCTCGCTCAGTTTCTCGTCTTGATGGCGGTACCCAACCCTTGCAGGTAAGCGATCAGCGCATCTTCTTCCGTCTTGCCTTCCAGCTCCTTCGGGGCGGCGGCAATGTCGGCGTCCGAGTACGGATCGCCCAGCCGCTGCAACGCCCGCAAGCGCGGCACGATGTCGCCCGGATTCAACGTGGTCCGTGCCAGCCATGGATAGCCGGGCATATTCGATTCCGGCACCACGTCGCGCGGATTGACCAGGTGCGTACGGTGCCATTCATCGCTGTAGCGGCCGCCCACACGGGCCAGGTCCGGGCCCGTGCGCTTGGAGCCCCACTGGAACGGGCGGTCATACACGAATTCGCCGGCCACGGAATAGTGGCCATAGCGTTCCGTCTCGGCACGGAACGGCCGGATCATCTGCGAGTGGCAACCGTAGCAGCCTTCGCGCACATACACGTCGCGTCCCGCCAGGCGCAGCGGGCTGTATGGCTTGATGCCCGCCACCGGTTCGGTGGTGGACTTCTGGAAGAACAGCGGGATGATTTCCACCGCGCCGCCCACCGATACCACCAGCACCACCAGCGCGATCAGCAGCCACGGGTTTTTCTCGATCCATTCATGGGAAAATTTCATGTCGTTCTCCTGGCCTTACGCGGCCTTCAGTTCAGGGATACGGGCTTCAGGCGTTTTCTGGCCGCGCAGGGTCATCCACGTATTGAAGGCCATCACCCCCATGCCGCCCAGGTACAGCGTGCCGCCGAAGAAGCGCACCACGTAGTACGGATAGGTTGCCTTCACGCCTTCCACGAAGGTGTAGGTCAGCGTGCCGTCCGGATTCACGGCGCGCCACATCAAGCCCTGCATCACGCCGGCAATCCACATGGCGGCGATGTACAGCACGATGCCGATGGTGGCGACCCAGAAGTGCACGTCGACCAGTTGCGTGCTCCACATTTCCTTGCGGCCGGCCAGGCGCGGCAACAGGTAGTAGATCGAGCCCATGGTGATGAAGCCGACCCAGCCCAGCGCGCCGCCGTGCACGTGGGCGATGCCCCAGTCGGTGTAGTGCGACAGCGCATTGACGGTCTTGATCGACATCATCGGGCCTTCGAACGTGGCCATGCCGTAGAACGACAGCGAGACGATCATGAATTTCAGGATCGGGTCGGTGCGCAGCTTGTGCCAGGCGCCCGACAGGGTCATCATGCCGTTGATCATGCCGCCCCACGATGGCGCCAGCAGGATCAGCGAAAACACCATGCCCAGCGATTGCGTCCAGTCAGGCAATGCCGTGTAGTGCAGGTGGTGCGGGCCGGCCCACATGTAGGTGAAGATCAGCGCCCAGAAGTGCACGATCGACAAGCGGTACGAATATACAGGGCGGTTGGCCTGCTTGGGAATGAAGTAGTACACCATGCCCAGGTAGCCCGCCGTCAGGATGAAGCCCACCGCGTTGTGGCCATACCACCACTGGATCATGGCGTCCTGCACGCCCGTGTAGAACGAATACGATTTCCACAGCGTGGCCGGCATGCTCATGCCGTTCACCACGTGCAGCAGGGTCACGGCCAGGATGAAGCCGCCGAAGAACCAGTTGGCGACATAGATATGCTGGACCTTGCGCTTGATGATGGTGCCGAAGAACACGATCGTGTACGCGACCCACACGACGGCGATCAGCAAGGTGATCGGCCATTCCAGTTCCGCGTATTCCTTGCCGCGCGTGAGGCCGGCAGGCAGGGTGAACACGGCGCTGATGATGACCGCTTGCCAGCCCCAGAACGTGAAGGCGGCCAGCTTGTCCGAAAACAGCCGGACCTGGCAGGTGCGCTGCACCACGTAGTACGACGTGGCAAACAAGCCGGAAACGCCGAATGCAAAGATGACGGCGTTGGTATGCAAGGGCCGCAGGCGGCCGTAGGTCAGCCAGGGAATGTCAAAATTCAGCGCGGGCCAGGCCAGCTGGGCGGCGATAATCACGCCAACCAGCATGCCGACCACGCCCCACAAGACAGTCGCAATGGCGAACTGCTTGACGACCCGGTAATTATAGTTTTCCACTTTGGTGTTCTCCCGTAGAACGCTTTGATGATGTAAGTCAAAGGTTACGGGGGTGGGCAGTAAAAAACTTTGATGTGAATCAAAATTGGCCAAACGAGCTTGGGCCAGGGCGATGCAAGCGTGTCACTGATCGTCGTCCTGCAGGATGCGCAAGCCCGGCCCCACCAGGTCGTCGAATTGCCCGCTGTCTGAGGCTTTGAAGAACAGCCAGATCGCGCCGAACACCAGCACGACGCTCAACGGCACCAGCAAATACAAGGCTTCCATGATTATGCCTTTCGCAATCTCAATGCATTGATGACCACCACGGCGGAACTGAGCGCCATGCCGACGCCGGACAGCCACGGGTTCAGCCAGCCCAGCGCGGCGGCCGGGATCGCCGTGGCGTTGTACAGCATGGCCCACGCCAGGTTTTGCCGGATCACGCGCATGGTACGGGACGCGCAAGCCGCGCTGTCCGCCACGGCGTGCAGCTGGCCATTCAACAGCACGGCATCCGCATGGGCTTGCGCCAGCGCGGCGCCACTGCCCATGGCAAACGAGACATCGGCGCAACCCAGCACGGCCGCGTCGTTGATGCCATCGCCCACCATGGCTACCACAGCGCCACCCTGCTGCAATTGCTGGACGTAGTCGACCTTCTGGCCAGGCAGGCAATCGCCCTGCGCCATCGTGATGCCCAGTTCCTGCGCCACCTGCCGTACCAACGGGCCGCGGTCGCCGCTGAGCAGCACCACTTGCTTGCCTTGCGCGCGGAAGTAATCGACAGTCTGCCGGGCATCGGCGCGCAACGCATCGCTGATATAAAAGCATGCCAGCCATGCGCCATCGGTACCCAGGTAGACGGCGGTCATGCCGCTGCCGGCATGGTCCGTGCCGCACTCCGTATCAATAACCTTGCCGGCAATGGCTTCAACGAACGCCGCATTGCCAAGCCGGTAACGCTGGCCGCCGATCATGCCTTCCAGCCCCTGGCCGGATATTTCCTGTACGTCCATGGCTGTCCACCGCGCGGCGATACCGTCTTGCGCAGCCGCGACGATGGCGCGGGCGATCGGGTGCGCACTGTGCGCTTCCAGCGCGGCGGCGATTTGCAATACCGCGCGGTGATCCGGACCGGCGCCCGGACCAAGGCGGACCACGTGGCGCACGGCAGGCTTGCCCTCGGTCAGCGTGCCGGTTTTATCAAACACGATATGGGTGGCGCGGTGCAGTGTTTCCAGCACGTGCGGCTGCACGACGAGGATGCCTTGCGCCAGCAAACGGTCGGTGGCGGCGGCCAGTGCCGATGGCGTGGCCAGCGACAGAGCACACGGGCAAGACACCACCAGCACGGCAATGGCGACCGGCCAGGCGCGGGCCGGATCGGCCCAGTGCCACCACAGCCATGCGCCCACTGCCAGCAACAGCAGCGCCGCCACGAACCACGACGCGGTCCGGTCCGCCCACAGTGCCATGGCGGGCTTGCCGCTGCCGGCTTTTTCCACCAGCTTCAGCAAGCCCGCCAGCGTGCTGTCTCCGGCCGCCCGCGTCACGCGCAGCAGTACGGCATGACCGGCGTTGATGGCGCCGCCCGGCACGCTGGCGCCCGTGGCCATCGCCTGCGGTGCGCTTTCGCCCGTCAGCAGCGACAAATCGGCCGATGTGGCGCCCTCGATAATGTCGCCGTCGGCGGCAAACGCTTCGCCCGGCTTGACGGCAATCACGTCGCCCGCCTTCAACGTGGCGGCCGCGACCACGGTGGCGCTGCGCGCGGCAGGCCAGCCCGCCAACAGCGATGCCGATGCCGGCAAGCCATGCTGCAAGCGTTCCAGTGCGGATGCCGCCTTGCGCCGCGCCGCCAGTTCCAGCCAGCGGCTGCACAGCAGCAGGAAAATGAACATCGTGACGGAGTCGTAATAGACGTCGCCGTGGCCGCGCCATGTGGCGATCACGCTGGCGCCGAAGGCGGCGGCAATGCCCAGCGCCACCGGCACATCCATGCCCAATGCATGCGCGCGCAGGCTGGACCATGCGCCGCGGAAGAACGGCATGGCGGAATAACAGACCGCGGGCAAGGTCAGCAACAGGCTGGCCCACTGCATCAGCGCGGCCATACCCGGCTCCAGCGTGCCCTGGTTGACGGCGTCGTCGGCCAGGTAGGCCGGCGCCACGTACATCATTACTTGCATCATCGACAGGCATGCCACGAACAGGCGGCGGCCCAGCGCGCGGCCCGCTTGCTGCAACTGGCGGCTGTGCCGGGCCGCGTCATAGGGCCACGCCGGGTAGCCGATCGCATGCAATGCGCGTAACACATCGGCCGCCTCGCATGCATCCTTGCGCCACCGCACGCGCAGGCGGCCGGTGGCGACATTCATGTCGGCTTTCACCACGCCCGGCAATTGCAGCAGGCGCCGTTCGATCAGCCACACGCACGCGGCGCAGCGGATACCATCCACCAGCAGCACTGCTTCGCAGTCGGTGGCGTCCAGCGCGAAGCGGGGATCGTCATTGCGGTACAGCGCCAATTCTGGCGGCAAGGCATCGGCGCCGGTGGCGGTGGCGGCGTAGCCGTCCCGCGTCGCGTACCACGATGACTGGCCCGCGTCGGCAATGGCTTGCGCGACAGCGGCGCAACCGGGACAGCACATCCGGCGCTCGATGCCATCGATGGCGGCTTTCCATGGCGTGCCCGCGGCGACGGGCAAGCCGCAGTGGAAGCAGCCGGCGGAATCCGGCGCCGCGCCACCATCGAGGAAGGATTCGCGTACCGCGCCCATCACACGCCTCCGATACACAGCAAATCAACCCATCCATGCAGCGCCGGCATGCCGGGAATGGCCACGCCTGCGGCACGCAGCAAGCCCAGCACGCCAAACGCCATCACCAGGGAACCGCACGCGATGCGCACGGCGCGCCGCTGCAGGAAATGGCGCAAGACCATGCCGGACATGCCCGCCGCAAACAGCAGCGGTGTCGTTCCCAGGCCGAACGCCAGCATGATGCCGGCGCCATCAAAGCCATTACCGCTCAACATGGCGGTGACCAGCATGCTGTAGACCAGGCCGCAGGGTAGCCAGCCCCACAGCGCCCCCGCCGCCAGCGCCTTGACTGGCGTGTCCATCGGTAAAAAGGAATTTAGCAGCGGCTGCGCGTGGCGCCACACGTGCTGGCCCAACCGTTCGATATGGGCCAGTCCGCGCCACGCATTCATCAGGTACAGGCCGGCCGCCAGCAGCATCAGGTTGGCCAGGACCAGCGCGGCTTGTTGCAGCGGCGCTATGGCCGCCAGGCCGATCACGCCTTCTGCCAGGCCGCCGGCGGCGGCGCCCGCCATCACGTAGCTGGCGATGCGCCCCAAGTTGAAGGAGGCAAGGCGCAGCAGGCGTAGCGTCACCACAGACACCGCTGCCGCCGGATGCAGCGTGGCGGCGGCGCGATGCGCATGGAAAACCAGCGGCGCAGCCATATCAGCCACATCAGCCGGTTGCTGCCGTGCCGCCGCGCCGCCCAGGGTGGCGGCAATCCCGCCGCACATGCCCACGCAATGAACGCTGGCAGCCAGGCCGGCGGCGAAGAATGGCAGCAGGTTCATGATATAAACCGTTTATATTGTTCTCGAAAAACGCAACGGTTGCACCGCGTCCTGCGCCTGCGCTTCGCGCGGCATGCCCAGGTAGCGGTCGAAGACCATGCAGATATTGCGGATCAGCAGGCGGCCTTTCTTCGTCACGGACAGCCACGCGCCGTCATACGACACCAGGCCGTCGGCTTCCAATGCCTTCAGCTGCGCCAGTTCTTTCGCGAAATACTGGTCGAAGCGGATCGGATACGCCTGTTCCAGCGACGCCACCGCCAGTTCGAAATTGCACATCAGTTGCTGGATGACGTGGCGCCGCAGCAAGTCATCCGTATTCAGGCGGATGCCGCGCGCCACCGGCAGGCGGCCCAGTTCCAGCTGCTCGTAATAGGCGTCCAGCGTTTTTTCATTCTGGCTGTAGGTATTGCCGACCAAACTGATGGCCGACACACCCAGCGCCACCAGGTCCGCATCCGCGTGGGTCGAATAACCCTGGAAATTGCGGTGCAGCCGGCCCTGGCGCTGCGCAACCGCAAGGTCGTCGTCCGGCTTGGCGAAATGGTCCATGCCGATGTACACGTAGCCCGCCTGCGTCAGCAGGCCGATGCACATGGCCAGCATATCGAGCTTGACCTGCGGCGACGGTAAATCGTCTTCGCTGATGCGGCGCTGCGGCTTGAACAGGTGCGGCATGTGGGCGTAGTTGTACAGCGAGATGCGGTCCGGACTGGCAGCCACCACCTTGGCGATGGTTTGCTTCATCGTCTCCAGCGTCTGCTTCGGCAAGCCATAAATCAAATCGATGCTGATCGAACGGAAGCCCGCATTGCGCGCCGCCTGCATCACCGCCAGGGTTTCTTCCTCCGGCTGGATACGGTTGACGGCTTGCTGTACATCGGGATCGAAATCCTGCACGCCCAGGCTGATACGGTTGAAACCCTGGCGCCGCAGCGCCTGCACCCGTTCCGGTGACACCGTGCGAGGATCGATTTCAATCGAATATTCGCCCGCATGGTCCGGCGCGAAAGCGAAGTGGCGGCGCAGGTGCGCCATCAAATCGTCCATCTGGCGGTCGCTCAGGTACGTCGGCGTGCCGCCGCCGAAATGCAGCTGGTCGACCTGGTGCATGCCGGCGAACAGTTTTCCCTGCATTTCAATTTCCTGTTTCAGGTACGACAGGTAGACGGCCGCCTTGGTGCGGTCGCGCGTGACGATCTTGTTGCAGCCGCAGTAGTAGCAGACGGTGTCGCAAAACGGGATGTGTACGTACAGCGACAGCGGGCCGCGCGGGCCCCGCATCTTGACGTTGGCCAGCGCTTCCAGGAAATCGCCATAGCGGAAGCCGGCGGTAAACCGGTCGGCAGTCGGATAGGACGTATAACGGGGGCCCGACGTGCTGAGACGTTCGATGGTGCAGGCATCGAATTGCACGGGAAAGCTGGCGGGTGTTGCGCTGGTGTTCATTTCAATGCGACCTCAGGCGGCCAGGCGTTTGACGCTGGCGGTATGGGACTTTTCCGCGCCACGGAAAGGGCGCACGGTGGATGGCGTATTCGGTAATGCAGTCCGGCCGTCCGCGGCCCGGCCGAACTTGAACAGGCTGACCGCCTGTTTCAGCCCACCGGCTTCGTTGGCCAGGCTGGCGGCGGCGGCGGCCGCTTCTTCGACCAGCGCGGCATTTTGCTGCGTGACCTGGTCCATGTGGGCGATGGCCTGGTTGACCTGGTCGACGCCGATGCTTTGTTCGCGGGAAGCGATGGAAATTTCACGCATGATGGACGTCACCTGCTGTACCGCGCTGACCACCTGTTCCATCGTGTCGCCGGCGCGGTTGGCGCGCTCCATGCCGACACTGACTTTGCCCACCGAGACGTCGATCAATTGCTTGATGTCCTTGGCCGCCATCGACGAGCGCTGCGCCAGGCTGCGTACTTCGCCCGCCACCACGGCAAAGCCGCGCCCCTGCTCACCGGCGCGCGCCGCTTCCACGGCGGCATTGAGCGCCAGGATATTGGTCTGGAATGCGATACCTTCGATCAGGGCGATGATGTCGACGATCTTCTTCGACGACGCATTGATTTCACTCATGGTGGCAATCACTTCGGACACGATCTGCCCTCCTTCCACCGCCACTTCCGACGCCGCCACGGCCAGGTCGTTGGCTTGCGCGGAATTTTCCGCATTCTGTTTCACGGTGGACGAGAATTCATCGATGCTGGATGCGGTTTCTTCCAGGCTGGCAGCCTGCGATTCCGTACGGCCGGACAGGTCCGCATTGCCTGCGGCAATCTGGCGGGTGGCCACTGCCATGGTTTCCACGTTGACGCGCACGTCGCGGATGGTGGCGATCAGGTTGCTGTTCATTTGCTGCAAGGCGCGCAGCAGCTGTCCCACTTCATCGGTGGCGTGCGTGTCGAACGTCGCGGACAAGTCGCCGGCGGCAATCGACCGGGCCCCTTCCAGCGCCCGGCCCAGTGGTTGCAAGACGCTGGTGCGCAACGTGTACCAGAGGAAGACATTGACCAGCAAGCCGATAAAGGTGGCGGTGAAAATCGTGTAGCGCGTGATTTCCGACGCGCCGTCGCCGAACAGGCTGGCGATGCAGACCAGCGCCAGCAACAGGTTGACGCCGCTGGTGGCGGCCCAGATGCGCATGCCCAGCGACATATGGCTGAGGCGCGACAACAGGTTATTGATGCCGAGGTGGATCACCTGGCCGTTACGGATGGCGATGCGCTTGTCGCCCGCGCGGATCAGCTGATACGCGGCTTGCGCTGCGGCGACCTGGTCGCGGTCGGCCTTGGTGCGCACCGACATGTAGCCCAGGGTGCGGCCCGCTTCCTTGATTGGCGTGATATTGGCTTTGACCCAGTAGAAGTCGCCATTCTTGCAGCGGTTTTTCACCAGCCCCGTCCACGGCGTGCCAGACTGGATCGAGTGCCACAGGTCGGCAAAGGCTTCCGGCGGCATGTCCGGATGGCGCAGGATGTTTTGCGGCGCGCCGATCAGCTCGTCTTCCGAATAGCCGCTGATTTGCACGAAATACGGGTTCACATACGTGATATTGCCGTTCAGGTCAGTCTTGGAAACAATGGCCTGCTCGGCCGATAATTCGACTTCACGGTTGGTAACGGGTAAGTTCGTGCGCATCGCACCCTCCTGCAGTTGATATTCTTGCTATATCGCAAGTTATGCAGCCAGTTTACGGAGTGGGACGCGCAAATTTATTGACTTGGATCAAAATTCCCCGGATTAGGAGACGTTATGGGATCGCAGCAAGGGACGGTGGATTTCCTCGTGGACCAGTTCGCCGCGGCAGGCCTGGTGGCGGCCCGCAAGATGTTTGGCGAATATGCGATTTATTGCGATGGCAAGATGTTTGCGCTGGTGTGCGACGACCGCCTGTTCGTCAAGCCCATCCCCGCCAGCAAGCAATACATGGGCGAACCGGAACAGGCGCCCCCGTATCCGCAAGCGAAGCCGTGGTACGTGGTGCCGGAAGAGAAGTGGGACGAGCGGGAATGGCTGTGCGGACTGGCGCGGGTCACGGCAGCCGCGCTGCCGCCGCCCGCGCCGAAAAAACCCAGGAAAAAGTCAGGCCAGGTCGCTGCCGGCTGAGCGGCTGCTGTCGCGCACATTCTTTTGCACGGCCACGGCGGCAAACAGGCTCAGTACGAACGACATCGCATAAAACCCTTTTTCGCTGGGCGCCAGCGTGGCATGCCACAAGCCCACCGTCAGCAACAGCAACGCCAGCAGCAGCGACATCCAGCACAGGCCGAAATACAGATTCGTCACGGGGATGCCTTCCATGCGGTCGCGCACGGATTTTTGCAGCGACACGGCGGAAAACAATCCGTAGGCCAGCAGCGTGAAGTAATACCCCTTTTCGTTGAGCGCCATGGTGGCGTTCCACAGGCCGGCCAGGTAGGTAATGGCGCCCACCAGCAGGGCAGCCCACGACGCACCGACAAATGCGGCGCTGGGACGCTGGGGTTGGTTCATGTCAGTCTCCTTACGCCTTGCGGCGGAACAGGTTCACCACTTTGCCCACGGCCGTCACCACGGCCAGCACCAGGCCGCCGGCCACCACGCCGCCGATGGCGTCCAGCACAGGCGGCGTGACGGCGGCCAGCGCGGGGCCGACGCCGCCGATCCCTTCCACGGCTTCCACCGCGTGATGAATCACGTCGTGCGCGCCAGGAATGCCGTGCGTGAGGATACCGCCGCCCACCATGAACATGGCCAGCGTGCCCGCCACGGACAGGAATTTCATCAGTTTCGGGGCGGCAGCCAGCAGGAAGCGGCCGACACCCTTGACGAACGCGCTGGCGCCCGTGCGCTGCGCCAGGTACAGGCCGGCGTCATCCATTTTCACGATGGCCGCCACGATGCCGTACACGCCCACCGTCATCAAGGTGGCGACACCGGCCAGCACGGCCACCTGTTGCCCGAATGGCGCTTCGGCCACCGTGCCCAGCGCAATGACGATGATTTCCGCCGACAGGATGAAGTCGGTGCGGATCGCGCCCTTGATCTTGTCCTTTTCCAGCGCCACCATGTCGACGGCCGGATTGACCAGCGCGGCGGTCAGTTCCGCATGGTGCGCTTCGTCTTCCGCATCGCTGTGCAGCAGCGGGTGGGCGATTTTTTCAAAGCCTTCGAAGCACAGGTAAGCGCCGCCCACCATCAGCAGCGGCGTCACCGACCATGGCGCGAAGGCGCTGATGGCCAGCGCGGCGGGCACCAGGATGGCCTTGTTTTTCAGGGACCCCACCGCCACCGCCCACACCACGGGCAATTCGCGGTCGGCTTGCACGCCCGCCACCTGCTGCGCATTCAGCGCCAGGTCGTCGCCCAGCACGCCGGCGGTTTTCTTGGCGGCGACCTTGCTCATGGCGGCCACGTCGTCGAGGATGGTGGTGATGTCGTCAATCAGCGCCAGCAGGCTGGATCCGGCCATATCAGCAGCCCTCCGGGCGCAAGGTGGTGAATCGGGTATAGGCGGCAGGTGTCATGGCAGTTGGAAATCCGTTAATTCGAACGGCAATCTTACCGCATATACAACAGACAACCTAAAAAATGGACTCCCGCTACAATGGCTGGATCTTTCCCCGGAGTACTGCCATGACGTTCGCCACCTGGATCACGTTTGTTATTGCCGCCTGCATCATTGCTGTCTCGCCGGGTTCCGGCGCGGTCCTGTCGATGTCGCATGGCCTGTCGTATGGCGTACGCAAGGCCAGCGGCACCATCATCGGGTTGCAGGCAGGCTTGCTGCTGGTGCTGGCGATTGCCGGCGCGGGCGTGGGTTCGCTGCTGCTGGCGTCGGAAGTGGCGTTCAATGTCGTGAAAACCGTCGGTGCGCTGTACCTGATCTGGCTGGGCCTGGCGCAATGGCGCGCCAAGGCGGCGCCCGGACCGGGCGCGCAAGTGGTGCGCGAGCAGGCGCCATCGCTGCGCCGCCGCGTGCTGACGGGCTTTCTTACCAACGCCACCAATCCCAAGGGCATTATTTTCATGGTGGCCGTGCTGCCGCAATTCATTGCACAAGACCATCCGCTGCTGCCGCAATTGCTGATCCTGGCCGTCACCATGTGCACCATCGACTTGATGGTCATGCACGGCTACGCGTTCCTGGCCGCGTCGATGCAGCGCTTCTTCCGCGACGCCAGGGCGGTCAAGGCGCAAAACCGCGTGTTTGGCGGACTGTTAATGGGTGTCGGCACAGCGTTGTTCTTCGTCAAGCGCGGCGGTGCGCACGCTTGATCTTATTTGTAGCGCCCGATTGAAAAATTCTGTAACGGGAGTCGTCGTTGCGCCCGTTCAAGCGTTTAATACCATCATTCCCCTGCTCCCGGAGCGTAACGCCATGCACCGCAAAATCAAGCATTTGATCCTGTTATCCGCCTTGGTCGCCGTGACCTCGTTGGCGATGGCGGACGATCCGCCGGCCCGCGTGGCGCGCGTGTCAGTGGTGGAAGGCCAGGTCACCTTGCAGGAAACCGACGGCGACGAAGCCGGCGGCAACCTGTTGAACTGGCCCGTGACGTCCGGCACCCGTATCACGGCGGCGCCCGGTTCACGCACGGAATTCCGTGTCGGCTCGACGTCCGTACGGCTCGATGGCGACTCCAGCATGGAAGTCGTCGACCTCGATGACAACGTATTGCGCCTGCGCCTCGATTACGGCACGGCCAATGTCCGTATCCGCAACCCCGACCAGTTGGGCGGTTTCGAACTGACCACGCCGCAGGCGCGCGTCACGCTGGCGGAACCGGCTTCGCTGCGCATCGATACGGAACGTGCACCGGACACCAGCGTGGTGACCATGCTGACCGGCTCCGGCCGCGTGGATGGCGCCGGCGCCTCGACCAGCCTGCGCGCGGGCAAACGCGTGGAAATACGGGGCGACGATATCCATACGGGCATTGCGCAACGCACCCCGTTTGACGACTGGGCGCTGGCGCGCGACCGCCGCGACGACAATTCGCAATCGCTGCGCTACGTGACGGCCGACGTGACGGGCTATGAAGAGCTGGACCAGCACGGCACCTGGCGCGACGACCCGGATTATGGGCCGCTGTGGGCGCCGCGCGGCGTCGCATCGAACTGGGCGCCGTACCGCGACGGCCGCTGGACGTGGCTGGAGCCATGGGGCTGGACCTGGGTCGACGATGCGCCGTGGGGTTATGCGCCGTCGCACTATGGCCGCTGGGTGCTGGTGCAATCGCGCTGGTACTGGGCGCCCGGCCGCGCCGTGGTGCGTCCCGTGTGGGCGCCCGCGCTGGTGGGCTGGGTCGGCGGCAGCGGCTGGAACGTCACGTTCCGCGACCACCGCGCCGGTCCTGGCGTCGGCTGGTATCCGCTGACACCACGCGACCGCTATGTGCCGAATTACCGCGTGTCGGTGGAACATGAGCGCCGCCTGGAATGGCAGCACAACGGCAAGGTGCGCTGGAAGGAAGAACCGCGCCACGACGGCCGCCGCGATGGCGTCACCGTGCTGCCCCGCGAATATTTCGAACGCCGCAGCATCGTCAACGTGGGCCGCGAGCCGCGCGTGACCTTGGCGCCAAACGATGTGCGCAAGGCGCCGCTGATCACCGCGCCGCCGGTGGCGCCGCCTGCGGCCAACCGCCCGGGCCGCGTGATTGAAACGCGCCGCGATGCGCGTGACGACTTCCGCGAGCGCGCCGGCGAGCGCCGTGGCGACGGGCAGCGTCCGCAAGTGGCCCAGCCTGTACCGGGCAATGCATTGCAGGGCCAGCCGCAGCGCATCATGCCGGGCGGCGCCCCCGTGGTGCAGCAGCCGGGCGCCGTGCAGGAGGGCCGCCGCTTCGACCGTCCGGGCCGCGATGGTGATGACCGCCGCGACGAACGTGGCCGCATCAGCCAACCCGCGCAGCAGCAGGCATTGCAGCCGCAACCGGGACAACTGCCGCAGCAAAACGTTGAACAGCAGCGGCAGGAGCGCCAGCGCCAGGAATACCAGCGTCAAGAAGGTCAACGGCAAGAGCAGCAACGCCAGGAAGCACAGCGCCAGGACCAGCAACGGCAGGAATTCCAGCGCCAGGAACGCCAGCGGCAAGATGGCCAGCGGCAGGATGCGCAACGGCAGGAGTTGCAGCGGCAGGAGCAACAGCGCCACGAGGCTCAGCGGCAGGACCAGCAGCGCCAGGAAGCACAACGGCAGGAACAGCAACGCCAGGAAGCGCAGCGCCAGGACCAGCAGCGGCAGGAAGCCCAGCGCCAGGAGGCGCAACGGCAGGAGCAGCAACGCCAGCGCCAGGAAATCCAGCAACGGCAGGACGCGCAGCGGCAGGATCAGCAGCGTCAGGAAATGCAGCGGCAAGAGCAGCAGCGGCAAGAGGCCCAGCGCCAGGAAATGCAGCGCCAGGACCAGCAGCGCCGCGAGCAGCGTGAAGCCATGCGCCAGGAGCGCCAGCAAGCGCCGCAGCAACAGCCGCAACCGCAACCGCAGCGCCAGGAAGCCCGCCCGCAACCGCAAAATGCCCCGGCAGCGGAAAACCGCCGTGGTCCGCGTGAGGAAAACAAGGAAAACAAGGACGGGCGTAACCGCAGGAACCAGGAATGACGTCCCAGGGGCGGGGCTGGTGGTTACGGCCCAGCCCCGCTTTTGTGTCGTTCATCCCCGGAATTCTGCAGTTCGTCCCACGGCGATGGCCGGGCCGGGAGGGATGCCTTACAGTGGCGTCACGTGATCTTCACGCTATTTTCCTCCCAATACAAAATAGTTTCTGCCAGCCCTCAGCGGCTGGCATTTTTTTTGGCTCAACCGCCACCATCTTGGGGATTGGCCAGCAGCCGGATACGGGCGCGCCATTCGCCCAGCGCCGACAGGGCGGCGTTGAATTCACGTTCGATCAAGTCGGCTTCCGTCGGCGTGATTTTGCCGTCCAGCAGCGACTGCGATACGGCTTCCGCCACGTCACCCACCTGGCTCATGACGCGGCAGACGGTCTGCGACAAGTCGTCCTGGGCGATCTTTTCCGGCACCGGGATGACGAATGCCGCCATGCCATGCCGGACCAGCATGGCATGCACCGGCATCAGCGCATTGGGAACGCCGGCTTTCTGGCACAGGTCGATAATGGTCGACACTTCTTCAAACGAAGGGTAGTGGGAAGCGATGGTTGGTGACAATTTGTTACGTAAAACGTTTACCGAGATGCCCATGCATTGGGACAATGCCTCGATGCCGCCAGGATAGTTTCGCGCGACGGTATACAAAGCGTCGTGCTGATTCATGTCAGAGTATTTGCGTGTCATGGTGGTAAATCTGGCGTTTTTTTACCGGTGCGTAAAAGTTTGCCAGCTATTATGCTGTTATTTAATCAACCTCAAGACGATCAGGATACATGATGAAGTCTCTCCGCAAAGCCGTAGTACTTGCTTTATCGCTGTCGCTGGCGATGGGCGGGCCGCTGGCGGAAGCCAGGCCAACCCAAAGTTCGGGCTCTTATAAGGGTGGATTCTCCTCGCAACGCAGCAGTACTGCAAAGAGTACGCCGTCGCGCAGTCCATCGGCAGCGCCGTCGTCCGGCAGTGGCTCGTTTGGTTCATTCGGTTCCCGCCGCGCGCCGGAGGCGGATGCAGCGCCTGCTTCCGGCGGCAGCCGGTCGGCCATGAACCGCGACATGTCGCAACGGACGGCGCAAGACAATGCCGTGCGCACGATGGATGAACGGACCGCGCAGCAGCGTTCGCTGCCGCAGTCCGATCCGGTGATGCCGCGCCAGGCGCCGCAGCAGCCGCCGCCGCAATATGGCAACAATGGCGGCTACAGCAATAACCCCTACAACGGCGGTTATAACGGCGGCTACAGCCAGGGCCAGGACCGCCCGAGCCGCTGGGGTACGGCAGGCGCGGCGGCAGCCGGCGCCGTGCTGGGCAGCGTGCTGGCCGGCGGCGCCCATGCCCGCCAGGCGCCTCCGCAGCAACAGCAGTTGCCGTCCAACGTGCCGTCCGACGTGGGCGCCATCGGCCCGGTGGACAGCAGCGGCACCAGTACCTCGCCCGGTGTGGCGACGGTGCCGAATCCGATGAACCCGGATGCACCGGCCGCCGCGCCGGAGCCGCAAGCGCAAGAGCAGCAAACCACGCAGCAGGCTGAACGTCCAGCCCGCAAGCAGGAATCGGGCATCGGCTGGTTTGGCTGGGTAATGCTGGGGCTGATCGGTTTTGCCCTGTACAAGGTATTTACGCGCCGCAAAGTGAACCGCCAGGGCGCCAACTATTCGCTGGGAGATTGATATGGGTTGGAAGGATGCATTCGGGTACGTACGCAACGCGGCCATGAAAACAGGCGCGGTGGATGCGCCGGAGGATCAACGCCTGCCGCTGAACGCCCGCATCGGCAGCATGGTGACGATCCAGCAAGGGCCGCTGCTGCGCGCCAATACGTCCGGTTCGCTGATTGCGCTGCCGCAGGCATCGGACTTTCGCATTCTGGCGATTTCGCGGCTGAAGTTGAACTTGTCGGGCAAGGTCTACCGCTATTACCTGGACAAGGGCGACGACCAGGCCGATGAAAAGTTCCTTCAAGTGTACGTGGATGCGCAGGGCAACGTGGCGGAAGTGATGTATTGCACGCAACTGGCGCGCGTAATCCCGGAAACCGTGGAAGACCAGGAAGCGTACACGGGCGAACGGGGTTACGGCCTGGGCGACCGCAGCTACACGTTGTGGCGCAACCAGCTGGGCGACTATGGCCTCGACGAACAGGATTTGAACCTGGTGTTCGGCGCCGACGAAGGCATCGATTTCCAGCGCGATGCGGGCGACCCGAGCGCCGAATGGGTGCAGCCCTACCAGGGCGGCGAAACCCGCATCGACGATGCGGCGGGACGCGAAGGCTTGCAGCAGGATGTGTACTACATGCCCTACGTGCGCGATTTGCGCGGCGGGGCAGGACCGGAATTTTTGCTGATCACGACGGAAATCATCCGCAGCGTGAACGGCGATAGCGGCAAACGCGGTATCCACGTCGATTTTGTCATTGGGATACCGGTGGAGCAGGAACGGATCGTCATCCAGTAACAGGGAACGACCTCCGCAATGTGCAGTAACTTTATTTAAACCGAAAGGAAGGACACGACTATGAGCAACTCGAATGGCTGGGGCCTGACCGCACGCCTGATCTCGAAACACTTTGGCGCGCTGGGCGACCGCGTATCCGAAGCAATCGCCAACTTCGATCCAGAAACGGCGACCGAGGCAGACCGTGACCGCCTGGCCGACACATTGCGCGCCACCGCGCAAAAGCTGGCCGCTGCCCGTACCTCCTTCGACAAGGAGCGCAACGACGTCATCAAGCTGCGCGAACTGATCTCCAGCGACGAGCGCGCCGCGGAAACGCTGGGCGAGCGCCTGGCCGCCGGCAAGATTTCGGAAGCCACCATCAACCTGTTCTGCGACGAGCTGGAAGCGAACAAGGCGCGCCTGCCGCTGGAAGAGCAGGAAGCGGCCGATGCGCAAGAGTACATGGACGAGCTGCAAAAAATCGTCGATGCGCTGTCGCAGCAACTGGCCGACTTCGATGCCGCCGCCAAGAAAGCCATGCAGGCGCTGGCAACGGCCAAGGCGCAGCGCGACTTGCAGCAAGTGCGCGCCGAGCGCCAGGAACAGTTGAACGGCCTGAAAGGCTTGCAGGGTAATTCCAGCGCATTGAATGCACTGACGCGCCGCGCGCAGGCCGTGTCGAATGAAGCAGCCGGCATGAAGATCGTGGCCGACATCGGCCAGCGTCCGCACGACCAGAAGGCGGAACTCGATGCGCTGCGCAAGTCGGTGGCGAACGAAGCGGTTGGCGGCGGTGAGTCCGCACTGGATCGCCTGAAGCGCCTGTCGGCCAAACCAGCATAACGGCGGCACGGCGGCCTGGCTCGCGCCAGGCCGCCATCTTGAAAGCCGCGTGCTACGGTACAATATTGCCTGTATCTATTTGTTTTGACAGGAATTACTATCATGGCCACGCCTATCCCCCCATCCGAATCGCTGATCGAATATCCCAGCGACTTCCCGATCAAGATCATGGGTGTTGCCCATGTGGAATTCACTGCCACCATGCTGGAACTGGTGATCAAGCATGACCCGACCTTCCATGAAGGCAAGATGGAAGTGCGTCCATCGTCCAAGGGCAATTACACGGGTTTGACGGTCATCGTGCGCGCCACCAGCCGTCCGCAACTCGATGCGCTGTACACCGAGCTGTCCGCCCACCCGATGGTCAAAGTGGTGATGTAAGACGCAATTGCGGAAGAAATTCCGCAATTTGCGCCAGCAGCCAGGCGCGGAACGCCTCGACATGGGGCTGATCCGCCGCCGCTGGCGGGCTGACAAAGTAATATTCATCCGCACTGGGCGTGGCGATATCGAACAGCCGCACCAGTTGTCCCGACGCGATTTCCTGCATTGCCACCACATGGCGCACCAGCGCCACGCCGTCACCATCGACGGCGGAGCGGATCAGCATCGATAAATCCTCGTACATGACGCCGCCTGACGGCTCGGCCAGGTCCAGTCCCGCCGCGCGGAACCACGGCAGCCACGGTTCGTTCGAGCGCAGCAGCGTGGCGTTGGCCAACTGCTGTGGCGTACGGGGCAAATCCCCGCCCCGGTATGACGGGCTGACCACGGGGTAATAAATATCGCCCATCAAATGCTGCACCACCAGGCCCGGATAGCGGCCCCTGCCAAAGCGGATGCCGACGTCAATGGCTTCCCGCTCCAGGTCTTGCAACTGGCCGGACGCTTGCAGCAGCACTTCGATGTCCGGATGCCGTTCGATGAACTGGCCCAGCCGGGGCGCCAGCCAGCGCGCGGCAAACGAGGGAATCGACGAAATCGACAGGCGGCGGCATCCTTGGCGGGGCCGCACGGCATCGGCGGCCTGCACGATATCGGCAAACGCCTTGTTCAGCGACTGGGCGAACTTGCGGCCATCCGGCGTGATTTTCACATGACGGCCATTGCGGACGAACAATTGCACGCCCAGCTCGTCTTCAAGCGCGCGCACCTGGTGGCTGATCGCGCCGTGAGTCAAATGCAATTCATCAGCGGCGCGGGAAAAGTTTTCATGCCGCGCTGCCGCCTCGAAGGCGCGCAACGCGGGGAAGGCGGGCATACGCATCTCTTGTGAATTAAATTAGCAAGAACAGAGAAAATATATCGTTATGTGGTTATTCCGGCAAGCCGTAACATGAAATGCCAAATCACTCAGGAACAGCCCGCCATGAACCTCAAGCTTTACGTCAACAGTGAATTCTCCAGCCCGTATGCGATGTCCGTGTTCGTCACGCTGAAGGAAAAAGGCATCCCGTTCGACCTGGAAGTGCTGGATCTGGACGCCGGCCAGCACCGGGAAGCGGCTTACCGCGACCTGGCGCTCAATGGCCGCATTCCCGCGCTGGTGCATGGCGACTTCGTGCTGACGGAATCGTCCGCGATCACGGAATACCTGGAAGAAGTGTTCCCTGCCCCCGAATACAAGGCGGTGTATCCGCGCGCTTCGCAGCAGCGGGCGCGCGCCCGTGAAATCCAGGCGTGGCTGCGCAGCGATTTGATGCCGATCCGCGAAGAACGCAGCACCCTGACCGTTTTCCACGAGCCGGCCACGCAACCTCTGTCCCCAGAGGCGCGTGCGGCCGCGGACAAGCTGGTCCGCGCAGCCGACAAGCTTGTCCAGGGTGCCAACCTGTTCGGCGACTGGACCATTGCCGACACCGACCTGGCCATGATGCTGCAGCGCCTGGTCCACAGCGGCGACGACGTTCCGGCCAAGCTGAAGGATTACGCCAATGCCCAATGGCAGCGCGAACCCATCCAGCAATGGCTGGCGCTGGTGGAAAAGGCAAAATTGGCCGCGCGTTAAGCTTGCCAGCCGCACCAACAAAGCAGCGATCCAGCCTGTCAAAACACTATCATTTTGCAATTTTCTGCTGACAAAATAGGCAGGGTGCCGGGAAAGTAATTCAGTAGTGACTTATAATGGCAGGGTTTTCAGTAACAAACCCATCCATGTCTACTGCCCCGGCATTGATCCGCCAACTCGGCCAGGCCGAATACGAACCCACGTTTGCCGCCATGCGCGCGTTCACCGACGCGCGTACGCCCGACACGCCGGATGAACTGTGGATCGTCGAGCACCCGCCCGTGTACACGCTGGGCCTGGGCGCCGACCGCGGCCACCTGCTGGCAGGCGCGGCCAATATTCCCGTTGTGCAAACCGACCGCGGCGGCGAAGTCACGTACCATGGTCCCGGCCAAGTGGTGATTTACATGATGATGGACTTGCGCCGCAATAAACCCGGCGGCAAGCTGTACGCGCGCCAGTTCGTCCACAAAATCGAGCAAGCCATCATCAATGTCTTGCACACGTATAATCTTGCCGGTGAACGCATCGAAGGCGCGCCGGGCATTTACATCGCTGGCGGCCCGAAAAAAGGCGCCAAGATCGCCGCACTGGGACTCAAAGTGCGCGGCAACGGCTGCACCTACCACGGGGTGTCGCTGAATGTGGGTATGGACCTTGCCCCGTTTACCTGGATTAACCCCTGCGGTTACTCTGGACTGGAAACCATCGACATGCGCTCGATGGGCGTGGAGGCGCCGCTGGCCGATGTGCAGCTGGCGCTTGCCAACGAATTGGTGCGGCTGCTACAAGTGGCCGAACCTGCCGAAGTAACCACCGTATCGAATTAAGCCTATGACTACCGAGACCACTTCCAGCACCGCCCCCGCTTACAACGCCAGCGAAAAGCAGAAAGGCGCCAGCAAGACCTCGCGCATTCCAATCAAGATCACCCCGATTGAGCAGGTCGAGCGCCTGAAAAAGCCGGAGTGGATCCGCGTCAAGGCCGCGTCCACGTCGACCCGTTTCTACGAAATCAAGGACATCCTGCGCGAAAACAAGCTGGTGACCGTGTGCGAAGAAGCCAGCTGCCCGAACATCGGCGAGTGCTTCGGCAAGGGTACGGCAACGTTCATGATCATGGGCGACAAGTGCACCCGCCGCTGCCCGTTCTGCGACGTGGGCCACGGCCGCCCGGACCCGCTGGACAAGGATGAACCGCAAAACCTGGCTAACACCATCGCCAAGCTGCGCCTGAACTACGTGGTGGTGACGTCGGTCGACCGCGACGACTTGCGCGACGGCGGCGCCGCCCACTTCGTCGAGTGCATCCAGAAAACCCGCGAACTGTCGCCGCAAACCACGGTGGAAGTACTGGTGCCGGACTTCCGCGGCCGCCTGCAAAAAGCGCTGGATATCTTCGCCGAAGGCTTGCCGGACGTGATGAACCACAACCTGGAAACCGTGCCGCGCCTGTACAAGGAAGCCCGCCCGGGTTCCGACTACATGCACTCGCTGAAGCTGCTGAAAGACTTCAAGGCCCTGTACCCGAACGTGAAAACCAAGTCCGGCATCATGGTCGGCCTGGGCGAAACCGACGAGGAAATCCTGCAAGTGATGCGCGACATGCGCGAGCACGACATCGACATGCTGACCATCGGCCAATACCTGGCGCCGTCGAACAGCCACCTGCCGGTGCGCCGCTACGTGCACCCGGACGTCTTCAAGATGTTCGAGGAAGAAGCGTACAAGATGGGCTTCAAGCACGCGGCCGTTGGCGCGATGGTGCGTTCGTCGTACCACGCCGACCAGCAGGCTCACAACGTGCTGGAACAAGCCTGATTGGCTGAGGTCCGCATCGAGGGGTCCTGGAAGCGCGAGCTCCAGGACCAGTTCGAACAGCCGTACTGGGAAAACCTGACGGCGTTCGTGCGCAATGAATATGCTTCCGGACGCTGTTTCCCCCAGGGCCGCGACATCTTCCGCGCCTTTGACCTGACGCCGTTCGACGACGTCAAGGTCGTCATCCTTGGCCAAGACCCGTATCACACGCCGGGCGCCGCCATGGGCTTCTGCTTTTCCGTCCCGGAAGGCAACCGCCCGCAACCGAGCCTGCAAAACATTTTCCAGGAACTGGCCGACGACATCGGCGTCGTCCGCACCCGCACCGACTTGAGCGACTGGGCGCAGCAGGGCGTGTTCCTGCTCAATGCCGTGCTGACGGTACGGGCCCACACGGCCGGCTCCCATGCGGGCAAGGGCTGGGAACAGTTCACGGACAGCGCGATCCGCAAACTGTCGCAAGACCGCGATAACCTGGTGTTCATCCTGTGGGGCAGCTATGCGATCAAGAAGCGCGAGCTGATCGATACGCGCCGGCACCTGGTCATCACGTCGCCCCACCCTTCCCCGCTATCCGCCCACCGGGGCTTCTTTGGCAGCAAACCGTTTTCACGGGCCAACGCGTACCTGGAAGCCAAGGGCAAAACGCCGATCGTCTGGGCATAAAACTAATCGACATTTTGGGGCCTGGCCCCAAAAGCACTATCGTTCGACTGGGGGCCGATAGTTACTTCACTCGCTGCGGTGCGGCTACCGCCACCTTGTCCGGACGGGGGCTGACGCGCGCCAGTTCGCGCTCGTCGATGACGACGGCCCGCTGCTGGCGTTGCAGCACGCCCATGCGGCCCTGGTCCAGCAAGAACAGTTCGCGGATTTCATAGGGCCCGCTCGCGGCCACACGCAATTCCGGCGCAAACGCCAGCGCGATAGTGCCGCTGCCCGCTTCCATCCACTGCGCCGCGTGCGCGACACCGACCGGCTTCAGCTCGCCCTGCACCGTGCCGTACAACACGCCCCGCACTTCGTAGCGCCCCGCCTGCGCCGCTTCCACGCCGAAGTTCACCTGGATGCCGCCGCTGCTGTTGGCCAGCACCACCTTGCGGTCCAGCTTTGCCGTCGGCATCGCTACGGGGAAGGCCAGGCGCAGCGAACGCTGCACGTCACCCTGCTTCGCCTTGCCCTGGCCATGCGCATGCACTTCCCATAAACCTGGCGCCAATTCCTCGTCGGCATCCAGCGCCAGCTGCGCCGTCATGCGGCCGCCCGCGCCATTCCTGAACGTCAGCGGGAAGCGGCGGCCCGCCGGCGACATCACATAGC
Organism: Pseudoduganella rivuli; assembly: GCF_009674485.1. Taxonomy (GTDB): domain Bacteria; phylum Pseudomonadota; class Gammaproteobacteria; order Burkholderiales; family Burkholderiaceae_D; genus Rugamonas; species Rugamonas rivuli_B. Next base: position 324,613 of record NZ_WKJJ01000002.1, on the reverse strand, counting down.
CTTCCAGCCTGGTCAACGCCGGCTTCGAACCATCCTTGCCGCGCAATGCCGACACCAGCGACAACTGCTGGCCATGCAGATACGCGGCGGCGCCAGCCTGCATCGTCAGCGACACCGGGCTGTCCGGTTCCACCACATTGACGAGGAAGCGTTCGCCCGCGCCCAGGTTATCCGCGCGCAGCTTGAACTGGCCCGCCCCCAGTCCTGCATGCAAACGGAAAGCCGACGTGCCGGGCGCGAACGGCAGGTCCGCCTTGGCCAGCTTGTCATCCGTCACCAGCGCCTCCATCGCCTCGGCCGAGCCACGCGCGCGCCCGGCCTGGTCGATCACCGTCATCGATTGCGGATGGATCGCCAGGTTCGCGCGGGGACTGGACATATCCAGCGCCTGCACCCGCACCACGGCGCGCGGCGCGGTCGTGTTCAGCGGCACGCCCTTGGCCAAGTCGGCGCCCGTCACGATGGTATAGGACTCGCGGCTTTCCGCTTCATGCGGCGTGGCGGCGGCCATGCCGGCGTCGGACGACGCCCAGCTCAGCGCCACCGTTTCGCGCGACTGGCCCGGCGCGCCCGCCTTGGCCGCTTGCGGCGCAGGCTTGGCCGCCGCCAGCGCGGCAGGCTCCAGGTCGCCCGCCTGTTTCGGCAACAGGTCCACCGCGGATGCGGAAACACAGGCCGCCATCAGCGCAGCCGCCATCATCGATAATTTCAATTGCATAGCAGGCTCCCTGATCAGATATCGTTACGCAGGATAGTGTCCAGGCCGAAGCACTTGCGGCGGCTCTGGTTGTGCGACAGCGGTTCCGCATCGGCGGTACGCTCCTTGTCCTGGAACCAGCGCCAGCCCGCGCCGGACTGGCTGCTGCACTCAAGGAAACCATCCGAGCAACTGTTCAGCCATGCCTGCGTGATTTCCAGGCCCACGTTCAGCGTATAGCCGCCGCAATAACTGTCGCCATCGAACGGCGACGTATCCACGTCGGTGCCCACGACGTGATAGAACGGTTTCGGCAGTGCGGGACGGCCGGCCGTGCCATACAGCCACGACGCGTTATAGCTGGCCATCCAGCTGGTTTGCTGCTGGCGCACGGCGTCACTCTTGTAGCCCAGCAGCCAGCCCACGGCGCTCTCGAACGCATTGCCGCTGATGGACGCATCGGCCAGCGGCGTGCCCAGCGACGATGGAGCCAGCGCATTGACCCAGCGGATCGCATTGATGATGGCGGGATAGCGGCTGTCCTGCGTGGGGTTGGACATCACCCAGCGCAGGATATTGCCGCCGTTGGAATGGGTTTCCACCACCAGGTCCGTGATGTTGTTGTTGACGATGAAGGGATGCAGCTGGTCGGCCAGGCAGCCCGCCGCGCCGGCGGTCCACATGTACTGGTCGAAGTCGCAATTGATGACGACGTACAGATTCTGGTTCGGCAACCCCTGGCGCACCGAGTCGATCATTTCACGGGTCCAGTAATCGTTTGCCGCATCGGTCTGTTTACCCGTGCCGTGCACGAATGCCAGCCCCGTATTGCCTGCCATTGCGGGCAGCGCGGCCATGGCCAGGACGCTCCCTATCACTGCCAACTGCTTTTTCAACACCATTCTCGTCTCCTGTTCTGGTTTAAAAAAACGCTCGTGCCAAATCAGTCTAGGAGTGGGTTTCAGGCGGCGTATTGTTAAAAAATGTCACTCCCTTGATTTATTACGCCAGGCGCTTGAAGAACCGCCAAACGCCTTGGCAGGTATCATGTTGTGTTATCTCTACACGCAAGGAGCCTGTCATGGACATCACCCGCTTCAACCTCGATCACTTCAACCAGCGCAGCAAAGGCAAGCTGCCCGACCACCTGGGCATCCGCTTCACGTCGATCCAGCAAGGCGAATTGCAGGCGGAAATCGAGATCCAGCCGTTCCACCTGGCGCCGAACGGCTTCCTGCATGCGGGCAGTATCGTGACCCTGGCGGACACGGCATGCGGCTATGGCTGCATCGCCCACTTGCCGGATGGCGCGGAAAACTTCACCACCATTGAATTGAAGTCGAACCACCTGGGCACGGCCCGCGAAGGCGTGATCGCGGTAACGGCGAAACCCGTGCACCTGGGCCGCACGACGCAGGTGTGGGACGCCACCGTGATCCACAAAGACACGGGCAAAACCATAGCGTTGTTCCGTTGCACACAAATGGTGCTGTGGCCGAAATAAGCGCCGTCCCGGAGGTTGCGGAGCGTGGCGATCTGCTACATTGGCACGACGATCATGACCTTTTGTCGAGGACAAACGATGCGGAAAGCCCCCCTGTTTGCTGCAACCGGCCTGCTGCTGGCGTCGTCGCTGGCGCTGGCCCAGACTCCTTACACGGAAGACTCCACTTACCGCGGCCTGGGGGGCAAGGAAGGCATCAGGAAGATCACCGATACCTTCCTCGAGCTGGTCCTGGCTGATCCCCGCATCAAGGACAACTTCGCGGATTTCGATATCCCGCAAATCAACCAGCGCTTGCAGGAACAGTTCTGCGAATACGCGGGCGGCCCCTGCAAATACTCCGGCAAATACCGCGACAAGACCATGGACGGCACGGGCACGGTGCGCGACATGAAATCCGTGCACATCGACCTGAAAATCACGGATGCCATGTTCAATGCGCTGGCCGAAGACTTGCAGCTGGCGATGGAACGCCATGGCGTGTCGACCTACGTATCGAACAAGCTGGTCGCCAAGCTGGCGCCGATGCACCGCGATATCGTCACCGCTTCCGCGCCCCCGGCGCCGGCCAGGCCCGACAGGGGCAGGTTCCTGGCCACGGGCGGTGTCAGCACGGTGGAAGGCGCGGGCGGCGGCGGCATTACGCCATGGGCGCTGATCACCGGCTACGGCACGCGCGACAGCTGGGGCGGCAACGTGCACTACACCCGCGTGCAGACGCAGGATTATTCGCTGGGAACGTACGGCGTGGCGGTGGGCGTCGCCGACCGGCTGGAATTGTCGGTGGCGCGGCAGGATTTCCAGGGCGACCTGGCGCCATTGAATTTGCTGCGCATCAAGCAGGACATCCTGGGCCTGAAAGTCAAACTGGCGGGCGACGCCGTCTACGACCAGGACCGGCCCATGCCGCAGGTGGCGCTGGGCATCATGTACAAGAAAAACAAGGGCATCGGCGGCCTGGGCGCGCTCGGCGTGACCAATGTGAAGCAGCTGGGTGCGAAAGATGACCGCGGCTACGATTATTACCTGTCGGCGACCAAGGTCTGCCTGGAGCACAGCCTGCTGGTGAACGGCACGCTGCGCGCCACCAAGGCGAACCAGATGGGCATCCTCGGCTTCGGTGGCGACAAGGGCGACCACGTGAAACTGCAGCCGGAAGTGTCGGTGGCCTGGCTGGCGCACCGCACGCTGGCGATCGGCGCGGAATACCGGCGCAAGCCGCACAACCTCGGCGTCGATCCGGAAAAAGCGTATTACGACGTGTTTGCCGCCTGGTTCCCGACCAAGAACGTGTCGGTGACGGCCGCTTATGCGAACCTGGGGACCATCACGATCTTCAATCCGAAGACGCAAAAAGGCTGGTATTTGTCGCTACAGGCGGGGATTTGATGCGGTGACGCTGCGGCGGCAATCAGCCTTGCAGCGCCTTTTCCAGTAACTGGTGCAGCGCGGGGAATTCTGGCTCGCCCACGTAGCGCTTGATGATGCGGCCCTGCTTGTCGATGACGAACGTGGTCGGCGTCATTTTCACGTCACCATACGCCCTGGCTGCTTCGCCTTTGACGTCCAGCGCCACCTTGAACGGCAACTGGCGGTTTTCCGCGAAATTCAGCACGTAGTCGGGCCGGTCGTAATCCATCGCCACGGCGACGAATTCCAGTCCCTGCGCCTTGTACTTGTTGTACGTGTCCACCATTTGCGGCATTTCTTTGACACAGGTGGCGCAAGACGTGGCCCAGAAATTCACCATCACGACCTTGCCCTGCAGGCTGGCCGGCGTGATCTGTTCCCCTTTGATGCCGACGAACGTGACTTGCGGCGCCGGGTTGGCGCTGTTGAGCGAGAAATAAGCGGTCAAGCCAACGCCGGCCAGGACGGCGGCGGCCAGTGCGGGTTTGATCCAGGCGCGGGAAGAAGTCATGTCAGGCATCCGGGGACATCGGTATGTCCATTATAGGGTGCGGCGCCGCCGTGCGCTGCGGGTCCGTTGATAACCGGTACGCCGCACGCGCATGGCGGGTTCATCAAAATCAGTTGCCGGCGGGTTTGGACTGATATTGCTTCCATTCGTCTTCGGAAATGTATTCGAAGACCTTGACCACCTTGTACACGCCGGGAACGCCACGGGCGATATCGGATGCGATATTGCCTTCGCGCTGCGTGACGCGGCCCATCAGGTACACGTTACCGCGTTCGCTGACGACCTTGACGGAATTGGCGGAAATGTCTTTCGCATCCACCAGGCTGGCCTTGACCTTGGCGGTCAAAATCGCATCGTTGGAACGGGACGTGTAGCTGGACGGACCGGCCACTTCCAGTTCATTGGTCACCGACAGCACGCCTTCGATGGCGCGCACTTCGCGTTCCACGGCATTGCGCGTTTCTTCGTCGCGCACTTCACCCGTCAGCAGAACGCGGCGGTTGAAGCTGGCGATATTCACGTGGCCGCCACTGCCGACCACATTGGGAAACTTGACTTCCGCCTTGACGGCAATGGCCTTGTCTTCCGTTTGCGCGCCGAACGTGCGGCGGTCCGACGCGGCCAGCGTGCCGCCCACGGCGCCGGCGGCCACCAGGCCGACGCAACCGGACAGCGACGACGCCAGCGCGGCGCCCAGCAAGACCATGGCCAGCGGGCGCTGCATCTTGCCCGCGACCTTACGTACAACTTTATTCATTCACATCTCCACCAAACAACGCGACATCGATGCCGTCGCACAAGGCATGAATCGTTACCAGGTGTACTTCCTGGATACGGGCGGTACGGTCGGCCGGCACGCAAATATGCACATCCGCATCGGTCAACATCTTGCCAATCGCTCCGCCGCCCTTGCCCGTCAGCGCGATGATGCGCATTTCGCGCTCCAGCGCCGCTTCGATGGCGGCCATCACGTTGGCAGAATTGCCGGACGTGGAAATCGCCAGCAAGATATCGCCAGCCTGGCCATACGCTTGCACTTGTTTGGAAAAGATTTCACGGTAACTGTAATCGTTCGCCACCGCCGTCAGGATCGACGTGTCGGTCGCCAGCGAAATGGCCGGCAGCGGGAAGCGTTCGCGCTCGAAGCGTCCTACCAGCTCCGCCGCGAAATGCTGGGCATCGGCAGCGGAACCGCCATTGCCGCAGGCCAGGATCTTGTTGCCATTAGACAAAGCCGAAAACATCATTTCAATCGCCTGACCGATAGGCTGCGCCAGCGCAGTCGCGGACTGGATCTTGATTTCGGCACTTTCGTGGAAGTGGGAGAGGATGCGTTGAGTATTCATGGGCGAGAATTATAGTGCAGTCGTCAGCCGGCTCTGACAAGCGCGGTAAAAAATGCTTACATTCCTTGCACGATAGCATTGCGCAGCCACTGCAAGCCAGTGCCGTCGATCGCGACGACATCGAAGCGGCATGGCGGCAGTTGCCGATAACGCAACAGGTAAAACTGGGCTGCGCGCACCATGCGGCGCTGCTTGGCCGGCGTCACGCTGGCAATGGCGCCGCCGAAGTCGCGGCCGTCGCGGCGGCGCACTTCGACGAACACCAGGCTGCCCCGGTCGTTCATGACGAGGTCGATCTCGCCCACTTTGCAGCGGAAATTGCGCTCGACCAAGGTCAAACCTTGGGCGGCCAGGTAATCGAGCGCGCGGTCTTCGCCCGCCTGGCCGGATAACTGGCGGCCGGTGGCGCCCATGTCATGGCTGCTGGCTCAATGTCAGCGGCACCGGCACACCATTTTTGTAGACGGCTTGCAATTCACGCCGTTCGAAACGGGCCGCGCCATCGCCGAAACTCACGTTCAGTTGCCCCGTTACGCCATCGAGGCGGAAACGGGCCAATGGCTGGTCTTGCTGGCGGGCGATTTCACGGGCCACGCGATAGGCATCGATGCCCAGCGCATACAGGCGCTCCATATCGGCGTCCGGCTTGCGCTCGCTGGAGGGAACCAGTTGCGGATACACCATGACGGCGGGATGGTCGCGCTGCAATTGCCACGGCATGTCCAGCAGCCGCACACCATCCATTTCCGTGCCGGGCACTTGCCGCGCGCGGCCCGGATTCAGCGACGACGTGCCATAAATCGGGATGTCACCCAGCGGCGGCGCGGCCAGCGCGATGCGCAACTGGCGCGTCTGGTCCGGGTCCAGCGCGGCAAACACGACAGCGCCGGGCTCCGTTTGCATGCGTCCGCGCAGCGCCACCAGTTCGCCATCGTTGAGGTAACCGTTCACGGTGGTCAATTCCACCACTTTCGACGCATTGCCGATGCGCTGCCATTGCGCGGCAAACGCGCCGGCGCTGCGCCGCTGCCATGCCACGCTGCCGCCCAGCACATAGGCGGTGGCGCCGGGCTGTTCGCGGCCGGCCCAGTCGGCAATCTGGCGCGCCTCGTCTTCGATCGACAGGCCGATCACCATCATTTGCGGCGGCAAGGCCACGGTTTCGCGGTTGTCCGGGTAATTCAGTGCAATCGTGGGTTTCGCGACTTTGCGGCTGTTTGCCACGGCGGACACCGCGGAACGGGCCAGCGGGCCGACGATCATGTCTTGCTGGGCCAGCGCATCGACGTAGGACGCCAGGACGTCCGGCGCGGCGTCGCCGGTCTCGATGACGGACACTTGCACGCCCTGCTTGTCACGCTCCCAGCCCGCCAGGAAGCCGGCGCGCAAGGCTTCCGACGCCTGGCGCAGCGCGTCGGAACGCAACGGCAGCAGCAAACCTATGCGGTAAGGCGGGACCGCGGCGCCCTGTTGCACCGGGCCTGGTTTGATCGCCGTGTCTTCACGCACCGGGATCGCGTTGCTGCCGGATGCGGGGGACGCGCCCAAGACACCTGAAACACCCGATACCCCTGAGACCCCGGAAACGCCCGATACACCGGACACGCCGGACACATTGGCCTTGCCGGCAATGTCGTCGGCGCCAGCCTGGCCGCTGCCACCGCCCGGTTGCGCCGCTTGTGCGGCGGGCGGTTCCGAGGCGCCGGAATTCCCATCCGCGCCCGATCCCCCTGCGGTTTCGGATGCCGGCGGCGTGACCACTTCCACTTTCAGCCCCGGCTGCGCACCGGGCAGCACCCCGGCCAGGTCGACCGGAAAGGCCTGCACTTCGGCTGGCGGCCCCATTTCACGGCGCGGCGCGGTGGAATACACGGGCGCCGGTTTCGGCGACGGCACGGCTTTGGGCGCCGGCGCACTTGTCACGGCGGGGCCGGACGCGCACAATGGCCCGCTCGTGCCGCATCCCATGGATGACATGGTCGGCATCGGCGAGTTGCAGGCGCTGGCGAGACCGGCTACCAGGCAAACCAGCGGCAATTTCACTTTTATCGGCAGCATCACTCTCTCCAATGACAGATCAAGCAACCAGCATTGCCACCCTGCCCGTCCTGGGCGAAGCGGTTAATCAGACCTATCCTATCGCAACATTGTATGTAGTGGCGACGCCCATTGGAAACGTTGCGGATATCACTGTGCGGGCCTTGCATGTCTTGAGTCTGGTCAATGCGGTGGCCTGTGAAGACACCCGCAACACGGCGCAATTGCTGACCCGTTTCGGCTTGCACAAGCCGCTGATCGCCGCGCACCAGCATAACGAGCGGGAGGCAGCGGAAACCCTGATCGCGCGCCTGCAGGCGGGAGAGCGCATTGCACTGGTGTCCGATGCGGGCACGCCCGCCGTCTCCGATCCGGGCGCGCGCATCGTCGACGCCGTGCGCTCGGCGGGTTTGCGCGTGATGCCGTTGCCGGGGGCGTCGGCTGCCGTGACAGCGCTGTCGGCCAGTGGCCTGGTCAACGACCAGTTTCATTTCGTGGGCTTTTTGCCCGCCAAGGCGAAACAGCGCGACACGGTGCTGCAGCAATTGCGCAGTGTGCCTGCCACCATGGTGTTTTATGAAGCGCCGCACCGCATTGTCGAGTGCGCGGAAGCGCTGGCGGCGGCGTTTGAACCCACGCGCCAGGTGGTATTTGCCCGCGAATTGACGAAACTGTTCGAAGAAATCCACCGCTGCCCGCTGTCGGAAGCGGCGCAGTGGCTGGCCGCCGATCCGCATCGCGAGAAAGGCGAATTCGTCGTGCTGGTCGAAGGCGCGCCGCAGGCCAGCGATGCGCAGGACGTGGAAGCGGAGCGGATATTGAACATTTTGCTGGCGGAATTGCCAGTCAAGCAAGCCGCCGCGCTGGCCGCGCAAATCACGGGCAAGAAAAAAAATGCGCTGTACGACCGGGCGCTGCAAATTAAGGGTTGACGGTTTCCGCAAGGCCAGATATAGTCTTGCTTCTTCGGAGTGTAGCGCAGCCCGGTAGCGCATCTGGTTTGGGACCAGAGGGTCCAAGGTTCGAATCCTTGTACTCCGACCAAATTTAAAAGCCTGTGAGATGGAAACATCTCACAGGCTTTTTCCTTTCCGGCCCGCAATAACATGGCGCTTATCAGCCAACGGCTATTTGACCAACGGACTTGATCCGAGTATCATGACGGTATTCGGAGTGTAGCGCAGCCCGGTAGCGCATCTGGTTTGGGACCAGAGGGTCCTAGGTTCGAATCCTAGTACTCCGACCAAATTCAAAAGCCCGTGAGATGGAAACGTCTCACGGGCTTTTTCATTTCATAAAACAAACTACGCGGACAACCGCCGCAAGTTGTCGATGTCGCGCCGCGGCGGCGCGCCAAACAGCCGGCTGTATTCGCGGCTGAACTGGGACGGGCTTTCATAGCCGACGTGAAATGCCGCCGTGGACGCATCCAGGTGTTCCGCCAGCATCATGCGCCGCGCTTCGTTCAGGCGCAGCCATTTCTGGTATTGCAGAGGACTCATCGCCGTCAACAGGCGGAAATGGTGGTGGAACGTGGACGCGCTCATTTGCACGTGCGCCGCCAGCGCCTCGATGCGCAGCGGACTCGCATAGTGCGACTTCAGCCACTCGATGGCCCGGCCGATCCGGTGGCTCTGGCTGCCCACCGAGGCGATCTGCCACAGGCGTGCGCCCTGGTCGCTCATCAGCAGGCGGTAACAGATTTCACGCTGGATCAGCGGCGCCAGTACGGGAATCGAGTCGGGATCGTCCAGCAATTCCAGCAGGCGCGTAAATGCCAGCAGCAGGTGCGGCGTGGTTTCTCCCAGCACCATGCCACTGTCGGCCGCCTGTTCGGACGGCGGCGTCATCCCGCTCTGCATCACCACTTCCGCCACCACCCGCAAATCCAGCTTCATCACCATGCCCAGGTACGGCCGCTCCGGGCTGGCGTCGACGATCCGCATCATGGCCGGCAAATCCAGCGACGTGATCAAAAAGCGCGTGATGTCGTAGTTATAGACGTTATCCCCCAGCAGCGCCTGTTTGGCGCCCTGCACGATCAGCGCAACGCTGGGCTCCACCATGCAGGCAGCCGCCTCGGTCGGTTCATCGCGGCGGAAAAAGGACAGGCCGGGAACGGGTGTGACCAGCTGGCCGGCGCGGCCGGTCCAGCGGGCGACGGTCGCGGCCAGCGGTTGGCGCAGGGATTCAATGGTGGCGGCGTGCTGATTCACTTAAAAGGCTCCGGATAGTCGTGATACTTGTCACGGCCGATGTTAATGCACCTTTACCCATCCGTGGCAGGCTTCACAGGATTAGGCAAAAAACTCACAGGATCGTGCTATCAGAAAGCGCGCCGCGCAGACGAGAATGCAATCCACCTCTTCTTCGTCCACTTACCTGGAGTCATGATGATCACACTCGACATCAACGGCAAGGCGACCCGCGTCGATGCCGCCCCCGACACCCCGCTGTTGTGGGTGTTGCGCGATACGCTGCAAATGACCGGCACCAAATACGGCTGCGGCATGGGCCTGTGCGGCGCCTGCACGGTCCACCTGGCCGGCGAACCCGTGCGCTCGTGCAGCACGCCGGTGTCCGCCGCCGTCGGCAAAAAAGTCGTCACGATCGAAGGCGTGGATCACGCCGCCAGGACCGCCAAGGTCGCCAAAGTGGTGCAGGACGCGTGGCAGAAACTCGACGTCGTGCAGTGCGGCTATTGCCAGTCGGGCCAGATCATGAGCGCCGTGGCGCTGCTGGAAAAAAACCGCAAGCCATCCGACGCCGACATCGACGCCGCCATGGCCGGCAATATCTGCCGCTGCGCCACCTACGTGCGCATCCGCGCCGCCATCCATGATGCTGCAAAAACGCTGGCCTGAAGGAGACGCCATGACCTCGACTACCCGCATTGAAAACGCCAGCCGCCGCAACTTCCTGCACAGCGCGGCAGGCTTGACGCTGGCGCTGTACCTGCCCGGCGCCGCTACGGCCGCGAGCACCGCCGCAGCGGCAACCCCATCGTTCGAGCCGAACGCTTTCCTGCGCATCGCGCCGGACGGCACGGTGACCGTGATGTCCAAGCACCTGGAAATGGGCCAGGGAACATACACGGGCCTGGCCACCATCGTGGCAGAAGAACTGGATGCCGCCTGGTCCCAGGTGCGCGTCGAAGGCGCACCGGCTGACGCCAAGCGCTACAACAACGTGCTGTGGGGCCCGGTCCAGGGCACCGGCGGCAGCACGGCCATGGCCAATTCCTGGGAACAGTTGCGCCAGGCCGGCGCCTCCGCGCGCGCCATGCTGGTGGCGGCAGCGGCCCAGCAATGGCAGGTGCCGGCCGCCGACATCACTGTCAGCGACGGCGTCGTGATGCACGCGCCATCGCAGCGCAAGGCCACCTTCGGCCAGCTGGCGCAGGCGGCGGCGCAACAGCCGGTGCCGGAGAAGGTCGCACTGAAGGACCCGAAGGATTTCAAACTGGTCGGCAAGCGCGCGCCGCGCAAGGATACGGCCGCCAAGATCCGTGGCCAGGCCCGCTTTACGCAAGACGTGCACTTGCCCGGCATGCTGACGGCCGTGGTGGCGCACCCGCCCCGCTTTGGCGGCAAGGTCAAGTCCTTCGACGCGAAGGCTGCCCGCGCGGTGAAAGGCGTGGTTGACGTGGTGGCCATTCCGTCCGGCGTGGCGGTGCTGGCGAAAGATACATGGAGCGCCAAAAAAGGGCGCGACGCGCTGCGCATCGATTGGGACGACAGCGGCGCGTTCAAGCTGGGCACGGACGAAATCTTCGCGCGCTACCATGAGCTGGCGAAATCCCCCGGCACCGTGGCCCGCAAGGTGGGCGACGCGGATGCGGCCTTCGCCGCGCCGGCGCGCGTGCTGCGCGCCAGCTATGATTTCCCTTACCTGGCCCATGCGGCGATGGAACCGATGAATTGCGTGGTGCACCTGAAAAAGGATGGCTGCGAAATCTGGAACGGCGAACAGTTCCAGACCATCGACCAGGCCAAGGTGGCTGCACTGTTGGGCATGAAGCCGGAACAGGTGACCCTGAACATGCTGTATGCGGGCGGCAGTTTCGGCCGCCGCGCCAGCAAGGATTCCGACTATGTCCTGGAAGCGGCCAGCATCGCCAAAGCCATCGGCGGCAAAGCGCCCGTGAAACTGGTGTGGCTGCGCGAAGACGACATGAAGGCAGGCTATTACCGCCCCGCCTTCCACCATGCGCTGGAAGCGGCGCTCGATGCGCAGGGACGCCTGGTCGGCTGGCGCCACCGCCTCGTTGGGCAGTCGATCCTGGCCAATACGCCGTTCGCGGCCATGGTGCAGAACGGCGTGGACCGTGTATCGGTGGAAGGCGCCGCCAACCTGCCGTACGCGATTCCCAACCAGCTGGTGGACTTGCACTCGCCGCAGGATATCGGCGTCCCCGTGCTGTGGTGGCGTTCCGTCGGTTCGACCCATACGGCATATTCGACGGAAACCTTCATCGACGAAGTGGCGGCGGCGGCCGGCCAGGACCCCGTGGCATTCCGCCTGGCGCTGCTGGAACACCATCCGCGCCATGCCGCTGTATTGAAACTGGCGGCCGACAAGGCTGGCTGGGGCACGCCGCTGGCCAAGGGCGCCAATGGCGACCGCCGTGCGCGCGGCGTGGCCGTGCATGAATCGTTCAGCACATATGTCGCGCAAGTGGCGGAAGTCACCGTCAAAGCCGACGGCAGCGTGGTGGTCGACCGTATCGTGTGCGCTGTCGATTGCGGCATCGCCATCAATCCCGACAATGTGCGCTCGCAGGTCGAAGGGTGCGTGGGCTTTGCATTGTCGGCCGCGCTGCAAGGGGCCATCACGCTCAAGGAGGGCGTGGTCGAACAGTCGAACTTCCACGACTACGCACCGATCCGCATCAACCAGATGCCGAAGGTCGACGTGCACATCGTCGCGTCGGCGGAAAAGCCGACCGGCGTGGGCGAACCAGGCGTGCCACCGGTGGCGCCGGCCGTCGCCAATGCGATTGCCGCCGCGACGGGAAAATATGTACGTAGCCTGCCATTCAATGCCGATGCATTGAAGGCTTAAGGGAGCGGCAATATGGATGCGGCCGATATCGCGGTGCTGAAACAGGCGCATGCCTGGGCTGTGGCCGGGCATGACGCCGCATTGGTCACGGTGGCGGCAACCTGGGGATCGTCACCGCGTCCGCCCGGTTCCCTGATGGCGATCCGCGCCGATGGGCTGGTGGCGGGTTCCGTGTCGGGCGGCTGCATCGAGGACGACTTGATTGCCGGCGTCCACACGGACGGGCTGGATGGCTTGTTTGACGGCCGCCCGGCCTTCGCGGTGCGGTATGGCATCGATGCCGATACCGCCCACCGTTTCGGCCTGCCCTGCGGCGGCACCCTGGAACTGGTGCTGGAACGGGTGGGACCGGGCACGCGGCTGGCGGAATTGCTGGACTCCTTGCAGGGACGGGGTTTGGTGGCGCGCGAATTGCATGTGCCGTCGGGCCGGGTCACCCTGGGCGAAGCGGGCAGTTTCCGTCCGGTGGCTTTGCACGGCGAGATGCTGACGATGGTATTCGGTCCCCGTTACCGGCTGCTCGTCATCGGCGCCGGACAACTCAGCGCCTATCTGTGCCAGGTCGCGCTGGGGCTGGGCTTTGACATCACCGTGTGCGACCCGCGCGATGAATACACGCAGTCGTGGGATGTGCCAGGCGTGACCATGGTGCACAGTATGCCGGACGATGTCGTGCAGGCCATGCAGCCGGATTGCAACACGGCCGTCATCGCGCTGACGCATGATCCGAAGCTGGATGACCTGGCGCTGCTGGAAGCCTTGCAGTCGCCAGCGTTTTACGTGGCGGCCATCGGCTCGCGCAGCAATAACGCCCGGCGTCGCGAGCGGCTGATGCTGCACTTCGGTCTGGACAGCGAACAGCTTGACCGTTTACATGGACCGGCCGGGCTGTATATCGGCAGCAAGACGCCGCCGGAAATCGCGCTGTCGATCCTGGCGGAACTGGTCGCCGCCAAGAATGGCGTATTACGTAGCGTGGCGGGTTTGCCGGTACAGGAAGCAAAAATCGCCATAGCGGCATAATCTGCCTGCGCAGCTTGCACCGTAGGGCGGTTTTCACGCAGTGAAAGCCGCCATGCATGCGTTACAGTACTGCCGGCCTCGTATCAGCCGGCGCGCTTGGCCGCGATGGCGTTACCGGCGCGGCTGGCGCCCTTGCGGTTCAGGATGCCGGAAATGTACTGCCCCGCATCGACCACGATTTCGAGGTCGATGCCGGTTTCAATCCCCAGGCCGTTCATCATGTACAGCACATCTTCGGTCGCCACGTTGCCGGTGGCGCCCTTGGCGTACGGGCAGCCGCCCAGCCCCGCCACCGACGAATGGAAGATCGATACGCCCACCTCCAGGCTGGCATAGATATTCGCCAGCGCCTGGCCATACGTATCGTGGAAGTGGCCGGAAATGCCATCGAGGCGGAACACGGATGCGGCACGCTCCATCACGGCCTGGGTCTTGCGCGGCGTCGCGACACCAATCGTGTCGGCAATGTCGATCTCATCGCAGCCCAGGTCGCGCATGCGCGCCACCACGTCCGCCACCGCGTCGAGCGGCACGTCGCCCTGGTATGGGCACCCGAATGCGCAGCTGATCGAGCCGCGCAGGCGCAGGCCGTTGTCCTTGGCGGCTTTCGCCACGTCGACGAAGCGGGCGATCGATTCTTCGATCGAGCAATTGATGTTCTTTTGCGAGAACGCTTCCGAAGCGGAACCAAAGATCACCACTTCGTCCGCTTTCGCGGCCAGCGCGCCTTCCAGGCCCTTCATGTTCGGCGTCAGCGCGGAATAAATCGCGCCGGCGCGGCGCGTGATGCGCTCCATGACTTCCGCGCTGGTGGCCATTTGCGGCACCCACTTGGGCGACACGAACGACGCCGCTTCGATATTGGCAAAACCCGCCGACGACAGGCGGTTCACCAGTTCGATTTTCACGTCGGCGGAAATGGTTTCCTTTTCATTCTGCAGGCCGTCGCGCGGACCTACTTCAACGATTTTTACTTTCCGGGGCAATGCATTCATCTGGTCTTCCTCTCAATATCCTTTGCTGCGCTCAATCACGTCGGCCACCGCTTCGCCCTTGTCCATTTGACGCATCTTGCCGGCGATTTGCTGCACGCTTTCGCGCCGCAACGTCAGCGCGGAAATATGCGGCGTGATCGTGATGCGCGGTTCTTTCCAGAACGGATGCTGCATCGGCAGCGGCTCGTTGCGGAACACGTCCAGGGTGGCTGCTTCGATATGGCCGGTGCGCATCAAGTTCAGCAAATCCGGTTCCGACAGGTGGCCGCCCCGCCCCACATTGACGATGAACGACCCTTGCGGCATTTTCGACATGTTGGTCTGGTTCAGGATGTTGTTGGTCTCGTCCGTCAACGGCAGCATGCACACCGCCACACGGGTGCCGCGTAGGAACGTGTCGAGGCCATCGGCGCCATGGAAGCACTGCACGCCATCGATGGCGCGCGCCGTGCGGCTCCACGCGCGCAACGGGAAACCGAACGGTTTCAACGCTTCCAGCACGCGCGAGCCCAGCACGCCGGTTCCCATGACACCGACCGCGAAATCTTCGCGAATGGGCGGCAACAGCGGCGCCCATTCGCCGGCGCGCGCCAGGTCTTCATATTCGTGGAAGCGGCGGAAGTAGCGCAGCACGGCGTGCGTCACATATTCCGCCATCTGCGCGCCCATGCCCGCATCGGTCAGGCGCACCACGGGGATGTGCGGCGGAATCGCATCGCCAAAGCGCAGGATGCCGTCGGCGCCGGAACCCGTCAGGAAAATCGCTTTGACTTCCTGCAGGTCCGGCAACATTTCTTCGGGCGGCACGAATACCACCGCGTAATCACAGGGCGGCGCTGGCACGCCCTTTTCCCACACGATCACTTCCGCTTCCGGCAGATAGCGCGCGAAATCCTTGATCCACGGCTCCGTCTTGCCGTCCGCGCGATGCAGCAAAATACGCATTTGCTCCTCCTGCAACTGCGCCATTACGCCGCGCGGAACGCCAGCAATGGCGCGCCGTCTGCCACCTGGTCACCCACGGCGTACAGCACGTCGTCCACCACGCCGTCATGCGGTGCGGCGATGGTGTGCTCCATCTTCATGGCTTCCATGATGACCAGCGCATCGCCTTTTTTGACTTCCTTGCCCTTTTCGGCCAGCACCGCCACCACCTTGCCCGGCATCGGCGCCGTCAGCCGGCCGCCTTCCGCTTCGGACTCGCCCGCATGGGCCATCGGGTCGTTGTAGTGCAGCGTGTAGTGCAGGCCGTTGGTAAAGACGTGGAACAGTTCCCCGTCGCGGCGCACACTGCCATGGACCGCCGTATCACCCAGCTTGACGCTGATATCGGCGCCCTGCTGCGACATCAGCGTCAGCAATTGCGGCGACGCCTCCGATCCCGACAAGTTGAACATCCAGCCATCGTTCAGGTACGTGACTTCCACGCCATACGCCTTGGACGGCAGGCCGGCCGCGTAATCGTCGGCAAACGACAGCTTGCGCACGTAAGGCTGGTTCATGCGCCAGCCGAGCGCCTGGCCCCACGGGTCGGCAGCATTGGCGCCCGACTGCGCGGCGGAGCGGTCTTTTTCCGCTTCGATCAGCGCCACAGCGGCCAGCGCCAGCGCACCGCTTGCGGCAGGCTGCGCGGCCGGGAACAGCGCATCGTGGTTGCGTTCGATCAGGCCCGTATCCAGGTCGGCCGTGGCGAACGCTTCGCCCTGCACCAGCCGGTTCAGGAACGCGATGTTCGACGCCAGGCCGACGATCTGGTATTGCGACAGCGCCTGCGCCATGCGGGCCAGCGCCTGCTTGCGGTCCGCGCCCCAGACAATCAGCTTGGCGATCATCGGGTCATAGAATGGCGAAATCGCATCGCCTTCGCGCACGCCCGCATCGATCCGCACGCCAGCCGGGTGGCCGGGAATGCCGCCCAGTTCGAAGTTCACGGCGTCCGGCGTGCCCAGGTGGCGCAACGTGCCGATCGACGGCAGGAAACCCTTTTCCGGGTTTTCCGCATAAACGCGCGCTTCGATCGCGTGGCCGTTGATCGCCAGTTCATGCTGCTTCTTCGGCAGCGGCTCGCCGGCGGCGACACGCAACTGCCACTCCACCAGGTCGGCGCCGGTGATCATTTCCGTCACCGGGTGTTCCACCTGCAGGCGGGTGTTCATTTCCATGAAGTAGAACGAGCCATCCTGGTTGGCGATGAATTCCACCGTCCCCGCGCCAACGTAGCCGACCGCCTTGGCGGCCGCCACGGCGGCTTCGCCCATGGCGGCGCGGCGTTCGGCCGTCATGCCTGGCGCAGGGGCCTCTTCCAGCACTTTCTGGTGACGGCGCTGCACCGAGCAATCGCGCTCGAACAGGTGGATGCAGTTGCCGTGCGTGTCCGCGAACACCTGGATTTCAATGTGGCGCGGGCGCTGCAGGTATTTCTCGGCCAGCACCTTGTCGTCGCCAAAGGAACTGATGGCTTCGCGCTTGCACGACGCCAGCGCGTCGCGGAACGCTTCCGACGATTCCACCACGCGCATGCCCTTGCCGCCGCCGCCGGCCGACGCCTTCAGCAGCACCGGATAGCCAATGCGGTCGGCCTGCGTTTGCAGGAAGTCCGCATCCTGATTGTCACCGTGGTAGCCCGGCACCAGCGGCACGCTGGCCTTTTCCATCAGCGATTTCGCCGCGGATTTGGAACCCATGGCGCGCATGGCCGACGCCGGCGGGCCGATGAAGACCAGACCCGCCTCATGGCAGGCGTCCGCGAATTCCGCGTTTTCCGACAGGAAGCCGTAACCCGGGTGGATCGCCTCGGCGCCGGTGGCCTTGGCCACGGCGATGATCTTGTCGCCGCGCAGGTAGCTTTCCTTGGCGGCCGCAGGGCCCAGCAAGACCGCTTCGTCGCACACGGCGACGTGCCTGGCGTTGGCGTCCGCTTCCGAATACACGGCAACCGTCTTGATGCCCAGGCGGCGCGCGGTAGCGGCCACGCGGCAAGCGATTTCACCTCGGTTGGCAATCAGGATTTTCTTGAACATGGTCTCTCTCTATTCAGCTCGTGGCTCGAAGTTTTGGTATGAGTTCAATTCTGTGACCCTTGCCTTGAGACTTGTGGCGCCGGCAAAGGTCCGGTGTCATTCCCGGCGGCTTTGTAAAAGCCGCCCTACGACGGGCGAGGGCCGTCGCTTTAGCAGCCGCAACGTTCCTTCTGCACCGATTCCAGCGTATTGGCGCGGGTCTTCAAACCCAGCTTGGCCAGCAGTGCGCGGTCGTCGTTGGCTTCGGGATTGTCGGTGGTCAGCAGCTTGTCGCCGTAGAAGATGGAATTGGCGCCGGCCATGAAGCACATCGCCTGGACGGCTTCGCCCAGTTCGCGGCGGCCGGCCGACAGGCGCACGCGCGCTTTCGGCATCGTGATACGGGCCACGGCGATGGTACGCACGAATTCCAGCGGGTCCAGCGGATCCAGGCCGTGCAGCGGCGTGCCTTCCACCTGCACCAGGTGGTTGACCGGCACCGATTCCGGGTAGGGGTTCAGGTTGGCCAGCTGCGCGATCAGGCCGGCGCGCTGGGCGCGGGTTTCACCCATGCCGACGATGCCGCCGCAGCACACTTTCAGGCCCGCGTTGCGCACGTGGCCCAGCGTATCCAGGCGGTCCTGGTATTCGCGGGTGGAAATCACGTTGTTGTAGAACTCGGGGGCCGTATCGAGGTTGTGGTTGTAATAATCCAGGCCGGCGGCCTTCAGGCGCTCGGCCTGTTCGGCTTCCAGCATGCCCAGCGTGGCGCAGGTTTCCAGGCCCATGGCCTTCACTTCGCGCACCATGTTTTCCACTTTATCCATGTCGCGCTCTTTCGGGCTGCGCCATGCGGCGCCCATGCAGAAGCGGGTGGCGCCATTGTCCTTGGCCTGGCGCGCGGCATCGAGCACGGTGTCGATGTCCAGGATTTTCTTGGCTTCCACGCCGGTGTCGTAGCGCGCCGCCTGCGGGCAGTAACCACAATCCTCTTCGCAACCGCCGGTCTTGATCGACAGCAGGGTCGCCAGTTCGACGTCGCCTTCCGGCCAGTACGCGCGGTGGGTTTCCTGTGCACGGAACATCAGGTCGTTGAACGGCAGTTCGTACAGCGCCATCACATCTTCCAGTGGCCAGGTGGCGGCTTCGGGCAGCTTGATCGCCTTGGCCGGACGGTGCAGCTCCACGGTCTGTGCGGTCTTCGGTTCTTGCAGGGTCGCTTGCGACATCATGTTTCCTTCACATTCATTGATTGTTGCGGCGGGTGGGCCAGTTCGGCAGGCCCGCCAGATTCAAATACTCGGCAGCGGCGGCGGCGGTGGGTTGCCCCAGGCGCGGGATGCGTCCCAGCAGCGGCGCACCGATGCGCTGCTTCAACGCCGCCACGTTTTCATCGGCGAACGCCATCTCCGCCTGCACTTCGTTGGCAATCCAGCCCACCAGTTTCAATCCGCGCGCGGCGATGGCTTCGGCTGTCAGCAGCGCGTGGCTGATGCAGCCCAGACGCAAGCCCACCACCAGGATCACTGGCAAGTCGAGCTGCTGCGCGAGGTCGGCGGTGTCGAAACTGTCGTTGAGCGGCACACAGAAGCCGCCCACGCCTTCCACCACCACGGCATCGGATGCAGCAGCGATTTCAAGGTACGCGGCCAGGATCGGCACCGGGTCGATGGTCACGCCTTCCAGCGCCGCCGCGATATGCGGCGCGGCCGGTTCCATCAGCATGTATGGCGTCGTCAGCGATTGCGGCATCGTCACGTTGCCGGCCGCGATCAGCATGTCGGCATCGTCGTTATGCAGCGCGCCATTGCGGATTTCCGCGCCGGCCGCCACCGGCTTCATGCCGCAGGCGCGCACGCCCTGCTGGACCAGCGCATGCAGGATGGCGCTGGACGCCAGCGTTTTGCCGATTTCCGTATCCGTCCCCGTCACAAAGCAAGAGAAACGGGGCGGCCAGCCTGCCAAGGCGGGTTGCGTTTGCGGCGCAGCTTGCGATGCCCCCGCGGGTTTGGGTTCATCCTGGACGACAGCGGCGCCCACCACGGTTTCGCCCACCACGATGACGGGCAAATCCGCTGTGGGCGCGAAGGTGGATGCGACGACATCCGGCTTGTCAGTGCTCATGATTGCTCCTCCAGCACATGGATAGCCGCGACCAGGCGGTCCACTTCGTCCATCGTATGGCCCGCCGCCAGGGTCACGCGCAGGCGCGACGTCCCCAGCGGCACGGTCGGCGGACGAATGCCGCCCACCCAGAAGCCTTGCGCGTACAGCGCGGCGGATACGCGCATGGTTTCAGCATTATCGCCGATCACGATGGGTTGTACCGCCGTATCGGACGGCATCAGTTGCCAACGTTTCAACTTCAAGCTGGCTTTCAGGTGTGCAATCAGCGCCTGCACATGGGCGCGGCGCTGGCGCCCCTCTTCGCTTTCGATGATATCGACGCTGGCCAGCAGCGCATGCGCCAGCGCGGGCGGCGCCGCCGTGGTGAAGATGTAGGGACGGGCGCGCTGGATCAGCGTTTCAATCACGACTTCGTGCGCGGCCACGAATGCGCCGCCGACTCCGGCGGCCTTGCCCAGCGTTCCCACGTACACCAGGTACGGCGAGCGCAAATTGAAGTGTTCCAGCGCGCCGCGGCCGTTGTCGCCCAGCGTGCCGAAACCGTGCGCGTCGTCGACCACCAGCCACGCGCCATGCCGTTCGCACAGCGCCAGCAACTCCGGCAGCGGGGCCAGGTCGCCATCCATGCTGAACACGCTGTCGGTGACGACGATCTTGTTGGCCGCCGTGCTTTGCTCCAGCAGCGCCGCCAGGCTGGCGACATCGGCATGGCCCACCACCTTGACCGTCGTGCGCGACAGGCGCGCGCCATCGATCAGCGAGGCGTGGTTCAGCGATTCGGAAAAGATTTCCGTGTCCTTGTCGCCCACGGCCAGCCCGGTCAGCACGGCCAGGTTGGCCATGTAGCCGGTGCAGAAGTACAAGGCCCTGGGCGCTTCCAGGTGCTGGCCGACAAAGCCGGCCAGGCGTTCTTCCAGTTGCGCGTGCGCGCGGCTGTGGCCGGAGATCAGGTGCGACGCGCCGCTGCCGGCGCCATACAGGTCCACACCCTCTTGCAGCGCGGCCATGACTTTCGGATGGCCCGCCAGGCTCAGGTAGTCATTGCTGGAAAAGCACAGCATGTCGCGGCCATCGACCGTCACGCGCGGGCCGGCCGGCGTTTCCACATGGCGGCGCTTGCGGATCAGGCTTTTTTCTTCCAGGCCCGCCAGTTGCAGTTGCAGTTTATTCAGTAAATCCATGCTCATGCCCCCGCGATGGTGGTTTCGAACACCGACAGGGTGCGCGCAGCGAGGCCGTCGATTTCCTCATCGTTGAGGATGTATGGCGGCATCAGGTAAATCGTGTTGCCGATCGGGCGCAGCAGCAATTCCTGGCGCGTGGCTTCCGTGAAGAAGCGGCGCGAGAATCCCGGGCCCGCATCGATGGCGTCGAAGGCCCAGATCATGCCGCGTTGGCGGGCATGGCTAATGCGTTCATGATTGACCAGCGGCTGCAGGGCGCGCGTCAATTTTTCAGCGCGGATCCTGTTCGTCTCCAGCACCTGGTCTTCTTCGAAGATATCCAGGGTCGCCAGCGCCGCGCGGCACGCCAGCGGATTGCCCGTGTACGAGTGCGAGTGCAGGAAACCGCGCGTGACGTCGGCGCTGTAAAACGCCTGGTAAATTTCTTCGCGCGACAGCACGATCGACAGCGGCAGGTAACCGCCGCTGATACCCTTCGACAGGCACAGGAAGTCCGGCCAGATGCCGGCCTGTTCGCATGCGAAGAACGTGCCGGTTCGGCCGCAGCCGACGGCGATTTCATCGAGGATCAGGTGCACGTCGTGCCGGTCGCACAGTTCGCGCACCAGCTTCAGGTACAGCGGATCGTGCATGGCCATGCCCGTCGCGCACTGCACCAGCGGTTCGATAATGATGGCGGCAATGCTGGCGCCGTTTTCTTCGAACAGTTTTTGCACGTCGGCCGCCGCGCGGCGCGCCACGTCCTCGGCGCTCTCGCCATCAACGGCCTGGCGCGCATCGGGCGACATCACGATGCGCGACGCCCGCAGCAGCGGGCCATAGGCATCCTTGAACAGCGCCACGTCGGTGACGGCCAGCGCACCGATGGTCTCGCCGTGGTAGCTGCCCTTCAGGCAGACGAATTCCTGCTTGTCCGTGCGGCCCATGTTGCGCCACGCATGGAAGCTCATCTTCAGCGCGATTTCCACGGCGGACGCGCCATCCGACGCGTAAAACGCGTGGCCAAGCTGGTGCTGCGTCAGCGCGGACAGACGTTCCGACAGGCGGATCACGGGTTCGTGCGTGAAGCCGGCCAGCATGGCGTGTTCCAGCATGTCCAGCTGCTCTTTCAGCGCGCCGTTGATGCGCTGGTTGGCATGGCCGAACAGGTTGACCCACCACGAACTGATCGCGTCCAGATAACGGTCGCCGTGGTGGTCGTACAGCCACGGGCCACGGCCGTGGCTGACCGCGATCAGCGGCACATGATCTGTACCCTGAGCATGGTGCTGCATCTGCGTGCACGGGTGCCAGACGCTGCGCAGGCTGCGGGCAACCCAGTCGCTGTCGGTTTCTACGCTCTGTTGATGTGCTTCCAAAACTGCTCCGTTTCCGTTACCGCCACGGGCTGCGTGCGGGCTATAGCCAATTCGGCTTGCGCTTCTCCAGGAAGGATTGCACGCCCTCGCGGCCCTGCAGTGACGAGCGGATGTTGGCGATGCGCAGCGCCGTGTCGGCCAGTAGCGCATCGTCGACGGGACGTCCCGCCACATCGCGCACCAGCGTTTTCGCTTCGCGCACCGCGTTCGGGCTGTTGCCCAGCAGGGCCTTGACGAGTTCCGCCGTCTTCGCGTCGATAGTCTCTGGGGTCGCCAGTTCGTGCACGAAGCCGATGCGGTGGGCCTCGGCCGCCCCAAACCGCTCTGCGGTCAGGAAATAGCGGCGCGACGCCTGTTCGCCCATGGCTTTGATGACATAAGGTGAAATGGTGGCCGGGATCAGTCCCAGCTTCACTTCGCTCAGGCAGAAGTTTGCCACGTCCGCGGCAATCACGATGTCGCATGCGGCCACCAGGCCCATGCCGCCCGCATAGCAATCGCCGTGTACTTTGGCGACCACCGGCTGCGGGCACTGGTAAATGGTGCGCAGCATTTCTGCCAGCAGCATCGCATCTGCATTGTTTTCGGCGTGCGTATAGCCCGCCATTTTTTTCATCCAGTTCAAGTCGCCGCCCGCGCAAAAGGCCGGGCCATTGGCCGCCAGCACGATTGCGCGCACGTCGTCTTCCTGCGCCAGCGCGTCGAACGCCAGCGTGATTTCACTGATGGTCTTGTCGTTGAACGCGTTGCGCACGTCCGGACGGTTCAACGTGACGGTGGCAAGCTTACCATCGATCGTCACCTGCAAGGTTTCATAAGTCATATACCCATTCCCCCTTACATGCGGAATACGCCGAACTTCGTGTCCGGGATTTCCTGGTTCAACGCGGCGGACAAGCCCAGGCCCAGCACCATGCGGGTGTCGGCCGGGTCGATGACGCCGTCATCCCACAGGCGCGCGGTGGCGTAATACGGGTGGCCCTGGTGCTCATACTGGTCCTTGATCGGCTGCTTGAACGCGGCTTCCTCTTCCGCCGACCACTGGCCGCCCTTGCCTTCGATGCCGTCGCGTTTCACGGTGGCCAGCACGGAAGCGGCCTGTTCGCCGCCCATCACGGAAATGCGGGCATTCGGCCACATCCACATGAAGCGCGGGGAATACGCACGTCCGCACATGCCATAGTTGCCGGCGCCGAAGCTGCCGCCGATCACCACGGTGAATTTCGGCACGGCGGCAGTCGCCACGGCCGTCACCATCTTCGCGCCGTTGCGGGCAATGCCTTCGTTCTCGTACTTGCGGCCCACCATGAAACCCGTGATGTTTTGCAGGAATACCAGCGGGATCTTGCGCTGCGCGCACAGTTCGATGAAGTGCGCGCCTTTCAGCGCGGACTCGGAGAACAGGATGCCGTTGTTGGCGACGATGCCGACCTTCATGCCATAGATATGGGCAAAGCCGCATACCAGGGTGGCGCCATAGCGGGCCTTGAATTCATCGAAGTCGCTGCCGTCGACGATGCGGGCGATGACTTCGCGGATATCGAACGGCTTGCGGGTATCGACCGGGATCACGCCATACAGTTCGCTGGTCGGGTATTTCGGTTCCACCGCTTCGCGCAGTGCGCCCTGCCGCGGCTTGCTGCGGTTCAGGTTCGACACGATGGTGCGGGCCAGCGACAGCGCGTGCAAGTCATTTTGCGCCAGGTGGTCGGCCACGCCGGACAGGCGCGTATGCACGTCGCCGCCGCCCAGGTCTTCCGCGCTCACCACTTCGCCGGTCGCCGCTT
This sequence comes from Pseudoduganella rivuli, assembly GCF_009674485.1. GTDB lineage: Bacteria > Pseudomonadota > Gammaproteobacteria > Burkholderiales > Burkholderiaceae_D > Rugamonas > Rugamonas rivuli_B. The sequence continues at coordinate 300,571 of NZ_WKJJ01000002.1, read as the reverse complement.
TCACCAGTGGCGGGCCGCCGAGGAAAATCGTGCCCTGTTCCTTGACGATGATGGATTCATCGCTCATGGCCGGCACGTAGGCGCCGCCGGCCGTGCACGAACCCATGACGACGGCAATTTGCGGGATGCCCTTGGCCGACATGTTGGCCTGATTGAAGAAGATGCGGCCGAAGTGGTCGCGGTCCGGGAACACGTCATCCTGGTTCGGCAGGTTGGCGCCGCCCGAGTCCACCAGGTAAATGCACGGCAGGTTGTTCTGGTCGGCGATTTCCTGGGCGCGCAGGTGCTTTTTCACCGTCATCGGGTAATACGTGCCGCCCTTGACGGTGGCGTCGTTGCATACGATCACGCACTCCTGGCCCGCCACGCGGCCGATGCCGGTGATGATGCCGGCCGCCGGCGCCGCATCGTCATACATGCCGAAGGCAGCCATCTGCGACAGTTCGAGGAACGGGGTGCCGGGATCGAGCAGCATTTGCACGCGGTCGCGCGGCAACAGCTTGCCGCGCGCCGTGTGCTTGGCGCACGCCGCTTCACCGCCGCCCTGGGCCAGTTTCGCGACCTTGGCGCGCAGGTCGTCGACCAGCGCCTGCATGGCGGCCGCATTGGACTTGAAATCGTCGCTGCGCGGATTGAGTTTGCTTTCGATATGCGGCATTCGGGTTCCTCTTCTCGACGCGGTGTCTCGGTCCGCGTCACAGTTGGTAACTGGTTATTCGGGAAAAGTACCGTCAACGTAAAACCAGCGCAGCCCCTCGGGTGAAGGTTCGCGCAAAAAGCGGCTGATTTCGTGCAAACGCTGGCCCTTGCCCTGGACACGGAACCTTGCAACAAACTCAACATAATCTTCGTTTTCTGCTTTACGTTGACGTAAACGTAAAGCAGATTTTACCTCAAGTCCCAGCCATTGCAATTTTTCATTTGGGCTGATCACGGGCTCCGTGGGACGGGTGCTGGCGTGCCACGTCGCCTGCAGGTAAGCCTCGTTTTTCTGCGTGTAGGCAGTGTAGCGCGAACGCATCAGTTGCTCCGCCGTTTGCGGCACCGCCGCCCCTTCTATATAAGGGCCGCAGCAGGTGGCAAGGGACGTTCCGCCGCAGGGGCAGGCAGGGGACTTGGATTTGGACATCGGGATACAAAAGACAGCGGAAATCCCGCCATTATCCGCCATATTGGGTATCCCGGCGCATGTTGCCCATACAGCAACATCCCCTGCCGCTGGTCAGGCGATTTCTTGATTGAGAATGTCTATGTATGCGGAGTACGCGTAGATCCGGTTGCGCTTCATGCCAGATAGCTCATGCACGATACCGAGTTGATTTTGCAGTGCATCCAGCGCCTTGCCTATCGTTGCCGCAGTCAGGCCGGTACTCGTGGCCAGTGAATTGATGTTGGCAATCGGGTACTTGAACATAGCGTCCAAGACCTGGGTTGCCGATCCGGCCAGACGGCCCAGCGCGACAAGGCGCGCTTTGTCTTCTGCCAGTTTGCCGGTGAGCTGCTTGGCCGTTGCGACAGCTTGGTTGGCTGTCGCCGCAATCGCATCAACAAAAAACAGCAACCAAGCTTCCCAATCTCCCACCATTCTTACCTGCTGCAATAATTCATAGTACGTTTGGCGATGCCGCTTGAAGAACACCGATAAGTAAAGCAACGGCTCCTTGAGCACTCCGGCTTCGACCAGTATCAAGGGGATTAACAAGCGTCCTAGCCTGCCATTGCCGTCCATGAACGGGTGAATAGTTTCAAATTGCACATGCGCTAACGCCGCTTTTATGACCGGTGACGTTCGAGTATCGGCATCGTTGATAAACCGTTCAAGTGCGCTGAAACAGTCGGCCAAAGCATGCGCCGGCGGCGGAACAAATACCGCTTCGTCCGCGCGATGCCCGCCTATCCAAACCTGGTTGCGCCGAAACTCCCCCGGGCCACGCTGGATACCCCGTCCCGACGTCATCAAAGCCGCATGTACCTCAGCCAGCAACCGATAGGTAATCGGATGACCTTCGCGGACGCGCTCGACACCTAAATTCAATGCTTTTACGTAACATGAGACTTCCTGGACATCATCCATTGGCACGCCTGGCTGCCCTTGCATCTCGTACAGCATCAGGTCGCTAAGCGACGACTGCGTGCCTTCGATCTGCGAAGACATAACGGCCTCTTTGCGGACATAGCTATACAGGAATAGCTTCGCATCCGGCAATAACGTACTGATTGCATCCAGCCGTCCGAGCGCAAGCAATGCATCGGTGATCCGTGCTTGCAGCTTGTCATCGAAGTTCAATGATGGCTGTGGCGGGAGCGGGTCAGGAACGAATGCACGGCAGGCTACGCCGCCGGCAATACTGGAAACGTACGATCCCGTGAGTCCTCTTTGCATTTTATAAAGTTAAATTAAGCGACGCTGCTATTTTAACTTAATGCTAAAATTAAAATAGCCATGCTCCATAATTTTAAGTTCATCCCGTCTAACGAGACAACGCCAGCCCTTCCAGTGCAACTGATTTCCCCTGCATCAGATCAGCCAGCAGCACTGCCGCGCCACACGCAAAGGTAAAACCCAGCGCGCCGTGGCCCACGTTCAGCCAAAGGTTCGGGTAACGGGTGGCGCCAACTATCGGCGCGCCATGCGGGGTGGCAGGACGCAAGCCCGCCCAACTTTCCGCGCGATCATAATCAGCGGCCCGGGGCAAGGTGGCGCAGGCCAAGCGCAGCAAAGAGGTGATGCGGCGCGGGTCGATCGCTGTGTTTTCGCCCACCAGGTCGGCCATGCCCGCCACACGCAAGTTGCCGCCTATGCGCGCATACAGTATTTTCCGTTCGAAGTCTGTCACGCTGACGGCAGGCGCGGCATCGCCAGGACGGATTGGCGCTGTCAGGCTATAGCCTTTCAGCGGGTAGACCGGCAAATAAATGCCAGCAGTTTTAGCCAGGTGGCGGCTCGATATGCCAGCCGCCAGCACATACCGGTCCGCGTGCAGGCTGCCGGAACTAGTCAGCAGCGCGCCAATCCTGCCCTGGCGGACCTGCAACTGCCGAACTTCCGCCCGCACGATTCCGTCAAAACGGGGATGCAACAACAAGCGCTGCGCCAGCGCCAGGCAAAACGCGTGGCAATCGGCCACCGCCTCGCCATCGTCAAAAATGCCACCCGCCAGCTGCGGCGACAGCCCGGAAAGTGCCGGTTCGCGCTGCACGATTTCCGCCGGGGATAGCACCTGGCGCGTATTATCGGGATCGGGAATCACGTCGGCGCGGCTCACCACCGCATCGAACAGCGAACGCGAACGGTACACCACCAGCTTGCCCGCGTTGCGCCACGCAAATTCCTGCAAAGGCACCGCCAGCGCCAGCTGCGCCATGGCATTGCGGCTGAGTTCCCCCAGTTGCAGCAGCGTGGCCGTCGTGCGCCGGTTGGCGCCGGCATTGCAACTGGCAAGAAAACGGGCCAGCCAGCGCCACTGGCGCGGGTCCGCTTCCAGCCGGAAACGCAGCGGACCGTCCGGCTGCCACAGCCATTGCAACGCTTTCCACGGCACGCCCGCATCGGCCAGCGGCGATACGTAGCGGTAACTTAATTGCCCGCCATTACGGTAACTGCACCCGCTGCCCACGCTTTCGGCCTGCTCGACCACCGTGACGCGGCAACCCGCTTCCAACAGCCACCAGGCGGACGCCAGCCCGACGACGCCGGCGCCGATGACAATCACGTGCTGGGCAGGATGCGTGAAATTGGCCATGCCGACAGCTTACCCACGAAATCCGCCATGTGCGGCACATAACATAGGTTCGAGCAAAAAATGGACGTGAAAGCTCCGCGCCGTTTACACTGGAGGCCTAGGAGAAACCCGTATGAGCCAGACCAGCGTTGAATTCCACGCAGATGTATCAGACAATTCGCCGCTGTACATGCAGATCGCGCGCAAGCTCAGTGACGACGTGCGCAATGGGCGTTACCAGGTCGACCAGGCCTTGCCGTCCGAGCGCACGCTGTCGGAACTGTTGAACGTGTCGCGCGTCACGGCGCGCAAGGCCATCGACCAACTGGTCGACCAGGGCCTGGTGGTGCGCCGCCGCGGCTCGGGCAATTACATCGCGCCCCGCATCGAACAGCCGTTGTCCAACCTCACCAGTTTTTCAGAGCAATTGCAGCAGCGCGGCTATACGCCGAAATCGCGCTGGCTGAAGCGCGCCATCGTCACCGCGTCGGCGGACGAACAAATGAGCCTGGCCTTGTCGCCCAGCAGCAAAGTGGCGCGGCTGGAGCGCCTGCGCATGGCGGACGATGTCGTGATGGCGTATGAAGTGTCCGTGCTGCCGCAACATATCGTGCCGAAACCGGAAGCCATCGGCGATTCGCTGTACGCCTACCTGGAATCGACCGGCAAGGCGCCGGCGCGCGCGCTGCAGCATATCCGCGCCATGAATGCGCCGGCCGAGCTGGCGCAGCAACTGGAAGTGCCGGAAGGGCAGGCGGTGCTGTTCATCACCCGGATCGCCTACCTGGAATCCGGCGAAGCCGTGGAACTGACCCATTCGTATTGCCGCAGCGACCATTACGATTTCGTGGCGGAAATGCGACGCGCTCCCGCGTAGACCCCAACCCAACTTCCAGGGCCGAGCGATGCTGAAAACTGAGACTCCCAGTGTTCGCCACGCACAACTGGACCAATACGCGGATGCGGACCTGGTCGGCGCCTTTGTCGACGACCAGCTGCAAGCCGTGCAAGCGGTGCGCCAGGCCGCGCCGCAAATTGCCGCCGCCATCGCCGCCGCCGTGCCGCGCCTGCAGGCGGGCGGGCGCCTGCTGTACGTGGGCGCCGGCACGTCGGGCCGTCTCGGCGTACTCGACAGCGTCGAACTGTATCCCACCTTTTCCTGGCCCCACGAGCGGGCCGTCGCGCTGCTGGCGGGCGGCGCGGGCGCCATGTTCCAGGCGGTGGAAGGGGCGGAAGACGATGCCGCGCAGGGAACGGCGGACTTGAACGCCGTGCATCCCACCGCCGATGACGTGGTGTTCCTGCTAGCCGCATCGGGCGGCACGCCGTATGTGCTGGGCGCGCTGGCCGCAGCGCGCGACGCGGGCGCGCTGACCATCGGCATTGCCAATAACCGCGATGCGCCCGTCGCCCTGCAGGCCGAGATCGGCATCACGCTGGACACGGGCGAGGAAGTCATTTCCGGCAGCACGCGGCTGAAAGCCGGCACGTCGCAGAAAATCGCGCTGAACACGATCTCGAGCGCGCTGATGGTGCGTTTGCATAAAGTGTACGGCAACCTGATGGTAGACTTGCAGGCCACCAACGCCAAGCTGGTGCAGCGCGCCGTGCGCCTGACCATGCACGCCACCGGCGTGGACGAGGCCACCGCCCGCGCCACGCTGGAGCAGTGCCGCCACCACGTCAAGGTCGCCATCGTCGCGCTGCTGAACGGGCAGACCACGGAACAGGCCGCCGCCGTGCTGGCCCAGACCGGCGGCAGCGTGCGGGCGGCGCTGAAATCCGACCGAACCACCTGATACGCACCTGAAAGTCCACATTGGAAGCAACCGAACAACGCAATCCCTGGCGCTGGATTCCCACGCTGTACTTTGGCCAGGGCATCCCCTACGTGGTGGTGATGACACTGGCCACGGTGATGTACAAAAATACCGGCTTTTCCAATACCGATATCGCGCTGTACACGGGCTGGCTGTACCTGCCGTGGGTGATCAAGCCCTTGTGGTCGCCGCTGGTGGAAATGTTCGGCACGCGGCGGCGCTGGGTCGTGGCGCTGCAATTCCTGCTGGGGACCTGCATGGCGATGGTGGCGCTGACCACGCATTTGCCGCTGTTCTTCCAGGCCAGCCTGGCCGTGCTGTGGCTGATGGCCTTCAGTTCCGCCACCCATGACATCGCGGCGGACGGCTTTTACATGCTGGCCCTGCGCAAGCAGCAGCAAGCCGCGTACGTCGGCGTGCGCAGCACGTTTTACCGGGCCGCGACGATTTTGGGGCAGGGCGCGCTGGTCAGCCTGTCCGGCGTGCTGATCGAACGCCATGGCGATGCGCAGACGGCATGGTCCATCGTGTTCTTCGTGCTGGGCGCGCTGTTTCTGACGCTGTTCGCGTGGCATGCGCTGGTATTGCCGCGCCCTGCGGCGGACCAGCCGCCGCCCGCCGGCAAGCAGTTATACCGTGAATTTTTCGACACCTTCGGGGCGTTCTTCCGCAAGGATGGCATCGTCGTCATCCTTGCGTTTTTGCTGCTGTTCCGCCTGGGCGAAGCGCAATTGCTGAAAATGGCCACGCCGTTCCTGCTCGATCCGCGCGACGTGGGCGGCCTGGGGCTGTCGAACAAGGATTATGGTTTTGCCTATGGCACGGTGGGCATCCTTGCGCTGACCCTGGGCGGCTTGCTGGGCGGCGTCACGATCGCCCGCTTTGGCCTGAAAAAATGCCTGTGGCCGATGGCGCTGGCCGTGCACGTGCCGGACCTGGTGTTTGTCTATTTGTCCACCATGATGCCCTCCAGCCTGACCACCATCACGGGCGCCATCGCGCTGGAACAATTCGGCTATGGCTTCGGCTTCGCGTCGTACCTGATGTTCATGATCATGGTGTCGGACGGCGCCCATAAAACCGCGCATTATGCGATTTGCACGGGTTTCATGGCGCTGGGAATGATGGCGCCGCAAATGGCCAGCGGCTGGATCCAGCAGCAACTGGGTTACCAGCACTTCTTCATCTATGCGTGCCTGGCCACCGTCCCCGCGTTTGCCGTGACGGCGCTGATCAAGGTCGACCCCGCGTTCGGGCGCGAAGGTTAGGCTCCTTGGCGCGGTATCGCCCGGCTTACAGCTACAATACCGGCGCAATCACTGAATCGAGGTATGGTTTTGAATCCGAAAAAGCGGCTGACCCTGACCGCCGGCGCTGCCGCCGCGCTGGCGGCGCTGATGAGCGCCTGTTCCACCACATCGCTGGCGCCGCCGCTGCCCAACGCCCAGCCACCGGGCCCGGGCGCCGCGCCTGGCGCCGCCGGTACGGCTGCGGGAACGGCGCCGGCCGCCGGCAGGGCGCCCGCCGTCAACGGCGTGCTGCCGCCACCCGCGCCGCGCGAATTCCGCGCCGCGTGGGTCTCGACCGTGGCCAATATCGACTGGCCAAGCCGCAGCAACCTGCCCGTGGCCAAACAGCAGGCGGAAGCCATCGCCATCCTGGACCGCGCGCGGGCGCTGAATTTGAATGCCATCGTGCTGCAAGTGCGTCCCAGCGCCGATGCGATTTACCCGTCCGAGCTGGAACCGTGGAGCGAATTCCTGACGGGGCAGCAGGGCAAGGCGCCGTCGCCCGCCTATGACCCGCTGCAATTCTGGATCGACCAGGCGCACGCGCGGGGCCTGGAATTGCACGCGTGGTTCAACCCGTACCGCGCGCGCCATGCGACCGCGAAATCGCCGCCCGCGCGCAGCCATATTTCCGTGACCCGGCCGCACACGGTGAAAACCTATGGCCGCTACCAGTGGATGGACCCGGGCGAGCAGGATGCGTCGAAGCACACGCTGGACGTGGTGCTGGACGTGGTGCGCCGCTATGACATCGATGGTGTGCACATCGACGATTATTTCTATCCCTACCCGATCGAAGCGCCCAGCGCCACCGGCGCGGAATCGGCCGCGCTCGACGTGCCCGCCAGCGGCGGCATGAAACCGGAACTGGAATTCCCGGACCAGCCGGCGTGGCAACGCTACCTGCAGGGTGGCGGCAAGCTGGACCGCCCTTCGTGGCGGCGGCAAAACGTCAACCAGTTGATCGAAGCGCTGTACACGGGCATCCACCGCGAAAAGGCGTGGGTGCGCTTCGGCATCAGCCCGTTCGGCATCGGCCGCCCGGACCGCCGCCCGCCCGGCATCGTGGGCTTCAGCCAGTACGACAAGCTGTACGCCGATGCGGAACTGTGGCTGAAAAACGGCTGGCTCGATTACCTGGCGCCGCAGCTGTACTGGCCCATCTCCCAGCAGCCGCAAGCCTTCGACGTGCTGCTCGATTACTGGCTGCGTGAAAACACACGGGGCCGCCACGTGTGGCCGGGCCTGTACACGAGCAAGATCGACAACACGCCGAAATCGTTCGACGCGGAAGAAATCGTCAAGCAGATCGGGGTGACCCGCAGCCGCCAGGGGGTGAATGGGCACGTGCACTTCAGCATTGCCGCGCTGATGCAAAACCGCAAAGGCGTGGCGGACCAGTTGCGCGCGGCCAGCTACACCAGCGCCGCGCTGGTGCCGCCCACGCCGTGGCTGGGTGCGGAAGCGCCGGCGGCGCCGCGCGTCTCGGCCAGGCGCGGGACGGGGGGGCTGGATTTGAGCCTGTCCGCCGGCAAGAGCACGACGCAATTCGCGATCTGGGCCAAATACGGCAACGAATGGCGCTTCATCACGGCGCCGTCGAACCTGACGGAAGTGACCTTGGCCGACGACGGCGCGTTGCAACCGGGCGTCGCCGTGGTCAGCGCCGTGGACCGCCTGGGCAACGAAAGCGAGCGCATCACCGCGCAACTGTAACTAATCGACATTTCGGGGCCTGGCCCCTTTTCTGACAGAATTTAAGTGCCAGGGACTTTTTTTCCAGAAGGAATTTTAGTCCCTGGCACCTTTTTGGTTAATGGAAATATCTGGATGACGATGCTGGGGCTGGGAATCGATGCTGGCGGGACGCAAACGCGGTGGGCGCTCGCGGACGCTGAAGGCGCGGTCGTGGCGGAAGGCCATGTCATGGGCTTGTCGGCGTTGCAAATGACCAGTGCAGCGGGCCGTGAAGTTGTGCACAGCACCTTTGCCGCGCTGGCGCAGGCCGTGCTGGCCTGTGGACAACCCCGCCGCGCCTGCGCCGGGTTGACGGGTTTTGGCGACGACGGCGCCTTGCCCGCGCAATGGCTGGCGCAGTTGCTGGGCATCGCCCCGGACCACGTCACGATATCGAACGACGTGGAAATCGCCTACCTCGACAGTTTTATGCCCGGCGCCGGTTACCTGGTCTATGCCGGCACCGGCTCGATCGCCGCCTATATCGACCCGCACGGCGCCTTCCACCGCGCCGGCGGCCGCGGCGTGGGATTGGACGATGGCGGCGGCGGTTACTGGATCGCCCGCGAAGCGTTGCGCCATATCTGGCGGCGCGAAGATGAAGCGCCGGGCGCGTGGCGCGACTCGCCCATGGCGCACGCGGTATTCGATCACGTGGGCGGCAGCGACTGGGCGTACTCGCGCCAGTTCATGTATGGCAGCGAACGGGGCGCCATCGGCCAACTGGCGGTGGCCGTCGCCGCCAGCGCGGAACAGGACCCGGTGGCGCAAGCCATCCTGCAGCAGGCCGGCCGGGAACTGGCGCGCATCGCGATGGCGCTGGTCTCGCGCTTCGGCGTGCGGCCCGTGGCATTGTCCGGCCGCGCGGCGGAATTGCATCCGCTGATAGAACACGCCATGCGTGATACGCTGCCACCCAACGTGCCGCTGCACCGCCACACGGTGCAGCCCCATTACGCGGCAGCCCGCCTGGCGGCGCGGCCCCGGTCCTGATCGTGAAAAAGCGGAGAGTTCCCTTGTTCAAAAAGCTGTTGTTGCCCCTGATTGCCATCCTGCTGACCGGCTGCGCCACCGCGCCGCCGGCCGCGCGGCTGGATAACACGTACACCGCGCGCAGCCAGAGCAGCCGCGTGAAATTCGTGATCCTGCATTACACCGTCGCCAATTTACCAGGCTCGATCAAGACGCTGACGGAACAGGCGGTCAGCAGCCATTACCTGCTGACCGACGAAGCCGAACCGAAGTTCTATGTGCTGGTCGATGAAGCGCGCCAGTCCAACCACGCGGGCCTGTCGAGCTGGAAAACCTTTTCCAACCTGAATCCCGCCTCGATCGGCATCGAGATCGTCAATCCCGGCTACACGGACCACGCGCGCGGGACTTATGCACCCTACAGCCAGGCGCAGATCGACCAGTTGATCCTGCTGCTGAAAGACATCGTCAAGCGCCACCAGATCGCGCCGCAAAACATCCTGGGCCACGCCGACGTGGCGCCGCAGCGCAAGCAAGACCCCGGCCCCATGTTCCCCTGGCAGCAACTGGCGGAAGCCGGCCTGATCGCGTGGCCGGATGCGGCCCAGGTGGCGGCCCAGCGCGCCGTGTTCGAGACACAGATGCCGGACATCATCTGGTTCCAGAAAAAACTCGCGCAGCATGGCTACGCGGTGGCGCAATCGGGCGTGCTCGACGACGCCACCCGCAACGTCCTGTTCGCCTTCCAGTCGAAATACCGCCAGTCCAGATACGACGGCGAGCCCGATGCGGAAACCGCCGCCATCCTCGACGTGCTGACCCGCACGCAAGCGGCCGCCCCCGTGCCGGTGGCGGCAACCCAGGAACTGCACTAAGCTGTAGTAGCGATACAGGCCGATACAAGCCGATACAGGAACACGATTGCGTGCAGCGGTGCGTTGGCCTATGCTGCACCGGTCTTGCCACCGTGGCAGGACTGGATTCCGGGAAATAAGCCATGCGGCTGCGTCACATCGAAGTTTTTCACGCCATCATGCAGGTCGGCACCATCAGCGGCGCCGCGCAAGTCTTGCACATCTCACAACCGGCCGTCACCAAAGTCTTGCAGCATTGCGAACAGCAACTGGGCATGCCGCTGTTCGAGCGCGTGCGGGGCAAGCTGTACCCGAAACCCGAAGCGCACCGCCTGTTTGCGGAAACTGAAAAGCTCAGCCGCGACCTGCTGGGCATCCGGCGGCTGGCCGCCAGTTTGAAAAGCAGGGCGGTGGAAACCGTGCGGCTGGTATCGACGCCGACTGTCGCCATCAGTGTGCTGCCGCAAGCCATGCGCGCGTGGCGCCAGGATTTTCCGGCCGCGCGCTGCGAACTGGGCACGCACCACACCAGTGAAATCGTCAACATCCTGCGGCTGGGCGAAGCGGACATGGCGCTGTCGCTGCAAGACCCCGGTCATCCGGGCATCGTTGCGGAAGCACTGGCGCAAGGCGTCATGACGGCCATCGCGCCGCGCGGCACATGGACGGACAGGCAATGCCGGCAGCCGCTGACGGCACAGGGATTGACGGGCGAATTGATCGGCCACGAAGACAGCGACCCGCTGGGCGCGCAAGTGCTGGCCGCGTGCGAAGCGCAGGACATCGAACCCGAATTCCGCACCGTGGTGCAGACGTACCAGATCGCCCGCTCACTGGTGGAAGCGGGCGGCGGCATGGCCGTGGTCGATCCGTTCACTGCGGCATCCGCCTCCCCGGCATTGGTGCAGTGCCGCCCGTGGGCGCCGGAAATCCCCGTGCAAATGTATTTGCTGACCGCCAGCCACGCACCGCTGTCGCATGGCGCGCGCCAGCTGGCCGATTGCATTGCCCGCGCGGCGCGCGAGCGGCTGGAGGGCTTTGCGTGAAGCATACGATTTCCAGCGAAGACGTGCCGTCGCATCCGGACTTCCGCCCCTTGGGCAGCATTGCCGGCATCCGCACCGATTTGCGCTATGCGAGCGCCAACAACTTCGTGGGCCGCGACCTGTATTCGCCCTACGATTGCGCGTGGCTGCACCGCGAAGCGGCTGCCGCAATGGAAAAGGCCGTGGCATGGCTGGCGCACGAGCGCCCCGGCTGCACGCTGCTGGTGCTCGATGCGCTGCGCCCACAGCGGGTGCAGCAACTGCTGTGGGATGCGCTGCGCGGCACGGACCTGCAAATCTACCTGGCCGAACCCGCGCGCGGCTCGATCCATTCGTTCGGCATGGCGGTGGACGTCACCATCTGCGACGGGCAGGGCGCTGAACTGGACATGGGCACGGCCTTCGACGACATGACGGACCGTTCCCACCCGGCGCTGGAAGGACAGATGCTGGCCAACGGCGAACTGACGGAAGCCCACCTGGCCAACCGCGACCTGCTGCGCGGCGCCATGATCGCGGCAGGCTTTGTCGGCATCAACACCGAGTGGTGGCACTTCGATTGCGGCGACCGCAATACCGTGCGGCGCGACTATGTCCGCGTGCTCTGAGCGGCGTCGCCCGTAATCACCAGCGCGCGGAAATCGTTGACGTTGGTGCGGGTCGGCCCCGTCATCACCAGGTCGCCCAGCGCCGCGAAACAGCCATAGCCATCGTTATTGTCCAGCATGGCCCTGGGGCGCAATGCCAGCGCCGCCGCGCGCGCCAGCGAATCCGGGCCGAACAGGGCGCCCGCGTTGTCTTCCGAGCCATCGATGCCATCGGTGTCGCACGCGATGCCATGCACGCCGGGCAAGCCTTGCAGCGCCACGGCCGTGCTGAGCAGGAATTCCGCATTGCGCCCGCCACGGCCGCTGCCGCGCACCGTGACGGTGGTCTCGCCGCCGGAAATCAAGACGCAGGGCGCCACGAACGGTTGCTGTTTCAGCGCCACCTGCCGCGCCAGCGATGCGTGCACGTGGCCGACGTCGCGCGCTTCGCCTTCCATGTCGTCCGACAGGATGTACGGCGTGACGCCGGCCGCGCGCGCCGTGGCCGCTGCCGCTTCCAGCGCCATTTGCGCGCTGGCGATCACGTGGTGGGTATTGCGCGCGAAGCGCGGATCGCCCGGCTTCGGCGTTTCACCGCGGCCGGACGCCAGGTGCTGTTCGATCGCGTCCGGCACCGCGATGCCGTACTTGCGCAGCACGGCCAGCGCATCGGCGCACGTGGTCGGATCGGGCAGGGTCGGGCCGCTGGCAACGATGCCGGGATCGTCGCCCGGCACGTCGGAAATCAGCAAGGTCACCACGCGCGCCGGGGCGCACGCCAGCGCCAGCCGGCCGCCCTTGATGGCCGACAAATGCTTGCGCACACAATTCATTTCGGAAATCGTCGCGCCGCTTTTCAACAGCGCCTTGTTCACCGCCTGCTTGTCTTCCAGCGTGATGCCATCGGCCGGCAGCGCCAGCAGCGCGGAACCGCCGCCGGAAATCAGGCACAGCACCAGGTCGTCTTCAGTCAGCCCCTGCACCATGGCCAGCATGCGCGCTGCTGCCGCGCGGCCCGCGCCATCGGGCACCGGGTGCGACGCTTCCACCACCTCGATCTGGCGGCACGCGGCGCCATGGCCATAGCGCGTGACGACCAGTCCGGACAACGCACCTTGACAGTGCGCTTCGACCGCCTGCGCCATCGCGGCGGCGCCCTTGCCGGCGCCGATCACCAGCGTGCGCCCGCGCGGCGGCGGCGGCAAATAGGCGGGCAGGCATCTGGCGGCGCTGACGGCGTCGACGGCGCTGGCATACATGTCCAGCAACAATTGGCGTGGTGCGGTGTTCATGGCATCTCCTGCATAGTTGGTATGCGTGAGATGCTATAGACAAAGCTTTGTATTGATAAGAACAGCAATTGTCAGATGATTCCGTACTCCCGGTATCGAATCAGAGTTTCGATCCTTGCACTGTGGCGACCCAGTCGATCAGCGCATCGCCCACCTTGCGCCCGTTGCCATTGCCCACCAGGTCGTGGTTGACGAACGCCACCACGACGCATTGCTCGCCATGCGCATCCGGCACATAGCCAGCAATCGCCACCACGTTTTTCAATGCCCCCGTCTTCACGCGCGCCCGCATGGCGGCGGGCGTGTCTGCCAGGCGGCGGCGCATGGTGCCGTCGATGGCTGCGATCGGCAGGCTCGTTAAGAGTTCCGGCATCCACAGCGAGCGCTGCGCCGCCTGCAGCAAGGCAGCCAGTTGCGCGGGTTTGATGCGCTCGCTGCGCGACAGGCCGGACCCGTTTTCCAGCACGATGCCGGTATCGTCGATGCCCAGGCGGCGCAGCCAGCCACGGATGGCTTGCTCGGCGCGCGCGGCGGTCGGTTCCGGCGGTGCTGCAGGCGCAGCAGGTGCGGTAATGCCTGCCGCAACTTGCGTCCCCAGCGGCCCGCCGCCAATCACGGGAATGCGCCCTGCCGGCGCGGCCACCGGCCTGCTGCCCAGCATGGGATCCGCTTCCAGGCTGCCGAGACTCAGGTACAAGGTGCGCGCCAGCCCGTTGTCCGACGTCTTGTTAATATCACGCAGCACTTCGGCCAGCGGCCGCGACACGTGTTCGGCCAGCAGTCTGGCCGATGCCGGCGTGGCGCTGTCACCGGACGCTTCGCGCGCCACGCCGCCAAACGCGCCACCCAGTTTCGTCCACGCGCTGCGGAACAGCCGCTCCGCGTAATCGCTGCGGTCGAGCAGATTCACGGCCACGCTCTTGGGCCCGCAATGGCGGGGAAACGTGCCATGCAACGTCACGGTGATGCGCGTGCCCTGCCTTGCCCACGTCGGCGGCTTCCAGCTGTCGTCCCATTTCGCGCAATCGCCATCGGTCAGTGGCATGTCCGCCACCACGTTGACCTTTTCCAGCTGCGGCAGCATATCGAGCCGCAGCTTGCCGCCCGTGGAATCGAGCGTGATGCGCAGCAGGTTCATGTTCAGCAACAGCGCATCGGGAACCAGGTTGTAGTACGCATCCGGATATTCGTCGAATGGCGGCGCGCCAAGGTCGGGACGCGCCGGCTGGAACAAGGTGCGGTCCAGCACCAGGTCGCCATTGATTTTGCGGATACCGGCCGTGCGCAGCTTTTCCAGCATGTGCACCAGCGCATCCTCGTTGAAATCCGCATCGGCGCCGCCCCGCAGATACAGGTCGCCTTTCAGCACGCCCCCCACCACGTCGCCATTGCTGCGCAACTCCGTGCGGCCCTTGAACACGGGCCCCAGCAATTCGAGGCCGGCAAAGGTGGTCACCAGTTTCATTGTCGACGCGGGCTGCATCGCCTTGTCCGCCTGGTGCGACAGCAGCACGGTATTACCCCGCAAGACCACGGCGCCCACCGCATCCTCCGGGATATTGGCCGCTTGCAGTTGCTTCAGCACGGGCTCGGGTAACGCTGCATGAGCGGCATGGCCAGCGCCGCATGTCAGCAGCGCGGAAACAATCAGGCGACGCAGCATGGATGACCCTTTAATGGAAGAACACGTAAGCCACGGCAATCGCGGTGATCACGCCCGCGAAATCCGCAATCAGGCCGCACGAAATCGCATAGCGCGTCTTGCGGATACCCACCGAACCGAAATAAAGCGCGACGATATAGAACGTGGTGTCGGCGGAGCCCTGGAACACGCACGCCAGGCGCCCGACAAACGAATCCACGCCATAGGTTTTCATGGCGTCGATCATCATGGCCTTGGACCCGCTGCCGCTCAATGGCTTCATCAGCGCGGTCGGCAGTGCGGGCACGAAATCCGTATTGAAACCCAGCCCCGAGAAGATCCAGTTGAAGCCGGACACGACGAAATTGAAGATGCCCGCGTTGCGGATCACGCTGATCGCCACCAGCATGCCCACCAGGTACGGGATCACCGTCAGCGACGTCTGTATCCCCCCTTTCGCGCCTTCGATGAAGGCTTCGTACACGTTCACCTTCTTGCGCAGCGCACCGACAATAAACACGGTAATCACGCCGATCAGCACCAGGTTGCTGAACACCTTGGAAAACGTCTCGATTTCCGTGCGGGTCAGGTACTGCGTGAAGTAGTAGATCAGCGAGACGATGGCCGCCGTGATCCCCCCCAGCCACGACAGCACGACGCTGTCGAACAGGTTGATGCGCTGGCGGACGGCCACGCCGATAATGCCCGTCACCGTGGCGACGTAGGTGGCAATCATGCACGGGATGAACACGTCGGACGGATCGGCTGCGCCCAGAATCGCGCGCTGCGCCATGATGGCCAGCGGAATCAAGGTCAGGCCCGACGTGTGCAGCACGAGGAACATGATTTGCGCATTGCTCGCTTCATCCTTGTTGGGATTGAGCGTTTGCAGGCTTTCCATGGCTTTCAGGCCGAACGGCGTCGCCGCGTTGTCCAGGCCCAGCAGGTTGGCGGAAAAATTCATCACCATGTGACCGGTGGCCGGATGGTCTTTCGGCACGTCCGGGAAAATGCGGGAAAAGAACGGTGAAATGATTTTCGCCAGCCAGCCGATGGCGCCCGCCTTTTCACCGATGTTCATGATGCCCAGCCACAGGGTCATCACACCCGCCAGCGGCAGCGCGATATCCATCACCCCCATCCGCGCCGACTCGAAAGTGCCGTCGATGATGCGCTTGAAAATCTCGTTGTCGCCCAGGAGTATCCATTGCGCCAGGGCGGCGGCGAAGCCGACGAGGAAAAAGCCGGACCAGATGTAATTGAGGGACATGACGAGCGCGCGGGATGCAAAGAGTGAAAGTATAGGCTGGTCCGTAGAAATACGGGTAGCCCGCCTGGCGCGCGATGCCGTATGCTGTTGCCCGCAACCGTACCGGACTCCATAGCAAAATGACACGTTTCCAACCATCCGCAGTCATCTTGACGGCCGTATTGACTTCCCATGCGGCGGCCGGCGGCGAGCCCCCGCTGAAACCGCCCGGCCCGCACGACAAAGTCTTGCGCACCTTCCTGTCCACGGGCGAGACGACACTGGACCCCGCCACCGCGTCCGATATCGCCACCCTGGCCCTGCTGGAAAACCTGTTCGACCCGCTGCTGCGCTATGAATACCTGGCGCGCCCCGTCAAATTGCAAGCCAATGCCCTGCGCGACATGCCGCGCCTGGACAAGGATGGCGTCACCTACACGTTCCACCTGCGTCCCGGCATTTACTTCACGCCCGATCCCGTCTTCAAGGGCAAGAAGCGGGAAGTCACGGCGGACGATTACGTCTACAGCATCAAGCGCCTGTACGATCCGGTGCTGAAATCGCCGTGGCTATTCCTGTTCGACGGCAAGCTGGCGGGCGACGCCGCGCTGAAAAAACGCTTCGATGACGCCACCGCGATTCCCGGTTTGCAGGCAATCGACCGTTACACGCTGAAAATCCGCCTCAACCAACCCGACCCGAATTTCCTGTATTACCTGGCCATGCCCGCCACCAGCGTGGTGGCGCGCGAAGCGGCGCAAGCCTATGGCGCGCAACTGGGCAACCATCCGGTCGGCACGGGACCGTTCATGGTGGGCGAATGGAAACGCAGCGACAAGATCACGCTGCTGGCCAACCCGGGCTTCCGCGATACCGTGTTCCACGCCGGTCCCGACACGCCGTCTGAAACGCGCAGCTATGCGGCCAAGCTGGAAGGCAGGCGCCTGCCGCTGGTGCAGCGCATCGAAGTGAAAGTGATGGAGGAATACCAGTCGCGCGTGCTGGGCTTCTTGAACGGGGAATTCGACTATATCGAGCAGGTGCCGGAATCCATGCGCGACCTGGTGCTGGCCGATGGCCCGTCTCCGGTACTGAAACCGGAACTGGCCCGCCGCGGCATGGAACTGTCGCCGTTTCCCGTGCTGCAGACGTACTACATGTGGATGAACATGGACGACCCGGTGATCGGCGGCTATGGCAAGGACAAGATCGCGCTGCGCCGCGCCATTGCACTCAGCTACAACGGGCCGGAAGATATCGCGCTGCTGAAAAAGGGCCTGGCGCTGCCCGCGCAATCGCCGCTGCCGCCCAATGTGCGGGGCTACGATCCCGCCTACCGGAGCCCCGTGGCATACGATCCCGCGCTGGCGCGCGCCCTGCTGGACCGGTTTGGCTACAAGGCCGGCAAGGATGGCTTCCGGACCTTGCCCGATGGCCGTCCGCTGCTGCTGACGATGCACACGGAACCCACCACCGTGGGCCGGCTGCGCGATGAATTGTGGCGCAAGAACCTCAATGCCATCGGGCTGCGCGTGCAATTCAAGAGCGACAAGAAGACGGAAATCATCAAGGCATCGCGGCTGGGCAAGGTCATGATGTTCGAGACCAACTGGATCGCGGACTTCCCCGATGGCGACAATTATTACCAGCTGCTGTACGGCCCCAACAGCGGCCGCGCCAACTACGCGCGCTTCAACCTGCCCGCATACAACACGCGCTACGAACAGGCGCGCACCCTGGGCGATACGCCGGCGCGACGCACGCTGTACCACGACATGAACCAGCTGATTCACGCGTACACGCCATGGGTGGTGCTGACGCATCCGGTATCGGCCGATATCCGCCAGCCGTGGCTGAAAAACTACAAGCGCCATCCGGTCGAACAAACCAACTGGCGCTACCTCGATATCGATATTGCCGAGCGTAATAAAGCTGCTGCGCGCTGACTGAAGCGCAGCCTGCGTACAATGGCTGCATGCGTATACTCAACCGTAAGGCCGCGGCCTGGGTTGCAGCCCACCCCGTGGCATTCTTTATTCAGTGCATCAACGGTTTCCGCGCCAACCAGGGCTTGCTGCTGGCGGGAGCGGTCGCTTATTACTCGCTGTTATCGATCGTTCCCCTGCTGATGCTGGTGGCCGTGGTGCTGTCGCACTGGTTCGACGATGCGGAATTGCTGCAAACCATAGGCCGCTACCTGGAATGGCTGATCCCCGGCCAGTCGCGCGCCATCGTCCATGAAGTCAGCCTGTTCCTGCAACAGCGCGGCGTGATCGGCTGGGTGCTGGCGGGCACCATGCTGTTTTTCAGTTCACTGGCCTTCACCGTGCTGGAAAACGCCATGTGCGTGATCTTCCTGCACCGCGTGGCGATCCGGCGCCGCCATTACCTGGTGTCGGCCATCCTGCCGTATTGCTACATCCTGTCGCTGGGCATCGGCGCGCTGCTGGTGACGGTGGCGGCCGGCGTGCTGCAAGTGATGGGGCAAAAGGAAGTGGTGTTGCTGGGTCACGCGTGGTCGCTGCAGGGGGTGTCCGGTTTCCTGCTGTACATGCTGGGCGTGGCTGGCGAAATACTGGTGCTGACGTCGATTTACCTCGTCATGCCGGTCGGGCGCCTGTCATTTTCCCATGCGCTGATCGGCGGCATCACGGCGACGGCGCTCTGGGAAGTGGCGCGCCATGTGCTGGTCTGGTACTTCACCACCTTGTCACAGGTGAACGTCGTCTATGGTTCGCTGACCACCGCCATCGTCGTCATGTTCAGCCTGGAAATCGGCGCCACGTTGCTGCTGTTCGGCGCACAGGTGATTTCAGAATTCGAGCGGGTGGGACGGGACAAGCACAAACCCGTCGCGGCGCGGTTTTAAACGGGCAGGCGCACGACAAAACGCGCCCCGCCCAGCGCACTGTCTTCCACGTGCACCGCGCCGCCATGCAGCGCGATGGCCTTGCGCGCGATCGACAACCCCAGGCCAAAGCCGCCCGTATTGCGGTCGCGGCTGCGGTCCAGCCGGTAAAACGGTTCAAACACGTGCTCCCGCTCGTCCGGCGGAATACCGGGACCGTCATCGTCGATCGTGATTTCCACATGGTCCGGCAAGCGCACGGCCGCCACCACCACTCGCTGCGCCGCATATTTTCCGGCATTGCCGGCCAGGTTGCCGATGGCGCGCATCAGCAGCCGCGCATCGCCGTCCAAGGTTCCCAGCTCGTCCGCCACCTGGACCTCGATATCGGCGCCGGGCGGCAAACCAGCCATGCAATGGCGCAGCGCGGGGGCCAGGTCGAACGCCTGCCGCTGCAATGGCTGTCCGCTGTCGAGCCGCGCCATGCCGAGCAACTCGCCGACCAGCGCATTCAATTCCACCAGGTCCTGTTCCATCGCGGCGATGCGCTTTTCCAGCGCGGGATGGGATCGCGCGTCCGCCGCGCTGCGCAGCAATTCCAGCCCGAATTCCAGCCGGGCGATCGGCGTGCGGATTTCATGCGACACCGAATGCAGCAGGCTGCGCTGCGACTCCAGCAATTGCCCGATACGGGCCGTCATGGCGTTCATGCGTTCGGCCAATGGGTAAATGCTGGCGGAGCGGGGCATGACGGCGCGCGCCGACAGGTTGCCCGCGCCGACATCATCGGCCACCCGCGACAGATGCTGCAAGCCCTGCCAGTGCGAGCGTGACCACAGCGCAATCGGCGCCAGCAAGGCCAGCGCCACGATCGCGTAACGCAACGCTTCCTGCCGTAAGGCCTGCGACGTATCGATCGGCAAGCCCTGCGCATGGATCACGTCGTCGTCGCTGCCCACATAGCGTTCGCCCTTGAGGTCCACGCGGCGGTAGAACGCCTTGTTGGCCACGTCGATCACCACATCGCCCTGCGCCAGCGCCGCGTGGCGGCCTGCCGGCAGCGCCGCGCGCACCTGCGCCAGCGGCACCAGGTCATAGCGCACGTCGGACACTTCGCGCACCTTGTTCAGCCGGGCCAGCCATTCGTCGGGCGGCGCCTGGTCCACGTAATGCTGCAAGAGGAAGATTTGCGCCGCCGCCTGGCGCCGCGCGATATCGTCCAGCGGGTCGCCATACAGCCGGCTGATCGCAAAATGCACGGCGAACGCCGCCCCGGCGATGGCCAGCATCACCAGGACGAAGAAGCGGAAGAACAGGCGGTTCATGGGGCCGAATTGTATAAGAGTTAACTTCCGGGGACCCCGAAATTACAAATTTTAGACAATTCCGGTACATTTCGAAGGGGAAATCGCCGCCATCGCCACCTAAAATGGTTGTATCGAATACAAGAAAATCCACTTAGGAGGCATCGTGATCAAATTGGCTGGACTGAAGCAATCTTCGCTGCGACTGGAACCCATGGCACTGGCACTGGCGGCCCTCGTCTCCCTCAGCGCGTGCGGCGGCGGTGGCGACGCACCGCAAATGAGCGCGGCCGTCACGCCCGGCACGCAGGGCATCGCCGTGGGCGAACCCAATCCATCGGCGCAGGTGGACAAGAACGTGTTCATCAAGATGGCGCAGGGCGCCGCCTGCAGCGACAAACGCAACCGCCTGTACATCATCGACAATGCGCAAGTGTTCTGGGACGTGGCCGGCAGTTGCGCCGACGCTTCCTATTCCCAAACGCTGTTTGGCGCCACCCCGGACAAGGTGCTGTGCCGGTCATACGATTCGATTGCAGGCCCACGAACCAGTTGCACGAATCCGGATCCCGCCGCTCTGGAAGGGTTCGGCGGCATCATCAAGAATCTCGACAAGCCCAACCTCGGCATGGACAGCACGCACAAGGTGGAAATCGTGGATTTGACGCCTCAGGTCAAACTGGGCAACACCGTGCAGTTCGAACAGTTGATCGTCAACCAGTACTCCGGCAACAGTACGCTGGAAAACCTGACGGTGCGCGATGCCAAGGGCTGGTCTGAAATGTGGAAGCGGATCAACGCCAATATGACGGAGTTGCCGCCCGAGCCATGGGTCGATTTCAGCAAGAAAATGGTGGCAGTGATCTTTGCCGGCAATGCGAGCAATGGATGCTCGGGCGTCGGCGTGGTGCGCGCGTCGGAACAGGATGGCGTGCTGCATGTGGAATATGCGAATGCGCCGGAACCGGAACCGGGCGTGATGTGCACCATGGCCATCACCAGCCCCGTCACCGCGGTGGTGGTGGACAAGTTCGACAACGTCAAGTTTGACCAGATCAAAGCCACGCCCGTGAAATTCAAGCGCATCGAGACCCAGCTGAGCACGACGGACCAGACGGCGCCGTTTACCGCCGTGGTGTCGGATGAACTCAAACTGCGCAAGCTGTGGAACCAGTACGTGGATGCCGCCACGGTAATGCCGTCGATCGACTTTTCCACGCAAACGGTCTTGTTTGCCTGGGGCGGCCTGGGCATGACGTGCCAGTCGACCACGTTCACTGGCGTATTGCGCGCCGGCGGCAAGCTGTATGCCAGCGTGCAAAACCGGACGCCCGGTCCGGCCACCGATTGCATCATGGGCGTGAAAGGCGCCGGCGACGTGGTCATCATCGACCGCAGCGACGAGCCGGTGGTGTTTTCAAGCAGCGTGGTGCAGTTTTAACGGAGACGGATGGAGAGCGGGGACGCTAGAATGACGGCCTGTCCCGTCATCCGGCTCTGACTATCCATCCACTATGCGCGAGTCCCTATTCTTTCTCCTGGCTGGCGCCGCTTGTTGCGGCGCCGCTCCCGCTTGGGCGCAAGCGCCCGAACCCGGCCTGATGCCGGACGGCAGCTATGACATGTATGCCGGCCTCGGTGTGCGCTCGGCGCCGAACTACGAAGGAGGCGGCGACCGCAAACAGCGCTTGATGCCGGTATTGCAGGTGGGATGGAGCAATGGTGCGTTCATTTCCGGCATGAGCGCCGGCTGGCACTGGTCGTCCACGCCGGGCTTCGAATATGGCCCGCTGCTGTCTGTGCACGCGGCGCGAAGCCAGCACGGTTCCAGCGTGCTCGATGGTGCCATTTCCGTCAAAGCCGACATGGGCATCGCTGCCGGCACCAGCATCACCGGCATGGCCAAAGCCTCGTACCGCCTGCGCGACATTCATGCCCGTATCGAAGGCGGCTTCTTCGCCAATTACTATCTGGCCAACCGCTTGCGCCTCACCAACAGCGTACTGTATGGCGCAGGGGAAGCGCGCAACGGCTTGCGCTGGACTGCGGACCTGCAACGCGGCGCGATCGAACTGGCGCCACACCATACGCTGTCGCTGTCGGCCGGCGCCACGTTCGGCAACCGCGCCTATAACACTGGATACTTCGGCCTGCGCTCGGAGGATGTGCTGGCCATCATGCCAGTGAAGCTGGTAACCGATGCCAAGAGCGAGCCGGCGCCGCCGGTGTGGGCCTATGCGCCATCGGGCGGCATCAAGGATATCCATGCGGGCGCACGCTGGAACTGGGCGCTGTCGCCCGCCTGGCTGCTGACCACCAACGTGCAGGTCACGCAATTGCGCGGCGGCGCGAAAAACAGTCCCCTGACCGATCGCGCCACCGGCGTGTCGGTGTCCACCGCGCTGGCTTACCGCTTCTGACCATGAAACCGATCCAGTCCCTGACCGCATGCATCGCCCTGGCCGCCACGGTGGCCGGGGCGCCCGTGCATGCACAGGACAGCGACTGGCTCAGCTACCGCGACGCGTATCGCGGCATGGTGGCGTTTGAAAAATACGGCAAACCCAAGCAATTCCTGCAGCAGCATTACCAGGTCGGCGCGCGCGACGGCAGCCCGTTGCCGGTGGATTTCAGGCTGGCCTTGTCCGGCAAGACCATGCAACTGAATTTGCCGCTCGACGCGGTGGGCCGCGCCGTGTTCCCGCTGCTGAAGGCCGCGTATGACGAAAACGCGGTATTGACCGTCAACCGCAAGCTGGGTGCGTATGTGTTCCGCCCCCGCATCTCGATCGTGGTGCGGCCGGACGGCGTCTACGAAGGCGCGGAACTGCGCGCCGCATGCGAACAGGCGCTGGATTTCCAGCGCACCGTGAATGCGGCCGGCTACCGCGACAAGCACTGCGTGGGCGTGCGTTTTACGTTTGCAAAGAAGCCGGACGCCGACGTGCGCTGGAAAGGCGGCGCACCGCTGCCGGCCGTTCCCGGCCCGGCGTTCCCGGATGAAGCGGGCAATGCCTACAGCGTGGTAACCGTGCGCTTCGATGCGGCCACCGACAAGGGGCAGGTGGTAAGCCAGAATGCGCCGCTGGCGGTGTCGCCGGTGTTTGAATGACCGCCGGGACAATTCCAGTTAAAGTGCTGGTTTATCAACCGGAGGGAACACGTCAATGAAAGCATTGAAGCTGGTAGTGGCAATGGCATTCATGGCGCTGCAAGCGCAATGGGTCCAGGTGCAAGCTGCACAATTCGACTGGGAAGCCAGCGCGCGGCAGGCTGACGAAAGCTACTGGAACGCTTACAACAACGTGGATCCGCAAGGCATGAATGCCATGCTGGCCGATGACGTCGAGTTTTATCACGACCGTGGCGGCAAGATCCTGGGAAAAAAAGCGCTGGCGGCCACCAACGAGGGCATGAAAAAAGCCGAGCATCAGCTGCGCCGGGAAGCGGTTCCCGGCACCGTGCGTTTTTTCCCGATGCGGAAAGGCGACGATGTTTATGGCGTCATGGTCACGGGTGAACACCGCTTCTATGTGCTGCCGAAAGGGCAGCCGGAATTCCTCGTCGGCCGCGCCTACTTTACCCAACTGATGCAACTGAAGGGAAACGCGTGGAAGATTTCACGGATCTTCAGCTATGAGCATGTGGATGCGGAACAGGCAAGTCAGGGCAAGCTGTAGGTCAGCCCATAATAATGCTTGCCTCCTTCGACCCTGATCGTCATCGTGCCTTTCAGTCCCTGCAATTCGCCGGTGCCTGAATCCGGCACGACGTTTACCGTCAATGCCGGCGTGCCTTTCTCCATCAGGCCGGAATGCTGCAGGAAGAACGTCCCCTTGCGGCCTTCCAGCGTGGCCGTGACCTGTTCCAGCGCCACGTAGCCAGCCGAACCCTTGACCGCCGTCCGCACCGCCAACATTTCACCGATGCTGGCGCCTTCCAGCGGGCCATGGAATACCTTTTCAAGACGCTGCCGTCCCCAGGGCTGGGAATCCGGCTGCGGCGTCATGTTGATGTCGAAGGTACCGCTGACTTCCATCGTGTGGCCTCCTGCCGCGTGGGCTGCCACGCACGCGGTAACGAGTAATAGGGAAATGGCGCGCTTCATTGTTGCTCCTGTAAGATTCGCTTCCCACAGTAGACCGCACACCCCTGCTCCAATGATTGGAAAAACGCGACACGCCACGCAAACACCTGCCGACGAACCGCGCGGCGTGCTGGTACCCCGATTCGAACAGGGCCGGTTCAGCCATGACCGGCAGGCGCCATGCGCCGCGCTGGCTGAACTGGTCGAGCATTACTGGCATGTGGCGTGGGATATGGACGGCCATCCGCCGCAGACGCAGGAAACCCTGCCGCACCCGAACGTGCACCTGGTGATCGAACACGATACGGAAGGCATTCATGGCGTGCATACGGCGCGCTATACCAAGCTGCTGGCAGGACGGGGTTTCGCCTTCGGCATCAAGTTCCGTCCCGGCGGTTTCCAGCCCTTCCTCGGCCGCCCGCTGGCCACGATTGCCGACAGCAAGCTGGCGCCGGACACCGTGTTCGGCGCGGCGGGGCTGGCGTATGCGCAGCACATCCGTTCATGCGGCGATGCCCCGTCGCGGTTCGCCGCCGCGGAAGCCCTGCTGCTGGCGCGCCTGCCGCAGCTGGCCGTGCATGGCGACGTGGCGCGCGCCAATGCACTGGTCGCGGCCATCGCGGCCGATACCGGCATGGTCACGGTGGACGCGCTGGCGGAACATTCAGGCTTGAACAAGCGCAGCTTGCAGCGCCTGTTCCAGCATTATGTGGGCGTGGGTCCCAAGTGGGTCATCAAGCGCTACCGCATGCATGAAGCGGTGGCGCAGCTGCAGGCCGGCGTTCCCGTGAAACTGGCGCAACTGGCGCTGGACCTGGGTTACTTCGACCAGGCCCATTTCGTCAATGAATTCACTGCGCTGGTAGGCAAGCCGCCGGGGGAATACCTGCGGACGTTGCCGGCTGGCTGATACCGGTCACTCCCACGCCGACGGCGAAAACAGATATCCCTCGCCCCACACCGTCTTGATGCGCTCGCCGTCGTGGTCATCGAACTTCTTGCGCAGCTTCGAGATACTGTTGTCGATGCTGCGGTCCAGGCCGTCGAATTCGATGTTGCGCATTTTTTTCAGCAAGCTGTCGCGCGACAGCACGGTGCCGGCCGATTCCGCCAGCACCAGCAACAGTTTGTACTCGGTGTTGGACAGGGCCATGGGTTTGCCGTGCCAATGCACCACGCGGTCCGTCAGGATGATTTCCAGCGCGCCGAAGCTCAGGATTTCCGGGCGCACCAAGGCGGTTTGCGCCACCGGCGGCGCGGCGCGGCGCAGCAAGGCGCGCAGGCGGGCCAGCAGCACGCGCGGCTGCACCGGCTTGTTGACGAAATCGTCGGCGCCGAATTCCAGCAACGCCACCTGGTCGTAACTGTCGTCGCGCGCCGTCAGCACCAGCACGGGCACCTGGCTGACCGCGCGCAACTGGCGGCACACTTCGTTGCCGGGCAAGCCGGGCAACATCAGATCCAGCACCACCACGTCCGGCGCGAACGCATGGAAGCGCGCCAGCGCTTCGTCGCCGCGCGCCACCACGTGCACGTCGAATTCATTGGCGGCCAGGTATTCGGCAATCAGTGAAGACAGCCGCTCGTCGTCTTCCACCAGCATCAGTTTGGTCATGACACCTCCTGGCCGGCATTGTACGCAGCATGGCGCAACCATGCCATGACTGACATGGGGTAATCCACCACCGCCCGGGCCATGCCGGGCTACACCTGGCGTACGGCAACCATGCCATCAGGGAGGAGTACGCCCATCCATGCGTACCAGCTGTTCTTCCAGCCGGTCCAGGTTTTCGCCATTGGCATGGGTGACGAATTCCCGCAGTTTCGCGCATGTTTCCGCCGAGGGAAAACGCATGGTCCAGTGCAACAGGGTTTTGCCTTCCTGCTCGATGAACGCAAAAATCGCCTTGAACGGCGTGCCCAGCACGTGGTCGAATTCAATGCGTTCCGGCCGCCTGATGAGCGAAAAAACCGATTCATTGGGATAATTGACGCCGTCCGGCCCGTGCATGGTGAATTTCCACAGGCCGCCCGGCTCGAAATCGAATACTTTGAAGGTATTGGTGAAGCCATCCGGCCCCCACCAGCGGGCGAGGATGGAGGGATCGCTGAAAGCGCGAAACACGCGTTCACGCGGTGCATCGAAGATACGTTCAGTGACGACATCGCAATCACTCATCGTAACCTCCCTCATAATGTCAGTTCTGGCATTCTAATAGTTTATTAATATTTTTTCCGGAGAGATGATGCAAAACAGGCTAGTTTCACTGCCGCCACTCGATGCGTTGCGCGGATTTGTTGCAGCCGCGCGCCGCCTCAGCATTACTGCCGCGGCGGCGGACCTGTGCCTGACCCAGTCGGCTGTCAGCCGCCAGATCCAGGCGCTGGAGGAACGGCTCGGCGTCCAGCTCTTTATCCGCAACAGCCGCAGCATTGCGCTGACGGAAGCGGGCGAGCAATTATTCCACCTGGCATCGCCTTGGCTGGACAAACTGGCCGACCTGGCCGATGCGCTGCAACAGGAAAAGCGCGTGAAACCCGTGACGATTTCCGCCAGCATCGGCGTGGCGTCGCTGTGGATCTTGCCGCGCCTGGGCGCGTTCCAGGCCGCGCACCCGAATATCGACATCCGCCTGGCCGCCAGCAACCGCCTGGTCGACCTGAAGCAGGACGAAGTCGACCTGGCGATCCGCTATGGCGGCCGTGCCCATGTGCCGGACGATGCGCTGCATTTGTTTGGCGAAGCCGTGGTGCCGGTGGCCAGCAAGGCGCTGGCGGCAACCGCGTTCGACAAGCCGGACGGCGTGCTGGATCACGTCTTGCTGGACCTGGACGACCGTGGCCGCACGTGGCTGCACTGGACGCCGTGGCTGGCCGCGCACGGCATGGACCAGCGCCAGCCCAAGGGTTACCTGCACTTCAACCAGTACGACCAGGTGATCCAGGCCGCCATCGAAGGCCATGGCGTGGCGCTGGGCCGCCTGGCGCTGGTGTTGCCGATGCTGAAGGATGGCCGCCTGGCCGCGCAAATGGACCAGCGCATGCAGGTCGACGGCTATGGCTACTGGCTGCTGCAGGCGGCGCCCCATCCGCGCCCGGACGTGGCGATCTTCCGCGACTGGCTGTTGCAGCAGGTGGCGCAAACGTCGCAGCAAATGGCCGTGGCGTAACCTACCGAAAACGTAACCACCGTAGGGCGGTTTCGCGCCAGCGAAGCCGCCATGCCCGCAGTACCGCCCACCGTGCCATGCCATCCCGCGCCTCGCACCCCAATTCAAACGCCGCATGCGGCTCCTGTCCCAGCGCGGAAAAATAATGCCGCTGCGTCGGCGGCAGCAACGCGCTCTCGCCCGCCCCCAGCACCACGTCTTCGCCATTGCGGAATCCGGTAATCCACAAGTATCCCGCATGGCAGCGCACCCGCACCGTGCAGACCGGCGCCAGTGCCGCGCTTTCCCCCGCGTGTAACGTGAATTGCATGATGCCCTCCATTTCATGAATGTCGCTGTCAGTGCTGGCATTGTCGGCGGCCCGCGCCGGCGGGACAAACGGCGAATTCGCATCCGTCGCATGCGTGGCGCGCATTGAAGGCATGCCAAATGACCGTTGGCGCGAAGGGGGACGCCGTCGCTATGCTGGCATTACTGGGATTATTGGGTTCAACGGAGACCGGCATGGACAAACTCAAATCACCGCTGGCCGCGATCGTGTGCGGCGGCATCATCATGGGACTGGCGCTGGGCATGCGCCACGTGCAGGGGTTATTCATGTTGCCGATGACGTCCGCGCGGGGCTGGGGCAGGGAAGAATTCGCGCTGGCGATTGCACTGCAAAACCTCGTGTGGGGCGTGGCGCAACCGTTCACCGGCATGATCGCCGACCGCTGGGGTTCGCGCCGCGTGCTGGCCGGCGCGTGCCTGCTGTATGCGGCAGGGCTGTACCTGATGGCGCACGCGGCCACCGGCATGGAACTGGCGCTGGCAGGCGGGCTGCTGATCGGCCTGGCGTTGTCCGGCACCGCGTTTGGCACCGTGTACGGCGCGCTGAGCCGCATCGTGCCGCCGTCGCGGCGCGGCTGGGCGCTGGGACTGGCCGGCGCGGTCGGCGGCGTCGGCCAGTTCGCCATGGTGCCCGCCACGCAGGGCTTGATTTCCGCGCTGGGCTGGCTGGTGGCGCTGGTGCTGATCGCGTTCGTGCTGGCGTTTGCCGCGCCGCTGGCGTACCCGCTGGATGACAGCGCGGCGGCGGGCAATGCGCAACGGCAGGGTGGCCAGTCGCTGCGCCACGCCATTGCCGAAGCGCTGACGCACCGGGGGTTCTGGCTGCTCAACCTGGGCTTTTTCGCGTGCGGCTTCCAGTTGGCGTTCATTGCCGGGCATTTGCCGGCGTACCTGGCCGACCGGGGTTTGTCCGCCAATACCGGCGTGGCGGCGCTGGCCATCGTGGCCCTGGCCAACGTGGGCGGCATTTACGTGTGCGGGGAACTGGGCAACCAGTACCGCCGCAAGCACGTGCTGGCTTACCTGTACCTGGTGCGCTCGGCAGCCATGCTGCTGTTCGCCACCCTGCCGCTGTCCACGCCCGGCGTCTATGCGTTCGCGTTCGTCATGGGGGCGACGTGGCTGGGCACCGTGCCGCTGACCAACGGTCTCGTCTCGCAAGTGTTTGGCGTGCGCTATATCTCGACCTTGTTCGGACTGGTCTTCGTCGGCCACCAGTTGGGCGGTTTCCTCGGCGTGTGGCTGGGCGGGCGCGTGTTCGATGCGACCGGGTCGTACCAGATCATGTGGCTGGCGTCCGTCGCCTTCGGATTGATTGCGGCCGCGCTGCACTGGCCCATCGACGACCGCGCCATCGCGCGCGCGCAGCCGGCATGAACGAACGTCTGATGCACTGGCTGCTGGCGGCGGTGCTGGCCGCCGTCAGCGCGTGGGCGCTGTGGGCCATCCGGCAACCGGAATTCGCCCACCTGCTGGCATCGCTGATGCCGCTGTGCTGACCTTGCGCGCCGGCGTTAAGCGGCCACCGCGCGTTTGGCGGCGGAGGCGGCCGGCGGCGCCAGGCGGCCCGTCTCGAAGCATTTACGGTATTGCGCGCAGCGGTGGCAGCCCGGCGGGTGCATATCGTGCCGTCCCAGCTTGTCGCCCAGTTCGCGGAAGATGAAACGCTTCCACTTCAAGTCCGTGACGTTACGCTGGAACAGCGGCTGGAAGTACAGCTTCATCAGCGCGGCCACTTCGTGGCGTCCCGCCAGGCCCAGGTCTTGCCACAGCATGCGGTTGCCCAGGCTGGCGGCGGCGATCGCCCGCGCCAGCCAATTCACGTGCTGCGCATCGGCTTCCGGCGTGCGCGACGCCATCAGGTGCGCCACCACTTCGTGGAACAGCGGCGGCACCGTGCCCACCACCACGGCATATTTAAGCTCGGAAATCGGCACGTACGCTTCGTACGGACGGCAGCATTCCAGCATGGCAATCAGCTCGGACTGGGGCAAGCCCAAGGTCCGCACAAACGGCGGCAGCACGTCCACACTGGCATGCCGCAGCACACCGGACACGGCTTTGGTC
Organism: Pseudoduganella rivuli; assembly: GCF_009674485.1. Lineage (GTDB taxonomy): Bacteria > Pseudomonadota > Gammaproteobacteria > Burkholderiales > Burkholderiaceae_D > Rugamonas > Rugamonas rivuli_B. The sequence goes on along the minus strand of NZ_WKJJ01000002.1, from coordinate 270,555 downwards.
AGCAACTCATAACCGGATCGCATGGGCGACAGCTCGGCTGCCGGCCACAAAGGAAAAGTTGGACTCATTACAGGCGATACCTCCGAGGTTCAGCACAGTAAAACGGCTTGCTACATGCTTACATCTGGTAAAGCGATATCAACAAGAGCCTTATTACTTTGATACGATTATTGATTTATGTGATCCGATAACTATCAGTTGCACAAGATAGTCAATATCCATGGATCGCTCTGGACAACGGGCGGCAGGCTGCTTGTCCGGCAACTGAACAGCGGTGTATCCTTTTAAATATGGACAGCACGAAACCGACCGACGCCACCAATCCGACCGCGCCTGCCCCACGCAAGCGCGTGAAAGTCTCCCGCTCCACCAAACTGATGGGCCGCTTCGCATGCGCCGCGCTGGCGGCCGCCTTCGCCTGCTACGTGACGATTTCCAACCCCGTGCTGCAATCGTATGGCACACCGGCCGTGGCGGGCATGTCGCTGCTGGGCGCCACCATCGGTTTTTTTGTCAGCGAAATGGCCGTCATGGTGGCAGCGGTGGTGCTCGGCATCGTGCTGTATTCGCTGATGCGCTGACTTACTGGCCTCTTGGAAACAGGCGCGCAATAATCGTGAAACATGCGCGAAATAGTCGGCAATTAGTCGCTAAATAATCTTAAATATGAGCAATCATCATTGGATAGCGATTCTCAACTGAACTATGCTGGTGGCTTTTGGCATCATTGCGGCGCCGCCCGCCGACCACCATGACCCGCACTCCCCGCTTCACCAGCATCGCGCTGGCCCTGCTGTCGGCAACGCCCGCCGCCATCGCCCAGACGTCGCCGCCGCCAGCCACTGCCTTGCCCACCGCCCCGGAAGTCACGATCACCGGCAAAGTGCCGCCGCCGAAGGACAAACCCAAACCGCCGCCGCAGGAACCGGTGGAAATCACGTCCGTGACGGTGGCGGCGGAACGTCCCACCGGCCGCATCGACCGCCAGGTCTATGACGTCAAGTCGGATATCTCCAGCACCAATGGCACGGCCGCCGACGCGCTCAACAGCGTGCCATCGGTGGCGGTGGATCCGGACGGCACGGTGTCGCTGCGCGGCAGCACCAACGTGCAAATCCTGATCGACGGCAAACCATCGGCCATGCTGCAAGGCGATAACCGGGGCGCCACGCTGAACGCCCTGTCGGCGGAAGACATCGATTCCATCGAAGTCATCAACAACCCCGGCGCGCAGTTCGGCAATGAAGGGGGTGGCGGTCCGATCCTGAACCTCGTCATGCGGCGCAACCGCCGGCCCGGCGGCTTCGCGTCCGTCAACGGCAATGCCGGCACGGCGGGGCGCTACAACTCGTCCATCTCCGGCAGCTATAACGAAGGGTACTGGGGTTTCCAGGGCAGCGCGCACGTGCGCCACGACGGCCGCAATGCCCATGGCGACTCGGAGCGCGACCGCATCGATATCCGCAACGGCGTTCCCACGCACAGCGAACAGCAATCGGCCACGGCCGGCCTGAACAACTCAGCCGGTGTCAACGGCGCCGTCAGCTACAACCACGGCGCGCACGACACCTTCAATGCCAGCCTGACCTATAACCAGCGCGACAATGACCAGCGCGCCCGCGACCATTACCTGAACACGGGTCCCGGCCAGGCCACCATCAGCGATTACGTGCGCACGTCGCTGCGCGCGGGCGAGAGCAAAAACTACGCATGGGGCGCCCGCTGGGACCACAAGGGCGATATCGATGGCGAAACACTGAAAGTGGATTTGCGCGTGTCATCCGCCGATAACACCAGCGGCAGCGATTACACCAGCGTGTATGCGGTGACGCCGCCGGGCCGTATCGATACGCACAGCCGCCAGCGCAACGACACCGACAACCGCATCGTCGACTTCACGGGCGACTATGAACGCCCGGCCTTCGGCGGCATGCTGAAAGCCGGCTGGAAAGTCGCCAGCAACCGGAACCGCTTCGACGCGTTCTATGCCGACATCCTGTCCAATGGCGCGGAATCCATCAACCCGGCGCGCACCAACCTGTTCGAAGTGGACGAAGGCGTGACGGCGCTGTACGGCTCGTACCAGTTGCGCCTGAACGAGCAGTGGGGCGCGCTGGCCGGCTTGCGCGCGGAACACACCAGCCTGGACCTGAACCAGGTGACGGGCGGCATCCGTGCGAAGAATAATTATATAAACTATATACCCAGTTTCTTCGCAACCTATAAAGTGTCGGACGACGCCAACCTGCGCTTCTCGTATGCGCACCGGCTGCGCCGTCCCAACGCGGGCGACCTGAATCCGTTCGTCGTGTACCGCGACGAGTTCAACGTCTCGTCCGGCAATCCGCACCTGAAGCCGACGCAGACCGATTCGTTCGAGATCGGCTATGAAACCCGCATGGCAGGCCTGGAAACGGCGCTGCGCGGCTATTACCGCAAGGAAGACGATGCGATCCTGGAGCGCAAGGTGTTCATCAGCGACACCGTGCTGCTGACCACGCGCGGCAACGGCCCGGGCAGTTCGTCGGGCGGCCTGGAATTCACCGTCAACGGCAAGTTGATGCAGGGCCTGTCGCTGAACACCAGCGGCAACCTGGCGCGCAGCGAACAGCGCATCCTCGACAGCAGCGGCGCCCCGACCGGCGATACCCGCACCGCATCGTCGCTGAGCGGGCGCGTGCGGCTGAACTACCAGCCGACTCCGCAGGACCAGTTGCAATTCATGGTGCAGGCGCAAGGCAAGACGCTGACGGGCCAGGGCTTCCGCGAGCCCAACACCACGGCCAACTTCAGCCTGCGCCACAGCCTGACGCCAGCCTTGAACCTGGTGTTGAACGTGACCGACATCTTCAATTCCAACAAGATGGAATCCGTCACCGATACCGACCTGTTGAAGGACCATACGCTACGCCGCTTCGACGGGCGCATCGTGTATATCGGGCTGTCGTACCGCATCGGCGGCGCCGGCGGCGGTGGCAACCGGGCGCCGGGCGGGCGTGGTCCCGGCGGGCCCGGCCCGGGCGGACCTGGCGGCCCGATGTAACGGGCGTCAGGGCAGCTATCGCGGTTACGGCAGCCGCGTCAGCTTCGCGTCCGCCAGGACCAGCTGCTCGACATCGAAGAAGCGCAGGTTGCCCGTCACGATGGCCTGGCGCTGGCCCAGCAGCTTGCGCGCGGCGTCGCGCTCGAATGGCACGTCAATGGCGACGTCGCCGACCTTGACGGAATACGTTTGCGTATCGGCGTTGTAGCCGACCAGCGTCACCAGCGCGCTGTAGGGCGACGACCAGTTGGTCATGCGCTTGTGGTATTCCGCGCTCGATTCGAACTGGTCCTTGACCAGCTGGTTCGCTTCGCGGATTTCCGGCAGCGCCCACAGCTTGGCCATATTGTCGGTGCCGACCGTGACCAGGCGGCGGCCGTCGTCGGAGAAGACGGCGCCGGTGATCGCATCCAGGTGGCCTTTCAGGTGGCCGATGGCGTCGCCGTTTTCCAGGTTCCACAGGGTCAGCATCCCGGTTTCCGTGCTGGTCACGAACAACCCGCCCTTGGCCGACATGTGGGCGCTGACCTGGCCCGGCATGCGCGCCAGCGGCGAAAGGGTTTGCACGTCGACCAGGCGCACGCCTTCGCCGCCCTTGACGATCAGGCGGCGGCCATCCGGCGACACGTGCAGCAATTCCACGCCGGCCAGCGTCGACAGGCGCTTCAGGTTGTTCATGTCGAACACGTACAGGTTGCGGTCGCCCGCATTGACGAACAGGCGCGAACGGTCCGGCGAGAAGCGGTAATTGCGCACCGTGATGCCATCGCCCAGCAGGGTGCCGACGAAATTGCCGCTGGCGGTGTCCCACACGCCCAGGTGCATGACGGCGCCCAGTTCCTGGCGCGCGCTGCGCAGCACATAGGCCAGCAGGCGCTTGCCATCCTGGAAGAAATCGGCCAGTTGCGGCACCGGGTTGCCATCGCCGAAATTGAAGCGGCGCACGCTGTCGCCATCGGACATTCGGAAAATCACGGCCTTGTCGTTGGCGGCGGCGCTCATCAGCCAGGCGCCGTCGCGGGAAAAGCGCGTCATGGCCACCGGGTCCCAATGGTCGCTCATGCGCGCCACCTTGTTGCCCTTTTCACTGTCCCACAGCTTCATCGTGCTGTCGCGGCTGCCCCAGGTCAGCAAGCGGTTGCCGGCCGGTGCGAATTCATAGCGGGGTTCGCCGTCGACGCTGTCAAGCTTGGCCATGCGCTGGCCGCTTTCCGCGTCGTACAGCATGAAACCGTCGTCACGCGTATAAATGACGAGGCGGCGGCCATCCGGCGACAGGCCGGCTTTCGTGATCCCGGCCGGCAGGCCGGCCAGCACCTTCGGCGCCGCTTCATTGTGCAAGTCCGTGATGGTGACCTTGCCGTTGTCAGCCAGGCCCAGCAGGAAGCGGCGGTTGGCCGACATCGACGGCACGCCGTAGCCCGGCTCGGTCGCGGTGGCCGCGCCGGTATCGGTATTCCACACGTGCAGCGTCTTGTCGCCCGTGACGAGGGCGAAATGGTGGCCACTGCCGGAGAAGCCGCCCTGGGCCGCGCCGGCCTGGATCGCGAAATTGCCGGCCAGCTGGTAATTTTCGATCAGCTTGCGCGGAATCAGCGTTTGCGACGCGTTGCGCGCCATCGTGCCCACGCGCGGCGCCTGCACGGCGCTGACGACCGGCTGGGATTGCTGTTCAGCCGTGGGGTTGAAGTAAAAATTCCCGGTAATCGACGACATTTCCCACGGCGTTTGCTTGCCGTCCGATTCCGCCTGCACGCCTTCGCGCACGCGCTTGAACACGTCTTCGACTTTCATGCCGGGTTCGGCCATCGCGGCCAGCAATTGCGCCGTGTACAAGCCATTGGCGCCGCTGCCGTCGGACGCGGTGGAGCCGGGCGACGTCGCATACGCCACCAGGGTGCCCTTCGGCGTCGAATCCATGCCGGCCAGGCCGCGCGAACCGGAGCGGAAGCTGCGCGCGAACGGATTGTCGCGGCACGCGTCCAGCACCACCAGGTTGATGCGGTTCTTAGCCGTGTCCATCTTTTCCAGCACTTCGTTGGCGTTGTACGCCCGCGTCGCCAGTTCATCTTCACGCGCGATATTCGCGTCGACCGGCACCAGGTAATTGACGCCTTTGGCCTGGATGCCGTGGCCCGCGTAATAGAACAGGCCCACGCCGCCGTTTTTCAGCTGGTTGCCGAACTCGCGCACGGCCGACATCATTTCTTCCATGGTGGCGTTTTCGCGCTTGATGACGGTGAAGCCCAGCTGCTGCAGCTTGATCGCCATGGCGCGCGCATCGTTGAGCGGGTTGATCAGCGGCGACGATTTATATGCCGCGTTGCCGATCACCAGCGCCAGGCGCTGTTCGGCGCCCATCGCCACCATTTCCGGCGTGGCCGGGGCGGCCGGCGCCTGCGCATCCTGGGACGTGGCCTGCTCCGCGCCTGCCGCCGCCGGCGCCTGGCCGGGCTGACCGGCTTGAGCAGCCGTTCCGCGCATCAGCGCCGTGGCCGACACGGTAGGCGCCGCCAGCGCTTCCTCGATCCGCGCCTTGCGTTCCGCTTCCTGTTTGGCGGCCGTCGCCTTGGCGGCGGCCGCTTCGGCCATCCGCGCATCTTCCGCCGCCATGGCGGCCGACATTTGCTGTTTCAGCTTGTCGGCAGCGGACAACTTTTGCGCGGTCTGCGCGTGGACGGGGAGGGCGGTCAGGGCCAGCGATGCGCACACGGCGGGCAGGCCGGTACGCACGAACGATTTCAGGGTCATGGTGTATCTGGGGAAGGCGCCACGTCCGGGCAGGCATGGCAAGGCTTAAGTCTGGACTGCTCAACACCTCACTCTAAAGGGTTTTTTGACGCGTAGCAATCATTGTTGCATTGCATAGATGATATGGATGTGGTTAATTTGATACTTCATATACCAAACCGCTCCACGACGAACTCCACAAAACTACTGAGCTTGGGCGTGACCTGGCGGTCGCGCGGATACAGCAAGTGCATGGGGCGCGGCTCCGGCATGTAATCCTGCAAAACCGGCACCAGCCTTCCGGCCGCGATATCGTCGGCCAGCACCACTTCCGCCTGCATGACCAGCCCCAGGCCCGCCAGCGCCGCCTGCCGCAGCGCGGGGCCCTGGTTGGAACGCAAGCGCGACGCGGGCAGCGGCGCATCGGGCGCCATCCCTTGCAGCCGCCAGCGCACGTCGCGCCGCCAGTGCTGGAAATCCAGCGAGTCATGTTCACCCAGTTCGGCCGGCGTCAGCGGCGTGCCGCGCCGCGCCAGGTACGCCGGCGCCGCGCAAATCACCATGCGCGTGGGCCGCAGCGGCCGCGCCACCAGGGCGGAATCCTTTAAATGGCCGATGCGGATGGCGGCATCCAGCCCGTCGTCGACCAGGTCCGCCAGCCGGTTCGACAATTCCAGGTCGACGCTGACTTCCGGATAGCGCGCCAGGTAATCGGCCAGCGCAGGCGCCAGGCAATGGCCGCCAAACGCGGCCGGCGCGCTCAGCTTGATGACGCCGCGCGGCGCGTTGCGCATCGCTTGCGCGCCTTTTTCCGCCGCCGCCACCAGTTGCAGGATGTGGCGGCATTCGTCGCAATAGCGCGCGCCGATTTCCGTCAGGCTCAGGCTGCGCGTGGTCCGGTGCAGCAGGCGCGCACCCACCAGCTTTTCCAGCGCCGCGATGTGCTTGCTGACCATCACGGTCGAGATGGCCAACTGGCCGGCCGCCGCCGTGAAACTGCCCGCGTCCACCACCCGCACGAACACTTCCATGCTGCGCATCTTGTCCATGATTGTTAATCCAGAGTTCACGATGTTGTAAATAGTACGGGATTTATTCCTCATTGTTTCAGTGTGATACTGGATGCTCCCTGACCAACTGCCGTGACGCCATGCTGAAAATCCTTGGAAAAGCCCCGTCGATCAATGTCCGCAAAGTGCTGTGGACGTGCGCTGAAATCGGCCTGCCTTATGAACTGGAAGAGTGGGGCGCGGGCACCGGCCGTCCTGTGCCCACGCCGGAATTCCTGCAACTCAATCCGCATGGGCTGGTGCCGGTGCTGGTCGATGACGGCAACGTGCTGTGGGAATCGAATACGATTTGCCGCTACCTGACAGGCCGCCACCAGCGCTTCGACCTGCTGCCGCCAGACCCGCTGGCGCGCGCCCACGTGGAAAAATGGATGGACTGGCAGGCCACGGATTTGAACGCGTCGTGGCGCTATGCATTCATGGCGCTGGTACGGCGCTCGCCTGATTTCACGGATCCCGCCGCGATTGCCGCCAGCGCGGCGGCATGGAACCGGCAAATGGGCGTCCTCGACGCGCAACTGGCCGCCACCGGCGCCTTCGCCACAGGCGACACCTTCACGCTGGCCGACATCGTGCTGGGCGTCAGCGTGCAGCGCTGGCTGTCCACGCCGATCGACCATGCCAATCTGCCGGCCGTGCGCGCCTATCACGAACGGCTGCGCCAGCGGCCCGCGTTTGTCACGCACGGCGCCACGCATCCCTGAGGCGCGCATGTCGTTATCGCTCTGGCTGTCGTTTGTCGCGGTGGCGCTGGCCGCCACCTTCAGTCCCGGTCCCGGTGTCCTGCTGGCGATTTCCACCACCTTGGCGCTGGGTGCGCGCCGCACCTTATATAGTTCGGCCGGCAATGCGGCCGGTGTCTTCATCGTCTCCTGCGTCGCGGTCAGCGGCGCCGGCCTGCTGTTTTCCCGTTCCCCCGCCGCCTTCACCCTGCTGAAGACAGCCGGCGCAGCTTATCTCGCGTGGCTGGGCATCCAGCAATGGCGCCACGCCGGCCAGCCCCTCGCGCACTCAGCGTCGACCCATGCCGGCGATGGCAGCCGCCGCGCCGTCTTCATGCGCGGCCTTGCCGTCGCGTGCAGCAATCCGAAAAGCATCCTGTTCTTTACCGCGGTATTTCCACAGTTCCTGCCTATGCAGCAGATGACCGGTCCGCGCTTCCTGCTATTGAGCCTGACGTTCGTCGCGTGCATGTTTGTATCACACGTGTCGTACGTCTTGCTGGCCGCCAGGGCCGGCGCGCGCCTGCTCGACGACGGCGGCATGCGGCTTCTGCGCCGGTTCATGGGCGTGCTGTTCGTGCTGATGGCGGCGGCCATGCTGCTTACAAATCTGTAAGCATTTTCATCAATTGTAAGCACGTGTAAAGACCGTCAACGGCGGTATTCCGGCGTTCGTTTTAGGCTCAAGTGACACAGCAAAGTGCACGAAACGAAGCAAACAAAACTACGCAAGCACCTCACGGAAAGAGAACTGAACCATGAAGAAAATGACCGCCGTTCTGATCGCCAGCCTGTTCGCCAGCGCCGCGTTTGCACAGTCCCAATCCTCCGCACCGGCCACGCCTGCACCAGCAGCCCCGGTAGCCAAGGCTGAAGTGAAAGCCGAAGCAAAGCCGGAGGTGAAAACCGAATCCAAAGCCGAAGTCAAAGCAGAAACCAAGACGCAGGAAGTAAAGCCAGCAGCACCAGCCAAGTAACAAAGACAACTGTCAATACCGAATAAACCGTTTATATCAAATTCAAGGAAAACACATCATGACCAAGACCATCGCTACCCTGATCGCCGGCCTGTTCGCTACCGCTGCATTCGCTCAATCGCCTGCTCCTGCGGCCGCACCAGCCGCCGCGCCTGCAAAAGTCGAAGCCAAAGCGGAAGTCAAAGACACCAAGGTGGCAGCCAAGGCGGACACCAAGGAAGTGACGGAAGCCGCCAAGACCGATGTCAAAGGTGAAGTGAAGTCCGAAGCCAAAACTGAAAAGACGGCTGCACATACCAAGCACAAGGCCAAAGCACACGGCAAGGCGAAAGAAGAAGCCAAGCCGGCTGAAAAAGCCGCGGCAGCACCGGCTCCAGCCGCTGCCCCCGCAGTAGCCGCAACCACCAAGTAATACCGGCAACCGCCAATACAGAATAAACCGTTTATATCAAATTCAAGGAAAGACCATCATGACCAAGACCATCGCTACCCTGATCGCCGGCCTGTTCGCTACCGCTGCCTTCGCTCAATCGCCTGCTCCTGCCGCCACCGCACCGGCTGCGGCGCCTGCCAAAGTCGAAGCCAAGGCCGACGTGAAAGCGCCCGTGAAAGCCGAAGCCAAGTCGGAAGCCAAGGACGCCAAGGTGGCGGCCAAGGCCGATACCAAGGAAGTGAAGGAAGTGGCGAAGACCGAAGCCAAAGGCGAAGTGAAAGCCGATGCCAAAGCTGAAAAGACGGCATCGCACACCAAGTCCAAAGCCAAGGACCACGGCAAGAAAGACGAAGCCAAGCCGGCTGAAAAAGCTGCCGCAGCAGCACCGGCGCCGGCCGCGGCGCCCGCAGTCGCCGCCACCACCAAGTAATCCGCTGGCACGTCACTCCGGCCGGAGTGACGGTTCCCCAGGAAGCTCCTGCCCCTCCAAACGGCAGGAGCTTTTTTCTTTTCAGCGGAACTGCTTGCGGTAAGCGGCCGGTGAAATCGCGAACTTCGCCGTGAAATGCTGGCGCAGCGACGCGGCCGAGCCAAAGCCCGCCTGGTCCGCCACCAGGTCGATCGCCTGCCCCGTGGTTTCCAGCAGGCGCTGCGCCGTCGCCAAGCGGCAATTGATCAGCCATTGCGCCACCGTGGTGCCGGTTTTCATCTTGAAGCGGCGCGTGAAATTACGCCGGCTCATCGCGGCGCGCTGTGCCAGCATGTCGACGCTGATCGGCTGCGCCAGGTTGGCGATGGCCCAATCGAGCGCCATGCCGAGCGGATCGTTGCCGGCCGGTTTCGGCATTGGCTGTTCGATGTATTGCGCCTGCCCGCCATGGCGCACGGGCGCCACCACCATGCGGCGCGCCACGCGCCCCGCCACTTCCGCACCGTGGTCGCAACGCAGCAAGTGCAGGCAGCAATCGATGGCGGCCGCCGTGCCGGCCGACGTCAGGATATTGCCGTCATCGACATACAGCACTTTGCGGTCCAGGGTGACCTTGGGATATTTGCGGGCGAAGTCGTCGGCCCACACCCAGTGCGTGGACGCCGTGCGGCCATCGAGCAAACCTGCCTCGGCCAGCACGAATGCTCCCAGGCACAGGCCGACAATCCGGGCGCCGCGCGCATGCGCATCGCGCAGCGCCTGCAACAACGGTTCCGGCGGCGCCACGTCCGGATCGGGCCAGGCGGGAACGATCACGGTATCGGCTTCGGCCAGTGCGGACAGGTCGCGCTCGACGACGATGTCGAAGCCGGACATGGTGGCGATCGGGCCAGGCTTTTCACCGCAGATCAGCAAGCCGTAGCGGGGCACGCCCAGCCGCGACAGATCGTCGCTGAACACCATGCAGGGGACGGACAAGTGGAAGGGACTGATGCCGTCGAACGCGATGACGGCCACGGTATGCGCGGGTTTCAACATGGCCCGATCCTAGCACATCATGTCTTGTTCAATACTTTCGCCAGCCCCATACCGGGCAGATACTGGCGCCTGTTACCAACCCCGAAACAGGAGCATTCCATGAGCCACCCAACCATCCGTACCCTGGCCGGCGCCACCGCGCCAACGACCATCGACGGCGCCCGCACCGCGCTGCTGGTGATCGATTTCCAGAATGAATACTTCACCGGCAAGATGCCGATCCCTGATGGCCTGAACGCACTGCGCAACACGCGCAAGCTGATTGCGCACGCCGATCGCCACAACATCCCCGTGTTCCACATCCAGCACGTGACGCCTGCCGGCAGCCCGGTCTTTGCCGACGGCAGCGACAGCGCGCAACAGCACAGTGAATTGCAGCCGGCGCCACACCACGCGGTGCTGCAAAAATCCACTGTCAGCGTATTCCAGAGCACGGACCTCGATGCGCACCTGAAGGCAGCGGGTGTCCAGCACCTGCTGATCACTGGCCTGATGACGCACGCCTGCGTGGCCGGCGCCGCCCGTGACGCCGTACCGCTGGGTTACAGCGTGCTGGTGGCGAGCGATGCCTGCGCCACGCGCGACCTCGATACGCAGGATGGCGCGGTGCTGCCGCACGCCACGCTGCACCGCGCATCGCTGGCCACCATCGACGACACCTTTGGCGACATCCTCGCCACGGAAGACGTCCTGCGCCTGCCGGTCGCCAATTGTAAGCAAGCTCATCAATTGTAAGCACGTGTAAAGGCCGTCAACGTTGGTATTCCGGGGCGCGTTTTATGCTCAAGTGACACAGCAAAGTGCACGAAACGACGAAGCAAGACTTCCAAACGCAGCACCAGCCAAATTAAAGGAAACCATCATGACCAAGACCATCGCTACCCTGATCGCCGGCCTGTTCGCTACCGCTGCTTTCGCACAATCGCCCGCGCCTTCCGCAACCGTTGCCGTTCCTGCCGCAACGCCCGCGAAAGTCGAAGCCAAAGCCGACGTGAAGGCGCCAGTGAAGACGGAAGCCAAGGCGGAAGTCAAGGACACCAAGGTAGCGGCCAAGGCGGATACCAAGGAAGTGAAGACTGAAGCAAAGGCTGACGTAAAGGCCGATGCCAAGACTGAAAAGACGGCTTCGCACACCAAGCACAAAACCAAGGAACACGGCAAGAAAGATGAAACCAAGCCGGCTGAAAAAACCGCAGCGGCGCCTGCGCCAGCGGCAGCAGCCGCGGCACCTGCGGTAGCCGCCACCACCAAGTAATCTTCAGGCTTCAAGAAACCGCCTTGCACGCGTCACGGCGCTGCAAGGCGGTTTTTCACGTCTGCTTCACCGGCAGCCACGTCGGCTTCATCTCCGTATGCAGCTCCCGCTGCACCGTTCCCGTATAAGCGGGATCCAGCGTCCCCAGCGTGACCGCGATGCGGTCCGGCGACTGCGTACTGCGCCAGTACAGTGTCGACCCGCACACCTTGCAAAAGCCGCGCCGTCCATGGTCGGACGACGCGTATTCCGTCACCAGGTCTTCGCCCCGCTCATATGCGAACGAGGCGCGCGCCACGTTTGCATAGGTGCCGGACGCTGCTCCGTGCTGCTTCTGGCACATGGTGCAATAGCAATGGCTGGTGTGTTTCACCGGACCATCGGCCCGGTACGCCACGCCGCCACATAAACAGCTGCCATGCAATACGTCGCCGCTCATGTCGCCCTCCCGGTCAGAATTTCGCCGCCACGCTCACGCCGATGGCGCGCGGCGTCACGCGGTAGCCTTGCACGATGGACGCCACTTGCGGGTGCTGGATCACGGTATCGTTGTCGAACGCATTCTTGACGTACGCGGTGAACTTGTAGCGGTCCACTGTCAGCCCCGCGCTGAAGTCGGCCGTATGGTAGCCCGGACGGTCGTAATCCGTGCTGGCCGGGTTCAGTGAACCTTTCGATGGGCCGACCCACTGCACGCCGCCGGCAACGAATGCGCTCTTGTCGCCAAACACGGCGAAATTGTATTGCGCGCTGACGGCCGCGTTATATTTCGGCACGCCCTGCACCTGTGCGCCGCGCACCGCGCCCAGCACGCCGTTGTTGACGCCTTCGTCGTTCGTCAATTCCGCCTGCACGTAGCCGCCGGACGCGGACAGCGTCAGGCCGGAGACCGGCTTGGCCTTGACGTCGAATTCAAAGCCCTTGCTGACGGCATTGCCGGCATTGGCGTTGTACGTGTACGCGCAAGTGGGCAGGTACACGCCCTGCTGGATGTTTTTCCACTTGATGTAGAACACGTCCGCATTCACCGACAGGCGGTTGTTGAAGAAGCGCGACTTGCTGCCCAGCTCATAGCTCCACAGGCTGTCCGCCGCATAGGTGGCCGGGCCTTGCGTCAAGCCATTGGCTTCCAGGTCCTGGCCGCAGGTGGTTGGCGGCACGAAGACATTCGAGCCGCCGAGGCGGAAGCCCTTGGCGGCCGTGCCATACACCGTGTGCTGCGGATTGACTTCCCACGTCACCGCATACTTCGGCGTAAACGCGGTGGAGGACAGGCTGGTGCTGCTGTTGTTGCCCGCGCCGGCCAGGTACAGGCCATTACGCTGGTTCAGCGTGGAGTCGCCCTTCAGGTAGCGCGCACCGACGGTTGCGTGCAGCGATGGCGTGAAGTAGTAATTCGCCTCGCCGAAAATCGAGCTTTGCTTTTCGCGGTAGCGGAACACGCCCTGGAACGAGTTATCGCCCGGGAAGGAGGCGCCGTTCCAGCCCGGCAGCAAGTCCGGGTCCGGCGTCGCGTAGCCGAAACTGGCAAAGGTTGCGTTGACGCCGAAGATCGGATCGTTTTCATCGATACCGGTATGCTGGTTCGAGAAATACAGGCCGCCGAGCCACGTCCACGGCGACACTTTTTCATCATACGGCCGCGACGCCAGGCGGAATTCCTGCGACACCTGGCGCACGCGGTTGTTGATGTTGACGGCCGACGGCAAGCTGGCGATCGCGTCGATCAATTCAGGCGATGCGTTGCCGCCATCTTCGGTCGACGTCAGGAACGTCGACAGCGAATAGCTGTTGTAGGCGGAACCGTTCTGGATGCGGTCGAACTTGCGCTTGAAGTAACTGGTGCTGGACACCAGGTCGGCCCAGCCCAGGTCCCAGTTGACCGCCACGTTGGCCGTTTGCAGGATATCCTTCGACGGCTCGCGCACCTGCTTCTGCGCCTGGTAGGGCGGCAATTCGAAATTGAAGGCGGCGATGTCTTTCGCATCGACCTTCTGGTAATAGAACGACGGCGTGATGGTCAACGTGCGCAGCGGCTTCCATTTCAGCGCCACCCGCAATTCCTGGTCGTCGATCTTGTTGATGTCGTTGGCCAGCACCTTGCCCGCGCCATCGACCTGGTCGATAAAACCACCCGCGCGCTGCGTCTGCACGCCGATGCGCAGCGCCAGTTCATCGGCGATCAGCGGGAAATTGGCCACAGCGTTGGCCGAATAACTGGTGCTGCCGCCTTTCAGCGACGACACGTCCGCATAGGTGGTGAATTCGCGATCTTTCAAGTCCGGCTCGTTCGGCACGAACTTGATGGTGCCGCCCATCGAGCTGGCGCCGTACAGGGTTGCCTGCGGGCCGCGCAGCACTTCCACGCGGTCGATGTCGAAGAACTTCGGCTCCACCGTCCCCATCGTGTACACGTTGCCCACGGTGAGCGACACGTCGCCCAGGTAAATGCCGACGGTGGCGGCGCCCGCGGCCGAACTGATGCCCCGCACTTCAATGTTGGACGTGCCGGGACCGGCGCCGCCATTGCCGGTGGCGGCCGTAAACGAAATATTCGGCACCACGCGCGTCAAATCCGTGAAATCCCCCACGTGCTGCGATTGCAGCTGCGCGCCGCTGACCGCCGAAATACTCATCGCCACCTTGTTCGGGTCTTCCTTGCGCTTTTGCGCGGTCACCGTGACGACTTCGATCTGGTCGGACTGCTGCTGCGCCTGGGCGGCAGGGGAGAACAACGCGGCCTGGGCGCAGGCGGCGGCGATGGAGTACGCTAAAACTGTGGGACGGAGACGGGGGCGGAAATTCGGGCGGACAGGCATGGGATGGTTTCCTTGGTCAAAATATTAACTTTGTATTTTATCAATCCCGTATTGTAACCACGCCCGTTACCCCGTTTGCCATCAATGTAAAGATAGATATGTCGTGATTTTTCATATGCATATGCGGCGATAGACTACTTCACATCAATAAGCTAAAAAGCAGGAGATGGAGATGAAGGGCGCTATCGAGAAGTGTTTCAAGGACGTCAAGCTGTTTCCCTACTGGCTCGACAATCCCCTGGCGCCGCAAGTCGAACGTGAACTGATCGGCCAGACGTCGGCCGACCTGGTGATCGTGGGCGGCGGCTTCACGGGCTTGTGGGCGGCGGTGCAGGCCAAGGAATTGATGCCCCACCTGGACGTGGTGGTGATCGAAGCCGGCAAGGTGGCGTACGGCGCGTCCGGCCGCGCGGGCGGCATCATTTCCACCTCCGTCATGCACGGCCTGCCCAACGCCACCCGCGTCTTCCCCAAGGACCTCGACGTCCTCGAACAATTCGGCCACGACAACCTGGACGGCTTCAAGGCAACGGTGGCGCGCTACGGCATCGACGCCGACCTGGAATGGAATGGCGAAATGACGGTGGCGGTCGACGCCGGCCACCTGGAACACTTGAAACAGGATTTCGAACTGCACAAGCAGCATGGCCACAACGTGGTGCTGCTCGATGCCGCCCAGGCGCAGGCGCAGCTGGGTTCCCCGCTGTATGCGGGCGCCATGTGGTCGCGCGACCGCAGCGGCATCGTGCACCCGGCCAAGATGGCGTGGGGGCTGAAAGAAGCCGCGCTCAAGCTGGGCGTGCGCCTGTATGAGATGTCGCCGCTGACGAAATTCGAGGATTGCGGCGCCACCATGCTGGTACACACGCAGGCGGGCCGTATCCGCACGCCGCGCGTGCTGCTGGGGACCGGCACGGCGCACGTCGGCATCAAGGACATCAGCCGCCGCGTGATGCAGGTGCGCGACCATGTGCTGGCCACGCAGCCGCTGACCGCCGAGCAGCTGGACCGCATCGGCTGGAAAAACCGCCAGGGCGTGTACGACACCCGCACCCAGCTCAATTACTACCGCCTGACGAAGGATAACCGCATCATCTTCGGCGGCCTGGTCAGCTACCACTTCAACGGCAACAACAATCCTGCCGCGGACCGCGACGAAGCCACCTACCACCCGCTGGGCAAAGTGTTTTACCAGACCTTCCCGCAATTGCACGACGTGCACTTCTCGCACGCCTGGGGCGGCCCGATCGATTACTGCTCGCGCGGCGCGGTCTTTGCGCGGCGCTACTTCAACGAGAAAGTCGTCTACGTGGCCGGCTATACAGGCTTTGGCGTGGCCGGCAGCCGTTTCGGCGCGCTGATGGGCCTGAACATCCTGTTCGACCGCAAAACGCCTGAACGCTCGCTGGACATTTCGACCCTGGGCCCGTCGTGGATCCCGCCGGAACCATTCCGCTGGGCCGGCGCCAAGATCACGTTCCACGCCTTCGACGGCGCCGACTCCGAAGGGGGCTGGAAGCGCATGTGGATCAGCGGCATCAAGAAGCTCGGCTTCCCCATGTAACACCGGCCCGCCCGGATTCAACTCACTGCACATTTTGACTGCTGGCTGTGGCGCGTCCACAGCCTGGCGGGGACCGTTATCGAAAGGATTTGTTCACCATGCAAGCGCAACCCACCCTGAACCAGCCCTTGGGCGGCAATGCGATGCCGCGCAGCGGCGGTATCGCCACGATGATGCGCCTGCCGCACGCGCCCAGCGCGGAAGGCCTGGATGCCTGCTTCGTCGGCATCCCGTTTGACCTGGGCACGTCGAACCGCACCGGCGCCCGTTTCGGCCCGCGCCACGTACGCGCCGAATCCGTGCTGCTGCGCCCCTACAACATGGCCACCCGCGCCGCGCCATTCGATTCGCTGCAAGTGGCCGACATCGGCGACATCGCCATTAATTCGTACAACCTGCATGACTCGATCCGCCGCATCGAGGAAGCGTATGACGAGATCCTGGCCCACGGCTGCACGCCGATTTCGCTGGGTGGCGACCACACGGTGACGTTGCCGATCCTGCGCGCCATCGCAAAAAAACACGGCCCGGTGGCGCTGGTGCATGTCGATGCGCACGCCGACGTCAACGACACCATGTTCGGCGAAAAAATCGCCCACGGCACGCCATTCCGGCGCGCCGTGGAAGAAGGCTTGCTGCAATGCGACTACGTGGCGCAGATCGGCTTGCGCGGCACCGGCTATGAAGCGGACGACTTCGACTGGTGCCGCCGCCAGGGCTTCCGCGTGGTGCAGGTGGAAGAGTGCTGGAACAAGTCGCTCGCCCCCCTGATCCAGGAAATCGCCCGGCGCATCGGCGACCGTCCCGTGTACCTGAGCTTTGACGTCGATGGCATCGATCCGGCGTATGCGCCGGGCACCGGCACGCCGGAAGTGGGCGGGCTGACCGTGGCGCAGGGCCTGGAAATCATCCGCGGCATGCGCGGCCTGAACATCGTGGGCGCCGACGTGGTCGAAGTGGCTCCTGCCTACGACAACGCCGGCCTGACGTCGCTGCTGGCCGCCAACCTGGCTTTCGAGGCGCTGTGCGTGCTGCCCGGCGTCGCTTACCGCTAATCCGGAGACCATCCATGAATACCCGCGAATTTTCCTCCAGCGCCAGTTGCCGGTTTGCCGTGGCGCCGTCCGAGCTGGCATCCACGCTGGCGCAAGGCGCCGCCCTGGCGCTGCCCGGCGCCCTGATCAACGGCAAATGCGAAAGCGGCGCCGGCGAACAGCACTTCGTCCTGGACCCCGTCACCGGCGGCGCCATCGGCGAATTCCATGCCGCCTCGGCGGCGCAAGTGGAAAAAGCCGCCAAGGCCGCAGCCCGCGCACTGCCCGCATGGAAAGCCAAAAACCGGCTGGAACGGGCCCGCGTACTGCGCGCCATCGCCGACCGCATCGAGCAGGCCCACCACGAACTGGCCGCGCTGCAGCGCCATAACAATGGCAAGCCGGCCGGCGAAGCGGAAGTCGACGTGCTGGACGTGATCAACACGTTCCGCTACTACGGCGACGTATGCGCCACGATGAAAAACCTGCAGGTGGAAGACCTTGACCTGGGCGTGGCCAGCTACAGCGCGCAAATGCACTATGAAGCGTGCGGTTCGGTGGCGCTGATCGTGCCGTGGAACTTCCCGATGGTGACCACCGCATGGAAACTGGCGGCGGCATTGGCGGCAGGCTGCACAGTGGTCCTGAAACCGTCCGAACTGACGCCGGTGGCCGAACTGGCGCTGGCCAACCTGATCCACGAAGCGGGTTTGCCGCCGGGCGTCCTGAACCTCGTGTTCGGCAGCGCCGATACCGGCCGCGCGCTGGTCTCGCATCCCGGCATGGCCAAAGTCTCGTTCACGGGCAGCACGGAAACCGGCGTGGCCGTCATGCGCGAATGCGCACAACGTATTGCCCGCGTCAGCCTGGAACTGGGCGGCAAATCCGCGTTGATCGTGTGCGCCAACGCCAACCTGAACCTGGCGGTCGACCTGGCCGTCAGCGGCGCCTTCTGCAACGCGGGCCAGATGTGCTCCGCCACGTCGCGCATCCTGGTGCACGACAGCGTCTACCACGAATTCACCGCACGCCTGAAAGCCGCCGTGGAAGCGCTGAAGGTCGGCGGACCGGACGCCAACATGGGCCCCGTGATCAGCGCGCGCCAGCTGGAAAAAATCCTCGGCTACGTGGCGCGCGCCCATGCCGACGGCATTCCCGTGCTGGCCAAGGGCCGCTTGCCGGAAGAAACACCGCCCGGCTTCTTTGTCGCGCCGCGCGTCTATGCCGACGTGCCGAACGACCACCCGCTGTGGACCGAGGAAATCTTCGGCCCCGTGGCCTGTGTACGGCGCTTCGCCACCCATGACGAAGCGGTGCGGATCGCCAACGACAGCCAGTTCGGCCTGGTGGCCACGGTGGTGACGGAAGACAGTGCGCTGGGCAAAACCATGTCGGACGGCTTGCAGGCCGGACTGGTATGGGTCAACGCGCCGCAAATGATTTTCCCCGGCACGTCGTGGGGCGGCTTCAAACGCAGCGGCATCGGCCGCGAACTGGGCGTAGCTGGCATGCGCGCCTACCAGGAAATGAAACAGGTGCTGCGCACCGCATGAATTAACAAGGAGACCATCATGACTAAAACCGTAGCAGACATCATCGCCCTCAACACCGGCATCGCCAGCTTCCAGAAACTGGACTATGGCATGGATGAAGGCGACTGGCGCGCCGCCGAAGGCGCCAACAAAGGTTACGCAGTGGGCCTGTGGGAAGGCAAACGGGGCGAAGTGGAATTTCCCGCCATGCCGTACGACGAAGCCTGCTGGATCACGGAAGGCCGCGTGGCGCTGATCGACAGCCTGGGCGGCCGCAAGGAATTCGCCGCCGGCCAGGGTTACGTGCTGCCGAAAGGTTTCGCGGGCCGCTGGATCACGATGGAAGACGCGAAGAAATTCTACGTGGTGCTCGAGTAAGTGGACCGAAGGGTGGACGGGCAACGTGACTTGCCCATCCACGCCGCGCAATCACCATCGCATTCAACAACTGGGAGAGTTGAAATGAAATCGATCAAACATGCAATGACCGCCGTCGCCATGCTGGCCGCTTGTGCAACCGTTTCGGCACAGGAAGAAAAAGTCCTCAATATCTACAATTGGTCCGAATACATTGCCGCCGACACGGTCGCCAACTTTGAAAAAGAGACGGGCATCAAAGTCCGCTACGACATTTACGACACCAACGAAATCCTGCACGCGAAGCTGGTGGGTGGGAAAACCGGCTACGACATCGTGGTGCCATCGTCGATCTGGGCCAAGATGCAGATCGAAGCGGGCCTGATGCAAAAGATCGACAAGAGCCAGTTGACCAACCTGCACAACCTCGATCCGATGGTGCAGGAGCAGATCGCCAAAGTCGATCCGGGCAATGCCCACCTGGTCAGCTGGCTGTGGGGTTACACGACGATCGGCATCAATGTCGACAAGGTCAAGGCGGCGCTGGGCAACACACCGATGCCGGCCAATGCGTGGGACTTGCTCTTCAAGCCCGAATACGCGTCCAAACTCAAGTCGTGCGGCGTCTCCCTGCTCGACGCCGCCTCTGAAGTCTTCCCCTCCGCCCTGCACGCCATGGGCAAAAACCCCTACAGTAAAAATACCGCCGACTACCAGGAAGCCTTCAAGGTGCTGCAGCAGGTGCGCCCCTATGTGACGCTGTTCTCCACCACCGGCTACATCAACGACATGGCCAACGGGTCGATCTGCGTGGCGCTGGGCTGGTCGGGCGACTTCAACGCGGCGCGCCAGCGTGCCATCGACAACAAGACGGGCCAGAAAATCGAAACGCTGATCCCGGCCAATGGCGGCTTGCTGTCGTTTGAATCCATGGCGATTCCCGCCGATGCGCCGCACCCGAAAAATGCCCACCTGTGGATGAATTACATCCTGCGTCCGGAAGTGCATGCATCGATAACCAACAAGGTGCTGTATGCCAACGCCAACAAAGAATCCATCAAGTACGTGAAACCGGCCGTGGCGCAAAACAAGGCGGTGTTCCTGCAACCGGACGACATGAAAAAGATGGTGGCGCCGGACAGCGTGGGCACGGACATCCGGCGCACCATGACGCGCCTGTACACGAAGTTCAAGACCGGAGTCTGACGTCCTTGCGGCGAGGGCCACACCTGCGCCCCGGCCGCAATCCGATTCCATGCATAGAAGTTGAGGAGAACCATCATGGCCGAGACGAGCCAGGGCAGCGCTTTGCCCACCAAATTCCTGTCGATCGACAATGTCAGCAAGGTGTTCGACAACGCCGTGACCGCGGTCGACGACATCAGCCTGACCGTCAACAAAGGCGAGATATTCGCCCTGCTGGGTAGTTCCGGTTGCGGCAAATCCACGTTGCTGCGCATGCTGGCGGGTTTTGAAACGCCCAGCAAGGGCCGTATCAGCCTGGCGGGGAAAGACATCACGACGATGCCGCCGTATGAACGTCCGATCAACATGATGTTCCAGTCCTATGCGCTGTTCCCGCACATGACGGTATGGGACAACATCGCGTTCGGCCTGCGCCGCGACGGCATGCCGGCCAGGCAGATCGCGGAACTGGTGGAACAGAACCTGCGCCTGGTGCAGCTGGCAAAATATGCGCAGCGCAAGCCGCACCAGCTGTCCGGCGGCCAGCAGCAGCGCGTGGCGCTGGCCCGCTCGCTGGCCAAGCGTCCACAGTTGCTGCTGCTCGATGAACCGCTGGGCGCGCTCGATAAAAAGCTGCGCGAACAGACGCAGCTCGAACTGGCCAACATCATCCACAAGGTTGGCGTCACCTGCGTGATGGTGACGCACGACCAGGAAGAAGCCATGACGATGGCGTCGCGCATCGCCATCATGAGCGAAGGCCGTTTCCTGCAGGTCGGTACGCCGGAAGATATTTACGAATCGCCGAATTGCCGCTTCGTGGCGGACTTCATCGGCAGCGTCAACCTGTTCGAAGGCACGGTCGAGGAAGACCATAGCGACCACGCGCTGATCAAGACGGCCAATTGCCCGATCTACGTGGGCCGCGGCGTTGCCGCCGGTCGTGGCTCCAGCGCCGGCGTGGTACTGCGCCCGGAAAAAATTTCGATCTCGCGCGAACCAAGCGGCAAGCCATACAACTCGGTGGCAGGCAACGTGGAAGAACTGTCGTACTACGGCAACCTGACCGCGTTCCACGTGCGCCTGGCCGATGGCCAACGCGTCAAGGTCACCCACCTGAACCACTACCGCCATGACGACCTGGGTTTCAATGCAGGCGACCGTGTCCACCTGCACTGGAGCGACGATGCCATGGTCGTGGTGGGCCGCTGAGGAAACGCCATGTCAGAACGCATACAACAATGGCTGCTGCGCAGCGGCCTCGGACAACGGCTGGTGATCGGCGTTCCGTTCGGATGGCTGCTGGCCATGACGGCGATACCGATGCTGATCATCCTGCAGTTCAGCTTTTCGCAAATGGGCGAAGCCACCATCGTCAGGCCGTGGTCCTTCACCGACGGCGTATTGAGCGTCAAGGTCGACTTCAACAAATACCAGTTCCTGTTCACGGATTCGCTGTACGTGGCGACGTACCTGTCGTCCGTCAAGTACGCCGCCATCAACACGGCGCTGTGCCTGGCGATCGGCTACCCGTTCGCCTACTTCCTGGCCCGTTCACCGGAACACATCCGCCCGTCGCTGCTGATGGCTGTGATGCTGCCGTTCTGGACCTCGTTCCTGATCCGCATCTATTCGTGGAAAGGCTTGCTGGCCACGAACGGCTTGTTCAACAACGTGTTGCTGGGCATGGGCGTCATCCACGAACCGCTGCAAATGCTCAACACGCCGTTCTCGCTGACCCTGGGCATGGTCTACACGTATTTGCCGTTCATGATCCTGCCGCTGGTGGCGAACCTGCAAAAGTTCGATACGCGCTTGCTGGAAGCGGCCGCCGACCTGGGCGCCACGCCGTGGAAGGCGTTCTGGCTGGTGACCGTGCCGCTGTCGAAAAACGGCATCGTCGCCGGTTCCATGCTGGTGTTCATCCCGTCGCTGGGCGAGTACGTGATCCCGGAACTGCTGGGCGGCCCGGAAACCCTGATGATCGGCCGCGTGCTGTGGGATGAATTCTTCGGCAATAACGACTGGGCCATGGCGTCCGCCGTCGCCGTGGTGATGATCCTGCTGATCCTGGTGCCGATGGCTGTCTTTAACAAGTTCCAGCACAAGGGAGAAAAATCATGATCCGCTGGTTTTCCCGCGCCTGGATGGCGGCAGTCTATGCCTTCCTTTACATTCCCATCGTGTCGCTGGTGGTGTTTTCGTTCAACGAATCTTCACTGGTGACGGTCTGGACCCGCTTCTCGCTGAAGTGGTACGAAGCGCTGCTGCGCGACGACGAATTGATCGCGGGCTTCTTCCTGTCGATCAAGGTGGCGCTGCTGTGCGGCGTGCTGTCCGTGATCCTCGGCACGTTTGCCGCGTACACGCTGGAGCGCTATCAGCGCTTCCGCGGCCGCGTGCTGTTCTCCAGCCTGATGAATTTGCCGCTGGTGATGCCGGAAGTGATCCTGGGCCTGTCCGTCATGCTGTTGCTGGTGATGATCCAGGGCGCGTTCGGCATCGGCCAGCGCGACATGTCCACCATCCTGCTGGGCCACACGCTGCTGGGCATGGCGTATGCCTCGGTGGTGATTTCATCGCGGCTGCGTGAATTGAATGGCTCGCTGGAAGAAGCGGCGCAAGACCTGGGCGCCCGTCCGCTGCAAGTGTTCTTCCTCATCACACTGCCGCTGATTACGCCGGCGCTGCTGTCGGCCTTCCTGCTGACATTCACGCTGTCGTTCGACGACGTGGTGATTTCCGCCTTCCTGGCCGGACCGGGCGCCACCACGTTGCCGGTGGTGATTTTCTCGCGCGCCAAGTTCGGCCTGAACCCGACCGTCAATGCGGTGGCCGCCGTGACCATCATGGTGGTGACGTGCGCCGTGATCGCATCCGGCCTGCTCGAAGCCCGCGCGCGCCGCCGCCGGCTGGCGGAAACCCGCCGCGCCATGGCGCCGCAGCCGGCAACGCCGGTGGCCGTTGCCGCCCCCAAAGCGGCGAAGGCTGCGCAACCCGTATCCAAAACGACTGGTGCACCGACCGCACCGGCACCCGTCAGCAGTACACAACTCTAAAAGGAGACATCATGTTCAAGCACCTCGCCCTGACATTGCCATGTTTGATGGCGGCAGCACCAGCGTTTGCAGCGGGTATGGGAGAAAACACCGACATCGAGCAGTTGCGTGCGGAAGTCAAACGCATGCAAGTGAAAATCGATGCGCTGGAAGATGCGAAAACCGAATCCGGCATGGCCGGCCTGAAAATCAGCGGCATGCTCGATCCGACCTACGTCGCCAGCCGCAACCGCCGCAGTTCGGGCTTTAATTTCCTCAACAACTTCGACGCCATCGACCGTGGCGCGGCCGGGCAGGATTCGTCGTACGCATTCGACAATTCCTTCTTCGGCATGGCCATGCTGCAAATCGACAAGGAAATGGAAGGCGGCACCAAATGGCACTTGCAACTGGTGCCGCACAAGAGCGCCAGTTCCACGTTCAACCTCGGTTCCATCGTTCACGAAGCCACCGTCTCGGTGCCGCTGGAAGAACAGGACATCAAGGTCGTCGCCGGCCAGTTTGCCGATTTCACGGGCTATGAATACTTCCTGTCGCACCAGACCAAGCTGGTCACGCACAACCTGCTGTTCGATTTCACGCAGCCCAGCTATTACGCGGGCGCCGGCGTGGAATTCGTGCGCGGCGCCTGGACCACCAAGGCGCTGCTGGCCAACATGAACAAGTCCAGTCATTCGGACAATACGCGCAACCCGATCTTCGTCTTCCGCGCCGATTATGCGCACAGCGAGTTTGCCGGTATCGGTGTCACGGGCCAGTTCGGCAAGTACATGGACAAGGGCTTGCGCATGCTGTCGACGGACGCGTTCTATACGCGCGGCGCGCTGTCCATCAATGGCCAGGTCAATCTCGGTCACTGGAAGGGCATGGCGTTCAATGGTGGCGATGCCCGGTGGGCGGGGGTCTCCGTGCTGGGCGCTTACCAGCTGTCGCCACGGCTGGAATTGATCGCACGGGCCGACTACCTGAAGAACGACAAGAATGGCGGCGGCACGCTGGGCACCATCTTCACGGGCTGCACGGATGGCACGGGCTTGCCGGTGTCGTGTTCCGATTCGTCGGTGACAAGCGTGGGGGCGGGCGATTACCGCAACGGCTTCGGCCCGACGGAAGCGGCGCTGAGCGGCGCGGCGGCCGCCGGCACGCCGGGCAAGGTGCGCGGGACCAACCGCTCGGAAGTCACGCTGGGAGGCGCGTACACCATCAATGCCAACAGCAAGCTGAAATTCGAATACCGCTATGACTGGGCCAACCAGGCGGTGTTGCTGGCGCAGAAGGCCAGCGTTTACCGTAAAAGCAACTCGCTGCTGGCCACGTCGCTGGTGGTGACGTTCTAATGCATATACGTGGGCGACGCCATAGACCCGCCCACCCTGCAGTTACAATAAGCCATCCTTCCCAGGTAGCCACTCTCCCTCGCCATGCTGACCAACCTGTCCGACCTCGACCTTCGCCTGATCCGTGTTTTTCTCGCGGTTGCCGATGCGGGCGGGTTGTCGCTGGCGCAGACCATGCTGAACGTGAACCAGTCGACCATCAGCACGCAGTTGTCGACGCTGGAAGCGCGCCTGGGTTTTCGCCTGTGTGAGCGGGGCCGCAGCGGTTTCCGCCTGACGCCGAAAGGCGAACGCTTTGCCCAGGCGGCGCGGCGCATGCTGGACGTGGTGAACGACTTTTGTGAAGAAGCGCGCAACATTGAAAAAAAGCTCAGCGGCTCGCTGCGCATCGGCCTGATCGGCCATACGGCGCCCGCGCAGAATGCCAAGCTGGGCGTGGCGATTTCCAACTTCCGCAAGCGCGACGAAGCCGTGCGCTTCCACATCTTCAACCGCTCGCCCAATGAAATCGAAGAGCAGATGCTGGCCGGGGAACTGGACCTGGGCATCGGTTATTTCTGGCACCAGTTGCCGGAACTGGAATACGTGCCGCTGTACGTGGAAAAACAGGTCGCCTATTGCGGCCAGGGTCATTCGCTGTATGGCACATCCGACAAGATCAGCACGGTCGACGTGGCGAACTATGAATGGATCGGCCGCAGCTACCCGGTGCCGGAATTCGAAAGCCGCTTCGGCCAGCAAAACTATGGCGCCCGCGCCGACAACATGGAAGCGGTGGCGGTGCTGATCATGTCCGGCCGTTACTGCGGCTTCCTGCCGTCGCACTTCGCCGAACCGTATGAAAAACTCGGCCTGCTGCAAGCGCTCAATACCGACGAACTGGCCTACCGCGTCACCATCCACACGTGCGCGCACAAGGCCAGCCGCCGGGGCGACATCATCGATGCCTTCATGACGGATTTGCGGGCCGTGATGGCGATGCCGTGACGGCGGCCCTACCGGTGGCGATGCGCCCGCGTGCATGACACGACGCCTGCCAGCAGCAACGCCAGCGCCGCACATTCCATCGCTGTCGGCCAGCGCTGTTCCCACACATAGCCGTACAGCATGGCAAACAGCGTTTCAAACACGATCATTTGCCCCGTCAGCGCCAGCGGCAGCACGCGGCTGGCGTAATTCCACAACGCGTTGCCGGCCACGGAGCACAGCACGGCCACGCTGGTCACCACGCCGGCAAATACCAGCCACTGGTGCGCGGAATGATGCATCGGCGCCGCCAGCGACGCCGGCACCAGCAACAGCGCTTCCGCGCCCGTCACCACGCCCGTCAGCAAGCTCCAGTCGCGGCTGGAAACCGATGGCATCCGCGCCAGCCAGCGGCTGTTCTGCACCGCGTACACGGTCCATGAGACCAGCGCCCCCACGGCGCACAGCAGGCCAGCCAGCGATCCCGCTCCGCCGCTGGACAGTGATTGCCATGCAATGCACCCCAATCCCGCCAGGCTCAGCGCCACCGATGGCAGCAACGTCCGCAAGGGCGCCGCATCGGCATGACGGCTGCCCGCCAGGGTGACGGCGACGGGCAGCAAGCCGATCACCAGCGACGTCATCGCCACGCCGCCCCGCTGCACGGCATTGGCCAGGAAAACGTAGTACAGGATATTGCCCAGGAAACTGAGCCACAGCAGCGCCCACCATGCTCGCCGCGTCAGTTGCGCTGTCAGGCGGCGCCACGACGGCGCCACCAGCACGGCGGCCACGATGCCATAGGCCAGGTAACGCCCGGCCGACAATTGCACGGGCTGGAAGTCCGGCGCCAGCTTGGGCGCGATGAATACCAGGCCCCACATGGCGCCCGCCGCCACGCTTGCCGTGATACCGGATGCCAGGCCCGGCGCCGTGCCGGCCAGGGAATGTGTCGGGGAATGTGTTCCAACCATGTCGCCTCTCCTGAAAACAGGGATTCTGGCCGGATGCCGCCGTCAACGCTTGTCGCGTTCTACTGCGTTTTTGTCCCGTTCTCCAGCAGGCGCTTGCGGTAGGCGGCCGGCGTGGTGTCCATCGCATGGCGCATGGCCCGCGTCAGCGCGCTCTGGTCGGCGAATCCCGCCGCCAGCGCAATCTCCGCCACCGTGCGGCCACTGCCGGACAGCCAGTGGCACGCATGCTCCAGCCGCTTTTGCTGCAGCCACGCGTGGGGGCTGGCGCCGAGTTCTTCGCGAAACAGCGCGTGCAGGCGGCTGACGCTGACGCCGGCGCAACGCGCCATGGTTTCCGTGCTCCACGGCGCCGCCGGCTCGCCATCGATACGGGCCAGCAGTGCCGCCAGCCGCGATACCGGCTGCGGGTCCACCAGCGCCAGCGTGTCGAGCAACAGCGGCAGCCAGCCTTGCAGCACGGACGGCGGCGTGGCGTGCCGTTCCGACATCAAGGCCAGGTAGTCGATCAGCTTGCGGGCCGCGGGACTGAGCGTCATGAACGACCGGTCCAGCAGGCGCTGCCACGCGCCATGCGTGATGGCGTCCGCGCCGACGTCGAGGATCAATGAACGGTTGCTGACGGCGCTGCATTGCGCATGCCATGCGCCGGGCGCCACCAGTGCGCCGTGCAGGGGATCGAGCCGGCCCGCCTTGCCTTCGATCTCGAGCCGTACCTCACCCGCCACCGGCAACACCAGCTGCGCGTAGCTGTGGCGGTCCGGGTCTTGCAGCGCGCCGTAGCTGCGCTGGTGCAGGGCGAGGGTGGGGGTCATGGCGACGAGTCTAGCACGGCGCCGCTACTGCTTCGCGGCCTTGCGGCTCGCCACGGCCCGCTGCGCCACACCCGCCGAGGCCGGCGCGGAAGGCTTCAGCCGCGCCACGCCCAGCATCACCAGCGCCAGCCCGACCACCTGGTACGCCGACAAGGCTTCCCCCAGCAGGACGCAACTGGCCACTACCGTCAGCACCGGTCCCAGGCTGCCGAACGCCGCGGCCTGTGCGGCGCCCATGCGCTGGATGGCCAGCGCCATCCAGTAAATCGGCAGCGCGGTCGACAGCACCGCCATCAACCCCGCGTTGACCCAGACGCCGGCCGGCAGCGACGACAACGCGGACGGCGTGCCCGCCACCAGGTAGTGGGCCAGCACCAGCACGGACGACGCGCCGCCGGCCAGGCCCGTCAGGCGCATCGAACCGATGCGGCCAATCATGGAGCCCGTGCCGAGGTAATACAGCGCATACGTGACGGCGCTGGCAAAGACCCACGCGCCGCCCAGCCACACGTGGGCGCCATCCGCCGCGGCGCCCGCGTCATGGATGAAGGCAATGCCCAGCCCCGCATAGCAGATCGCCATGGCCTGCGCCACGCGGCCGGATGGCAGGGTGCGGCGGGCAATCGCCTGGAACACCAGGACCAGGGTCGGATAGACATACAGGATCAGCCGTTCCAGCCCCGCGCTGATGTATTCGAGGCCGTAGAAGTCAAACAGGCTGGAAAGGTAATAGCCGAACATGCCCAGCAACATGATGCGCGCCGCATCGGCCCAGCTCAGGGATGCCTGCGCCGCCTGTGCCTTCGCGCGGCTGAGCCACACCAGCCAGATGAACAGCGGCAGCGCGAAGCCCATGCGCATGGCCAGCAAGGTCAATGCATCCACGGGTCCCGCCGCATAACCCAGCTTGACGAACACCGCCTTCAGGCTGAACCCGGCGGCGGACAGCACGGCATACAGGCGGCCATCGTGCAGCCATTGCTGGAAGGGGACGTGCAAGCGTTTCATGGTGAACCTCCGTGATCGAGGCTTATTTTGACGCGAAGCAAAGTTAGCTAGAATGCT
This sequence comes from Pseudoduganella rivuli, assembly GCF_009674485.1. GTDB lineage: Bacteria > Pseudomonadota > Gammaproteobacteria > Burkholderiales > Burkholderiaceae_D > Rugamonas > Rugamonas rivuli_B. The sequence continues at coordinate 242,153 of NZ_WKJJ01000002.1, read as the reverse complement.
TGTTTCAGATACCCAGCCTTCGCGTCAGGAGAAACCCCATGCATTTCGATCTGGTCGATTTACGCTTGCTGGTCGCCATCGCCGATGCGGGCAGCCTCAGCAAAGCGGCCGCCTCGTTCCCGATCGCCCTGTCCGCCGCCAGCAACCGCTTGCGCCATTTCGAACAGCGCTGCGGGCTGGCCATTTTCCAGCGCCACGCGGACGGCATGGACGCCACGCCGGCGGGCCGGCTGGTGCTGGACCACGCGCGCCACGTGCTGCAGGGCGTGGAAAGCCTGAAAGACACCGTGCAAGACCTGACGGGCCAGCGCAGGATCACGTTGCGGCTGGCCGGCACCACGGTGGCCAACAGCACGTTCCTGCCCGCCGCGCTGGGCCCTTTCCTGGGCGATTACCCGGAAGTGGACTTGCAGCTGGTGGAACAGAACAGCACCGGCGTGCTGCATTCCGTGCAATCCGGGCTGGCCGATATCGGCGTCCTCGACGGCAACCTGGCCACCAGCGGTATGACGTCGCTGCCATTCCGGCAAGACAAGCTGGTGCTGCTGGTCCCTGCCGGCCACCCGCTGGCGCACAGCCGCGCCATCCTGCTGAAAGAAGCGCTGGACTATCCCTTCGTCTGCCTGCCGCCGGAGCGGGCCATGCAGCGCTTTATCGAAGACATGGCAATGCAAAATGCCCGGCCGCTGAAGATCCGCGTGCGCGCCCCCAGCTTTTCCGCCATCGCGCAACTGGTGGCGGAAAACGCGGGCATCGCCATGCTGCCGGAAGTGGCCGCAACGCGCTACCTGCACGACTTACCCGTCGCCACGGTGGCGCTGGACAATGCCTGGGCCACACGCGAGCTGCGCATCTGCATCCGTGCATGGGACACCTTGTCCACCCATGCGCGGCAACTGGTGAAATACCTGTCGAAAGACGACGCCGCCGGCTGAACGGACTCAACGGGCTGAACGCGCGGGCGGGAATCGCATACTGCTTATCTGCCTATCCGAATACCTGGTAGTGCGCCATGCCGATATAGTCGACGGCAAGGACCAAAGGAAACCGATGACAGATCAACGCCGCCTGCTGCGCGAAGCAAGCAGCCCGCCACAGAGTCAACACGCCGAACCGGTGCGCGCCGTGCCTGCCGCGCTGCTGCTGGCGGCCATCGCCGCGGTGGCCCTCAACCTGCGGCCGTTCATCACCGGCATCGGGCCGCTGGCGCGCGATATCGGCGTCCAGACCGGCCTCGATTTGAAAGGGTTGTCGCTGCTGACCCTGGTGCCGATGCTGCTGATGGGCGTCTTCGCGTTTGCCGGCCCGTTCCTGCAGGCGCGCATCGGTCCCCGGCGCGCCATCCTGGCCGCACTGGCCTTACTGGTGCTGGGATCGTTCCTGCGCTTGTTCACCGCCACGGGCTGGCAAATCGTGGGCAGCGCCGCGCTGCTGGGCCTGGGTGTGGCCGTGGTGCAGGCGGTCCTGCCCGGCATCGTCAAGCGGCAATTCCCGCAGCACGTCGGGGTCGTCATGGGGCTGTATTCCGCCATGCTGATGGTGGGCGGCGCCCTGGGTGCGCAACTGGCGCCGCTGGTGGCCGGCGCCGGCGGCGGCTGGCGCATCGGGCTGGCCTGGATGGCGTTGCCGGCGGCGCTGGCACTGGTGCTGGCCGGCTACAGCCTGCCTCGCGACACCACCACCGGCCAGGCCCACATGGCGCTCGCAGGGTATTTGCGGCGGCCCCGCGTCTGGTTGCTGATGGTGTGCTTTGGCTTGATGAATGGCGGCTTTTCCACCGTGGTCGCATGGCTGGCGCCGTTTTACCGCGAGCACGGCTGGAGCGCCGCCGCCAGTGGCGGCCTGTTTGCCGTCATGTCGGCGTGCCAGGCCTGTTCCGCATTGCTGCTGCCGGTCCTGGCGCGCCGGCACAGGGACCGCCGGCCATGGCTGTGGCTCACGCTGGGGTTCCAGGCGGCCGGTTATGCCGCGCTGGCGTTCTGTCCCGGCGTGGCGCCGGTGGCCTGGGTCGTGTTGCTGGGCGTGGGGCTGGGCGGCTGCTTTTCGCTGTCGCTGATCCTGGCGCTCGACCACTTGCCGGATCCGGCGCAGGCCGGCGCCCTGTCCGCGCTGATGCAGGGCGGGGGCTTCCTGATGGCGGCGCTGCCGCCGTGGATCGTGGCGGCGCTGCGCGATGCGACGGGCGGATTCGGCGCCGGCTGGCAATTGCACCTGGCTTGCGTGGCCATCGTCGCTGGGCTGTACTGGCGCATGGACCCGGCCAGCTATGCCGCAGCGATGCGCCAGAAAGCCGATGTGGCGGGATGAGTCAGTCGGCAGGACGCAGCAACGGCGCCGTGTCGGCGATGCGGACGTCGTGCATCTGGTGCAGATAGCCTTCGAGGTAGCCTTTGTGCGCCGCCCCCACGACCACCAGCATGCGCATGCCGGGCTGCGCTTCCAGCACCGCGCGGATATTCGACGCCATCCGTAAATTGCGGGTTTCCCAATAGCCGACGTAGCGGCGGCCGAACCGCTGCGGCGACGGCTCGTTCAGCGCCGCGCCAAAGTCGCTGTCAAAGACGACCCGGCCTTCACCAGGCGCATTGTAGGCGCGGTACAGCGCCAGCACGCCGTCCGCCGTGCCCAGCTGCGCGCGCAGCTTGTCGTCGGCGCGCTTGCGCTGTTCGTTGGCCGGATTGTTCCACGCTTTCATGATGGCGTCGCCATAAGCCTTTTCATCCGGCGTCACACTGTCAGCCGTATGGTCATCCACCGCATACACGCGCTCATGCCCGAGGCGGGCCGCCAGCCGCACCGCAATCTGGTAACTCTCGTCGCGCTTGCGTTCCAGTTTATGCAGCCGCTCGACCAGCGCCGCGTCGAGGCCGTCGCCGGCAACCCGCTCCGCTTCCGGCAGGCGCAGCCACTGCACCACTGCCGAGGCCGGTTCGCCGGCTGCCAGGAACAACGCGGCCAGCCGCCGCCGCTGGGAAGGAGCCGGGGAGGCGGGCCAGGCTGCCAGCAACTGTTCCACCTGCACCGTGGCGGCGGGCACGTCCAGTCCTGTCGCCGCCTGCGCCGGGGCGGTATTGCCGCAGTACGTGTCAATCGTGTCCTTGTACCGGTCCGGATAGCGGCGCAGGAAATCGCACTGCGTGCCGGACAGCGCTTCAATGGCAATGGCTTGCGGCCGCCAGCCGGCCAGCCGCTCGTTCAGCAGTTGCAGCTTGCCCGCATCGAACGCCGGCGGCAATTGCGACAAATGCGGCGAGCCCAATACCAGCACTTCGTTTTGCGTGCCGGATGCGGGGCCTTTCAACGCGCTGGGATCGAAATCTGGCCGGTAGCCGTTGGCGGCCGCCAAGCCGGATAAAGCCATCGACAACAAGCCGCAAACCAGTCGGTGCATGTGGTTTTCTCCATGATATTGTTAATTATCATGCAATATTTACATGGCTTGCATAAAAAGTCACGTCGGCTTGAATTTTCCAGAATTATGCGTACACTATAATTATATCCAATCCATAATTCACACTTATTCCATGAGCCAATATTTCGCCCGCCCGGCCCTTGCCGCTCAAATGGCCCGCCAACTGCTCCGACCAGGTATTCTCGATGAAGGGTTGCGCTCGGGTTTGTTTATCTCAGGACAACGGCGCACGGGCAAAACGACGTTCCTGCTGCGCGACCTCATTCCTGCGCTGGAAGAACAGGGCGCCCTGGTCATTTACGTGGATTTGTGGAGCGACATCAAAGCCAATCCGGCCCAACTGGTTCGTACCGCCATCATTCAGGCGCTGAAAGATTTACAAAATCCCGCCTCGTCGCTGCTAGGCAGACTGGCGCGCATCAGGCAACTGGATGTCGCCGCTGGTGTCTTCAAGTTCGGATTCAAGCTGGAGGCAGTCGGGGAGCCGGGTGGCGTCACGCTGTCCCAAGTCATGGTGGAACTGGTCGACCAGGCCAAATGTGACGTCGTGCTGGTGGTGGACGAAGTGCAGCAAGCCACCACCACGGATGAAGGCAATGAACTCTTGCTAGCGCTGAAAGCTGCACGCGATGCGGTCAATCCACGGCCTGGCACACCGGGCCACTTCATTTTCCTTGGTACGGGTTCGCATCGCGCACTGGTCAGTGAATTGACTACCCGCCGTACTCAGGCATTCAATGGGGCGACGTCCATCCCTTACCCTGTGCTGAACGCAGATTACGTGGATTACTTGCTGGAGCGGCTGACGGAGTCTGGCGCATCTCATATCCCGTCACGTGCCGCGGCAATCAATGCCTTCAATGCACTGGGCAACCGGCCGGAAGAATTGTTGCGCGCGTTACGCCAACTACAGGCTGCACATCCGGCTGAAGGAACAACGGATGCTGCGCTTTCCATCATTGCCATGACCTTGCGCTCAACCGCTGCGGACCTCGAGCTGTCCAAAGTAGAACAATTGGGTGCATTGGCAACCGCCATTTTTGAGCGTATTGCCGGCACTGAAGGCGATGCGACCGGCATCTTTTCGAATGATGCCGCCGCCGCTTATACCCAGGCGGTCGGACGCGAGGTCAAGGTCGAAGAAATTCAGCCGGTGGTCAATGAACTGATGGCTGCCAATCTCGTCATGCGACGCGGACACGGCCGCTATTCGATAACCGACCCGTTTGTGCAAGATGCCTGGAAGGAAAAGCGAGCCTTGCCAGGGCTGGAAAACACGTAAGCTGCCTCGGCAACAGCAAAACCGTCACTCGCGGAACGCCTGGTCAAACTCAGCATCGAAACCCGCTCCCGCCGCCCCCGCCGTATCGAAGCGCAATTGCAGTTCGGGGCCGGATTCCAGCAGCGTCACACCGGGACTGGCCGACAGCAGCTTGCCAGGTGACCGCAGCAGGCGTATTTCCAGCATGGCTTGCTGTTGCGTCGGATCGGCCACGGTCAGGCGCAGTTTGCCGCCGCTGGACGTCACCACGACGGCAGCCGGGCCGCTGCTGGCGAGATAGGGGCGGCCATCCCGCTTGACGGTTCCCGCGCGCCACAGGTTGGCGAACCACGCGTGCCGCCGCACATCCTCGGCCGCCGCGGCCTGTTCGTCATTGCTGTCGATGCGCACACCCGGATTGGCGGCGGCGGCGCGCGTGGTTTGCTGGTCCGCCACGGGCAGCAACAGGTAGGCATAATCGGGGGCACCGTGCGGTATCGCCAGGCTCTGGTAATGCGCGCTCACTTCGGCAGCGCTTTGCTGGTCGTTGATGTCGCGCCAGCTGCCGCGCCGTTCCATCCGCGCCGCCTGCAACGGGACGCCGCCGGGGAAGACATAGCCGATACGGCTGCCCGTCCGCGCATCGGCCAGCCAGGCCCAGCGCGCCTTCTTCTGATTGCCATTTTGCAGCGCCACGCCATCGACCAGCAAGGTCGCTTGCTGGCTGACGCGGCGGTTGTCGACGATGGTTTCCGCCTCGCCCTGGCCGCCGCCAATGCCCGACCCCAGCGCCAGGATGCGGTCACCAAGGAAGAACCACGACTTGCGGCCATGCAGCCCGGAACCCGTCACGCCGCGCAGGGAAAACGCCATGCCCAGCGTGGCCACCTTGCCGTCGCCGGCGCCGCCTACCCACGTTTCAGGGTTCGGATACTGTTTCCAGTCGGCGGGGCGGCCACCGGCGCTGTGGTCGGTGGTAATGCCGGGCAGACGCTGGCTGTCGACGGTGGCCCAGTATTCGTGGCCGTATTGCGACTGGTCGGCATCGTACAGATTGAGCACACCCATGCCGCTCCACCAGCCTTTGGTGTTTTCGCCATTACCGAATTCGAACGACGAGGTACGGGGCGACGTCAGGCTCAGTACGGCGGCAAAGCCGGGGCCGCGCAAGATGGCGCGGTCCATCGCAGGGAACAGCCGCGCGCCCGGCGCTTCGGCCGCCGCTGGAATGGATGGATCGGCGGCTATGGCTTTCAATCGTCCCAATTCATACAGCGGCACATTGGTGATGCCGACGCCATCGGCCCCGGCCAGGTAGTTCGCGCCAAATGTCCGGTCGCGCGCCATCCAGCCCTTGATCATGGCCCGCAATTGCGCCGCATCGTCCGGCGGCGCCGCATCGGCAATCACGGCCAGTGACGACATCATGCCGCGCCCCACCATGTGATCGCCCTGTTCGCGCGACGACATGCGGCGGCCGCGCACGGCATCGGGCGTGGCGCCATCGACGATCCACGGCGCATATGCCTCCCGCGCCCACAGCACGATGCGGCTGGCGCGGGGATCGGTCAGCGGCCAGGCGGAACCGGACAGCAGATACACCAGCCGCGCATAGTCGGCCAGCGCCACCGCGCCATAGCTGCCGGTATAGGGGACGTAACCGTGCTGGATGAACGAATGGTCGCGGTAAAAGCCGTCGCCTTGCGTGGTGAGGTCGAGCGCGGGGCCGATCGCATCGCGCCCGGCCGTGATGCGCGCGCCATCCTTGCCCAGCATGCCGTCGAGAATGGCCGCCAGCGCCTTGTCGAGCAGGTTGGCGCCGGTTTCCACGTTGCGCGGATCGAGGCTGCCATCATGACGGGTGCGGTAGCGCGGATCGGGCGCGTACCAGCGCACGGCGGCCAGCGCGCGCTGGCGCAGGTTGTCAGGCACGTACGCATCCATCAGGCACAGCGCATCGAGCAGGTGCAGCGGCGCGCCGATTTGCCAGTCCCACCAGTTGCCGTAAGCCGGACGTCCTTGCCGGTACAGCGTGCGTTCAAACCAGTCCAGGCCCGCCACGACGGCCCGCGCCAGCCGCGCATCGCCATACGACGGCGAACCCGGCGTCGCCACGGCCAGCGCCATGAGCCGCAGGCGGTTGATATTGCTGGTGACGGCCGCCGATGCCAGCAAGCCTTTGGGGTTGTGGAAGTCCGCGATGTCGTCCCATAGCCGCGTGCTGTCCGCTTCCACATGCATCGCCGCCAGCCATGCCTGCGCCGCGTCCGAGCGCGACGCCAGGAGGGACTGGATTTCCGGCGCGCGGCGGTCCATGCCGGGCGCGCCAACCAGTTTGGTGTGCCAGCGCTGGCGCAGGGCATCAAAGGCGCTGGTGTCAGCTGTGGCGCTGGTTACGTTCGCTGCGGCGACACCATCGGCGGCATACGCAGCCGGCAGACAACCCGCACCTGCCAGCAACACGCTGCCCATCAGCCCCCGCACTGAACAGCCTGCCAGCGATAGAGCAGGCATCCAGGCGCGCGCCTTCATCGCGGCACCGCCCCGGCCGGACGCCGGTAGCGCTTCGCGTCGAAATCCGTCGCCACGAACCACTGGCGCAGCAGCGCCGCCGTATCGGCGCCGGCAGCGGGCAAGACCTGGTTCGGCGTATCGCCCTCGAAGAATTGCCCGCCCTTGAATTCCGCCGTGCCATCGTAGCCATAAAAACGGTTGCCGCTCCAGCGGATGTCGTCGTGGCGCAGTTCCGGTTTGACGGCGCGGAACAGCGTACCTTTTCCCGTCACGTGCACGAACGTGTTGTCGCGGATCTCGCCCGCATTCTTGCTGCCCATGCCGGAATTTTCCGCGGCCGGCGACACCAGGTGCGGCGCCAGGTTGACCACCAGGTTGCGCCGTACCAGCGCGCTGGCTGAACCGGCAAACATGATGATGCGGCGGCCGTCGTTGACGCTCAGGTTGTTCTCGACCACGGTGCCCGATGCCTGCGCCGGATGACCGATGCCATCGTCGCCGCAGCCGCAGAACAGCATGAAGCCGCCGTCGTTGTCATGGCTGTAGTTGGCGACGATGCGCGTATCCCGCGTGCCAAGGTCGGCGTCGAACGCCATGCCGTCGCCCGGGTCCTTGTCCTGGAAGCGTACATGGTGCACTTCGTTGTACTGGAACAGCGCGCCGTCGGTGTTGATGGCCCACGCCCCGGCGCTGTTGCCCGGCGTGCGCATCCAGATGTCGTGCAGCAGGTTCGCCTCGACTTTCGGCTGCACGGCGGTGCGCACGACAATGCCGTCGCCGCCAATATCGTGGATATGGTTATTGCGGAACACCACGCGGGTGGACGGGAAGAATTCCCCGGACGCCTGCGCCGCCGGCTCGGCCAGCAAAGCCTTGTTGCCTTTATAGGGAGGATAGTCGCCGCACGGTGCACCGCCCGCGCGGCACATCCACGCCGAGCGGTTCGACAGGCCGATCGCATCGACATGGAAAATTTCACTGTCTTCCACCAGCACGTCGTCGAAGCGCGTCGGCTGCTGTTTTTTACTCGGCTGCTCGCCATGACGCGTGACGTTGAACAGGATGCCGCCCGTCTCCTTGTACACGTGCCGGCTGGCCGGCGCGTCGGCCAGTTGGCCCCGCACATGGTGCACATAGACGTCGCGCACGCGGTAATGGCTGCCGGTACCGAAGTCTTCCAGCTGCACCAGCAGGCCAACACGCTCGCCTTCGCCGAGGCCGTCGTTGGTCAGTTCCAGTCCGTCGATTTCCCATTGCTGGACATTGTACAAATGGATCGCCGCCCGGTTGACGGCGCCGCCATCGCCGCGGCACAGCGAACGGTAGGGGCTGATGCCGCGCGCCATCCTGGCGCCCGTGGTAAGCGCCTGGCCGGGGTCCGTCACCGCATCGCGGCAGCCCGCCGCGATCACGGCGCGCCCGGCTGCCTTGTCGCCATAGCTGGACACCACGATGGGTGCACCGGGCCGCCCGGAACTGCCCGCGCGCGGTGCAAAGCTGCCATGGCACGTCACGCCGCGCTTGAACAGGATGCGCGTGCCGGGCGCGAATTGCATCGCGTTCAGGGCGTCCAGGCTGGTGACGGTGTGCTGGTTACCTGCGGCTGCCGATGCGCAATCGACGTGCACAACCGGCGCGCCGGAAGGCGATTTCGGCGCCGCCGTGGCGGAAACAATGGAAAACGGGGACAACAGCAGGGACAGCAGCAGTGCGCTCAAACGTATCACGGTGAGACTCCGAAGTAAGGCCGTGCGTTAACGTTACCATTACTTGTTTTGTCACACAACTGCTTTTGTTTGGCGGGTCACTGCGGCGGCAAACCCCGGCTTCGTCTGATCAGCCGACAAATCCCTGGATCAAGCGGTTGAACGCGGCCGGATTCGTCACGTTCATGCCGTGCGACGCACCCGCGATGGTGTGCGTGTCGGCCTGCGGGATCCACTCCGCCAGGCTGGCCACGTTGTCGCGGTACATGCGGGGGCTCTTTTCGCCCGCGATCAGCAAGGTCCGGCACTTGATCTCACCGGCTGCGGCACGCGTATAGGCGGGCAGCGGATCGCGGAACTGCTTGGGCAGGGTCGAGGCATTATCGATGGCCATGGTGCGGAAACCGGACGGGCTCTTTTGCCAGATGCCGGGCATGCTGACCGAGTCGACGAACATTTCCAGCCCGGCGTCCACGTCGCCGCGTTCGATCAAGTCCGCCACCTGGGCGCGCAGGGCCGTGGTCGCTGCCGGCAGGGCCGCTTCCGGCATGCCGTCGATGTGCAGCGGGCCGCCCGGATCGGCCAGGGTCAGCGATTTCACCAGGCCCGGATATTCGCGCGCCAGCTGGAATGCCACGCAGCCGCCGCGCGAGTGCCCGACCAGGTGCACCGGTCCCACGTTCATGGCGGTGATGAACTCGGCGAGTTCGGCCACGTGCGATTGCCAGCTGAATTCGCCGTGGGTGCGGGCGTCGTCCGCCGGCCAGTAGTGGCTCAGGCTGGTGGAAACGCAAAAATAATGTTTCGACAGCACGTTGATCTGGCTGTTCCAGTAGCGGTAGTCGCACAGCGAGCCGTGGACGAAAAATACCGGTTCGCCGGCGCCGGAGGCCACGTACGGCACGCGCATGCCGGACAACAGCGTGGCAAAGTACAACTCGGGCGATGCGAAGATGGATGGGTTGGTGCGTGCGTTCATGAATGGCCTCCTTTCCAATACTATGCCCGACGTGTTAGCCTAAGAAAATCGCATAATATTGATTGCATCGATCAGTTTTTCTGATATTAATATTTATGAAAGCCCTGGATCTCGACGTACTCACCATGCTGGTGGCGGTGGCCGACACGGGGAACATCACCCGCGCGGCGGAAGTCGTGCACCGTTCGCAATCGGCGGTCAGCATGCAGATCAAGACGCTGGAAACCGCGCTGGGCAAGGCGCTGTTCGTGCGCAAGCCGCGCAGCGTCACGCTGACGCAGGATGGCGAAGTGCTGCTGATGTATGCGCGGCGCATGCTGGCGCTGCGCGACGAAGCGTGGGCCGCCGTGGTGCGGCCGGACATCACCGGCCGCGTCGTCATCGGCGTCCCCGACGACTATGCGTATTCGCTGCTGCCGTCGATCCTCAAAAAGTTTTCCGCCACCTATCCCAAGGTGGAAATCCAGGTGGTGGGCCTGCCCAGCGTGGCGCTGGCGCCGATGGTCAAGGATGGCTCGGTCGACCTGGTGTGCGCGACGCGGGTGAAAGGCTTGTCGGGAGAATTCATCCGCTTCGAACCCATGGTCTGGGCCGCGACGCCGAGCGCCAAGGATATCTGGCGCGAGCGGCCGCTGCCGATCGCCGTGTTCCTGCCGGGCAGCGTGGCCCGTGAAAACGCGATCCGCAGCCTGGAGCGGGCAAAGATCCCGTACCGCACGTCGTATGAAAGCCCCAGCCTGATGGGCCTGCTGAGCATGGTCGAAGCGGGGCTGGCCGTGGCGCCGCTGGCGCGCTGCGCCGTCCCCGCCCACCTCGCGTTGCTGGGTCAGGCGCAGGGCTTGCCGGAAATCGATGCGCTGGAAGTCATCCTGGCGCGCAGCAGCAAATCAAAACGCCCGCCATGCGACTTTTTGGCAGAGAAAATCATGTCGGAGCTACGCAGGTGACAAATAAAGTGTGAAACCGGACATGCAATGGCGTACGAAATTTCGTGACACAAATGTTACGATGTTTGCATGAATGCCGCCATCGATACCCCGGAAATCCTCAAAGACTGGTTCCACCGCAGTGGCGTGCATGATCCTTTGCACACCTGCATCGGGCCGCTGCCCAACTCCCGGGCGTCCATCGTCCGCTGGACCAGCGACCATCCCGACGCGATGATCCAGACCGTCAGCCCGCACCTCAACGATTACCGCATTGCCGTCATGATGGAACCGGTCGATGCGCGCATCTGGCAGCAGGGCAGGCCGGTGTGGGGCGGCGTGATTGCCGCCGAGCGGTTCCGGATTTGTCCGCCCGGCGCGGGCAACCAGTGGAGCCGTCTGAGCAGCTGCGATATCGTCAACCTGTTCGTGCCGGCGTCGCTGGTCGACAGCTTCAGCGATTTGCGGCAGACGGGGCAGCCACTCACCCTGGGCGCCAACCAGTTCACGTCGGACCGCTACGTGATGGAAACCGTGCGGCGCATGTTGAACGCCGGAGTGATGGCCGGTCCGTTGCAGTCGCAATATTGCGATGGGCTGATGGTGGCGCTGCTCAGTTACCTGCTGGAGCACTACAGCCGGCCGCAGGAAGCCGCGCAAGCCAGTACGCTGTGCGGCGCCCGCCTGCGGCGCGTGCTCGGCTACATGGAACAGCACTTGTCCGAGGCCGTCACCAACCAGCAACTGGCCGAGTTGTGCGCCATGAGTCCGTCCCATTTCTCGCGCGAGTTCCATGCGGCCCTCGGCTTGCCGCCCCATCGCCACCTGATGAAAATGCGCCTGGAAAAAGCCCGCGACATGCTGCTGGCGGCCTGCCACGCGCTGCCCGATATCGCCGACGCTTGCGGTTTCCATGACGCCAGCCATTTGTCGCGCACCTTCACCCGCCACTTCGGCGCGCCGCCGGCCCGTTTCCGCCGGGAACGTGGCTTGTAACCTACAACCGACGCCCTGGCGGCGTAATGCCAGCAGTTTTGTACAAAAACAGCAGTCCCTTCCGTGACCTGTTTGTGCAGACCCAACACACTCCGGACAGTGCCTTTCAATTCAATCACTGTCATAAAACGGAGACAGCATGTTTGCAACTCGTCCCATTGTCCGTGCCGTCGCGCTGCTGTGCGCCGGTATGGCGCCGCTGGCTGCGCAAGCGCAGCAGCCAACCGACTCCCCTGCGCGGGTGGAAATCACCGGTTCCCGCATCAAGCGCGTCGCCGCGGAAACCGCGTCGGCCGTGCAAGTCATCAGCGCGGAAGACATCGCCCGTTCCGGCGCGAATACCATCACCGACGTGCTGCGCAACCTGCCGGCCGGGAACACGGGGGGCTACAACACGGAAGGCACGCCGTCGCAGGCGTTCGGCTCGGCCGGCGTCTCGCTGCGCGGCCTTGGCGCTGGCGCCACGCTGACGCTGATTAACGGCCGCCGCGTGGCGCCGTTCGGCTTTGGCTCGGCCTCGTTCGTCGATACCAATGCGATCCCCGTGGAAGCCATCGAGCGCGTCGAAGTGCTGCTGGACGGCGCGTCGGCCATCTATGGCGCCGACGCCATCGGCGGCGTCATCAACATCATCCTGCGCAAGAATTACCACGGCCTGTCGGCCAAGCTCAGTGGCGGCACGTCGTCGTACCACGACGGCAACACCGGCGGCGTCAGCATCACGTACGGCCAGGGCAGCATGGACGAGCAGGGCTACAACTGGCTGACCAGCCTGTCCCATCGCGACACCAGCCCGGTCATGGTCAATGCCCGCCCCCGCACCAAGGATGCGGATTTCCGCCGCTTCGGCCTGTCCGACCGCCGTTCGACGTATGCCAGCAATGCCTACACGGCCTCCGGCACCGCCGGCGGCACCTTCCTCGGCATCGTCGGCGATTGCCCGGCGCTGAACGACCCGGCCAGCCCCGCGCTGAACGGCCGCTGCATCAACGACAACACCACCTCCGTGACCTTGCAATCGAAAGCGCAGCGCGACAATGTCTACAGCGCGCTGACCTATGCGCTGGGCGGCGGCTGGGAATTGTTTGGCGATGCGTCGCTGAGCCGCAGCCGCCAGGAATCGACCATGTACAGCTACGGCACCAATGCCTACGGCGCCTACACCAATGACCTGGTCGACAAGGATGGCCTGTACGGCAACGCGCCGGGCACCACCATCGGCTTCCTGCCGCTGCCGGCCAGCCATCCGCAAAACCGCTGGGGCAAGACCGTGGCGGTGCGCTACCTGTTCAACGACGTGCCGACCACCATTGCCAGCGAGAGCCGCAACATGCGCTACACACTGGGCGCGCGCGGCATGGCAGGGCGCTGGGACCTGGAAGGCGCCGTGATGTATTCGCGCTCGCTGACCGATACGCGCTATCACGGCTACCTGCAGGACAGTGTGCTGATCAACGACGTGCTCGATGCGAACGGCCTGGTACGCAACAGCTTCACGCTGCGCAATCCGTCCGCCAACGATCCGGCGCTGATGGCGCGCCTGTATCCGGTGCTGGACAACCATGCCAACACCACCACCAGCAGCGTCGACGTGCACGGCAGCCGCGAACTGGTCGCGTTGCCCGGCGGTCCGCTGACCATGTCGCTGGGAACGGAATTGCGCCGTGAGCAGTTCGATGCGGCGCCGGATACGCGCTTTACCGACGGCTCGATTCAATTGATCGGCATGACCGGTTCCAGCGGATCGCGCAGCGTGGTGGCCGCGTATGGCGAGCTGTCCGCACCGGTACTGAAGTCGGTGGAACTGAGCCTGGCCGCGCGCTCCGACCGTTACAGCGACTTCGGCTCGGCCTTCACGCCGAAGGCCGGCGTGAAATGGAGCCCGCTGCCGCAGGTGGCGTTGCGCGGCACCTATGCGAAAGGCTTCCGCGCGCCATCGCTGCCGGAAGTCCATGCCGGCAATACCAACGGCTATACCAAGGTGCAGGATCCGAAGCTGTGCCCCGTGTTCGATACCGCCAACGACAATTGCGAACGCTACGTGGCGTATACCACGGGCGCGAATCCCAACATCAAGGCGGAGAAATCCAACAGCTATACGGTCGGCTTCGTGGTGGAACCCATCCCGCGCTGGTCGCTGTCGGTGGATGCGTACGACATCAAGCGCCGCGACGAACTGTCGACCATCAGCACCATTTATTTGCTGGACAACGAATCGAAATACGCCAACCGCATCGTGCGCAATCCGGTCAGCGGCAAGCTCGATCATCTGAGCCTGCTCACCGCCAACCTGTCGGAAACGCAGACGCGCGGCATGGACGTCGATGCGCGCGGCGTGGCGTCGCTGGGTGACTGGGGCCGCCTGACCATGACGGCCAGCTATAACCGCATGCACAGCTACAAGAGCGCCAGCACGCCGGACGATCCGCTGATGGAATACGCGGGCTATTACGGGCTGCCAAAAAACCGTGGCCGCGCCGGCCTGGCCTGGGATCGTGGCCACTGGGACGCCAGCATCGACTGGAACTACGTGGGCGGCTACAAGGTGACATCGTCGCCCGACACGGTCTGCTCGTTCAAGGCCGCCACGCCATGGTATTGCGACGTGCATGCGGCGCTGACGGCAAACGTGTATGTCCGCTACAAGGGCATCCGCAACCTGGAACTGTCGCTGTCGGTGCAAAACATCGCCAACAAGGAAGCGCCGTTCGACGCGAGCCAGATCCCTTACCTGCAAGGTTATTCGCCGGCATACCATAGCCAGATGGGCCGCTATTTCCAACTGACCGCGAGCTATAACTTCAAATGATGCAAATGACCATGTTGCGGCGCATGCTGATGTGCGCCGGCATGGTGCTGCTGTCCGCCTGCAGCACCATGGAGCCAATCGATCACAACAACGATGCGTTGCGCCTCGAGTGCCATTGGGACTTGAAGTATCCGGCCGTGGCGCCTTCCGATGCCAGCGTGGCGCAATTGCGCGACGTCGCCACGCACCGCCTCGCGGCGCTGCAACTGAACGCCGTGTGGACGCTGGAACAGGAAGGCGTGACCGGAGAAGCGTTCACGGACAGCCCTGAAGACCGGGCGCGCCTGCAGCGTTTATTGAGCGTGGTGCTGCCGGGGCTGGAGCGCTACCCGCAACCGTTCTTCGCCAACGTGCGCTTGAAAAACATCGTGCTGGTGAAGGAACTGGCGGTGGGCGGGCAGCGCCGCCTGGCGATGCCGATGGCGGAAACGGATGGCGTGGCCTATGCGGACAACAATGCGAAAACACTGTGCCCGGCCGGGATGGAAATGCGCGTGCACCACGAGTTCTATCACTTCATCGACCACCGCGAATACAACGACTACTACCATCCGGACCCCGCGTGGCTGGCAATGAATCCGGCAGGCCTGCAATACGGCAAAGGCGGCGCGACCTTCTATGGCAAGAACCTGCAGGATCTGGGCCACGTGCGGGAAGGGCTGGTCAGCATGTATTCCGGCTATGGCCAGGAAGAGGACAAGGCGGAAACCTTCGGCTGGATGATGACGCCGGACTATGCCGCCCGGCTGGACTTGTTTGCCATGACGGACCCGCACCTGGCGGCGAAGGTGAAACATATGCGCGAGCAGGTGCGCAAGTATAGCCGGCAGCCCGGCTAACGCTGCAAGCGGTTACCCGGGTGGCATATTGGCGAGCCGGCTGCATTGAGCCCACATCCCTTCAATGATGCTTTCAGCTACGTCAGCGGGGTAGCCAGCCGGAAGGATGCCCAGGACTTTCTCGGCGACTTCCGGCGCTTGCGCGAGAACTTCCTCGATAATCTGCTCCGCTGCGACTGCTCCCAGCCCAACCTGGCCAGCCATGGAAGACCAGTGTCGGCGCATGATGCGATCAACCAGGTAATAGTTGTTGCTGCCTCTGACAGCCATGGCCAGCTTGGCTTCATGGCGCGAGATCAAGTTCGGGCCATTTCCGATAATTGGGTGTGCAGAGAGAATGTCATATAACCGCGTGGCACGATATACGCCCCCCGGCCCGAGCACGATGCTGAAGTTCTTTGCGTGACCATCGGTGGCGATGAGCAGCCAGAATACGATTTGCGTCTTGAAGAAGTTACGGCGGTCAAATTCCGCAGATTCCGACCCCAGCAGCAGTTGCATGATGCGCTGGATGCCAGGTCCGCCATCGGCCTGGTACTTGAGCAGCGGTGAGAATCCCATCGCCTGGCACATATCCTCCTGCGGTAACCTCACAATCCACGTGCGGTCATCAGCGTATTTCCGGTCGAAGCGTTCGACGGAAAGTACTTTCTGGTCCTCAAATTCGAGGATGTCCGTCCTGGCGACCGGGAGACCAAAGCCCTCCATGATCTGTGAGCATAACCATTCATTTTCCACGGAGGTGCGCATGTCCGCGCGCCTGTTCCCGACCAGCCCCAATGGCAGTTTCAGGATATGGCTAGTTGGCGTACTGCCCAGTGGCCGATACCACTGTCCTTCATGCCGCAGGAGGGCATTCTTCTCTTGCGCACCGGCGATGGAAAGACGCAGGTCGTTACGGTGATCTTCCCGCCCCAGTCCGCCTGGTGCGGTAGTCGCGCGCAGCAGTTCTGCAATCTCGTGCTCGTCCAGTTGTTCGCCCTGAATGCTGAAGAAGTCTTCGGGTATTTCATCTGGTCCCAGCAGTTGAGTAGCGCCGGCACAATCCCGCCCGATCGCTTGCAGCAGATCGAATGGGGAAGTGCTTCCCGTGTGGTGCCGCTGCGCCAGGCGCCGGCGGATAGGTTCACTGTCGGGCAGCAGGTTGTCGAAGTAGTTCGTGACCACATCGCCGCTATAGGGCGCGTTCGCAGCCGTAAACGGCATTGAGAGTGAGAGCGGACGGCGGTTCTCGTCAGATAACCATTCAGCGAAATAGGTGAAAGTCGACACGTTGCGCCGGATCGTCCATTGCCCCACCGGCGTACCGTTCAGCCACACATTGAGACTATTTGGAACTCCTCGTCGCGCCATGCATCACCACTTGGTCGTATCGTTACGCTTGATTTGTTTAGCGGGCGCCGGTCCGATAGTCGTCCCTCCCGGGTCATCAATGACCGTTCCTTGCACACGCGCCCGGCCTTTTGTCCGCGGCCTGATTCGCGGGTCAGGCACCGTACCCGGATCACTGTCCGTCAACTGGATTTTCACGTCCATCAAGCGCAAGATAGTAAAAAGGCGATCGACACTCGTTGATGCCAGGTTCGCCTCGATTTGAGCGTAACTCTGCTGGCTGATCCCTAATTTTTCAGCCATCGCCGCCTGCGTGAGGTGTGCCTTTTTCCGGAAGCCCCTGATCAGTGGCTTGAGGTGATCCAGTGTATGGATAGTGAATTCCATGGCCGAGTCTTCAATGACGTTAAATACAGTATAGGAACTGTAAAGTACCATTACAAGACAAAACCTGTAAATAATTAAAATTACAGGTTTTACCCTGTAAATTCAGCTTACAGGACTTGGCCTGTTTTGGCAGCCAGCTTGTCCAGATAAGCGCACAGCATATCGGCCAGCGCATCCGCATACGCCGTGATTTCGCCATCCGTGCGCGGCGTTTCAGAAAACTGCTGGCCGACAGCGCTCAGCGTCGACATGACCAGGTCAGCCGCCATCGCGCGGACAGGCTCGGCCGCATCCGGTAACACCTCTTGCATGAAAGCCTGCAACAGGCGGTCGCCCGACGCCCTGGCTTCCAGCGCTTCCGGCGCATCGCGGTAAAACGGCGCCGCGTCATTGAGCGCCGTGCGGACGTCCGCCTCTTCGCATTCGGAACGCACAAAGGCTTGCACCAGGATGCGCAACCGTTGCAGCGGCGGCTTTTCGAAATCCTGCAGGATGGTGGCCAGCATGGCCGAGGTTTGCCGCCATTCATCGCTTTGCAGGCGGAACAGGATCGACGCCTTGTTGGGAAAGTATTGGTACACCGAGCCGACACTGACACCGGCGCGTTCCGCCACCCGCGTGGTGGTGAAGCGGTGGGCCCCTTCTTTCGCCAAAACCTGAATAGCCGCCTGCAAAATCGCGCTGACGAGGTCGTTGGAACGGGCCTGTTTCGGCTTTCTGCGCGAGGCAATACAGGAGTTCTGGCGGTCGGTCATGGCGGGGGCGGGCAACGCGAATATGAAACGTGAAGGATTCTTCATATTATTGACGCTCTTACTTCAAAAAGGAATCCCCCCCATGACGACCCTGACCTCTTCCCCCGTCGCACCGCTGCTGGAGCGCCTGTTTGCCGACGCCGACAGCGTTACGGTGCCCGCCATGACGGCGTTTGCCGCCTTGCCGGTCGCGGAGCGCGGACGCCTGTTGAGCAGCAAGACCGAATACCGCGAAATCTATGCGCAATTGAAGGACGCCGCGATTCCCGTATCGCGCCAGACCGGCACGTTGCTGTACATGCTGGCGCGCAGCGCGAAGGCCCGCGTGATCGTCGAATTCGGCACGTCGTTCGGCATCTCCACGCTGCACTTGGCGGCGGCGCTGCGCGACAATGGCGGCGGCCAGCTGATCACGACGGAATTCGAGCCATCGAAGGCGCGGCGCGCCCGCGACAACCTGGCGGCCGGCGGCCTGCTGGACCTGGTGGACATCCGCGAAGGCGATGCGCTGGAAACCTTGCGCACCGGTTTGCCGGAGCAGATCGACTTGCTGCTGCTCGATGGCGCCAAAGGGCTCTACTGGGACGTGCTGCGCCTGCTGGAACCCCGGCTGCGTCCCGGCGCACTGGTCATTGCCGACAATGCCGATTACTGCCCCGAATATGTGGCGCAGGTGCGCGCGCCCGACGGCGGCTACCTGTCGGCGCCATTGCCGGACGACGTCGAGCTGTCGGTGAAGTGCGGATAATCATTGCGGCGGCCGCTATTCGCTGACCTTGCCCCGCAGCGCCTTGATCTGGCCACTGCGGGCCTTGCCATCGAGCCGGCGGCGCTGCGATGCGCGCGTGGGGCGGGTAGGGCGCCGCACGGCCGGCACATCGGCGGCCTGGTCGACCAGTTGCTGCAGGCGGCGCAGCGCATCGTCCTTGTTTTGTTCCAGGCTGCGCGACTGCTGCGCCTTGAGCACCACCACGCCTTCCTGCGTGATGCGGCTGTCGCGCATGGCCAGCAGGCGCTGCTTGACGTGCTCCGGCAGCGACGATGCCGCGATGTCGAAACGCACGTGCACGGCACAGGAAACCTTGTTGACGTTCTGGCCGCCGGGGCCCTGGGCGCGGATGGCGCTGAATTCGACTTCGGCGGGATTGATGATGGGTGGCATGTTGTCGTGTGGTATAGGCAAAGCGGTCGCGTGCCTATTGTCCCGTAATCCTACAGGCAGGTGGGCACTATTCCGATAGGCCGCCCAGTTCAAACCGGTAAGCTGGCGTGCAGGCGCCGTTCCCTTCGGCGCGACCACGATACAGGAGTGCGCACCAATGAACATCCGTAACCTGCTTTCCTCCGCCCTGATCGGCGCCGTTGCCAGCGCGCGATCGATGACACCCATGGCCACCCTGGCGGCGGCACGCCTGGCGGAACGCCGTACGCCAGGGCAACTGGTCTTGCTGGACCGGCCGCTGTTCAAATTCGGCGCGCTGGCAATGGGCGCCGGCGAGCTGGTTGGCGACAAGATGAAGACGGCGCCCGACCGCACGGTCTTCCTGGGACTGCTGGCGCGCGTCATGAGCGCGGGAATCGCGGGGGCGGCATTGGCGCCACAGGGCCGTGAACGGGCCGGCGCGGCCGTCGCGGTGGCAACCGCCGTCCCGCTTGCCTACCTGACCCTGGCGGGCCGCAAAAAGGCCATGGCGCACATCGGCCAGACCCGCAGCGGGCTGATTGAAGACGCGCTGATCGTGGCCGCCGGTGCCGCCGTGGTGGCGCTGTCGACGAAACGTGCCTAGTTGGAAACTGCCCGGGCAAATATGTTTTCGCTCACCCAGGACAGATCGACGACAATACGCGGCAAGAACAACCGTCAACCAAGGACACCACCGTGAAGAAAACCGACCTGGCGAAGAGCGATGCCAAAAAAATCATGAATAAAATGGCCGCTCCCGGCGCCAAGGGTTTCGGCGGCCCCGCCACCCCGGCCATCGATAAACGCGAACAGCGCAAGCGCGACCAGGCGCTGGGCCTGGTGCCGTTCGCAGTCAAGCTCAACAGCGAATTGGTGAAACAGTTGCAGGCGCTGGCGACCGAGCGGGGCGTCGACATCAATACGGCGGTGGCGGACGTGCTGGCGAAAGGACTCGAAGGCTGAGCCATACCGCCGGCACGGAACCGGCGGTACGGGCCCCTTGGCTTATACCTGTGCCAGGCCGCCGTCGACAAACAGCTCGGCGCCGTTGATGAAGCTGGCGTCATCGGAAGCCAGGAACAGCACTGCCTTGGCGATTTCTTCCGGCTCGCCGACGCGGCCCAGCGGCACCTGCGCGGCCAGCATGTCCAGCAAGCCTTGCTGGGCGGAAGCTTCAGGGCCGGCCAACTCCACCAGTCCCGGCGTGCGGACCGGACCCGGGCTGACCACGTTGACGCGGATCGCGCGGTCCTTCAGGTCGAGAATCCAGCTGCGCGCCAGATTGCGTACGGCGGCCTTGCTGGCGCTGTAGACGCTGAACGCCGGGGTACCGACGATACCGGCGGTAGAGCTGGTCAGCACCACCGAGGCGCCCTTGCCGAGCAGTGGCAGCGCGTTCTGTACGGTGAAGATCAAGCCTTTCACGTTGCGGTCGAAGGCATCGGCGATGTGTTCCTCGCTGATGGCGCCCAGCGGCGCCATCGAGCCGCCGCCGGCGTTCACGTACAGCACGTCGATGCGGCCGGCCAGTTCCCTGATGGTGTCGAACAAACGCTTGAGGTCGGCGCTGTTCGAGGAATCGGCCTGGATGCCGATGGCGTTTGGAATGCTGGCCGCGGCGGCGTCCAGTTCGGCCTGGCGGCGGCCGGTAATGAAGACGCGCGCACCTTCCGCCGCGAACAGTTTGGCGGTGGCCAGGCCAATGCCGCTGGTGCCACCGGTGACTACCGCTACTTTGCCTTGAAGCTTGCTCATGATCGGACTCCTTGTTGGGTTGGTTGATGGAGTCCAGTGTATTTTGTGCAGAATCCTGTGTAAATCCGCCATTTATGGAATCACTATCCATGTAGATGTACAATCAAGCGCATTGATTGGGGGAGTTCCATGGACCACTTACTAGCCTTGCGCGTGTTCGTACAAATCGCCGACGCGGGGACCTTCGGCAAGGCGGCCGACCAGTTGTCGCTGCCACGCTCCACCGCGAGCAAGTTGATCCAGGATCTGGAGCAGCACCTGGGCGCCAAGCTGATCCACCGCACCACGCGCACCATCACCGTCACGCCGGAAGGGGCCCAGTATTACGAGCGCGCACGGCGCCTGATCGCCGACCTGGACGACATGGACGCGGCGGCGCGCCAGACCCGCGCACAACCGCGCGGGCGCCTGCGGGTGGACGTGGGCACCATCCTGGCCAACCGCATCCTGCTGCCGGCACTGCCGCAGTTCCACGCCGCTTATCCGGACATCGAACTGCGGCTCGGTGTGAGCGACCGGCCTACCGACCTGGTGAGCGAGGCAATCGACTGTGTGATACGCGGGGGCCCGCTGGCCGACACCACGCTGATCGCCCGCAAGCTGTGTGACATGGAGTTCGTCACCTGCTGCCACGCGTCCTATATCGCCGCGCATGGCATGCCGTCGCACCCGAATGAGCTGGAGGAAAAGCATCGCGTGGCCGGCTATTTTTCCTCGCTGACGGGCAAGGTTTTCCCGCTGCGTTTCGCGCGCGACGGCGAACACATTGAAATCAACGCCAACGTGGCGGTGGCTGTGAACGACAGTACGGCCCACCTCACCGCGTTGACTGCCGGACTGGGCATAGGCCAGACCTTCGGCTGGTTCGTTCGGGACCAGCTGGCCAGCGGCGAGCTGGTGCGCGTGCTGGAAGATTGGCAGCAGCCGCCCCATCCGCTGCACATCATGTATCCGCCCAACCGGCACCTGAACGCCAAGGTGCGCGTATTCGTCGACTGGGCCGTGCAACTGTTCGCGGCGGTGGATACGCGCCCTCCGCCTACGGTTTCAATATGATTTTCAGGATCTGTGTATTGGTATTGTTCGGGATACTGTCCTTGTCCCCCGCGGCATCGCTGGTCGTCATCCACAAATTGCCGTCAATCGACGGTTCCACGGTGCGGATGCGGCCATAGGTGCCGACAAAGAATTGCCGCACGTTCACCAGGCTGGACCCGCTGATTTCGCTGCGATACAAACGCTTGCCGGCCAGACAGCCGACGTACAGCGCATTGCCGACGATGGCGATGCCGCTGCACGATGCTTCCGTATTGCGATAGGTATATTTCGGCGCGACATAGCCCGCCGTGGCACAGCCAGTCCCGGCGCGCGATATCACGCCTTCGCAATTCGGCCAGCCATAGTTGCCGCCTTTGACGATCAAGTTGGTCTCATCCTGCGAATCGCCAAATTCCTGTTCCCACAAGCGGCCGCTGGCGTCGAAAGCCAGCCCCTGTGGATTGCGGTGGCCGTAGCTCCAGACATAATTCCCGAACGGATTATCAGCGGGCGGCGTGCCATTCGGATTCAGCCGCAGGATCTTGCCGGAAAGTTGCCGGATGTCTTGCGCGAACGGGCCGTTTTGCCCATCGCCCGTCGCCGCGTACAGCTTGCCGTCCGGGCCGAAACGGAGCCGCCCGCCATTGTGGAATTTGTTGCGCCCGATGCCCTTCAACAAGACCTCGAGGGATGCCACGTCGAGCTTCCCGTTCACATAGCGAACGCGCACGATGCGGTTGTCCGTGGGGCTGGTGTGGAACACGTAAAGCCAGTTATCCGCGTCAGGGAAGCCGGCGGGGACGGCGATGCCCAGCAGGCCGCCCTCGCCATCGGTACCCTGGACGTTGGGAATGGTGCCCAGCGACGTCTTGGTTCCGGTGACCGGGTCCAGCCGGATGATGTCTTGCGCGTCGCGCCGGCTGTACAGGACTGTTCCATCCGGCAAGGCAGCCAGCCCCCATGGGATATCCGTCTCGGCAGCCACCTGGGCCGCTGAGCAGATGACATCGGTGCAGCTCTTTCCTGAGGTTAAGGACAAGGTGGTCCCGCGCGGCGAGACGTTGCCTTGCGCGTCGCGGGCAGCGACCGTGTACTGGTACGTGGTCTCGGCGGCGAGCCCGGAGTCGACGTACCCGAGCGAACTGGTGCTGCCGACTTTCGTACTGTTGCGATAGACGTCGTAGCCGGTGACGCCCACATTGTCGGTGGATGCATTCCATGCCAGCGTCGCCGTGGTGCCCGACACGCTTCCGCGCAAGCCGGTCGGCACCGACGGGGCCTGGGTGTCGGTCTCGCACTGCGGAACCTTGAGCGGAAGCGTCGTGCTGGCCTGCGAAACATTGCCGGCCCCGTCGCGCGCATTGACGTACAGGCCCCAACTGGCGCCCGGCGTCAGCGTGAGCTGGGCAGTCAGCGTACTGGCATTCACCGTCCCCAGGGCCTGGCCATCGCGATAAATGTCGTAATACGCGACACCGACGTTGTCGGTGGCGGCCTTCCACGTCAGCGTGGCGGAGCGGCACGTCAGGGCGCTGATGGCCAACCCGCTCGGTGGCGTTGGCGCCTGCGTGTCGTTGGTTGAAGGCGGCACCGCGCTGAATGACCATTGCTGGTGAGCCAAGCCCTGGCAGGGCCACATATCGATGCCGGTGCCGTTCACCGTGCGGCCACCCTGCACCGTCAGGCACAGTCCGGATTGGGCACTGACGATGGTCTTGTCCGGCTTGATCGTCCATTTCTGGTTGGCGCGGCCGTGGCAGGGATAGGATTGCACGATGGCCGTGGGTTGCGTGCTTGCCGCCCTGACGTCCAGGCAGCGCGCGCCATCGAAGGTTCTCAGTTCGCCTGCGGCGGTGTATTCCCACTGCTGGTTGATCCTGCCGTGGCAATCAAAAATGATCGCGGGGGTGGCGGGCTCCTGGCTGCCCATGTAGATGTCCAGGCACCGTTGCGAAGGCCCGCTCACCAGCAGTTGAGTTGGGGCCGCGGCGACGGTGGGCGATATGCTGCATATGCCGAGGCCGGCGATCACGTGCATTACTGCGAAACCGCGTGGCGGACAGCTTGCCTGCAGAGCTTCGATGAAGGGGATGGATTTGATCACGCTTGCACCTCACGAATGGTGTGAGGCAGAGCCGAATGCGAGTGCGGCCGCATCACATGGGGGACCACTGACTGGGCAGGCTATTGAGAGCCTTGGAGATGTTGGGAGGGTAGCAAAAGCCGGCGGAGTGCGGTTTTCATTAGGAGCGCCGCTCTGCAGTGCGCCCCGTCGATCCCCGCAAGCGCGCGCGGTCTTTCCCGGTTACGGTGGATAAGCTGCTAGTATCGGTGCAGTTGGCGACGCGCGATGACACGGTCCGCGCGAAGCGGCCCGGGAACGTCCACGAGTCCAATGCATTCTTATGACGCAACTGCCCGAGATGCAGAAGACAAAATATTTCGACCCCAATCGCCGTGCCACCTGGCTCGAGTTGTTCTTCGACCTGATTTTTGTGGTGGCGATCGGTGACGTCACGCATATCCTGAACCACACGCATGAGGGTCATCTGGCCCCACTGCGGTTCTGGCAATACGTTCTCACTTTCATACCCTTGTGGTGGATTTGGGTCAGCCACACGATGTATGCCAACCGGTTCGACGCGGATGACCGCAAGCATCGGCTGGCTACCCTGTTCATCATGTTCCTGGTGACGATCATCTCAGGCTTGATCGACCAACGGTTCCTGGCCAGCTTTGAGGCCATCATCGTCTGCTACGCCAGTTCGAAATACATCATCGCCATGATGTATTTCGTGTCGAAACACCGGCACAAGGAAAGCGTGCAACTGACAACGGCAGTCGGGTGGGCGACCCTCGTTGGCGCCACCATCAGCCTCGCGGCGATTCTGTTCCCGGCGCCACAGCGCTATGCCGTGCTTTACCTTGGCATACTGTTCGATCTGGTTGCGTTCATCTGTTTTTTGCCGCGTCGTCTGCGAGGCATCCCGGCGCATACCGAACACCTGATCGAGCGTGTGGGCCTGCTCACGCTCATCTTGCTGGGAGAGTCCGTTATCAGCCTGTCGACGGGACTGGCCAATATCAGCTGGAATGTCGAGAAGCTGGTGACCGCGGCCACCGGCTTCGTGACGATATCGAGCATCTGGTGGGTCTACTTTGACAGTTTTCACTTGCTGTCCAGACAGAAGCTCGCGACCGGTCATTCGGTCCTGTACTCGCATTTATTCGTTTTCATCGGCCTGTCGATCCTTGCCAGCCTGATACGGCATGCGATCCTGGACGACATGCGGATAGCCGATTTCCGCGTACTGACGGTCATCGGCACGGTTTGCTTTTTCATTGGCAAGCAGTACGCCTATTTCATGGAGCGTCCCGAGCTGCGGCGCCAGTTGGTGGTCAACACCCTGGTCGTTTTCGTGTTGACCGGATTTGCGCTGCTATTGTCCAGAACCAATTACATCCTGCTTGGTCTGACCGCTGCGGTGATTTGTTATGCGTTCCTCAGTCTCAAATACCTGACCGTGCCCTCCGGGCGTGGGGACCATCCATGATGAGCACAGGGGCGATCGCCCCTGTGCTTTGTCAGACTTTGTTATTTTTCTGCACTCGCGTCAGCGACCGCCTCCCCGCTTACTCCACCGTCACCGACTTCGCCAGATTGCGTGGTTTATCCACGTCCGTCCCGCGCGCCAGCGCCGAGTGATACGCCAGCAACTGCAGCGACACCACGTGCAGAATCGGCGACAGCTGGCCATAGTGTTCCGGCATGCGGATCACGTGCACGCCGTCGCTGGACTGGATGCGCGAATCGACGTCGGCAAACACGAACAGCTGGCCGCCGCGGGCGCGCACTTCCTGCATGTTCGATTTCAGCTTTTCCAGCAGGGCGTCGTTCGGGGCGATCGTCACCACCGGCATTTCTTCCGTCACCAGCGCCAGCGGGCCGTGTTTCAGTTCGCCGGCCGGATAGGCTTCCGCATGGATGTACGAAATTTCCTTCAGCTTCAGCGCGCCTTCCAGCGCGATCGGGTAGTGCAGGCCACGGCCCAGGAACAGCGCGTTTTCCTTGCGGGCGAATTCGTCCGCCCACGCGATGATTTGCGGCTCCAGCGCCAGCACGGCCGAGACCGACGCCGGCAGGTGGCGCAGCGCTTTCAGGTGCGCGGCTTCTTCCTCTTCGCTCAGGCGGCCATTGACTTGCGCCAAGGTCATCGTCAGCAGGAACAGGCCCACCAGCTGCGTGGTGAACGCCTTGGTCGACGCCACGCCCACTTCCACACCGGCGCGCGTGATGTACGCCAGTTTGCATTCGCGCACCATGGCGCTGGTCGACACGTTGCAGATCGTCAGCGTGTGTTCCATGCCCTGTGCGCGCGCGTGTTTCAGCGCCGCCAGGGTGTCGGCGGTTTCACCGCTTTGCGAAATCGTCACCACCAGGGTTTTCGGATGCGGCACGGAATCGCGGTAGCGGTATTCGGACGCGATTTCCACGTTGACCGGCAGCTTGGCGATCGATTCGATCCAGTACTTGGCCGTCAAACCCGCGTAGTAGCTGGTGCCGCAGGCCAGCACCAGCACGCGGTCGATGTCCTTGAACACCTGGTAGGCGCCGTCGCCGAACAGTTCCGGCATCACGCCCGTGACGCCGTCCAGCGTGTCGCCAATGACGCGCGGCTGTTCGAAGATTTCCTTTTGCATGAAGTGGCGGTACGGGCCCAGTTCCGCCGCGCCGGTGTGCGCGTGCACGGTTTTGACTTCACGCTCGACTTGCTTGCCGTTGACGTCGGCGATCCACACGCGGCCCAGTTGCAGGTCGACCACGTCGCCTTCTTCCAGGTAAATGATCTGGTCGGTGGTGCCGGCCAGCGCCATCGCGTCGGAGGCGACAAAGTTTTCACCATTGCCCAGGCCGACGATCAGCGGCGAACCCTGGCGCGCCGCCACCACGCGGTGCGGTTCTTCGCGGCAGAACACGGCGATCGCGTACGCGCCATGCAGGCGCTTGACGGCCTGCTGCACGGTTTCAAATAAATCGCCCTGGTACATGTGGTCGACCAGGTGGGCGATGACTTCCGTGTCGGTCTGGCTCTGGAACACGTAGCCCAGGTCTTGCAGTTCCTTGCGCAGTTCGTCGTGGTTTTCAATGATGCCGTTGTGGACCAGCGCGATGCGGGCGTTGTCCGACGTGGGCGAGAAGTGCGGGTGGGCGTTGTGCGATGCCGGCGCGCCATGCGTGGCCCAGCGGGTGTGGGCGATGCCGGTGAAGCCGTTCAGGCCGGTTTCTTCCACCTGCTTGCCCAGGTCCGCCACGCGGGAGGTCGAGCGCGAGCGCTGCAATTTGCCATCAACGTGCAGCGCCACGCCGCACGAATCGTAGCCACGGTATTCCAGGCGCTTCAAGCCTTCGACCAGGATAGGGGTGATGTTACGCTGCGCTACTGCGCCGACGATGCCGCACATGGTGGTCCTTGTCTGGATGAGTTATTTAATGACAACCAGTGTAGAGCAGCGTCTGTGAAATATGCTTTCCTATTTCAATCGTGCATGAAATTTTATTTCAAGTGTGTATAGTGTAGAAATTAAATTTCATATTCAACGATAATCTGAATGAATATTCCATCCACTTCGTCCTTCGACGATATCGACCGTCGCATTTTGAACGTATTGCAGGACAATGCGGCGCTGACCAATGCGGAATTGGCGCAACTGGTGCACGTGTCCGCCCCGACATGCCTGCGGCGCGTCAAGCATTTGACCGAGACGGGCGTGATTGCGCGCCAGGTGGCGCTGCTGGCGCCGGACAAGGTGGGCGCGGGCCTGACCGCCATTGTGGAAATCACGCTCGACGTGCAGGCTGCCGAACGCATGGAAGAATTCGAGCAGCACGTGGCGGGGGAGGCAGCCGTGCTGCAGTGCTACCGCGTGTCGCCGGGGCCGGATTTCGTGCTGGTGCTGCAGGTGGCGGATATGCCGGCCTATCACGCGCTGGCGCACCGCCTCTTCGCCACCCGCACCAATGTACGCAACGTCAAAACGTACTTTTCCACCTTCCGCAGCAAGTTTGAAACGCGGATTCCCGTGTGAGCGACGCTCTACGAGGCGTAAAGTTTTCCACTGCCGGATGCCAGTTATACGCAGCATATGCAGGGGGTTTTCACAGGGTTACCCACATTGTTATTCACATTTCAAGGTTGATGTCCCGCTAAAAGCCTGTGGATAGTTATGCCTGTGCTATCCCCTGTTTTTACACAGCCTTATACACATGTGCGTTCCGGTTATCCCGGATTATTCAACGGCTATCCACCATTTTTCAGACGCTTATCCAGCCGCTTACCCACAAGTTTATGCACCGCCGCCACAGCCACGGCACGCCGCACTGTCATCGCCACTTATTCACCAGCTTTCCCCTGCTCATACACAGCCTGTCCCCTGCTTAACCCCACGCTTTTCAACAAAGTTATACACATCGCTTATCACCCCAACGCCAGCGAATGATTTCAGCGCACGCGGCAAGTTGTCCTCATCTTATCCTCCGGCACCCCACAGGATATCCGCTGCTTAATCCCAGCTTTTTCGCAGGCTTTTCAACACATTTATCCACAACTTCCGGCCATAAAAAATGGCGCCGCAAAGGGCGCCATTGCAGGGGATCAGCCTGAATTACTTCTTGATTTTCACCGGACGTTTCCAGCCGGCGACCGACGTTTGCTTGGGACGGGAAATCGTCAACTGTTCCGCCGGCGCATCCTTGGTCAAGGTCGTGCCCGCGCCGATGGTGGCGCCGCGGCCGACGGTGACGGGGGCCACCAGCTGGCAATCGCTGCCGATGAACGCGTCGTCTTCGATCACGGTGCGGAATTTATTCGCGCCGTCGTAGTTACAGGTGATGACACCGGCGCCCACGTTGACTTTCGAACCGATGGTGGCGTCGCCCACGTAGGCCAGGTGATTGGCCTTGCTGTGCGCGGCGATCTGGCTGTTTTTGACTTCCACGAAGTTGCCGATGTGGACATCTTCACCCAATTCCGTGCCAGGGCGCAGGCGGGCGTACGGCCCCACCTGCGAAGCGGCGCCGACCACCGCTTCTTCGAAATGGCAGAACGGCTTGATATTGGCGCCGGCGCCCACTGTCGTATTGACCAGCACGCTGTGCGCGCCGACCGTCACGCCATCGGCCAGTTCGACCTTGCCTTCGAATACGCAGCCGACGTCGATCGTCACGTCGCGGCCGCAAATCAATTCGCCGCGTACGTCGATGCGGGACGGGTCCATCAGCGTGACGCCGCGCTCCAGCAGCGCCTGGGCAATGTTCAATTGGTGGATGCGTTCCAGCTGGGCCAGTTGCACCTTGCTGTTCACGCCTGCCACTTCCCACTGGCCGGACGGTTGCGCCGACACCACCGGCACGCCGTCCGTCACGGCCTGGGCCACGATGTCGGTCAGGTAGTACTCGCCTTGCGCGTTGTTGTTTTGCAGCGCGGACAGCCATTTCTTCAGGTGGCGGGTAGGCGCCACGATGATGCCGCTGTTGATTTCCTTGATGGCGCGCTGTTCCGGCGTGGCATCTTTTTCTTCCACGATGCGCTCGATGGCGCCATCGGCATTGCGGATGATGCGGCCCAGGCCGAACGGATCGTCCTGTTCCACGGTGAGAATGCCCAGCTTGTCGGCGCCGGCCGCGTCGACCAGGCGTTGCAGCGAGGCGGCCGTGGTCAGCGGCACGTCGCCGTACAGGATCAACGTCGGATGCGCTTCATCCAGCACCGGCAGCGCCTGCATGACGGCGTGGCCCGTACCCAGTTGCGGTTCTTGCAACGCAGCGGAAATGTCGGTGCCGGGGATTTGCTTTTCTTTTTCCAGGTGAGACAGGACGGCTGCGCCCCCATGCCCATAAATCACGCATAATTTGGACGGGGACAAGCCGCGCGCAGTGTGGATAACGTGGGACAACAGCGGTTTGCCGGCGATAGGGTGCAGCACTTTCGGCAAGGCGGATTGCATGCGTTTGCCCATGCCGGCGGCGAGGATGACGACGTTCATATGGCCGATAAACTGAGAGTTGAAAATATGGAAAAGTTTAACACGCAGGCCCTGCACCACAGGGGCGCACGCTATATTTTCGTCATGCTTTTGCTGGCGCTGCTGGGCGCCTGCAGTTCATTAAAGCTCGCCTATAACAATGGCGACACCTTGCTGTTCTGGTGGCTGGACGCGTACGTCGACCTGACGTCCGACCAGAAACCGGGGGTGAAATCCGATATCGGCGATTTGTTCCGCTGGCACCGCAAAACCCAGTTGCAGGACTATGTGCAACTGCTGCACACCGCCCAGCGCCAGCTGCACGGCACGCCCACCGTGGCGGATTTGCAGGCCGATTACCGTGAAACGCGTGCGCGGGCGGAAGCCGTCCTGATGAAAGCGGTGCCGGATATTGCGGAACTGGCGTTGAAACTCACGCCGGCGCAAATCGTCGCCATGGAAAAGAAGTTCGACAAGAATAACCGGGACTTCCGCAAGAAAAACATGAAGGGCGACCGCACCGAGCAAATGAAGTTCCGCTATAAGAAGTCGATGGAGCAATTCGAACTGTGGTTCGGCGACTTCAGCCGCGAACAGGAAGCGGTGTTGCGCAAAGCGTCCGATGCCCGTCCGCTGGACAACGAATTGTGGCTGGACGAACGCATGCGGCGCCAGCAAAGCATCCTGGACATGGCGCGGAAAATTCAGCAGGAAAAACCCACGCAAGCGGTGGCGGAAGGGTGGATCCGGGACCTGGTGAAGGAATTGTTCGACCGGATGGAAAAGCCGTCCGACCGCAAGGCTTTCTTCGATGCTTACCTGGCGAGCAATATCGAGCTGGTGCACACGGTGATCCGCATCGCAACGCCGGAACAGAAAGAGCATGCGAACAAGCGGATGCAGGGGTGGATCGACGATTTGAACGCACTGGCGCTGAAGTAGGGGGTAAATCCAGCATGGTATAGTTCCGCCCATGCAAAAGAAGTCGACTAAACCTCCTAAAGTCCCGGTCCACGGCCCCAAACACAGCAACCAGGTGCGCATCATCGGCGGCGACTGGAAACGCACGCCGTTGCCGGTGCTGGAAGCGCTGGGCCTGCGTCCCACACCGGACCGCGTGCGTGAAACCGTGTTCAACTGGATCAGCCATTTGCGCAACGCCAACTGGGCACAGGCCAGGGTGCTGGACTTGTTTGCCGGCAGCGGCGCGCTGGGTTTCGAGGCAGCCAGCCGCGGCGCGGCCAACGTGCTGATGGCGGACACCAATACCGCCGTGATCCGCCAGCTCGACACCATCAAGACCAAGCTGAACGCCGCCAACGTGACGTTGCAACGCGCCGATGCGCTGGTGCTGGCGCAATCGCTGGCGTCGCGCGGCCAGCAATTCGACCTGATCTTCCTCGATCCCCCTTACCAGCAGGATTTCCTGGCCCGCGCGCTGCCGCTGTGCACGAAATTGCTGGCGCCAGGCGCGCTGGTCTATGCGGAATCCGGTTTGCCGCTGACCTTTGCCGACGGCGAGGCGCCGGAGTGGATGGCGGGGTGGGAAGTCATGCGCGCTGACAAGGCGGGGATGGTGTACTACCATTTACTTCAGTACAACGGCTGATACCACAGGATACCGGCTGAGGCGCTGCTGCACTGCGGCAAAGCCTGATTTTCAGGCATAATGCGCTTTCTATTGTTTGGAGTAACTGTAGGGAGCCGCAATGGTTGTAGCCGTTTATCCGGGAACATTCGATCCGCTGACGCGTGGTCATGAAGATCTGGTGCGCCGCGCATCGGGCCTGTTCGACCAGCTGATCGTCGGCGTGGCGGACAGTCAGAACAAGCACCCGTTCTTTTCGCTGGACGAGCGTCTGTCCATCGCGAATGAAGTGCTGGGGCATTATCCAAACGTCAAGGTCGAGAGTTTTTCCGGGCTGTTGAAGGATTTCGTGCGCGAACATGATGCGCGCGTGATCGTGCGCGGCTTGCGCGCGGTGTCCGACTTTGAATATGAATTCCAGATGGCGGGCATGAACCGCTACCTGTTGCCGGACGTGGAAACACTGTTCCTGACGCCGTCGGACCAGTACCAGTTCATTTCCGGCACCATTGTGCGGGAAATCGCCATGCTGGGCGGCGACGTGTCGAAGTTCGTGTTCCCGTCCGTCGACCGCTGGCTGCAAAAGAAAATCGCCGCCACGCGCGGCACCGGGGTGTAAGGAGATCCACCATGGCGTTGATGATCACTGACGAATGCATCAATTGCGACGTCTGCGAACCCGAGTGTCCGAACGATGCGATTTACATGGGCCTGGAAATCTATGAAATCGACCCGAACAAGTGCACGGAATGCGTCGGCCACTTCGACGAGCCGCAGTGCGTGCAAATCTGCCCGGTGGAATGCATTCCGCTGCATCCGGACTGGCAGGAATCCAAAGAACAGCTGTTTGCCAAGTACGAGCGCCTGACTGCGGCGAAAACGCCACCCGACGCCTAAAAAGTATGATCGTACGAATCCATGGCGGGGTGCGGATGTTATAGTCGGCACCACAAAACAACACCATGGAGACAGCATGCAATCCTTCCGCAGGACGATCCTGAAATCCGCCGCCGCGGCCGTAGTGCTGGCGGCCGCATCCTTCCAGCCTGCCTTGGCCGCCGTGGACGTGGCCGGCGTGAAATTCGACGACACGGCCACCGTGGCCGGCCAAACCCTGAAGCTCAATGGCGCGGGCTTGCGCACCAAGGTCATCTTTAAAGTCTATGCGCTGGGCCTGTATTTGCAGGACAAGAAAACCAATGTGGCCGACGTGCTGGCGGCGCCGGGTGCACGCCGCGTGCACATCGTCGTGCTGCGCGAACTGACGTCGGAAGAATTCGGCAAAGCCTTCATGGCGGGCCTGAACGACAACACGGACGCGGCCGAGCGCGCCAAGATCGTGCCGCAAACCAAGCAATTTGGTGAAATGTTCGCGTCGTTCCCGGGCTTGAAGAAGGGCGATGCGCTGACAGTGGATTGGATCCCCGGCAGCGGCACGCAATGTTTCCTGAACGGCAAGCCGATCGGCCCCGTCCTGCCCGACCAGGCGTTCTACAACGCCATCCTGCGCATCTGGATCGGCGACAAGCCGGTGGACAGTTCGCTGAAGCCACAGCTGCTGGGCGAAAAATAGTTACCCCAGGGGCCTAACCCCTCCCCCAGGGGCCTGGCCCCTTTTGCACTATCGTTCGCTAAGAGAACGATAGTACGAAAAGGGCCAGGCCCCGAAATATCGACTGGATTCTGGCACTGGAAAAGAAAATCGGCGCCGGCTGGGAAGCTGGGCGCCGATTGGCTTGGTGCGCGGGGGACTTAAGCGCGGGCGGCCAGGGCGCGCAGTTCGGCGGCGTGGCTGGGGGCGACTTCCATCGAGTTGAGCATGCGGTTCAGCACCAGCGCGTCGCGCATCTTGCGGCGCTGGGCGCGTTCTTCGCAGGTTGGCTTCGGGTGGATGGCCAGCGCCAGCGCGCGGACCACACCCAGCAGCAGCGGCTTGAACAACAGGACCAGGAACAGCACCAGCACGGCGCCCAACACCGCTTGCAACGCGGTCATCAGCGAGACTTGCAAAAGTAAGGCTTGTACAGCAGAAATGAAGGTAGACATCGAAGTTCAGGAAACATTACAATCAAGCGTAACTATAGTGCGCTGCAACATATAAATCCAATTTCGTTTCCCGATATCAATCATTCGGAAAGCGAATAAGTCCACACCTACATACCATGAGCTTTCTGACGCTGGACTTAAACTTGCTGCGTGTCTTCGACGCAGTCATGACCGAGCAAAACCTGACGCGCGCAGCCGGCCACCTGGCCATGACGCAGCCTGCGGTGTCGAACGCGATCAAGCGCCTGCGCGAAAGCCTGGGCGACGAGCTGCTGATCCGCACCGCCTACGGTGTCAAGCCGACGCCCCGCGCGGAAGCGTTATGGCCATCGGTGCGCAGCGCACTGGCCAGCCTGGAAGCGGCCGTCACCCCGGAAACGTTCGATGTGTCGAAAGCGCACGCCACCTTCCGCCTGGCGATGGCCGACGCCACCGCCGCATTCTGGCTGCCGTCGCTGATGCGTTCGATCGAGCGCGAGGCGCCCGGCGTCAATGTGCGCATGGTGCCGCTGACCACGCGCGAGCCGCGTCCCATGCTGTTACGCGGCGACGTCGACCTGGCGGTCGGCTTCTTCCCCGGCGTGGCGGCCCAACTGTCGTCCGACACGAGTTCCCCGATCCGCCACGAGCGCCTGTATTCCGGCCACTATGTCTGCGTGATGCGGCGCGACCACCCGCTGGCGAAAGTCGAACTGACACTGGATAACTATTGCGCGGCGAACCATTTGCTGGTCAGCTTCTCCGGCCGCGCGCACGGCCTGGTCGATGAAGCGCTGGCGCAAATCCAGCGCGAGCGCCGCATCCTGCTGACGGTGAACCAGTTCTTCACCGCGGGCCGCGTGGTGGCCAATTCGGACCTGGTCACCGTGCTGCCAAAGCACCTGATCGCCTCGACCGGCATGACGGACGCGCTGGTGCACAAGGAATTGCCATTCCAGCTGCCGGCCGTGCACCTGGATATGCTGTGGCACGAACGCGATGCCCGCAGCCCGGCCCACAAGTGGTTGCGCGCAAACCTGGAAGCCATGAACACCGTGGTACAGAAAACCGCGCCAGGGACGGCGCCGCGCAGCGATATTGATTAAGCATCGCAAAAACCCGTCATTCCTGCGGGGATGACGGGACTCCGGGCTCAGTGCCCCGCCGACTTGTACCCGATCCTGAACCCGCCCCAATGCCGCCCGTTCACGTAAATCGGCGCGGACAGGTCATGCATCACTTCCCCGGTATCCCGCTTGTACGTCTGTAACAGGAACGGCGTCGTGTTCGACCCGCAGCGCTTGCCCGTGCGGTCGCTGAAGATGCGTTTGGTGCGGTTGTTAACGATGTCGATATCGTAATTGCCCGTCAGCGGCTGGGAAAATTTCCGGTTGTGGGTCGGGAAGTAGCCATTGTTGTCCACCGCGCCCGCATAGGCCAGTTGCGGCATCGACGCCAGCAGGCTTTCCTGCAAGTCCGGCAGCACGCGGTCGGTGAACTTGTCGAACTGCGTGGTGTGCTTGGGCGGATCCGTGTTCGGGATCGGCACGTAGTGGCGGTCGAACAGCGCCGCTTCGCTGATCTGGCCGCGCTTGATGGCGTCTTCGAACAGGTGGCCGACTGCGCGCGCCGCGTCCTGCGCCGCGCGAATGATGTCGTCGTGCGCGGTCGGCACCTGCGCACTGCCCAGCGCCGCCGTGATGACTTCGGCCCGCTCCGCCACCGCCATCGCGGAACCGGCCGCGCGCGGCAGGTCGCCTTCCGTCGACAGCATGCTGTCGCGGATTTGCGCAATGGCGTCGGCAATCACGTGCGTCGTGTCGACGTGCTCGCGCGAGGCGCGGGCGATTTCCCCGATTTCCGTTTCCGACACGCCCGACGATTGCTCGATCGACGACAGCAAGCCATGCACGGTTTCCACGTTCTGCGCTGCGTCGCTGACGCTGGACGCCAGCGAATTCATGCCCTTGCTGGCGACTTCCGCCTGCTCATTGATGGCCCGCACCATCAGCGAGATTTCATCGGTGGCTTCCTTGGTGCGCTGCGCCAGTTGCCGCACTTCGCCCGCCACCACGGCAAAGCCCCGGCCCTGTTCGCCGGCGCGCGCCGCTTCGATGGCGGCATTCAGCGCCAGCAGATTGGTACGGGCCGAGATTTCAGTAATGGCGGTGGTAAAGCCGTAAATGCGCTTGGCCTTGTCTTGCAAGTCCGCCATCACGGACGCGGCTTGCTGCGCATCGGCGCGGGCGCGGCGGATGCGCTCCAGCCCCTGGTCCGCCTCGGTGCGCCCGGTTTCCGTTTCCGCACGCACGCGGGCCGCCACTTGCGCGGCCCGTTCCGCATTGGCGGCAATTTTCTCCGTGGTGCGCGCGTTCTGGCCCGAGCCGGTGACGATCTCGCCGGCCGTGCGCACATCCGATTCAATTTTCTTTTTGACGGAATCGACGAAATACGAGGTTTCCGCCGCACCGATCATGATGGCGTCGATTTCTTCGCCCACCGTGCGGGCAAAGCGCTGCGGGCCCTCGTCACTGCGGCCCGCGCCCTTGAACTGGACCAGCAGGGCGCCGGTCAGCGCCGCCAGTGCGGCCGGCCACACCGGGACCGCACCGCCGCCGGCCACTTGCTGCGCCGTCCATGAAACCAGCGAACCCGCCGCGGCCGCCCCCAATACCCAACCAACGTGATGCACCTGCTTGCGCTGCAACTTCATGTCTCCTCCGAGTCGCACAAGCTTGCCTTGCATCCGCGAATACGGGCCTGGACCGGAAGGCAGCAGGTGCGAAGGGAGCACCTGCCGCTTGCCGGTTCCGTTCTGGCTGCGCCCGTGCAGCGGTTTGACTACTTGATAGGCAGCTTGCTTGTATTTTTGACTTCTTCCATCACCGCGTAGGTGTGGGTTTCCCGCACACCCTTCTGTAACAGCGTCTTGCCCAGGAATTCCCGGTAAGCCGCCATATCCTTGACGCGCGCCTTGACCAAGTAATCGAAGCCGCCCGCCACCATGTGGCACTCCAGCACTTCGGGGATCAATTGCACGCTTTGTTTAAATGCATCAAATACTTCCGGCGTGGTACGATCTAGCACGACCTCAATAAACACCAGCAACGACACGTCCAGCAATTGCGGATTGAGTTGGGCGGTGTAGCCCATGATGTAGCCGGACTCGTGCAGCTTGCGCACGCGCTCCAGGCAGGCAGCCGGCGACAGGTTCACGCGCGCAGCCAGTTCGACATTGCTGATGCGCCCGTCGCTCTGCAGCTCCATCAGGATCTTCTTGCTAATCTTGTCCAGCATGGATAATTTCCCCTTCTAATTTTATTTGGTCAAATTCTCTCACCAAAAACAATGTATGGCTAGTACTAAGTAATACCAGAATTAATCCAGAAGAAATCCCTCTACAATCGAATCATCAGCAGTCACACGGAAATACGCTCGCCCAGCCACAAGTCGGGCGGGCGTTTTTTTCACAGTTCCGTGCGGCGGGCTCCTGAAAACACCCCTTTGTAGAGAGACCTCATGCAAGCAGCTGCAAGCACCACCACTCCGTTTTCCGCGCTGTCGGCGGAAATCCTGCGCGATCCTACCCCTCTGCGCGCAGCCATCACCGCGGCCTACCGCCGCGACGAGACCGAAGCCGTGCAATGGCTGTTAAGCCAGGTACGTGACGACGGCAGCACGATGGAAGCACAGGCGCTGGCCCATAAACTGGTGTCGTCCGTACGCAAGGAGCGCACCCGCGCTTCCGGCGTGGATGCGCTGATGCATGAATTCTCGTTGTCGTCCGAAGAAGGCGTGGCGCTGATGTGCCTGGCCGAAGCGCTGTTGCGTATTCCGGACGCCGCCACCGCCGACCGCCTGATCGCCGACAAGATCAGCAAGGGCGACTGGCGCAAGCACCTGGGCGAATCGCCGTCGATGTTCGTCAACGCCGCCACCTGGGGCTTGCTGGTGACGGGCAAGCTGGTGTCGTCGTCCAGTGAAGAAGGCCTGGGCTCGGCCATCACGCGTTTGATCGCGAAAGGCGGCGAACCGCTGATCCGCAAGGGCGTCGACCTGGCCATGCGCATGCTGGGCAACCAGTTCGTCACGGGCCAGACCATCGATGAAGCCATCAAGAACGGCAAGCCGAACGAAGCGCGCGGTTACCGCTATTCGTACGACATGCTGGGCGAAGCCGCATTGACCGCGGCCGACGCCGACAATTACTACGCCGCCTATGAAACCGCGATCCACGCCATCGGCCGCGCGTCGAATGGCCGCGGCATCAAGGACGGTCCCGGCATTTCCGTGAAACTGTCGGCGCTGCACCCGCGCTACTCGCGCGCCCAGCGCGCCCGCGTCATGAGCGAACTGCTGCCGCGCCTGACGGCGCTGGTGAAACTGGCCAAGCAATACAACATCGGCTTGAACATCGATGCGGAAGAAGCGGACCGCCTGGAACTGTCGCTGGACCTGATGGAAGCGATGGCCTTCGATCCGGCGCTGGAAGGCTTCGACGGCATTGGCTTCGTGGTGCAGGCGTACCAGAAACGCTGCCCGTACGTGCTCGATTACCTGATCGACCTGGCCCGCCGCAGCGGCCGCAAGTTCATGGTGCGCCTGGTGAAGGGCGCTTACTGGGATGCGGAAATCAAGCGCGCGCAGGTCGACGGCATGCCCGGCTACCCGGTGTATTCGCGCAAGGTGTATACCGACGTGTCGTACCTGGTGTGCGCGCAGAAGCTGCTGGCCAACACCGACGTGATTTACGCGCAGTTCGCCACGCACAATGCGCAAACGCTGTCGACCATTTACACGTGGGCCAAGCGCGACAACGTTTCCAATTATGAATTCCAGTGCCTGCACGGCATGGGTGAATCGCTGTACGACCAAGTGGTGGGCAAGGACAACCTGGGCAAGGCGTGCCGCATCTACGCGCCGGTCGGTTCGCACGAAACGCTGCTGGCCTACCTGGTGCGCCGCCTGCTGGAAAACGGCGCCAACTCGTCGTTCGTCAACCAGATCGTCGACGAATCGATTGCCATCGAATCGCTGATCAAGAACCCGGTGGAAGTCGCGCGCACTCAGGGCGGCCTGCCGCACCCGGCGATCCCGCTGCCGGTGGACATGTTCGGCGCGGCGCGCCGCAATTCGGCCGGCATCGACCTGTCCAATGAAAACACGCTGCGCCAGGTGGCCGACGCGCTGGCGCAACCGCGCACGTGGACGGCCGGCCCGTTGCTGGCCGGCGCGCTGACCGTCGGCCAGCCATCGCAGCCGGTCGTCAATCCGGCCCAGCGCACCGATATCGTGGGCCAGGTGACGGAAGCGGCGGCGGCCGATGTCGATACGGCGCTGGCGGCGGCCTCGGACTTCGCGCTGGAATGGCAGGGCACGGAGCCGGCGCAGCGCGCCGCCACCCTGGTGCGCGCTGCCGACTTGTTTGAACAGCACCAGCTGGAACTGATGGCGCTGGCGATCCGCGAGGCGGGCAAGTCGCTGCCGAACGCGATCGCGGAAATCCGCGAAGCGGTGGACTTCCTGCGCTACTACGCCCAGGAAATCGTCGGCAAGCCCAATACGCTGGCGCTGGGTCCCGTGACCTGCATCAGCCCATGGAACTTCCCGCTGGCGATCTTCACGGGCCAGGCGGCTGCCGCGCTGGCGGCCGGCAACGTGGTGCTGGCAAAACCTGCGGAACAAACGCCGTTGATCGCGCACCGCGCGGTGGAATTGCTGCACGAAGCGGGCATCCCGCGCGCGGCGCTGCAATTCCTGCCGGGCCGCGGTGACGTGGTGGGAGCGGGCCTGTGCAACGACGCCCGCGTGCGCGGCGTGATCTTCACCGGCTCCACCGAAGTTGCGCAGCTGATCAACCGCACGCTGGCGAAACGCGCCGTGATCGAAGGCGCGGACATTCCGCTGGTGGCGGAAACCGGCGGCCAGAACGCGATGATCGTCGATTCGTCGGCGCTGCCGGAGCAGGTGGTGCAGGATGCCGTGTCGTCCGCCTTCGACAGCGCGGGCCAGCGCTGCTCGGCGCTGCGCGTGCTGTTCCTGCAGGAAGATATCGCCGACAAGACCATCAAGATGCTGAAAGGCGCGATGGGCGAATTGAACCTGGGTTCGCCGGACCGCCTGGTCACCGACATCGGCCCTGTCATCGACAGCGAAGCGCAGCAAAACCTGCTGGCGCACATCGAGAAGATGCGCAAAACCGCCGTGGGCTTCCACGCGCTGAGCGTGCCGGTGGGGGCCAACGGCACCTTCGTGCCGCCGACCGTGCTGGAAATCCGCTCGCTGGAAGAATTGACGAAGGAAGTGTTCGGCCCGGTGATGCACGTGATCCGCTACCAGCGCGCCGACCTGGGCAAGATCGTCGACCAGATCAACGCCAGCGGCTTTGGCCTGACCTTGGGCGTGCATTCGCGCATCGATGAAACCATCGATTTCATCACGTCGCGCGCCCACGTTGGCAATATCTATGTGAACCGCAATATCGTCGGTGCGGTGGTGGGCGTGCAGCCGTTTGGCGGCGAAGGGAAATCCGGCACCGGTCCGAAAGCGGGCGGTCCGCTGTACCTGAAGCGTTTGCAGCGCGGCGCCGTGGTGGCTGGCCCGCAGCAGCGCGCGGCCAATACCGCGCTCGATACGCTGGCGGCATGGGCGAAAACCAGCGGCCGCGAAAAAGTCGCGGCCATGGCGGAACAGTATGGGAATCAATCGCTGCTGGGCACCACCGTGGCGTTGCCCGGCCCGACCGGCGAGCGCAATACCCTGAGTTTCGCTTCGCGCGGCGCGGTGGTCTGCCATGCGGCGACCCAGGCCGGCTTGCTGAACCAGCTGGCGGCCGTGCTGGCGACGGGCAACCAGGCCGTGATCGTGCCGAAATCGGCTGACATCGTGCCGGTGGACCTGCCGGCAGCCGTTAAAAGCCATATCAAGGCCATAGGCGCCCTCGAAAGCTTTAAAGGGTACTTCCAGATGGCCTTGGTGGAAACGCCGCTTGTAGCGGCTGTACGCGAGCCCATGGCGGCGCGCGACGGCGCGCTGGTCGGCATTATCGAGACTGACGACAGCGGCGCCATCCCATTGTGGCGCCTGCTGGCGGAACGTGCGCTGTGCGTGAACACCACCGCAGCGGGCGGCAATGCGAGCCTGATGACCTTGGGCGCGTAAATCAATCGGTTGTGGAAAAGGGGCGGGTTATCCACCTCCCCCTTTTCACCTGCGCGCAGCCGGGCTGGCACACGCCCGTCTGCCTGGGGAGCACCTGATTCTTTGACTGCTGTGGAAAAATGCCGGGTTATCCACCCGGCATTTTTTTTGGCATTTTTTTGGGGCCTGGCCCCAAAAGCACTATCGTTCGTCTCAAATTGGCAGATTAAAGGCTATTACAGGGCCGTGGCGTCACTGGCGCGACTGTTTGCCACCAGGGCCCTTAATTCGCCGCAAAAGCCTTTCCAGGGCCAATGGCATGCTGGCGGGATGCCCCGCCTTCTCCGCACTCCGATCATCAGCGCCCCCCTGCACGTCGTGCAACGCGGTCATAACCGCTGCGACGTGTTTCACCGTGAAAACGATTACCTGGTGTACCTGGCGGCACTGCAGTGGGCGTTGCAGCAATACCGATGTGAGCTGCACGCTTACACACTGATGACCAATCACGTGCATTTGCTGATTTCCCCGGCGGATGTGGACAGTTTGCCGCGGCTGTTCATGTCATTGGGCAGCCGCTACTGCCAGTATTTCAATCAACAGTACCAGCGTACTGGTTCGCTCTGGGGCGGCCGCTATTACGCGTCGCCAATACTGAGCGACGAACAATTGATGCGTTGCTATCGCTATATTGAACTCAATCCCATGCGTGCCGGTATGACGAACGCACCAAGTGCCTATCACTGGAGCAGTTATCGGTGCAATGGTGAAGGGCACCCGGACGACCTTGTCGTCCCGCATGAACTATATCTGCGCTTAGGCCTGGATGAGGCCGCTCGCCAGGCGAACTACCGGGAATTGTGTGCGCAAGCCTTGCATCCCCAGGAAATTGCCGCGATCCGTCGTGCAGTAAAGCGCGGCAACCCGCTTGAATAACTACCGGCCTTGTGGAAAACCCCGAGGTTATCCACTCTGTAGATTTAGTCGACATTTCAGGGCCTGGCCCCAAATTTATACACGGCAAAAGTTGCGCAGCACGCTGAACGCGTAGCGCGACGCGACCTTGTGGACAAACTCCATGAAATCCACAGCCGCATCTTCGTTCGCGTTGTCGGAGATGGTGCGGATCACACCGAACGGGATGCCCAGCTCGAAACAGACTTGCGCGACGGCGGCGCCTTCCATTTCCACTGCCAGTAAATCCGGCAACGCATCCTTCAATGCCCCCAATTGCGCCCGGTGTTTGATGAACTGGTCGCCGCTGGCGATCAAGCCGCGGTGCAATTGCGGGGTGCCCGGCTCTTCCTGCAGGAATTCACGGGCCGCCAGCGCCAGCCGCCGGGTCAAATCGCGGTCTGACGCAATGTGCGATTGCCCGGTTAACGGGATTTCAAAGCGGGGAAACAGGGGACTGGCATCCATATCGTGCTGGACCAGCGATTCCGCCACCACGATATCCCCCACCCGGACACCGACATCCCCACTGCCAGCCACGCCAGTGAAGACGATGTGGGTAACATCGAACTTCTCCACAAGGATACTGGCCGTCATGGCAGCGGCAACTTTCCCTATCCGCGACAGCACGCAGACGGCGTCGATGTCCCACAGCTTGCCCGCAGTGTATTCCCGCATGCCGTGTACGTGTTTTTCCACGTTGTGCATGGCGTCGATCAAGCCCATTTGTTCTTCAGCCAGAGCGCTGATGATCCCTAAACGCATTGTTCCCCCGTTTTTTTGGTGCATACCCGGCGCGGCAGCGCGGTTTACGCCGTAGGTTTACATAAAAGATATATATAAAAAATAGTAGTAGATAGTAAACCGGCGCATTTTTGTGGATAAGCCTGTTAAGAACTGAAAAATCAGCGGTTTACGCGTTTTAAAACCGGCT
Organism: Pseudoduganella rivuli; assembly: GCF_009674485.1. Classification (GTDB taxonomy): domain Bacteria; phylum Pseudomonadota; class Gammaproteobacteria; order Burkholderiales; family Burkholderiaceae_D; genus Rugamonas; species Rugamonas rivuli_B. The sequence goes on along the minus strand of NZ_WKJJ01000002.1, from coordinate 199,598 downwards.
GAACAAGCATTGTATCGACGCCGGACGACTTCTGGACAACAAAAACCGTCGGTCAGATATCCCGGTTTTTCCACTAACGCTCCTGTGGATATCCAACAGGTTGTTCACATTCGTCTTTTTTTCGTGTTTTTCAGGGAGGTCTGCAAACGCCTTCAAACCAGCTTTAACGTTAAAGCTTTTATATAAAATGATAGTAGTAGTAAACGTGGCTTTTCCTGTGGATAACCATGTTAACCATCTAAAAATCAGTTGTTTACGTTAACGATAAGGAACTGGAAAACTGTTGTACCAGCGCAGGGGTAAATGTTGGACAAAAAATTTCCGGTGTACAACCAGCGTGTTTACTCACATGCTGTCCTGTGGATATTGATGGGCTTATCCACAGACGATAGCAAATCATCGAGCTCATCACTGGTAATCGGCCGCGAAAACACGTAACCCTGGCCGAAATCACAGCCGGCCGCCTGCAATTGCGCTTGCTGGCGCTGGTTTTCCACGCCTTCCGCGATGACCCGGATGCCCAACTTGTGCGCCAGCGCGATCACGGCTTCGCATAAATCCGCGCCGGCGTCGTTTTCCATGAGGAAGGAAGGGTCGATTTTCAAGAAATCCAGTGCATAGCGCTTCAAGAACGCCACGGAACAATAGCCCGTCCCGAAATCGTCCAGCGACAGCGCGATCCCCGCATGATGCAATGCCTGTAATTTGTGCACCACCGTGTGATCGGCCTCCAGCAGCAGGCTTTCCGTGACTTCGACAATGATGCTGTTGGGCGCCAGCCGCAGTTCCGCCAGGTAATCCAGCCATTCCGCCACGTTGAAGCCCCCTTCGAGGAACTGGCAAATGGAACCATTGACGGCCACCTGGAAGTTTTTATCGTGCAGCACCTGCATGCGCTTGGCTGTTTGCGCCGCCTGGCGGAACACCCAGTCGCCGATACCGACGATGGCGCCGGTATGTTCGGCCACGGGAATGAATTCGGACGGGCACAGCAAGCCCCGCGTCGGGTGTTGCCAGCGAACCAGGGCCTCCGCTTTCACCAGTTTGCCGGAGGATAACTCCATGACTGGCTGGTACAGCACGCGGAACTGGTTTTGCATCAGCGCATCGCGCATCTCATTGGCCAGGATCAGGCGCGCACGTGTGGCTTCCTGCATGAATGGGGCGAAATAATTGAAGCGGTTGCGGCCCTGCTGCTTGGCCGTGTACATGGCCTGGTCGGCGTTTTTCAGCAGGGTATCGGCGTCGCGCGCATCGTCCGGGTAGAACGTGATGCCCAAACTGGCGGAAATGTGGACAATATCGGGCCCCAGCTGGATCGGCGCCGACATGGTTTTCAGGATTTCCTGCGCAATACGCAACACGTCCGGCGGATCGTTCAGTTCGGCCAGGATCACGGTGAATTCATCGCCGCCCAGCCGCGCCACGGCATCCGTCCCCCGCACACAATGGCTGAGCCGATCCGCCACTTGTTTCAGCAGCACATCGCCCATGTCGTGACCGAGGGTGTCGTTGACTTCCTTGAAACCATCGAGGTCGATGAACACCAGCGCCATCGGCAACTGGGCGCGATCGGACTTCTTCATTTCCTGCCGCAGGCGCTCGGCAAACATGCGGCGGTTCGGCAAGCCCGTCAGCGTATCGAAGTTGGCTTGCCTCCAGATCAATTCTTCCGACGCTTTTTTCTTCGTAATGTCGGAAAACAGGGCGACGCGCCGGTACGCTTCGCCATTCTGGTCAAACACCGCGTCAAAACGCAGCGCCACCAGGTAATGTTCGCCGTGCTTGTTCTGGTGCCAGACTTCACCCTCCCACTGGCCCGTGTTGCGGATGGCGTTGCGCATCTTGCGGAAAAATTCGTAATCCTGGCGGCCGGACGTCAGTTCGTACGCCCAATGTCCGACCACTTCCGCTTCGGTATAGCCGCTGATGCGGGTAAACGCGGGATTGACGGACAAAATCAAGCCTTCCGCATCCGTCACCATCATCCCTTCACTGCTGTTCTGGTACATCAGCGCGGCAAGTTGCATCGATTCGTTATTTTTCCGCCGTTCCGTGATGTTTTCCGCCATCACGAACAAGCCGCGCACCTGTTTATCCGGCCCGAAATCCGGCACATAGGTAATCGCATCCCAGCGCACGCCGTCCCGGGTTTGCAGCGGACGTTCAAAATGCACGGATTCGCCCAGTAATGCGCGTTGCAAGTAGCGGGCCGACAACGCATACGCTTCCGGTCCGATCATTTGCTGAACGGTCCGTCCCAGCGCACCGCCGGGCGGCAGGTTGAACACTTCTTCAAAACGCCGGTTGGTGAAGGTATAGCGCTGGTCGCAGTCCACGTAGGTGACCAGCGCCGGCAAGTTATCCGCGATCAGGCGCAGCCGCGCTTCACTGGCGGCGAATTTTTCTTCCATTTCCCGGCTCGACGCATACAGCAAGCGGTAGCGGGCTTCCCGGTCTTCCACCTTGGCATAGGATTGCAGCGCGAAATGCCCGGACAACACCATCAATACCAGCAACAGCGCCAGCCCGGACGTTCCCACGACAAAGGCCGGACCGGAAAACCACAAGGCATCGAGGTCGGAACTGCCGACCGCGACAATCAGCGGCAAGTTGTCCATGGCCCGGTAGCTGAAAATGCGGGGCAGCTTGTCGATCTTGCTTATCACCTGGTAAGAACCGACGGGGCTTTCCGCCAAGCTGCGGAACAGGATAGTGTCCGACAGATCCGTGTTGAACGCCGTATCGAAATTCGGTGCGCGGGCAATGACACGGCCATTGCGGTGGATCAAAGCAATGGTGACGTCCTGGGCAATGCGGGCATTTTCAAACACATTGGCAAAGCGCGTTGCATCGAGCGGCGCCGTGATCACCCCCATGAACTGGCCATCGGGTCCTTCGACACGGCGTGCCAGGATGAAAATCCGCTGTTTGGACACCCGTCCGGAAGTCGGACCGCTGACAAACAAGCCCCGCGCCGTGCCGTTTTTCAGTTCGGCAAAGTAATCCCGGTCGGAATAATCCGTGCCGCTCAGGGGAAAACTGCTCGTGGTGGCGATGGCTTTGCCATTCGCATCGATAAATGTGATCCAGAAATCATGATTGAACGCATCGCCAGGGGAGGTCAGCAGCGCACGCATGGTGGCTTCCGAGCGGGTCTGTTCTACAGGCAAGACCTTGATGGTGTTGGCGAAACCGATCAACGTCAGGTCGACGAACTGGATCGCATATTTGACGTGGGCTTCCATGCCGCGCACGAAGTGCTGCGTCTGGCGTTGCAATCCCGCTTGCCGTTCCAGGGTGGATGCGCGGATTTGCCAGGCGACCAGCGCGGTGGCCAGCAGGGCCATCAGGCATAAACCAGCCAGTAAACGGCGGCGAAAACGCAAATATGCGTTCGAGCGGGCAATTTCCGTTCGCTTGCGCAGTTTGGCCACGGGCAACTCCGGCGGGGTCTGGGACGTTGGTTGCCGGTTCAGTATAGAAGAAGCTGATGCTGTCGAGTATCAGTTTCATTGAGGTAGGCACTTTAATCGGACGGCGTGTGGGGTTTTGCCGTCAGCGACGCGTAAGATGCGGTTGGTTTACTTTAAAAGGATGTTTACAAAATAGTAGTATTTGTTAACACCCCCGGTTTTCTGTGGATAAGCGTGTTTACTGGAAAAAAATCAGGCGTTTACAGGCTGTACAAGCACCTGCGTAAACCCTGTATGTAAACAGGACGACTTTTGGACAAAAATCCAACTGGGGACAACATCGCGGTTTACTCACATTTCGTGCCTGTGGATATTCATTAGCTTATCCACAGGCCATCAGGGGGTAATATGACGTGGCTTTCGTTGTTCGAACATCCGATTATTCAGGGGCCCACTGCGGGTGGCGCCAATACGCCCGAGCAAGTGGCTGCCGTGTCGAATGCCGGCGCGCTGGGTTCGCTGGCCGGTTCCCTGTTATCGCCGGATACCTTGCGCAGCCAGGTGGCGGCCATCCGCGAGCGCACCGCGCGCCCGTTTTGTTTGAATTTCTTTGTGCAAAACATACCATCGCCGACGGCGGAAGAAGTGGCGCTGGGCGAGAAATTGCTGCGTCCCGTGCTCGATGCGCTGGGCTGGGACAAGTTGCCGATGCCGGCCAAGTGGTGTGAAGACTTTCACGCGCAATTCGAAGCGCTGATCGAGTTGAAACCCGCCGTCGCGAGTTTTACCTTCAATCAATTACATAAAGAACAAGTTTCACGGCTGCAGGCTGCCGGCATTGCCGTGGTGGGCACCATCACGACGGTCGATGAAGCACTGGCGTGGCAGGCGGCCGGCGCCGATGGCGTGATTGCATCCGGCATCGAAGCGGGCGGGCATCGCGGCACGTTTATCGGACCGCAAAAGGAAGCGCGTTTGACCACGTTCGAACTGTTGCCGGCCGTGGTGAGGGCCGTCGATATTCCCGTGGTGGCGGCCGGCGGCATCATGCGGGGCGCTGACATCGCGCGGGCGCTGGCGCAGGGCGCGCAAGCCGTGCAAATGGGAACGGCGTTTCTTGTCACTGACGAATCCGCCATCCATCCGGCGTACAAGCAGCGGCTGCTGCAAGCGGGCGAACACGCCACGCGGCAGACCCGCGCCTTTTCCGGCCGCTACGCGCGGGGGCTCGATAACCGTTTCATGCAATTGATGGGGCCGGTGGAAGACCAGGTGCCCGCTTATCCGGTGCAAAATGCGCTGACCGGCAGTATCCGCGCGGAAGCGGCCAAGCGCAACGATACCGAATGGATGTCGCTGTGGTGCGGGACACAAGTGCACCGGGCGCGCAGCATGCCGGCGGCGCAACTGGTGCAGACCCTGGTCAACGAGCTGGCCGAAGCAACAAAACAATAGGGGGCGGATTGGAATCAGCAGGCCAGTTTGACTACATCATTATCGGCGCCGGCACTGCCGGCTGCGTGCTGGCAAACCGCCTCACGCGCGACAAAAACGTTTCGGTTTTGCTGATTGAAGCGGGCGGCAAAGACGACTATTTATGGATCCACATTCCCGTCGGCTACCTGTACTGCATTGACAATCCCCGCACGGACTGGCTGTACCGCACGGAACAGGATCCCGGCCTGGGCGGCCGCAGCCTGATTTATCCGCGCGGCAAAGTACTGGGCGGCAGTTCATCCATCAACGGCATGATTTACATGCGGGGGCAGGCCGGTGATTACGACCGCTGGGCCGACGTGTGCGGCGATGACGGCTGGCGCTGGGACGCCGTGCTGCCGCTGTTTCGCCAGAGCGAAGATCACCACGGCGGCGCCAATGCCTTCCACGGCGCGGGCGGCGAGTGGCGGGTCGAACGGCAGCGCCTGTCGTGGCCCATCCTCGATGCGTTCCGCGATGCGGCAGCGGAAACCGGCATCCCCAAAGTACACGACTTCAACCGCGGGGATAACTTCGGCTGCGCGTATTTTGAAGTGAACCAGAAAAAAGGACTGCGCTGGAATACCGCGCGCGCGTTCTTAAAGACAGCGATGCAGCGCGGTAACCTCACGGTGATGACGGGATGCCATGTGGAAAAGTTTGATATTGTCCACACGCCCGACGGAGCCGCATGCCGCGGCGTGATTTTCACGGGCGGCGGCACGTGCTGGCAGGCCACGTCGACGCGCGAAACCATTTCCACGGCGGGCGCCATCGGTTCGCCCCATTTGCTGCAATTGTCCGGCATCGGGCCGGCCGATGTGCTGCGGCCGCAGGGAATCGAACCGGTGGTGGAGTTGCCCGGCGTGGGCGCCAACCTGCAAGACCATTTGCAGCTGCGCATGATTTATAAAATCCAGGGCGCCACCACGTTGAATACGCTGGCCGCCAGCTGGTTTGGCAAGCTGCGCATCGGCCTGGAATATGCGCTGAAACGCAGCGGCCCGATGTCGATGGCGCCATCGCAGCTGGGCGCGTTTGCCCGTTCGCGGCCGGACCTGGCCACGCCCAACCTGCAATACCACGTGCAACCGCTGTCGCTGGAAAAATTCGGCGAACCGTTGCACGGCTTTCCCGCCTTCACCGCCAGTGTGTGCAATTTGCGGCCGACGTCGCGCGGCTTCGTCCGGCTGGTGTCGCCTGATTCTTACGCGGCGCCGAAAATCGCGCCCATGTACCTGGCCACGCCGGAAGACCGGCAGACAGCCATGGAAGCGATCCGCCTGACGCGCCGCATCGTGCAGGCGCCAGCGCTGGCGCGCTACCAGCCGGAAGAATTCCGGCCCGGCCTGCAATACCAGACCGATGGCGACCTGGAGCAGGCGGCTGCGGCCATCGGCACCACGATTTTCCATCCGGTCGGCACATGCAGGATGGGCAGGGCGGACGATGCGCTGGCCGTGGTCGACAGCCAGTTGCGGGTGCGGGGCGTAACGGGACTACGGGTGGTAGATGCGTCCGTCATGCCCTTCATCACGTCGGGCAACACCAATTCACCGACCGTCATGATCGCGGAAAAAGCCGCGCAACTGATCCAATCAAGCAAAACCTGATGCAGCGCAATACAAATGTCGGGTGTGGGATTTTTGACGCACGAAATGTGATCAAAAGTGCAAATTTACCCGTAATAATACTGTATTGTTCAAGGTTTCCAAGCTGTGTATTATCGGAGCACAATTTATCGGTTTTACAAGAATTAACCGGGGGACGTGATGTCAAACTACATCTTGGAAACAAGAAATTTGACCAAAGAGTTCAAGGGATTCACCGCCGTCAACGACGTGAATTTACGCGTGCAGCGCGGCCATATCCATGCACTGATCGGCCCCAACGGGGCTGGTAAAACCACCTGCTTTAACCTGTTGACCAAGTTCCTGGTGCCCACGTCCGGCCAGATCCTGTTCAACGATAAAGACATTACCGCCGCCAAGCCGGCCACCATTGCCCGCATGGGCATCATCCGCTCGTTCCAGATCTCCGCGGTATTTCCCCATTTAACCGTGCTGCAGAACGTGCGCATTGGCTTGCAGCGCCAGCTGGGCACCACGTTCCACTTCTGGAAAAGCGAAAAGTCGCTGGACCGGCTCAATGACCGCGCCATGGCCTTGCTGGCGGAAGTGGATTTGACCAGCTTTGCCGACACCATCACGGCCGACATGCCGTATGGCCGCAAGCGCGCGCTGGAAATCGCCACCACGCTGGCGATGGAACCGGAACTGATGTTGCTGGACGAACCGACCCAGGGCATGGGTCATGAGGATGTCCACCGGGTGACGGAATTGATCAAGAAAGTCTCGTCCGGCCGCACGATTTTGATGGTGGAACACAATATGAAAGTGGTCTCCGGTATCTGCGACAAAATTTCCGTGCTTCAGCGCGGCGCCATGCTGGCCGAAGGCAGCTACGCGGAAGTGTCGTCCAACCCGCAAGTGATGGAAGCGTACATGGGCAGTGAAGCGGCGGAACTGGCGGGGGCGCACTGATGGCGACACCGGCACTGGAAATCTCCGCGCTGCAAGCGTGGTATGGCGAATCGCACATCCTGCATAACGTGAACATCTCGGTGCAGCCCGGTGAAGTCGTGACTTTGCTGGGCCGTAATGGCGCGGGGCGCACGACCACGCTGCGCGCCATCATGGGGCTGACGGGCGCGCGCAAAGGATCGATCAAGGTCAACGGCGTGGAAGCCATTGGCTTGCCGACGCACAAGATTGCCCACCTGGGCATTGGTTATTGCCCGGAAGAGCGGGGCATTTTTTCGTCGCTGTCGGCCGAAGAAAACCTGATGCTGCCGCCGCAACTGGCGGCCGGTCCCGGCATGCCGGTGGCCGAGATTTACCAGATGTTCCCCAACTTGCAGGAGCGCCGCAACAGCCAGGGCACGCGGCTGTCCGGCGGCGAACAGCAAATGCTGGCCGTGGCGCGCATCCTGCGCACCGGCGCGAAATTACTGCTGCTCGATGAAATTTCCGAAGGCCTGGCGCCCGTGATCGTGCAGGGCCTGGCGCGCATGATCACGATGCTGAAAGCCAAGGGGTACACCATCGTCATGGTGGAACAGAATTTCCGCTTCGCCGCACCGCTGGCGGACCGGTTTTATGTGATGGAGCACGGTCAGATCGTCGAGACCTTCGCTGCATCGGAATTGAACGCCAAGATGCCGGTGTTGACCGAGCTTCTGGGCGTGTAATGCATCCATAACAACTTTTTGACGGAGACAACATGAAACTCAAGACTATCGTCGCTGCCACTGCCACTACCCTGTGCGCGCTGTCGGGCGCCCACGCCCAGGTCTCCGGGGACAGCATCAAGATCGGCTTCATCACGGACATGTCCGGCCTGTATTCCGACATCGACGGCCTTGGCGGCGCGGAAGCCATCAAGATGGCGATTGCCGATGCGGGCGTGGTTATCGCAGGCAAGAAAGTCGAATTCGTGTCCGCCGACCACCAGAACAAGGCGGACATTGCCGCGTCCAAGGCGCGCGAATGGTTTGACCAGCAGGGCGTCGACATGCTGATCGGCGGCACCAATTCCGGCGCCAATCTGGCCATGGCCAAAGTCGCTGCGGAAAAGAAAAAAGTCTTCATCGCGATCGGCGCCGGCACCAACCGCCTGACCAATGAAGAATGCTCGCCGTACACCGTGCACTATGCGTACGACACGGTGGCGCTGGCGCGCGGCACGGGCGGCGCCATTGCCAAGCAGGGCGGCAAGAACTGGTACTTCCTGACGGCCGATTACGCGTTCGGCCAGTCGCTGGAAAAAGACACGGCCGACGTGGTGAAAGGCGCCGGCGGCAAAGTGCTGGGCAGCGTCAAGCATCCGTTGTCGGCGTCGGACTTCTCGTCGTTCCTGTTGCAGGCGCAATCGTCGGGCGCGCAAATCCTCGGCCTGGCCAACGCCGGCGGCGACGCCATCAATTCCATCAAGGCGGCCAATGAATTCGGCATTACCAAGAAGATGAAGCTGGCCGGCTTGCTGATCTTCATCAACGACATCCATTCGCTGGGCTTGAACACGACGGCCGGCATGTACCTGACCGATGGCTGGTACTGGGATGCGAATGCCGACACCCGCGCCTGGTCCAAGCGCTACTTCGAAAAGATGAAGAAGGAACCGTCGATGCTGCAGGCCGGCGATTATTCCGCCACGGCCAATTACCTGAAAGCCGTCAAGGCCGTGGGCTCGGATGATGCGGACAAGGTGATGGCGCAGATGAAGAAAACGCCGATCAACGACATGTTCGCCAAGAATGGCGTGATCCGCCCGGACGGCCGCATGGTGCACGACATGTACCTGATGGAAGTCAAGAAGCAGTCGGAATCGAAATACCCGTGGGATTACTACAAGCTGGTGGCCACGATTCCGGGCGACCAGGCGTACCTGACCAAGGCGGAGACGCAGTGCAAGCTGTGGAAGTAATGCTGCTTATGTGACACCTCGTCATCCCTGCGCAGGCGGGGATGGCGATTCAAGCGCTGCCTCGCCGCCGCGCCGCATCTTCTTTCCTCACATCAGTCTGGATTGTTATGGAAATATTCGGCATCCCCTTTTCCGCCCTGCTGAGCCAGCTATTGATCGGTCTCGTCAACGGCTCGTTTTACGCGATGCTGTCGCTGGGCCTGGCCGTGATCTTTGGCTTGCTCAACGTCATTAATTTTTCCCACGGCGCCCTGTACATGATGGGCGCGTTTCTCGCCTGGATGGGGATGACGTATTTCGGCCTCAATTACTGGGCCATGCTGGTGCTGGCGCCGCTGGTGGTCGGCGTGTTCGGCATCGTCATCGAGAAAACCATGCTGCGCTGGCTGTACAAGCTGGACCATTTATATGGCTTGCTGCTGACGTTTGGCATCACCTTGCTGGTGGAAGGCTTGTTCCGCTCGTTTTATGGCGTGTCCGGCCAGCCGTTTGAAACGCCGTCGGCATTGCAGGGCGCGACCGACCTGGGCTTCATGATCTTGCCGAATTACCGCGCGTGGGTGGTGGTGGCGTCGCTGGTGGTATGCCTGGCCACCTGGTTCGTCATCGAGAAAACCAAGCTGGGCGCCTACCTGCGGGCGGGGACGGAAAACCCGAAACTGGTGGAAGCGTTCGGCGTCAACGTGCCGCTGATGGTCACGCTGACCTACGGCTTCGGCGTGGCGCTGGCCGGCTTTGCCGGCGTGCTGGCGGCGCCCATCATCCAGGTGACGCCGCTGATGGGATCGAACCTCATCATTGTCGTGTTTGCCGTGGTGGTGATCGGTGGCATGGGTTCCATCATGGGCTCCATCCTGACCGGGCTGGGCCTGGGTGTCATCGAAGGGTTGACGCGCGTGTTCTACCCGGAGTTTTCGTCCACCGTGGTCTTCCTCGTGATGGTGGTGGTGCTGTTGCTGCGTCCGGCCGGCCTGTTCGGCAAGGAAAAATAAGGAATCCCCGATGAACAAGAAAATCGGATATGGCATCGCCCTGGCGATCGCGCTGGCCGCACCGTTTGTCGGCTATCCCGTGTTCCTGATGAAGTTGCTGTGCTTTGCGCTGTTCGCCTGCGCTTTCAACTTGCTGATCGGTTTTACCGGCTTGCTGTCGTTCGGCCACGCGGCGTTCTTCGGCGGCGCCGGTTACGCGGCGGGCTATGCGCTGAAGGAATTGCACTGGCCGTTCGAGCTGGGTTTGCTGGCCGGCGTGCTGGGCGCGGCGCTGATCGGCCTGGTCATGGGGGCGCTGGCGATCCGCCGCCAGGGCATTTACTTTTCCATGATCACCCTGGCGCTGGCCCAGCTGGTGTACTTCGGCGCGCTGCGGGCGCCGTTCACGGGCGGTGAAGATGGGTTGCAGAGTGTTCCACGTGGAACATTGCTGGGCATGGTCGACCTGTCGCAAGACTTGACGCTGTATTACGTGGTGCTGGCGATTTTCGTGGCGGGATTCGCGCTGATCGTGCGCACCGTGCATTCGCCATTCGGCCAGGTATTGAAAGCCATCAAGGAAAACGAGCCGCGCGCGATTTCGCTGGGCTACGACGTCGACAAATACAAGCTGATGGCGTTCGTCCTGTCGGCGGGGCTGGCGGGGCTGGCGGGCGCCACGAAAACCGTGGTGCTGGGTTTTGAAACACTGACGGACGTGCACTGGGCCATGTCCGGGCTGGTAATCCTGATGACCCTGGTCGGCGGCATGGGCACCCTGGCCGGACCGATCCTGGGATCGATGCTGATCATCATGCTGGAAAACAAATTGGGCGACATTGGAACGTTCCTGGGCAGCAGTACGGGGATTGCCTGGTTCAACACATTGGGTGAAGCGGTGAGCATGGTGACGGGATTGATATTCGTTGCGTGCGTGCTGCTGTTCCGCAAAGGCATTGTCGGGGAGGTGGTGGATCGCGTGGGGCGGCGAAAGCCAGCCTGACCCGCTTACGAACACGCCGGCGCAGTCCGGCGTTTTTTTTGGCTATCAACAGAAAACTAAGGAGATCGCATGAACCAAACTTTGAAATTGACGGTGCTCGCTTCCAGCCTGGCCGCCTGCGGCATGCTGGCCGGTTGCGGCGACAGTGGCAACGGTCCGGAAGACTTGAATATCATTCCGTCGTACCTGGGGACCGTCACGGTCACCAACTATGACGGACAGAGCGACGACTTGCTGACGGCGGGCCTGGGCAAGACCGGGCTGGCGGCGGCCGCGGCGCCCGCCTACGTGGACCCGCGCAATCCCACCGCCGCGGAATTGCGCCGCAACGCCATCTTCGCCAATTACCGCGCCGTGCTCGATATTGCCGCCAACAGCGGCTATGGCACCTTGTATGGCCCCAACGTGAATGCGGCCGGGCTTGCCACCGCCGGCGAAGGCAAAGTCGCGGGCGCCGAATACATCGCGTATGCGGATGACGGCAGCGGCCGCATGAACGTGACGTTGATGGTGCAGGTGCCGGGCTCGTTCGATCCCGCCAACCCGTGCATCGTGACAGGCACGTCCAGCGGCTCGCGCGGCATTTATGGCGCGATCGGCAGCGCCGGCGAATGGGGGCTGAAAAACAATTGCGCGGTGGCGTATGCGGACAAGGGTAGCGGCACCGGCCTGTACACGTTTGACGATGACAGCGTGAACTTGCAAAACGGCGTGCGCGCCACGCGCACGGCAGCCGGCAAGAACGCCAATTTCGCGCCCGTATTGACGGATGCGGAGCGCGCCACCTACAACACCACATACCCGGGCCGGGTGGCGTTCAAGCATGCGCACTCGCAACTGAATCCGGAAAAGGATTGGGGCAAGGTGACGCTGCAGGCGGTGGAGTTCGCGTACTACGTGCTCAATGAACGCTTCGGCACGCTGGCCTCCGACGGCAAGCGCCACCTGGTGCGCTTCACGCCGAAGAACACGGTGGCGATCGCGTCCAGCATTTCCAATGGCGCCGGCTCGGCCTTGCTGGCGGCGGAACAGGACACCAAGGGCTTGATCAGCGGCGTGGCCGCCACCGAGCCGCAAATCCAGCCGAAGACCGCCAGTGGCTACACGGTGCGGCAGGGCGGCGCACCGGTGACGGCGCAGGGCAAGCCGCTGTTTGACTATTCGACGTATGCGGCGCTGTACCAGCCGTGCGCGGCGGGCGGCGCGGCCAGCGTGGGACGCTGCACGTCGCTGGTGGCGAAAGGGCTATTGACGGGCGCCAGTGCGGCGGACCAGCAAGCCAACGCATTGGCCAAGCTCAAGGCCTATGGCTGGACCGTCGACGCGGAACCGCTGCAGGGGTTGCACGCGGGGACGAATATCCTGGTGGCCGTCACCTACGCGTACGCATACGGCAAGTTCTCCGTGACGGACAAAGTGTGCGGCTTCAGCTTCGCGCCGACCGATGCGGCCACCGGCGCCGTCGTTCCCTTCACGGCGGAACAAAAGGCGGCCAGCTTTGCCACGCAAAACGGTATCGTCGGCAACGTCGTGTATGAAGACGGCACCAATGGCGCGCGCCAGTATGCGTTCGGCATTTCCGCCTCCACCGGTGTGGCGGACCAGTCGCTCGACGGTTTCCTGTGCCTGCGTGCGCTGGCGACCGGCAGCGATCCCGTCACGGGCGGCGCGCTGAGCGCGGCGCTGGCGGCGCAAAGCGACCGGGTGCGGGCGGGTATCGCGGAAGTGCAGGCCACGGGGAATTTGAAGGGCAAGCCGGCGGTGATCGTGTCCGGCCGCAGCGATGCGCTGATTCCCGTCAACCATGCGGCGCGCGCCTACCTGGGCTTGAACGCGGTGGCGGAGGGCAGCGCAAGCAAGCTGCGCTACATCGAAGTCACCAACGCCAACCACTTCGATTCGTTCAGCAATGCATTGCCGACGGTGATCGTGCCGCTGCACGTCTACCTGTTCCGCGCACTCGACGCCGTCTACGCCAACGCGAAAAACAGCACGACGTCGCCGCTGCCGCCTTCGCAAGTGGTGCGCACCACGACGCGCGCCAGCAACCTGGTGCCGATCACGGCGGCGAACCTGCCAGCCATCTCGGCCAGCCCGGGCGCCAATGCGATCAATGTGTCGGGCACGGCGGTCGACGTCCCCAACTGACCTCGATGACTGAAGCAACCTGAGCGGCAAGCCATTGCCGCTTAGAAAAAAAGTGCCAGGGACTTAAATTCCTCTCGGAAGTCCCTGGCACTTTTTTGCATTTGGGACAGACTGGTTTACAGCTGTTTTGGGGCGTTTAATCGCTGTGGACAGGGAAAGTCACCAGTTCCGTCAGAAAACGGCTGTAAAGCCTGCTAAAAGGCTGCGGCGTAGATGGCGCGCGCATCAGCCCGGGTCACATCGCGCGGATTATTTCCCAGCAAGCGGGTTTGCAGCATGGCGTCGTCCGCCAGGCGGTCGAGGTCGGCCTCGGTGATACCGACTTGCTGCAGTGTGCGTTCGATGCCGGTCGCGGCCGCCATCTGCTCCATCGCGACCGCCAGCGCTTCCGCGCGGGCTTCCATGCTGCCGCTGGCGTGCGGCACGACGATGCCGGCCAGTTCCGCATACAGCGCGCTGGCGGCCGGCGCATTGAAGCGCAGCACGTGCGGCAATACCAGGGAATTCGACAAGCCGTGCGGCACGTGGAAAATGCCGCCGATCGGATAGGCCAGTGCATGCACGGCCGCGACCGGGGCGTTGGCGAAGGCCTGGCCCGCCAGCAAGGCGCCCAGCAGCATGGACTGGCGGGCCGCCAGGTCGCCGCCGTGTTCGCACACGCGCAGCAGGTTGGCCGACAGCAGTGTCAACGCCTGGCGGGCCAGCATGTCCGACAGCGGATTTTTCTTGTGGCGGCTGGTATAGGCTTCGATCGCGTGCACCATGGCGTCGATGCCGGTGGCGGCCGTGACGGCCGGCGGCAGGCCCACCGTGAGTTCGGCATCCAGCACCGCCAGGTCCGCATACAGCTGCGGCGCCACCACGCCCATCTTCGTGGTTTCGCCCGTGGTGACAATGGCAATGTTGGTGACTTCCGATCCCGTGCCCGCCGTGGTCGGCACCTGCACCAGCGGCAGGCGCTCGCCCCGCACGTTGCCGATGCCATAAATCTGCGCCAGCGGTTGCGCATTCTCCACCGCCAGTACGGCTATCAGCTTGGCCACATCCATCGAACTGCCGCCACCCAGCCCAATGACGATATCGGCGCCGAATTCACGGGCCGCCGCCACGGCGGCCAGCACGATGGCTTCCGGCGGATCGGCCACGACATCGGCATGGATTTTCACGTGGAACCCGGCCGCTTCCAGGCTGGCTGCCGGCGCCTGTACCAGGCCGGTTCGCAGGAAGCCGGGATCCGTCACCAGCAAGGCGCGGTTGGCGGACGGGAAGCGGTTGCGCACGTGCGCCCCCAGATTGCGGGCCGCGCCCAGTTCTGAAACCAGGTGCGCAACGGTGCTGAAGGCGAAGTCATTCATGCTCGGGTACCGGGAAGTGTCGGGCGTTCCAGATTACACCGGCGCCATATCGCCTGCAATCTCCAAGTCGGCCGATGGCGGGAAGCCGATGCGTAATGCTGCGGAAGCAGTCCACCACCGGGTTCCGTACAATGGCGGCTTCGCTTTATTTGGAGGCCGCATAAGCGGCAGTAACATGGTTGATTATTTGACGCTGGGCGTCGCCGCGTTCGCAGCAGGGCTGGTGGACGCGGTAGTCGGGGGCGGGGGGCTGATCCAGATTCCCGCGATTTTTTCCGTCTTCAGCACGACGGCGCCGGCCACCTTGCTGGGGACAAATAAACTGGCGTCGGTGTTCGGCACGTCCGCGGCCGCCGTCAATTACGCGCGCCGCGTGCGCATCGCCTGGTCGACCGCCGCGCCGGCATCGATGGCCGCGCTGGTGTTTGCCTTCATCGGCGCCTACACCGTGACAAAGATTCCGCCCGACTTCCTGCGTTCGCTGTTGCCGCTGGTATTGATCGCGGTGGCGGTCTACACCTTCAAGCGCAAAGACCTGGGCAGCGTGCATGCGCCGCTGTTTGCCGGTTTCCAGGAAAAGGCCTGGGCCATCGGCATCGGCTCGCTGATTGGTTTTTATGACGGCTTCTTCGGTCCCGGCACTGGCAGCTTCCTGGTGTTCCTGTTCGTGCGGTTCTTCGGCTTTGATTTCCTGTCCGCGTCGGCCGTGGCGAAGATCGTCAACGTCGCGTGCAATATTGCCGCGCTGGCCTGGTTTGGGTGGAGCGGCCATTTGATCTGGCAACTGGGTTTGATGATGGCGGTGTGCAACGTGGCGGGGTCGCTGGTTGGCACCAAACTGGCGCTGAAGCATGGCAGTGGTTTCGTGCGTCGGCTGTTCCTGGTGGTGGTGTCGGTCTTGATCGTGAAGACCTCGTACGATGCGTGGGCACGCTGGTGATTTGTTCCACGTGAAACAATCCGGGACATGAGAGGAGGGACGCTGCGGCGTCCCTTTTTCATGCGCGCCGGCGCGCAAATTGTTCCACGTGGAACATCGGCACACGGCCCTGAAGTTGTTTCACGTGGAACAATTGCGACCTGAAATCTGCTGTTTCACGTGCTTAAAAAATTCGCAGCACTTAAAACCCTCTATAATCGGGGTTCAATTCTTCGCTTTTCTCACATTCCCAAACATGTTATTTCCAACTGAATTCGACGTGATCGTCGTGGGTGGCGGCCATGCCGGCACCGAAGCGGCGCTGGCTGCGGCCCGTATGGGCCAGAAAACGCTGCTGCTGACGCACAACATCGAAACCCTCGGCCAGATGTCCTGCAACCCGTCCATCGGCGGCATCGGCAAGGGCCACCTGGTCAAAGAAGTCGACGCCATGGGCGGCGCCATGGCGATTGCCACGGATGAATCCGGTATCCAGTTCCGTATTTTGAACTCGTCCAAAGGCCCTGCCGTGCGCGCCACCCGCGCCCAGGCCGACCGAATACTTTACAAACAGGCAATACGTTCCCGCCTGGAAAACCAGCCGAACCTGTGGCTGTTCCAGCAAGCCGTCGACGATTTGATGGTGGAAGGCGACCGCGTGGTCGGCGCCGTGACGCAGATCGGCTTGAAATTCCTGGCCCCCGCTGTGGTATTGACGGCCGGTACTTTCCTGGATGGCAAGATCCACGTGGGCCTGCAAAACTACTCGGCCGGCCGCGCCGGCGACCCGCCCGCGATCTCGCTGTCGGCACGTTTGAAGGAGTTGAAGCTGCCGCAGGGCCGCCTGAAGACCGGGACGCCGCCGCGTATCGACGGCCGCAGCATCGACTTTTCCGCCATGACGGAACAGCCGGGCGACCTCGATCCGGTGCCCGTGTTTTCGTTCATGGGCAACACCGCCATGCACCCGAAACAGTTGCCGTGCTGGGTGACGCACACCAATGCGCAGACGCACGACATCATCCGTGGCGGCCTGGACCGCAGCCCCATGTACACCGGCGTGATCGAAGGCGTGGGCCCCCGTTATTGCCCGTCGATCGAAGACAAGATCCACCGTTTTTCCAGCAAGGAATCGCACCAGATTTTCCTGGAACCGGAAGGCTTGACCACCAACGAATTCTATCCAAACGGTATCTCCACCAGCCTGCCATTCGACGTTCAAATCAACCTGGTGCGCTCGATGAAAGGCCTGGAAAACGCGCATATCCTGCGTCCCGGCTATGCCATTGAATACGACTATTTCGACCCGCGCGGCCTGAAAGCATCGCTGGAAACCAAGGCGATCTCCGGCCTGTATTTCGCCGGCCAGATCAACGGCACCACGGGCTACGAAGAAGCCGCCGCGCAGGGTATGCTGGCCGGTATCAACGCGGCATTGCAGACGCAGGGCCGCGAAGCGTGGACCCCGGCGCGCTCGGAAGCGTACCTGGGCGTGATGGTCGACGACCTCGTCACGCAGGGTGTAATGGAACCGTACCGCATGTTCACCAGCCGCGCCGAGTACCGCCTGAGCCTGCGAGAAGACAATGCCGACATGCGCCTGACGGAGATCGGCCGCAAGCTGGGCTGCGTGGGCGACGCGCAATGGGAAGCGTTCGAGCGCAAGCGCGAAGCCGTGGCGCTGGAGCTGGAGCGCCTGCGTTCCACGTGGGTGAACCCGCGCATCCTGGCCGCCGCCGAGTCGGAACGGGTGATCGGCCAGGCCATCGAACGCGAGTACAACCTGGCGGATTTGTTGCGCCGCCCGGGCGTGGTGTACGACAAGCTGATGACGCTGGAAGGCGTCGAAGGGCAGGCGCTGGCCGGTCCCGGCGTGGAAGATGAAGCCGTGCGCGAGCAGGTGGAAATCACGCTGAAATACTCGGGCTACATCGAGCGCCAGAGCAAGGAAGTGGAGCGCCACGAGCACTATGAAAACCTGAAACTGCCGGACGGCGTCGACTACATGCAGATCACCGCGCTGTCGATGGAAGTGCGCCAGAAACTCGCGAAAAACCTGCCGGAAACCCTGGGCCAGGCGTCGCGTATTTCCGGCGTCACGCCGGCCGCGATTTCGCTGCTGCTGGTGCACCTGAAAAAGGCCGGCTATGGCGCGTTTGGCGGTGCGTCCGGCGCCAAGGCCGCCGAGCAGGAAGGGGCGGCGTAATGAAGTTTTTCGACCGGGCAGCACTGGCCGAAGTGTTGAAAAATGGCGCAAATGAACTAAAACTGGAGTTGTCCCCTGCGCAGCACGAGCAATTGCTGGATTACCTGGCGCTGCTCAACAAGTGGAACAGCGTCTACAACCTGACGTCGGTGCGCGATCCGATGCAGATGATGACCCTGCACTTGCTGGATTCGCTGGCCGCCGTGCCGGCCTTTGCCGGGGCGGCGAACGTGCTGGACGTGGGCGCGGGCGGCGGTTTACCGGGCATCGTGCTGGCCATTGCGCGGCCGGACATGAAGGTGTCGATGATCGACACCGTGCACAAGAAAACCGCCTTCCTGACGCAGGTGAAGGCGCAACTGGGCCTGGCCAACGTGACGGTGTACACGATGAAGGTGCAGGAACTGGCGGTGGCGCAGCTGTTCGACGTGATCACGTCGCGCGCCTTTGCCGACCTGTCCGATTTCGTGAACTGGTCGGGGCACCTGCTGGAAGAGGGCGGGCGTTTTATTGCCCTCAAAGGCACCGCCCCGGCGGACGAGCGCGAACGGCTGCCGGCGCCATGGCAAGTGACGGATTTGCAGCCCCTGCGGGTACCGGGGCTGGATGCGGAGCGCCACCTGGTGTTCATCAAAAAGGCTTGAAACGCCAATCGAAGTATACGGTATAAATCGTTTATACCGTATAAATCAAATAAACAATATAAACCGTTTATACCATATAAATCGTATAGCTCATTTGAGAGATAATAAGAAGATTCATGGCGAAAATTTTTTGCGTAGCAAACCAAAAGGGCGGCGTAGGCAAAACCACCACGACAGTCAACCTCGCCGCCGGCCTGGCCAAACTCAAGCAGCGCGTGCTGCTGGTTGACCTGGACCCGCAGGGCAACGCCACCATGGGCGCCGGCATCAACAAGGCCGGCCTGGCGGCCTCCACCTATGAAGTCATGCTGGGCACCGCAGACGTGGCCGGTGCGCGCCAGCGTTCGGAATCGGGCCGCTTCGACGTGCTGCCGTCGAACCGCGAACTGGCCGGCGCCGAAGTGGAAATGGTCGAGCTGGACAACCGCGAGCGCCGCCTGAAGGATGCGCTGGCCGCCGTCGACAAGGAATACGACTTCGTGCTGATCGATTGCCCGCCGGCGCTGTCGCTGCTGACCCTGAACGGCCTGTGCGCCGCCAACGGCGTGATCATCCCGATGCAGTGCGAGTACTACGCGCTGGAAGGCTTGTCGGACCTGGTCAACACCATCAAGAAAGTGCACGCCAACCTGAACCCGGACTTGAAGATCATTGGCCTGCTGCGTGTGATGTTCGATCCGCGCATGACGCTGTCGCAGCAAGTGTCGGCCCAGCTGGAACAGCATTTCGGCGACAAAGTGTTCAAGACCATCATCCCGCGCAATGTGCGGCTGGCCGAAGCGCCGTCTTATGGTATTCCGGGCGTCACGTTCGACCCCAGCTCCAAGGGCGCGCAAGCGTATATCGCTTTCGGCGCGGAAATGATCAAGCGCATCAAGAAAATGTAAGGACCCACAATGGCAACGAAGAAACTCAAAGGTCTGGGCCGCGGCCTGGACGCACTGCTGGGCGGCGACCTCGATCCGTCCAACCCGGCTTCCAACGCGGGCGGCGCCAACGGCCACACCACGCAGGAAATGTCCGTCACCGTGATGCAGCCGGGTAAATACCAGCCCCGCACCCGCATGGATGAAACGGGCCTGTCGGAACTGGCGGCCTCCATCAAGACCCAGGGCATCATGCAACCGATCCTGGTGCGCCCGGTGGGCAAATCCGGCGGCAAGATGAAATATGAAATCATTGCCGGCGAGCGCCGTTTCCGCGCCGCGCAAATGGCGGGCCTGGAACAGGTGCCGGTGCTGGTGCGCGACGTGGATGACCGCACGGCCGCCGCGATGGCGCTGATTGAAAATATCCAGCGCGAAGACTTGAATCCGCTGGAAGAGGCGCAGGGCATCAACCGCCTGATCAACGAATTCGACTTCACGCACGAACAGGCCGCCAACGCCGTGGGCCGTTCCCGTTCCGCCGTGTCGAACCTGCTGCGCCTGATGAACCTGGCCGGTCCGGTGCAAACCATGCTGATGGCCGGCGATATCGACATGGGCCACGCCCGTGCGCTGCTGGCGGTCGATGCCGCGACGCAAATTACGCTGGCCAACCTCGTCATTGCCAAGCGCCTGTCCGTGCGCGAGACGGAAAAGCTGGTGCAGCGCACGGTGGAAGAAGCGGCGGGAACGGCGGAACAGCGTCCCGTACGGGAAAAGTCCGGCGACATCCTGCGCCTGGAAGAAGAGTTGTCGGATTCGCTGGCGACCCCGGTGGTGTTCAAGATGGGCGCCAAAGGCAAGGGCCAGGTGGTGATCGACTTTGCCGACCTGGACGTCCTGGATGGGTTGCTGGCGCGCCTGCGCGGTACGCCGGCGTAACTTGCCGCTTAAAAAATCCGTACCGTAAAACTACGAGGCCCGTGATGATCCACATCACGGGCCTTTTTTACTGATCCATTCGAAATTTTCATGGATCGAAATAAGGTAAAAATTTGTATCAAGCTATCTAAAAAGCAACAAAATCACGTAAATGACGATTTTCGTTGCCCTTTATATCAAAAATTATCTTTCTCTCAGGGAAACATCATCACGGAGAGTTATAACCATACTTGATATAAAACGCCGTCCATAAATGCTGCAGCAGATAACAAAATCACACGAAAATGCCCGCTGATAGCGCACACATGGAACGCTAAGTTGGTGCAACTCCTCTAAACCCGCTGCAAATCCGTCGCGTTCCGACAGCAAAACCACCCAAATCGGTGCATCTTCGTTTGACCGGATGGCGAAATTCCTAATATAATCCTGTGTCTTTAGTTGTATACGCTTTCTCTGGGAACCTGGCAAGTGAGTGATTTTACGCAAACCGTTGCCCGGCCCGTGTTTAAAGTAGTTGCCCTGCAGTTCACAATCGCCGTCTTTTTCTCGGCCGCCACCGGATTCTTTGGCAGCCATGCTAACGGCTGGTCTGCCGCCATCGGCGGAGCAATCGCGGTCATCGGAAGTCTGGTGTACGCGATTATTGTCATGCGCGGAACTAATGACGCGAAACAAGCTTTCCGCACGCATTTTCGTGCCGAAATGGTAAAGGTTTTGATAACAGCAGTGCTGTTTGCGAGTGCCCTCGTGTTGTTTTCGTCGGCCGCGACGGTTTGGCTGATTCTAGGATTTGCGGTGGCGACCCTGGCTTACTGGTTCGCGCTGCTAGCGGTTTAATTAACAAAATCTGACGACATTATGACCACTGAACACGGGGGCCACGCAGCCCCGGCTAACGCCACAGAGTATATTAAGCACCACCTGTCCCACCTGAACTCCGCCGGTGACGTCGTAACCCCGAACTCCATCAACCTGGATACGTTCTGGATTTCCGCCGCACTGGGCCTGGTTTTCCTGCTGATTTTCTCGCTGGCTGCCCGCCGCGCCACCTCCGGCGTTCCTGGCAAGCTGCAAAACTTCGTTGAATGGGTCATGGAACTCGTCAACGACACCGTCAATTCCGCCTTCCACGCCAAGAGCAACGTGATCGCCCCGCTGGCCATCACCATCTTCGTCTGGGTCTGGCTGATGAACGCGATGGACTTCCTGCCGGTGGACTTGCTGCCGAAAGTGCTGGAATTCTTCGGCGTCTACAAGCTGCGCGTGGTACCGACCGCTGACGTGAACCACACGTTCGGTATGTCGATCGGCGTCATGCTGTGCATCATCGGCTTCTCGATCAAAGCCAAGGGCGCAGGCGGCTGGACCAAAGAACTGTTTACTGCACCGTTCCACGCCCATGGCTTCGCCGCCATCGTGCTGGCCCCGGTGAACTTCATCTTCCAGATGCTGGAATTGCTGGCTAAACCAATTTCGCTGTCGCTGCGACTGTTCGGCAACATGTATGCCGGCGAACTGATTTTCATCCTGATCGCTCTGCTGCCATGGTGGGCACAGTGGCTGCTGGGTGGTCCATGGGCAATCTTCCACATTCTGATTGTAACTTTGCAAGCTTTTGTGTTTATGGCGTTGACGGTTGTGTATCTGGCCCTTGCGGTTGAGAAGCATTAATCAGCAACTTTTTAATTTTTGTAATTTTCGTATCTTTCGTTTTTTAAATTAGGAGAAATCTAATGCAAGCTCTGATCGCACAAGTACAAAGCATGACCGTTCTGGCCGTAGCAATCATCGTTGGCCTGGGCGCCATCGGTACCGCACTCGGCTTCGCTATCCTGGGCGGCAAGTTCCTGGAAGCTTCGGCACGTCAACCTGAACTGATGCCACAACTGCAAACCAAACTGTTCGTTATCGCTGGTCTGCTGGACGCGATCTCGATGATCGGCGTTGGTGTTGCTCTGCTGTTCACGTTCAACAACCCGTTCCTGACCGCTGTTCTCTCCGCTGCAGCACAGTAATAACCGCTCCAACAGGGGAAACTTTTTAGGAGCAAGGCATGAACATTAATATGTCGCTCATCGGCCAGATGATCACCTTCGCGGTGCTCGTATGGTTCTCGATGAAATTCGTCTTCCCGGCGCTGAACGGTGCGCTGGATGAGCGTGCCAAGCGTATCGCCGACGGTCTGGCTGCTGCCGACCAGGGTAAGGCTTCGATGGAAATCGCTGCAAAGCAATCCGCCCAAGCCTTGTCCACCGCCCGTGACGAAGCTGCACAGCTGGTGTCCGACGCGGAAAAGCGCGCGCAACTGGTAGCCGAAGAAATCAAGGCAAATGCCAAAGCTGAAGCCGAGCGCATCGTCGCTAACGCTAAAGCTGAAGCCGATCAGCAAATCACCCAGGCCCGCGAAGCACTGCGCGCCCAAGTGGCTGACCTGGCTGTCAAAGGCGCCGAGCAAATCCTGAAGCGCGAAGTCACCGCGTCGGCTCACGCCGACCTGTTGAATCGCCTGGCGACCGAGCTGTAATCATGGCTGAAATCGCAACCGTCGCCCGTCCTTACGCGGAAGCCCTCTTCCGCGTAGCTCAAGCTGGCAACCTCGCTGCGTGGTCCGACCTGGTGTCCGAAATGGCCCAGGTCGGCGGAAACGCCGATGTGCTGGCATACGCGCGCAATCCGAAAGTTTCGGATAGCGACATCGCCGCCACCATTCAATCTCTGCTGAAATCGCCGCTGACGCCGGAAGCGAACAACTTCCTGAATATGCTGCTGGCCAATGGCCGTATCGAATTGCTGCCGGAAATCGGCGCCCAGTTCGCCCTGTTGAAAAACAGCGCGGAAGGTGCAGCCGATGCCGACATTATCAGCGCATTCGAACTGAGCGCAGCACAGGTATCCGAGCTGGTAGCGACGCTGGAAAAGAAATTCAGCCGCAAGCTCAACCCGAACGTAACCGTGGACCCATCGCTGATCGGTGGTGTGCGTGTGGTAGTGGGTGACGAAGTGCTGGACACTTCGGTACGCGCCAAGCTGCAGCAGATGCGTACCGCCCTGACCTCGTAATCGTAGATCAGGCGGCAACGCCGGCAGACCACATACCCTCGCGCAAGCGGAGAGAAAACATTTAGGAGTTAGTATGCAACTCAACCCATCTGAAATCAGCGAGCTGATCAAGAGCCGGATTCAAGGCATTGATGGCGGCGCTGAAGTGCGCAATCAAGGCACCGTAATTTCCGTTGCCGACGGTATCTGCCGCATTCACGGTCTGTCCGATGTGATGCAAGGCGAGATGCTGGAGTTCCCTGGCAACACCTTCGGCCTGGCAATGAACCTGGAGCGTGACTCCGTCGGCGCCGTTATTCTGGGTGCTTACGAGCACATCTCGGAAGGCGACACCGTCAAGTGCACCGGCCGTATTCTGGAAGTGCCAGTCGGTCCTGAACTGCGCGGCCGCGTAGTTAACGCGCTGGGCCAGCCGATCGACGGCAAAGGTCCAGTTGAAGCCAAGCTGACCTCGCCAATCGAAAAGATCGCTCCGGGCGTTATTGCCCGTGAATCCGTGTCGCAGCCTATGCAGACCGGCCTGAAGTCGATCGACGCGATGGTACCAATCGGCCGTGGCCAGCGTGAGCTGATCATTGGCGACCGCCAGACCGGTAAATCGGCTGTGGCAGTCGACGCGATCATCAACCAAAAAGGTCAGGGCATGACGTGTATCTACGTCGCCATCGGCCAAAAAGCCTCGACCATTAAAAACATCGTGCGTTCCCTGGAACAGCACGGCGCGATGGAATACACCATCGTTGTTGCCGCGACCGCATCGGAATCGGCTGCAATGCAATACATCTCGGCCTACTCCGGTTGCACGATGGGTGAATACTTCCGTGACCGCGGTGAAGACGCGCTGATCGTCTACGATGACTTGTCGAAGCAAGCTGTTGCTTACCGTCAGATCTCGCTGCTGCTGCGCCGTCCACCAGGCCGTGAAGCGTACCCAGGCGACGTGTTCTACCTGCACTCCCGTCTGCTGGAACGCGCAGCCCGCGTGAACGCCGACTACGTGGAAGCCTTCACCGGCGGCGCCGTCAAAGGCAAGACCGGTTCGCTGACCGCCCTGCCGATCATTGAAACCCAGGCTGGCGACGTTTCCGCGTTCGTTCCAACCAACGTGATTTCGATTACCGACGGCCAGATCTTCCTGGAAACCTCGCTGTTCAACTCCGGTATCCGTCCTGCAATTAACGCAGGTATCTCGGTGTCCCGCGTTGGTGGTGCGGCTCAGACCAAGGTCATCAAGAACCTGTCCGGCGGTATCCGTACCGACTTGGCACAGTACCGTGAACTGGCTGCGTTCGCGCAGTTCGCTTCCGACCTGGACGAATCGACCCGTAAGCAGCTGGACCGCGGCGCCCGCGTGACGGAACTGCTGAAGCAGACCCAGTACTCGCCACTGTCGATCTCCCTGATGGGTGCATCGCTGTTCGCCGTGAACAAAGGCTACCTGGACGACGTGCCTGTGAAAAAAGTGCTGGCTTTCGAAGCCGGCCTGCACAGCCACCTGAAGACCAAGCAAGCAGCCCTGTTGGCCAAGATCGAAGAAAGCAAGCAACTGGACAAGGACGGCGAAGCTGCGCTGGCCGCTGCCATTGCTGATTTCAAGAAATCCGGCGCATTCTAAGCGGCTCAGCGGCTCCTGATGGAGCCGCTGTTCTGCGTACAAGGGAGTAAGGACTCATGGCAGTAGGCAAAGAGATACGTGGCAAGATCAAGAGCGTAGAGAATACGAAGAAGATCACCAAGGCGATGGAAATGGTCGCCGCATCGAAAATGCGCAAAGCGCAGGACCGCATGCGCGCCGCCCGTCCCTACAGTGACAAGGTTCGTAATATCGCCGCTAATCTGGCTTCCGCCAATCCGGAATACACGCACCCGTTCCTGGCAAGCGCCAAGGGCGACCAGGCCAAGAAAATTGGTTTCATCGTTGTCACGACCGACAAAGGTCTGTGCGGCGGTTTGAACACCAACGTCCTGCGCCAGGTGACGAACAAGGCCCGCGAGCTGGAAGCGCAGGGCAACAAGATTGAAGCGGTAGCAATCGGTAACAAAGGTTTGGGGTTCCTGAATCGCGTCGGCGTTTCTGTGGTTGCCCAGGCAACGCAGATCGGCGACACGCCGCACCTGGAAAAACTGATCGGACCTGTCAAGGTCGTGCTCGAGAAGTTCCAGGAAGGCAAGTTGGATGCCGTTTACCTGTGCTATACCAAGTTCATCAACACGATGAAGCAAGAGCCGATGGTGGAGCAGTTGCTGCCCCTGCCGGCTGACAAGATGAAGGCCGATGCGAATACCCACCAGTGGGATTACATCTACGAGCCTGATGCGCAAACCGTGATCGACGAACTGCTGGAGCGCTATATCGAAGCGCTGGTATACCAGGCAGTGGCGGAAAACCTGGCGTCCGAGCAATCGGCGCGCATGGTGGCAATGAAGGCCGCCAGCGACAACGCGGGTAGTGTGATTGGCGAATTGAAGCTGATCTACAACAAAACGCGCCAGGCAGCGATTACCAAAGAACTCTCCGAAATCGTTGCCGGTGCGGCGGCGGTTTAAACGAATTTAACTATATTTGAAGGAACGAACATGGCTGATGGCAAAATCGTTCAGTGTATCGGCGCGGTGGTGGACGTTGAGTTCCCACGCAACGCGATGCCTAAGGTTTTCGACGCCCTGAAGATGGAAGGCTCGGAACTGACCCTGGAAGTACAACAGCAGCTGGGTGACGGCGTGGTCCGTACCATTGCTCTGGGTTCGTCCGACGGTCTGCGTCGCGGCATGATGATCCAGAACACCGGCAAACCAATCATGGTGCCAGTGGGTAAAGCCACCCTGGGCCGTATTATGGACGTGCTGGGTAACCCGATCGACGAATGCGGTCCTGTTGCTCACGACCAACTGGCTTCGATCCACCGCGTGGCGCCTGCGTACGACGAACTGTCGCCATCGCAAGACCTGCTGGAAACCGGCATCAAGGTTATTGACCTGGTTTGCCCGTTCGCCAAAGGCGGTAAAGTGGGTCTGTTCGGTGGCGCCGGTGTGGGCAAGACCGTTAACATGATGGAACTGATCAACAACATCGCTAAAGCGCACTCGGGTCTGTCCGTGTTCGCCGGTGTGGGTGAGCGTACCCGTGAAGGTAACGACTTCTACCACGAGATGGCTGACGCCAAAGTGGTGGATCTGGAAAATCCAGAGAACTCCAAAGTGGCGATGGTGTACGGTCAGATGAATGAACCACCAGGCAACCGCCTGCGCGTGGCGCTGACCGGTCTGACCATGGCGGAAGCATTCCGTGACGAAGGCAAAGACGTTCTGTTCTTCGTGGACAACATCTACCGCTTCACGCTGGCCGGTACCGAAGTTTCCGCACTGCTGGGCCGTATGCCTTCCGCAGTGGGTTACCAGCCTACCCTGGCCGAAGAAATGGGCCGTCTGCAAGAGCGTATTACGTCGACCAAAACCGGCTCGATTACGTCGATCCAGGCCGTCTACGTTCCAGCGGATGACTTGACCGACCCATCGCCAGCGACCACCTTCGGTCACTTGGATTCGACCGTCGTTCTGTCCCGTGACATCGCTTCGCTGGGTATCTACCCTGCAGTGGACCCACTGGATTCGACCTCCCGCCAGCTGGACCCGCTGGTGGTTGGCCAGGAACACTACGAAACCGCACGCGCCGTACAGGGCACGCTGCAGCGCTACAAAGAACTGCGTGACATTATCGCGATTCTGGGTATGGACGAACTGGCGCCGGAAGACAAGCTGACCGTGGCACGCGCTCGTAAGATGCAGCGTTTCCTGTCGCAGCCATTCCACGTTGCTGAAGTGTTCACCGGCGCGCCTGGTAAATACGTTTCGCTGAAAGACACGATCAAGGGCTTCAAGATGATCGCTTCCGGCGAACTGGATCACCTGCCAGAACAAGCGTTCTACATGGTTGGCGCGATCGAAGAAGCAATCGAAAAAGCCAAGAAACTGGGTTAATTCCCGGTGAATTGGTGACGCTCCCGGCTGGCCGGGAGCGTTCAATCCCGATAGGACACACATGGCAAATACCATACACGTAGATGTGGTCTCCGCCGAAGAGCAAATCTTCGCTGGTGAAGCCACGTTCGTCGCGTTGCCAGGTGAACAGGGCGAGCTGGGTATCTACCCAAAGCACACGCCGCTGATCACCCGTATTCGTCCGGGTGCGGTGCGTATCCAGGTGGCTGGCCAGGCTGAAGACGAGTTCGTCTTTGTTGCCGGCGGTCTGCTGGAAGTGCAACCAAACTCCGTGACGGTACTGGCCGACACCGCGATCCGTGGCAAAGACCTGGATGAAGCCAAGGCCAACGCCGCCAAGAAACTGGCGGAAGAAGCCCTGGAAAACAGCACCGGTACGATGGACTACGCAACTGCGCAGGCCGAACTGGCTGCGGCGGTGGGCCAACTGGCCGCCATCGCCAAACTGCGTCAACTGCGCGGCTGATTTTCAGCGTTCGCAGGCAGTAAAAAAAAAGGCAGCTTCGGCTGCCTTTTTTGCGTCCTTGAAATTGCGTTTTTGACAATCCTGAATATGCTAAGGCACAATGTTGTTCCTTTTATAATCAGGAATCACCATGAAACGTTTGCTGCTGGCCGGCCTGTGCGCCGGACTGTTCCAGTTTGCCTTCGCCGCAGCGCCAACCGCGCCGGTGCGGGCAGTGCCTGAGATCAAGGTTATCAACCTTGCCAGCGATTATGCCGCCTTCTGGGACGCTACCCGCCACATGCCGGAAGGGGAGCGCATCGCAGCCTTCAAACAGCAGGTTGCCAGCCGTTTTCCCGAGTTTTATGGCATCGAGCGCTATGACGGCGATTTCACGCAGGCGCAGCAGGATGAACGCATCGCCCGCAGTTTCGTGAAATTCGAACCGATGCGTGCCGCCTACCAAGCCGTGGTCGGGCGGTTTTCAGCGCAGTTGCCGCGCCATATCGCCAGTTTTGCCACGGCCTTCCCGGATTTCCAGCCGACTGTGCCGACCTATCTGCTGCACTCGCTCAATGAAATGGATGGGGGCACCCGCACCTTCAATGGCAAAACGTACCTGATCCTTGGCGCCGACCGCATCGCCACGCTGCACGGCGAGGGCGACGCCGCGCCATTCTTCCATCACGAACTGTTCCATATTCACCATGAGGCCGCCATGGCCGCCTGCGACGGGCAGGGCATGTGGTTGCCACTGTGGCAGGAAGGGCTGGCCACCTATGTGTCCAAGGCGCTCAATCCGCAGGCAACGGAAGAGGACATGCTGCTGGAGTTTCCAGCCGGTAGCCTGCCGCTGACCAAGGCGCGCCTGTATGACTCGTTTGCACACCTGGACACCGTGCTGGACAACACGGATTACGCGAAACAGTATCCGCCGCTGTTCAATTCCGCGAAGGATGACACCGGCCTGGCGCCACGGCGCGGTTATTACCTTGGTTACCTGGTGGCGGCCGAGATTGCTAAATCGCGCGATTTGCAGGCGCTGGCGTCGCTCAGCTGTGACGACGCCAAACAACTGGTGCACGTGACCGTGGCGAAGTTGAAGCAGGCGAACCGGCCGGCACCGTGAATTTTCAGCCGTGGGGATGTTAGTATCGCAATTCGTTCATTTACCGCTACAGGAGCCCCATGGCCGCCACCTTGCACGTCGACGTCGTATCCGCCGAAGGGCAGTATTTTTCCGGTCCCGCCACATTTGTCGTGCTGCCGGGTGAACAGGGTGAATTAGGCATTTATCCGCGCCATACGCCGCTCATTACCCGTATCCGTCCCGGTGTAGTCCGTATTCAAAAGCCGGGCTCGGACGATGAGGAATTCCTGTTTGTGGCGGGCGGATTATTGGAAGTCCAGCCGGACAATATCACGGTGCTGGCCGATACCGTCATCCGCGGCAAAGACCTCGATGAAGCGCGCGCCAATGAGGCGCGCAAACTCGCGGAAGAGCAATTGGTCCAAAATACCGGCAAAATCGATTATGCGAAAGTGCAGGCGGAATTGGCGGTCGCCATTGCGCAATTGGCAGCCATCGCGCGCTGGCGTTCTAAGCATAATTGATTAACTGCACATGCCGTAAGTTTTACGGTCTTCAAAATACCGGTATGTAAATGTGCGTACCGGGTAACGTTCATTCTTGATTTTCATTGCGGGCAGCAGAAAATCAAAACGCTCGGGCAATTTTCCTTTGAAATGCAGGCGGAAACGGTATTGCGTGAAATCGGACGTCCCGATACCCGTCATTAATACCGGTACCTGTTCAATCACGTCGACCATTTCCGGCCGGCCTTCGGTGCCACGGCGATAAATCTTCACGATTTCCGCATTGGTTAATGGCGGCCCTTTCGGCGCCCCGATTTTAAATGCGCGGCTGGTGAATTGCGCCATCACGCCGCGCGGCACCAGGTAAATCACATTGATTTCCACGCCGCCGTCGGGCAGCGCATTAGGTGGCGTTGCCGTTACCGTGATGTTTTCAGGCAATTTAAACGTGGAACCGTCTTCCCATTTCGTGCATTCCGGCGTCACTGCCTGGTACAGTTGTTCGGGCTGGTAATCGTTGCCGCAAGCGGCGAGGGTCAGCAATAAAGCAAGCGGCGTAAAACGACGCATCATTCCTTGGTTCCTTTCAGCGTTTTTCTTCCATCAGCGCCAGTAAATGGCCATCCGGGTCGCGGAAAAACGCCATCCATAATTCGTGATCCGGCATTTTCGCAATCAAATGCGGATCGCCATCAAATTCCACGCCCCGGGCTTTTAATATGCCCGCCATGGCTTCAATTTGTTCCACGTAAAAATAATGGCAAACTCCCGCGCCAGGCTGCACAGTTTTGGGCGTGCCTTCCAGCATCAACCTGACACCGGCGCAATCAAAAAACACGAGGTCGCCATAACGGAACAGCTTATTGAGTCCCAGCGCGCCGCCATAAAATGCTTCCGCCCGGTTGGCGTCGGAAACTGGCAGGGCAATCTGGCCGATGCGGGATAAAGCCATGGGGTTCTCCGGTAAGAGGATGGGGACGTCAGTTTACCGCTTCTTGTACCACAAATCAGCATGATTGCGCTAACTTTTGGCATGAAAAGGCGGTTTTTGCCCCGTAAAGGCGCGCTGACGCCTTCCGGGGCATTACTGCCCGCTGATACGGGACTGACGCGATGCTTATTCGCGTTTTTGCTTGCCGCGGAGGCCGGCGGATTTCATCAGGGTTTTCCAGCGGGAACGTTCCGCAATGCGTTCCAACGGCGTTTGCTGGAGACGGTGCATATCGCGCAAGAGTTTATGGTAGTTAAATACGCGGTCCGGATCGCAATGCTCGCGCACGGCACAACCGGGTTCGGATTCATGGCGGCAATTCCTGAATTGGCATTGCGCCGCCCATTGCTCGATATCGTCAAATGCGGCATGCATGCTATCGTCATCGCCATCCGGCCGTAATGTCCGTAATCCCGGTGCGTCAATTATGCAGGCGCCGTTGATACAGAAATGCATGGAACGGGATGTCGTCGTATGACGGCCCCGGCTGTCATCTTCGCGTATACCGCCGGTTATTTGTCCGGCACCGGTCAGCGTATTGGTTAATGTGGATTTGCCCGCGCCAGACGAACCCAGCAGGCATAGTGTCTGGCCCCTATTCAACCACGGCGCCAGTTGCTGTACCGATGCTTTATCCAATGCATTGACAGCGAATACCGGATATCGCCTTCCAATGCGCTGGATAATTTCCGCTATGCGCAGTTGGGCATTTTCAACCGTATCGGCTTTGGTTAGTACAATGACGGGAGCAATATCGGCTGCCGCGACCAGCGCAATATAGCGTTCCAGCCGGCGTAAATTGAAATCATGGTCCAAGCCCATGACCAGTAAAGCCGTATCGATATTGCTGGCAACCGATTGACGGCGTCCATCGAAAGCGCGGCGGCTTAAATGGTTGGCTGGGGATAACCTTGCAGTTATCCACCATTCGTTTAATGCATTATTTTCACTGACGACCCAGTCGCCGACCGCCAATTGAAGATCGTCTTCCGCCATGGCCGTGACCAGGCGCGGTAAAACACGGGCGGAACAGGAATGCTCCCCGTTGTGCAGGGTGAGCCTGTCTTTATGAACTTCGATAATGCGCATCAGATGCGTATCGGGATTGGCTGGGAGTTCCGCCAGTTGCATGGAAAAAGCGTTGGACAAACCGATACGTTGCAGCGTTTCAAATGAAATAGATAACATGATGTTTCCCATCGAGCGCGCCGGACAGGCGCGCAAAGACACATCCTTTTGCAAAAGCAAAAGGCCGATTTAATCTGGGAAAGCCGGCGCGCGATCGCGCGGCGTTACATCATGTCGACAGACAGGAAGAAGCGGATCAGGCAGCCGGCAGGAGGGCAATATCCAAGGTACGCATGGTTCATTCTCCTGTTCGGTGGATGGGAAGCCGCCAGTGTCGCACTGGCGGCCGTGATGGTCAATAACGATTAAAACGGATCCAGTGCCGGCGTGAATTTACCGGCAGCATCCAGCGCACCCATCGTATAGCCTTCCCAGCCGGGATACGCTTGCGGTTCCCAGTAAAACACGCCCAGGCCATTGCTGCCCAGCGCCCTGGTTTTTGCCAGCAAGTCGGCCAGCATGCTTTTTGCGGTTGCCGCCTGCTGCCAATCCATGCCGGTTTCGCAAATCATCACGGGCTTGCCATAGCGCGACACCATGTCATTCATGTTGGTGGCGACCTGGCTGTTGTACGACGTCCACTGCGCCGCCGGCGGGTAGTGCGACATGCCCGTCACGTCCCATTTGCCGCCGGCGTTTTTCAGGCTGTCAAAGAACCAGCGGAAATCCGCGTTCTTGTAGCCGTTCGCCAGGTGCACGATGACCTTGGCGCCGGGATAGACCGCCTTGGCCGCGTTGTAGCCGTTATTGATCAGGCCAGCCAGGTTGCTGAAGTTCGACGTGCCGCCTTCCGGCCACAGCATGCCGCCATTGATTTCATTGCCGACCTGTACCCATTCGACGGCGATGCCGTTGTTTTTCAGGTACGTCAGGATGCCGCTGGTGTGCTGGTATACATCGTTTTTCAATTGCGCCAATGTGTGGCCGGCCCACGCGGCGGGCTTGGTTTGCTTCCCAGGATCGGCCCAGCTGTCGCTGTAGTGAAAGTCGATCATGATGCGCTGGCCCTGGGCGGCGGCGCGTTTGGCCTTGTACAGCACGTCGGCGCCATTGTTCCAGCCATCGGCGGGATTGACCCACACGCGCAGCCGGATGGCGTTAACCTGCAGGTTTTTCAGCAGGACGAACGGGTCGGTTTGCACGCCTGCCGCATCGTAAAACTTGTAGCCGGCCGCTTCCTGCTTGTCGACCCAGCTGACGTCCGCACCGTTGGCGAACTGGGCTGCCGCGTGGTGGGATAAGGTGAGCAGGCATGTGCCTGCCAGCAGGGCAAGGGCCCGCTTTGCTTTGATCATTTGTCGTCTCCAGAGGTTATTGTTGTGATTACTGCACGGCCATTGTGTGCAAGTTGTGGATTTGTCACTAATGGCGAGTTCGTATAACG
Organism: Pseudoduganella rivuli; assembly: GCF_009674485.1. Taxonomy (GTDB): domain Bacteria; phylum Pseudomonadota; class Gammaproteobacteria; order Burkholderiales; family Burkholderiaceae_D; genus Rugamonas; species Rugamonas rivuli_B. The sequence goes on along the minus strand of NZ_WKJJ01000002.1, from coordinate 166,564 downwards.
GAGACGATTTTTGGCATAGCGGCACCTATGCCATAACAGCATGGTTTCTCAGAGATTATTCATATTTCTGCATGACTTCCTGCCCGTAGACTCCCTGGCAACTATAAAAAAGATTTTCCTGGAGACTACGATGAAACGATTGACTCTGCTGCCGCTGGCGGCAGCCCTTGCTGCTGGCGGCGCGTTTGGCCAGACCCTGTTGACGATCGATGCCAGTGCGCCGGCCAAGGCGCCGCTGGAAAACCAGTTGAAGATGGGGACGTCCGTCGCGCCGTCCGGCGCACGGCTGGGTATCAACAGCCAGTACCTGACCCGAGACGGCAAGCCGTGGATGCCTGTCATGGGCGAATTCCATTACAGCCGCACGCCGGCAGACGAGTGGGACACGGAATTGCGCAAGATGAAGGCGGCCGGCATCGATATCGTCGCCACCTACGTGATCTGGAATCACCATGAACAGCGCGATGGCCATTTCGACTGGTCGGGCCGGAACGACTTGCGCCGCTTCGTGCAACTGGCGGCCAAGGCCGGGCTGGACGTCGTGGTGCGCATGGGACCGTGGGTGCATGCGGAAGTGCGCTATGGCGGCATCCCGGACTGGGTGGTCAACGCCATGCCGACCCGCAAGGATGATCCGCAATACCTGGGCCACGTGGCGCGCCTGTACGGTGAAATCGGCCGCCAGCTGAAAGGTCTGCTGTGGAAGGATGGCGGCCCGGTGGTGGGGGCGCAGCTGGAAAATGAATACAACCTCGATGATGCCGGTGAAGGCGCAGGCCATATCAGCACCTTGAAAAAGCTGGCGTTGCGCGCGGGCGTCGACGTGCCGCTGTACACGGTGACGGGATGGGACCAGACCGTGTATCCGTCCGGCGAAGTGACGCCGGTGTTTGGCGGGTATCCGGATGAACCGTGGGCTGTCAGCACCAAAGAACTGAAGCCGAAGGAAACCTATGCGTTCCGCTTCGACAGCCGGGTCAGTGGCGATTTGGGCGCGCAGACGGCGCGCAAGGGCAAAGGCACGGCGGAAAGCGATATGGATGCCACGCCGTTCCTCGGCGCCGAGTATGGCGCGGGCCTGCCATTCATGTACCGCCGCCGTCCCGTGGTGTCGCCGGACGATATCGCATCGATGCTGCCGGTGCAGCTGGGTTCCGGCGTGAATTTGCTGGGCTATTACATGTTCCATGGCGGCCGTAACCCAATGGAGCTGACGTCGATGGAAGAAAGTTCGCTCAGCGGCGGCTACAACGATACGCCGATGATCAACTATGACTTCCAGGCGCCGCTGGGGCCCGATGGCCAGCAGCGTCCCGTGCTGGCGCGGCTGCGTCCTTACCACTTGTTCATGCACGATTTCGGTGACCGGCTGGCGCCGATGACGGTGCGCAAGCCGGATGTGGCGCCCGCCAGTTCCGACGATCTGGTGACGCCGCGGTGGTCGTTGCGCAGCAAGGGCGACAGCGCGTTCGTGTTCGTCAGCAACCACGTGCGCCAGTACGCGATGCCGGAGCAGCGGCAACTGCAGTTTTCCGTGAAGCTGCCCAATGAAACCAAGGTGTTCCCACGCAAACCGGTGGACGTGGCCAATGGCGCGTACTTCATCTGGCCGGTGAATTTCGACCTCGATGGCACGCGATTGTCGTATGCGACGGCGCAGCCGGTGGCGCGGCTCGATAACGGCAAGGATGGCGTGGTATATGTGTTCGCCGCCAGCGGCAATATTCCGGTGGAGCTGGCGTTTGACACGCAAGTGGCGGACACGCTGCAGATGACGCATGGCGCACGCATGTCCCATGTGGGCAATGCCGTGGTGGTGGATGGCATTGTTCCCGGCACCGGCGCGGCCGTCACCTTGCGCCGCGCGCAGGGACGTCCTGTCACGGTGGTGGTGCTGTCGGAACAGCAGGCGCAGCGCCTTGCCGTGGGCGACATGGCGGGCAAGCGCCGCCTGGTATTGAGCGCGCAGCAGATGTGGTTTGCCGATGGCGGCCTGAAGCTGCGCTCGGACGGCAACCCGGCTTTCCGCTTCGCCGTGTATCCGCCGCTGCCGAAGACAGTCAAGGCGCGGCAGGGCGCGTTGAAGGAGGGGACGGACGGCATCTTCCAGTCGTTTGACATTGCATTGCCGGAGCGCCGCCTGACAGCCACGGTGACGCCGGTGCGGGCGGCGCAGGAAGTGCGGCCCGTCATGATCGGCGGCCTGGCGAAAGCGGCCGTGCAGCCGATACCGGAAAGCTTCCGTGGTGCGGCCGCGTGGCGCATCGACGTGCCGCCGTCATCGGGCAAGGGCGAACCGGATGCGCTGGTCAACCTGGACTTCACGGGCGACATCGGCCGCCTGTTCAACGGCACGCGCATGCTGGATGACTGGTACTACAGCGGCTATGGCTGGCAATATGCATTGAAGCATGCGGCTAAGGGGGAAAATAAGGGCCCGCTGACCTTGTCCGTGCTGCCACTGCGTGCCGATGCGCCGATCTACATCCCGAAAGAAGGCCGTCCCGACTTCGCAGGCAAACCGCAAATCTCCGAACTGCGCGGGGTCACGATCACCCCCGTGTACCGCCTCGACGTGCGCTGATTCGTCCTGTCTGCGTTTGAAAGCAGCCCTTATGCGAACAGGGCAGCTTTCGCACGTGCCTGGCCGGCGTGAGTGAATGATCAAGCTATATGAATTGCTCATAGTTTTGAGCGAATTCAGTATTGGTTTGCGATGCAACGCTTCCGTACGATGAATTTCACGCGGCGCACCGCTGTAACCGACGCCGCGAATAAAACTACAAACTACCAAGTCCTGGGAGACTCGATGAAACAAAAACAGCTCAGCTGGCTGATTGCCAGCGCATTTGCCATGCCCGCCGCCGGCGTGGCCCTTGATGTACAAGCCCAAACGCAGCAAGCGGACCAGGTGCAGCAAATCACCGTGTCCGGCATCCGCGCTTCCGTGCGCAATGCACTTGCGGTCAAGGAGGCATCGAACAGCATGGTGGAAGTGATCGCGTCGGAAGACATCGGCAAGCTGCCTGACACGACGATCGCTGAATCGCTGGCGCGCCTGCCCGGCCTGTCGTCCGGCATGGACCGTGGCAACGCCAGCCAGATCGTGGCGCGCGGCCTGGGCCCGCGCTTTATCGGCGCCACCTTGAATGGCCGCGAACTGGCGTCGTCGGAACCCAACCGCGCAGTGCGCTTCGAGCAATTCCCGTCCGAATCGCTGAGCGGCGCCACCGTGTATAAAACGCAGGCGGCCGAGCTGGTGGAAGGCGGTGTGGCCACCACCATTGATTTGCAAACCGTGTCGCCGCTGAAGTACAGCGGCCGCCAGGCTTCACTGAAAGCCGATGCGCTGTATTACGCGCTGGGCCGCGATATCCCCGGCGCGAAGAAAACCGCGCCGCGCCTGGGCGGCATTTACATCGACCAGTTCGACGACCGCAAGCTGGGCGTGGCGCTGGCGTTCAGTTACCAGGACCAGCCGTCGCTGGAAAAAAACGTCAAGCATTTCGGCTTCAATGAAGACCATTCCCGCGATTTGAACGGCGACGGCAAGATCGACAAGACCCCGTGGGGCTGGAGCGATTCCATCAAGCGCGGCAAGGATACCCGCTCGTCCGTGCTGGGCAAGGTGGAATGGAAAGCCGGCGCCGATGCGCTGATCACGGGCGATGTGTACTACGCCCAGGCGAAGATCAAGGAACCCGGCCTCGCCCACTGGAGCGGCGACGTCGGCAACTGGGATGGCTGGCAAAAGGCCAACTACACCAGCGCCGATATCCGCGACGGTTACGTGGTGGGCGGTACGGTGAAGGACGTGGGCCTGACCACCAACGACACCATCTGGATCCAGAACATGGATAACTTTGCCGCCGGCGTGAACGGCAAGTTCAACGCGGGCGACTGGAAGCTGGAAGCGGACCTGTCGACGTCGCACGCCAGCCGCGCCAGCCAGTGGCGCGACTTGCGCCAGTTCGCCAGGAGCGGCGCCACGGTCAGCTGGTCGTTCACCGGCGATGAGCACCAGCAGTACGCGTATGGCCAGGACACGGGCAACCCCGCCAACTTCGGCCCCGCGACGCTGTACGTCGATACCGATGGCCACCTGCGTGACCGCCTCGATGCCGTCCACCTGTCGGCGGCGCGTCCCGTGGAATTCGGCCCCGTCAACAAAGTCAAAGTCGGCGCGCGCCTGACGGAACGGGAAAAGCAATACCACCAGACCACGTGGAACCTGAACCCGACCGGCACGATCAGCAACGCCGATTATGAAACCGTGACGGTCCAGGGCATGGCGGCGCCATTCATCGCGCTGAAGGACTTCATGGGTACCACCACCAAAGTGTTTGGCGCGAATGCCTTCGATGCGGCCGGCCGCACGCCGACACAAAACGACTTGCTGTCCGGCTGGCGCGTGAAGGAGCGCAGTTCGTCGCTGTATGCACAGGGCGAACTGGATGGCCAGGTGGGCGGGCGCACGTACCGTGGCAATGTGGGCGTGCGCGTGGTGCACACGTCGCAGACCGGCGAAGGCATGCAATCGCTGAATGGCGCGGCGCCGACTGCGGTCAGCGGCGGCACCAGCTACACGGAAGTACTGCCCAGCCTGAACCTGATCTTCAACATGGACGACAAGCAGGAACGGCAAGTGCGCTTCTCGCTGGCGCGCGCCATCTCGCGGGCGCCGCTCGATGAAATGCGCGCGTCGCGCAACCTGAACGTGGACCCGAACCCCGTGCAGCCATTGACGGGCAGCGCCGGCAATCCTGAACTGAAGCCCATGATGGCCAACCAGGCGGACCTGGCGTACCAGTGGTACTTCGGCAAAGGTTCGCTGCTGTCGGCAGGCCTGTTCTACAAGCAGATCAGCCGCTACATCGGCATCACGGGCGACACCACCACCATCAACGGCCGCAGCGCCGTCATCACGCGCTCCGTCAACGGCGAAGGCGGCAATGTGCGCGGCGCGGAACTGGTATACCAGCAATCGTTCGACAATGGCTTCGGCATCTTCAGCAATTATTCGTACACCAGCAGCGACATCAAGGAAAACTTCCCAACCGGGAATCCGTTCCCGATCGAAGGCTTGATGAAGCATAACGGCGGCGTCACGCTGTGGTACGAGAAGAATGGCTTCGAAGCGCGCATGTCGGCCAACTACCACAGCGCCTTCGTGCGCAACCCGACCTGGGGTGCGGGGCAGTTGATCAACAATGAAGCGGAAACGTACGTGACGCTGAACGTGGCGAAGCAATTGACGCCGAATGTGCAGCTGCGCTTCGGTATCGACAATCTCACCAACCAGAAAGTCGTGTATACGACGGCGAAGAACCCGTTCCAGCAAGAGGTGACGGAATTCGGGCGGCGCTTTAATGTGGGGGTGTCGTACAAGCTGTAACGTCCGGCTTGCGCTCGATGGTCTGCACGCGGATCGCCTCCGGCGCCAGTGCGGACCGCAGCACCTGCAACGCCAATTCCGGCCGCGCATCGCCGCACATGAAGATGTCGGCGGCCGCGTAGCCGTGTTCCGGCCAAGTGTGGATGGAAATGTGCGACTCGGCCAGCAGTGCGACGCCCGTCACGCCCTGGCCGGGGCCGAAGCCGTGGAAATGGCTGTGCAGCACGTGCGCGCCCGCCGCTTCGGCTGCCGCGCGCAACAGGCGTTCGATGGCGTCGCAACTGGCCAGCTTGTCCGCATCGATGCCGGACAAATCCGCCAGCACGTGCTGCCCGCGCGGCAAATGCACCATTACTTGTGGCCTCCGCCCCCGCCGCCGCTGTAGCCGCCGCCATAACTGCCGCCGCCGCCCGAATGCGAGCTCCAGCTCGAGCCGCTGCCGGACGAGGAGGCAAAGCTGCTCAGCATATGGGTCCAGCTGCTGATGGTGGTCACCGCCAGCACGACAACCACGTACAAGGTGTAGCGGCCCATTATTGATCCTTGCCTTGCGATTCGATGAACAGCGCGGGCAGGAAAATCGCCAGCGCGCCGATCAGGTTATAAAAGAACGCGCCGCTGAACGACAGCAGGATCGGCACCAGGTTCAGCGCGAGCATCACCATGATGGCTTTCTTGGCCGTGCTTTTCGGGCTGCCGGACCGTGTTTTCGGCGCGGGCTCCTTGCCGCGCAGCGACGTGCCGAACAGCGCCTTCAATTGGTCGTATGGCACCGGCGTGGAGCGCGACCACGTCAACTCTTCCTGTGCCAGTTCGGCGGCCAGCCGCACCTGCCCCTGTTCGAACTCCGTCACGTGCACCGTGTCGCCCGCCTGCACTTTCCAGTTGAACGCGCCCGCCGCGTAGACCACCCGCGCGCCATAGCTGTACAGCTTCTTGAACGATGCCTTGTCCTGCCGCGCATAGTCGCCGCCGTCCCAGCTTGGCCACTCGGACATCACGTTGGCGCGGTACCAGCCCTCGTCCGTCTCCACCAGCCACGAAAAGCCCGAGCGGTTCCCGTACATCAGGTATTCGGTCCAGCGCGTGCCTTCATCGTCTTCGCGCACCATGAAGCCCGTGACGCGGAATTCCTGCTGGTTCATGCGCGCCATGGCGCCCAGTTCCAGCGATGGTCGCATGGCTTCCAGCCGCTCGCCCGCTTGCAGCACCTGCACTTTCGGGCTGGCCGCATCGAGTTGCGCATGGCAGGAAGGGCACAGCAAGGTCGACGTCAGGCCGGGCAGGTATTTGATGGGGCCGCCGCAGGACGGGCAATCGAGCGCCGTGAGCTTGCCCCGGTGGCGTCCTGTGGTGCGGCGGATTTCGTCATCGTCGCGCAGCAGCTGGCACTGCATGCTATCCAGCGTGACGGACACGCCGGTGTACACGGTGGGCACTGCGCCATCCGAATAATCGAGCGTGGCAAAGCTGCCGCCGTCGCGCAAATCGGCCACCTGCGCGCGCCACCCGTCGCCCACCTTGAACGGCAATTCACCCTGGCCGCCAATGCATTGCGCGGTGCGCACTTCGGCCACCGTATAGCGGCGTCCTTCCACGGTGGTGAAACTGCCGGGCGACAGGCTGTCAAACGAAGGCAATGCGCCAGCCGTCTGGCGCGGGGTGGTGAAGACGAACTGGCCGGACGAATCGCCCAGCCATCCGGTCGCGCCGTCGTCGAACAGCAGGTACCACTCGTTCCACATGCCGGCGCTGTATTGCAGCTGGATGCGGCCCACCACGGTGAAGTGGCGGCCGCCCAGCACGCCGGACGTGTTGATCTGGACTGGCGAGTAATCTTCCAGCACGGCGGACATCCTGCCCATGTCCTTGACCGAATCCGCATCCTTGAGGACGCTGGTATTGCAGTACTCGCACACGGCCATGACGGACGCATGCGAGCGGAACGTGACTTCCGCGCCGCAGCTGGGGCAGGCAACTATCTGCATGGGCGGAAATTAACCTATCAGTTTCTTCAACAGTTCCGACTTGGCCGTGTCGTAGTCGGCGGCCGAGATCAAACCCTTGTCCAGCAAGCCTTTCAGCTTGCCCAGGCGCGCTTCGATATCGTCTTCCGCCGAGGCAGGAGCCGCTGCGGGAGCTGCCGCGGCAGGCGCGGCCTGCGGCGATGCCGGAGCCAGCGAGGCGCCCACCACCTGCCCGATCGCCTGGCCCAGCGTGACGCCCGCACCCAGGCCCGCGCCGATACCGGCAATGCCGCCTTCGTTTTGCGCCGCCAGCGGGATCGCATCGGCGACCTGGAACTTGGTGTAGCCGGCCATCTTGTCGGCGCCCAGGCTGCCCTTCATGCCGGCGGAAATGCGCTGGTCCAGCGCGGCCTGCAATTCTTCCGGCAGGCTGACACTGGCCACGTTGAATTCATCGAGTCCCACGCCATAGCGGGCAAAAGCGTCGGCCAGGTCGCCGCGCACCTGCTGCGCCATCAGCGCCTGGTTGGCCGCCATGTCGAGGAAGGCCACGTTGGAGGCACCCAGCGAGCTGGCCATGGTCGCCATCAGGATGCCGCGCAGCTGGTCTTCGACGTTGTCGCGCGTGTAGAGCTCACGCGTGCCGGACAGCTCCGTGTAAAACTTGCGGGGATCGGCCACGCGGTACGAGTACATGCCGAAGGCGCGCACGCGGATCATGTCGAAATCCTTGTCGCGGATCGTGATCGGCTGCTGCGTACCCCATTTGCGGCCGGTCTGCACCCGGGTGCTGAAGAAATACACGTCCGACTTGAACGGGGAATCGAACAGCTTGTCCCAGTTTTTCAGGTTGGTCAGCACGGGCAGGGTTTGCGTGGTCAGCTTGTGCGTGCCGGGGCCGAACACGTCGGCGATCTGGCCTTCGTTGACGAAGACCGCCACCTGCGATTCGCGCACCACCAGCACGCCGCCGTTCTGGATTTCCTGGTCTTGCATGGGGAAGCGCCATGCCAGTACGCCTTCCTGGTCTTCCGTCCACTGGATGACGTCTATAAACTGCTTCTTGATAAAGCTGCCGAGGCCCATGATGGTGTCCTTCAAAGTCAGTAGGGTTTCAGGAAATGCAGGCGGCGTTGATGGCGCCGATCGAGAGCGAAATCGCGCCCAGCAAGCCGCCATACGCGGCATTGCCGTTCTCGATATGGTCGCGCGACATCTTCAGCATATGCGAGGTGACGAAATACGCCAGCACCTGCACCGCCATGGCGCCGAACGCCCACAGGAAGAATTGCTCGTAATTCGCCGTATGCACCAGGCTCGATGCGATGGTCAGTGAAAAACCGATCAGCGCCCCGCCCAGCGACAAGGCCGCCGCCGGGTTGCCCTGGCGGATCAGCAGCACTTCATCGTAGGGCGTGATGCGCGTGTAGATCGCAAAGAACATGACCAGCAGCAGCGCGGCCAGGAACAGGTGGATCGCATAGTTTAGGATGGGCGGCACGGCATTCCTCGGATAGTATCCTGTAATACTGACAATATTAGAACAGAAATACCTGATGACAAAAAGAATTCTGATCCTGTCCGTCTTCGTTGTCGCCTCCTGTGGACTGGCCTACGAATTGATTGCCGGCGCGCTGTCCAGCTACCTGCTGGGCGATTCCGTGCTGCAGTTCTCCACCATTATTGGCTGTTATCTGTTTGCCATGGGCGTGGGCGCCCACGTGTCGAAATACGTGAAGGATGACGACGTGCTTGGGCGCTTTGTCGACATCGAACTGGCGGTCGGCCTGATCGGCGGCGTGTCGGCCGCCGTGCTGTTCCTGACATTTGCGTGGATGGCGGCGCCGTTCCGCGCGCTGCTGTACGTGATGGTGTTCATGGTGGGCGCGCTGGTGGGCATGGAAGTGCCGCTGGTGATGCGCGCGCTGAACGAGCGCAAGACGGAATTCAATGAACTGGTGAGCCGCGTGCTGACCTTCGATTACCTGGGGGCGCTGGCCGTGTCCCTGCTGTTCCCGCTGGTGCTGGCGCCCCACCTGGGGCTGGTGCGCACGGGTTTTTTGTTTGGCATGCTCAATGTCGGCGTGGCTTGCTGGACCATTTATGTGTTTCGCACCGAACTGGCGAACCTGTCCGGCCGCGTGCTGCGCGCCGCCTCCGTGATGGGCGTGCTGGTGGCGGGATTCATCGGCGCGGACCGCATGACGCACTGGGGCGAACACGGGCTGTTTGGCGATGAAATCGTGTATTCCACCACCACGCCCTACCAGCGCCTCGTGATCACGCGCTGGAAAGACGATTTGCGGCTGTACATCAACGGCAACCTGCAATTCTCGTCGCGCGACGAATACCGTTACCACGAAGCGCTGGTGCACCCGGCGCTGGAGGCGTTGCCGTGGGCGAAAAAGGTACTAGTGCTGGGCGGCGGCGACGGGCTGGCGCTGCGGGAAATCCTGCGCTATCCGAACGTCGAACAGGTGACGCTGGTCGACCTGGACCCCGCCATGACAGGCGCCTTCACCACGCGCGACGAACTGGTGAAATTGAACGGCGGGTCGTTCCGCAACCCCCGCGCCCGCGTCATCAATGCCGATGCGGCGATCTGGCTGCAAAACACGGACGAGATGTTCGACGCCGTCATCATTGATTTCCCCGATCCGTCCAGCTTCGCGCTGGGCAAGCTGTACTCGGTGCCGTTCTATGGCATGGTGAAAAAGCACGTGGCGGCCAATGGCCTGATCGTCGTGCAGTCGACGTCGCCGTTCTTTGCGCCGCATGCTTACTGGACCATTGACGCCACCTTGCGCGACGTGGGACTGAAGACGTATCCCTACCACGCCTATGTGCCGTCGTTCGGCGAATGGGGCTTTATCCTGGCGTCGCCGCAGATGGCTTACCAGCCGCCCGGCCAATACCGCTTGCCGATGCGTTACCTGAACGGCGACACCACGCGCGCCATGTTTGCGTTCCCGCCCGATATGCAGCGCATGGAGATGGCGCCGAACCGCCTCAATACGCAATCGCTGGTGCATGAATTCGAGCAGGATTGGCGCAAGGTGATCCGCTGATGGAACGCCGCTCTTTCCTGGTCTGGGCCGGGGCCAGCGGTGCCCTGGCCGCGGGCAGCGTGGCCGGCTTCCAGCGCTGGCAGGAAATCACGCCCGCCATCCACTACCCGGGCCGCGATGAAGGCCACTTCATGCGCGACCGCAAGGCGTTGCCGCCGCCGGCGGAAATCCTGCGCACCGATGTCGCCATCCTGGGTTCCGGTATTGCCGGCATGACGGCCGCATGGAAGCTGCGTAAGCTGGGGCATGGCGACTTCTTGATGGTCGACGGCCCGCAACCGTACGGCAATGCCGCCGGCGGCCGGTTCGGCGACCTGGCATACCCGACCGGCGGCCATTATTTGCCGCTGCCGTCGCCGGAATCGACGCACGTGCGCGATATCCTGTTTGACCTCGGCATCATCGAACGCGATCCGTATGCGGACAAGCCGTATTACGACGAACGGTGGCTGCTGCACGCGCCGGAAGAACGCCTGCTGTACCAGGGGCAGTGGCAGGAAGGCTTTATTCCCACGGAAGGCGTGCCGGCGTGGGAGCTGGCGGAGCACAAGCGCTTCTTTGCCGAAGTGGACAAGCTGCGGCAAACCCACGGCAGCGACGGCAAGCGCATCTTCGTGTTCCCGACCGTGCTGTCGTCGCAAGACCCGCAGTGGCGGGTGCTGGACCGCATCACGCTGAAAACATGGCTGGAACAGCAGGGCTACCGCTCGCCCACCCTGCACTGGTACCTGAATTACTGTTGCCGCGACGATTACGGCGCGCGCTACGACCAGGTGTCCGCGTGGGCCGGATTGCACTATTACTGCAGCCGCTGGGGGCAGGCCGCCAATGCGTCGAATGGGGCGTGGCTGACGTGGCCGGGCGGCTTGCAGCCGCTGGCCGCGGGCCTGGAACAAAAGGCGGCCGTCAGGCGGCATGCCGGTACCGTGGTGTCGGTGAAAAAAAACGCGCAAGGCGTGGAAGCGCTGTGCTTCCGCCTGGAGAACAACAAGCCGGTCAGCTACCTGGTGCGGGCCCGTAAAGCCATTTGCGCCATGCCGCTGTACGTGGCGGCGCGCGTGGTCGACAACATCGCGCAGTATGGCTATGACGGGGAGCGCGACAACCCCGTGTATTCGCCGTGGCTGGTGGCGAACTTCCTGCTCAACCGCTTCCCGCAAGAGAAACCGCACGTGCCGCTGTCATGGGATAACGTGGTGTACCAGGAACCGGGACTGGGCTTCGTGGTGTCCACGCACCAGGATATCCGCGTCACGCCGCCGCCCAAGACCGTGTTTTCCGCCTATGTCGCACTGTCGGACCGCACGCCCGTCTCGGCGCGGCGCTGGATGGTGGCGTCGTCGCCTGCCGAGCTGCTGGCGCTGGCGTCGGCCGATTTGCACGCGGCTTACGGCGCCGCGTTTGCGCCGTGCGTCGAGCGGGTCGACATCACGCTGCGCGGCCATGCGATGGCGGCGCCGCTGCCGGGCTTCCTGTCCAACCGGGGCGCGCAGGCGCTGCGCGACGTGGATGGGCCCATTTTGTTTGCCCATGCGGATTTATCGGGTTTTTCCGTGTTTGAAGAGGCGGCGTGGTGGGGCATCCGGGCTGCAAAATTGGCCATTGCATAAGCCGGGCGCGCCCGAGAGCTATGTGAAAACAGCATAGGCAGGCGTAAAAGTTACATATTTCTGGATTTACGCTCCACCGTAGACTGGCTTCATCGAATTTCCCCTCTGATGAAGCCATGAAAATCACCAAGCTGACCACTTACCGTATTCCACCGCGCTGGATGTTGCTGAAGATCGAAACCGACGAGGGTATCGTCGGCTGGGGCGAACCCGTGATCGAAGGCAAGGCGCGCTCGGTGGAAACCGCCGTTGAAGAATTCGGCCATTACCTGATCGGCCAGGATCCGCGCCGTATCAATGACCTGTGGCAAGTGATGTACCGCGGCGGCTTTTACCGCGGCGGCGCGATCCTGATGAGCGCAATGGCCGGTATCGACCAGGCGCTGTGGGACATCAAGGGCAAGGCGCTGGGCGTGCCCGTGTACGAATTGCTGGGCGGCCTGGTGCGCGACCGCATGAAAACCTACAGCTGGGTTGGCGGCGACCGCCCGGCGGACGTGATTGCCGGGATCCAGGCGTTGCGCGAAGCCGGCTTCGATACGTTCAAGATGAACGGCACCGAGGAATTCGGCCTGGTCGACACGTCGAAGAAAGTCGACGCGGCCGTGGCGCGCATTGCTGAAATCCGTGAAGCCTTTGGCAACGACATCGAGTTCGGCATCGACTTCCACGGCCGCGTGGCCGCGCCGATGGCCAAGGTGCTGTTGAAGGAACTGGAACCGTATCGCCCCCTGTTCGTCGAAGAACCGGTATTGGCGGAACAGGCCGAATACTATCCGCGCCTGGCGGAAGCCACGTCGATCCCGCTGGCGGCCGGCGAGCGGATGTATTCGCGCTTCGAGTTCAAGCACGTGTTCGAGCGCGGCGGCATTTCGATCCTGCAGCCGGACTTGTCGCACGCCGGCGGTATCACGGAATGCGTGAAAATCGCCGCCATGGCGGAAGCGTACGACGTGACCCTGGCGCCGCATTGCCCGCTGGGTCCGATCGCGCTGGCATCGTGCCTGCAAGTGGACTTCATTTCGTACAACGCGGTGATCCAGGAACAAAGCATGGGCATCCACTACAACAAGGGTGGCGAAGTGCTGGATTACGTGTTGAACCCTGAAGACTTCCACCTGGACAAGGGCTACATCAAGCCGCTGCCGAAGCCGGGCCTGGGCGTGGTCATCAACGAAGAAAAAGTCATCGAAGCGAGCCGCAATGCGCCCGAGTGGCGCAACCCGCTGTGGCGCCACTTCGATGGTTCCGTGGCGGAGTGGTAAGCGTGGCAACTGAGATGGCCACCGGACAGCAGGCGCTCGACGCCGCGCAATTGATTGGCGTCGACTGGGGCAGCACCAGCCTGCGCGCCTTCCTGATTGGCGCGGACGGTTTGGCGCTGGCGGAACGCGCCAATGGCGACGGCGCGTCGGTGATCTCGGGCGCGGGGGCTTTCGCCGCCGCGCTGGACGAGGTGGCCGGCGACTGGATGCGCGCCCGTCCCGCCTTGCCGGTGGTGGCGTGCGGCATGGTGGGCAGCCTGCATGGCTGGCTCGATGTGCCCTATGCGGCGTGTCCCGCCGATGCGCGTGCGCTGGCGACGGGCATGCTGCCCAGCCCCGGCGGCGCCGAATCGAAGCAAATCCTGATCGCCCCCGGCCTGCTGTGCGATGAAAGCGGCTTGCCGCCCGATGTGATGCGGGGCGAGGAAACGCAAATCATCGGTGCGCTGCACTTGCAGCCACAGTTATCCGAGGGCGCCTGCATCGTGCTGCCCGGCACCCACTCGAAATGGGCGCAAGTCCGCCACGGCAAGATCCGCCGCTTCGCTACCCACATGACGGGCGAGCTGTATGCGGTGTTGCGCAAGCACTCCGTGCTGGGCCGCCTGATGGAAGAGAGCGCGTTCAATGAAGCGGCCTTCCTGGATGGCGTGGAAGCAGCGCGCCGCCATGGCCATCTCGGCGTGGCGCACCAGATGTTTGCCGCCCGCACGCTGGGCGTCACGGGCCGCATGGCGCCCGCCGCGCTGGGCGACTACCTGTCCGGCCTGTTGATTGGCCACGAGTTCCGCGCCGGCCTGGCATGGCGCGAACAGGCGGGGCTGGAAACCGCTCCGCTGGCGCTGGTGGGCAGCGCGGAACTGTGCCGCCGCTACCAGGTGGCGTTGCGCCACTACAGCGGCGAACGCGCGCTGGCGCTGGATAACACGGCGCCTGCCGGTTTGCTGCTGCTGGCCCGCGCCGCCGGACTGGCGCCATCGCAATCTACCTCCCTGGAATCTGTATGAATACCGCATTGAACCTGTTCGACCGCGCCTTTGACGCACTGCCCCTGGTGGCGATCTTGCGCGGCATCCGTCCGTCCGAAGCGGAAGGCATCGGCGCCGCCCTGTACGAAGCGGGCTTCCGCATGATCGAAGTGCCATTGAATTCGCCGCAGCCGCTGGAATCCATCGCGCTGCTGTCGCGCAGCCTGCCTGACGACGCGCTGCTGGGCGCCGGCACCGTGCTCAGTGTGCAAGCCGCGCACGATGTGCGCGGTGCGGGCGGCAAGCTGATCGTGATGCCGCATGCGGATACGGAAGTGATCCGTGCCGCCAAGGCGGCGGGCATGTATTGCGTACCGGGCGCCGCGACGCCGACCGAAGCGTTTGCCTGTGTCAAGGCCGGCGCCGACGCGGTGAAGCTGTTCCCCGCCGAGCTGGTGACGCCGCCGTTGCTGCGCGCAATGCGCGCCGTCCTGCCTGCCGACCTGCGCGTGCTGCCGGTGGGCGGCATCGCGCCGGACACGATGGGCGAATACCGCGCCGCCGGCGCGGCAGGCTTCGGCCTGGGTTCCGCGCTGTACAAGCCGGGCATGAGCGCTGCGACCGTGGGCGACAACGCCCGCGCGTTCGTGCGCGCTTGGCGGGAACAGGTGTAATCGTGGCGTCGTCCGTGCGGAATGCGCGCGTAGCGCCTGCCGGCGCGGATGAGGTCCATGATAACGGCGCCGTCACCTTGCTGGCGTCGGGGCACGTGGAGAGCTTGCGCTGGCACCATGGCCAATGGTGGTGGTGCGACCCGGACAGCGCTTCCATCTACACGTGGCAGGAGCAGTATGGCGAAGCCCCTGTCAAACCTTCCCGCACCCGCTTGCCGGACCGCGCCGCCGCCCTGGCGTTTTGTCATTCCGGCCGCGTGCTGCTGGCGCAGGCGAAGTGGCTGTGCTTTGCCGACCGCGCCACGCCACCCGCGCAGGGCCTGGGACGGCGTCCACCGCAACCCGGCGTGGCGGTCGATCCGGCCGAACCGCGCACGGGCATCAGCGACGGCGCGGCGGACCGCGACGGCCATTTTGTCTTCGGCACCCGCAACGTGACGCCGGAAGCGCGCCAGATCGGCAGCTATTACCAGTATTCGACAGCACATGGCTTGCGCCGTTTGGCTTTGCCGGCGGCCGCCATGGCGCACAGCATCGCCGTCAGCCCTGACGGCGGCACACTGTATTTCAGCGATGCCGCCACGCGCCGCATCATGCAGTGCGATTACGATTCGGCAGCCGCGAAAGTCGCCAATGTCCGCCTGTTCGCGGAAGTGGAACAGGCGCAGCCGCGCGGCGCCGTGATCGACGCGGACGGCTGCCTGTGGAGCGCACATTTCGGCGCCGGCAAAGTCGCGCGCTACGCGGCCGATGGCCGCCTGCTGCGCAGTATTGAATTGCCCGCGAAATATCCGACCCAGCCCGCGTTTGGCGGGCCGCAGTTCGAACACTTGCTGGTGGGCGCCATGCCGCAGCCGGGCGCCGCGGGCGGTTTGTACCGGCTCGACGCGGGCGGCGCCCGGGGCTTGCCCGGCGCACTGTTCAAAGACCGGTAGATACCAGCAGTCCCCAGGAGGCCGCAACATAAGCCGCAACATAAGCGGCCAGCTCAATTCCGCCCAGGGTTTTGAACTGGATGTGATTTCCGCGTGCGTGCCGCTGGACCAATTGAAATCGCGCGGTGCGACGCACCGCGATTAATGACTGTGGGAGGAAATGTGGTAAACCGTATTAAAGATAAAGTCGCCATCGTCACCGGCTCGACGCAGGGCATCGGCGCCGCCATTGCCCAGCTGTTCGTGGAAGAGGGCGCGTACGTGGTGTACAACAGCCACGCGGACGACGGCGTGGCCGCCGCCATGCGGTCAACCATGGATCCGGAACGGTCGCTGTTCGTGCAGGGTGACGTGGCGGACCCGCAACAGATGCGGGCGCTGGTGTCCAGGACGGTCGAGCGCTTCGGCCGCGTGGATATCGTCATCAACAATGCCGGTATCAATGTGTTTGCCGATCCGCTGTCGATGTCGCGCGAACAGTGGCAGCGCTGCTTCAATGTCGACCTGGATGGCGCGTGGAACGTCACGCAGGCGGCGTTGCCGCACATGCTGGAACAGGGCGCGGGCAGCGTGGTCAATATCGCTTCCGTACACGGCCACAAGATCATTCCGGGCTGTTTCCCTTACCCGGTGGCCAAGCACGCGTTGCTGGGGCTGACGAAATCGCTGGGCATCGAGTATGCGGCGCGCGGCATCCGCGTGAATTCGATTTCGCCGGGCCTGATCATGACGGAAAACACCCGCAAATGGCTCAGCGAAGCGCCGGATCCGGCCGCCGAGGAAGCGCGCCAGACGGCGATCCTGCCAACCAAGCGCATTGGCGAGCCGCGCGAAGTGGCGTATACGGCATTGTTCCTGGCCAGCGACGAGGCGCGCTTCATCAACGCGACGGATATCCTGATTGACGGTGGTAGGACCGCTCTCTATCATGAGTAAATTCGTTTCACTGACGTAACGCCAATGTCCGATCCCCGCGCCGACCGTTTTGTCCGCTCCCACCTGAAAACCCGCCACCTGGTCTTGCTGGTGGAATTGGGCAGGCATGGGTCCATTTTGCATGCGGCGCAGGCTGCCAATCTGACGCAGCCTGCGGCATCGAAGCTGCTGGCGGAGCTGGAACATGCGCTGAACGTACAACTGTTCGAGCGCCTGCCGCGGGGCGTGGTGCCGACCTGGTATGGCGAAGTCATGATCCGCCGCGCCGGCGCCGCGCTGGCCGAAATGGATTCCGCGCACCAGGAAGTGATGGAACTGTTGTCCGGCCTCAGTGGCCGGGTGGCGATCGGCACCGTGCTGACGCCATCGGCGGGCCTGGTGACGGACGCCGTCAAACTGCTCAAGCAGCGCCACGCCAGGCTGCAAGTGTCCGTGACGGTCGATACCAGCAAATTGCTGACGGAGCGGCTGCGCGCGGGCGAACTGGATATGGTGGTGGGTCGTATCCTGGACAGCACGTTGGCCAATGAATTGCAGTTCGAACCGCTGACGGACGAGCCGCACAGCCTGATCGCCGGCGCCGGCCACCCGCTGGCGGGACGCACCGACCTGACCCTGGCCGACCTGGCCGCCACGCCGTGGGTGTTGCCGCCGGCCGGCAGCATCCTGCGCGACCGCCTGACTACGTTGTTCCTGTCGGCCGGGATGGAGCCGCCCGTGGAGACGGTGGAAACCCTGGCGCTGCCGGTGCTGACATCGCTGCTGATCGGCAGCCGCATGGTGGCGGCCACGCCGGAAGAACTGGTGCGGCCTTACCTCGATACGGGCTTGCTGGTGGTGTTGCCGTTCGAACTGGGTTTGCGCATGGATATGTACGGCATCATCACGCGCCAGCGCCACCGGCTGTCCCCCGGCGCGGAAACCATGCTGGCCGCGCTGCGCGAAGTGGCGGCATCGCGTTATCCACAGCGCCGTTGATGCGCCGGCGCCGGGCCGGATCTGCTAGGCTTGCCTCATCGTCAATACGGGGGGGGGATGCCATGAAAGCCCGCGAACAGTTCCGCGTTCCAGATAAATTCACGCTGGATGACGCCGATGCCGCGCGCCAGCCGCTGGGCGATGGCAGCAAGGCGGGCGACAAGGAATGCACGGACGACGTGCTGGAGCGGATCAACGACTTGCAAACCATGCTGTACGCGCAGCGCAAGCACAAGGTGTTGCTGGTGTTGCAGGGCATGGATACGTCCGGCAAGGATGGCGCGGTACGTTCGCTGTACAGCAAAATCAGCCCGGTCGGCTTGCGCACGGCGGCGTTCAAGGCGCCCACCGAGCTGGAAGCGGGTTATGACTACCTGTGGCGCGTCCACCGGCACGTTCCCGCCAAGGGGGAAATGGTGGTGTTCAACCGCAGCCATTACGAGGAAGTGCTGATCACGCGGGTGCTGAAGCAGATCGACGGCAAGGAATGCCGGCGCCGTTATGCGCAGATCCGCGATTTCGAGCGCATGCTGGCGGAAACCGGCACCACCATCGTCAAGGTCATGCTGCACATCTCGAAGAGCGAACAGCGCGAGCGTCTGCAGGCGCGCATCGACAATCCGAAAAAGCAGTGGAAATTCGATCAGTCCGACATCGACCAGCGCAAGCAGTGGCGGGCGTTCCAGCGCGCCTATGAAGAGGCGATCCTGGCCACCGACGCCGACCATGCGCCGTGGTACATCGTGCCGGCCGACTCGAAACCGCATCGCGACTTGGCCATTGCCAGGCTGTTGCTGGAAACGCTGGAAAGCCTGAAGCTGCGCTGGCCGGCGCCGGATGCATCGCTGGCCACATTGAAAATTCGCTAACAAAAAATTGCGACAGATGGCGCGGAATATCGTTAAAAACCGCTGAAAAGCGCTCGCCGTGTCAGTTTTTATCTGATACTAGCTCATGCTCAGAATGCAGGCATGGCTTCTCTATGAAGATCAAAACCGTCACGGCGTGGACCGCGCTGTTTTCCCTGGCAGTGCTGTCCCTTCTTGTTTTCGACCTGTTCCAGCTGCTGAACATTCACCACGACGTGGTGAAAAGCGAAGAAGCGCGTTTCCAGTCTTACAAGCTGGCCGAGCAGTTACGTCAAAGCTCGGATGACTTGACGCGCATGGCGCGCACCTATGTCGTGACGGGCGACGAGCAATACAAGAAAAACTACTTCGCCATCCTCGATATCCGCAATGGCAAGTTGCCGCGGCCGCACCATTACTCGAATACCTACTGGTGGCACGCGGCCGATCCGGGCGGCAGCGATGGCGCCGAAGCCCTGCAAAGCCTGATGCGGCGCGCCGGTTTCAGCGAGGCGGAGTTTGCGCTGCTGGCGGAGTCGCAGGCGCGCTCGGATGCGCTGGTCGGCCTGGAAAAGGAAGCTTTCGACGCCATGCAAGGGCGCTTTGCCGATGCCCGCAAGGGGCGCGCACCCGATCCCGCATTTGCGCAAGCCTTGCTGTTCGGCGCCCGCTACCACGGCGAAAAGGACCGCATCATGCAGCCGATCGACGCTTTCCTGCAATCGGTCGACCGGCGCACCAGCCAGGACTTGCGCGCACTGGAAGCGCGCCAGGCGGCATACCTGCGGCTGGCGCTCGCCATTGCCGTGATCGCGGGCATGGTCACGCTGTCCAGCTGGGGCTACTTGTACCGCAGGATATTGCGCCCGGTGCTGGCGCTGCGCGACCACGTGGCCAGCCTCACGGGCGGCGCCAAGGAAAAGATCGAGACCGTCAACGCGGTGGCCGAGGGAAACCTGGAACACGACATCGCGATCCTGGCGCCGGCGCCGGTCGCACCGGGTATCTCGGCGCCCAACGAGGTGGGGCAGCTGACGGGCGATATCGGCCGCATGAGCGAAGTCCAGCGCTCGCTGGACCTGGCATTGCGCGCGATGACGCAAGCGTTGCGCAGCCACCGCGAGCGGGATGCGCTGCTGGACTGGCACAAGAGCGGCATCAATGAAGTGAACCTGCGCATGCGCGGTGAAGTGCGGCTGGCCGACATGGGGCCGGCGCTGGTCAGCTTCCTGAGCACCTATGTGGGGGCGGCGGTGGGGGCGCTGTATTTGTACGAGCCGCAGCGCAAGATGCTGAACTTGCTGGCCACCCACGCGCTGTCGGATGCCCCCGAACAGGTTGCGCTCGGCGAAGGGGTGGCGGGCGCCGCGGCCGAGCAGCGGCGCGTCTTGCAGGTGAGTGGGGCGCCCGCGTCGTATCCGCGGATTAAGTCATCGACCGGGCATGCCCCGCCGGCGGCCATCGTGGCCGTGCCGCTGCTGCATGAAGGCAAATTGTTCGGACTGATCGAAGTCTCCGGCTTCCAGCCCTTCACGGAGCGGCACCTGGACTGGCTGGCCAGGGCCGGTGAAGCGCTGGCCATCGCCATCGACGTGGCGCAGTCGCGCGAGCGCGTCAACGAGCTGTTGATGCAAACACAGGCGCAGACCGAGGAATTGCGCGTGCAGCAGGAAGAGTTGCAGCAATCGAATGAAGAACTGGAAGAACGCGCGCTGTTGCTGGAACAGCAGCGTGAAATCATCCGCAAGCGCAGCCAGGAAACCGAGGCTGCCGGCGTGGAACTGGTGCGCAAGGCGGCGGAACTGGAGCGTGTCAGCGCGTACAAGTCCGAATTCCTTGCCAACATGTCGCACGAGTTGCGCACGCCGCTCAACAGCATGCTGATTCTTTCCAGCCTGCTGCAGCAAAACAAGGGCGGACGCCTCGATGCGAAGGAAATCGAGTACGCGGCCACGATCCATGGCGCCGGCAGGGATTTGCTGAACCTGATCAACGATATCCTCGACCTGTCGAAGATCGAAGCGGGCCAGATGGCCATGCACATTGAAACGGTGGATCTGGCGGCGTTGCTGCACCAGTTGCAAGCCTTGTTCACGCCGGTCGCCGAACAGAAAAACCTGGTGCTGCACATCGAACAGTTGCCGGACACGCCGGCCAGCTTGCGCAGCGACGAACACCGGCTGTTGCAGATCCTGCGGAACTTGCTGGGTAACGCATTCAAATTCACCACGGAGGGCGAGATTGCCGTGACTGTCGCGCCGTGCGCCGACAGCCCGCTGCAGGGGCCGGCGCTGGCATTCATGGTGCGCGACAGCGGTATCGGCATCGCGCCGGACAAGCACGAACTGATATTCCAGGCATTCCAGCAAGCCGACGGCTCCACCGCGCGCAAGTACGGCGGCTCCGGCCTGGGACTGTCGATTTCGCGCCAGCTGGCGCAGCGGCTGGGCGGCGACATCACGCTGGCCAGCGCGCCGGGGCAGGGCAGCACGTTCACGCTGTACCTGCCGTTGCCAGGCCCGGCGGCGGGCAAGCCGGATGAGCAGGCGCCGCTGGCCGCCTTGCCGGTGCCGCCGGCGGCATCGGCCGCGCCTGCGCCCGCGCCGCCCGGCGCCATCGAAGACGACCGCGCGCTGAACGCGGATGGCCGCCGCACGATCCTGATCGTCGAGGACGATCCCGCCTTTGCCCGCATCTTGCGCGACAAGGTGCGCGAGCAGGGGTTCCTGGCGCTGGTCGCCTGCGATGGCGAGGCCGGGCTGGCGCTGGCGGAGCGGCACGCGCCGCAAGCCATCATCCTGGACGTCATGCTGCCGCAGATGGATGGCTGGGGCGTGATGCGCCGCATCCAGGAAAACCAGGCGACGCGCGACATTCCCGTGCATTTCATTACCTGTTCCGATGACCGTCAGCGGGCGCTGGACATGGGCGCGGCGGGATTTGCCAGCAAGCCGGTCAGCGCCGTGCAGCTCGAACAAATCATTGCCGCCATCGATGGGGCGTCTTCCCAGCCCGGCGGCAAACGCTTGCTGGTGGCCGGCCCGCCGGAACAGTCGGCCGCCATGGCGGCGCTGCTGGCGCGCGACAATCTGGACATCGTCGAGGTGCACAGCGGCGCCGACGTGCTGGCGCAATGGGCGCAGGGGACGTTCGATTGCGTGGTGCTGAACCTGGGCCTGTCGGACATGGATGAATGCGCGCTGCTGGAACGCTTGCTGCGCACGGGGGATGCGGGCCGGGCGCCGGTGATCGTGCATTCCGAGCAGCAGTTGCTGCGGGAAGAAATAACGCGGCTGGAGCGCTACACGGAACACATCATCATCAAGGGCGCCCGCAGCCAGGAACGGTTGCTGGGCGAAGTCAGCCTGTTCCTGCACCAGGTGAAAAGCGCGCTGCCGCGCCAGCGCCAGGCTGCCGCGTTGCGCACGCTCGACAAGGAAGCCGTGTTTGCCGGTTGCACCGTGCTGCTGGTCGACGACGATATCCGCAATGTGTTTTCACTGTCGGCGGCGCTGGGCGGGAAAGCCATGCGCATCGTCCACGCGTCGAACGGGCGCGAAGCGCTGGAACAGCTGGAAGCGTATCCCGCCATCGATATCGTGCTGATGGATGTGATGATGCCGGAAATGGATGGTTTTGAAGCCATGCGACGCATCCGCGCCATGCCCCGCTGGCGCGGCTTGCCCATCATTGCGCTGACGGCCAAGGCCATGGCGAGCGACCGCCAGCATTGCCTGGATGCGGGCGCCAGCGATTACATCGCCAAGCCGGTCGACATCGACAAGCTGTTTTCCCTGATGCGCGTATGGCTGTACCGGGATGCAAACAAATCGTGACTGGCGTAGCATACCGGGCAACCGTCACTCACAGCCAACGGAGACCAGCATGCAACTCAAGAACCCCAGCCTGTTGCGCCAGCAAGCCTATGTCAACGGCGCCTGGACCGGCGCGGACAGCGGCGATACCCATCCCGTCACCAATCCCGCCACGGGCGAACAGATCGGCGTAATCCCCAACCTGGGCACGGCGGAAACGCGGCGCGCCATCGAAGCGGCCAATGCCGCGTGGCCCGCGTGGCGCAAAAAAACCGCCAAGGAGCGGGCCGCGATCTTGCGCAAATGGTCGGATTTGATGCTGGAAAACGCGGAAGACCTGGCATTGTTGATGACCACGGAGCAGGGCAAGCCGCTGGCCGAATCCAGGGGTGAAGTCACGTATGCCGCGTCGTTCTTCGAGTGGTTTGCCGAGGAAGCCAAGCGCATTGCCGGTGATACGCTGGCGTCGCCATGGCCCGATAAGCGCCTGATCGTGACAAAGGAACCGGTGGGCGTCTGCGCCGCGATTACGCCGTGGAATTTCCCGCTGGCGATGATTACCCGCAAGGCGGCGCCCGCGCTGGCGGCAGGCTGCCCCATCGTGCTGAAACCGGCCGAAGCCACGCCGTTTTCCGCGCTGGCGCTGGCGGTGCTGGCGGAACAGGCCGGCGTGCCGCCCGGCGTGTTTTCCGTCGTGACGGGATCGCCGCGCGACATCGGCGCGGAAATGACGTCGAACCCCATTGTGCGCAAGCTGAGTTTTACGGGGTCGACCGGCGTGGGCCGTCTGCTGATGCAGCAGTGCGCCCCCACCATCAAGAAACTGTCGCTGGAACTGGGCGGCAATGCGCCCTTCATCGTGTTTGACGATGCGGACCTGGATGCCGCCGTGGAAGGGGCGATGGCGTCGAAATACCGCAATTCCGGCCAGACTTGCGTATGCGCCAACCGCATTTATGTGCAGGATGGCGTGTATGACGCCTTTGCTGAAAAATTCGTGGCGGCCGTCGGCAAGCTGAAGGTGGGCAATGGCGCCGAGGCCGGCGTCACACAGGGGCCGCTGATCGACGACAAGGCCGTGCAAAAGGTCGAAGAGCACGTGGCCGATGCGCTGGCCAAGGGCGGCCGCCTGCTGGCGGGCGGCAAGCGCCATGCGCTGGGGCACGGTTTCTTTGAACCGACGGTGATTGCCGACGTGACGCCGGCCATGCGCGTGTCCGGCGAGGAAACCTTCGGGCCGCTGGCGCCGCTGTTCCGCTTCAAGACCGATGACGAAGCGGTTGCGCTGGCCAACAGCACGGAATTCGGCCTGGCGGCGTATTTCTATTCGCGCGACATCGGCCGAATCTGGCGCGTGGCGGAAGGCCTGGAATCGGGCATGGTGGGCGTCAATACCGGCTTGATTTCCAATGAAATCGCGCCGTTTGGCGGCGTCAAGCAATCGGGGCTGGGACGCGAAGGGTCGAAGTACGGGCTCGATGAATACCTGGAAATCAAATACATCTGCCTGGCCGGGATTTGACGGCCGCTATTGATGACGGGTCAGGCGATCCACCATGCGCTTGATGGCGGCCATTTGGCGTCCCTGCCTGCGCGCATAGGCGGGGTCGTCATAGCTGAACCAGTCCCAGCACGCATTGGGATTGGCCAGCGGATAAATCGCCGCGGTTTGCGGGTACAGCACGAGCAGGCGGTTGCTGTCGGCCCATGCGTTATAGCCGGCGTGGCGGATGAACTGGTCGCCGACATTGGCCCAGTTTTGCTGGCAGCCATGGAACGCGATGTGCAGCCTGCAACCGCGGCCGTGGCTGGCCTCGCAATCGCGGGGAACGTACAGGTAGCCGCGCAGCGCCATGCCGTGGGCTTCGGGATCGGCAAGGAATTCCGACTGGTCGAACTCGATCATCCGGCCGGCATCCGGGGCGGTGCTGCGCGGGACCAATCCCGGATAAATCCATTGCAGCAGCGCGCCCGCCGCGTCGAAGCCGCAATTGTTGATGTACGGCGTTCCGAGATCGCCGCATGCATTGCCGTAGCGATCGGTGGGCATGGCGTGCTGGGCCGGTAAGTCGCGGCGGTAGGCGATCAGCGTGGTATAGCGGCTGTACCAGGCCTGCAAGTCGTCCATGACGGGACGCGGCACCAGGGTGTCGGCCGCGCCGGAAAACAGCCAGATGCGATGCCGGGCCAGGTTGGCCAGCGGGGCGATACCGCCCTGTTTTTCATACGTGGCGGCCGTGGCGGCCAGCGCGGCGGGATGGGTGCCACCTGGCTTGATGTTGCAAGGCAAGAGACCGGTGCAACTGCAGACTGCCGTGGCGGTGTCGAGCCGGCCCTGTGAGCAGCCGTAGGGGCCGCCGGCAATGATGCCGGCGCCGGTCACCAGGTCGGAATACGCGACATCGAATTGCACGGCCATGTATCCACCCGACGATAAACCGGAAACGGACACGTCGGTCGCCTGCATGGCAGGCAAGTGCGGCGGCTTTGGGGGGCGGGGCGGCCAAGGCCATGGCGGCCACCACCATCGATGGGGCGTCTCCTGCGCAGCGGACGCTGTTGCCGGCGCTGCGGCGCGGGCAGGCGGCAGCACGAAGGCGGCGATGGCAATCAGGATCAGCAACAGGGCGACGGGGATCGTTCGGCGTGGCATGGCAGGCTCCGTAGCAAGAGGAACTTTCCATTTTGCTCGGCAGCGACTGGCGGTATTTGTGCTGTCTCAAGCGCATGTTTGCTTTTTACGCTTGACTGTTGTGGGGATGGCGCACGGTATGGCTTAGAATCGGTTTTTTCACTATGAGCGCCGTCATGTCCACGAAAATCGCCTCCACCCTTGCCATCGCTTCCGTCCTGCTGTTGTCGGCCCAGGCGCCTGCCCGGGCGCAGCAGCCTGGTGCGGCGTCCGCCGCCCCCGCTTCCTGCCCCGCCATCCTCAAGCAATCGTTCAACCGCTTGCAGGATGACGCGCCACAAAACCTGTGCCAGTACGCGGGCAAGGTGATTTTGGTGGTCAACACGGCCAGCTATTGCGGCTACACCAAGCAATACGAAGGGCTGGAAGCGCTGTACGCGAAATACGGCGCCAAAGGGCTGGTGGTGCTGGGTTTCCCGTCGAATGATTTCGGCAAGCAGGAACCGGGCTCGGCCAAGGAAATCGCGGACTTTTGCTACAAC
Organism: Pseudoduganella rivuli; assembly: GCF_009674485.1. Taxonomy (GTDB): domain Bacteria; phylum Pseudomonadota; class Gammaproteobacteria; order Burkholderiales; family Burkholderiaceae_D; genus Rugamonas; species Rugamonas rivuli_B. The sequence continues at coordinate 140,931 of NZ_WKJJ01000002.1, read as the reverse complement.
ACGTATGGCGTGAAATTCCCCATGTTCGCGAAATCCGTGGTGTCCGGTTCCGCCCCGAACGCGTTTTATGCCGACTTGATCAAAGCCACCGGCAAAACGCCGGCCTGGAACTTCCACAAATACCTGATCGACCGCAATGGCAAGGTGGTGGACAGTTTCCCCAGCAAGGTGACGCCGGAAGACAAGCAACTGGTCGGGGCGGTGGAGAAAGCGCTGGGCGGGTAACCCCGCCCCGGCGGTTAAGCGGCGGCCGCCACTGCCGATTTCTCCAGCGCAAACCCCTCATCCAGCCACCCCGTGATGCCGCCCGGCATCACCTTGACGGGCAGCCCCAGCTTGGCCAGGCGCACGGCGGCGCGGGCGGCGCCGTTGCAGTGGGGACCGGCGCAGTAGACGACAAACAAGGTGCCGGCCGGGTACGCCGCCATTTTCGAGCCGATGATCTTGCGGTGCGCCAGGTCGATGGCGCCCGGCACGTGGCCGGCCGCGTATTTCTCCGTGCCGCGCACGTCCAGCAGCACGAAATCCTGTTGGCCCGTGGTGATCGCGTGGTGCACATCCCAGCAATCCGTTTCAAACGTGAACGAGGCTTCGAAGTGGGCCAGGGCGGCGGCGCTCGGTGCTGCGGGGATTTCAGTAACGATGGACATGCTGTTCTCCGGTGGTTGTGTGTTGCGATGGAGTCATTATCCAGGCCGCCGGCAGACGTCTGAAGTGGCACAAATGCCAAACTCCGGTAAGATTGCGCCATGAAAAAACATCTCGTCGTCGCCCTCGCTTATGACCGTTTATGCACGTTTGAATTCGGTTGCGTGGTGGAATTGTTCGCGCTGGAACGCCCGGAACTGGGCGTGCCGTGGTACGACTTCGAAGTGGTGGCGGTGGAGCCGGGGCCGATCCGCGCGGCGGGCGGCATCACCGTGCAGGCGCAATACGAACCGGAATTGCTGGCGCTGGCGGACACCATCGTGATCCCCGGCTGGCGCGATGCGGATGAAGCGCCGCCGCCCGCGCTGGTGAACGCCATCCGCGCCGCGTACGAACGGGGGGCGCGGCTGTGCTCGATTTGTTCCGGCGTGTTCGTGCTGGCCGCCGCCGGCGTGCTCGACGGCAAGCGCGCCACCACGCACTGGCGCTATACGGACCGGCTGGCCAAACGCCACCCGAACATCATCGTGCAGCCGGACGATTTATACGTCGACGAAGGCCAGGTCATCACCTCGGCCGGGTCCGCCGCGGGCATCGACATGTTGCTGCATTTGGTGCGGCGCGATTACGGCGCCCGTATCGGCAATCTGGTGGCGCAGCGGCTGGTGGTGGCGCCGCACCGTGAAGGGGGCCAGGCGCAGTTCTTGCCCCGTCCCATGGCGCATGACGAGCAGGGCCGGCTGTCGCGGCTGATGGACTGGCTGCGCAGCAATCCGGCGCTGCCGCACACGGTGGGCAGCATGGCGCAGCGGGCCGCCATGAGCCCCCGCACGTTGCAGCGGCAATTCCAGGAAGCGACCGGCATGGGCGCGGTGGAATGGCTGATCCATGAACGGGTGGCGCTGGCCAAGGATTTATTGGAAACCGCGGAGATCCCGCTGGTGCAAGTGGCGGAACGGGCCGGCTTCGGTTCCGAAGAATCGCTGCGCCACCACTTCCGCCGCCTGGCCGCCACCAGTCCCGGCGCCTACCGCCGCCAGTTTGCCGGGGCGGATTAAACACCGCTTGTGCCTGCAATCGAACAGGCCTAATCTTGCAAGTCCACCAACTTGAAACATGGAGATTGCCATGCCGTATGTCGATGGATTTGTATTGCCGGTGCCGAAAGCCAATATCGAGGAATACAAAAAGATGGCCAGTCGGTGCGCCGATGTGTGGCGCGAACATGGGGCGCTCGAGTACCGCGAATGCATTGCGGAAGATGTGAAACCGGGCGAACACACGTCCTTCCCGCAAGCGGTCAAGCTGGAAGACAATGAAACCGTGATCTTTGCGTGGATCGTTTATGAATCGCGCGCGAAACGCGATGAAGTCAACGAAAAAGTCATGAAAGACCCGCGCCTCGCGGAAATGATGGATCCGAAGAAATTGCCGTTCGATGGCAAGCGCATGTTCTGGGGCGGCTTCGACATGATCATCCAGAAATGATTTAAACCTTCAATGGCAAGGTCAGCAGGAAGCGCGTGCCCTCGCCGGGCGCGCTGCTGACCTGGATCTGCCCGTTCAACACCGTGGTGGCAATGTTGTAGCAGACATATAGGCCCAGGCCGCTGCCCCCGGCGCCCATCTTGGTCGTGAAAAACGGATCGAAAATCCGTTGCAGATGCGCTTCCGGTATCCCCACGCCGTCATCGGCGATCGTCAATTCCAGCAAGCCCGATGGCGCGATGTCCGCGCTGATGTGGATGCAGCCATGGCTGCGCCCTTCAAAGCCGTGCAGCACGGCGTTGTTGATCAGGTTGGTGATGATTTGTCCCAGCGGGCCGGGGAAACTGTCCAGCTCAATCGCATGGTCGATGCCGTGCATGACTTCGTACGGCGTGGTTTTCAGCGTGGGCGACAGCAACAGCACGGTTTCCGTCACCACGTCCGCCAGCCGGAATTTGCGGCGCTGGGCGCTGGTGCGGTCGACCGCCACTTGCTTGAAACTGTTGATCAGGCTGCCTGCGCGTTCCAGGTTGCGTTGCAGGATGTCGCCAACCTCGTTGGCTTCGTTCAGGTATTTTTCCAGCGCCGAGCGCGTCAATCCTTTGCCATCCTTCAAATCCCGCGTCATGCTGCGGCTTAAATCCGTCAGCGTACTGGCGATCAGCAAACCGTTGCCGATCGGCGTATTGAGTTCGTGGGCAATGCCGGCCACCATCGCGCCCAAGGCGGCCAGTGTTTCACTGCGCACCAGTTCCGCATGGGCCTGGTTCAACTGCGCCACGGTTTTCTGCAATTGCCGCGTCGTGTGGTACAGGTTCAAGTGCGTGGTCAGCCGCATCAGCACTTCTTCCGCCTGGAAGGGCTTGGTGATGTAATCGACACCGCCGGCCTGGAAGCCGGCTGCCTTGTCCCGTGTTTCGCCCAGCGCCGTCATGAAGATCACGGGAATGTCATGGGTGCGGGCATCGTCTTTCAGGCGGCGGCACGTTTCCAGCCCATCCAGCACGGGCATCATGACGTCCAGCAAGATCAAGTCCGGATGCAGGAATTGCGCCCGCATCAAGCCTTCTTCGCCATCCTGCGCCACCACCACGCATAAATCGTGTTGTTCCAGGTAATCGACCAGCACGCCCAAGTTGGCGGGCGTATCGTCGATGATCAGCACGGTTTTTTGCACAGTCGTCATGACGGCAGGCCCAGGTGGTGTTGCGCCAGCGCCAGGATGGCGCGTGACTGGTAGCCGTCCGCCAGCGCTTGCAGGCGCGTGGCAAACGGCCGGTAGCGGGCGTCGCGGGTTGCCAGTTCCGTGGCGAAGCGGTGGATGCTGCGCATATTGCCCGTCATGGCCAGAGCATACAACTGTTCGATGTCGGCCGGCGGCGGCGCCAGCATCGGTGCGTCGGTCGGCGGTTCGGGTGGTGTGGCGGCCATGGCGGTGGTCCAGCGCAGCCGCAGGCAGGCGCCGATGCGCTCCAGCAAGGCCGGCTGGTCGATGGGCTTGGGCAGGAAGGCATTGGCGCCCGCCTCCAGGCTGGCCGCTTCGCCCGCCATGGAAATGCTGGCGGAGACGGCAATGATGGGGACATGGCGCAAGGCGGCATCGGCCCGTACGATGCGCATCAATTCCATGCCATCGATACCCGGCATGGCGATGTCGGTAATCACCAGGTCCGGCAAGTCGCGCCGCATGCTGTCCAGGCCGGACTGGCCATCGATGGCTTCCCACGTGATGAAGCCCAGCCCTTCCAGCAAGTCCGCCAGCATGGCGCGGTTGCCCTCCTGGTCATCGATCACGAGCACGCTGCGGCGCGCGCCTTCATACCCCGCGATGACGGGCGCCATGCGCGTGGCGGCGGGGCTGGACGCCAGCGGCAGCACCAGTTCGAACCAGAAGCGGCTGCCTTCGCGCGGTGAGCTTTGCACGTCGATATGGCCGCCCATCAGCGCCACGATCTGCGCGCTGATGGCCAGCCCCAGCCCCGTGCCGTTGGCGCGCCGCCCCATGTCGCCGGCCTGTTCGAATGGCTGGAAAATGCGGGTCAATTCTTCCGCCGTCATGCCAACACCGCTGTCATGCACGGTGAAGCGTAACCGCGCTTCACCAGGGACGTCATGGGGACGGTGTTGCACGCGCAGGCTGACATGGCCGGCCTGCGTGAATTTGATGGCATTGCCCAGCAAGTTCAGCAGCACTTGGCGCAAGCGTTTTTCATCGCACAGCACGGCGGCGGGCAAGCCCGGTTCCAGCGTGCAGAAAAAGCGCAGCAGCTTTTCCTCCGCCTTGACGCGGACGATGTCGCCGATGCCGTCGATAAAGGCCGCCAGCGCCATCGCTTGCGGTTCCAGCGTGAATTTCGCTGCTTCGATGCGGGACAAGTCCAGCACGTCATTGATCAGCGCCAGCAAGTGCGAACCGCTGCGCTCGATCGTGGTGATGCCGCGCAATTGCCGCTCCGACAGGCCGCCGTCGCGGTCGAGGATTTGCGCATAGCCGAGGATGGCGTTGAGCGGCGTGCGCAGTTCGTGGCTCATGTTGGCGAGGAACCGGCTTTTTGCCTGTGTCGCGCTTTCCGCTTCGGCCCGCGCCGCCTGCACTTCCGCATTCAGCCGCTGCAATTGCTCATTTTGCTGGCGCAAGGCGTCGGTGCGCGCCGCCACCTGGTTTTCCAGGAAGCGGTTGGCGGCTGCCAGCAAGTTGTGCATTTCCTCGTCCGCATGGCGGCCCAGTTGCACGTGCAGGCTGGTGGCGGTGCGCAACTGTTGCGCTTGCGCCAGCGCCCGCGATAACGCCGTCAGCGGGCGCGACAAGGTGTAATAAAACACCACGGTCACGGCCAGCGCCAGTCCCGTGTTTTTCAGCAGGTCGAACAGCACGGTCAATCCCGCCCGGGCCAGCACGCCGGACGCCAGCACGCTGGCGTCGACCTGGACTGTGACGTAGCCCACCGGCTCGTTCAGGTTGGGGGTGTACAGCGGCAACTTGAATTCGCGTTCACCCCGCGTCAGCCAGTCCGCCAGCCACGCCGTGCGGTCCGGGGCCAGCGGGCGGGAACGCTGCGCCAGCACGGCGCCGGTTTCCGTGGACAACGTGGCGGTATGGATAGGCTGGTACTTCAGCAAGCTGTCCACTACGCCTTCCGCCAGGTAGGGACTGACGCTGAACGCCGCCTGGCCGGCGGGACGGCTCAGGCTGTTCAGTACTTGCAGGATGGTGGCGCGCACGTTTTGCCGCTCGTTGTGCAAATCGATGGCGATCTGGATGGTGGAAAACAGTGCGCCCAGCGCCAGCGCCACCGCCAGCACCCGGGCGGCCTGCCGTACGTGCAGGCGGTTCAGGTAGGCGGCAGTGGCGTGTGCCCTGTTCATCAAGGTTTCACTGCGAAAGTATGGCGGCGCATGGCGTCGGCCAACCTGCGCGCATCGTCGTCCAGCCATGCGGCGTAATGCGCGGCCAGCGCTTCGCGCATGCCGGGTTTTGCCAATACCGCGTTGAGTTTGTGGATCACGGCCTGGCCCTGTTCGCTGTTGGCGCAAGCCACGTGGTTGAGCACCACGTCGGCCTGTTCTTCCAGCGCATAAAACGCCAGCGCCTTGACGTCGTCCACGGTCCGGCCACCCAGGTAATACGGCACTTCGAACGGCTGGCCCAGCATGCCGTCGATGCGTTTGGCGATCACCATTTGCGTCAGGTTGCGCGACGCGTCGGGAATGCTGGGGGAAAACAGCTGGGGTTTGTCGCGGTAGGGCTTCAGCACGGCGTCGACCGGGCCGCCATAACTGCGGGCGGAATCGATGCCGAGGTTGAATTTGTTATCGGTCAATAACTTGTCCAGGACGATCTTGCCCTTGGCATTGACATAGGGGGCCACGCGGGCGGCGTCGCCCCGCCGAATAAACATGCCAGCAGGCAAGGCCGCCAAGGTTGGCGTGGAAAACGTCATGAATTGTTCCCGCTCCGCATTGCGGATCAAGCCGGGATTGCATGCCTGGGGATCGGATTTCAGCATCAGGGCGATGCGCTGGATCGGCGCCACCACGACTTTATGCTTGTAATCGGGCAGTGCGGGAATCAGTTGCTGGTGCAGCGCCAGTTCCATGAAGCCCGTGCCCTTGTGCGGGCCGTCGGTGATCACCAGCGGCGGCAGGTCATACAGGTACCACGTGATTTCCTGTGCCGCCATGGCGGACGGCGCGCAGCAAAGCCAGCCTGCGCACAGGATTGCTTGCTTCCATCGTGCTGGCTGGTCCATGGCGGACTCCTGCTGCGTAAGACTCTTGCATTGTATGCCATTGCTGCTACGCAAAGGTGGTAACAATGCCGCATTGCTAGCGGCGTGGAAGTCAGGGCGCGGGCGGGGTGGCCAGTGGGGGGAGCAAGGTGGCGGGCAAGGCGCCGCGCAGCGCGTTGCACAGGACAATCGCATCGGCCCTGGCCAGCATGGCGCGGGTGATGACGGCTTCGGTCGCACGCCAGGCGGGATCGTCCAGCAACACGCCGCGCATGATTCCGGGCAGCAAGCCGCACGCCAGCGGAGGGGTCAGCCAGCGGCCATCCAGTTGCACGAACACATTGCTGCGGCCACCTTCCGTCAATTCATCCCGTTCATTGAAAAACAGCATGTCGAACGCGCCCTGCGCTTCGGCGGTGCGCCAGGCGGCGTCATAGCGGGCCCTGACGCTGCTTTTGTGGCGCAGGAACAGGTCGGCAGCGCTGGTCGCTTCCGGCGCCAGCAGCACGCGCACCGGGCTTTCCAGCGGGGTGAGCACGCCGTGCTGGACCGACAGCGCGCCGGCGGCGTCCAGCGCCAGCCGCAGGCGCATCGGCGTGGCGTCCGGGAAGGCGGCGCAGGTTGCTTGTACCAGCGCACGGGCGGCCGCTTCATCCCAGCCTCGGCCGAAATACCGGGCCGACGCGGCCAGGCGCGCCAGGTGGCGGTCCAGGTGGCGCACGCCGTCTTCGCGCGTGGCGTACATGGTTTCAAACAAGTCGAATGTGTTGGCGAGACCCGTCAGGAAGCGCGCCTTGAGTTGGCACTCGGCATATTCGTCGGCAGGATCGCTGTCGTAGACGATGCCCGCGCCCACACCCAGTTCGCCCCGGCGTAAGCCTTGTACCGGCGCTTGCAGCGACAAGGTGCGGATCGGCACCGACATGCAGAACGGGCCTACCTTGTGGCCGGCGGGTGGCGGTTCGAACCAGCCGATCGCGCCCGTGTACAGCCCGCGCGGCGCCGGTTCCAGTTCCGCGATGATTTCCATCGTGCGGCGCTTGGGGGCGCCCGTGATGGAGCCGCACGGGTACAGCGCGTCGAAAATATCGCCCAAGGCGGCATCCGGCCGCAATTGCGCCTGCACGGTGGACGTCATTTGCAGCACGCTGCTGTAGCGGCGCACGTCGAACAGCGCGGGCACCTTCACGGTGCCGGTTTGCGCGATGCGGCCGATATCGTTGCGCAGCAAGTCGACGATCATCAGGTTTTCCGCGCGGTTCTTGGGGTCTTGCGCCAGGGCGGCGGCGCGGCGCGCGTTTTCCGCCTCGTCGTCGGCGGCTGGCGCCGTGCCCTTCATGGGACGCGCCGTCAATTCGCCATCGGCATGGCGGACGAACAATTCCGGCGACAGCGACAGCACCGCCGTGCCGTCATCGGGCGCAATCAGCGCGCCATACGGCACCGGCTGGCGCGCGCGCAGGCGCTGGTACAGGGCTGCAATGGAACCGTAGGCGTCGAAGCGCAGTCGGTACGTATAGTTGACCTGGTAGGTATCGCCTGCCGCAATGTAGGCGCGGATGCGGTTGATCGCGTCCGTGAATTGCATTTCGTCGACATTGCCGGTAATGCCCGCAATACCGGCAGGTTGTTCCCCGGCGCGTGTGGCCAGCCATGCCGCCACGTCCTCCTGGGACAGCAAAGCGCAGTGGCGGAAAATCAGCACGCGCGCCGTGGGGGCGCCGGCGTCCGTGGCGGGATGGGGCGGCAGGCCGAGGATGTGCGCGCCCAGTTCATACGCGCACAGGGTGACGGCGTGATGGCCTTGCGCCAGGTGCGATTCCATCTGCGCCAGCACGGCGCGCCATGCGGGCAGGCCGCCATGGCCATCGCAGCGCAACGTCGCCACGTGGCCCGTGTACAGGCGCGAACGGGCTTGCGCCAGGCCGTCCGGGCTGGCGTCGTCCAGCAATGCGAAGACTTCGTGGTTCATAACAACAGGGCGATGTGCAGCGCCATGTCCTGCGACGGATCGAGTTTGAAGCCGCTCTTGGCATAGCGGTGCCAGCGGCCGACCACGTAGGCCAGCAGCACGCACGCGCGGGCGCCGATGTCTTCATCGTGGCCATAGCCTTCCGTCGTGGCCAGGCGCAAGGCCTGGCGCAGCGCCAGTTCGATGCGCTCGTGCAGCTGGTTCATGCGCTGTTGCAGGCGCTCGTCTTCGCCCACCAGCGCATCGCCCGTGAGCACGCGGGTCATGCCCGGATTGCTGGCCGAGAATTGCAGCAGCATGCCGACGATGTCGCGCACCTGCCCCACGCCGCTGGCCTGTTTTTCCATGATCTGGTTGATCACGCCAAAAACGCTGGTTTCAATGAAATCGATCAACCCTTCGAACATTTGCGCTTTGCTGGCGAAATGGCGGTACAGCGCCGCTTCGGAAAATTCCAGCTTGCGCGCCAGCGCCGCCGTGGTGATTTTCTCGCCTTTGGGTTGTTCCAGCATTTCTGCCAATGCGACGAGGATTTGCTGCCTGCGCTGGCCGGGCGGTGTGCTTGCCATGATAGGGAAGTAAAAGTGATCGAAAAATTATTAGCGCTGGCGCACCAGGTGGGAGACGCGCGCCGGCAAGTGCCGGACAGATTTTACTTTGACATCGACCCACTGGGGCCGGAAATACCGCTCCGGCACATGCGCCATGCCGATCGGGTCCGCCATTTTCAGGTATTGCGTGACCCATGCGGTGCGCATGCCCAGGCCCCGCGCGGCGCGCAGGTTGGCCAGCGTGTCTTCCACCAGGATGCAGCGGCCTGGCGCGGCCTTTTGCTTTTTCATCACGTTGCGCAGCATCAGGCGCGATGGCTTGGGCCGCAACTGGCGGTGGATGCGCATGTGCTCGATGGCGATGTGGTGCGAAAACGCGCGGTCGATGCCGAGGATGCGCAATACGTCGCGCGCGTAGCGCTGCGGCGCATTGGTCAGCAACACCTTGCGGCCGGGCAGGGTGCGCAACAGCTGGCCCAGGCCCTTTTCCGCCCGCACCATGGAAGCCAGTTCGGGGAAGTCGTGCGTGACCCGCAGGAAATGGGCCGAATCCACGCCGTGGTGTTTCACCAGTCCCAGCATGGTGGCGCCATAGCGCCGCCAGTACAGCGTGCGCGCCGCATTGACGGCGTCCAGGCCGGCCGGCTCGCCATTGCCGCCCAGCACGCGGGCGATATAGGCATTCATGTTGGCGGTGATGGCCGGGAAGATCGCGTGCGATGCATTGTGCAGCGTATTGTCCAGATCAAACAGCCAGACCGGGGAGGAACGGGGTATATTCACGACAGATGAGGGGAAATCATGCAACGCCAGATTATAGTTTTATTTTGCAGCCTGTTCCTGTGGTTCGGCATACCGGCCCAAGCCGCTGAACCCACTGCCGCCGCCAATATCCCCAACCGTGGTGCATTGTTCAAACTGGAACAGGGCGGCCATACAGCCTACCTGTTTGGCACCATCCACGTGGGCGCCAAGGATTTTTATCCGCTGGAACCGCGCGTGACGGAAGCATTGCAGCAAGCGTCCGTGCTGGCGCTGGAAATCGATCCGCTGGGCGACCAGGCGGCCATTGCCCGCGCCGTGCGCGACCATGGCATGGCCCGCAATGGCCGCGGCGCCGTATCGGAAGAATTATCCCCGGCGTACCGTCCCCGCTTGCAGCAATTGCTGCGCCGCTATGCGATTTCGCCGGACACGGTGGCGCCCATGAAACCATGGATGGTGGCCAGCCTGCTGACCATCAGCGAATTTGTCGCGCTGGGCTACGATCCCGCGCTGGCTGTCGATGCGTGGCTGTCGCGCCAGGCCCGGGAGCGCCAGGTGCGCGTAATGGAACTGGAATCCGTGGCGGGCCAAATGATGCTGTTCAACCGCATGAGCAATGCGGAACAGGCGCGCTTCCTGGAAGAAGGCATTGCCGCCATCGAAGATGAGGAGCAGGCGAAACAGGCGCGCGATATTGTCAATGCGTGGCGCCAGGCGGACCAAGAGGGTCTCGATGCGATTGCCCGCAAGGCGGAAGAAGACGATACGTTTTCCGGCAAGTTCGTGCAGCACGTGCTGCTGGACCAGCGCAATCCGGGGCTGGCGGCGGGCATTGCCAGCCTGCTGGCGCGCGAACGGCGCAGTTTTGCGGCCATTGGCGTGCTGCACCTGGTCGGCAAAGGCAGTGTGCCGGAATTGCTGCGCAAGCGCGGCATCAGCGTGCAACGAATTTATTGACGAATTGATTGAATCAGGGAATTTGCTGCGGCAACGACAGGAACTGCGGGAGGGGAGTGGTGCCCTTGACGTGGATTGAACACGTGGCCTCTCCCTTACCAAGGGAGTGCTCTACCACTGAGCTACAAGGGCATTCACATTCAGCGGCAAACACTTCTTTGCCGCCAAATTTTTAGTGAGACCGGATCATAGTGCCAAAAGCCTGTTCCGTCAAGACTTCCAGCAACAAAGAATGCTCGATGCGGCCGTCGATGATGTGCACCGTGTTCACGCCCGACTTGGCGGCGTCCAGCGCGGACGAGATTTTTGGCAGCATGCCGCCGGAAATCGTGCCGTCAGCGAACATTTCATCGATTTCGCGGGCGGACAGGTCGGTCACCAGGTTGCCGCTCTTGTCTTGCACACCGGCGATGTTGGTCATCATGATCAGCTTTTCCGCTTTCAGGATTTCCGCGATCTTGCCCGCCACCACGTCGGCGTTGATGTTGTAAGCCTGGCCATCCTGGCCGAAACCGATCGGCGAAATGATGGGAATAAAGGCGTCGTCCTGCAGCGCTTTCACGACAGCCGGGTTGATCGCGTCGATTTCACCGACGAAACCGATGTCGAGGAACTGGCCGGGATTTTCCCGGTCCGGCATGGCCATCTTGCGGGCGCGGATCAAGCCGCCATCTTTACCCGTCAAGCCGACCGCCTGGCCGCCGTAGTGGTTGATCAGCATGACGATATCCTGCTGCACTTCGCCGCCCAGCACCCACTCCACCACTTCCATGGTTTCTTCGTCGGTGATGCGCATGCCTTGCACGAACGTGCCCTGTTTGCCGATTTTTTTCAGCGCGTTATCGATTTGCGGACCGCCGCCGTGCACCACCACCGGATTCATGCCCACCAGTTTCAGCAGGATCACGTCGCGCGCGAAACCGTGTTTCAGGCGCTCGTCGGTCATCGCATTGCCACCGTATTTGATGACGATGGTCTTGCCATGGAAGTTGCGGATATATGGCAGCGCTTCGGCCAGGATTTGCGCCTTGATCTGCGGTGAAACCTTAGTCAAGTCGCTGGCGGGCACGTCCAGGGTCAGATTGGAGAGAGACGTCATGGCAATTCCGGTAAAGTATGTGTGCAGGTGCGTTTGAGCGCGATTTTACAGCCAACTTCGCATTATAGGGGCTTTTGCCGATTGTCAATTCCGATCCCTTCCGATAGGCTGGCTGCCTATGAGCGACCCTGACCACCTGCACCGGCAACTGGAAACCATGCGGCCCCAGCTTGTCCGGTTCGCATTGTTGCAACTGAGAAACGAATCGCTGGCGGAAGATGCCGTGCAAGACGCGCTGATCGCCGTGCTGGAGCAACCGGACCGCTTCCAGGGCCAGTCGTCGCTGCGCACCTACGTGACCGGCATCCTCAAATACAAGATCATCGACAGCCTGCGCGCCGCCACCCGCGAGCGGCCGATCGAATGCGCCGAAGACCAGAGCGAGGATGACGCCATCGATGCGTTGTTCCGCGCCGACGGCCATACGGTCGACATGCCGCGCCAGTGGGGCGATCCGGACCGCACGCTGGAACAAAAAGACTTCTTTCGTGTGCTGGAAACCTGCCTGGAAAAGCTGCCGGCCCAGGCCGCCCGCATTTTCATGATGCGCGAGTGGCTGGAACTGGAGACGGAAGAAATCTGTAAGGAACTGGCGATCACGTCGTCTAATGCATGGGTGCTGCTGTACCGGGCGCGCTTGCGGCTGCGTGAATGCCTGGACTTGAACTGGTTCGGCGCCCGATCCTGACAGGCAGATCATGGAAAAACTGAAACCTACTTGCCGCGAAATCCACCGCCTGGTGTCCGAAGGAATGGACCGCGACCTGACCCTGGTCGAACGCACCCGCATGCGCCTGCACCTGATGGTGTGCGGCGCCTGCACCCGCTTCAATGGCCAGATGGATACCCTGCGCCGCGCCATGCGCAACTTCCCGCTGGGCGGCGACGACGGAGATAAATAATGAGCACTTGCAAGCGCTGTGGCGCGGATTTCAACTGCGCCATGGTTGACGGCGGCGATGGCGGCCCGTGCTGGTGCACGGCCATGCCACCCGCCGTTCCCGTACCCTCCACCGACACCGACGTGACCTGCTGGTGCCCCGCATGCCTGAAGCTCCATATCGAGCAGCGGGAGGCGCAGCGCCGCGCAGCCGCAACGGACACGCAGCAATGACCATGCGTTTCCAGGACATCCGCATCAGTGTCCGCATCACCGTCGGCTACGCCATCCTGATCTTGCTGATGATGGGCGTGATCCTGGTCGGCGTCTCCCGCATTTATTCGATCCGCGCCGAGACCGACCATATCCTCAGCATGGACTGGGCCGCGGCGGCGGCCGTCAACAGTATCGATACGCAATCGCGCGAAGCGGCCACCCGCATTGTTACGCTGATCATCCAGAAAAAACTGGAACACCGCATCGACAGCTATGCGCGCATCGACGCCATCAAGCTCAATATCGACCGCGAACTGGCGCGGCTGGCCGAGCTGGACGCGACGCCGGAAGCCAAAGTGCTGATCGAGAAGATCAAGCAGGCGCGCGCCGATTACTACGAGTCGTTCATTGCCGTGGCCGACCTGGTGGAAGCGGAAGAGCGGGACGCGGCGGAAGAAAGCATGAACCAGCAGGCGCTGCCCGCGCTGAGCCGCCTGCTGGGCGTGATCCATGAACTGGACCAGGTCCAGCAAAACCAGGTGATGGCCAGCGCATCCCGCGCCCAGGCCGACATCAATTCGTCGCTGATGGCCATGTCCCTGTTCGGGCTGGCCGCGGTGCTGGTGGCCGTGGGCTTTGCCTATTCGGCCCGCTCGATCACGCGGCCGCTGGACGAAGCCATCGCCATTGCCACGCGGGTGGCGCAGGGCGACTTGAGCATGGAAATCGAAGCCACGTCGAAAGACGAGACCGGCGAATTGCTGCGCGCGCTGAAGCACATGACGGTCGCCCTGGCGGCGGAACAGCAATTGCGGCACGCGGTGGAAGTGGCGGAAGATGCGACCAAGGCCAAGTCGGACTTTTTGGCCAACATGAGCCATGAAATCCGCACACCGATGAACGGCATCATCGGCATGACGCACCTGGCCCTGCAAACGGATTTGACGCCGAAGCAGCGTAACTACCTGGAGAAAGTGGAATCGGCCGCGCGCCACCTGCTGGGCATCATCAACGACATCCTGGACTTTTCCAAGATCGAAGCGGGCAAGATGAATTTCGAGCGCATCGACTTTTTCCTCGAAGACGTGATGGCGCAGATTGCCGACCTGTCCGTGATGCGCGCGCAGGACAAGGGGCTGGAACTGTTGTTCGACATCGGCGCCGACGTGCCGGCCGCGCTGGTGGGCGATCCGCTGCGCTTCGGCCAGGTGCTGATCAACCTGACCAATAACGCCATCAAGTTTACGGAAAAGGGCGAAATCGTCGTTACCATCCGCTTGCTGGAACAGCGGGAGGATGGTGTGCGGCTGCGGGTCGATGTGCGCGACACGGGCGTGGGCCTGACGCCGGCCCAGCGCAGCAAGCTGTTCCAGGCCTTCACGCAGGCCGATACGTCGACCACGCGCCACCATGGCGGCACCGGCCTGGGGCTGACGATCAGCAAGCGGCTGGTGGAAATGATGGATGGCGAAATCGGGCTGGAAAGCGAGGCGGGTGTGGGCAGCACGTTCTGGTTCACGGCGAAATTCGGCCTGGCCACCGAGCCACAATTCGAGATGACGCCGGACGCGGAAGTGTCGGGCGTGCGCGTGCTGGTGGTGGACGATAACGCGACGGCCCGTGAAATTTTCCTCGGCATGCTGCAATCGATGAAGTTCGACGCGGCGGCCGCCGACAGCGGCGCCAGGGCGCTGCAGATGGTGGCGCAGGCGCGCGCCGAAGGCAAGCCGTTCGGCCTGGCGCTGGTGGACTGGCAAATGCCGGGCATGAGCGGTGTTGAACTGGTGCAGGCGCTGCGCGCGCAGGCCGAAGAAACCGGGTTCGATCCACCGCGCGCCATCATGGTGACCGCCTACAACCGCGACGTGCTGCTCGACGAGGCGCGCGATATCAAGCTCGACGGCTTGTTGAACAAGCCGGTCAGCGCCTCGACGTTGCTGGACGCGGTGTCGTCCGTGTATGGCAAAGGCTTCGCGGAATGCCGCCGTTCGCGCCGGGCGGCGGATTACCAGTCGGCGGCGGCATCCGTGCGCGGCGCATGGCTGTTGCTGGTGGAAGACAATGAAATCAACCAGGAAGTCGCGCAGCAAATCCTGGGCGACGCGGGCGTGCGCGTGGACGTGGCCAGCAATGGCGCGATGGCGCTGGCGAAAATCGCCGTCAACGATTACGACGGCGTGCTGATGGATTGTCAGATGCCCGTCATGGATGGCTATGACGCGACCCGCAAGCTGCGGGAAAACCCCCGCTATGCGGAATTGCCCGTGATTGCCATGACGGCCAACGCCATGGTGGGCGACAAGGAAAAATGCCTGGCGGCCGGCATGAATGACTTCATTGCCAAGCCGTTCGACGTGGCGCATTTGTTCGCCACGCTGGCGCGCTGGGTCAAGGTGAAAAATCCGCAGCAGGTGGATGTGGCGGCGGTGGCGCAGCCGGAAGAAACCCTGCCCATGATCCCGGGGTTGAAAATGGAAGCGGCGCTGCAGCGCGTGGGCGGCAACGTCAAGCTGATGCGCAAGCTGCTGGCGCGTTTCGCGGAAACGCAGATCGACGTCGTGCAGCGCATCGGCGACGCGATTGAAAACAATGACCTGGCGGCCGCCACGCGCGAAGCCCACACCATCAAGGGACTGGCCGGCAATATCGGCGCGTCCGGCGTGGCCGACAGCGCGGGGCGGCTGGAACACATGCTGGCGCACGGCACGGTGGAGGGCCGCGATGACGCCATGGCGGGGCTGACCCTGGAGTTGCAGGAAGTGGTGGGCGTGATCCTGCTGGCGCTGGATACGCGCCGTCCTGCCGCAATGCCGACGGCGGCGCCGGAAGCCGGCGCCGACCCGGAAGCGCTGCTGGCGGCCATGCGTGAAATGGCGGCGCTGCTGGCGCAGGACGATGCGCAGGCGGCGCGGCTGGCGGAGGGCCTGGAGGCGCAATTGCAGGCGGCGGGGCAGGGCGAGCACGGCCGCCAACTCAGAAGGCAGATTGCGCAGTATGATTTCGAAGGCGCGCTGGCGCAGCTGCATGAAGCGGCGGGCGCGCTGCAGGTAACCTTGTAATTTCAGCCACCATGACAACCACACAAGCCAAACCCACGATCCTGGTGGTGGACGACACGCCGGACAATATCGACCTGCTGTGCGCCATCCTCGAGCAGGATTACCGTACCAAGATTGCTGTCAACGGCGAGCGGGCGCTGAAAATCGCCAACGGCGACAGCAAGCCGGACCTGATCCTGCTCGATATCATGATGCCGGGCATGAGCGGCTATGACGTTTGCCGGCAGTTGAAGGCCACCGCCGCCACGCGCGACATCCCCGTCATTTTTGTGACGGCCATGAGTGAAATCACGGACGAGCAAATGGGTTTGTCGCTGGGGGCGGCCGATTACATCACCAAGCCCGTGTCGGCGCCCATCGTGCTGGCCCGCATCAAGACCCAGTTGGCGATGAAGCGGGTGCACGATTTCCTGCGCGACCAGAACACGTTCCTCGATGCGGAAGTCAAACGCCGTACGCAGGAAGTGGCGGCCCTGCAGGACGTGGCGATCCACACCATGGCGTCGCTGGCGGAAACCCGCGACAACGAAACCGGCAACCATATCCGCCGCACGTCGTGGTACGTGAAGGCGCTGGCCGAGCGCTTGCGCCACCATCCCCGTTTTTCGGATTTCCTCGACGACGCGACCATCGAACTGCTGTTCAAGTCCGCGCCGCTGCACGATATCGGCAAGGTGGGCATACCGGACCGCATCCTGCTGAAGCCGGGACGGTTCACGCCGGATGAGATGGAAATCATGAAGACCCACACCACGCTGGGGCGCGACGCGATTATTTCGGCAGAGCGCGAACTGGGCATCGAAGTGGACTTCCTCAAGTATGCGAAGGAAATCGCCTATGGCCACCAGGAGAAGTGGGATGGCAGCGGTTACCCGGAAGGGCTGGCGGGCGATGCGATTCCGATTTCCGCGCGCCTGATGGCGCTGGCCGACGTGTATGACGCGTTGATCAGCCGCCGCGTGTACAAGGACGGCATGACGCACGAGCAGGCGGTCGCCATCATCGCGGAAGGACGCGGCAAGCACTTCGATCCGGACGTCACCGATGCCTTCCTCGACATCCAGAAGCAATTCGTGGAAATCGCGCAGCGCTATGCCGATACGGACCACGACATGGACAAGAAGCGCGAGCGGATCGAACTGTTCACCAAGGATGCCTGATGCCGCCCATGCCGCTGCCGTACTGGGTTGATGTGCTGGGCTATGTTGCTGCGTTTTGCACGACGATCGCGTTCGTGCCGCAGGTATGGCTGGTGTGGCGCCGCCGCAGCGCGGAAGGCGTGTCCACCATCATGTATATCGTGCTGTCGGTCGGCATCATCCTGTGGCTCACCTATGGCGTGCTGCTGCAGGCATGGCCCGTCATCATCGCCAACGCCATTACCCTGGGGCTGGCGCTGGCGGTGCTGGCGATGAAATGGGTGTTCCGGGGACAGATGCCGCGCGATGACAGCCTTGAGGTGGCACGGCTGAATCGGTAGGGCGGGTTTCGCGAAGCGGAAGCCGCCGTGCGTCGCCGCCAGCACAAGCCGTACCGGCTTGCATGCATGGCGGCTTTGCCTGCGGCAAAACCGCCCTACGGAGTGACGCACGTTTTAAAAAACCGCAGCATCTCCCGGCTGGCATCCGGCCCCTTCGCATCCGTGTAGCTCCCATCGGCGCTACCTCCGCTCCATGCATGCCCGGCCCCGTGCACCAGCCAGTGCTCGCCCAGCGGCTTGCCGTTGCTGCGGCGGTGGATGGTGCGCGTGTAGTGGTGGCCGTCCGGCACGCTACCGGTGTCGATGGCGGCGTTTTCCAGCACGCCGTGGCCGTGCAGCTTCTGGATCATCACTTGTTCGCCATTGCGCGGATGGACCGTGCTGTCCTGGTCGCCGTGGAACACGATGATGGGCAGGCCGCCGCCCGCGATGGGTTCGGCCTGCATGCCCCTCCGCATGGCCGACAGCGCGGACGGCAAATCGCGCGCGGAAGCGAACGGCAGGCCGGAATGCACGCCGACCGCGCAGAATAGGTCCGGATACAGCGCGCCGACAATGGCGGCCATGGCGCCGCCGGCCGACAATCCCGCCACATACACTTCGTTGCGCCGGATGTTGTAGCGGCTCATGACTTCGCTGGCGATGCCGGCAATGATCGACGGTTCGCCCTGGCCGCGCTGCTGGTCCAGTGCATTGAACCAGTTCCAGCAGCGGTGCTGGTTGGCGTCCGCCGACTGGGCCGGATAGACGACGAAGCAGCGGGTTTCCTCGGCCAGCGCATTCATGCGGGTGCCGGTGGCGAAATCGTCCGGGTCTTGCGTGCAGCCGTGCAGCATCACCACCAGCGGCAGCGACTGGCCCCGGTAACAGCCCGGCACATACAGCTTGTAACTGCGGGCGCCGGCATGGTTGGCGAATTCGCCTTGCAGGAAATGGCCTGGTTTGGGGGCAGGAAGGGGAAACAGCGCGGCCAGGAACTGGCGGGTGGCGTTACGTAGGTGCTCAAACAAATCATGGTCGGGCTTCATGGCTTCCTCCAGCGTATGAGTGGATGTCTCCGTTACTCTCCGCGTGGCGTGATCGCCATCTGCTGTCAGTGCCAGTATAAAAGCGAAACCACCGTGCATGTGTATGCTGGCGCACACACGGCGGTATTCACCACTACCCCTGTGCGCGCACCGTGTTAAAGAATCGCATCATTTCGCGGCTGGCGTCAGGCCCGCGCGCATCGGTGTAGCTGCCATCCGCACTGCCGCCGGACCACGCGTGGCCGGCGCCATGCACCACCCAGTGCTCGCCCAGCGGGGTGCCGTCCGCATGGCGGTGCGTGGTGCGCGTGTAGTGGTGCCCGTCCGCCACGCTGCCCCGGTCACGCTCGGCCTGGGCGCCGCGATGGCGGTGCAATTGCTGGGCGATGACTTGTTCACCGTTGCGCGGGTGCACGGTGTGGTCGCGGTCGCCGTGGAACACGATGATGGGCCGGCTGGTGTTGTTGTTGGCGTTGCCGGCGGCCGCGCCCTGTTTCATGGCTTGCAGCGCGGACGGCAAGTCGCGGGCCGATGCGTACGGCAAGCCGGAATGCACGCCGACTGCCGCAAACACGTCCGGATACAGCGTGCCGACGATGACCGCCATGGCGCCGCCGGCCGACATGCCCGCCACGTACACCTGGCCTCGATCGACCGCGTATTGCGTTGCCACTTGCTGGGCGATGCCGGCAATGATGGCCGGTTCGCCCTGGCCGCGTTGCTGGTCCAGCGCATTGAACCAGTTCCAGCACCGCTGCTGATTGGCTTGCTGCGATTGCGCCGGGTAGACGATCAGGCAACCTTGCTCTTCAGCCAGTTCGTTCATGCGGGTGCCGGCCGCGAAGTCGTCCGGGTCCTGCGTGCAGCCGTGCAACATCACCACGAGCGGCACCGGTTGGCCATGGTAGCTGGCGGGGATGTACAGCTTGTATTGGCGGGAGCCGGTTTCGCCACGGAACGTGCCTTCGATAAATTGGGCTCCGGGCGGCAGCGGGCGTGGCGGGCGCGGCTTGCGCATGCCCGGCAAGTCGATGTCGGGCATCGGAATCTTGCCGTCGGGTGATAGAGCGCCAAGTTTGGCCAGCAGCTCGCTGACCAGGGTTTGCGCGCCGGGCATGCCGGCAGCTGGGCTCGCCTTGGCATGCGATGCCCTGTGCCAGCGGGCGCCCGCGGGGCCGGCGTCGGCGCCATGGGCGGCAAAACCGGCGGTTCCCGCGGAACCATTGGAACCGGTGAAGCCGCTGAAACCGGTGGAACCAGTGGAACCAGTGGAACCAGTGGGACCTGTGGAGCCACTCGCGCCAGTGGCATCAGCCGAGCCGGTGGGTGCTGGGCCGGATGCGGTGTCGACCGTGTCGATGGTGTCCGCGGCGGTCGATGGGCCGCTGCGGCGCGCGGGGTGCGCGGGCGGTGCGGGATTCAAGTCGCGCATCGGCGCTGGCGCCGTTGCTGCACCCGGTAGCCCGCCCAGCGCTTGCTGGATGGTGGCGGTGGCGGCCATGGGGCCATCGGCCAGCAATTGCCGGGTCGCATCCTGCAGCTTGTTCAATAGTGCCTGATTCAATTTCATGGGAATTCTCCTTAATGGATGCGCCCTGCAAGGGCGCTCCTGACGGCGGCGCTGGCATGCAGCGCGCCTAACACCGTAATGGATTCTATGGTTGCCAGCGCCAGTTCGGCCGGCACGTCGGGGGCAATGCTGGCCAGGCCGAGTACCTGGATTTGCAGGCGCTCGCCGGCAGCTTGCACCGCTTCCAGGTCGGCGCGGCTGTAATGTTGCATGCCCAGCACCAGGCTTTTGCGGGCAACGGTTTGCCGTATCGCCTCGCCGTGCTGGGCCAGCTGGTTGCGGATGGCGGTACGGATCAAGTCGGTGCGGTTGGCATAAAAGCCTTCCTGCACCAGCAAATCGATCTGGCCGAGGTCGACCGGGCCGAGGTTGATCGTGATTTTTTCCGAATCCGTGTTCTTGGGTTTGAGTTCGTGCACTGCCATATCTTGTCCTTTACCATCCATAAACCATCCACATGGATGGTAGTATAGGGGTGAAATATCGGATTTCAAGCACAATCGTGCACTTTGCGGTAAGGTGGCCACAGAAATAGGAGCCGCCGGCGTACCCGCCTGGACGGCGATAGAAGCATCGCTCCAGGCCGCTGCATACTGCCGGGAAGCCCGGCGCGGTAAAATGTTGCACTCTTTATTGAAATTCTCGCAATGAGCACTGAAATCCCAAGCGCGGCGCCGCTGGCTGGCGCCACGGTGCCTTCCCCCTGCGTCAGCCTGTGCAAAATGAACCGGGACACCGGTTTTTGCGAAGGCTGTTTGCGTACCATCGATGAAATCGTCGCGTGGTCGCGCGCCGATGACCAATTCAAGCGGGCCGTGTGGGAAGAAATCCGCCGCCGCGAAGAATTGATCGACTTCGGATGACGCCATGACGGTTTTGCACGACAACATCCATGTGTTTGAGCGAGGCTGGCTCTCGTCGAACAATGTCCTGATGCTGGGCCGCCACGATGCGACCCTTGTCGATACCGGCTACGTGCTGCACGAACAGCAAACGCTGGCGCTGGTGCGCCACGCGCTGCACGGCCGCCGCCTGGACCGCATCGTCAACACGCACCTGCACTCCGACCATTGCGGCGGCAACGCGATCCTGCAGGCGCATTTCGGCAGCGCCACGCATATTCCCGTATCGGAAGCGGGCAACGTGCGGCACTGGGATGAAGACAAGCTGAGTTTCAAGGCCACCGGACAGACTTGCCCCCGTTTTTCATTTGACGGCACGCTGTCGCCGGGCGACAAGCTGACGATGGCGGACATGGCGTGGGACGTGCTGGGCGCACCCGGCCACGATGCGCATTCGCTGATGCTGTTCTGCGCACAGGAAGGGATCCTGATTTCCGCCGACGCGCTGTGGCAAAACGGCTTTGGCGTGATCTTCCCGGAACTCGATGGCGAATCCGGCTTCGCGGAAGAACGCGCGACCCTGGACTTGATCGCATCGCTCGACGCGCGCGTGGTGGTGCCGGGGCATGGCGCCGTGTTCACGGACGTGGCGCAGGCGCTGAAGCGGGCCCGCACGCGACTCGATTTCCTGTCGGGGAATCCGGCGCGCAATGCGGAATACGCGGTGAAGGTGCTGTTGAAATTCCTGCTGCTGGAAAAACAGCGGATGAAGGTGGACGACGTGCCGGCGCTGTTTGCATCGCTGCCGATTATTGTCGCCGCATCGCAGCGGTACCTGGGCAAGTCGCCGGAAGAGGTGGCGCAGTGGACCGTCAAGCAACTGGTGCGCGCATGCAGTGCGCGGATCGAAGACGGTTATTTATTGAACGACGGTTGATTTACGATCCCGCGCCGGCCAGTTTCGCCAGGTCGGCGTCGGCGCCCTTGATGAAAATCTTGGTTTTTTCCATCACGCTCTTCAGCGCGACGTCATTGGCCCGCCACTGCATCCAGAACGTGTCGGCCGTATAGCACACGGGCGCGATATCGCGTCCCAGCATCGGCGGCAATGTCGCCAGCACTTCCTTCAATTGCGCGTGCAGCGCTTCCGGCGCCACGGCCACCAGTTCGATGGTGCCGCCGCCATGCACGGTGCCTTCCACCGCGTCGCCATGGATAAACACGGCTTGCATCTGGTCCAGCACCGGCGCCAGCGCCGCCTTGATGGCTTCGCCCGTACCGAAGGTTTTCACGACGATGCCGTGCAATTCCTCGAAGATTGGCGCCTCGTGGTTGACCTGGTAGTGTTTTTGATTGCCTGAACGCCAGGCATGCAGCAGGCCGGATTGTTCCAGGCTGGCCAGTTCGCGCTGCACCGCGCCGGAACCGCAGGCGGCCAGGGAAATGATTTCATTGGCGTAAAAGGAACGGTATGGCTGACCATACAGGATGGCCAGCACACGTTGCTGTGTCTTGGAAAACAGTACGTCCGCAAAGATACCCATAATGGGCATCTTAGTACCCGGATTGGGTACAGTCAAAGAGAAATTGCTGACGAGAAATCCCGTCAGCGGGGGAATAGGTTGGTGATGACTTACTTGCTGTCTTCGGTCTTGATGGCCCACAGCCCTGGCAAATTGCGCCAGTAGCCATACGCATCCATGCCGAAGCCGACCACGAAGCGGTTCGGGATCGTGATGCCGACCAGGTCCGGCTTGACCGGTTTGGTCTTGCCGATGGCCTTGTCCGCGAACACGGCCAGGATGACTTCCGATGCGCCCATGTCCAGCAGGCGTTCCTTGACGTGGGCCAGGGTTTCGCCTTCGTCCAGGATGTCGTCCAGCACGATGACGGTACGGCCGGCCACGTTCGAGCGGGGAATGACTTTCCACACCACCTGGCCGCCCTTGTCTTCGTCGCCGTAGCGGCTGACGTGGATATAGTCGAATTCCAGCGGGAAGGTCAGTTGCGGCAACAGGTTACCGGTGAACACCACGGCGCCGCCCATCACGCCCAGCACCAGCGGGAATTCCTGGTTGTCCGGGCTGTTGAAGCGGGCATTCAGCTCATCCGCCATACGCGTCACGGACGCATCGACAGTGGCTTTGTCAAAGATTTCTTCCGCAGTTTCGAGGAGGGCGCGTGCGCGGTTGTGGTGGAAGTCTTGCATGATTTTTATGTGTTATGACAGCTGGTAGGAAGGCATTATTATCCGCCATATCCCGCCAGCCTGCTCCCACGTTGGATGAAAGCCACAGAAATCACGAATAGTCGCGTACGTCGTCGATCACCTTGCCATCGTTCGGCAAACTGCCGCGAACCGCGAATTGCACCTCGCCCCGCAGCTTGGTCAGGTCCCGTATAGTCTCTATGATGGGCGGCGCATAAGCGGTACCCGGATTGTCGACTTCGCAATGCAGGGTCATGACGTCGTTGGAGACGCGGCCCGATACCACCAGGCGCGCTTTCAAAATTTCCGGGTGGCGGCGCGCGATTTCATTGACCTGGGCCGGATGCACGAACATGGCGCGCACCTTGGTGGTCTGGTCGGCGCGGCCCATCCAGCCGCGCATGCGCACATTGGTGCGGCCGCACGGCGATGGCCCCGCATCCGCCAGCACGGCCGACAAGTCGCCGGTGCCGAAGCGGATCAGCGGGTAATCCGGATTGAACACGGTGACCACCACTTCGCCCACTTCGCCGGGCGCCACCGGCTCGCCGCTGCCGGGACGGACGATTTCCAGCAAGACGTCTTCATCGAGCACCATGCCGGGATGCACCACGCCATCGGTACTGGTCTCATACGCCATGCTGCCCGCATCGGCCGACGCATAGGCTTGCAGCACGCTGGGCACGCCATGGTCGATCAGCCAGCGCCGCAGTGATTCCGGCAGCGCTTCCGCGCTGACCAGCGCATGTTTCAGGCACGAGATATCGGCGCCCATGTCGCGCGCTTTTTCAATAATGATTTTCAGGAACGATGGCGTGCCGACATAGGTGTCCGGCCGCAGCAATGTCATGGCTTGCACCTGCTGTTCCGTCTGGCCGCTGCCAGCCGGGATCACGGGGCAGCCCAAATGCGCGGCGCCGCTTTCCACCATGAAGGCGGCCGGCGTGAAGTGGTACGCGAAGCAGTTTTGCAACAAGCCGCCGGCGCGCACGCCGGCCGCGTACAGGGGACGCGAAAAACGCCACCAGTCGGGGCCCACGCCTTCCGGATCGAAAATGGGGCCGGGCGACATGTAGACGCGCTTCAGCTGGCCGACCGCGGTGGCGTTCAGGCCGCCGAACGGACGTTCCTGCTGCTGCAATGCCTTCAGGTCGGACTTGCGCGTCACGGGCAGCGCGGCCAGCGCCTTGCGGCTGTGGATATCGCGCGGGTCGATGCCGTGCAGGATACGGCTCCAGCCGGAAGCGCTTTGCGCGCGCGCCACCAGGCCTGGCAGACGCGCCAGCAATTCGCCTTCGCGCTGTTCCGGATCGCGCGTTTCCAGGCTGTCCAGCGTGTCCAGGGTGCTGCCGATATGGGTGTCGCTCATGTCACGCATCCTTGATTTCCCGCTGCAGTTTTTTGGTCAGTTTGCCGAACACCAGTTCGTACGAACGCTTTAATAGTTCCGACGCCTCCGCGTCGCTGACTGCTTTCAAATCTTCGATCTTGACCCACTTGGCGCGCGCCAGGTACGGCGCGGGAATGATGCCCTGGCGGTCAGTCAGTTCGAGAAAGCGGTCATCGTCGACTTTGAAGCTGATGCCCCCGGCGGCGACGCAATCTCCCGTCACCGCGAACATCTTTTCACCGACTGAAAACACCAGGTCCGCGCCCCATTTGATATCTTCCGTGGCGCCCGGCAGGCTGCGGCAAAATTCCTTGGCTTTCTCGATATTCATGCGTGCCCTCGTCAAGCCAGCCAGCGTTTGCGGCGGCGGTAAAACTTCATGTCGCGGAAGCTCTTGCGGCCGGCGCCGGACATGCCCAGGTAAAACTCCTTGACGTCTTCATTGCTGGCCAGGTCGGACGCCGCGCCTTCCATCACCACGCGACCGTTTTCCAGGATGTAGCCGAAGTCCGCGTAGCGCAGCGCCACCATGGTGTTTTGTTCGGCCAGCAGGAACGACACGTTTTCCTTGGTATTCAAGTCCTTCACGATGCCAAAGATTTCTTCGACGATTTGCGGCGCGATGCCCATCGATGGTTCGTCCAGCAAAATCATCGACGGCTTGGCCATCAGCGCGCGGCCGATCGCGCACATTTGCTGTTCGCCGCCGGACGTGTAGCCGGCCTGGCTGGTGCGGCGCGTTTTCAGGCGGGGGAAGTAGTGGTACACCTTGTCCAGCGATTCGCGCAATTCCGCGCGGCTCTGGCTGCGCGTGTAGGCGCCCGTCAGCAGGTTTTCTTCGATGGTCAGGTGGCCGAAGCAGTGACGCCCTTCCATCACTTGCGACAAGCCCCGTTTCACCAGTTCATTGGGTGTCAGCTGGTCGACCCGTTCACCCTTGAACGTGACTTCGCCCTTGGTGACGTCGCCCCGTTCGCCGCGCAGCAGCGTGGAAATGGTTTTCAGCGTGGTGGACTTGCCGGCGCCGTTGGCGCCCAGCAGCGCAACGATCTTCCCTTGCGGGACTTGCAGCGAAACGCCTTTCAGCACGAGGATCACGTGGTCGTAAATGACTTCCACGTTGTTGACCGACAGGTAGGGCTGCACTGCGCTGGCGGCAGCGGCGGTTTCTGGAGCGGTGGCGATGTTCATAGGCGGTCCCTGTAAGTACGGAAGCTGCGCCGCCGGCAGGCGGCGCAGCGGGATTACGATTTGGCGCAGGCTGGCGTGATCTTCTTCTCTTCCGCATATTTGGCGGACGATTCCTCGACCAGCTTGCGGGTCAGCGCCTTGTCGCCAACGATCCAGTTCGGCGTGATGGCGGTCCATTTGGCGCCATCCCACTGCTGCACCTTGACGGCGCCCGAACCTTCGTGGTCGTCGCATGACGTTTTCACCGGCGGGAACATGCCGAACGCGCCCAGCGCTTTCTGGCGCGCATCGTCGATGTTCATGTTTTCCAGGCCCCAGCGAACCTGCTCGCCCGTCATCGGCTTGCCCTTGCCGAATTTTTCCTGCGCGTGGCGGATCGCTTCCGTCCACAGGATGCCGGCCGTCATGCCGCGCATGTGATAGACGGAACCAATGCGGGCCTGGTCGGACAGGTTGCCCTTGCCGGCCGCGTACACTTTCTTCTTCAGTTCATCGATGACGGGGTAATTGCCCGGCGTATTGAACGTCATCGACGTGTAACCCTTGGCGGCATCGCCGGCGGCCACCGTGTCGTCTTCGGAACCGGCCCACCACACGCCCAGCATCTTGTCGCGCGGGAAGCCGTTGCGCTGCGCGGTCTTGATGGCGACGGAATTCATCACGCCCCAGCCCCACAGGATCACGTAATCGGGCTTGGCCTGGCGGATTTGCAGCCATTGCGACTGTTGTTCGCTGCCGGGAGGCGCGACCGGAATCTTGATCAGTTCAAAGCCATGCTGCTTGGCCAGCGCTTCCAGCACCGGCAGGGGTTCCTTGCCGAACGCGGAGTCGTGGTACAGGTGGACGATTTTCTTGCCCTTCAGCTTGTCCACACCGCCGCTCTTGTCGCCCAGGTACTTGATCATGGCGGCCGCCTGGTTCCAGTAGCTGGTAATCAGCGGGAACACATACGGGAACACTTTGCCGTTGGCCGCGTCGGAGCGGCCATAGCCCAAGGTCGTCATCGGCACCTTGTCGGTGGCCACGCGGTCCAGGATGCCGTACGCGATACCGGTCGACAGCGGTTCGACCAGCGTGGCGCCGCCATTCTTGGTCTTCATGCGCTCATAGCATTCGACGCCGCGCGCCGCGTTGTATTCGGTTTCGCATTCTTCCCACGACAGCTTGACGCCGTTGATGCCGCCGTTGGCGTTGACGAGGTTGAAGTAATCGATGATGCCGCCATAAAAGCCGGAACCGCCCGAGGCATAGGGGCCCACGCGGTACGACGGCAAGGCAATGAATTGTTCGGTATTGGCAAATGCGCCGCCAGCAGTGGCAAGCAGGACAGCGGCTGCGATGGTTTTAACGTATGTCATGTTCAGGTCTCCTGGATGGGTTGTCTACGCTCAGTGCGGGAAAGGCCACAGGCGCAATTTTTCTTTACCGATTTGCCACAAACGCGCCAGACCGTGGGGTTCCACGATCAGGAAGAAAATAATCAGGGCGCCAAACACCATCAGTTCCAGGTTGGACGCCACGCTGGTCGGCAGCGCCAGGCTGTGCGCCAGGATATTCAGGAACACCGGCAGCAGCACGATGAAGGCCGCGCCCAGGAAGCAGCCGAGGATGGAGCCGACGCCGCCAATGATGATCATGAACAGGATGCGGAACGACAGTTCCAGGTTGTACGCTTCCGGTTCCACCGTGCCCAGGTAGGCAAACGCATACAGCGCACCGGCCACGCCGCAGTAGAACGAACTGACGGCGAACGCCAGCAGCTTGGTGCGCATCAGGCGGAAGCCGATCACTTCGGCCGCCACGTCCATGTCGCGCACGGCCATCCACGAGCGGCCCACGTTGGAGCGCACCATGTTTTTCGCCAGCAGCGCCATCACGGCCACCACCAGCAGCACCAGCACATACTTGGTGGCCGGCGTGTCAAAGGCGAAGCCCAGGATTTCAATTTTTTGCGCCGTGATCACGCCCGACGAGCTGTAATTGGTCAGCCAGCCGATCTTGGTCAGGCACCAGACGACAAAAAATTGCGTGGCCAGCGTGGCCGCTGCCAGGTAAAAGCCGCGGATGCGCAGCGATGGCAAGCCGAATGCAATGCCCACCAGCGCGGCGCACAGGCCGCCCAGCACGAACGCCAGGAGGATCGGAATGCCAGGGATGCGCAGCACGAAGTTATACGAAGCAAAGGCGCCCACCGCCATGAAGGCGGCGGTACCGAGCGACAGCTGGCCCGCATAGCCGGTCAGGATGTTCAGGCCCAGCGCGGCCAGCGAAAAAATCAGGAAGGGAATCAGGATCGCCGACAGCATGTAGGGCGACGCCACGAAGGGCAGGGCCACCAGCGCCACGGCCATCGTGGCGAACAGCATGTTGCGGTCCTGCCGGATCGGCAGGATCTGACCATCCGTTTCGTAACTGGTTTTGAATTGGCCGGTTTCGCGATAGAACATGACGGCTCCTTGTTATATACGACGGATGATTTTTTCGCCGAAGAGACCTTCGGGACGGACCAGCAGGAACAGCAATGCCAGCACATACGGGAACCAGCCTTCGATCCCGCCGCCGACCATCGGGCCAATGTACACCTCGGCCAGTTTTTCCGATGCGCCGATGATCAAGCCGCCGACAATGGCGCCTGGTACCGAGGTAAAGCCGCCCAGGATCAGCACCGGCAACGCTTTCAGCGCAATGAAGGTCAGCGCGAACTGCACGCCATTGCGCGCGCCCCACAGCAAGCCCGCCACCAGCGCCACCATGCCCGCCACGGCCCACAGGATGGCCCAGATGCGCTGCAGCGGAATGCCGACCGCCAGCGCGGCCTGGTGGTCGTCAGCCACCGCGCGCAGGGCGCGGCCCACTTTGGTTTTCGAGAACACCAGCGACAGCACGGCCACCATGATGGCGCACACGCCGGCCGCCATCACGTCGAATTGCGACACGATGATGTTGAATTTGTCGGCGAGGAATTCCAGCGGCACGTCCTCGATCGGTAATTCCAGCTTGTGCACCTGGTTACCCCACAGCAGTTGCGCCAGGCCTTCGATAAAGAAGGTCAGGCCGATGGTGGCCATGAACAGCGTGATTTCCGGCTGGTTCACCAGCGGCCGCAACACCACCCGCTCGATGGCCAGGCCCAGGGCTATCATGGCCAGCACGGTGCCGGGAATCGCCAGCCATAGCGACAGGCCGAATTTATCCATGATGCCGACGCAGGTCAGCGCGGCAAAGAACACCATGGCGCCCTGGGCGAAATTGAAGACGCCGGACGCCTTATAAATCAGCACGAAGCCGATCGCCACCAGCGCATACATGACGCCGGACAGCAGGCCGCCAATCAGCACTTCGAAGAAAAAACTCAGGTTCATTTCAATATCCCCTTTATCAGTGCGCGGCGCCGAGGTAAGCCTTGATCACATCCTGGTTGCTGCGCACTTCGTCCGGCGTGCCGTCGCCGATCTTTTTGCCATAGTCCAGCACCACCACGCGGTCCGAAATATCCATCACCACGCCCATGTCGTGCTCGATCAGCACGATGGTCGTGCCGAACTGGTCGTTGACGTCGAGGATGAAGCGGCACATGTCCTGTTTTTCTTCCACGTTCATGCCGGCCATCGGCTCATCGAGCAGCAGGATTTCCGGTTCGGCGGCCAGCGCGCGGGCCAGTTCCACGCGTTTTTGCAAGCCGTACGGCAGGCGGCCGACCGGCGTCTTGCGGATGGCCTGGATTTCCAGGAAGTCGATGATTTCTTCGCACTTCTTGCGGTGCTCGATTTCCTCGCGCCGCGCCGGGCCCCAGTACAGCGCCTGCATCAGGAAGTTCGACTTCATCTTGAGATTACGGCCGGTCATGATGTTGTCGAGTACCGTCATGCCCTTGAACAGCGCGATGTTCTGGAAGGTGCGGGCAATGCCGGATTTCGCGGCCTGGTGGCAATCCATGTTCTTGCGGTGCTCGCCGCGGAAAATGATTTCGCCTTCCTGCGGGCGGTACACGCCATTGATCACGTTCAGCATCGAGCTCTTGCCGGCGCCGTTGGGGCCGATGATGGCGCGGATTTCGTGCTGGCGCACGTTGAACGAAATATTGGTCAGCGCCTTGACGCCGCCAAACGACAGCGAAATATTGCGCAAGTCCAGGATTTCCGGACCGATGCGGCGCGCTGCGTTGAACAGCGCATCGGGTTCATTCATTTGCATGCGGGTCTCCTCGGTCACCGTGGTCAGGCCGCAGCCTGCACGGCTGGCAGCTTCTTGCAATCCCGGATCTGGAGGTCCGCCGACACCTTGCCGGTGCGGCCATCCTCGAACTTGACCTGGGTCTCGATGAATTGCGATGACTTGCCGTCGTACAGGGCGTCGATCAGCACCGCATATTTTTCAGCAACGAACTTGCGGCGCACCTTACGGGTACGGGTCAGTTCATCGTCGTCCGGGTCCAGTTCCTTGTGCAGCACGAGGAAGCGGGAAATTTGCGTGTTGCCCATCATTGGCTCGGCCGCCAGGCCCGCGTTGACCTGTTCCACGCATTCCTGCATCAATTCATAGGTGGACGGATGCGATGCCAGGTCGGTATAGCCGGAATAGGCAATGCCGCGGCGTTCGGCCCAGTTGCCGACCGCGCCCATGTCGATGTTGATGAAGGCGCACACCTGGTCGCGGCCATGGCCGAAGGCCACTGCTTCCTTGATGTACGGGAAGAACTTGAGCTTGTTTTCGATATAGTTCGGCGCGAACATGGTGCCGCAATTCATGCGGCCCACATCGGCGGCGCGGTCGATGATTTTCAAGTGGCCTTCGCTGTCGAACATGCCGGCATCGCCCGTGTGGAAGTAGCCGTGCTGGTCGATTGCCTCGGCCGTGGCGTCGGGCCGCTTGTAATAACCGTCCATCAACGTGGCGGACTTCACCAGCACTTCGCCATTGTCCGCCAGTTTGACTTCCACACCCGGCGCGGGCAGGCCGACGCTGTCGAACTTGATCTTGCCGTCCGGCTGCAGGCACACGTAGGCGCAGGTTTCCGTGGAACCGTACAGTTGCTTGAGGTTGACGCCGATCGAGCGGTAAAAGCGGAACAGGTCGGGGCCGATGGCGGCGCCCGCCGTGTAGGCCACGCGGATGCGCGACATGCCCAGCACATTTTTCAGCGGGCCGTATATCAGCACGTTGCCCAGCGCGTATTTGATCCGGTCGCCGAAAGCGACGGGCTTGCCGTCCAGAATATCGGCGCCGACACGCCTGGCCACGCCCATGAAGTAGTCGAACATGCCTTTCTTCAGCGATCCCGCGTCATCCATGCGGATCGTCACGTTGGTCAGCAGGTTTTCAAACACGCGGGGCGGCGCGAAGTAGCAGGTCGGGCCGATTTCACGCATGTCCGTCATCACGGTTTCGCCGGATTCCGGGCAATTGACGGTGAAGCCGGCCACCATGGCTTGCGCCAGCGAAAACAGGCAATCGCCGACCCACGCCATCGGCAGGTACGACAGGATGTCTTCGCTGTCGGTCAGGTTGTCGAAGCCCACGCTGCCGGCGCCGGCCGACATCAGCGCGTGGTGGGTCTGGCACACGCCTTTGGGTTTGCCCGTGGTGCCGGACGTATACAAGATGACGGCGTTATCGCTGCTGCGGCCCTCTTCGACCTGGGCTTCGAAGAAGCCGGGATGGGCCTGGTCGTAGGCGCGGCCCAGTTCCTGGACCTTGGCGAACGATTGCAGTTCCTTGTGCGTGTAATGGCGCATGCCGCGCTCATCGTCAAACAGGATGTGCGCGATGCGGGGGCACTGTTCCTTTAATTCCAGCAGCTTGTCGACCTGTTCCTGGTCTTCCACTACGGCAAATTCAATTTCCGCGTTATCCAGGACGAAGGCCATGTCGGCCGCCGGCGCGTCCTGGTACAACGGCACCGGCACGCCGCCCAGGCACTGGGCCGCCAGCATGGCCCAATACAGCCGGGGCCGGTTATCGCCGATGATGGCGAGGTTCATGCCGCGCTGGAAGCCCAGCGCAGCCAGTCCGCACGCCAGCGCGCGGACTTCGTCATTGACCTGGGACCAGTTCCACGTTTGCCAGATACCAAGATATTTCTCACGGTACGCCGGCTTGTGGGGCCGTTCCTTCCCATGCTGCAACAAGCGGCGTGGGAATGTGTCCATAGCTGTCTGCACTTTCGTCTCCTTCATAGCCCCGGTTGGATGAAGCTGCGATAATTGTGTTAAGTGCTTTTTTTAAGTGCCTTTTAAGTGTGATGAATATTAGCCTGCGTTTCTCAGCCATGTTGTCTTTTTGACGACAATCAAACGACTTTTTGACGTTGCCCCGCAACAATGACTACTAAGCAACCAACTCAGCATCCGACTTTGCTTGAATCCATCCACGCGGCCACGTGGGCGCCCGTGCTGACGCCGGAGCAAATGGCCCGCGTGGACGCGGAGTGCTATGAAGTATTCGTGCCGAAGGGCGGTTTCGTCTGCCGCAAGGGCGAGGTGGTGGACCACTGGGTGGGCATCATCAGCGGCATGGTCAAGATGAATAACTTTTCGCCGAACGGCAAAAGCGTGACGTTTACCGGCGTGCCGGCCGGCAGCTGGTTTGGCGAAGGATCGCTGCTGAAAAACGAATTGCGTAAATACGACGCCATGGCGTTGCGTGACAGCCGCATAGCGCGCATGCCTGCCGACACTTTTAATTGGCTGTTAGAAACAAGTTTGCCGTTCACGCGCTTTTTGCTGATGCAATTGAATGAACGACTGGGCCAGTTTATCGGCATGGTGGAAAACGACCGCCTGCTCGATGTCGATACGCGCGTGGCGCGCTGCCTGGCCGGGCTGTTCAATACGCAGCTGTATCCGGGCACGGACCATCTGGTGCAGATTTCGCAGGAAGAAGTAGGCTTGCTGTCGGGCGCTTCGCGCCAGCGCGCCAACCAGGCGTTGCAAGTGCTGGAGAAGCAGGGTTTGCTGCGGCTCGACTATGGTGGCATCCGCATCCTGGACCTGGATGGGTTGCGTCATTTCGAAGCGCAAGGGTGAGGCTGGTCTGCTGAAATCAGTGTTAGTGCGCTAACACTGACAGGCGTATAGTTGGATTAAGCTGTGGCATGGCACTCACACCGATAACGGAGGAGCAAACATGGAAACCCTGGCACGCCAAGTAGGCGAAACCCTGGTCGCGCGCGGTACGGCGGCGGCCATTTCCCGATGGGGTATAT
Source organism: Pseudoduganella rivuli (assembly GCF_009674485.1). Lineage (GTDB taxonomy): Bacteria > Pseudomonadota > Gammaproteobacteria > Burkholderiales > Burkholderiaceae_D > Rugamonas > Rugamonas rivuli_B. The sequence continues at coordinate 108,153 of NZ_WKJJ01000002.1, read as the reverse complement.
GGCGCGTCGCCGGCTGGCTGGGCGTGGCCGCGCTGGTCGCGTATTACCTTGGTTCCCGTTATCGCGCGCACCAGGCGGCGCCGCAGTTGCCCGCGCCGGACGCCGGCAAGGGCACGGTTCCGCCGCCGGACCAGGAACGGCGCCGCGTACCGGAATTCGAAACCCACCAGGACGAGATACGTACACTGCACTGATCTCCGCCCATGCATCAGGGGTGTGACGGGCGGTCATCAAGTACGCCCATATAGTGCCCCGGCCGGGCATGCCGCAAGGTATGATAGAGCCAAGTCGACAGCACTACGCAGCTCATGCCCCAACCAGACCTTACCGCCATCGCCGGCCGCCTCGCATCAGTGCGGGAAGCCATGGCGCGCCAACGGATCGACGCCTTGCTGGTGCCATCCGCCGACCCGCACCTGTCCGAATACCTGCCGCCACGCTGGCAAGGCCGCGAATGGCTGTCCGGTTTCACCGGTTCGGTCGGCACCCTGATCATCACCGCGCACTTTGCCGGCGTCTGGACCGATGCCCGCTACTGGACGCAGGCGGAAAACGAGTTGCAGGGCACCGGCATCGCGCTGATGAAAATCCCGTCCGGCGCCAGCACGCTGTACGTGGACTGGCTGGCCGACCATATGCGCCAAGGCCAGGTGGTGGCCACCGATGGCGCCGTGCTCGGACTGGCGATTGCGCGCCTGCTGGACCAGAAACTGGCGCAGCGCGACATCGTGCTGCATACGGAAACCGACCTGCTGAATGACGTGTGGCGCGACCGTCCCGGCTTGCCGCAGGAGCCCGTGTTTGAATTGATGGCGCCGTATGCTGCGGCGCCGCGTGCGGAAAAACTGGCGGCGCTGCGCGCGGCCATGGCGTCGCATGGCGCCGCCTATCACGTGATCTCCACGCTGGACGATATTGCGTGGCTGTTCAACCTGCGTGGCGCCGACGTGCATTTCAATCCCGTGTTCGTGGCCCATGCCGTGATCGGACCGCAGCGCGCCACCTTGTATGTGGCGGAGCACAAAATCCCGGCCGCGCTGGAGACCGCGTTGGCGGCAGCCGGCGTCGACGTGGCGCCGTACCACGAATTTGCCGACGCCCTGGGCGCACTGCCGGAAACGGACGCGGTGCTGCTCGACCCGCGCCGCGTCACCTATGGCACGCGCCAGGCGCTGCCTGCCGGCATTCTCGTGGTGGAAGCCATCAACCCCACCACCGTGGCGAAAGCGCAAAAAAACAGCGACGAAGCGCAGCATGTGCGCGCCACGATGGAACAGGATGGCGCCGCGCTGTGCGAATTCCTGTGCTGGCTCGATGCGCAACTGGCCGACCCTGAACGGGCGCCGCTGACCGAAGTGGCATTGGGCGAGCGCCTGACGCAGACCCGCGCGCAGCGGCCCCATTTCATCAGCCCCAGTTTCGGCACCATTGCCGGCTTCAATGCCAACGGCGCCATCATGCATTACCGCGCCAAGCCGGCCGATTGCGCCGTGGTGGCGGGCGATGGCCTGCTGCTGATCGATTCCGGCGGCCAGTACCTGGGCGGCACCACGGATGTCACGCGCGTGGTGCCGGTGGGCGCCGTGTCGGATGAACAGCGGCGCGATTTCACGCTGGTGCTGAAAGGCTTGATTGCCTTGTCGCGGGCGCGGTTCCCCCATGGCGTGAAGTCGCCCATGCTGGACGCCATCGCCCGCGCGCCGCTGTGGGCCGAAGGCATCGATTTCGGCCACGGCACGGGCCACGGCGTGGGCTTCTTCCTCAACGTGCATGAAGGACCCCAATCGATTTCGCCATCCACCATGCCGGAAGTGCAGACGGCCATGTTGCCGGGCATGATCACGTCGATCGAACCGGGCGTGTACCGCCCGGGACAGTGGGGCATCCGGATTGAAAACCTGGTGCTGAACGTGCCCGCCGGTGATACGGAATTCGGCGCGTTCCTGCAATTTGAAACCCTGACCCTGTGCCCGATCGATACGCGCTGCATCGAACCATCGCTGATGCGCGACGACGAACGCCAGTGGCTCAACGATTATCACGCCGTGGTGCGCACACGCCTGGCGCCGCTGCTCGACGGCGATGCGCTGGCCTGGCTGCACACGCGCACGGAGGCTTTATGAGCAGCGCCCGATCCACCAAAGCCAGCAATGCGCTCGACCGATTGAAGGAGCGCAGCGGCAACCGCATGTATTCGATGTCGCGTACCGGCAACGGCCATTTCTTCCTGACGGAGGGGCCGGGCAAGCCGCCGCTGTGTCCGCCGATGGAGCTGGACGACTTCGTTGCCTTCGTCAATTCGCAAGGTCCGCAAAAGCCGCAGCGCATCAGCAAGCTCGATAAGGAATTTGAAAAGCAATTGACGAAGAAGCCTGCCACCGGCAAAGCGTAAGGACATTCGGCGGCCGCCGCACAGTTACGCATACAATAAAAAGGGAGTGCGCCATGCCCACCTATCACATCCTGTCCGGTTACTGGTCGCTCGGCGAGTTGACCACCAACCTGCTGATCCTGCTGAATATCGTCGGGGCGCTGTTGCTGGGCCTCGTGGTGGGATATGAACGCTCGTACCACGGGCGTGCAGCGGGCATGCGGACTTATGGCCTGGTGTGCATGGCATCGTGTGCATTGACGGTGATCTGCGGCTATCCGAACATGTGGTACGGCGGCAGCATGTCGCATTTGATCGGCACCGATCCCACCCGCGTGGTGCAGGGGATCGTGACGGGTATCGGTTTCCTGGGCGCGGGCGTGATCATGCGCGAGGGGTTCAACATCAGCGGCCTGACAACGGCGGCATCGATCTGGGCGTCGTCGGCGATGGGCATCATGATCGGCCTGGGGTTTTACCTGGGCGCGATCGGATTGGGATTCCTGTGCGCGATGTCGATGATCTTCTTGTCCAAGGTCGAGGCCTGGCTGCCGTCCCGCCACGCTGTCGCCATGACGATGCGCTTCAAGGAAGGCTTCATGCCGGAAGAGCGGGAGCTACGGGCCATCGCGCTGAAGCGGGGGTATGAAATCGCGGGCGGATCGATGATGATCAGCAGCGATCACCAGGCGCAGGAATGGCGTTTCGTCGCCATCGCGCTGAGCAAACGTTCCGGCGCGACGATGGCGGAACTGGCAAAGGAAATGTCGCAGTTCGATGGGCTGGACGGGTTCCAGTTATCGCACGCACGCAACTGATCAGGGAGCTTCATGGAATTAACTGCTGCACAGGATGTGCTGGATTTCTGGTTCTTGCCCATCGGCGTCAAGGGCCACAATACACAACGGCCGGAATGGTTCCGCAAGGATGACCAGTTCGACCGCCAGATCGCCGCGCAATTCGGCCACGTGGTGGAGGAAGCGCTGTCCGGCGGCTTGCGCCGCTGGGATGACGAAGGCACGCAGGGCACGCTGGCGCGCATCATCGTGCTGGACCAGTTCACCCGCAATATGTACCGGGGCACGCCGCAATCGTTCGCGGGCGATGCGCTGGCGCTGGAAGCGGCGCTGGCGCTCGACAATAGTGGCGCCAACCAGACGCTGCCCCCCGTGCAGCGCATTTTCGCCTTCCTGCCGTTCGAGCATTCGGAATCGCTGTCGATGCAACAGCGTTCGCTGGATTTGTATGACATGCTGCGCGCGTCCGCGTCGGGTTTCGACAGCACCTATGACTATGCGCGGCGCCATTACGACGTGATCCGCCGCTTTGGCCGCTTCCCGCACCGCAATGCGATCCTGGGACGCGAATCGACGGCGGAAGAGCGTGAATTCCTCAAGCAGCCCGGGTCCAGCTTCTGATGCAACGGTTTTCCATCATTGGCGGCGGCCACGTGGGGCGCGTGTTCGGGCGCCTGTGGGCCGGGACCGTGTTTGATTTGCAGGACGTGCTGGCCCGTTCGCTGCCGTCCGCCCGCCAGGCGGTGGCGTTCATCGGCGCCGGCATGGCGCAAGATGCCTATGCCGCATTGCACGCAGCCGATATCTACATGCTGTCGGTGACCGACGACCAGATCGTGCCGGCCTGCGAAGCGCTGGCGGCCAGTGTGCCGCTACAGGGCGCCATCGTATTCCATTGCAGCGGTGCGCTGGCGTCGGACCGCCTGCGGGCGGCGCGCGCGGCGGGCGCCCACGTGGCCAGCGTGCATCCGATCCGCAGCTTTGCCGATCCGGCCGGCGTGGCTGCCGCTTTTAACGGCACGTTTTGCGGTATCGAAGGCGACGCGGCGGCAATCGCCGTGCTGGAACCGGCGTTGAGGGCCATCGGCGCCCGTCCGGTCGCCATCGATGCGGCGGCGAAAACCGTTTATCACGCAGCGGCTGTATTTGCCAGTAACTATCTGACCACGGTGCTCGATGCGGCGCTGCGCGCCTACCAGGCCGCCGGCATTCCGGAACCGGTGGCGCGCGAACTGGCGCAACCGCTGGCCTCGGAAACCCTGGCCAATGTTTTCCGTCTGGGCGCGGCGCCGGCGCTGAGCGGTCCGATTGCACGGGGAGACATGGCGACTGTGGCGCGCCAGCAAGCGGCGGTCATGGCCTGGGATGGGCCGACGGGCGCGCTGTATGAAGCGCTGGTGGCGCCCACTGTGGCGCTGGCGCACCGAAAGCACAACAGTTAAATCGTCCCTTGGGGCATGTTGCTCATGCGCATTGCCGAATTCCTTGTAAATCCTCGGCGAAAGCAATAAGCTTAATTGTTGGAATATTTTTGGATCAGAAAAACAAGTCAGGATGCGCGCCCCAGACGGCGTTGCCTAGCAGAGGATAGAGGATAGAACATGTTATTTCTGAAAAGCACTTCGGTCACCAAGGCGCCCGGTATTTATGAAGTGGACATCGCCGCCAAGCCGCCTGGCAAGACGTTTGGCGTGTACATGGCCACCGACCCGGACAATCCGCCTGTGGACGTGATTGCCGCGCTGAAGGCTGCCGGCTTTGAAAACACGCACAGTTCCGGCTACACGCACAAAGACCGCGGCAAAGTGCTGGATATGCATTTCCACAAGGATGGCACCGACCTGTTCAAAGGCTGGAAGCCGGAAGAGAATGCCGCCAACATGGCGCTCATTACGAAAGTGTTTGGCGACGTCGGCATTACCATCACGCCGCGCGTGATGTCGCTGGCCGAAGCATACGCCTGACCTGCCAGCCGGTCTGGCGTCCCTCCTGATCCGGACGTCAGACCACCAACGACTGCACTTCCACGTGATACAAACCCCACGGGCACGAACCGAAACGTTCGGCCACGGGTTTCTTTGCCATGTCCGGCACTTTATCCGCATCGTATACCGCCCACAGGGGACCCAGTCCGCCCAGTGCGATCGGCGCGCCTTCCAGGTGCGTGGCGATGATGTAGCGCTGCGCGCGGGCTTGCGCCACAGTGACGGTGGCGGCATAGCCATCCACCGCGCGTAACACGATGTTGCTGTTTTCCGTCAGGGTGGCGCCGGCCGCTTTCAGCACGTCGACCAGCAGCGGGCCTTTCAGCGTATGCGGCTTGTTGTCGTATTCCAGCGTGGGCTTGATGGTGATGGCGGGCAGCGCAGCCAGCATCGCGAAATCAAACACATAGGCTTTGGTAAAGCTGACCTTGTGCTTGACCAGCATCTGGTCGAAGCCGCCCGGGTCCAGCGGGCCACGGTTTGGTTTGCTGATCGGCCCCGTTACCGTCAACAGCACGGGACCGCTGGTTTTGACGGGGGCCGCGTGGGCGGAGTCCAGGACGGGGAGGGCGCCGGCCGCAGCCAGCGCGCCGAAGAATTGGCGTTTTTTCATGGCTGCTATGATACCGGCTTTGACGTCCTCCTCGCCTTAAAGGACGAGGATTCCTGCAGCCAGCGTCGCACGTCCGCGACGGAGAATGTTTGTCGCCGCATTGAGATCACGATCATGTACCGCGCCGCAATCACAGCACCGCCATTCTCTTATTCCAAGGTCTGCGATACCGTTAGGCCTCGAATCGGGCTTGGCGCCGCAATCCGAGCAGACCTGGGTGGTGAATCGTTCATCCACTTCGACAAACCACGCGCCATGCTTCATAGCCTTGTACGCGAGTTGAGTGCGAAACGTCGACCAGCCTGCGTCCAGTACCGACTTCGCCATGCTGGTTTTGGCAAGTCCCGCCGCGTTGACGTTGCCGACCGCAATCAGGTCAAACGCACGCACGAGGCCGGTGGACAGTTTGTGAAGAAAATCGTGCCGTCGGTTGGCGATTTTGGCGTGGATGGCCGCAACCCGCCGCTTCTTGTGGGCACGTTGCGCAACCGCCAGCGCCGCCTCGGCTTCGCGGTAAAACTGCGGAGCGGGCTCTTTATGGCCGTTCGACAGCGTCGTCAGGTCCTTCAGACCCAGGTCGATGCCAACTTCACGTCCCGGTGGCCGTTTAGGCGGTTCAGGCACGTCCAACACGATATTGAGGAACCAGTTGCCACGCCGGTCCCGGGAAAAATTGGTGCCGTCGCAGATTTTTCCCTCAGGCAGCGGGCGCGAGTAAAACACGCGAAAAGTATGGCCGGCAAAGCGGAACGCATTGCCTTCCCGCTTCAATTCACGGCCCTTGAGCGGCACCCAGCCCAGCGCCTTCCGGCCACGGTAACGCAGGTAAGGACGGCGCCGCTGCTGGCGCGACTTGGCATATTGCTGGCAGACGTCATTGATGGTTCCCGAGTGCAGGCCAAGTTCCTTGCTGCAGCCGGTGGTCAGCTTGATCAGGTCAAATCCCGTGTGCCATGGCCGGTTGAAACGCAGCGCATCCTTCTGCCGGTCATTACAGAAGTTCCAGACGTCATTCACCCTCCGCGCCTGCTCATTGAGCAGGCCGGTCAGGGATTTGACGCGATACCGAAAGACCATTTTCATGCCCCTTTTGACCGCCCGGGCCGAAATTGGTTCGCTCATACTCGAAAAAATGTTCGACTGCTTCGCAGTCGGCACCTTTCACTCCCCGTCCTGAAGGACGAGGTTTCTCGGAGCAACATCTGATGGACTTGTTTGCCGATCAGAACCACACGCTGGAAGCCATCCCCATCGAGGATGGCGAACTGTATTTCATGTCCCGGCTGCCGCTGGCGCAAGACCCTGCCACTGTCATGCAGCGCCTGGTCGAGGAAACGCCGTGGCGCGCGGAATCCATCACGCTATATGGCAAATCCATGTTGCAGCCGCGCCTGAGCGCATGGCATGGCGAACCCGAAGCCCGCTACACGTATTCCGGCACCACCTTCGAACCGCAGCCATTCACGCCGCTGCAACGGGAAATCAGGCAGGCGGTGGAAATCGCCACCGGCCGCCGCTTCAACAGCGTGCTGCTCAACTATTACCGCAACGAGCAGGACAGCATGGGCTTCCACAGCGATGACGAACGGGAACTGGGCCGCAATCCCGCCATCGCGTCTGTAAGTTTCGGCGAAGCCCGCACCTTCATCCTCAAACATAAGAAATTGCCGAAGACGGTGAAAATCGCGTTGGGTGATGGCAGCCTGCTGCTGATGGCGGGCGCCTTGCAGCACCACTGGCGGCACGGCATCAACAAGGAAAAAACGCCGCGCGGGCCGCGCATCAGCCTGACCTTTCGCAATATTGTTATCTTGTAGGCATCTTAAGCCTATCTTAAGCGAAAATCCGCCATCTTGTGGCGATCCCCTTCGTTTCAATAGCGATTACAACTCGTGACAATTCTTACGGAATTCCTAACGACGTAGGCAAATTCTCAATGCTATCTTGCCTACATCGCGATTCCGTGAAATTGCGATCCCAAGCAAACCCAACCAAATCTTTGCGAAAGATCGAAAAATGAAAAAAATTCTGACTGCCCTGATTGTTTCCGCTACCGCCTTTGGCGGCATGTCCGCTGCTTATGCCGATGATACCGGCGCTTACGCCGGTGTCGGCGTGGTGGCCAGCAAGCACAAGTACAGCCTGTCGAACGACACCAGCAACGGCGACCGCAACAGCACTGAATGGTCCGGCAAGATTTATGGCGGCTACCAGTTGAACAAGACGTTTGCCGTGGAAGGCGGCTACACCGATTTCGGTAGTTCTGACTACAACTACAACGTCGGCACGGCTGCTGGCCATATCGACAGCAAGTCGCATGCGTTTTACCTGGCCGGCAAGGGCAGTGTGCCGATCAACCAGCAATTGTCCGTGTTCGGCAAGCTGGGTGTTGCGTACAACAAGAATGAAGTCCACGGCACCGGCCTCGCAACGCCATACGTAACGGGCGATAGCAACCGCACCAACCTGTATGCGTCGGTGGGCGGCGAGTATGCGCTCAATGAAAAAGTGTCGCTGTCGCTCGAGTACGAACACTACGGCAAGAACGGCATCGACCAGGGCCGCAAGAAAGGCGCCGTATCGCTGGGCGCACGCTACAACTTCTGATCAAGGGGCCAGGCCCCGTAATGTCGAGTTGATGCGTACTGCATGAAAAATGGCGCCTTCGTGGCGCCATTGTCATTTAAAAAATTATGTTCCCGGGCACGCGGTTTTTTGCAGGGGGAAATCGATGCCCTTGTTCTTGCCCTTCATCGTGCCTTCGATCCGTGCATGCAACTGATCGCCATCGCGCTTGTAGATGATGCGCTGGGGGAAATCGTGCTGCGGGTTTTCAAACACGGCATGCTGGCCGTCCAGGCTGGCCAGTTTGAACGCGGCTTCCGGCTGGTTGTGCGGTTTCGCCACGTAAGCCAGCTTGCCGTCCACGTCGCGGATGTGCAGCGCTTCCCACGCCACGGTCTTGCCGTTCCTGACGGTGCGGCTCATGCCCATCAACGTGCCGCCGGCCGGCGCCATCCATTGTTCACCGGAACCTGCTTCGCCCCCGCTGGCGGCCCAGCAGCCGGACATCCAGCCCAGCTTGTCGGCGGTGACTTCCTGCGCCGTGGCGGCGCCACAGGCAAACGTCAGTAACGCGATCAATAAGCGCATATCTTCTCCAATAAAAATGGGACCAGCGAACCGGTCCCATTTTACTTACGACAACGCCACTCGTGGCTCAGGTCGTCAGTGGCTTGTAGCGGATACGCTTCGGTTTCGCGCCTTCCTCACCCAAACGTTTCTTCTTGTCCGCTTCGTATTCCTGGTAGTTACCAGCGAAGAACGTAACTTGCGAATCGCCTTCGAACGACAGGATGTGGGTGGCGATACGGTCCAGGAACCAGCGGTCGTGGGAAATCACCATCACGGAACCCGCGAATTCCAGCAGCGCGTCTTCCAGCGCACGCAGGGTTTCCACGTCCAGGTCATTCGACGGTTCGTCCAGCAGCAGAACGTTGCCGCCCTTGAGCAGGGTCTTGGCCAGGTGCAGGCGGCCGCGCTCACCGCCGGACAGGTTGCCGACGATCTTTTGCTGGTCGCCGCCCTTGAAGTTGAAGCGGCCCAGGTAGGCGCGCGACGGCATTTCAAAGCGGCCCACGCTGAGCATGTCGGCGCCGCCGGACACGTCTTCGAACACGGTCTTGGTGTTGGCCAGGTCGTCGCGGCTCTGGTCCACCAGCGAAATCTTCGCGGTCTTGCCGATCACCACTTCGCCGCTGTCCGGTTGCTCGATACCGGCGATCATCTTGAACAAGGTCGACTTACCGGCGCCGTTCGGGCCGATGATACCGACGATGGCGCCCGGCGGGATGGTGAACGACAGGTTGTCGATCAGCAGGCGGTCGCCAAACGATTTCGTGACGTTCTTGAATTCGATCACGTCGTTACCCAGACGCTCAGCTACAGGAATAAAGATTTCCTGCGTTTCGTTACGTTTCTGGTATTCGTATTCGCTCAGTTCATTGAAGCGGGCCATACGGGCTTTCGACTTGGCCTGGCGCGCCTTCGGATTCTGGCGCGACCATTCCAATTCCTTTTGCAGCGCTTTCTGGCGCGCCGATTCCGTGGCTTCTTCCTGCTTCAGGCGTTCCTGCTTCTGGTCCAGCCAGGACGAGTAGTTACCCTTCCATGGAATACCGTGGCCACGGTCCAGTTCCAGGATCCATTCCGCCGCATTGTCGAGGAAGTAGCGATCGTGGGTGATGCCGACCACGGTGCCCGGGAAGCGCACGAGGAATTGTTCCAGCCACTCGACGGATTCCGCATCCAGGTGGTTGGTCGGTTCGTCCAGCAGCAGCATGTCTGGCTTGGACAGCAACAGTTTGCACAGCGCCACGCGGCGCTTTTCGCCACCGGACAGCACGCCGATTTTCTGTTCCCATGGCGGCAGGCGCAGCGCGTCGGCTGCCATTTCCAGTTGCAGGTTCAGGTTGCCGCCGTCGGCCGCGGCAATGATGGATTCCAGGCGTTCCTGTTCCTTGGCCAGCGCATCGAAGTCCGCGTCTTCTTCCGCGTAGGCGGCGTACACGGCTTCCAATTGTGCTTGCGCGCTGAACGCTTCGCCCAGGCCGGATTCCACTTCCTGGCGCACGGTTTTTTCCGGGTCCAGTTGCGGCTCCTGCGGCAGGTAGCCAATGTTCAGGCCCGGCATCGGGCGCGCTTCGCCCTGGATGTCGGTATCGATGCCCGCCATAATTTTCAGCAAGGTCGATTTACCGGAGCCGTTCAGGCCCAGCACGCCGATTTTCGCGCCGGGGAAGAACGACAGCGAAATATCTTTGAGGATCTGGCGCTTGGGCGGGACAATTTTGCCCACGCGGTTCATGGTATAGACGTAATTTGCCATTAGGAAAGTCTCGAGAAAGTGTTAGGTACAGAAGGTCAACAGCATACGACAAACGGCAACGTCTAGCCAGCAGCGCGGCGCGAAATCCACCAGCCTTCCGCCATGTAAACCGCCAGCGCGGACCAGATCACGATAAAGCCCGCCAACCGCTCCGGCGAAAACGCTTCGCCAAAGAACCACAGTCCCAGCAGCATTTGCATGGTGGGCGACAGGTATTGCAGCATGCCCAGCACGGACATGGGAATGCGCCGCGCGCCGGCCGCGAACAGCAGCAGTGGAATGGCCGTGATGGGACCGGCCGCCGCCAGCAGCCAGCGCGTGCTGGCCGGCGAATTGACGAAGGTGTTTTCACCGTGCAGCGACAGCCAGGCCACATAAGCGGCGGCCAGCGGGAACAGGATGATGGTTTCGAACGACAAGCCTTCCAGCGCCGCCAGGGCAGCGGTCTTGCGCAACAGGCCGTAGCCGCCGAACGTCAGGCCCAGCACCAGCGCGATATACGGCGGCTTGCCCGCCTGCCACGTCAGCCAGGCCACGCCCAGCGCCGCGAGGCCGACCGCCGCCCACTGGCCGGGCCGCAGCCGCTCTTTCAGGAACAGCAGGCCGAACAGCACATTGATCAGGGGATTGATGAAATAGCCGAGGCTGGCGTCGATGACGTGGCCATTTTTCACGGCCCAGATATAAAAAAACCAGTTGGCCGTCAGCAGCAGCGCGCTGGCGACAAAACTCACGATGATCTTCGGTTTTTTCAGCACTTCCGGCAGCCAGCCCCACTGGCTGCGCGCCGTCAGCACGACGGCCAGGAAGACCAGCGACCACAGCATGCGGTGCGACAGGATTTCCATCGGCGGCACGGGGCCGATGGCATGGAAATACAACGGGAACAGGCCCCAGCAAAAGAAAGCAAGGGCGGCGTACAGGATGCCTGGATTCATGGATAGTGACAGGTGAGCGCGGCGGATAGCGGCGCGGAAACTTCGAGCGGTCTGTCATTATCGTGGAAATCGTATAACACCGCTGGCGAGGGTAAAATCCGTGGATGACATGGCAGAACGGACTTGCAAATTGACTATAGTTAACCTATTGTGCAATGCACCAAAACAACCTCAGGTGCAATCTTGACCGCGGAACATAAGAAGAGCAGCCTCGTCGCACTGACCCTGGCTGCCGTCGGCATCGTCTATGGCGATATCGGCACCAGTCCCCTGTATACGCTGAAAACCATTTTCGATCCCGAACACGGGCTCGTCCTCAACCCCGCCAACCTGGTCGGCGTCGTGTCCCTGATTTTCTGGGGGCTGACCATGATCGTGTCGCTCAAATACGTCACCCTGGTGCTGCGTGCGGATAACCGTGGCGAGGGCGGCGTCATGGCGCTGATGGCGCTGGCGCTCAATTCCGTCAGCAAGCGCTCGGGATGGCATGGCCCGCTGCTGTTGCTGGGCGTGTTCGGCGCCACCATGTTTTATGGCGACAGCGTGGTGACGCCGGCGATTTCCGTGTTGTCCGCGATCGAGGGCCTGGAAGTGGTCACGCCCGCGTTCAAGCCTTATGTGGTGCCGCTGACGATCATCGTGCTGGTGTCGCTGTATGCGCTGCAACAGCATGGCACGGCCGGTATCGGCCGCTGGTTCGGTCCCATCATGGTGCTGTGGTTTGCCGCGCTGGCGGCCATGGGCGTCATCAATATCGTGCAGGCGCCGCAAATCCTGTCGGCATTGAATCCCCTGCATGCGTTCCAGTTCATGCTCGATAATAAATACGCCGGCTTCGTGGCGCTGGGCGCCGTGGTGCTGGCGTTCACGGGGGCGGAAGCGCTGTATGCGGACATGGGCCACTTCGGCAAGAAGCCGATCCGCATGGCGTGGTTCCTCGTGACCTTCCCCGCGCTGGCCTTGAATTACCTGGGCCAGGGCGCGCTGCTGATCGCCAAGCCGGATGCGATTTCCAACCCGTTCTTCCAGCAGTTGGGCAGCTGGAGCGTGATTCCGCTGGTGGTGCTGTCGACCATGGCCACCGTGATCGCGTCGCAGGCGACGATTTCCGGCACGTTCTCGATGACGCGCCAGGCCATTGCACTGGGCCTGCTGCCCCGCATGCGCGTGCTGCACACGTCGGCGTCGGAAATGGGCCAGGTCTACATCCCTGCGGTCAACTGGCTGCAACTGGCGGTGGTGCTGATCGCCGTGCTGGGCTTTGGCTCGTCGGAAAACCTGGCGGCCGCGTATGGCATCGCCGTGACGGCCACCATGCTGTCGACCACGATCCTGACCTTCTTCGTGATCCGCTACCGCTGGCACTTGCCGCTGTTGGTGTGCTTCGGCGCGACCGGCTTTTTCATCGCCATCGACATCATGCTGTTCTCCGCGACGTCGCTGAAGCTGCTGCACGGCGGCTGGTTCCCGCTGTTGCTGGGTTCCGTGCTGCTGACCATCATGCTGACCTGGCGCACAGGGCGCGAACTGGTGTTCCAGAACCTGGAAAAGCACGCGATTCCGCTCGATGCCTTCCTGGAGTCGCTGTTCATGGCGCCGCCCACCCGCGTCTATGGCACGGCGATTTTCCTGCGCGGCGAAAGCGATGGTGTGCCGCACGCGCTGCTGCACAACCTGTCGCACAACAAGGTGCTGCACGAGCGGGTGGTGTTCATCACCGTGTACATCGTGGAAGAGCCGTGGGTGGCCTCAAGCGAACAGGTCAAGATCACGGAACTGGGACACCAGTGCTACCAGGTCAATGTGCATTACGGCTTCAAGGATGAACCGGACATTCCGAACGTGCTGAAGCTGTGCGGTGCGCACGGGCTGGAATTCGAAATGATGGAAACCTCGTTCTTCATCGCCCGCCAGACCGTGATTTCCACGCCGGGTTCCGGCATGGCGTCGTGGCGCGAGCATTTGTTCGTCGCCATGTCGCGCAATGCCCGCGCAGCGGCAGACTATTACCAGATTCCGCCCAACCGCGTGATCGAACTCGGGACCCAGGTCGAAATCTGAGTTTGCTCTGAGATTGATATTTGTAACGGAAATCTACATCCGCCAAACCGCCTGCGGCAGTCTGCTAAACTGCTGCCCTGGCCGGATCGGCATGTCTACTAATTGAAGGGTTTTATGAAATCGATGTTCCTGACGATGTTCCAGAAAGCCGTGCCGCTGGTCTGCGTACTGGCGCTGACAGCCTGCGGCGGCGCCAAGAAAGCCACGACGGCGGAGATTCCGGCCCAACCGGCGTACGCCAAGACCGACTTGGTGGTCGGCACCGGCGAAACCGTGGTGGCGGGCGATCTGGCCACGGTCAATTACACGGGCTATCTGTACGACAGCACCAAACCGAATTCGCGCGGCGCGCAGTTTGAGACGGGCAGCCGCAGCTTCGCGGCCGGTACTGGCGCCGTGCTGCCGGGTACCAACTACACCTTGCTGGGCTGGGATCAGGGCGTGCCCGGTATGAAAGTGGGCGGCAAAGCCAACCTGGTGATGCCTTACAACCTGGCGTACGGTGTGCATGAATACACCAGCCCGCAGAACGTCAAAGTACCGGTCTATACCCCGGTGGTTTTCGAGGTGGAGGTCGTGTCGCTGAAGAAGGCGTCGCCGTCGGCCGCTGTGCAGATCCTGAAAGAGGTTGCGGGGACCGGTGCGCCGGTCGAATACAGCAAGACGCTGGTCGTAAAATACACGGGCTGGCTGTATGACGCCACCAAGCCGGAGAACAAAGGCACGCAATTCGACACCAGCACCGATGGCACCTTCACCTTCGTGCTGGGTGGTGGTATCAAGGGCTGGGATTCCGCCCTGCTGGGCATGAAAGTCGGCGGCAAGCGGACAGTACAAATCCCACCGCAACTGGCTTACGGCTCCGCTGGCGTTTCGTCGACCGATTCCGCCGGTGTCACCACCGTGAAGATTCCGCCAAATGCCGAATTGATCTTCGATATCGAACTGGTGGGCGTGAAGTAATTCCAGCCCGCTGAAGAAAAAATCCCCGCTTGCGCTCCGCGCAGCGGGGATTTTTTTCGCCCGTGCTAGCCGCGCAGGGCGGCTGCGGGAGAAAGCCGCAGCGCTGTCAATGTATGGCGCGCGGTGGCGGCCAGCGCCACCAGCATGGCCAGCAGCAGCGCGCCCGCCAGCGGCCACAGGCCCAGCGGTGCATGCTCGACAAAACCGCCCAGGTGCTGGCGGATCGCCATGGCGGCGGGCGGCAAGCCGAGCAGGGCGCCGGCGCCCAACAGCGCGGCGAATTCCCGCCCCACCAGTTGCACGATGGCGGCGCGGCCCGCGCCATGCAGCTTGCGCAAGACGATTTCACGGCGGCGGCGCTGCACGCTGTAGGCCGACAGCACGTAAATGCCGCACGCCGCCAGCACCACCGCGATCAGGCTGGCGGCAGCCAGCATGCGCGCCAGCTGCGCATCTTCCTGGTACGCCAGCCCGAACATGCTGGCGGCGCTGCGCAATTCCAGGTCTTGTTCAGGGAAGTAGCGCTGCCACAGCGGCAGGATGGCTTCCCGCATGGTGGCCACGTCGGCGTCTGCGCGCAGGCTGGCCACGGCGCCGCCGCGCGCGATATAGGCCAGCGGCTGCCCCAGTTGGCGCAGGCTTTGGTAGCGGACTTCCGGCGCGATGCCGATGACCAGCTGTTCACCCAGGCGCTGGCCCACCGCGTCTTGCGGCGTGGCGAAACCCAGCGCCAGCGCGGCCGCCACGTTCAGCACCACTTTGCCGGCATCCGGCGGATCTTGCGCCTTGTCGAACAGGCGGCCATACAGCGGTTTCAGGCCGTAGACGCTGAAAAATTCCGGACTGACGGTGCGCAGCTCCATGCGCACGGCGTCGCCATGGCGGCCCAGCATGACGCCGGTCATCATGTTATCGTCGCGCCCCACTGCTTCGGACATGGCGTTCACGCCGTGCACACCGGGCAGGCGCGCCAGTGCGGCCAGGAAGTCGGCGGCGGCGGGCTGGCCGCTATCGGTCGGCAAGTCCAGCACCAGCAGGCCGTCCGGGTTGAAGCCGCGGTCCGCATGGTTGGCGTAATCGGTTTGCCACGCAATGGCGACTGTGGTCGCAGTCAGCGCCATGGCGACGCTGAATTGCAGAACGGTGAGCGCGCGGCGCAGCCACAGGCCTGCTGCCGTTTCACTGTCGCCGCGTCCGGCCAGCGCCACGGCGGGGCGCACCCGCAGCGCGATCCAGGCCGGGTAGGCGCCCGCGCACAGGCCCACAAGCAAGCCCAGCGCCAGGGCCGCCGCGCAGTTGGCCGGCGACAGCACGCTGTCCAGCTTGCGGTTCACCAGCGCGGCAAATGCGGGCAGGCACAACCACACCAGCACCAGGCCCGCCGCAGTGGCAAGCATTGCCACCAGCGACGACTCGGCCAGGAACTGCATTACCAGCCTCGCCGGGCTGGCGCCCAGCAGCTTGCGCATGGCGACCTCGCGCTGGCGCCGCAAGGTGCGCACGGTGGCCAGGTTCACATAATTGGCCGCCGCCAGCAGCAGGATCAGCCCCGCCACGGCCGCCAGCGCCAGCATGCTGCCACGGTTGCCGTACCGGCTGCCATAGCGGCCCGCCGCCAGTTCTGCATCAAAGTACAGGTCCGGCATGGCGGCCAGCGCGATGTCCGTCACGTTGCGGCCGTTCAGGTTTTGTCCCAGCGGACCGGTACGGACCGTGACTTCGCTGGGGTGCTGGTTGACGAATGACTGCAGCTGCTGCGCCAGCAGGCCTGGATCCGCGCCCGGCTTCAGGCGAAGGTAGATCGAGCCGCGGCGGCGCAGGTTGGTGCGGTAATCGGCGCGGTCGGGCCAGGCCGTGCTGGCGGTGCCGATCAGCGCCTCGTATGGCATGGTGCTGTTGGCGGGAGCATCCGCCACCACGGCCAGCACCTGCAGCACGGAGTCGTTGAGCTTCACGCTGCGGCCCAGCGCAGGTTCCGCGCCAAACAGCTTGCGCGCCAGTTCCTGTGTCAGCGCCAGGCCGTCCGGCCGCGTCAGCGCCGCCGGCAAATCGCCCTGCAGCGGGCGCAGGCCCAGCAGCCCGATTGCGGCGGGATCGGCCACGTCCACCGCCGCCTTGTAGCGCTGGCGCTCCACCACCAACTGCATTTCCATTTCGCGCATGATGGCGGCTTGCTCCACCATGCCGCTGGCCAGCGCCGCGTCGCGCAGCGGTAACCCGGCGTACACCGCCCACTCCGGGCGCGGGAAAACGTTGATGCGCTGCTTGATGGCATACACGCGCGCGGCGTCCGGCACGTGGCTGTTGTAGTCCAGGCAGTAGCGCACGAAGCCCAGCAGCAGGAAGCAGGCCGCCAGGCCCACCGCCAGCCCGGCAATGGAGACGATCGAGTAGGCGCGCTCCTGCAACAGCAGGCGCCAGCCAATACGGAAATCGCGCAGCTTCATGCGGCACGCAGCGCGTCGACCATGATGCGGCCATCGAGCAGGTTCAGGGTGCGAGACGCCTGCGCGGCATGCGCGGGCGAGTGCGTGACCATGACCACGGTGGTGCCTTCGGCATTGATGGTGCGCAGCAGCCGCATAACTTCATCGCCGTGCGCCGTGTCCAGGTTACCGGTCGGTTCGTCGGCCAGCAGCACGGCCGGTCCCGCCACCAGTGCGCGCGCGATGGCGACGCGCTGCTGCTGGCCGCCGGACAGTTGCGAAGGACGGTGATCCGCCCGGTGCACCACGCCCAGCTTGTTCAGCATGGCCGTGACCTTGGCCTTGCGTTCGCGCGACGGCATGCCGGTATATTCCAGCGCCAGTTCCACGTTTTCGAACACGCTCAATTCTTCGATCAGGTTAAAGCTCTGGAAAATGAAGCCGATGCGGCCGCGCCGCAGTTCGTTGAGTTTTGCCTCGCTCCAGCCGGCCACGTTTTTGCCGTCGAACCAGTAGTCGCCGCTGCTGGGCACATCGAGCAGGCCAAGTAGGCTGAGCAGGGTGGATTTCCCGCAGCCGGACGGACCGGTGATGGCGACGTATTCGCCAGCGTCGATTTCCAGGTCGATGCGGTCCAGCGCCGTGGTTTGCACTTCGCCTGCCTGGTGGATTTTGCTGACGCCAGATAGCTTGAGCATGGGTTCTCCTTTTTCGTTTGGTGGTGAGCTTACTTGGAAATTTGCAGCCTGGGTGCCTTGCCATAGGAGGCGTAGCCGGAAACGATGACGCGCTCGCCGCGGGCCAGCCCGCCCAGCACTTCGATCTGGCTGTTGTTGCGGCGGCCGGTGCGGATGTCCCGGCGTTCGGCCAATGCGCCGTCCGGCGACAGCACGAACACCCACGCGCCGCCGCTGTCGTTCATGAAGGCTCCGTTCGGCAGCAGCAGCGCGGGCGCCGGTTCGCCCAAGGCGATGCGCGCATCCAGGCTCTGGCCCGGGCTGAGCTGTTCCGGCGCGGCGGCGCTGAACACCAGTTCCACCGTGAAGCGGCCGGCCGTGATTTGCGGGTATACGGTGGCCACGTCGACCGCGTAGCTGCGGCCATCCTGCAGCACCGCGCCGTGGCGGCCCACGGCCACGCGCTTCAGGTAAAACTCGTCCACTTCCGCCGTGAGCTTGAAATGGTCCGGGTCGTCGATGCGGCCCACGTGCTTGCCGGTGGCGATGGATTCGCCCACCTGCAAATGGAAGTCGGTCAGGCGGCCTGCCGTGGGCGCGCGCACGGCCAGCGCATCGACCGTGGCGCTGACCAGCTTCAGGCCGGATTTCAGGCCATCGAGCGCCGTTTGCAGCTGCGCCAGCGCATGTTCGCGTACCCGCGTCTCGGTGCCGTCGCTGTCGCGCGCCTGGGCCAGTGCGCGCTGCTGGCGCGCCAGCCTGTCCTGCGACTCTTCCAGCGCGGCGGCGGACAGATAGCCTTGCGCGGCCAGGCGCGCATTGCGCTCGTGCTGCTTGCGCGTTTGCTCCAGCTGGAATGCCAGGTCGTCGATGCGGCGTTCGCGGTCGCTGCGGCTGGCTTCCTGCGCCACGCGCAGGTTGGACAGGTTGGAAATCTGCTGCGCGTGCTCCGCCTGCCGCGCCAGCAATTCCAGGTTGCGCTGCGGGTTGGAAATGCGGAACAGCAGCTGTCCCTGCTGCACGCGGTCGCCGTCGCGCGCATGGACTTCTTCCACGCGGCCCGACTCCACCGAGTCCAGCATCACGGAACGCAGCGGCGCGGCGCTGGCGCGCACCACGATATCGTCGCGGAATATGCCTTGTTCCACGGTGGCGATGCGCAGGTCGCCGGCCGGCACTTGCAGGCCGCGTGGCATCCAGTACCACAGCGCGCTGGTCGCTGCCGCGATGACGGCCACGGTAACGCAGGCGGCGGCGATTTGCTTGCCGCGCCGCCGGGGGACGATGGTGTCCATGGCGGCGCCGGTGACGAGTTTGGGCTGGGGTGTGTTCATGCAGCCCATCATTGCAAGCCTTGTGCCAGCACGGTTTTCAGGGCTTTTGAAACGCGGTTGTCCGCATCCGGACAATGGCCGGTGTTCATTACCGGACACTCTGAAAAAGCCTGTCCGCATGGGCAAATTGTGCTGCTAGAATGCGCCCCATGCACGACGCCACCGCCCACATCCTGATCCTCGACGACGACGCCGATGTCGCCTGCGCGGCGCAATTGCTGCTGCGCCGCCGCTACGGCAAAGTGGCCACGCTGACCGATCCGGCCCGCTTGTCCCGCTACCTGCAACAGTCGGCGCCGGACGTGGTGCTGCTGGACCTGAATTTCACGCCCGGGCGCATCGATGGCGGCGAAGGGCTGGCGCTGCTGGATTTGCTGCGCGTGCAGCCGCAGCCGCCTTTTGTCATTGCGCTGACCGCCTATGCCGACGTGCCGCTGGCGGTGGAAGCGCTCAAGCGCGGCGCCTGCGATTTCATCACCAAGCCCTGGGACAACGCGCGCTTGGTGGCGGCCGTCGATGCCGCGCTGGCGCGCCGCGCCGTGCGCAGCGCCGCATCGGATGCCTGCACCGCGCTGATGGGCGATTCGCCCGCCATGCGCAGCGTGAAGGCCATGATTGCCAGCGTGGGTCCGACCGACGCCAACGTCATGGTGCTGGGCGAGAATGGTGTGGGCAAGGAACTGGTGGCGCGCGCCATCCACGCGTCGTCGCGCCGCGCGGACGGCATTTGCCTGGCGGTGGACATGGGCGCGCTGCCCGAATCCACGTTCGAGAGCGAATTGTTTGGCCACCGCAAAGGCTCGTTCACGGATGCGAAGTCCGACCGCGCGGGACGCTTCCAGGCGGCGTCCGGCGGCACGCTGTTCCTCGATGAAATCGGCAACATGGCGCTGGCCGCCCAGGCCAAGCTGCTGACGGTGCTGGAGCGGCGCGAAGTGACGCCGGTTGGCGCGGACAGGCCGGAAGCGATTAACGTGCGCATCGTCAGCGCCACCAACCTCGATGAAGTGAAACTGTTCGATCCCGCCGTGTTCCGGCCGGATTTGCTGTTCCGCCTGAATACCATCGTGATCCGCATTCCGCCGTTGCGCGAGCGGCGCGAAGACATACCGGGCCTGCTGCGCCATTACCTCGATGTCTATGAGCGCCAGTACCAGCGCCCCGCGCGTACGCTGGAAGCTTCCGCACGGGAGTTGCTGGTGCAATATGCGTGGCCGGGCAACGTGCGTGCGCTGCGCCATGCTTGCGAGCGCGCCGTGATCCTCGGGGCCGGCGCGGAATATGGGCTGGCCGATTTCGGGCTGCCCGGCATGGACGCGGGAGTATCCGGGCCTGTTGGCATGGCCGGACAGGCGCATTCGGCCAATACCGCACTTGCGGACGGCAGTGGCGACGGCTCGGCCACGCCGCCACGCATCGTCAGCGACGACCTCACATTGAGCGCGCTGGAGCGCGACGCCATCGCCGCCGCGCTGGCCGCATCCAACGGCAACATCAGCCACACGGCGCGCCTGCTGGGTGTCAGCCGCGCGGCCTTGTACCGCAAGCTGGGCAAGCATGGCATCTGACCGGTATCCCGGCATGGCGCCGGTTGCCTGCGTGGCGGCCCTGATGGCGCTGTCCGCGACTGCGGCCACCGTGGCCGGTTCGCCCCGCCTGTTGACGCTGTGCGCGATTGCCGCCCTGCCTCCCATCGCCATGCTGTGGCGCCGGGGCCGGGCCTCAGCACATCGCGGACCGGCTGCCGGCGCCGTGGCGGGTGATCTGTCCCCGGACCGGCAAGCGCTGCTGGCCGCGGCGCAGGGCATGGAAGCGCGGCTGGAGCATGCGCCGATCGCCCTGTTCAGCATTGCCGGCGCGGCGGGAGAAAATGCGGTGACGCCGCTGAACGCCAGTGCGCGGCGGTTGCTGGCGCCGGGGCGCGCCAGCGATCCGCATGCCATCGGGCGCTTGCTGGCTGCGCAGGCGTCCGGCGGCCGCGCGCTGGTCAGTTATGAGACGGAGCGCGGTGCCGAGCGGGCGCTGGCGGCTGTCACCGCGCTGACGGTGCAGGGCGAGGCGCAGCGCCTGGCCGCGCTGCTGCCGGTGGAAAGCCAGCTGGAAGCCGAGGCGCTCAATGCGTGGCGCCAGCTGGTGCAGGTGCTGACGCACGAAATCATGAATTCGCTGACACCGGTGGCGTCGCTGTCGCGCACGGCGGGCGACTTGCTGGCCGAGGCCCAGGCCGGATTGCCGCAAGACGTCAGCGCCGACCTGGGGACGGCGCTGGACGCCATAGCGCGCCGCGCGGCCAGCCTGGTGGACTTCGTTGGCAGCTACCGCAGCCTGTCCACGGTGTCGCCCGCGCAGCCGGAGCCGGTGGCGGTGCGCGACCTGTTCGCGCGCCTGTCGATGTTGATGGCGCCGCAATGGCAGGCGCGCGGCGGCCGCGCGGAATTCACCGTGGAACCGCCGTCGCTGGAAGTGATGGCCGATCCAGGCCAGCTGGAACAGGCGCTGATCAACCTGCTGAAGAATGCGGCCGAAGCCACCAGCGACACGCCGCAGCCGCAATTGCTGGTGAGTGCGCGCCTGAGCCGGGGCGGGCGCTTGCGCATCGAAGTGGCCGACAACGGTCCCGGCGTGCCGGAAGACATGGCAGCGCACATTTTCACGCCATTCTTTTCATCGAAAAAACAGGGGCGCGGCATCGGCCTGGCCATGGTGCGCCACCTGGTGCACGCCAATGGCGGCATGGTGCGCTACGCCAGGCCGGTGGGGCAGGGCGCGCGCTTCATCCTGTCGTTTTAAGAGAACGTCAGCGCACCATCTCGACGTGCATGATGCCGTCTTCATCGTACGGCACGCTGACGGTCTTGAAGCCGAAGCTGCCGTAGAACTGTTCCAGGTATTGCTGGGCGCCGATGCGGCAGGCATGGCCCGGATACAGCGCTTCCGCATAGGCGATGCCCTTGGCCACCAGCTGGCGTCCCACGCCCGTGCCGCGCGCCGCCTGCGTGGACAGGATGCGGCCCAGCGACATTTCCGTGTACTTGACGCCCGGCGCAATCACGCGCAGGCAGGCCGCCAGTTCGCGCTTGCCATCCCGCGTGATCCACGCGGTCAGGTGGTGCGCATCCTGGTCATAGTTGTCGATGTCCGGGTACAGGCATTTCTGCTCCAGCACGAATACCTGCTGGCGGTGGTACAGCACCTGGTACAGGTCCGCCACCGCCATGTCTTTAAACGCTTGCGACTGCCATTCAATCATTCGGAACTCCTGTGGGTAGAGCCCCGATTGTACGTGCAGAAATGCAAAAAGGCGCCGAAGCGCCTTGGTGATGACGAGGACCGCGTCTTATACGACGGTCAGCGTCACGTCGATGTTGCCGCGGGTCGCGTTCGAGTATGGGCAAACGATGTGGGCGGCTTGCACCAGTTTTTCCGCAGTGGCGCGGTCCAGGCCTGGCAGCGAAATGTTCATGGCCACCTGGATGCCGAAGCCGTTAGGGATCGGGCCGATGCCGACCGATGCGTCGATCGATACGTCCGCCGGCACGGCGATGCCGTCGCGGCCGCCGACGAATTTCATGGCGCCGATGAAGCAGGCGGAGTAGCCCGCTGCGAACAGTTGCTCAGGGTTGGTGCCTGGCAGGCCATTGCCGCCCAGTTCTTTCGGGGTGGTCAGTTTTGCGTCCAGGGCGCCGTCCGAGGAAACAGCGCGGCCTTCGCGGCCACCGGTGGATTTAGCGTGTGCGGTGTACAGTACTTGTTCCAGTGCCATGATTAATGCTCCATTTCAATAGTTAGCGATTACATCGTGTACTACGTTGTTTCCGCTGCACATTGTACTGCGCAGCGCGTATGTGCACACTATAGATCGTGCGCTATTTAATTGCAAGCGATTTTTATCGATGGTTTGTATATTTTTTTGAGCCGTGTAGGCTATTGTTCCGTCCAAAAAAAGTCGCAAACAATGAAATAAAGTCGAAAATGGAAAAACATAGTCGAGAACAAGATTTGGACGTGGCTGGTCACGAAGCCTCCCTTGATGAGCCGTCTATTGAAGCGCACATCCGAAAAATTCCAGGAACGGTTCTGGATTGGTTGCCAGGGGAAAGTATGTATAGTTTGATGGCCCGGAATCATAGATTCTGGGGATACCCTCGGCCCCGGGAGACGGTTGAAGTGTTCTTCGGCACGTCCTCAGAGAGGACGTTAAACAACCACCTGAGCGAGATCGAGCTGTTCGTCGCGAAGACTGAAGGAACATTGGGTGGGCCTAACAAAATCCTTGAAAATCATACGCTCTTACAGTTTTACCGCGCATTCATGGACGCAAAGCAGCGGCAAGCACTAACCTCGAAAAGGCTGAGGGCCGAGTCACTGTTGAAGTTTCCTATAGCTGTCTGGACCAGTCGTTTCCAGGTGCAGCACCCGTTGAAGGCTTGTCGAGTTTGTATAAAGGATGACTTGCGTGATATCGGAATGGCTTACTGGCGAGTTGCCCATCAGTACCCTGGTGTGTGGGTCTGCCTGAAACATGGTAGGCCACTACAGGAAACCAAGATCAAACCTTCTGCTCAACAGAGGTTCCTGTGGCATACCCCTGTACGCAAGCACTTGTCACCAGCCCCTGGGATCGTGTCCGGGCAGGCGTATAGCAGCAAGTTTCTTGAACTGGCGCACTTGGTTACCTCGATTGCCGCGGATGAGATAAAAGGCGCTGAACTTGTAAATGCGGGGCGTAGCCGAGTCGTGCGATACGTTGAACAGTTAGGTTTGCTGACATCTTCCGGACGGCTGAAGGTGTTCGCAAAGGAAGAGGTCAAAATACTCTGTAACCGCTTCGTTGAGGTAGGTCAGGAACTTCGGGAGTTGCCAGAGTTCCGTCATTTGCCGAAATGTGCCGAAAGTGCTTACCGCGTCCTGACGAGCTACATCAATGGTCGAAAAGCTCTCAGCCCGACTACGCAGATTGCGCTGATACATTGGTCCAATGGACTGCCATTGTAGGCACTGCCTTTAACGTCCCGCGAGATCTTAACTGATATAATTCGTTGCCCTAGACCTCATATTCAGTCGATTGAATGTGACGGACGATTTCAACGCTTTGTAGGGACAAATATTGCTTCTTCCGTCGCCGTTACCTGATGAGATCCATTCAGGATACTGGGGAAGAATTATTCGTATAAACGGTTTTCGTGATGAAGTAACAGCGCTCTACTATGTTAGTGCAAAGTTGCTGGCGCAGCATTCCAACGACACAAAACCTTACCTGCTCGAAGTACTTGCGACGGCTGGCAACATGCCATTGCAGGACTTCGCTCGCAAGCACACATTAATGCCGTACAGGCGTGCAATCGCGTCTTACAAACCAGAATTGATACATGGGGACCCGGATGACCGGTCTATGATTCGGATGTCTGGTACGCGCCTCGCGCGTCCGGGAGCGTATTTTTGCTCTGCTTGTATTGAGGACGACTGGCGCAAGTATGGGATGAGTTATTGGAAGCGGAAGCATCAACTTCCAGGAATGTATACATGCCCCATGCATGCTACGGCACTGCAATACGTTAAAGACGATAGCGCCTTCATTGAGGCTCCAGCCCGGTGTATTTCGAGCAGCCATACAGTTGATCCAGGTTGGGCTCGGTCACAACATGATCATGCTGATGTGCAGAATTTTCTTCAATTATCTGTTGCACTTGCATCATCTTCACAGCCGCTTGATTTGAGACCTGTTCGCGCTCTGCTTCGTGAGAAGGCGCGTGCATTTGGCATTGCAAGTCACCCCAAGAGTACAGCAAAAAACAAGCTTAGCGACCTTATTGCGTCGAGGTTTCCTAAACAATGGTTGGAAGCGGTGTTTCCGCCAGTTTTGGCTAAGCGCCAAGGGCAGATTTTTACTCAGTTAGACGGCGTGCTTTACTGTTCAACCTGTTCCTCATCGATCGTTGCGTACTTGCTTGGAATTAGCGTTTTGTTCTGCTCCGCAGATCAAGCGCTTGAAATTTTTCAATCGGATTTTTCTGCCAGTTTGCCATCGGTCGCAAGGCGGCGACGCCAATTGAAAAAGACGTTGCCAGACGCAAAGACCATTATTGATCATTACATCCGCTCGCGGGGTAACCATCCCCAGATGGCCCGTGAGTTTGGTGTATCGCTTAGCACCATCAAGGCACATTTGTACTCGATGGGTTTACCGAATCTGAGGCGCAGAGGCGATAAAGAGCAACGCGTGTATGTCGCTGCAAAAAATTTTTATGTACACGAAATGTCGTTGGTTGAGAGCGCCGAAAACGCCAACGTGGAGATCGCCGAGTTGGAGCGCGTTCTACGAGTGGCCGGAGCCAACTTCAGCACAGTTCTCACCGAGATGGAACCTTCAACCTCGATGACGATGAGATTGCGAGGCGCTGTCAATAATACCTATCTGCGCGCACCGGAGTGAACTTAACCACAAGCATCGGCTTGATATGTCCAGCGTGCCTGGCGTAACTGGCCGTCTACTAATTCATCGTCCTCTCAACCCGGTCTAAAGCGGCCGGTCTTGCGTTACATCTATAGCGCTACGCCAGGCTCTCTGGCCGCCGCAAACATCGGTGAGTTAGCATGCCGCCAATCCTACCCTTGCTGGCACTTGGCGCTACAATTGTCTTGCCGATGTCCGGCGACCCTTCTTCTGAACGGTGATAATTCTTATGACTCAATCTGTAAACAACGCTGATCTAAACCGCAGTGACTATCGCATCATCCGGCGCAATGGCAGCGTAGTAGCTTTTGACCCAGCCAAAATTTCACTAGCAATGACCAAGGCGTTTATTGCCGTGTCACCGCGACCAGTTACGCGAGCTGCTCCCATGAGCCAAAAAATGGCTGCGAAGAAGTCTGCTTTGGTAACCGACGACAACGGCGATACTGGCACCGCACCGGAGTCAGACAGCTCAGGCGGCGGTAGTGGCGGCGATGGCGGAGACGATGACAGTGATGGCGATGGGCCCCGACGCCAATCTACACGCCGCTCCCGCAAGTCCTCTTCCCCTCGCTCCAGCGCTGCAAAGCGTCCTCCCAGCACCTCTCCAGACTCGTCCGCGCCGCATTGTCGTGCACTGATTGCGCTCACCTATATAGCTACGTTGCTGGTTGGTTCAGCGGTAGTACTGACGCTGACTGGACACCCGGCGCAAGCTGACCATGCCTGGTATGCCCTCGGTGGCATCGCTGTGCTGGCGGCCTGCTTGGTCAAACCGAAATAGCCATAGAGATTGTTAGCGCTGATTGAAAGCCGAACAGTGGGAGCTTCCAGTCAGCGCCCAAATATATTGCAAATTGCCGTGGGCGCAAGAAAGGGCGGAACTGACTGACCGTGAACAGCATATTTTACGATGGGATATTTGAAAAATTTAGGACGTCCAGAATGAAGCCCAAAATTGTTCGTCCTGCTGAAGCATGTCGTCAAAGTTTGCAATTTGACTTGGATCTCGTGATCGCAGTGCTTTAATAGCAGGCTGCAATGGGGCGAGAAATGTGCTGGCAGCATTGATAAAATCTGCAAGGGTCAAATCGTCTGTTTCACGCTCAAAGGCTACCCGATGGGCGGCAACCCATAACGCAATCATAATCCTCATCACGCCGCCGGATAATTCAAGAAAGAGCTCCGCGAACCTATCGGACAATTCCAGTGGCTTCGCAACGTATTGGTATTGAAACAGGCCTGGCAAAAACGTTTCGCGATAGTTGATGTCTGACGCGTGCTCGAAATAGGGGAAGCGATGATACCCGCCAGTGGTAAAGCGCTGAGTTGTAGCTAGTCGTTTTGTCAGCGCCGCGACGCCATCTGGTGTACCAGAAAACAGCAGTGGCAAACCTGCGTTCGTCATGTTCAGGCACCACTTCAGGCACGTGTCCTCGACTAAACTCAACTCCAATCTTTCATCACTTTTCTTTTTCGCTCTGCGTCTTGCCAGCGCAGGGCTTTTGAATAGATTTTGAATTTCGTCCAAGTGCAAGATTCCGAGGAACTGCGACGTCGCCACCTGAGTCCACTCAGTGAGCAGTTGCATGCCATTGCTTCGGCTTCCTTTGTTGGTGCTGTGAAATCGATCCTGGCCGCACAAAGCGTCCCATGCATGCATCAGAGTTATAGCCAGATCCGCAGACTTACCTGATGCCGGCACGTCAACTGATAACCACACCACTTGCTGAAGCCCGTGGGCACACATAGGGAAAGTCTCATGCAGGATCACCTGGTCATAGGTGGCAAGAGTGTTTTGAATTGCACAGCTCTTGCCAGTGCCGGAATGCCCCGAAACGAGGGCTGCCATTGCCGACGGTTTGCTTGGTCTTCTGCTGATTGGTTCATCTGCTATTTGGGACCAAATCTGCTGGCAGTGTGGCTGCCGATGATAGTATCCACTGCGGATCATCAGGTCCTCTGTTTCTAAAAGCTTTGCCTCCTCCTCCGTTGCAATATGCAGTTCGCGCGCCATGATGATGAGGTAATGGACGCGCACATGGATCGGGAGAGCGGCTACGTTGCCGGGCATCCGCGGCAATTGCGTCAACAGTTTTAACGCGTCCTCACGGGAGACGATCGGGCGGAGCCGATCAATCAGGCAATTACCCTCATACGGATTCAGAAAATTCGTCATCATCGTTACCCTGCCTTAGCGATTTTTGGCATCGATGATTCTCTTCATGATCTCTGTGTAGCGGCTTGGCGCATTGCCTGTAGCAGGAACTGCTGGTGGTGATGCCGTAGTACGAACGGCAGAAGTGATCTCGCTGCCGCCGTGCGTTTGCCCTTCCATCTTGCGCGATTCAGACAGCGAAGGCATTGGGCCGTTGGCTTGTCTCAATGCCTCGGCGGTCATGGCTTTGGCGTTGTTGACGAGTTCATTATTCTTGTGATGCAGACGCATTTTCGTTTGAGTACGATCATGTTCAGTTTCTGGATGACTTAGCTTGCTGTACGCAAAAGCATCCTCCACCTCTTCGTACGTTTGTGTCCTGGTTGCGTTAGCCTGCTCGCTGAGTTGAAGTTCCCACAGCCCAGCGCCGCCCATGTTGGGAGTCCAAATGCGTGATACGGATCCAGGAAAGTGGTACGCCGGGATTCTCCAACTGTTGAAGTTGCGTGCCTCGGCAGTCCATTGGGCAGCTTTCGACTCTTCTGATGCATAGAACAGGTTTTGGAAATTGATTCCTTCCCGAGTCACCGTAGCGTGTTTTTCTGGCAGCAGTTTGCGGACTAATTCTGAATGAGAGAAGTGGCGCGACATTCCGATACCGACAGCATGGCCCCATCGCCAAAGGCCTGCCGGGGACGGCACGACACCGGCCGCAATCATGTCCGTGTCGAGGCGTTTTTCACGGTTGGCGATCAGGTTGTATTCGGTATAAATGTTGTGTAGATAGTTGGCGTATTCGCTGAGCGTGAAAACTCCAGCATTGGGATCAAATTTGCGTAATTCATATTCTGCCCGCCGGGCATCAATCGCACCCGGTATCCAGGACTGATGATCTTTTGTGATCCGGTGTTGAACCTCGACGATGCCTTTCAGGTCCGGCCGGTAAGGCGGGGTGAAACTTGCGCGCTCAATAAGATGGTACGCAGTCTCTTTGGCCGCCAGACTGATGTATTCTCCTCGGTCCCATAGGACAACGGCAGGCAGGCATGGGTGTGGATAAAGCGACGGCATTACCTCGTAGCCCCAAAGTTCGCCAAGTAAATCGGGAGCAGTAATGGCGCTGTATAAACTGACTTTCGCCGTGTCCCAGCTGGGCCCTGCAAGGCAAACATAAAAGCCCACAATTGCCGTGGACCATACGTCAACGACGGTGTACACGATAGGCCTGCCTATGATCCATGCGCGGTTGATGCTGGAGCGTAGATAGATGTCCCCAATGGTCGAATCAATGGCCCAGGTGTGGCCGGGGCCAGCTACGCCCTTCCAACTGCGGCCGACCATGCCTCGCAGGCTACGTTTAAAGTGGCCCAAGGTCGTCATTTGCTGAAGGCGCTGAAGTTTAGGAATCTCAACGTACAGCACCCGGCGTACCTGTGTCTTGTTCGGGTAGTCTCCAAGCTTCAACGGCATAGGGTGCGCTACACCATCCTCTTCTTGAAAGTGTGTAGTAAAACCATGGGCAAGAATTTCTTGATAACGCCTCGGAAACTTCGGTTTGGGCGAACGAATCTTTTTGTCTGCCATGAGGATACGCTGTCGCCATACGGCGTTCATTCCTGGCTGGACCTCCACATAGGGCTGACCGGTACGTTGTGCCATGCGCTGCATGTTGGTTTTTCGCCCCGCCTTTTTTCTCATGTCGGGCGAACAGTCCCTTACTTCACCAGGCGCGCCACACAAGTCAAATCGTCCCGCCAGGCTTTCTGCCGAAAAGCCATAGCGGCACAGCAGGGACCAGCATTTGTAGACAAGGTAGCGGCTGACGTTGTGTTCGGCAGTTGTTTTGGTTACCAGAGGGCCGAGAGTATGGTGTTGAAGAATCGAGGTTCGCAGTACATCGAATTTTAGGAAATCAGCCATGATCCTTCGGCGCACTTCGAAGCGATTGACGCTTGCCGGGGACACTTTGAAGTTTCTTCTTTCCAGTTCAACGAAGCGCAGCGAATTGGATTCGATTAATTGGTCGAGTGTTGTTGTTTCCAGCCACAGTAACTGGCCACAAAGAGGAGTTGGCCCTTTGCGTTTTTGGGGCGGTTGCCCGCCTTCCACTGGCCCAAATGATGAGGCGGGTTCGCTTGCTCTGTCGAGACGGACAAGTACCGTGCAGTTGGCTGCGACTTCGTTCAATACGACTCGGTAAAGACCATCGAGTTCGCCGGTCAAAATGTGGATGGTCTGGTTATGCATCAGTGGTCCCATGCTGTCCTCCCCGAGACGATCGGATTTCGGGCCCAGAACGCTGCTGGCGAGACGAGGAGGAATGGTGCTGAAGCACGCCAGCTGCGGTGCAGATCAAATGGCAGGCGGCCAGTCCATACCGCTTGCCAGAACGCATATTGCGCGGTCTGCGGACAGCCGCATTCTTGAGTGATCCGTCGAAGGATCTGCGTCAGGTTTTTTCGATCGAAGTCTTGCGCCTGATTGCCCACCCATTGCAACAGTGCGTCGTTATGGTTTTCACCCAATGCCCAGTGACTGACGCTCTTAAGTAGGTCAGCCACCCGGTCCTCGTAGAGCTGGGGTGTGATAAGCAACCAGGGGACATTGCGACAGATCCAGTACTGCCGTTCCAGGTTGAGTAATTCCAACTTGCGTCGAGTCATCCATCCAACGGATGGCTTCACTGAAATGGCTAGTAGCTTGAAATGGCCGTCAGGTTCTTTCAGCGTCAGCAGTAAGTCCGTCGTCATAATCCAGGAAGAAGATATTCCAGCTTCGCTGGAAATCGGATGCTTCATCTGCAGGCGCTCGGCCAGTTCGATCGTGCCAGGGGCCCATTCGCGCACAGAACCGGCCTGATAGCCATTGAGCTCGTGTTGTGCCAGCTGAAGATTCAGAGGGAATTGTTCCCGAATATCGACCACGCTCGGATGCATGGTCGAGAATAAGAAGGCCACCAGTTCCAAATCGGACAGAAGTTCACGTTGTCTGCCATGCCAGATTTGGAGATGCGACCGACCGTGACTTGATGGGTCAGAGCGGTTGACACGGTGCCATGGTATGTACTGCTCGTAAGTGCCGGTACCACGGCATTGTGCTGAAAACCTCTTGAGAAGGCTGGGGGGAAATTTCGGCCCTTTTTTCATTTTTTTCTCTCTGTGCAGAATAGACGAAGGCAACACATGGCGTTCCGCAAGTGAGCGAGAAGGGGTTTTTCTAGCTTCAGACGCACGTGTCCATACCAGTGTTGCCAAGGCACCCTGGTTCATTGACATGGGAGGCAGAGAGGGGAGATACTTGGTGTGTCTAGTACCCGTATCACCAAAACCCGTGAGTTAGCCGCTCACGGGTTTTTCTTTGCCGATTCGAATTGCTGCTGCTCGCTTGCTTAGATCTTCATTTTTCTTCCTCGCTCGGTGGTTTCGTTAGCATCGCAGTTTTTCCTCGTTGAGCGGCCACCCACTGGGCTACTTCCTTCGTCAAGGCGAACTTTCCCCGCCGCTTCTCTATGTTGAAGATTGGTACAGGAATAGTGTTGCGGACGATGGCCTGGCGAAAGGCGGCGGATGAGGGATAGCCGAGTGCCTTGCGTAGGCAATCCCCCGTCATCATTGGTCCATGCAATTGCAGAAGATCCTGCTCTAGCTGTGTTGCAAAACATCCACTGCAGTTGTGCATTACGTCCATAAAGTCACACGTAGTCACATGAAAAACATAATGCAATTTTAGGGCCGGAATATGGCACTGGAAAACCTAAACGTTTACGGTTAAAGTCGCTTTTTTTTTACAAATTCAATTTTCACTAAGTGACTGATTTTATTTGATTTTTCCCTTGGCTCTCTGAGCCTATAATACTTAACTCGTTTGCGAATTATCACCGAAGGGACAAGATGCCGCGTGCACAGAGGCGAGACGATCCAGTTGACAGAACGAGAACGATATTCTGGTTTGAGTATTTGGCGTCCAGGATAGGTTCGCCGCGTCCTCGCGATGTTCAGCGCCGGGTTACTCCGCACGCAGAGGTAGATGCGCATGGGGGAAGAATCAAAAACAATACTTTTTTACTTTATTCCCGAGGCGACCATGTGCCCCGTGCTGATGTCGTGCAGAAAGCAGATATGCTTTACCCTGGCTCGGCAGCTGTCTTAAATCATGTGATATGGGAAGTGCTCAGAACCGGAACATCTGTTGAGAAGAAGGCGCGGACTTGGGTCGGGCAACTCGATCCTGGCATTCAGAAGGCCGTGGTCAAGGCCGGGCGACAATTTGGGGATGATAGCCGTACGCTCAAGATGCTGGAAAGACGCCCTGGTTTGGATAGCCTGGCAGTATTGGTAATCCTTTTCCGCTCGTACCGTGAGACTGAGAACGCCAAGGACAATCCACGCTCGGCGGAGGGAGTCCAAGCGTGGGGGTACGCTTGTGCAATTTTACGTATGTTGTTCACGCTCGGGCCAGCTTTCGCCACTGGCAAAGTGCAGAAGACAGTGTTCGAGCTGTTTGTTCAGCGTGTTTTTTCTGGCTTGACCAGCTTTTGGGGCGCGCAGATGCGCGTCGAAGATTTCGATTACGTTAAAGCCGTCCAGCAGTTACAGAATTTTGCGACGCAAGCGCAAATTCATGATGGGATGCCGTTGCATCAAGGCGCGCCTCTTAGTGATAACGATTTATATCGTTTGACAGTGTTGATTCATGATCTGCTGCATCAGGCTGCTTTCAACGGTCAAAGGGAGGTCGAGGTAAACCACTTTTAAAGCGCCGCACGCGTAATGGCCGCTTCTACCGATTGCCCAGCCGATGTTAGCTGGCAACTGCATCTGCTGATAGTGAGGACGTGAGGGACATGGTACGGGCCCCAAGCTTGGGCTGCTTGACACGCTTTGTGAAATGTTCAGAAAAATGCCTACTGCAGCAGGGTCTCACCTCATAGAGGGGCCAGACTTACTTTGCTATGCGGACCAGACTTACTTTGCTTTTTCACCGAAATGTTCCTAGGAATGGCTTCATTCTGGCTCTCTTGAGCTGATATTGGTGCCACTAATGCACTGAGCATACGGCGCTTGTACTCATGAGCCCGCCGAAAAAGGGGGCCGACGTCGAACTCATTGCCGATCGCCTTACAGCCTATTTTAAAGATCTGAACACTATTGCGATGGGACCGGAAAAAACTTCTGCCAACGCATCGTAGCGGTTCCCACTTGGCGTTCGCCGCGGCGCAAGCGCCAGGCAAAAGGCGCCAAACGCCCGCCAGCCCGCGAGGCAGGTTAGACTGAGCGGCAGCGGCTAGGCGAACAGGCGTCCGCAACGTAGTGGCATGACCGGAAGGCGCAACTCGCGCCGAACGCCAGAGCGCAACTAATCGCGGCAACTTCGCTTTAGGGAAAGGGGAAAAGGGCATTGCAAGCCGAAGGAATACGCAAAATAGACGCAGTGCACCTGCGCGAGATTCTGCATGGAGAGATCACCGGCCTGACTGCGGTGGTCACACATGCCAAGATCCCCCTGCTATGCGCAGACCTCGGTATTCCCGTTCCTCCCGACGACATGTCGAAAAGGGACCGACTGGAATGGGCAATCAGCCAGGTCAGTGATGCCGATCTGGCTGACGTGGCCGAGCGCTTCCTCGTGACGCGATCCCCCACTCCCGCAGTGCGGATTAGCTTAGAAGACATGCTCTGGGCCGGCGATGGCTGCCCAGAGATTTCCAAGCGCTGCCGTCGGGATATCGCTCGTGCCCTCGCTCCCGAAGACCTCTATACCTGCGCCAAGGGTTTCGACAAAATGCTGGATACCCTGTGGGACCTTGGCACAGACCCGTGGTCTGAAATATTCGGAGGGGCTCCCATCGGCCTGCGAGCCGAAGTGCAACGTCATGTTCACCAACATCCCGGTGACTGGTCCGTCGAGACGCTTTTCGACAAGCTCGGGACGCTTGACGCGCAAGACCGCCGCTTCGCATATTTTCTGGAGGGACTGGCCTCGGCGAATGTTCGCCCAGACGAGCCGGCCCAGCGCCACTTCGTCGACGTCGTCAACGGCGTACTGCATGGTTACGGCATGGAGCTTCGCGAAACCCGCTACGAAGATGGCTACCCCGTGTTCAGCCTCGTCTCGACGCGCCTAGGACCTCGCAGCCGTCCCAAAAACCTCATCTTCGCCTCGTCGACCAAGCCAGACCTGCGGCTGCGAGACGCGATCAGTAACGACATCGAGATCATGTCCGACCCTGGCGCGGTCTTGGTTTACGACCGGCCTATTGGCGCCGGCGGGTTGACGTGGGCAGAGTTGCAAAACTGGTGGGCAGAGACGGAGGGAATAGCGGAACCGGGCGAAGCCAAGAAGTCACTTTTCAAGCGCTTAAAGTCCTGCTTACCGGCGACGTCACCGCCTCAATCCATGCTGTTCATGGCGTACTTCGAGACGTTCGGCAAGGCGGTCCCGCAGCTGCCCGCGCTTCTTCCAGAAGTCTGGCTGCACTGGGACCCGCAGACCGTCAAGCAACGCGGGGCCGATGCCTTGTTTCGGTTCCGTATGGACTTCCTACTGCTGATGCCCCATGGAGTAAGGGTGGTTATCGAGGTCGACGGGAAGCAACATTACGCGGACTCAAGCGGCAGGGCGGATCCCGGCCTGTACGCCACGACCATGGCGGCTGATCGTGATCTAAAACTGGCCGGCTACGAAGTTTTCAGGTTCGGTGCGGCGGAACTAAGCGGGCCCGACGCGGGACCGATGGCGAAGGCATTCTTCACAGATTTAATAAAGCGCTACGGCGGATAGGTTAGTAGCAGCGAAAAATATACCGGCGGGGAAACGACCACCGTACGGCTTTTCATTACCCAGAACTAGGGAAAGATGCTAAAGGGCAAAATTTACGCCCCGCTACTAGCAGCGGCAGGTTCGCTGAGTGCATCGTCCGCAACGGCCAGATGATTGACGCCGCCATCGTCCAGGCACCGAAGCAATCGCTGAACAAGGAAGAAAAGCCTTCGTCGGGAGCATGTCAATTTCAGTTAATTTGGCGACTATCCGCTTAAATGGACGACTCGCAGCTCAATCAGCGACTTATGACTGGCTACCAGCTATATATCTACCGCGAAATCTGATCCTTTAGGCACGCGCGATTTCGTGTCTCTAGAACTGCTATCCATCCGAACCGCAGGCATGAAGAAGAGTGGAAGCTCAAGCCATTTGAACAATGCAGCAACGCTGAATTTCTCATCCGGGTCTCGCCTCCGTAGACGGTAAAACTTACTTTGATTTGGCCTAAACTTATTTGCTATTCCGCCGAAACACTCCGTTGAACGGCTTCATCCTGGCCCTCTTGAGCAGATACTGCCGCTTACGCTCCGCGAGTTCAGTGAATGTATGCTTAAAACCATTTGTGAACGCAGCCTCCCACTCAGCAATGGTCGCACCTCTCACCACGGTGGTCGGATCCAAGGGAGAAGGAGAGCTGAAACGATTGGTCATCATCTGCGACGCTTTCATGGCGCCCTCGTATTTGCGGAAGTAGACAGCCTCAGTATAGCTCCCAACAGCCACACCCGCCCAGATAGCACCAGCGCAGGACCACTTCGGCACGCGTCAGGCGAGCCGCTTGGCCATATCCGAAAACATATCCGGATCGACCAAGTCCTTCAACGGCACACCAAGCGCTTCAGCCAACTGCCCCATATTATCAATTGAAACATTCCTGACGCCTCGCTCCACCTCACTGACATACGTACGGCTGAGCCCAGCGTTGAATGCGAGCGCCTCTTGCGACACTTCCTTCAGGCGTCGGACGCGTCGCAAATTCCTTCCAAAGATCTCTCGCGGGGTTGCTGTTGCATTGGGCTTTTCCATGCACCCAAGCATCTGTTCCCGTGAGCAGACAGTCCACCAACCATAGAAATCACAAAGACAACTATAAGTGACATTTCACGATATGTTAGTTATATTTAAGTTCCAAGCGGAAATTAATTGAATTCGAAGCAACTATGCGCACCTTGAAAACCTATGTGCCGGCTCTGGCCCTGGTGGCTGCAGCCACCGGATGCCAGCGGAGCCCCATCGACGTCAGCGAGCCCAAGACATACCAGTACTACATGGAACATTCTGACGAAACGAAAGTCGTAGCAGGCAAGTGCAGCGACTTTGAAAAGAAAGAGTTCAGCGTGCTACCACCCAGCAAACAGATGGCTTGGCGTGAAACGCCGACCGGCATTAACTGCGCTAATGCTCGAAACGCTGCGGCCACGCTGGTCATCACCGAACATCAACGCGGTCTGGCCGAAGCTGCGGCAAAGTACAAATAGGCCGCCACTTTACCCGTACACATAACAGGTACCGCTGTAAGCAGTTCACGGCTTTAAGCGTAATGCCAAGCAAAGACAGAAAAACATGACAGCGACCGTCCAATGCCCGGACTGCCATAGCCACGTTCATCCTCGGCTCTGGCACTACAAAAGTGCTCTCCCATTCCGCTATTTAAAAACCCAGCACCTATGCCCAATCTGCGGCGTTTGCATGTATGAATCCGGAGGACAACTTCATTGGACCGGCCACCTGTGGCTGTTCATAGTTCTGCTGCCGGTTTCAGTACTATGCAACCACTTCAACTGGCACGGAAAATGGGTTTCGCTGGCGGTAGCTGCCTACATCGGTTACCTGAGCTGGAAAGTAGCTGTAGCCGCTTATCGAACGTTATGCGCCGCAGGCAGGCAAGTCCTGGCATCGTGGCGACGGATACGCCGACACTGACGGCGGTTAGCTTTCCATATGCTCTAGAGACTGCGCAAAGGTGAGTGTTTTTGATAGGGCATCGGGACAAAGGTACGGGAATCTGCTCTTTCGCGCCGAATTAATAACCCATGTGCATGACTTACTTCTTCTTTAGATAAAAACTATTGGGTTTTAGTTTCCAATTGGAATATTTGAGCCGCCAGATCAAGAACTTGTCACTCATAGTTATCAAAAAGGCTCACCTCAAGCAAAAATCCACATTGTTCACGCAGCACGAGATAAAGGTGGAAACAGCTCGACGTCGCAGGATAACAAGCAGATTGCTCGAGCTGCGCCTTACTGAAAGAAACATCTCCGCTCAAATGCAGGACGCCATTCTGATTTCAGGCATTTCCGATGGCATCGAAAACCCTACCAACTAAAATGAGATCATGTCCGCTCATTGGCATCTTCTGCGTTAGCGGCGTCGGATCAAGACAACGAACCGCAAATAGGTTGACTATGCAAGTATCTGATCAATCGGCTCTGCCGGTCCCCGACGATTTTCCGTTGCCTCCGGAGGTTTTGGGATCGGTATCGGGCGCCGCCCCCAAGTTACTTTTAGTGAAAAGATGGTGCCCTGTATTCATCCGCAGGCCAAACCCGGGCTGAACGATGTAGCCGCTGGGCAATGTGCGAGGATCTGGCCAACCAACTCGCAACCGCGGCGCTGAATTCAAAAGCGGGCAAGCGAACGCACATGTCGGAGATCGATATCCTGGCGCAGTATCTGCCAAGGCTGATCGAAAAGAAATGGGCGTCGCCGCCTGAGTGCCGCTGGATTATTCGAAGGACCGCTTCGCTCTTGGATTGGCCTATACCCGAAGCAGCGACCTGCCTGTAGGGCATTTTCCTTAGCTGATTTTGCTAGTTTATCTGTACAGCTAAACTAGCAAAATCAGCTAAGTCAGACCGGCGGCCGGACGCATAACTTTGCCAAACGGCGAAGTTATGGTTCCAGTGTAAGCGTCCAGGCTGCACCGTCTAGACTTCATGCGGCAGCATCTCCGATGATTGAATCGAAGGCACAACAAATTTGTGCCCACAATTTCAATTATGGACACAAATATTGGATCGGACAGCAAGCAGCCTTCGCGCGGGCCTTACCGGCATCACAGCGAGGAATTCAAGCGGGCCATCGTAGCGCAATCGTTTCAGCCTGGTGTTTCGGTGGCGCGACTGGCGCGTGAAAACGGCGTGAATACGAACCAGGTGTTCGGATGGCGAAAGCGCTATGCATCCGACCAGGGCGCGGTGGATCAAATCAACGCGCCAGCCTTGGTTCCCGTGACCATTGTTGAACAAACCGGGCCCCAACTTTCCGGCAGCGATGATCGTCCGACGGCCATCATGGAGCTAACCGTTGGCCGAGCAAAACTGCGGGGGCGGATCGAGATCGATAACTCGGCCGCAGAGCGGGCGCTGCGCGGCATCGCACTCGGCCGCCGCAATACCTCTTTGCCGGGGCCGACAGCGGCGGAGAGCGGGCTGCGTCCATTTACTCCCTGATCGGCACGGCCAAGCTCAATGGTGTTGATCCTGAAGCCTGGCTGCGCCATGTACTGGCGCACATCGCCGATCATCCGGTCAATCGCGTCGACGACTTCCTGCCCTGGAACTGCGCGCAGCACCTCCCGGCTGGCAAATAAAGAAGGCTGGCCTGCGGCCAGCCATCATCAATCAAACTGCTGCTATGCTCAATACGGCGTTGGCTGGACGCTTACGTTCCAGTGACAAAAAAGCTCACCTCAAGCGAAGTCTCTGCAACTCTTACAGTACGAGCTAAGCGCTGGCAAAAGATCAAGTTAACGCTGCTTAGCAGGAAAACAAGTGGCCTGTTTTCAATCTGCCTAGATGGCTGGGGGGAGGCACACTAGCTGTTTAGCAAGGCAGTTTTACTTTAGTTAAATTGGCTAGTTTAGCTGTGCAGATAAATTAGCAAATAAGCCTAAGAAAAGCGCGCAATCTTGATGAAACAAAACTAACCTTCGAGCAGTATGGTGCAGTTGAGTGGCTCACGCCTGATTGCGGCAAGGGCATTGCTAAGTTTGACAAGGATTGACTACCAAGCAATACGTTCAATGTTGGTCCACCTTGGTAGATGCTTGTGGAGCATTTCAAAATGCTCCTTATAAGAATTTTGGCCCATTTCAGAAAGCCATTTCAGGTTGTTTGGCGTTCCAAAAATTCTCTCAATGGTGCTGTCGCCGAGCTGTACGCCTCGTTTGAAGACTTGCTCACGGTGTTCCTTTTCAATGCTGCCAAATCCATCTGCCAAGAATGCCATGTATAGGGCCTGCAGTCTGAATGGGTGGGGAGGATGAGTCCATTCGGATGGCGACCTGGCTCTCCATGATTCCGAATCCATGAAATAGAAATAGACAAATGCCATTTGAAGGCAGAAAACTGCCAACTCATACTTGTCAGGGACAAGGTTGGTAAACAGGAACCTACCTATCTCGTCAAATCTTTGGGATTCTAAATTAAAGGATGTAAAGGCGAATAGATGATCAAAGGCGAAGTTATCTGCAATAAGCTCGCGCGCTTGCGATTCAATAGAGCCAGCTTGGCTATTGCCAAACATTTCGTCAATGTTGATGGAGTCAATTAGCTCGTTGCGTTCACCATGATTATGCCAAAGATGACCCAGTTCATGAAGTATCACAAGTCGGTAGAGTAGGTTTGATGAAAACATGAAAATTACCTGCTGCTCGCGTTTTTTTATCCAGGGGTACTCGGTTTCATCCCACGAAAAATCTGCAGTTTCATCTAAAAGTGCGCGAGCAGTTTGAGCGTGTTGTGGAGTTTTCATGCTTTTGCGAAAATTCTCATTTAATTGTATGAGTGCGCCGGTTTCGACAATTCTCGCAGCAATCTTAAAGATTGCATCCAACATTCCTTTGTAGATAACAACTGCTTGTTCGGACCCGACCGATACGGCTTGCCGTCTAATGCTATCAGCGATGGCAAATTCTACTTTTCCATCGGTTAATAATTCGCAGAGCTTCTCAGCATCGTAGTTGAATAGCATAAAAAAAGGGTTGCTCTCAACGGACGCAACGTCGAGGAAAGATTCGCCAGTTTTCCGGAATCCGAGGCATTGTTCAAGTCGTGATCTTTTTTTGTTATCCATTCCTGTCATTTTCTATATGGCTCACGGCCATGTAATTTACATGGCTAGCAAATTCCGTCTTAAGTAACTGGTCCGTATGTCGTCAATCTTTATTAGCAATGATTAGATAACCACCCTCCCATACCCCTTTGAAACTAGAATCGATTTTGGCACACATGCGACTCTTTCCAGTTTTTTCGTCGAGCTTACACATCGTGACATCACTTCTGCCTCCTTTCCTCTCCAAGAACGTGATTTGTCTCTTTAACTCGTCGCGTTCCTCTCGAAGTGCCTGAATATCAGCGTTAGTAGGGGCTAAGATCCAGGTAACAGCGACAATCGATGCCGCGGCAATTGCTGTGATACCTAAGGCTGCTAGTGTGATTTTAATAACCACATGCTTTGATGCTCGTTGATATGTTGCTGCTGCGAGATCGGCTTGAACGTTCGCTTCGCTAAAGTGGCTAGCCAGTTTGTTAGCGGCTCCATCAACGGAGTTTTGTAGCGACTTATCGACTCTTTGCGCCATTTCACCAGGTAGCTGGCGAGTCATTTGATCTAGCGTTCTTTGCGAGTACTTTAGCTGCTCCACCGCAGCGTGGATGGCGTCTTGATCACGCCGTGCCATCTCAAGTAAAGTCCCGAGAGTGTCGTGAACGGTATTTTTATCA
The DNA here is from genome assembly GCF_009674485.1 of Pseudoduganella rivuli. GTDB lineage: Bacteria > Pseudomonadota > Gammaproteobacteria > Burkholderiales > Burkholderiaceae_D > Rugamonas > Rugamonas rivuli_B. The sequence goes on along the minus strand of NZ_WKJJ01000002.1, from coordinate 67,939 downwards.
AGGGCCGTCATAAGATAATCCTTGGTCGTACGAGCGATCGTGACTTTGAGCTGTCAGTTGATGCTCCAATTGTATCTGACGTTGAAGATAAACATCGTGAAGTTTATTTAGCGTAAGCCCTAGGTCACGAAGATCCTCGACCACCACATAGCTAATATTTCCGTTGCTATCTACAGACACAACTATACCGCCTGAAGAACCTTTAATGGAGCCTTGCGCCAGCGCTACTACATTAAGGTATCGATCATAGAGGGTGGAGTAATCAGATTCGGAGTGAGCCTCAGTGATCATTGAATTGATAAAGGAATGAATATTTATTTCAGGCTGATGGGTGTTTCTGAAATCTAAATACGGAACAATTCGTACGTTGAGTGCTTTTTCTTTGCTCAATGACCCGATAAACCAGTGAACCTGACGGGATAGTGGTATGAGATCCTGATGTTCTGCAACTGACAAAGTGCGTGACAAATGTTCCAGCTTGGCGAACTCTTTATTGTCGTCGTTCTCGATACGCTTGAACTCTATTATTCGAAGAGTACGGGCTCCTCTTAATAATACGTCGCCAATACTGCGGTCTAGTGGGGTTTGCTGAAGTAGATTGACCGAAATTGGTAAATGCTCAGAATTATTTCTCTTACCTACACATATGCCAAGGCTGTAGAGAAAATTTCCTATAAAAATATTTTCGTAAATATCCATTGGGTAAAATAGGACTTAAATGGTGGCTGCCCGATCAGTGAATTAATTATTGGAGCCGTGCACGGTGTATGGAATATTTTTTTTCGAATTTTTCATTAAATTCGTTAGGTTTCGAATGATTAAAACCCGTGTTGCTTCAGGCGTGATATTTAATGCTTCTGCTAAGTTAGCGACTGTCGAAGCCACATCGACAGGTCTAGCAGGGCGATCAACATAGGTCACGAAAGGACCATCTGTTTCAGAAAGCAGACGATCTCGAGGGAGTTTGGTAATTAAGGATCTATGCTTTGGAGATTTGAGCATTTCGGAGTTGATTGAAAAGTAACAACCGAGCTCTGCTGCTCGCTTTGCCTCGGCTGCAGTACCAGTAAACCAATGCAAGACCGCTTGTCCGTGATGAGCAAATCTAAGCCGTTCCAAGTGCTGCAAAACTTTACCTACCGATCGAACACTATGTACGCTTAAAATTTTTCCACCCTGTTCGACACACGCAGAGATGATTCTCAAGAAAATGCGTTCTTGTTCCGGGAACGATGAGTAAAACTGCGGACCAGCATCCAGTCCTACTTCGCCAACATAGGGCGTATATTCAAGTAGCTTTTCAAAAAGGTTTACCTCACTGGCTCGCTCGGCAACGAGCTGAGGGTGCAGGCCTAATGCAACGCGCACAAATTTCGAAGACGCTGCTAATTCCTGATTGCGCTGCCATGCTTTCGGCGTAGTAGTCACGGCTAATGTAGCCACCTTAGCCTGATCGCATTCGTCGATAATAGCGAGGTGGTCAGCATAGAGGTCTACATGACAATGAAAATCAACCCACTCGGGACGCATCTATATCACCTTTACGCTAACGCTTTTGCCTGCACGCCAGCAAGCAGTACACCGACTTCGTGCAAACCGTCCACATAGACACGTTCGTATGCAGCTAACTCGCCAGAGTGGTCGGATAAGGGGCCTGGGACGTGAATGTCCCGCTTGGCACGTTCTGGCACTGCATTCAGTCGTGCTAACGCGAGTTGAAACGCTCGTATGTGCTCTCCCTCTGGTTTGGATGAGTCGAGTACTCGCGTACGCAGGCCCTGTAAGGTATACGGTGTTTCGTCCTCGTCTTGGCCAAAGCCGCGCAAAAGTGAGGCACGTCGAATCAAACAAGGGACGCAGTGCCCGCAATGTTGAATCTTGCGCATGGTTTGGTCGGGATGAAAACGGTATTTTGCTGGACCTGAACATGACATAGTCTTTGATGCGTGCATACGAAGGAAAGACATATCCTTACATTGCTCGACCATCTGCCCTTTGGTTATGTGCCTGTACCGATTATGGAGCGTCGCTTTAATTCCTAGCCCCTGCAATAGCTCATTGAATCGCGACATGTAGAACGGATGTGTCGTCCTTGTGCTGAGGGCTCCCAATCTTGATGGATCGAGAGGTACATTCAGCGATATTAAGCCGTTTTCTGGAACATGGATTGTGATGTCTTCCCCGATTGCAGAGGCCGCAAGAGCCGCCAGTGAAAAGAACAGGAACGATCGGCCTCGTAGCGTGTCTTCAGTGGTCGAAGAGGTCACTGTTTCATGGTCGAAACCTACCCGACCAGTCATGTGGTTGCCTACAACAAGGCCCGGGAACCGAGTAGACAGTTCAGCGATGCATTCATTCTGGCGGCTTGCGGTGAGGGTATCCCAACGATGGCTGACGAGTAACGGGCTTTGGCCCTCGCAGAGTAAATCGACTGCACCGATGAAGCTGTCCAGCCCTCCAGAGAATAAGCAGACGGAAGTGGGAGATGTTGTCTTTAGATGTTCCGATTGGCGAGCTAGTTTTCTATATGCTGCTGGCCGCTCACGGAAGAAGATGCGCCAGTGGTCTCCTGTTAGGAAGCGTAGCATGTGTCCCAGACGCTGTTGCTGAGTGCGCCATAGTGCGGTATCGCTAACGGGAATAAATATATCGATCTCTCGGGTCCATCGGTCTTGGGAGTTTTCAGCTCGGCTAATGCGGGTGTCTGCAGCGGTTAACGCGGTAGCCAACACTACCAAATCAATCGCAACTTCCGTTGGCGTAAGCCCCATCTTGTCGAGCTGCGCCAGTGTCATTTCCAGACCGAAGTTGAGTTCGCCGGCGATATCGATGAAGTTAATGTCGGATAGCACAGTCCCGGCCATGATGGGCAGGGGCAAAGAATTAGCCTCGCTGCCTAGGCGGCAGTAGATGGTGTGATGTGTCATTCTGCTTCCTCTCCAGCCTCTTCGATCAAGCTGAACGCGGCCTCGTAGATCAAGTTGATCTTTGCGTCTAGTTGGCGATCGGTAAGGGTTCCTATCGCATCAAGCTCTGTCGCAAGATGGCTATGGCAGCAGCCGGCAATAAAGTCGTGCAGCTGCTCCTGGATTACCAACACATCGTTGACATTGTCGGGTAGCACAACACCTTTGGCACCAATGTCGCTAATGATGCGGCCTTCTATTGAACGTACAACGAAATCGAGAAAGAATTCCTTCAGTTGTGCTGGCGTGAGTGTGTCAAAGTCATTACTCCCTGCGTCGGCTTGGTCACCGATCGCTTCCATGAGCGCTTGTCGTGCTATTGCTTCGTCGATAGGGCCCCCGGGTGGGCAAATTACGTCTATTAAGCCGACGAAAATGGCCTCGACATTTTGCCCAGCCAAGCCCTGCAGACCGCGTACACGCAAGGTCTCATTGATACCCATGCGTTCTGCGTCACGTACAAAGGCAAGCAGTCGGCTTCCCGCAGCCTTTGTAGCCCCCATTCGTTGCGCGGCTTTTCGCGGTCCACCGGAACCTTTCACGTGTTGGCGTAGGGCTCCGCCGAGAGAACTCGAGCTTCTATTCTTTGCGAAATTTGAAAATTTGCTGCGTGCGCCTCTGAAAGTGCCAGCTGTGGTTGTATCTTGAGCTCCCAATGGAGTTGGCGTATCGGTGCCAGACGTGTCTTGCCCTGGTGGCACATTGCCTGAGGATTCGTTAGCAGCTGGAACCGGATCATCGATCCATGACGGTACAAGTCCGTTGGCAGGCCCCCCATAAGCTTTAGAGGTTCCCATCACTTGCCCTTCAGAAGCTTCGTCAATCCTGTAGCCGCACCGCGTAGTTTGGCATTTTCACTTTGGGTAGCCCAAGACTGGACGAGGGAATTAAACTCAGCTGCAACCGGTCCATCTGTGAAGATGGTGCCGAAATTGGAGATCCAAGCACCAATTTTATCCGTCGGCAGGCCTACCAAGAACTCATAGAGCCGGCGTTGCAACATGCCATGTTTTTGAACTACCAGGAGCAGGCCGTGTAAGCCCTTTGGCTCACGAGACAGGTCTTCACTCGTTTGGATGGTTACGGCTAATGCATCAAAGACCTGCTCCGGTTCGGTGCCCGATAATTTCGTGATCTCCTGATCCATGCCAGCTAGTTTCATCCTTGGCCCTATCAGACGATCGACTATACCTTGTAAGTGGCTGGCAGCGGCAAGTCCTCCCAAGTAACTGCGTTTGTCGCGAGTGGCAAACACGTATGGCCGCAGATCCACGTTTCCTAACGGCGGTGCAATGGCTGCCCAGCTCACGGTCCAGTCACTCCTCAACCACTCCGCGACGTCCGGATCGACCTCATCCATCTTGTCGGCATCCTTTGCCTTCGTACGCTCCTTCGTAGGGGGCGGGCTCACGCTTTTTTCCAGTTGCACAAGCGCAGCCGGCTTGCCATCCGGCGCTGTTACCGCAAGTCTGGCGATTTGTGAGTAGAAATTTGGGGCAAAGCTTTCTGCGAGCATAATCTTTGCCAACACAGGCATTGAGATATCATCTGCAAAGCCACGCTCTTGGGCCACCTGGTAACGAAGAGACATCGAGTTCAGGAAGCGCTTGATCTGTCGTGGATTTCCTCGGGTTCCTTCTGTCAGGATTGGAGTGATCTGTGTACTAATGCTGATGGGCTCAACAAATTTTTCGGGAACATTTCCACTGAATATCTGCGATACAGACATCATGTCAAGGCCGCGGCTCAACCATGGTCGCTTAAGCTCATTACGTGCTCCTTCCAGCAACTTTTTGAACTCGCTGTTATTCGCGCCCTTAGCGACTTCGGCCAGAAGAAGGGTGACGTAGATGCGCGTCTCCGCCAAGCCTAAGGCTGGGATACGGAAAGGGACTTGAATCAACTTTTCCAAGTAATTTCGTGCGTACGGTACCGGACCCATCGATGGCGGGAGGTCTGGGAAGTGTTTGCGTACTGCATATTCAATCATCACTTCATCGGCGCCGACGACGAAGGCCGTTTGAGGGACAGAAAGGAATAGTCGGATCGCTTCTAGTGTTGCGATCGCTGTTTCTGGGAGGCACCGGTCTAGGTCGTCAACGATGACGACGAGTTGTTCAACGTCAGCCGCCGCAATCAGTTCCTCGAACTCCTTTCGAAATTTGTGCATGTGCTCTGGGATGTGGTTTCCTTCTTTCTCCGCATCCTTCAGGTAATCCCCTGCGTCTTCCGCGAGTTCCTTCAGTTTATCGAATGAGAAGTCCTCTTTGGCCTTACCGAAAAGGGCCTGGACTCCCTGTGCGAGACTTTGGAACTGATCAGGAGTAGGGATGCCTGACATTGCAGTGAAAGCCAAGCCTCCGGATTTGCGTGCTAGCTTGAGCCAATCAACACGTTTTAGAACCTTTTTCGCGGCTTCAGCCACCTTCGTTGATGTTGGCTTTGCGCGCCGCAGCTCTTCAACGATCGTTTCGATAACGACTGTTTTGGCATCTTCAAATCCTTCAAACGTCCAGCCGTTGAACCAGATGCAGAGAGCCTTATCATCTTGCTTTAGCTCGGATGAGGCCATTTTTAACACGCTGGATTTGCCTGCTCCCCAGTCTCCGTGCACACCGATAGTTAAAGGCACAGCTGGCGTAGATCGGATGAGACGGACAATCGTCTTCGCTGCAGCCTCATAGTAGAGCATGTCTACTGCTGTTTCTTGGTCATTCAGATACATGGGGCCTTCCACGGACATGAAATGGTACTTTCAAGATGAAAGTAAAGTTTACTATTAGTCAACTTAATTGTATTCTTGCTGATGTGCAACAAGCAAGCTTGAGAAGCTGATGGACAGTTGTCGTTCTCGACGTTCTAAAATATTTGAAGCTTGGCGATGAAACTCACCCGCATTTACATCAGCAACTTCCGTAATTTCCGTGAAGTTGATATACCCCTCGACGGCAATATCGTCATCGTCGGCGAGAATCGTGTCGGGAAAAGCAATTTGCTTTATGCCTTGCGGCTCATTTTTGACCCGGGCTTGCCAGACAGCGCGCGTCAACTAGGGCAGGGTGATTTCTGGGATGGACTGGGCGAACCGCTTGAGGGCGAACAGATCACCATATTCGTTGAAATGCAAGAGTTCGAAGACGATCTTGACTTATTGGCCCAACTCACAGATTTCCGCCTAGATGATGACCCAGATACAGTTCGGCTCACCTACGAATTTCGCCCACTTCCTGGATTGGATGAATTTCCGGAGTCTGACGACGATTACGAGTTCCTTTGCTATGGGGGCGAGTCTGAATCAAGGCGGTTCGGCCACGAGTTACGGCGGCGCATCGCTATGGATGTCTTGCCTGCATTGCGTGATGCGGAGAGCGACTTGGCAACTTGGCGCCGATCTCCTCTTCGTCCCTTGCTGGAGCGTGCGTTCTCAGCTGTGCCACTCGAGCAGCTTCAAGATGTTAGAAATGCGGTCCGCGATGCAACAGGACAAGTAGCGACCTTCGATTCCGTACGGGACTTGGAGCAGCAATTGCGAGGGCTCTTCGCATCCATGAGTGGTCCAAAGCACGATATCGAACTGAGCATAGGTTTCGGCGTGACCGAAATAACTCGCCTTTACCGAAATCTTCAACTGCTTATCGATGGAGGACTGCGATCAATCAATGATGCCAGCCTAGGTTCGGCCAATGTGGCATTTCTCACTTTGAAGGTGCTTGAACTACTTCAGTTGATGAGTGAGAACCGTCGCGACCATTCTCTGCTGGCTATCGAAGAACCCGAAGCGCATCTGCATCCCCATCTTCAACGATCCGTTTATCGGTATCTGTTCAAGAAATTCGTTACAGAGAACGTAGATTACCCGCTATCACTGCTATTGACGACCCACTCACCTCATATCGTCAGCGTTGCACCACTGCGCTCCCTGGTGCTACTACGTGATGCGGGGCATGACGGTACTATTGCAACCTCAACTGCGTTAATTGAGCTTTCGGGCGATGAAGAGGATGACTTGGCACGTTACCTAGACGTTACTCGGGCAGAGATGCTATTTGCGCGTGGAATTATTCTGGTAGAAGGTGATGCAGAAAAATTTTTGGTGCCAGTCTTCGCAGCCTCGATGGGGCACGATCTTGACCATCTAGGTATCACAGTGTGTTCGGTAGCAGGGACGAATTTTAAACCCTATGCAAAGTTCCTTACTGCACTCGGCATTCCGTTTGCCGTCATCACTGACTGGGATCCTCGTGATGGACAACTTCCACTGGGCCACAATCGAGTGCTGCAGCTAATCAATGCAGTCGAGCTTCAGCGGACTGGTCAGGAGCCAATACAACTGCTCGCCGAGTTACGTGCGTTATCGAGTTACGCGCAGTTTGACCAACGGTGCGCACAGCATGGGATGTTTACTAACGTAAATACACTGGAAGTTGACTTGTTCGAGGGAGATTTTATCGAACCTATAGTTGAAGCCCTCCGCGAGGAGAACCTCAGTGTACAACGACAGAGATGGGTTACTGCTTGGGAGGAAGACCCGGACACCCTCAATCATGAAAACTATCTGAAACTGATCGAAGCTGTAGGAAAAGGCCGGTTTGCTCAGCGCCTCGCATCACGCATCGAAGGACTGGAGCCACCCAGCTATATTTCAGATGCCATCACTTATGTGGTCGGACGTGTCTGATCGAGCAGCCTATCTGCGCGCGGCAGCGCAACTCCGGGGTAATCCTGGGCAATGGGCAGCGTATGAAGCACGCGGCCATTGTGTAGTGCTGGCGGGGCCAGGAAGTGGGAAAACAAAAACGCTGACAACAAAAATGGCTCGCATGCTAACTGAGGACGTGCACGCACCTCGGGGTATTGCCTGCATCACGTACAACAATGAATGTGCGCGTGAACTCGAGGATCGGCTTGCTGCACTAGGTGTCCTGCACGACAAGCGGGTGTTTATCGGAACTGTACATTCATTCTCTCTCACGCAAATTATCTTGCCGTATGCTCAAGCGGCAGGACTCGGTCTTCCAATGAGCTTCGGCATTGCGAGGCGTGCTGAACAGCAGGCTGCGCTCTTAGAGGCGTTGGGCCGAACAAATATTCCGCAGAACCTAGAGTTCAGGCTGAATAATTATCGCCGTGCCTACCTGAACCGTGATACTCCCGAATGGCGCGAAGCCGACCCCAATCTTGCCGCCCTTATTGAGCGCTACGAAGCGGGATTACGTCGCCGAGGACTCATTGACTTCGATGACATGCCCTTGCTCGCAGTCCGCGCTTTGCGCTCCAATCAATGGCTGCAACGTGCGTTACTCGCCAAGTATCCAATACTCGTCGTTGACGAGTATCAGGATCTTGGCAGTGCATTGCATCGCATGGTAATGGGCCTTTGCTTTAGGACGGGCATGCGGCTGTTCGCGGTTGGTGATGTTGATCAGTCTATTTACGGCTTTACCGGTGCACGTCCTGATCTCTTGCGACGATTGTCCGAGCGCGCTGATGTTCAGACTGTTCGCCTCAGATTGAACTATCGTAGCGGCACGCGCATTGTGTCTGCGTCGCGCGTAGCGTTAGCAGAGGAGCGAGATTTTGAAGCTGCTAATGCTGATATGCAGGGGGCTGTTTTTATTCATTCCATGGCAGGAAACTATGAGAATCAGGCAGTTCGTGTGGTCCGGGACTTGTTACCCCAGGCATTCATTCGTCATCCTGGCCTAAACCTCGGTGACGTTGCTGTGTTGTATCCGGCAGCATGGATCGGGGATGCGATAGCCGATGCCGCGCAGGCGGCAGGTATTGCCTTTATCCGTACAGATGGCAACGCACTTTATCCGCGCTCCAGTCGGCTAATGCAGTGGTTGGAAATTTGTGCGCAATGGTGTTGTGGTGGCTGGAGGTCAGGTGATCCGCGGTTTGCCCGAATTCTTAGGGGAGGAGAACGTTTATTTGGAGAGTCGCTCAAGAGTGACCAACGAAGGCTTGAATTCCACCGCCTACTCATCTCAGTTCTATGGGGCCAACGCGACGAAGGTTTAAGGTTGCATTACTGGCTGGATCAATTGATAACACAGGTAATTCAGCCGTTCGGAAATAGTTGCGCATTATTGCGCGATGAACTCGAAACACTGGCTACTTTTGCGGCACGATTGTCAAAAGCTGGAGACCAACGGCACATGGTTCTGAGTGAATTGGCCGGCAACGGTACGCATCTGAGTCGCTTGACTTTGTCGACACTCCATAGTGCTAAAGGACGAGAGTTCGGATTAGTGTTTATGTTTGGATTAGACAACGGGCGTTTGCCCCGCAATGATGCCGACCATGATCAGCGAGCGGAGGCGCGCCGATTATTTTATGTTGGGCTGACGCGAGCGAAACAAGAGGTTCATTTGTTGCATACAACTGGTCGCACGTCGCCATTCGTTAGTGAAATTGAGCAGCATCTGGCTGCCGAATGAGCCCAATTCTGTTTACCAAATTCTGGATAGCTGAGGGAATCGCGTGCGTCTACAACTCCAATTACGCCAGCCACGCTGCATTACATTGCTCATGTACGTTTAACCTAATCTGTTTACACCCGCTATCGTATGCGCATTATTGACCTGATTCACCAGTTGCTGCCTGCTGGCACCGACGCCGCCTATTTAGTCGAGGCCCCGACGCGAGAAATCCTGAACCGACCGGGTGGCGCGCGGGCAACGTTCCCTAGCTATTCGCTCTGCCCCGTTTGGCCTCCTGATTTGTTTGCGGTAGTTGGTACTATCATCGAACGTAGTGGGTGCTATACAGAAGCAAGTCCTGATCGTAATCGGCTTTCACAGCATGCCGCCGAACTTGCAGCGATGGCGCGGACAGCGGCCAGTTGGCAGCGAATGTTGGAGCGACCGCCACAAGCCGTGCGGCAGTTGTGGCATCAGTTGGTATCCAACTACGGTATGATACCGCTGGCACAGGTAGCCGAGCATCCTTCTGTGCTGCGGGTTTTGCTTCACTTGTTTGCTATCGCCGACGAGGCCAGTGCCGGAATGGGGTGGGATCGCCGTGCACGAGATGGAAGGCACTCCGAGTTGGCGCTAAATGTGTTGATCAATGCAGTTGATGATCCTTCCATTCCCAATCCATTCGTACTGCCATATTGGCCGCATTCACTGTGCGGTATGGTTTCGCCTGACCATGTTGTCGTCCTGCCCAAGTCACTTACGACGACCAAAGGATGTACGATCCGCTCGCTCAGTCATCATTTGGCGCTGTTGCCTTGCAGGACAACGCTTAATCCGTCGTGGTTCCTTGTTTCCCGAAAGGCAGCACAGCGACGGGCTAACGAAATCCGGTTATTGTTAGTCCCATACCCATTCTTCATTCCAGATGACAGTTTCGAATTAACGTCCAGCCGTACACAGTTGGGGAACGGCACCACTCACGCAGCCTTTTTCCGGCTGCGCCAACGTTGGCTGGAAGACGCTGCGGGCCCAACTCTCAGTGGCACTGATCTGGCAGAGCTTTTGGTCCTGCCGTTAATTGAACAGGCGACTGCGGCATCGGGCGGCTTAGCACCTAACGGTATCGTGTTTCCCGAATGCGCCTTGTCGGAGCAGGTGGCTAATGAGTTGGTCAAGGCATTGGCAGGTACTGAGATTGAATTCCTGATCACGGGTGTACTGGCAGAAAATGCACGTACTGGGCGTAGCCTGAACCAAGCGAAAATGTATGCCCTGATTGAAGGAGAAGGTGCGTTGCCAAGGGAGCAGAACAAGCATCATCGATGGCGGATCGACCAAACACAAGCCGACACATATGGATTGAATTTCGACACAGATCCAGACAACCACCAGTGGTGGGAAGATATCCATTTGACGGGCCGACAATTGCCGTTTTATGCATTTCGCAAAGACATGTCCATGGTGACCTTGATCTGTGAAGATTTGGCGCGGATGGATCCTGCCATGAATGCTATCCGTGCAGTAGGGCCAAACTTGGTGGTCGCTTTGCTCATGGACAGTCCACAATTGTATTTTCGCTGGCCTGGTCGGTATGCAGGTGTGTTAACCGACGAGCCAGGTTGCTCGGTGCTATCACTTACTTGCCTTGCAACTGTTGACCGTTCCAATCGCTATTTCAAATCGACGCGACGGGTTGTCGGCCTGTGGTCTCAACCAAGTATCCAAGGAAAGGCTGCCGCACAGGAAGAGATTGAGGTGCAACCCGACCATCACGGCGTTTTGCTGACTTTGAAGTCATCACCATTTCACCAAACGACCCTGGACAATCGATCAGATGCTTATGCGGCGCGGCAACTGTCTTTGATCGGGCAACAATCGCTTCAAGTACAAATTTAGTAGGATGAATCAGCATATTAGGCTTGTCATGCCCCAGATCCCCCCCTAGACTGCAGTCAAAGGAATACCCAATCATGCCGAAAAAGTCGTTTAGTTTTGATGTTACCGGAAGGAAACTTTTTGATGCCGAGCGCGTTGCAGTGGGCGCTTTCGTACGCCGGTATGCATCAGCCAGTGAGTCGGCTCGTGTTCAATCCGCTTCCAGTAAAGAGAGCCGAACGTCGGGGAATGCTCCCCAAGCAAACGTTGCGTCAGATGTTTTAAGATTGTCGGATCAGCCCAAGACCGTAAGGGCGAAGAAGCAGGTTGTAAAAAAAGTGGTTACCTCGTCATTATCTGCCACGGCACTCAGGGGCGTGATTTTTGGTGTAACGGCGTCTGAGCAAAAAGCGGCAACCAGCACAAAACGCCAGGTTGTGAAGGCAGCAGAGCCCAAGCCAGTGGCCGTGAAGCGCAGCGCTAGCCGGGCAGTGCGGCCTTAAAGGTGAACTGCAAAACACCTGTCAATCTATTTGGACCATTGAAACCCCGTCTGTTCCTCAAAACGACGGGGTTTTAATTTTTCATCTTGAGACCCTTATAACCCTGTGTGCCGTTGTACTTCAGGTTTTGCCAGTGCCATTTTTAATGCGCACTTCTTGGCGAACGCTGACAGGTTGTAGAGTTTGGTATCGCTGCCGAATATTGTTGTAAACGCCTGGAGTGTCTTCTGCTGACACTGTAATGACCATGGCATAAGGTAAGGGCGGTAACGCATCATTGTCCACGCTCTGGCCTTCAAGCCTGGCGCCATAGGTGATGTCGAAGATCGGATCATCTAAGGTGTCAACATTGAAGCGGTGTTCATGCTTGAGCGTTGTTTCCCACTTCTGATCATCCATCCTGGCTTCCAGCTCTGGCGTGTACATTTTCGCTGCGGAAAAGAAAGGCATTGTTTTTTTGGACGAGCGCTTAGGGCGCAATGTCACGCTCAAGCCTGCACGCGTATAGTTGACGGCATGCTCCGGATCGGTTTGGCTGGAAAAGCACAATGTGGCCCGTAGCGTAACGCGGCCATTTAAGGGCATGTCAGGGAAGGGAATCAATGCACGCAAATTCTGTCCAGCCTGCAGCTGTCCCTGGTAGATCACACGCACCTCGTTGTCGTCGCACGTCAGCACTTCATCAATGGTTTGGGGGAAACGTCCGTGGCCGACGTGGCTCATGCTCATTGTTTTGGGGCGATGTGCATGGTGAGCCAGCAAAGCCCTCACCGCAAGCATGTTCAGTGGGAAGTTCAGGCTGGCTTTGAGACCAATGCCAACACGCAGTAGTGCAGGTGAGCTGAAGCTGGTTCCAGAGGTATGTGCATATTGTCCGCTCAACGCGTTGTAGATCACGAAGGGCTGTTCAGCTGATCCACCGAATGTCACGCCATCAGGCTTGACCATGCCAGGACTCCTGCCTGGGCCATAAGAACTGTAAGGCGCCCGTTCCCAGCAAGAACCTGTGGTATTGCAGGCGCCCACCGCAATCGCGTTGACCATGTCTGACGGCGGCTGCACACGTGCATCCGGCCATTCCTTGTCACCATCATTGCCCACAGCGATAGCTGCGAGTGTATTTCCGTTTGCGAAATGGCTGTCAAGCAGCGCCGTCCAGGGATGAATTTCCTCGTCCACGATCGGCATATAAGGGCCGACGCTGAAGTTGATGAAGTCGAATGTATTGTTTTTCAGGACTTGGTCAATGTTTTTGAGTACGGCGTAGAGGTCAATATCGGGCACGCCATCTTGCACCTGTAATGCCGGACTAATGCAGCGGTAATGCACCGCATTCGCATAGGGGCGCGGAAAAGCCGGAGCCCCTTCGGCAATGGGGCCGAACAGCAGCGTGCTGGTAACGCCGTTGCCATGGTTCAGATAAGCTGCGGAAGTCGATTCTGCTCCTTCCAATACTTCTTCACTGACCCAGCGCCCCAGATCTGTATGCCCCAAGCCACCGTCAAACACTGCTACTTTGATGCGTGGATCGAGGGCCGTCTCGGTCGGAAGCGCGGGTACTTGTACGCTGGAAGAGCGCATTTCCCGTCCGCCGATACGCAACGATGGCATGGCGCGAACGACCCGCACGAACTGGAATGCCCCCAGCTGCACAGCTTTATCTACTGGCAGCGTAACCGGCACAAACGTCAAACCGGAAACTGTCAGAGCTTGGGAAAGATCAGATTTCCCGCCAAGCAGCTTGACATAGCTAAGGAATGCCGTATGGATGTCGGTGTCATGCGCTGACGCGTGAAGCACAACCTCCAACCGTGCAAGCGCTTCGCCCTCCTGCTTGACGAAGTTTTTGTCCCCCGGCATGAACGGCAGCATCTGTTCAAACCGGCATAAAGCCTTTTGATGGGTGGCGGCAGTTTTTTGCGACAGCAGCATCTGTTCTAACTTAGCGTACGCGTCGTCACGGCCGGCGACATAAAGCATGGCCGTGAATAATGTCTCTGCCGGCGCGGCACCTGCCGGCATTCCTTTACGCGGCCGCACATAAGCGGCCCTGCTGCCGATACAGCGCAGGCCCGCTGCTGTTAGGAGTGCTTGGGGATGATGCGATTTCGCCAGGAATGTGGGGTGGAGGGTAAATTTAGCGACCGCTTCGCCACGCGGCTTGGCTTCTGGACGCACAGTCTCGTTCACATCACGTAGCCACTGAAGCTGAGGCTCAAGCCATTGCCGCTGCTCCGCTATTTGGTAGGGATAAGATTTCTCTCCCCCCGATCGCGCAAGATCATGCTTAGTGGTGAGCGTTTCGCCATAGCCCAGAATGATGTTCGTGGCTGCCATTGTTACTCTCCCAGATAACGTTTGATGACGCGGCTGACAGTTGGGTGCGTTTTGTCAAAATGCGTTGCGATTTCTCTGTAGGAGCGGCCATCTAAATACATCATCACCATCTCCCCCTCATACGGCTTTGTCATGCCACCTTTGCTCATGCGCAGCCGCAGAGCACGGCGGACCAAGATAGGAGCTAGGTCGCTCTTTTCGATCAATGCAGCTTTCCTGGCAGTGCGAATCAATTGATCGATGGTGCTGAATGATTCCCCATGCAGCAAAGCAGCTAGAGTGGTGCGGACTTGGTCTGCGACGGGAAGATAATCGAGATAGCGCGCAATTAGGTCTTTACTTGGTAATTCGAAATGCAACACGTGATCAAACCGTCGCCATACCGCAGGATCGAGCAGTTCACCATGGTTGGTTGCTGCGATCAGCATGGAATTGGCGGGCCAATCGTCAAGCGCCTGGAGCAGAACATTCACCAGACGTTTAAGTTCTCCGACATCGCTGTCGTCATCCCGCCGTTTGGCAATCGCATCGAACTCGTCAAGCAGTAACACGCATGGGCGGGAAATAGCATGATCAAACACTGCCCGGACATTGTTGCCCGTCTTGCCGAGGTAGCTGCTCATGACAGTGGCCAGATTTAGTGTCAGCAATGGCAGCCGAAGTTCATGGGCCATCCAATGTGCCGCTAGCGTTTTACCAACCCCGGGCTGGCCGCAAAACAGCAGCATACGTGCGGGTGCCAAGCCTTCGTGCAGCAGTACTTCCAGATTTTCCCATTCGTTGAGTACTGAGTCGAGCGTGCCTTGGGTGGCTTCATCAAGTACAGGCGCTTTTTGCAGCACAACCGGGTGCACGGTTTCTACCAGCTCCATGCGGGTATCGGCATCCACAGGGGTGGGAGAAAAGTCGCCAACACCCCGCATCGCATGCTCAACGGTTAGAAAACGCGATAGTTCTTGTGCCAAAGGCAGGTCTTGGTGCTTGAGCTTTGCAACAAAACGTCCGACCGCTAGGGCGAATGCGCTTTTTGAGCTCAGCATTCCAGCCTGAACGATGTTTACTAACTCTTTTTTCGGAAAGTTTTCCACAAATTTTAAATAGAATCAGTTGCTTACATTTGTTGGTAAATTTTGTTTTACAGATTTTAGATTATTTTTACCATTTTTTCCAGAAAACTCTTCTATGCCCTATACTGCGGCTCAGGCACCCTTGCGATTTTTGGCGTGGGAGCACGTTCGTCGAGTTGTTGTGCTTGTGCGCATGCATCGCAGGATGCTTCGGGAACGAAGGGGCGTCGCGGTTTAGCTCCATATCCGGCGACTTTGATGCAGGAAAGTAACGAAAACTAAAGGATTCGAATGAAAGATACAGATAGCAAACGCTTGGTGTTTACCCTGCAAGGGCTGCCAACTGGGGTGTTTGGCGAAACGTATGTTGTCGTAACAGGCGTAGAGCTCGCCCCCAAGCATTACTTGACTGAGCAGTTTATCTTCACACAACGGCCAGACGAAGCTTTGGATGCTGATTCTTTGGAGATAGATGGCCGTACCTTGCCCGATGAACTTGAAACAGTTGATCTGGACTATGTGTTGAGGGAAGGAGTGACGCAAGCGAACGCGAATGTCCTTCGAATGTTGGAACGACGGGCGAGTGACTTGGAAAGACCTGAACTCGCTTACGGGCGGTATGAGCTGGTTCCACGGCCTAGCCCATTTGTCGGCTGCAAGATGCGCGGGAGATTTGTTCCTCAGCTTTCGGAGATGAAGGCTAAGACTCAATGTCCTTCTTTTTCACGCTATTTGAGGTTGCTGGAGCAGGTTTCCGTCGTTAGCAGAAATTAAATTAAAGCTCCAGCCGATAGTCGACTGGCGCCAGGAGAGCATTGTTTTCGAATTTAATTCACGAAAAAAATTCCCGACGCCAGGTGCTGTGACTTCGTTTTCGACTTTAGGTGTATCGAATGAAAGCGTGATGAAGCGTGTAGCCCGTCGGCTTGTTCTCGACTTTATTCAGTCGGAATAGCTATGGCCCCATCTCGGGGGCAGTAGTTGCCGCTGCCCCGATCAGGCTGCCGTTTGGTCTGCGAGTATTTGTACATCCGGCTCAATTGAGCTATTCTAAAGGCTCAAAGGAGCCGCCCATGACCTCTCGAAGCCAAATTGCAAAGCCCGCAGGCAAGCGTCCCACCCCGCGTGCAGCGGCAAACCCAGCGGCAATTCCCGCATCAAAAAAGTCTGATACCGACGTGGTTGTCCTGCGTGGCATCCGCAAGCAACCAATGCGTGCCAAGGTCGCGAAGTTCACGGCTTGGTACACCATGGACATCACGGAAAAGATCGGCGCACTTCGGTCCGGCGTGCCAGCGCAGTTGGTGGGCGAACTGTCCTTGGCCATGGACATGCCCAAGGAAGCACTGATGGACTCATTGGGCCTGTCCCGCGCGACCATCAATCGCAAGGTGCAGCGCGAGCAACCGCTGTCGCGCGAAGAATCCGAGCGCGTGATGGGCATGCAGTCGCTGATTGGCCAGGTGCAGGCCATGATCGATGCGGACAGCGCTCCCGAATTCGACGCAGCCAAGTGGCTGGCGCGCTGGCTGGCAGAACCGCTGCCGGCACTGGGCGGCGCCACGCCTGCCAGCTACATGGATACCGTTGAAGGCCAGAAGTACGTCGGCAACCTGCTGGCTATGGCGCAAAGCGGAGCCTACGCATGACGGTGGCGCTATGGCGTATCGCGGCCACCACCCCGACCTACGAGGCGCACGACCTATCCGGTACCGGCGCCAAGAATACGGGCGGGCGCTGGAATCCGGTCGGCATGGCCGTCACCTATACTTCCGAGAATATTGCGCTCGCCGTGCATGAAACGATTGTGCATTTGCGCAGCGGCGGTCTGCCGCTGAACCGGTATCTGGTGCGGATCGACGTGCCGGACAATGTCTGGGACGCGCGTCAGGTGCTTGCGCCTCCGCCAGTCGGCTGGGACGCGCATCCGGCCGGGATGACTAGCGTGCAGGCCGGCGGGGCATGGCTGAAAGGCAGAGCTTCGGCACTGCTGGTGGTGCCCTCCGTGATCGTACCGGAGGAATCGAATATCCTGATCAATCCGCTGCACGCCGATGCAGCGACCATAACTGCCACGGCCTTGCGCAAGTGGCATTATGACACGCGCTATTTCTGACAAACCCTTCGATCTGCCGTCGTGCCAGACTTGGCTGGCTACTTCTAGCTCACGTTAGTAAGCCATTGATCCTACCGGGGAGCGCTGTCAGCTGTTCTGGGAGCCAACACTTGTGTTGCCGTACAGTCTGCTACCGCGCCCGCCGCTTCTCGCTTTCCGGCACCGGCGCATACGCCAGGCACTCGACCTCGACTTCTCCGCCCAGCGCCAGCGCGGTGACGCCGAACGCGCTGCGCGCGGGCAGGCGGCCTGCCTTGAAATACGTGCTGTAGATCTTGTTGAAGTCGCCCCACTTGTTCATGTCCACGATCATCACCGTGCATTTGACGACGTGATCCATCGACAGGCTCATGCCTTTGAGGATGGCGGCGATGTTATCCATGGCCTGGCGCGATTGCGCTTCAAAGCCGCCCGGCACCAGGCCCTGGGCATTGGTGCCCATCTGGCCGGACAGGTGGACGTATTCGCCTGCACGTACCGCCAGCGTGAAAGGGCGGCTGTTGTCGTTGCCGACGTTGTAGTATTCGAGCGGTTGGGTAGCCGAAATGGCGAGGCCTGGGACAGAGAGCGCCATGGCGCCCAGCAGTTTTTTGTAGTGCCTGCGTTTCATACTGGCTCCGACAGGGGGATAGCCAAATTATACTCAGGCAGTACAGTTTCCCGGCATCCGATCACAGTGCAGTATCAAATCCTTCGAGCACATTTACCACATTGACACCCAGTTCCTTGACCGCATAACCACCTTCGAAGATAAACGCGGTCGGCAAGCCCAGGTAGGCAATGCGTTCGCCGACGCGCAGGTAATCCGCGCTTTGCAGGCCGAAGTGCGACAGCGGGTCGCCGGCGAAGGTATCGACGCCCAGCGACACCACCAGCGCTTCGGGCTGGAACATCTGCAAGCGCAGGCACGCGGTTTCCAGCGCGGCGAACCACGCCTGCGTGCTGGCGCCGTGCGGCAACGGCAGGTTGACGTTGAAGCCGAGGCCCGCGCCGTGGCCCGTTTCATCCGCATGCCCCAGGTAAAACGGGTATTCGCTGCGCGGGTCGGCGTGGATCGACACGAACAGCACGTCATTGCGGTCGTAGAAAATGCTCTGGGTGCCGTTGCCGTGGTGGTAATCGATGTCGAGGATGGCGACTTTGCGCGCGCCGTCATCGAGCATGTGCTGCGCGGCCAGCGCCGCGTTGTTGAGGAAGCAGTAGCCGCCATAGAAATCCGCGCCCGCATGGTGGCCGGGCGGGCGTGTCAGCGCGAACGTGCCCCGTTCGCCCAGGCGCAGCGCGTGCGCGGCGTTGACGGCGCAATCGGCGCCGCTCTTGGCGGCGATCCACGTGCCGGACGTGATGGGCGTGCCGCTGTCCATCGAATACAGGCCCAGTTTCGCGCAAAAATTATCCGGTTCGATATCGGAGCGCAGCGTACGCACCGGCCACACGGCGGGGAAGGCATCCTTGCCGGCATTGGCGGGATCGAGCGCCACCCAGTCGGTCCACGCATTGCGCAGGAAGGCGAGATAGCGTGGCGTATGCACGCGCTCCAGGGTCATGGGCGGCACGCTGTGCGGCGTGACGATTTGCCCCAGGCCGCGCCGGCCCAGTTCCGCCAGCACCTGGTCGACCCGCTCCGGCTTTTCAAAGCACGGCACCAGCTCGCCACGGAAGAATTCGTGGCGGCCGCGGTGCTGGCTGTGCAGCTCGTTGTAGAAGGTCAGCATGCGTTAGGGAACGATACCGTTCAGCAGGGGACTTCCTGGAAATCCTTGCACAAATTGCTGGCGCGGTAGGCGGCCACGAAGTCGTCGAAGTTGCCGGTCTGCGTGCGTTCGAGTTCCGCCTGTTCATCCAGCGAGACGGCGGCCAGGTTGCCGAAATAAGCCTGTTCTTCGGCAGTCGGCGGACGGCTGCGGAAGTAAGCGGCGTGGCGTTCGCTCTGGCGCAGGCCGAATGCCGGGTACGAGCCGTTCAATGCGCGCACTTCCCGCAGTACGCGGGCCGATGGCGTTTGTTCCGGATCGGCCAGTTTCGGCAATTGCGCTTCCAGCGCATCGATGTGCGCCGTGCCGCCGCGCTGGCGGTCCAGCAATGCCGCCACCGGGCGGATGCGTTCCAGCAAATCGCGGCCCCAGTCGGCCAGCCCGACGTCGGCGCCTTCGCGCACCAGGGTCAGGCCCGGACGACGGCCTTCCTTCACGGTGCGGGCGAAATTGCCGGTGTGGATGCGGCCTTCTTCTTCCGAAATCTTCGCGCTTTCTTCCAGCGCGCAGAACAGCAGGAACGCGTCGAGGAAGCGGCCCGTTTGCACGCTGATGCCGACCGGTTCGAACGGATCGACGTCCATGCAGCGCACTTCGATGTATTGCACGCCGCGCGAGCACAGCGCCTGCAATGGCCGCTCGCCGCTGCGGATCACGCGTTTTGGGCGGATCGTCGCGTAATACTCGTTTTCAATCTGGATCACATTGGTCGACAGCTGCACCCATTCGCCATCGCGCTTGGTGCCGATTTCCGCATACGGCGCATACGGCTGGTTGACCGCCTTGGTCAGCGTGGCGACGTAACTGTCGAGGCAATTTTCGTGCGGGCTGAGGCCGGACTGGGCGTCGTTCTGGTAACCCAGGTCGCTCATGCGCAGGCTGGTGGCGTACGGCAGGTACAGCGTGTCGTCCGACAATTGCTCCAGCTTGTGGGGACGGCCGCGCAGGAAGTTGGCCGACAGCGCGGGCGACGCGCCAAACAAATACATCAACAGCCAGCTGTAACGGCGGAAGTTGCGGATCGTGGCGAAATAGCTTTCCGACTGGTAAGCCTTGGCCGTGAGTTTTTGCTGCGGGTTTTCATACTGGTCGAGGATGCGCCACAGGCGCTCGTCCAGCGAAAAGTTGTAATGGATACCGGCGATGCATTGCATGGCTTTGCCATAGCGCACCGCCAGGCCGCGGCGGTACACGTGTTTCAACATGCCGATATTCGACGTGCCATACCACGCGATAGCGATATCTTTCTCGGCCGGCAATTCGCACGGCATCGACTGGCTCCACAGCATTTCGTTGCCCAGTTTGCTGTAGGCAAAGCGGTGGATGCCATCCAGCTTGTCCAGCGTGGTGGCGATATCGTGTTCGGCCGGGGTAATGAATTCCAGCAGCGTTTCCGCGTAATCCGTCGTGATTTCCGGGTGCGTCAGCGCCGAGCCCAGCGCCACAGGATGCGGGGTGGCCGCCATGTGGCCCGTGGGGTCGATCCGCAGGGTTTCTCGTTCAATGCCGCGCAAGCCGCCAGCCAGCACAGACCGATGTTGTTCATCAGCCAGCAGGGTGAGACGGCGTGTCAAAAGATTGGACAATTTGATCTTCCTTTCTGGTGCAGCAAAAAAATATTGGTGCGAGATTAACCGAAAACGGACGACCGTGTTGAAAGAGCCCCGAAAAACCTACTGCGCGTTGCACTGCCGGCCTGTGATGCTCGCTGTACATCTCGTACAGCTGCGCTTCTCGGCCGGCATTGCCGCCGCTCGCTACGGTTTTCGAGGCTCTTTACAAGCCATTAAAAATGGCCGGAATTGCCAGTGTAGCAGCGTTGTATTGTCGACTTATGACTGCGGGAGCTGGCCGCCGAATACGCCGCCGCTGACCCGCTCGATGCCGCCCAGGTCGCGCCAGCTCTGCACTTCAGTGTACCCTTGCGCCGATAGCAGGGTGCGCACGGCTTCGGCCTGGTCATAGCCGTGTTCCATCAGCAGCCAGCCGCCCGTTTCCAGGTGCATTGGCGCGCCGGCAATGATGGTGCGCAGGCAGGTCAGGCCGTCGGCGTGGTCGGTCAGCGCGCCTTGCGGTTCGAAGCGCAAGTCGCCTTCGGACAAGTGGCGGTCGCCGGCCACGATATACGGCGGGTTGGATACGATCAGGCCGAAGCGCTCGCCCTGGACGGCGCTATACCAGTCGCTGAGCAGCAAGCGCACGTTGGCCTGGTTCAAGGTGGCATTGCTGCGCGCCACGTCCAGCGCGGACTGGCTGACGTCCAGCGCGGTGACGGCGGCGTCGGGACGGCTGTGCGCGATGGCGACGGCGATCGCGCCGCTGCCGGTGCCCATGTCCAGCACCTTGCTGCGCGGGGGCAGCCGCTCCAGCGCCAGTTCCACCAGCAATTCCGTGTCGGGACGGGGGATCAGCACGGCGGGGCTGACGTTGAAGGGGAGGCCGTAGAATTCGCGCTGGCCGACGATGTAGGCGATGGGTTCGCCCTGCAGGCGGCGCTGCACCAGCGCGTTGAAACGCTGCGCTTCGTCGGTTGTCAGGGCGCGGTCCGATTGCGTGATCAGGCCCACGCGCGTCAGGCCCAGCGCGTGGCACAGCAGGATGCGGTTATCCAGCGGGTCCAGCAGCGACTGGACTTGCAACTGGGCGACGGTGGCGCCGGCCTGGATCATGGTTACGCCTTGCGGCTGCGCAGCAGGATACGGCCCAGCGCCACCGAGAACAGGCCGAACCACAGGAACGACCACTGCGGGATCGACATGCCAAGGAATTCATCGGCGTGTTCGCAGGCGCCGTACGATTCAAACAGGAACGGCATCCAGTGCGCGGTCGGCAACTGGTTGAGGAAGTTTTCCACCGGGTCGATGCCGCAGCCGAAGGCCGGGTGGGCAATGATGTACAAGTGCTGGCCGGCGGCGAACAGGCCGCCCAGCGCGGCCAGCAGCGCAATCGCGCTGGGGATTTTCACGGAATGGGTGAAATAGCCAATCAGGGCGACGACGCCGACGGCGAGGAAGGCATAACGCTGGATCACGCAGCGCGGGCAGGGCGCCAGGTTTACGACATGCTGCAAATACAGGGCAACGCCGATCAGCCCGAAGCAGGCCAGTGCGATGGACAGGAGCAGGGTGCGTGGTTTCATCGTCGTCTTTGATCCAGGTTAAAGGCGGGATTCTCGCATAAACGTCCCCGGCCGGCCTTATTTCATTCTTAAGATGAAGTTAATCGCCGAGGGCGGCCAGCAATTCCGCCTGGTGCTCGGCGGCCAGCGCGTTGGTCAATTCGGTCAGGTCGCCGTCCATGATGAAGTCCAGCTTGTACAAGGTCAGGTTGATGCGGTGGTCCGTCATGCGGCCTTGGGGGAAGTTGTAGGTGCGGATTCGCTCGCTGCGGTCGCCGGAACCGATCAGGCTCTTGCGGGTGGCCGCTTCCTTCGATTGCTGTTCGCGCAGCTGCACGTCCTTGATGCGCGCCGCCAGCACTTTCATGGCTTGCGCCTTGTTCTTGTGCTGCGAGCGGTCATCCTGGCATTCCACCACGATCCCCGTCGGCAAGTGCGTCAGGCGCACGGCGGAATCGGTTTTATTGATGTGCTGCCCGCCCGCGCCCGACGCGCGGAACGTGTCGATGCGCAGGTCGGCCGGGTTGATGTGGACGTCTTCCACTTCATCGGCTTCCGGCATGACCGCCACCGTGCAGGCGGAGGTGTGGATACGGCCCTGGGTTTCCGTGGCCGGCACGCGCTGCACGCGGTGGCCGCCCGATTCGAATTTCAGCTTCGAATACACGCCGTTACCCACCAGCCGCACGATGACTTCGCGGTAGCCGCCCAGGTCCGACGGCGATTCCGACACCATTTCCACCTGCCACCGGTTACGCTCGGCAAAGCGCGTGTACATGCGCAGCAAGTCGCCCGCGAACAGCGCGGATTCGTCGCCGCCCGTGCCGGCGCGGATTTCCAGGAAGATGTTGCGCTCGTCGTTCGCATCTTTCGGCAACAGCATCTTCTGCAATTCCAGCTCCAGCTCCGCCAGCCTGCCTTTGCCCGCCTCGATTTCCTCTTGCGCGAATTCCTTCATGTCCGGATCGGACAGCATGCCTTGCGCTTCCGCGATATCGGCCAGCACGCCCTGGTACGACTGGTACAGCGCCACCAGCGGCCCCAGTTCCGCGTGTTCGCGCGTCATCTTGCGGTAACTGTCCATGTTGGCGGTGGCGCCTTCGGACATCAGCAATTCATCCAGTTCGGTCAGTCGGTTGGCCAGTTGATCCAGCTTGGCCAGCATCGATGGTTTCATAGTCAATCGTCGGTAGTGTTGGGGAAGTGCGCCAGGCCGGCGCGGGCACAGCGAAAGGGCGCAGGCGCGCCCGTACAGCGGAAGGTAAAGCTAACGGCGCTTGCTGAACAATTGCGGCAGCAGGGTCGCCAGTTGGGCGCGTTCGTCGCCCTGGGCGCGGTGCAGCGCTTGCTGCGGACCGTGCATGAATTTCGCGGTGAGACCTTTGCTCAGGGCTTCCAGCACCGTGTCGATATCTTCGCCCTTGGCCAGCATCTTGCGGGCGCGTTCCAGCTCCAGCAAGCGCAGCGCTTCGCCACTTTCCTGCAAGCCCTGGATGACCGGCACCACGGCGCGGTCGTCGATCCAGTGCATGAACGATTGCACGCGCGTTTCAATTATCGCTTCGGCCTGCGCCACGGCGGCCTGGCGGTTTTCCAGGCCGGTTTGCACGACCTTGCCCAGGTCGTCCACCGTGTACAGGAACACGTCGCTCAGGCGGCCCACTTCGGGCTCGATATCGCGCGGCACGGCCAGGTCGACCATGAACATCGGCTTGTGGCGGCGCGCCTTGACGGCCCGCTCCACCATGCCCAGGCCGATCAGCGGCAGCGACGACGCGGTGCACGAAATCACGATGTCGTACTGGTGCAGCTTGTCCTGCAATTCCGCCAGCCGCATGGCTTTCGCGCTGAAGCGGTGCGCCAGCTGCTCACCCCGTTCCATGGTGCGGTTGGCAATGGTGATGGATTTCGGGTTTTGCGCGGCGAAGTGCGTGGCGCACAGCTCGATCATTTCACCTGCGCCGATGAACAGCACGTGTTGCTCGGAAATCTTGTCAAAGATGCGCTGCGACAGGCGCACGGCGGCGGCCGCCATGGACACGCTGTGCGCGCCGATTTCCGTCGTGCTGCGCACTTCCTTGGCAACGGAAAAACTGCGCTGGAACAGCTGGTGCAGGTAGGTGCCGAGGCCGCCCGCTTCTTCCGCCGTGCGGATCGCATCCTTGATCTGGCCCAGGATCTGGGTTTCGCCCAGCACCATGGAATCCAGGCCGGAAGCGACACGGAACGTGTGGCGCACGGCGTCGTGCTGCGGCAGCATGTACAAATGCGGCCGCAGTTCGCTGTAATTCAACTGGTGGAAATCGGCCAGGAAATGCGCACCCGCGTCGAGCGGGTTGTCGGCCTGGCTGGCGCCATACAATTCCGTACGGTTGCAAGTCGATAAGATGGCTGCTTCGTCATTGCCGCGCGCAGCACTGCGGCCAAACCATGCCTGCGCCGCGCGCACCGCCTCACCCAGCTGGTCTGGCGCGAACGCCAGCCGTTCGCGCAGCGAAACAGGCGCGGTGGTGTGGTTGAGGCCGACGGCAAGCAGTTGCATCACGGAACGGTATATTGGAATGACGGAAGTGGACGCCCGTGGCCATTATACCGTGATGTGCCCGGCGGCACCGGCCGTCGGGGGGTAATGACGGCTATAGCGGTGCGGCGGTGTTGTACGGCTCAGGCGCCCAGTTTTTCCAGGCGGTAGCCGTAGCTGTAGACCGGCACCAGGCGGAAGCCGTTCTCCGGTTTCAGCTGCAGTTTGTTGCGGACGCGGGAAACGTGCGTGTCCATGGTGCGCGATGGAATCGTGGTTTCGCGGATCCACACGGCTTCGTGGATATAAGCGCGCGACAGCGGACGGCCCAGGTTACGGAAGAACAGCAGGGCCAGTGAAAATTCCTTGTGCGTCACGTCCAGCACGGCGCCATCCATCAGCAGGCGGCCAGGACGGGTTTCAAATGTATATTGGCCAAACTGCAATTGCTCGGCGCCGTTTTGCGTCGGGTAGGCGCGCCGCAGCAGCGCTTGTACGCGGGCCAGCATTTCGCTGCGGCGCAGCGGTTTGATCATGTAGTCATCGGCGCCGGCCGCCAGGCCTGCGACGATGTCGTCTTCACCGGAACTGGTGGTGAGGAACAGAATGGGGGCTTTTTCCGGCATGCGCTCGCGGGCGCGCTTGACGACTTCCGCACCGCTCATATCGGACACTTGCCACTCCATGATTAACATGTCGTAATTGTCCTTGCGCATATGGGTCAGCAAGTCTTTGCCGTTCTGGAAACCGTGGCACAGGTGGCCCGCCGAGGTCAGCACCTGGCAGATCAAATCGGCTTGGCTACGGTCATTGTCTAGTACAACGATTCTCATGATGTGGCTGGTTCCGTGTCTGCCTGCATGATACCGGATGCGCCAGGCTGATCGGATAAATAGTTAAAAAATGGTTACAAGAGTGCGAGCGTTTTCTGCTAATTCTGTGAATTTTTTCCGAAGAGAATTAGATGATAGCCTATAAAAACACGTGGCATCATCACACGGTACACGGACGAGGTGGCCTTTACAATGGCCTTTGGTACAATTGCAGCTAGATAAAAAAGTAACCATGTTTGCAAAAAAATCCTCCGAATGGACGCTGGTTCCTTCTTCTGAAAAGGAAATTGGCGAGGTGCGCGAGCGTTGCCGGCGTCTTGTGCAACGGCGTGCCGCCGTCTCGGCGGGCATCTCCGCAGTGCCCTTGCCGGGACTCGATGTGGTGACGGATTTGCGCTTGTTTGCCACCCTGATCGACGACATTAATCGTGAATTCGGGTTGACACCCGAGCAGGTGGGAAGGTTACAGCCGCAGTTGAAAATCCGCGCGTACGAGGCGGCCATCAGCGTCGGCGGCACCATGGTGGGCCGCTATATCACGCGGGAAGTCATCGTGAAATTGCTGCAGCGCGGCGCGGGGAAGCTGGTCGCCAAACAGGCGACGCGCTTTGTGCCGCTGGCGGGACAGGCGGCATCCGCCGCCATCGGGTTCTTCGCTTTTCGACAAATTGGCTACCAGCACGTGGACGCCTGCGCAACGGTGGCACGCGCGCTGATGCCGAAAGACGGCAAATAAAGTGTATTCGCCCATAAAAAATGGCCGCTGATCAGCGGCCATTTTTCTTGCAGGAACCGGATCAGGTATCCGGCAGCACCACGTTGACGTCCAGCACTTCCAGGTTGCCCTGGCGGTCGAGGGAAATCTTGATGTCGTCCGCTTCCACTTTCGTGTACTTGGAGATCACTTCGATCAATTCCTTGTGCAGGGCCGGCAGGAAGTCCGGGCCGGCGCGGCCATTGCGTTCACGCGCAATGATGATTTGCAGCCGTTCCTTGGCGGCGCTGGCCGTCTTCGGCTTGGAAGGGAACAGGAAAGACAGCAGTGCCATGTCACTTGCCCCCGAAAATGCGCTGCAGGAAGCCTGGTTTCTCGTAATTGATGAAACGCAGCGGCACTTCCTGGCCGAGGAAACGCGACACCACGTCTTCGTACGCTTCCGCCACGTCGGTGCCTTTGAAGTGGATCGCCGGGTTACCCTGGTTGGATGCGTGCAGCACGGATTCCGATTCCGGAATGATGCCGATCAGCGGAATGCGCAGGATTTCCTGCACGTCGCCGTACGACAGCATTTCATCGGCTTCCACGCGTTTCGGCGAGTAGCGGGTGATCAGCAAATGTTCCTTGACCGGTTCACCGCCCGACTGCGCGCGGCGCGACTTGGCCTGGATAATGCCGAGGATGCGGTCGGAATCGCGCACCGACGACACTTCCGGATTGGTCACCACCAGCGCTTCATCGGCAAAGGTCAGGGCCATCAGCGCGCCGTGTTCGATACCGGCCGGCGAATCGCAAATGATGTACTCGAAGCCCATGTTGATCATTTCGTGCAGCACGGCTTCCACGCCTTCTTCGGTCAGCGCATCTTTGTCGCGTGTTTGCGAAGCCGGCAGGATGAACAGGTTTTCGCAGTGCTTGTCCTTGATCAGGGCCTGATTCAGCGTCGCTTCTTTGTTGATGACGTTAATCAAGTCGTACACGACACGGCGCTCGCAACCCATGATCAAGTCCAGGTTACGCAAGCCGACGTCGAAGTCGATCACGGCGGTTTTATGGCCACGGATGGCCAGGCCGGTCGAAAAGCTGGCGCTGGTAGTGGTCTTGCCGACGCCGCCCTTGCCGGACGTTACAACGATAATTCTTGCCACAAATAATCCTTTTCAGAGAGCAGCTCAGGGAGCAACTTAAGCGCGGGTGGGAGTTGAATTGACGGATAGTATATCGAGCCGGTCGCCCGCCAGGCTGATTTGCGTGGGCTTGCGCGCATGCTCAGCCGGGAATCCATCTTCAAACGTGCGGTAAACCCCTGCGATCGACACCAGCTCCGGCGCCATCGACAGCGCAAAGATACGGGCGCTGGCGTTGCCGGACGCACCCGCCAGGGCGCGGCCATTTAACGTGTTGTACACATGAATACTGCCGTCCGCAATGATTTCGGCGCCGTTGTTGACGACCGCCGTCACGATCAAGTCGCCGCCGCGCGCATAAATGCGCTGGCCGGCGCGGACCGGGGTGTCGATGATCAAGGTGCCTGACGCGCCGACTGCCGGAGCAGCCGCAGGCGCGGCGGTCGGCGCCGCCGTTGGCGCCGGTACGGGTGCGGCAGCGGCCGTGTGTTCCTCGGTCTTACCGGTATCCAGCGACAAGCCCTGGGCCAGGATTTCTTCCACCATGTCCGGCGCCGCATGGCGCACCGCCACCGGATTCAAGCGGTATTTCTGCAACAGGGCAATGGTGCTGGCCCAGTCGATGCGCTCGCAGCCGGGCGCCAGCGAACCGACGTCGATCACGGCCAGGTCACCCTCGAAAAAGTCCGGCACGCCGCCCGTCATTTCATTCAAGGCGGCGTCGAGTGCAATGCCATCGGACGTGTACAGGATGGCGGAAACTGCGACGACGGTGGAAATCTTGATTTCGATGGGCTTGTGGAACGGGCTTTTGGACATAAAACGGTCAGTAAATGGTCTTGCTTGGGCCCATCGGCCGGAGTTGCCTGCCGGCGTACCGGTATAGGCCGTAGCATTTTACTGTGGTTAAGAAAGAAATGGGAGTGCCGTCTTATTAATCAGACACAGGGCCGGCAGGCCAGAAAGCCTGCTGTGGCAAGGGTTTTGCCGTTCAGAAATTCCAAGATAGACATTCGAACCGGCATGTTGTCATTTAGATTAAATATTCGTGTTGTAAAGTTGCGGCAAGATTTTTCAGGGACGCTTGAAACGCATTCATATGCTGGAAATACGCCACTTACGCACGCTCAGCGCGTTGCGCTCCGCCGGCAGCCTGGTGCGCGCCGCGCAACTGCTGAACCTGACGCAGTCCGCGCTGTCGCACCAGATCAAATTGCTGGAAGATCGCTACGGCAGCCCGCTTTTTGAGCGCAAATCCGTACCGATCGGCTTTACCGCCACCGGTGCTCGCCTGTTGCGCCTGGCCGATACCTTATTGCCGGAAATCGAACAGGCCGAGCGCGATGTGGCGCGCCTGTCGCAGGGCGACCAGGGCCAGTTGCGGGTGGCGCTGGAATGCCACACGTGCTTCGACTGGCTGATGCCGGTCATGAATGAATTCCGCAAGCGCTGGCCGGACGTGGAAATTGACCTGGTGTCGGGTTTCCACAGCGACCCCGCCGAACTGTTGCGTTCCGGCCAAGCGGATCTCGTCATCGGTTCCGAATACAGCGCCGGCTATGCGGCATTTCCGCTGTTCCGCTTTGAAATGATGGTGGTGATGGCGCCCAGGCACCGCCTGGCGGCACAGCGCCGCCTGCATGCGGACGATTTCACGGGTGAAACGCTGATCACGTATCCGGTGCCGGAGCAGCGCGTCGAGCTGATCCGCGAAGTGTTGCGGCCGTCCGCGATCGCCTTCGAGCGCCGGACGGCGGAACTCACAGTTGCAATAATGCAACTAGTGGCCAGCAAGCGGGGGATTGCCGTATTACCAAATTGGGCCATTAAAAATTATGTTGATTTCGACTACGTAGTATCACGGCCCGTCAATGAAAACGGATTGTGGTCGGATTTGTACGTTTCGGTGCCAGATGCGCTCCGTTCGAAGGCGTATGTGCTTGATTTCATTAATGTGATACGGGAACAGTGTGCCGGCGCGCTCGACGGTATCAAGCTCCTGTAGCGACAATTCGTGACAATTGGTGATATTTCAACCACAATGAAATTGGTAGCATTGCTCTAGATCAAAGACGTTGACAACAGTGATGCATATCATTGCGTTTTTGGTTGCAGGTCCGCTTTCAGACAAGGAATCCATGTTTAATCCTGAACAGTTTTCGCAAGCGCAGTCCCTGATTGAAGCTCACATCCGCAGTTTTGATACCTGTGCCAAAGCAGTGCTGCAAAGTAGCGCTGGCCTGGTCGACCTCCAGCTGGACTCCGTCAAAAACGCCCTGGCATCTGCCACGGACGCGTCCAATCACATGCTATCGCTGAAAGACCCGCAAGACTGGCTGAGCCTGACGGCGATCCAGTCGCAACAAGCTGTCGACCGCGCGCAAGCCTATGGCAGGCAAGCGGCCGGCATCGCCAAGGAAGCACATGCGCTGTTGGCGCAAGCAGCCGTGCCGCTGCAAGGGTTATTCAACATTCAGGCACACAAATCGATAGAATAGGAAGTTGCAATTTTTTCATCGGCCATACGGCCATGTTCACTGGAGAAACAAATGGAAGATGTAGTCATCGTAGCAGCGGGCCGTACGGCCGTAGGCAAGTTCGGCGGCAGCCTGGCCAAGATCCCTGCGGCAGAACTGGGCGCCCACGTCATCAAGGGCCTGCTGGCGAAAACCAATATCGATCCTAACCTGATCAGCGAAGCCATCCTGGGTCAGGTACTGACGGCAGGTG
This sequence comes from Pseudoduganella rivuli, assembly GCF_009674485.1. Lineage (GTDB taxonomy): Bacteria > Pseudomonadota > Gammaproteobacteria > Burkholderiales > Burkholderiaceae_D > Rugamonas > Rugamonas rivuli_B. The sequence goes on along the minus strand of NZ_WKJJ01000002.1, from coordinate 37,849 downwards.
TGGGCCAGAATCCGGCGCGCCAGGCAGTCATCAAGGCAGGCCTGCCAACCAGTGTGCCCGCATACACCATCAACAAGGTCTGCGGCAGCGGCCTGAAAGCCACCCACCTGGCGACCCAGGCCATCAAGTGCGGCGACGCCAACATCATCATCGCCGGCGGCCAGGAAAACATGAGCGCGTCGCCGCACGTGCTGAACAATTCGCGCGACGGCTTCCGCATGGGCGACGCGAAACTGGTCGACACCATGATCGTCGACGGCCTGTGGGATGTCTACAACCAGTACCACATGGGCATCACCGCGGAAAACGTGGCCAAGAAATATGAAATCTCCCGCGCGGAACAGGATGAATTCGCACTGCAATCGCAGCTGAAAGCCGAAGCTGCGCAAAAAGAAGGCAAATTCAAGGACGAAATCATCCCGCTGGAAATCGCCAGCAAGAAGAGCACCGTGGTGTTCGACTCGGATGAGTACATCAAGCCGGGTTCCACGTTGGAAGCCCTGTCCGGCCTGCGCCCTGCATTCAACAAGGAAGGTTCCGTGACCGCGGGTAACGCGTCCGGCCTGAACGACGGCGCCGCCGCCGTGGTCATGATGACCGCGACCCAGGCGAAAGAACTGGGCTTGCCAGTGCTGGCCAAGGTCAAGGCGTACGCCTCGTCCGGCCTGGACCCGGCATTCATGGGCATGGGTCCGGTCTCGGCCGCCAAGCTGTGCCTGAAAAAAGCCGGCTGGACCCCGCAAGACCTGGACTTGATGGAAATCAACGAAGCGTTCGCGGCCCAGGCTATCGCCGTGAACAAGGAAATGGGCTGGGATACCAGCAAGATCAACGTGAACGGCGGCGCCATCGCCATCGGTCACCCGATCGGTGCATCCGGTGCACGTATTCTGGTCACGCTGCTGCACGAAATGGTGCGTCGTGACGCCAAGAAAGGCCTGGCGTCGCTGTGCATCGGCGGTGGCATGGGTGTTGCTCTGGCTGTAGAGCGCGCTTGATTTTTGCAATAAGTAGTACTGTTCATCGTCTGATTGATTGAAAAAAAAGAGGGGATAAAAATGGCACGAGTTGCATTGGTAACGGGTGGTATGGGCGGTTTGGGCGAAGCGATTTGCATCAAACTGGCAGCCCTCGGCTATAAAGTAGTAACCACGTATTCCCCCAACAACACGAAAGCGGAAAGCTGGCTGGCCACGATGAAAGATCAGGGCTATGACTTCAAGGCTTATCCGTGCGACGTGGCTGACTATGAGTCGGCACAGGCTTGCGTGGCCAAGGTACACAGCGAAGTGGGTCCGGTCGAAGTGCTGGTCAACAACGCCGGCATCACCCGCGACATGACCTTCAAGAAGATGGACAAAGTCAATTGGGACGCGGTGATGCGCACCAACCTGGACTCCGTCTTCAACATGACCAAGCCGATCGCGGATGGCATGGTGGATCGCGGCTGGGGCCGCATCATCAACATTTCTTCCGTCAACGGCCAGAAAGGTGCGTTCGGCCAGACCAACTACTCGGCCGCCAAGGCCGGCGTACACGGTTTCACGAAAGCGCTGGCGCTGGAAGTGGCGCGCAAGGGCGTGACCGTCAACACCATTTCGCCAGGCTACATCGGCACCAAGATGGTGATGGAGATCCCTCAGGAAGTGCTGGATTCGAAGATCATCCCGCAAATCCCGATGGCCCGCCTGGGCAAACCGGAAGAAGTGGCTGGCCTGGTGGCTTACCTGTCGTCGGACGAAGCAGCTTTCGTCACCGGCGCCAATATCGCCATCAACGGCGGCCAGCACATGTCGTAATCCGACATCACTGACTAGTCGTACACTGGACACCGCGGGCAATGCGCTCGCGGTGTTTTTTTTTTCAGGATCTTTCTGGAGGGGACATGGACCGACTTTTGCCCGATGGCGGGCTGGCGCTGGCCTGCCTGGGAGAGCAGGTATTGCAGCCCGGCGTGAAAGGCTTGCCGCTGACGGAACCGATGCGCCAGGGCGCGATCGGCGTGCAGCGCTGGAACGTATTGCGGGGCGACACCAGCTATCCCGTCGCACTGTTGAAGGAATCGGCGCTGCTGCACAACCTGGACTGGATGCACAGCTTTTGCGCGCGCCATGGCGCCGTGCTGGCGCCCCATGGCAAAACCACCATGTGCCCGCAACTGTTCGGCGCGCAGATCGCCAATGGCGCCTGGGGCATGACATTGGCCACGGCGGCGCAGGTGCAGGTGGCGTACCGCTTCGGCGTGCGCCGCGTCCTGCTGGCGAACCAGCTGATTGCCGCCAGCGACATCGGCGCCATGGTGGCGCTGATGAAATCCGATCCCCGTTTTGAATTCATCGCGCTGGCCGATTCGGAAGCCGGTGTGCGCCGCCTGTCGCAGGCGGTGGTGGCTGCCAGACTGGAACGCCCGCTGCCGCTGCTGGTGGAGCTGGGCCTGGCCGGCAAGCGCGCCGGTTGCCGCACGCCGGAACAGGCGCTGGCGCTGGCGCGCGCCATCAAGCTGGCGCCGGGGCTGCAGCTGGCCGGCATCGAAGGCTACGAAGGGCTGTTGCACAGCCATGACCGCAAGCACGCGGTGGAAGCCGTGCAAACGTTCGTGGCGCAACTGGTGGCGCTGGTGCGCGATGCCGACAGGGAAAAGCTGTTCGACGGCGAGCAGATCGTGCTGTCGGCCGGCGGCTCGGCGTACTTCGACCTGGTGGCGCGCGGCTTTGCCGGCATCAAGAGCCTGTCGCGGCCGGTATTGCCGGTGCTGCGCAGCGGTTGCTACCTGACCAACGATCACGGCTTTTATCAGGATTTAACGCAGGATGTCGACCGGCGCGAACATGTTTCGTCGGGCCTGCGTCCCGCGCTGGAAGTGTGGAGCATGGTGTTGTCGCGGCCCGAACCGGACCTGGCGATCCTGTCCATGGGCAAGCGTGACGCGTCGTACGATATGGCCTTGCCGCTGCCCCTGTACGTGCACCGTCCGGGCGAAGCGGGCGCGTTTGGCGCCGAGGAAGCGGTGGACTTGCCGCCCGGCTGCCGCATCGACAAGATGAACGACCAGCACGCGTATTTGCGCCTGCCGGAAGGCGATCCGCTGTGCGACTCGCTGCACGTGGGCGACCTGATCGGCTGCGGCATTTCGCACCCATGCACCACGTTCGACAAATGGCCGTTGTTGCTGGTAGTGGACGATGCCTATACAGTGCGTTACGCAGTCAATACCTTCTTCTGACGGGCATCCGATAGAATCACGGAAAAGACAAGGACCCCCATGGCAGAACTGAATACCACGCTGTTTCCCCCGATCGCCCCGCTGCGCCACGGCATGCTGGCGGTCGATGATTTACACACCATCTACTGGGAAGAGGTGGGCAATCCGAATGGCATCCCGGTGCTGTTCCTGCATGGCGGTCCCGGCGCCGGCCTGTCGCCGGCGCACCGGCGCTTTTTCGATCCGCTGCATTACCGCGTGATCCTGTTCGACCAGCGCGGCGCCGGCAAGTCGGCGCCGCTGGGCGAATGCCGCAACAACACCACACCCTTGCTGATCGGCGATATCGAGCGCCTGCGCACCCTGTTCGGCATCGAGCAGTGGCTGGTGTTCGGCGGATCGTGGGGTTCCACGCTGGCGCTGGCGTATGGCCAGGCGCACCCTGAACGGTGCCTGGGCTTTGTCTTGCGCGGCATTTTCCTGTGCACGCGGCGTGAAATCGACTTCTTCCTCAATGGTGCCGAATGGTTCCACCCGGACGTGTACGATGAATTCATCGCGTCCATCCCGCCGGACGAGCGGGGTGATTTGCTGGCGGCCTACCACCGGCGCATCATGAGCACCGATCCGGAAGTGTACTGGCCGGCGGTGCGCGCATGGAGCCGCTTCGAAGGGCGCCGTGTCTTCCTGTTGCCGCAGCCGGAAGAACCGCCATCGGATTCGCTGGACCTGGGCGTGGGCCGGCTGGAATCGCACTACATGGCCAACCTGGGCTTCTTCGCGGAAAACCAGTTGCTGGACAATGTGCACCGCATCGCCCACCTGCCGGCCGTGATCGTGCAGGGCCGCTATGATGTGATTTGCCCGCCCGTCTCGGCCTGGCGCCTGCACCAGGCGTGGTCCGGCTCCGTGATGAAGATGATCCCGGACGCGGGCCACGGCGCGATGGAAACCGGCATTACGCGGGCGCTGGTGACGGCCACCGAACAGTTCAGGAAGCAGCGCCACTTCGGCTGAGGCGGTTGGGAGGTTGCCGTCTGTTACACTTACGGCTGGACCCGTACCAGATAACGTTTCAGATGAATATACAAGTCGGCGATATCGGCCATATCATCCAGCTGGCGATCGCGCCGGTATTCCTGCTGACCGGCGTGTGCACCAAACTGATGGTGCTGACCAACCGGCTGGCCCGCATTATCGACCGCTCGCGCGTGCTGGAAGACCGGCTCGATGTCGGCTACAACGAAAGTTCGCTGAACGAGCTCGATGTGCTGTACCGGCGGTCGCACCTGATCAACGTGGCGATTGCGTCATCGACCGCGTGCGGATTGTTGATCTGCCTGGTGATTGGCATGCTGTTCATCGGCGATACCACCGACGTTACGCTGGACAAATACATTGCCGGCTTGTTCGTGCTGGCGATGGCGGGGCTGATTACCAGTTTTGTTTACCTGCTGAGGGAAATTTTCATTGCCTCCGCAGCCATGCGCGCGCATCGCCACGTGCGTCACCCATTACAGAAATAAGAGTACCATCGTCTCATGCACGACTATCAACGCCCCCCGACCCTGTACCGCTATGGCATCCGCAGCGACCTGGAACAGGCCCTGACGCAGGGAGAATTCATCCTGCGTCCGACCGCGCAATGCCTGACCCTGAGCTTTTCCCAGGCGTGGGACCGCAATCTGTTCGACCTGTTTTCGTCGGACGCGTGCCTGATCATCCATAACACGGAAGAGTTCGGCGAACGTATCCACCGCGCCGTGCAGCGCACCCTGCCCAGCTGGGCGGGCATCGACGGCGCCATCGAATACGGCACCCGCGCCGCCCTGGGCGCCGCGTTCACCAAGACCCCGGCTGAAGCGCAGGAGCGCGAATGGCAATTCGCGTGGCGCGCCATGCAGGCGAATTTGAGCCTGAATCCCGTCATGATCAAGATCGGCAGCATCGAGCAATTCGCCGAACTGCGCGACCGGGACACGTACCTGGCCTGACGCGGCCGGCGGCTTAATTGCGGGCAGCGGCGCCGTCGGCCTTGTCGATGCGCGCCAGCACGGCGTTCATCATGCGTTCGATATCGCCGCGGATGATATTGGTGCCCAGGATGCCGGGCACGTAGAAATTCGGCACCAGCTTGCCGGAATAGACGACGCGCGTGCCGCCTTCGGCCAGCGGGAACAATTCCCAGCGCGATTCATAGTGCTTCATGTCGCCCGAGATCAGCGCGATCTCGATCGACGCCATCGGCTGCTCGATGGCGCGCACGATCAGGTGGATGGACTTCGACATGAACAGGAAGCGCGCCGTGCCGAACTGTTCGATGATGACTTCATTGCCATTGCGCGACAGCACCCGGCATGACTGCATGTCGGGCACGAATTCATTCATTTTTTCGTAAGTGGTGAGGGTCTTCCAGACCGTGGCCAGTGGCGCCTGCACGGTGCCGTTGGCGTCCACTTCATACAGTTGCAGATTGTCCTGATGGATGCGGTTGACCGCTACTTCCAGTTTTGGTGGGTCGTTTTTTGCAGGCTGGCCCAGCGCGTGCGCGCACAGGCCGAACAGCAACATCACTAGCAATCGCTTCATTTGTCCAGCGTACGGTAAAGAGTGGCAGAATACAAGCGTGGCACGGAAGTGTTACGCAGCGATGGCAAGAATTTTAGAAACACGGGTCTAGGGATTTCCGCTTACATTTCGGGCCTCAATAGAAACTCCGTCTCCATTCTAAGAATTCAATATGACGACCGCACGCTACTCCCATTTGCTGGCTCCCCTCGACCTTGGCTTCACCACGCTGCGCAACCGCGTCATCATGGGGTCGATGCACACGGGGCTGGAAGACCGCTTTTTCAATTATGGCAAGCTGGCGGCGTTTTACCGCGAACGGGCGCGGGGCGGCGTCGGGTTGATTGTGACGGGTGGTATCTCGCCCAACCGCCAGGGCTGGCTGCTGCCGTTCGGCGGTACGCTCAATTTTGCCGGCGACGTGCCCAACCACCGCAAGCTCACGCGCGCCGTGCATGAAGAGGGCGGCAAGATCCTGATGCAAATCCTGCATGCGGGCCGCTATGGCTACCATCCGTTCGTGGTGTCGGCGTCCGGCCACCAGTCGCCGATTTCGCCGTTCAAACCCGGGCCGCTGACCGAGGGCGGCATCGAATCGACGATCCGCGACTACGTGCGCTGCGCGCAACTGGCGCAAAAGGCGGGATATGACGGGATCGAAGTCATGGGCAGCGAAGGCTACCTGCTGAACCAGTTCCTGTGCGCCCGCACCAATACGCGCACGGACCGCTGGGGCGGTGCGATTGAAAACCGCATGCGGCTGCCGGTGGACATCGTGCGCCGCATCCGCGCCGCCGTGGGACGCGAATTCATCATCATGTACCGCCATTCGCTGTTGGACCTGGTGGAAGGGGGCAATACGTGGGATGACGTCGTCACGGTGGCGAAAGCCTTGCAGCAGGCCGGCGCCACGATCCTGAACACGGGGATCGGCTGGCACGAAGCGCGCGTGCCGACCATCGTCACGTCCGTGCCGCGCGCCGCGTTTGCCACCGTGGCGGGCCGCCTGCGCAAGGAAGTGTCGATTCCCGTGGTGGCGTCGAACCGCATCAACATGCCGGATGAAGCGGAAGCCATCATTGCGCGCGGCGATGCCGACATGGTGTCGATGGCCCGGCCATTCCTGGCCGATCCGGATTTCGTGGCGAAAGCGGCTTCCGGCCGCACCGATGAAATCAATACCTGTATCGGCTGCAACCAGGCTTGCCTCGACCACACGTTCCAGAACAAGCGCGCCAGTTGCCTGGTCAATCCCCGCGCTTGCCATGAAACCGAGCTGCAATACGTGCGCAAGGCAAAAGCGCGCAAGGTGGCGGTGGTCGGGGCGGGGCCGGCGGGCCTGTCGGCCGCCACGGTGGCGGCCGAATGCGGCCACCAGGTCACGCTGTTCGACGCCAGCGACAAGGTGGGCGGCCAGTTCAAGATCGCCATGCAAATTCCCGGCAAGGAAGAATTCGCGGAAACCCTGCGCTACTTTACCCGCAAGCTGGAGTTGACCGGCGTCGACGTGCGGCTGAACACGCGCGTGACGCGCGAAGAATTGCTGGCCGGCGGTTATGACGATGTCATCGTGGCCACCGGCATCAAGGTGCGCATGCCGCCGATTCCCGGCATCGAACACGCCAAGGTGCTGTCGTACCTGGACGTGCTGCTGCACAAAAAACCGGTGGGCAAGCGCGTCGCCATTATCGGCGCGGGCGGCATCGGCTTCGACGTGGGCGAATACCTGCTGCACGACCCGCGCCATCCGTTGCCGCTGGCGGTCGAACACTGGACGCGCGAATGGGGCGTGGATTTGAAGGCCACCACGGGCGGCGGGCTGGTCGGCGCGCAAGCGGGCGAAGCCGTGCGCCAGCTGTACCTGTTGCAGCGCAAGACCACCAAGCTGGGCGCGGGACTGGGCAAGACGTCCGGCTGGGTGCACCGCGCGGTGCTGGCCCGCAACGGCGTCGTCATGCTGGGCGGCGTGCAGTACGACAAAATCGACGACCAGGGCTTGCACATCACGGTCGACGGCGAACAGCGCTTGCTGGCGGTGGATAACGTCGTCATTTGCGCGGGGCAGGACAGCCTGGCGGATTTGATGCCGCCGGAAGGCAAGGCGCAGCAGGGCGGGCCGGCCTTTTACAAGATCGGCGGCGCTGCGCTGGCGGCGGAGCTCGATGCCAAGCGGGCCATCAAGGAAGGGGCGGAGCTGGCGGCCAGTTTGTGACGGGCCGTGCTGCCTAACATGGTGTTACGCGTACTCCGTAGGGCGGTTTGCCGGGGGGCGCCGAGCCCGCAGCGGAAGCCGCCATGCGTGCGTCGCCACCAGCACATGCAACACCGGTACGCCGGCATGGCGGCTCGCAAGCGAACCGCCCTACGCATTTTGAGCCGCGGCAGGGATCAAACAGCCGCGGGCAGGCTGCGTCCCATGCGCCGGCTCGACGACCACGTCGGGACATCCAGCTCATCGTAAATCGCCGCGCACACCGACAGGATCTTGTCGATTTCCACCTGCGTCAGTCCGGAATTGAGCGTCAGCCGCACCAGTGAGCGGTTGCGCGCCGTGGCCGGGGCGCAGAACACGGCGCCGAACACGCCGCGCGCCTCCAGCGCCTTGCGCAGCGCCAGCGTGCGGGGTTCCGGGCCCGGTTCCAGCGCAATGATTTGCTCGCTGCCGTCGCTGACGTTATAGCCGATCGCCGCCAGGCCTTCGCGGATTTGCCGTGCATTGGCGCGCAGCGCCTGGCGCCGGTCGTCCGCATTGCGGATAAACGCCAGCGCCGCCTCGAACCACGCCAGTTCATGGCTCAGCAGGCATGAGCTGAAAATCGCGGGGCGCGACGCGGACAGGAAATAACCCTTGAATTTGGTCGAACAGGTAATGATGCCGGCGCGCCCGGCAAATGCCTTGGCCAGCGACGCGGTGCGGAAGTGCACGCGTTCCGACAAGCCCAGTTGCGCCACCAGCCCCGCGCCCTGCGGCCCGTGCGTGCCCAGCGAATGCGATTCATCGGCCACCACGATGCTGCCGCTGCGCTCGGCCAGCGCCACCACGTCGTCCAGCGGACACAGGCTGCCGTTGGTGCTGTACACCGTGTCCACCACGATCACGCCGGGACCATGCTTTTCCAGCTGGCGCTGCAAGTGGCCGACATCGTTGTGCAGGAAGGGGACGGCCTTGGCCTGGCCGGACGTGACGCCTTCCCACAGCGATGCGTGCGCCATCATGTCGAGATACACCGGGACGCCGGGCCCGGCAATGCTTTGCAACAGGCCGACGTTAGCGGCCCAGCCCGACTGCGCCAGCAACGCATCCTGCGACCCCATGAAGCGGGCAAATTGCTGTTCCAGCCGGTGCTGGCGGCTGCCTTCCTGCAGGAACACGGACGACATCAGCAAATCCGCGCCGCCCAGGCGCAGGCAATCGGCCTGCGCCTGCAACAGCGCGTGTTCGCCGGCGATGCACAGGTAATCGTTGCTGGCCACGTAGATCGCGTCCGGGCCGGGCGGCAGCCAGGTGTGCATGTGCTCGCCGCCCAGCAGTTTGCCGACCCGTTCGACGTAATGCTCGTCCATGCGGGCATTGACGAAGGCAGGCAGGCGGTGTTCGGCGGACAGTACGGTTGGGGCTTGCAGGGAAGTTTCTATCATGGAGGCTCCAGTAGCTCGAAGGGGCTGAAAACGGGAAGATGCGGCAGTCGGTGGTATCCTCCGTGCCGCGCTCGTATCCATCGTACGCGTGCGTAGCGCAATGTCAAACAGGCAATGATTGTGTCCATAACAAAATATTTTTCAGCACTACGACGGGGCTTCGCCGATGCCGCCGCCGGCTGGCGCCGGGAGCAGGCGCAGCCGCATGACGCCGTCGTCAAACGCATCGCCCAGCTGTCGTGGATCGCGCTGGTGGGGATGCCGTTGTATTACGTGGTGTGGCATGTCTGGTTCCCGCAACCGTATGAAAACCTGTGGCTGCGCCTGGGCGGCATGGCAGCCTGCCTGCCCGGGATCTGCGCCGCGCGCTTTGCCCGCCAGCGCTGGTTCCCCGCCTACCAGGTCGCCGCGCTGACGTACATCCTGCCATTTTTCTTCACGTACATGTACCTGATGAACGGCGCCAATACCGTATGGAGCGAATCGCTGCTGATCGCCGTGATCCTGCTGTTCCATTTCGATTTCGCGCTGGCGCTGCTGTCGTATGTGGCCGGCACGGTGCTGGCCTACTTGCTGTATTACTGCCTGCATTATGTGCACCACCCGGACGGCACCCTGGTGCAGTTGCTGATGCAGGGCCAGTGGCCGATTTATTTGTTCGCCATCGTTGCCGTGTCGCTGGCCAAGGTGGGGCGGGGCATGCTGGAATCGGAGCGGCTGGCCGGCATGGCTGCCGCCATGGGCACGGTGTCGCACGAATTGCGCACGCCGCTGCTGTCGATCGGCGCCAATTCGCGCGGCATGAAGCGCTTGCTGATGCAGGCGTCCGGAATGCGGGAACAGGACCGGGTGGCGATGGAAAAAGCGCTGGCGCGGGTGGAAATCGAAGTGCGGCACATGAACAATGCGATCGACCTGTTGCTGCTCAGTTCAACGGCTGGCCAGCGCACCTCGCAGGAGCGCCAGGCGCTGTCGATGGAAACAATGGTAAAGTCCATGCTTGATCGCTACCCCTTTGCCAACCAGGGGCAGGCGGACCTGGTTGCCGTCACCGTGCGCGCCGATTTTCAATTCCTGGGGCAGACTGATTTGTGTTCGATGATCTTGCTTAACTTGCTGCGTAATGCGTTGTCGGCGTTGCAGCGGGCCGGCAAGGGCCGCATCCGCATCATTATCGATGGCGCGCGCGCCCGGCCCCGGCTGCTGTTCATCGATACCGGCAGCGGCATCGAAGAGGCCAGCATGCCGCACATTTTCCGGCGCTTTTATTCGTATCCGCACAATAGCGGCTCCGGTATCGGCCTGAGTTTTTGCAAGGAAGTGCTCGATGCGTGGAACGTGACGATCCGTTGCATTTCGCGGGCGCAGCGGTATACCATCTTCGCCCTGGAATTTCCGCGCGCTGCCGTTGACCCGGATTCCGACCCTGAACCTGAAATTGTTTCACTAGCCTGACCGATGGACCTTACCCTCCCGATTTACCAACATCCGACATTGGTGACACTGATCGACGACAGCCAGACTTTCCTGGAAAGCCTGTCGTTCCAGTTGCCACACCAGCTGGCGCGGCGCGCTTTCCATGACGTGGAAGCGGCGCTGGCGTCGGTGCGCGAAGCGCACCGCACCAGCACCCAGTTCAGCATCACGGTCGGCTACGATGAACAAGTGCTGTCGTTCGAGCGGCGCGTGGTGGCGTTCGACGTCGACCAGATTTACCGCCAGGTGATGAACCGCCACCGCTTCCTGTTGCCGGCCGTGCTGGTGATCGATTACGCGATGCCGCAAATGAATGGCGTGGCGTTCTGCGAATCGGTCAGCGCCTTGCCGTGCAAGAAAATCCTGTTTACCGGCGAAGCCGATGAACGGGTAGCCATCGACGCCTTCAACCACGGCCTGATCGACCGCTTTATCAAGAAGAGCGACCATGCCGCGCTGGACCGGCTGGAAACCGAAGTGCGCACGCTGGAAAAAGCGTATTTCAGCGCGCAATCGCGCACCATGCAGGACTTGTTGTCCCGTCATTCGTTCACCTTCCTGTCGGACCCCGCCATGGCGGCGCTGGTGGAACAATTGCGGCGCCAGTATGGTTTTGTCGAGTATTACCTGTTCCCGAATCCGTCCGGCATCCTGTTCTTCGACATCGATGGCAAACCCACGCTGATGGTGGTGGAAACGGAAGCGGGCCTGCTGTCGCAGATGGAAGTGGCAGAGGACAATGGCGCGCCGGAAGAGCTGGTGGCGGGCTTGCGCGACATGCGCCTGCTGCCGTTCTTTGCCGACACCGGCATGTATACGGACGCCATCGAACAAGACTGGCTGTCGTATTGCCTGCCGGCCCAGCACTGCGCGGGCAAGCAGGATTATTACTGGGCCCTGTTCGACCTGCCGGCGCATTTGTTGCCGGGGCCTGTTTATTCGTACGCGGATTTCCTGCGTGACCAGGAGGCCGTATGCTGATCGCCGCGTCCGACATGCTGGGCCAGCAGTCACTGGCCAGGTACTTCACGCCGTTGCTGCAGCCCGCCAGCTGGGAAGCGTTGCGGCTGGGAGCGCAGCGCGCCTACGTGCACCTGGGCGTATCCGGTTTCATGGTGCGCCACCAGGCGATCGAAGGCGGCATCGGGCACGCCGCCGGCAGCCTGCCCGATGCGCTGCTGCGCGCTTTTTGCCGCCAGACCGGCGACCCGGTCGATGTCGGGCTGGCGCGTTCGCCGTTGCCGCAATCATGGCGGGCCGACATGCTGCACGACGCGTATCCGCATGCGCTGTATGGGCAACTGGGCGAGGCGGGCGTGGTCTATGGCTTGAGCGTCGCTTGCCGTAGCGGTTCCGGCATGAGCCGGGTGGACTTTTACCGGGGCCGGGATGGCGACAGTTTTACCGGCTGCGCGCAGCAGGGCACCTTGCAATTGCTGGCGCTGCACCTGCATGAAGGCGCGGCGTTCGTGCAGCGCGGCGCCAGTGTGCTGACCGACCGCGAGCGTGAATCACTGGCGTGGAGCGCGCAGGGCAAGTCGATCCGCGAAGTGAGCGAGATGATGGGGATTTCACAGCGCGCCGTGTATTTCCATCTGCAAAACGCGGCGGCCAAGCTGCAGGTGTACAGCACGCGGCATGCGGTGAGCCGGGCGATGGAGTTGGGATTGCTCGCGGCTTGATTACAACGAGCCGACGGGGTGGATGGCTTTCGTGTACGGCTGTTCTTCGCCTTCCACCCACCAGTTGACCCAGACCCGGTTCGCCGTGTCGGGGCCCGTGTCCGGCTCCAGGCTCAGGTAATTGCGCGCACCGATGTAGCGGTGCGACGTGCCGGGGAACGGGTACATGGACGCCGTGATGCCGCGGTCCACGGTTTCCACGCGGTTGCCCACGTGTTCCAGGTAAAACAGCGCCATCGCCGGCGGCGCCGGGTGCACGATGCCGGACGACGTCAGCTGGTTGATGACGGCGGCGTTCGGCGGCGCATCGCGCCGCGCCGATTCAATCACGCCCAGCGCGCCCACGTGCACGTCGCCCGACAGCACGGTGACCCGCGTATGCCGCGCCGCCGCCCAATCGAGCAGGCGGTGGATCAGGCGCAAGCGCTCCTGGCGGTGCGTGCGGCTCAGCCAGTGGTCCTGTAAATCGTCCTGCAATTCATGTTGGCCGGGCAGGGCGCACAGCAGCGTTTCCAGCGTGGAGAAATCCGGATGTACCACGGGGATGCTGGACATCAAGAACAAATGGCGGCAGCCATGCTGTTCATTCAGCCACGTGTAGACGGCTTGCCATGCCTCGTCGCTCATGACGCGCGTGCGGGTGCGTTCGCTGCGCAAATCCAGCGCCAGGATGGCGCAATCGCCGACGCGGATGCCGTGGCTGTAGCCGGGCTGTCCGGGCAGGCGCAGCGCGACGGACGCGTCGTCCGCCGCATGCAGCTGGAACAGGCGGAAGTAATGGCGCGCCACGCCATAGATGCCCTGGTAGACGGGGCTGTGCTGCTGCGCATCCGGATACGAACCCCAGCCATCGAAGATATCGTGGTCATCCCACATCATGACGGTGGGCGCCTGCGCCAGCATGGCCGCCACGGCGGGCTGGTTCCACCGCTCCACGTACAGCTTGAAATAAAACGCATCGACCTGGGCGCGCATGGTTTCCGTGAAGGGGGCGCTGTCGCGCGCCTCGGCCGGCAGTGCGCGCCAGGCGCGCAGCGCGTCCACTTCGTCCCACATGCTGTCGCTGTACACCTGGTCGCCGCCCATCAGCAGCAAGTGGTGCGCGCGGGCGCCATGGCGCTCCGCCATGCGGCGCCACATGGCGTTCGGTTCGCGCACTTTCTTGATCACCTTGGGATCGGAAAAGCCGTTGCACGACGTGTAGGCGCAAGTAGGGGCGGCGCCGCGGGCCGGCACGACGAAACTGTGCACGGCGCCGTCGATGTCGTAGCGCACGCGCTGCTCATGCGATGTTTGCGGGATCGCCAGGCGGAAGCAGCGCACTTCCATCGCGTCCACGCCGGCGCCATGGCGCGCCAGCAAGGTGGAATGGATCGATTCCGATGCGGGGCATGCGACATGCGGCATGGCCGCCGCCGGCGCCGCCAGCAAGACGCTGACGTGCCAGCCATCGTCGTCGGCGCCGAGGAATTTCAGGATGGGGCCCAGCTGCTTGCTCATGTAAATCGGTACTCCGGAATCAGATGGCGGCAGCAAAACGCGGCGCCGCGGCGCGGGAAGCGCCATGGTACGCGATTAATTCTATTTTGATAACTAATTATTTTTTTATAAAGTCGGCTGTGGCGCGGGACGCTGCGTATATTCTCCCGGAGTGAACGGACCCATCAGTATTAGTCGTTATCTTTTTTGTCATCGTTCCCCTACCATGACCCTTGACGAAAAAATAAACGGAGAAACCCGACATGCACCTTTACCTGAACAAGACTTCTCCTTATGCCCGGCTGGCGCTGGTGGCGGCCCATGAAACCGGCCTGGCCGGTGCACTGCAGCTGGTGTGGACCGATCCGTGGACCGACGCGCCGGAACTGCTGGCGGTCAACCCGCTGGGCAAAGTGCCGGCGCTGGCGACCGATGATGGCGCTTGCCTGATCGAGAGCGATGCCATCGTCCAATACCTGCTGGCCCTGAGCGGCGACGTGCAATTGCTGCCGGCGGCGCCGGCGCAGCGGCTTGCCACGCTGGGCCGCCTGGGCCTGGCGCGCGCCGTGATCGATTGCGCGTTTGGCGCCGTGATCCGTACCCGTTTCGGCGATGCGCCGGACAGCATCCTGACCCGGCGCTGGCTGGCCGCGTTGCCGCGCGCCGTGGCGGCGATTGAACGCGACCTGGCGCGCCAGGCCGCGCCGGATCGCCCGGTCGACCTGGGCGACCTGGCGCTGGGCGTCGCGTTTGCCTATTGCGATTTACGCCAGCCGCAACTGGCATGGCGCGCGGACGCGCCGCGCCTGGCGGCGCTGGTGGAGCGCGTCTGCCAACGCCCGTCGATGGTGGCCACAGCGGCTTGACGCTGTCTTGAATCAGTGTCCCGCACGGGTGCGGTGCTCGCCGTACGTCTGCACGACATACGCGGTCATGCCCCGCGCCAGTTCATCTTCGCCGATAAAGATTTCACCGGCCCGTTCCTTGCGCAGCAATGCCGCTTCCTCATCGTTGTGCGTGCGCACGACGGTGCGGATGTCCGGGTTTAACGCCCGCGCTGTTTCCAGCATGGCGCGCACGTGGAAGGTGTCCGGCGTGGCGATCACCAGCATGGCGGCGCGGGCAATGTGGGCCTGGATCAGCACCGCCGGTTCGCCGGCGTTGCCCGCCACGGCAGGGACGCCTTGCTGGCGCAACTGGTCCACCAGTTCGCGGTTTTGCTCCGCCACCACGTAGGGAATACCGCACGCTGCCAGTTGCGCGGCGATGCGGCGCCCCACGCGGCCATAGCCGACCAGCACCACCTGGCCGCTCAATTTTTCCTGCGGCACCGACATCGGCAATTCCGCCAGCGGGTCGGCGCTGCGGTCGAAGCGGGCGGCCAGCAACTGGTTTTTGCCGAGGCGGCGCTCCAGCGGTCCGGTCGCGGCAAAGATCAGCGGATTGATGGCGATCGACAGGATGGCGCCCGCCAGGATCAGGCTTTGTCCCTCATGCGGCATCAATTGCAGGGCAATGCCCAGCGCCGCCAGGATGAAGGAAAATTCGCCGATCTGCGCCAGGCTGGCCGACACCATCAGCGCGGTTTTGGCCGGATAGCGCAACAGCACCACCAGCACGAACGCCGCCAGCGACTTGCCGAACACGATAATGCCCAGCACTGCCAGCACGCGCAGCGGCTGTTCCACCAGGATCGCGGGTTCGAACAGCATGCCGACCGAGACAAAGAACAGCACGGCGAAGGCGTCGCGCAGCGGCAGCGATTCTTCGGCGGCGCGGTGGCTCAGTTCCGATTCGCGCAGCACCATGCCGGCAAAGAAGGCGCCCAGCGCAAAGGAAATGCCGAACAGCTTGGTGGCGGCAAAGGCAATGCCGACGGCGGCGGCAACCACGCACAAGGTGAACAATTCGCGTGACCCTGTGCGCGCCACTTGCCACAGCAGCCACGGGAACAGCTTGCGGCCCACCAGCATCATGAAGGCAATGAAGGCGGCCGCCTGGCCGACGGTAAAGGCCACGGTCTGCCACAGCGGCGCAGCGGGATCGATATGGGCATCGGCTGGCGCGGCGCCGCCCAGCGCGCCGGCCAGCGGCGGCAACAGCACCAGCACGATGACGGTGACGAGGTCTTCCACCACCAGCCAGCCGACCGCGATGCGGCCATTGAAGGAATCCAGGATGCCCCGTTCTTCCAGCGCCCGCAGCAGCACCACGGTGCTGGCCACGGACAGCGCGAGGCCGAACACCAGCCCGCCGCCCAGGCTCCAGCCCCACCAGTGCGCCAGCCCCATGCCCATGGCCGTGGCGGCGCCGATTTGCAGCACGGCGCCCGGCAACGCCACCTTGCGCACTTCCCATAAATCATCCAGCGAAAAATGCAGGCCGACGCCAAACATCATCAGCATCACGCCGATTTCCGCCAGCTGCCCGGCCAGCGCGGTATCCGCAACGAAGCCCGGCGTGGCGGGACCGATCAGGATACCGGCAGCCAGGTAGCCGACCAGTGCGGGCAATTTGAGTTTGGTGGCGATGAAGCCGAATACCAGCCCGAAACCGAGCGCGGCGGCAATGGTGGTGATCAGGGGAAGGTCATGGTGCATGCGTAAGTAAAACCCTTAAACGGTGGTCAACCGTTCAAGGGTAGCACAGGCATGCGATGGCGGTTTTTTACAGCTTGCGGACAACCACGGCGCCAATCGAATAGCCGGCGCCGAAAGAACAGATCACGCCAAGGGCACCCGCCTGCAAATCGTCCTGGTGCTTGTGGAACGCAATGATGGACCCCGCCGACGACGTGTTGGCGTAGGTATCGAGGATCACCGGCGCTTCATGCGGTTCCGCGTCGCGGCCCAGGATGGTGCGGGAAATCAGCTGGTTCATGCTGAGGTTGGCCTGGTGCAGCCAGAAGCGGCTGAATTGTTCCACTTGCAGCCCGGCGCGCGCGATGCTTTCCTTGATCATGGCGGCGGCCATCGGGCACACTTCCTTGAATACTTTGCGGCCCTGTTGCTTGAACAGTTTGTCCGGCTTGCCGATGCCGCTTTCATCGAAGCGGTTCATGAAGCCGAAGTTGTTGCGGATATTGTTGGAGAAGTTGGTCTTCAGCTTGGTGTCGAGGATTTCCCACTGATGCCGCGATACGGCGGCATCCTTGGCTTCCACCACGATGGCGGTGCACGCATCGCCAAAGATGAAGTGGCTGTCGCGGTCGCGCCAGTCCAGGTGGCCGCTGGTGATTTCCGGGTTCAGCACCAGCACGGCGCGGGCCTGGCCGCTTTGCACGGCGGCGACGGCGGTCTGGATGCCGAACGTGGCCGACGAGCAGGCCACGTTCATGTCGAAGCCATAGCCATCGATGCCCAGCGCCTGCTGCACTTCGACCGCCATGGCGGGATAGGCGCGCTGCATGTTCGAGCAAGCCACCAGCACCATGTCGATGTCGGCCGCCGTGCGGCCGGCGCGGTCCAGCGCCTGTTGCGCGGCCTTCACGCAGATTTCCGCCTGCAGCGACAATTCATCGTTGCCGCGTTCGGCGATGCGGGGCACCATGCGCTTCGGATCGAGGATCCCTTCCTTTTCCATCACATAGCGGGCCTTGATGCCGGACGCTTTTTCAATGAAGGCGGCGCTGGACGGCTCCAGCGCGGTGACGGTGCCGGCCGCGATGGCGTCCGCGTTGTCGGCATTGAATTGTTCGGCGTAGGCGTTGAAGCACACCACCAGTTCTTCATTGGAAATGGAATTCGGCGGGGTAAACAGCCCGGTGCCGCTGATGACGACTTGTTTCATATTATTTAATCTTTCTCCAAAAGGCGGTCGCCTGACCGAGAAATTTTACACGATGCGCTGTGCCGGAATGATAAAACGGCGCCCGCTGGGACGCCGTTTCTGTACTGGATGTGTATTTTCAGAACATCTGCTTGATTATTTCTTGATGGGACTCTTTGCCGGCACGGGATCGGCCTGCACCAGCTTCGATTCCTGCTTGGCGGTTTGCACCGGCAAGCCCTTCAGGTGATTCAACGCCTGTTGCAGCTGGAAGTCGTCGGTGCTGCCGAAATCCAGCGGCTTGCGCTTGCGTTCCGCCATCAGCACGCGCAACTGTTCTTCCGCTTCGTCGCGCTTGGTCTTGGCGGCTTCCTGGTCGCGGTCATTCGACAGGTGCTTCGACAAATCCGCTTCGCGCAGGCGCAGCGCGTTCAAGCCGTCGCCGTCCGCATTTTCTTCCACCTGCAAGTCCGGCGTGATGCCTTTGGCCTGGATCGAGCGGCCGTTCGGCGTGTAGTAGCGGGCCGTGGTGAGCTTGACGGCCGTGTCGGCGGTCAGCTGGCGGATGGTTTGCACCGAACCCTTGCCGAACGTTTGCGTGCCGATGATGGTGGCGCGCTTGTAATCCTGCAGCGCGCCGGCCACGATTTCGGAGGCCGATGCGGAACCGGTATTGACCAGCACCGCCATCGGCACATTCTTCACGGCAGCCGGCAGCTTGGCGAGGATATCGCCTTCATTGCGCAGCAAGTAGTATTCGGGACGGCCATAGAACGTCTGGCGCGAATCCGGCAACTGGCCATTGGTCGACACGATGGCCGAATCGCGCGGCAGGAATGCCGCCGCCACGCCGATCGCGCCTTGCAGCACGCCGCCCGGATCGTTGCGCAAGTCCAGCACCAGGCCTTTCAGTTGCGGGTCTTGTTTGTACAGGTCGGCGATCTTGGCGGCCAGGTCATCCACGGTTGGTTCCTGGAATTGCGCGATGCGCAGCCAGGCGTAACCCGGTTCGACGATCTTGCCCTTGACGCTCTTTTGGTGGATTTCTTCGCGCGAGATATTGAAGACCAGCAGTTCCGGCTCATCCTTGCGCAGCACGGTCAGCGACACTTTGCTGTGCGGCTCGCCGCGCATTTTTTTCACGGATTCGTCGAGGCTCAACCCTTTGACCGGCGTGGAATCGAGGCGCGTGATCAGGTCGCCCGCCTTGATGCCGGCGCGGTGCGCAGGCGAATCTTCGATCGGGGCGACAATCTTGATGTAGCCATCTTCGCTCTGGCCGATTTCAATGCCGAGGCCGACGAACTTGCCCTGCGAACCTTCGCGCAATTCAGCGTACGCCTTCTTGTCGAGGTAAGCGGAATGGGGGTCGAGCGACGCGACCATGCCGGTGATGGCTTCGGTCAGCAATTTCTTGTCTTCGACCGGTTCCACGTAATCGGATTTGATCAGGCCAAACACGTCAGCCAGTTGCCGCAATTCTTCCAGCGGCAGGGCGGGATCGGCAGGCCGTTGAGCCATCGCGGAAAATTGCAACGAGACGGCAATGCCGGCCACTACACCGAGCCCGACCAGCCCGGTATTCTTGAGTTTCTTGCCCATGTTTCACCTGTGTCAAGCACTCGCGGTATATGTTGCCGCGGTGAATTCAGTATAAACCTGATTCCCGGCAACCTGAGTAGCCTTCGCGTAATTTCATTCGCTTTTCAGGCACTTTTAAGCTCGCCGCGCCACACAAATGTCGGACCAACAAGAGAAAGTTTGACAGCCTCTCAACATTAATTTTTCGTCCCGTTTCGCTGGTGTAAATCGTTTATTCACGTCGGTAAGCAATTGTAAGAAAACGGGAAGGGGAAGCGGACGCGGCCTACACTGGCCTTGTAATTCTCTCTACCCTGTAGTGGTTTTCCGCCAGCGCGCCCGCGCTGGCTTTTTTTTGCCCGGAGATCCCATGAAACATTTGCGCACCGCCGTACTGGCCCTGATGCTGGCTGGTTCCCCTGCAGTTTTTGCCACGCCCGTGATGGAGATGCATGCGGAAGATTTGCTGGTCATGGCGGCCGACTTTCGCAAGGAACTGAACCTCAACGCGAACCAGCAAACCCTGTGGCAGCAGACGGAAAGCCGTACCCGCACCTTGTTGCGCGAACGGCAATCGCGGCGTGAAAAAATGCAGGCGGCGTCGCGCGCGGCGCTGGATGGCAAGGAGGTGGAATTGCGCGAACTGGTGGGCGGGCTCGATGCGGAAACCGCCGCCACGGCCGCGGAAGAAAAACAGTTGCGCGAATGGTGGCTGGTGGTCAACGATGCCTTGAATGAAACCCAGCGCCGCCAGGTGGCGGTGTTCCTGGCCGAGCAACTGCAGCGCATGCCGGGCCGCGAAGGAGGCGAACGTCCGCTGCGCGGCAGTAACGAAGGGCATGAAGGAAAAGGTCGTGGCAAAGGCGGCATGGGTGGTCCCGGCGGGCAGGGCGGCATGGGCCGCGGCGGCTGACTTAGCAGCAAGGCTGTTGCATTTGCAGCAGCCTTGCTGCGCTTTCCCCAGCTAAATGTTGCTGATAAAAGCGTCATGTATCGAAACGTAAAAACCCGTTAACAAACGGACTTCTTGCCGCCGCGCACGATTACAATGCCTGCGCGGCTACCTCTCCGGGCCAGCCAGAACGCTCCAGCCAGCCACGCCGCACGGAATCACTTCCCCGAACACCATGAGCAAACTGATCCCCATTGCCTGCCTGGCATTAATAGGCGCCCCCCTTCACGCCTATGCCCAGCAGCAGAAAGATGAGGGCAAAGCCTCGGTGCAACCGGTGCCGCAGGTGACCATCACCAACAGCCGCGCCAGCGACATGGACGAGCGCCGCAATTCCACGGCGGGCAAGCAGGTGTATGGCCGCGAAGAACTGGACCGCAACGGCGACACCAGCCTGGGTGACGTGCTGAAACGCTTGCCCGGCGTGACCATCGGCGGCGGCCGTCCGGGCCGGGGCGGCGACGTGCGCATGCGGGGCCTGGGTAACGGTTATACGCAAGTGCTGGTCAATGGCGAACGTCCGCCGGCCGGCTTTTCAATGGAATCGCTGTCGCCGGACCAGGTCGAGCGCGTGGAAGTCATGCGCGGCCCCGTTGCCGAGCACAGTGCCCGCGCCATTGCCGGCACCATCAACATCGTGCTGCGCGACGGCTACCAGCAAAAAGACATCCAGGTGAAACTGGCCGACTCGGTGGAGCAGGGCTTGCATACGCCGAACCTGTCCGTGACCTTGCCGGGCAAGGCAGGCGCGCTGAATTACACGCTGACGGGCACCTTGGGCGTCAACCGCCAGCACAACGAAGGCCATACCGTCAGCACCGATACGCGCGCGGACGGCACGGTGGAACGCCTGCAACTGCAGGATGACGACAGCAGCGGCACGACGAAGAATTTGCACCTGGCGCCGCGCGTGTCATACAAGTTCGACAACGGCGATACGCTGAATTTCCAGACCTTCGTGATGGCGATGCGCAGCGACACGGGCGCCACCAGCGCATTGCGCCAGCCGCTGGCGGCAGATGGCGTGCCGCCGCAGGAATACGCGAGCGCCAATTCGCAGGCGCATGCCAGCGCCACCTTCATGCGCGGCTTCGGCAACTGGATCCACCGCCTGCAAGGCGCATCGAAACTGGATGTGAAATTCGGCTTTGGCCTGGGCAAGCGCGACGGCGATTCCGTGCGCTACCAGTACAACGCCGCCGGCGGTTTGCTGGACCGCTTTACCGATACCGATGAATCGCGCGACCGCGGCTTGAACACGGGCGGCAAATACACGTCGCCGCTGGGCCAGGGCCACTTGCTGGCGGCCGGCTGGGAACTGGAAAACAGCCACCGCGAACAGACCCGTGTCTCGCTGGACAAGGACGGCGTCTCGCAATTCGCCGATTCCGGCGACAACCTGACGGCCGATACGCGCCGCGTGGCCGTGTATGCGCAGGATGAATGGGATATCACGCCGGAGTGGGGCGTCTATCTCGGTGCGCGCTGGGAAGGCATCCGCACCACGTCCGACCGCAGCGCGGGCACCATCACCAACAACAGCAGCGTGTTTTCCCCGTTGCTGCACGGCGTGTGGCGCATTCCCGGCAAGGAGCGCGACCAGGTGCGCATGAGCTGGACGAAAAGCTACAAGTCGCCCAACGTGCAGGATTTGATCGCACTGCCTGCCCTGTCGCGCAACAATGACGCGACCCGTCCCGACCGCACCGGCAACCCGAACTTGAAACCGGAACTGGCAACCGGCATCGACCTCGCCTACGAGCATTACCTGGGGCGCGCCGGCATCCTGTCGGCCAGCGCATTCGTGCGCGACATCGATGACTTGATCCGCCGTACCCTGACCACGTATACGGCGCCGGATGGCACGGTGCGCTGGGTCTCGACGCCATCGAACGTGGGCCACGCGAAAACCAAAGGCATCGAACTGGAAGCGAAGTTCCAGTTGGTGGAATGGTTCCCCGATGCGCCGGCGATTGATTTCCGCACCAATTACAGCCGCTTCTGGTCGAAAGTCGATGGCATTCCCGGACCGGACAACCGCCTGGACCAGCAAGCCAGGCAGACTGGCAACCTGGGTGTCGATTACCGGATGAAGGACTTGCCGCTGACGTTGGGCACCAGCTTTAACTGGACGCCGGCGATCCGTGTACAAACGTCAACGGAACAAGTGGTGGAAGTGAGCCGCAAGCGCGTCCTGGACGCGTATGTGTTGTGGAAAGCCACGCCATTGACCCAATTGCGCCTGTCTGCGAGTAATATTCTGGCCGACGACGCCACCGGCGACAACCTTGTTACTGCGAGGGGTGTTGCCAAATTTTCCAGTACGCTCAACCCCACTTACACGGTGTGGAGCGCGCGGCTGGAGACCAAATTCTGACCAAGGAGAGTAGTACGTGAAACGCACCCTGCTGAGCACCCTGGCCTTGAGCCTGCTCGCCGCCTATGGCCCCGCCTTTGCCCATGAAGGCCATGAACATCAATCGGCTCCGGCCGCGCTAACCTCGGGAATCGATACGCAGTACATCGACGCCAAGGTGCGTCCGCAGGATGATTTCTTCCAGCACCTGAACGGCGAATGGCTGAAGACCACGCAAATCCCGGACGACAAATCCAGCTGGGGTTCGTTCGCCAAGCTGCGCGACGACACGTTGCCGCAACTGCGTTCCATCATCGAAGATTTGCAAACCCGGAAGAACAAGGCGGGCAGCAACGAGCAGAAAATCGCCGACCTGTATGCCAGCTACATGAATGAAGCGCTGCTGGAAAAGCAGGGCATCAAGCCGCTGTCGGGTGAACTGAGCCAGATCCGTGGCATCAAGGACAAGAAAGCGCTGCCGGGCCTGATCGCGCGCCTGTCGCGCATCGGCGTGCCGACGCCGTATGCGATTTATGTGAGCACCGATGCGCGCGATTCGCTGAAGAACGCGGCATACGTAACGCAAAGCGGCCTGGGGTTGCCGGACCGCGATTACTACCTGAAAAAAGATGACGAGCGCCTGGCCGGCATCCGTACCAAGTATGTGGCGCACGTGGCCAATATCCTGAAGCTGGCAGGCCACAAGACGCCGGAAGCGGCGGCGCAAGCCATCATGGAATTCGAAACCGCGCTGGCGGAAGTGCAGTGGACCAAGGTCGACAACCGCGACCCCGTCAAACGCTACAACAAGACCGACATCGCCAAGCTGGGTGATATGGCGCCCGGTTACGACTGGCTGGATGTGATGGGCAAGGCCGGCGTGGCCACCAAGACCGACTATGTGATCGTCAACCAGCCAAGCTACCTGGCGGGCTTTGCCAAGGTGGTCGACGCCACCCCGCTCGATACGCTGAAATCGTACTTCGAATGGCAATTGCTGCGCGATGCGTCGCCGTACCTGTCGAAAGCGTTTGCCGACGCGGACTTCGCGTTTTATGAAGGCGTGATCAGCGGCGTGACCGCGCAGCCGCCCCGCTGGAAACGCGGCGTGGCCACGGTGGAAGGCGCCATCGGCGAAGGCATGGGCCAGCTGTACGTGACCACGTACTTCCCGGCCGAGCGCAAGGTGCGCATGGAAGGGCTGGTGAAAAACCTGCTGGCCGCCTACAAGGACAGCATCGACCAGCTGGACTGGATGAGCCCGGACACCAAGCGTGAAGCGCAAGCCAAGCTGGCCAAGTTCACCACCAAGATCGGCTATCCGAACAAGTGGCGCGATTACAGCGCGCTGTCCATCGTGGCCGGCGACCTGGCGGGCAACATGCGCCGCGCCGCGGAATTCTCCTACAAGCGCAACATCGCCAAGCTGGGCGCACCGGTCGACCGCGAAGAGTGGGGCATGACGCCGCAAACGGTCAATGCGTATTACCGTTCGACCGCCAACGAAATCGTGTTCCCGGCCGCGATCCTGCAGCCGCCGTTCTTCAACGCGGCGGCCGACGATGCCGTCAACTACGGCGCGATCGGCGCCGTGATCGGCCACGAAATCAGCCACGGTTTCGACGACAAGGGCAGCCAGTCCGACGGCGACGGCAACCTGCGCGACTGGTGGACGGCGGACGACCGCGCCAAGTTCAAGGCCAAGGCCGATGCGCTGACCAGGCAGTACGACAGCTACAGCCCGCTGCCGGGCTATAACGTCAACGGCGCGCTGACGCTGGGTGAAAACATTGCGGACAACTCCGGCCTGGCCATTGCGTACAAGGCGTACAAGCTGTCGCTGCACGGCCAGCCGGCGCCGGTGATCGATGGCTTGACGGGCGAGCAGCGCTTCTACATGGGCTTTGGCCAGGTATGGCGCAGCAAGATGCGCGAAGCGCAGCAGATCAAGCAGGTGAAAACCGATCCGCACTCGCCGGGCCAGTTCCGCGCCAACGGCACGGTGGTGAACCAGCCGGGCTTCTATGACGCGTTTGGCGTAAAGGCCGGCGACAAGATGTACGTGGCGCCGGAAAACCGCATCATCATCTGGTAAATTGCGTTTTATGTGCAGCAAGGAGGCCACGGACGTGGCCTTTTTGCTATCTTTGTGTCATTCCGCTGTGCTACAGTTTTACCCCCGGCCATAAGCCGGTACGACTACTACTCGAAGGACATCACCTGTGAACCGACATCTGCTCAGTGCATTGACCCTGGCCCTGCTGGCAACCGCCACCGGCCAGGCCAGCGCCGCCGGCGCCGCCGCCGCGAAATCCATGGCCAAGCCGACTTCCGGCATTGCCGTCGAATACATCGATCCTGCCGTGCGCGCGCAAGACGATTTCTTTACCTACCTGAGCGGCAAATGGCTGGCCACGACGGAAATCCCGGCCGACAAGTCGAGCTGGGGTTCGTTCGTCAAATTGCACGAAGACACGCAGCCGCAACTGCGCGCCATCATCGAGCAGGCCGCCGCCAACCCGAAAGCCGGCGCGGATGCGCAGCGCATTGGCGATTTCTACGCCAGCTTCATGGATGAAGCCCGGCTGGAACAGCTGGGCATCACGCCGCTGAACCAGCAACTGGCACGGGTCGCCGCACTGCAGGACAAGAAGGAAATCCCGGCCCTGATGGCGCAGTTCACCAAGGTTGGCACGCCTGCGCCGTTCACCGGTGCGGTCCACCAGGACAACAAGGATTCCACCAAATACGTGGTGGACTTTTACCAGAGCGGCCTGGGCTTGCCTGAGCGCGATTACTACCTGAACAAGGATGATCCGCGCCTGGCAGAGATCCTGGCCAAGTACCAGCAGCACGTGGCCGCCATGCTGACCCTGGCGGGCGACAAGGACGCCGCCGCCAAGGCGCAAACCATCGTGGCGCTGGAAACGGCACTGGCCAAGGTGCAGTGGACTCCGGTCGAATTGCGCGACCCGGTCAAGGCGTACAACAAGGTCGAGATTGCCAAGCTGAACGAACTGACCCCGAACTTCGACTGGACGCCTTACCTGGCGGGCCTGAACGTGACGGGCAAGGTCAATTACGTGATCGTCAGTCAGCCGTCGTACCTGAAAGGCGTATCCGACCTGCTGGCCACGACCCCGCTGGACGCGTGGAAAGCCTACTTCACGTGGCAAACCATCCGCGCCAGCGCGCCTTACCTGTCGAAAGCTTTCGTGGACGAGAACTTCGCGTTCTATGGCGCCACCTTGTCGGGCGCCAAGGAAATGCGTCCGCGCTGGAAGCGCGGTGTGGCGACGGTGGAAGGCGCGCTGGGTGAATCCCTGGGCAAGCTGTACGTGGAACAGCACTTCCCGGCCGAACGCAAGGCGCGCATGGAAGCGCTGGTGAAAAACCTGATGGCCGCGTACAAGCAATCGATCGACAAGCTGGACTGGATGAGCCCGGCCACGAAGAAGGAAGCGCAAGCCAAGCTGGCCAAGTTCACCACGAAGATCGGTTACCCGAACAAATGGCGCGATTACTCGGCGCTGGTGGTGTCCAAGGATGACTTGCTGGGCAACGTGCAGCGCTCCAACCTGGCCGACTACAACAAGGAAATCAACAAGCTGGGCAAGCCGATCGACCGCGACGAGTGGGGCATGACGCCGCAGACGATCAATGCGTACTACAACCCGGAAATGAATGAAATCGTGTTCCCGGCCGCGATCCTGCAGCCGCCGTTCTTCGACGCCAACGCCGATGACGCGGTCAACTATGGCGGTATCGGCGCCGTGATCGGCCACGAAATCAGCCATGGCTTCGACGACCAGGGTTCGCAGTACGACGGCGACGGCAACCTGCGCAACTGGTGGACGGAATCGGACGGCAAGAACTTCGAGAAGAAAACCAAGGCGCTGGTGGCGCAATACAACGCGTTCAGCCCGCTGCCTGGCTATAACGTCAACGGCGAACTGACGCTGGGCGAAAACATTGCCGACAATTCCGGCGTGGCCATCGCATACAAGGCGTACAAGCTGTCGCTGAAGGGCAAGCCGGCGCCGGTGATCGACGGCCTGACGGGCGACCAGCGCTTCTTCATGGGCTTTGCCCAGGTATGGCGCAGCAAGATGCGCGATCCGGAAATGATCAAGCGCGTGAAAACCGACCCGCACTCGCCGGGCCAGTTCCGCGCCAACGGCACCATGCGCAACCAGCCGGGCTTCTATGAAGCGTTCAAGGTCAAGGAAGGCGACAAGATGTACCTGCCGCCGAAAGAGCGCGTGATCATCTGGTAATGACTGCCTGAGCAGCACACGAACCGCCCTTCGGGGCGGTTTTTTATTGCCCATCCCCAAAAAGGTGCCAGGGACTTTTTTTCTACGCCGCAAGGAAGTGCTGCGGTTATCCACAGACGGCGCGAAGCGGAGTCTCGCTCCGCAACAATGGGTGATTGCAATGCGTCAAAAAAGTCCCTGGCACCTTTTTGCTTTGAGGTAAAAAGAGGGGGGACTTATCCACAATCGGGCATAAAAAAACCGCCCCGGAGGGTAATGCCGTTCAGTTAAGGACATTTCTTTAATACCCGAGCGGCATATTTCTTAGGTCTGCCTTTGACGGCCCGGTCGAACTGACGACCGGGCCGTTCTTCATTCAGAAGGCTAACCAGCCTTTCCCGCAAATGTTTCATGGATGCAGGTAACTTGCCATAGGAGCGAGTGACGGCGGCCCAGTGCAGCTCGAACTGAATCAAATGAAACGCCCTGATGAAGCTCACTTCAGACGGTTCGCACTTGATGGCTAGGGCCGCCTTGGCGATCT
This sequence comes from Pseudoduganella rivuli, assembly GCF_009674485.1. Classification (GTDB taxonomy): domain Bacteria; phylum Pseudomonadota; class Gammaproteobacteria; order Burkholderiales; family Burkholderiaceae_D; genus Rugamonas; species Rugamonas rivuli_B. The sequence goes on along the minus strand of NZ_WKJJ01000002.1, from coordinate 10,346 downwards.
CAAGCCGAATAAGGTTGTATGCGGTCAGCGTACCCCATATTTCCTGATACACGCCTTCGACCGTCTTGGAGCGCAATGTGAATGCGTTGCCCAGCATGACTTGCTTGAGTTCTCGATAGCTCGTTTCAATGCTCCAGCGTCGCGCATAGCAAGCAGCCATGTCAGCGGGACGATAGCGCCGACGGTCGCGCAGTGACGTGAGCAGCACTCTTTTGCGGGTCGGCGAGTCGATCACGGTGATAGCGCGTGCCTCCCAATATTCCGGTAACGCCGGGCACTTGGCGCGCGCTTGCGGCGATACTCGCATGCGCACGATGGCGTCGAGTTCGTCGCCTTCCAGCACTTCCCATTTGGTGTTGGCCTTTGCAGGGATCAGAAAATGACGATTGTCCACACCTTCAGTCAGTGCACACAAGATTTCAGCCGATAGGAAACCCTTGTCAAAAACGGTGAGGGAATCGGCGGGAATATGGGCCACCAATTGCTTGGCATAGACCATTTCATTGGTCGAGTAAGGACCAAACACGGCATTGCGGATCAAATGAGTGGGCAGCGCGGTGAGCGTCACACCGCGAACCTGGGGATAGCCCGCCACAGTGCCGCCGGCGTAATTTTGTGCACCGAAATGAGCGCGGTTATCTAACGTATCGTGGGTACGCAGCGTTGTGCCGTCCATGGCGAACAACTGTAATCCTTTGAATGTATAGGCACGCTGATCTTGCTCGCACCATGCCAAGGCCGATCGCTCGAACAGCCATTGCAGCGGTTCGGCGCCAAGTCGCTGGCGTGCCTGTGCTGCCGCACTCTTGCTCACGAAAGGCGTTTGCGTATCCGGCAGCGCCAAACCCAAGTCATCAAGCACTTCGCCTATCGACTTATGCCGATACAGCGCCAATGCGATCACCAGCCAGACCACTTGCTCAGCAGGCAGTCGGCGATGACGAATGCTCACAGCATGGGTGCAGACCACCGCCTCCTCGATCCAGTCATAAGGCAAATGTTGCCCCAGCCGCCTCCAATCAGGCGACTCTAGGCCATCAGCGAGGAAATGGAGGGCGTCGTCGAACATTGCGACGCAGGTTAACAGCGAATTGAAACGTTTACAACCCTGAAACAAAAATGCCGTTCAGTCTTAACTGAACGGCATTAGCCCCGGAGGGCGGTTCAGCGTGCGGCGCGGGAAGTTCAGGACTTCGGCGCTTCGGCCGCTGCCGGTGCTGCGGCTGGCGCCGGGGCTGCCGGCTCTTTCAGCTTGCCGCCCGATTTGTTGGCCATGTAGACCACGGCGCGCGCCACTTCGACGTCGTCCAGGTCAGGATTGCCGCCCTTGGCCGGCATGGCTTTCAAGCCTTCCAGCGCGTGTTTGATGACAGTGGCTTCGCCCTGCGCCAGGCGCGCGCCCCAGGCGGCGCTGTCGCCGACTTTCGGAGCGCCGGCCGCGCCGGTGCCGTGGCAAGCCTGGCAAGTCGACGTGTAAATGGCTTCGCCGGATTGCAGCACTTTCGGTGCATTCGCGTCTTTCAGCGTATAGCCCGCGTCGGCGACCGGGCGCAAGCGCGCTTCAACGGCTTGCGAAGTCTGGCCTTCGGAGCCGGCGCCCGTCAGTTTGGTGTTGGTGACATATTGCACCAGCAGGATGATGCCGAGGATGGTGACGGCGAAGAAGCCAATGACGGCTGCTGCAAGTTGCTTGGGCGTGCGGATCGGTGAATCGTGGCTCATGAATTTCCTTGGTAACAGTTTCGAAACTTGCGTCGGCGTGTTTGTTATTGCAGGAACAGCTAGGGCGCCAAACGAGCGATTATAGTCGTAAAGAATTGGTAATGGACGTGCAAAGCTGCAAAAGAGACACTTTTCGTGGACATACGGCACCAGACCCGGTATCCTTCGGGAGTTTCTCAGTTCCCTCCTGCGCGGCTGTAGCTCAATGGATAGAGTATTGGCCTCCGAAGCCAAGGGTTGTGGGTTCGATCCCCGCCAGCCGCACCAGTTCTCCCCTCATCATTCTGGAATGTGTCACTGGAACCATAACTTCGCCGTTTGGCAAGGTTATGCGTCCAACGTGAAGTGGCAAAGTTATGCGTCCGACCGCCGGTCTGGCTTAGGTGATTTTGCTGATTTAGCTGTACAGATAAACTAGCCAAATCAGCTAAGGAAAATGCCCTACAGGCAGATAGCTGCTTCGGGTATTGGCCAGACCAAAGCGAAGCGGTCCTTCGAATAATCCAGGGGCACTCAAGCTAACCGCCGTCAGCGTCGGCGTATCCGTCGCCACGATGCCAGGATTTGCCTGCCTGCGGCGCATAACGTTCGATAAGCGGCTACAGCTACTTTCCAGCTCAGGTAACCGATGTAGGCAGCTACCGCCAGCGAAACCCATTTTCCATGCCAGTTGAAGTGGTTGCATAGTACTGAAACCGGCAGCAGAACTGCTTTTGCTAGCCCAAGTATGGCGCAAGACAGTTCAGGCCATCAATGGTCACATGGACTAAAGCTGTACTGAATGCTGGGAGATTTCGGAATTTTTGATTGCTATGTTGCTAATTCGCCGGCACAGTTAAAGCTAATTTCACTGTGCTAGCTCACATACATAATGCAATAAACTAACTTTCTGCTCGCAAAGCAACATTCAGTTCATCAAGATGTTTTTTTGAGAAACTAAACGTCACCTTTGCTCGTGCACGTGACAGAGGCTCAGGGTGAATTAGCGCTCGCTTACCTTGCTTAGTTTGGGCGATCCATTTTTGTCGCTTTGCCTCGTTGTCGCCCAAGTCGTCATCCATATGGGCCAGATGCGATGCTGGCAAGCCGCTGCAACCGGTAGGCGTCGGTGCGCGATTGTCCGCCGGCGCAGATGGACGTATCACCAACGCGATAAATGGGGCCTTGACGAACTGTCGGGTGAAGGGCATAGGCTCGAAGGGTGCTATACCTACTGCCCAGGATTCAAACGAATTGTCTGGCGATATCCAGCGCAGACCAATGTGTATGGAATCCCCTTGTTCGCCTTCGAGCCAGCCTGTGTCCTCACAACGCCAACGTGGATGACTAGCAAGCATTGTCACTAGCCTGACGGCTTCCTCGGCGGTACCTTCACCAGGTACGATGATTTGTAACCCTTCTGTACCCATGTCGAAATGGGCGTCAACGATCGCTGTGATAACTTCAGCGTCCCATGCGTCGCTAAGCACTGCCGAGTACCACTTTGCCTCTTCCCATTTGCGCGCTAAATGGACTGCGAATAGGCAGGCAATTTGATTGGTTGCATACCACTCGTAGAGGAGATCTGGCCAAAGCTCCTTGTGATTCTGCCTGATGGCCTCCACGCTCTCAGCATAGCCCTGAGACACTGCCCAAGCGGCTAAGCTATCAAACGATGGAAAGGTACGGGAGTCGTTCTCCCCAATCTGCCGGTGAACATCTCGTTTGGCGCGCTGAAGCTGTTTTTCTGGTTTATTCAATTAGCTCAGCCAACTATCGTAGTCATCAGGTAATGCACATGCAACTGCAGGATATGGCTTCGGCTCCGAGGGCGGTGTCATATCGCCCTTGAGAGTCCGGCCTTTCGTAAACAGCACGGTTGCGCCAGCAAGTTGGAGAACCTGGGTTTGCTTCGTGTCTGCTTGGCTTAGCATGCTGACAATTTGCTCTTTAAAGTTGTTTTGCGGGGCGTTATTCATGTTTTTTTCGCAAATTGTAGGAAGGGTTGGCGTCAATCGTGAATGCTGCTGACGCGATCCTTCTAAGCTTTCGTACGTTGACCGTGGCAGCTCAAAAAGGCCAGTTCCTTGCCAACGAGGTTTAGAAATTTTGCTTTGAACGGACACTGCCTTACTGGCATACGCTTTGCCAAAGTCTCTGGTTACACGCGGGAAAACTCGACAGTAGCTCGATGGCACGCCTGCTAAGCGTGCAAGCTGCTTGTACTCGATCACTTCGGCCGTTGGGACTGCATCCAGTACTCTGCGGACTCTTTCCTTCCAGTCATCTGACCATTGAGGCAAAAGTTGACCTAGATTTCGAACAGAATCGCCGACATGAATCATGCCGCCATTGATGACCCGAGCAAGCATACCCCTACGCATACCAATGACTTTGGACAATCCATCCTGGTGTGAATTTAGGTGCCCGCATGCCTCGCACTGGAACGTCAACCATAGGAGTACATCTTGGCCAACACGCAGAACGCTCCCCGAGCGAAGGGTCGAAGTATCGCAATCTAGAAGTAGATTTTCACGCAATGCTAGGGGGGAGAGCTCCAGATCGTGATAGGCGCCTTCTCCGGCCACCAAAAGCTGACGTAGAGATAGCGGATCTGCGTGGATATCTTCCGCTAGTCCTAGGCCCGTAAGTGCTTGTGCGGCCGCTACCAGGGTCGGTGGCTCGTGACGTAGTCGACGTATAGATAATGCCTTGACGTGACCGATATCGATGCTGCGGTGAGAGGTCAGCATACTGTCGTCATGATGAGTTGGCGGAAAGAAAGTTTAGGGCAATCTGCGAATTATAGCAGCCGATGTTTTGGCAATTCTCACGTAATGTAACAGCCGTGATTTCGCAACACCCCGCGTGCGCTCTCTGTAATTCAGTATAGGCACCATTGCACACGCAAGAAAGAGAAGTATTCTGAAATCACAGGCACTATCCAGAAAGCATCAAATCCGTGGCTGATCAGGTACGAATTTGCTTGCAATCATCGTCAAAATTGACGATGATATCGACATGAAATATCCCGGCGGAAAAGGAAAGTGCTTTCATCAGTTGATTAACTTGATGCCACCCCATACGACCTACATCGAGGCGTATTTGGGAGGCGGGGCAGTCCTGCGGAATAAGAGGCCAGCTCAACGAACCATAGCAATCGATATCGACCCAGCAGTCATTATGGCTTGGCAAGGTATGGCGGACAGCGTGGAATTGGTTGAAGGGGATGCCGTTGGGTATTTGCAGGCGTTTGAGTTCACGGGACAAGAACTTGTGTATTTCGATCCGCCGTATGTGCCGTCTACTCGGCGGAAAGGTCGCATATATCGCTACGACTACTGCGATGCGCAACATGAACAGCTGCTTACAGTAGTTCAGGCATTGCCATGCATGGCAATGATCTCAGGCTACGCCAGCGACATGTATGACAACTACCTCAGCGGCTGGAATAAGGTGAAGTTCATGGCGCAGTCGCAGGTCGGGTTACGTGAAGAATGGGTATGGTTTAACTTCGAACCGCCCAGCATTCTGCATGACGTAAACCATCTCGGCGCAAACTTTAGGGAACGTCAGACGATCAAGCGCCGGCGAGAACGACTTTACGAGCGTATCGAAGATTTAGATCCCGCGGAGCGTCATCAACTGATGATTTGGATGAATGAGAAGTTTGGTGAAGTGAGGGCTATATGATGCAGTGTGGCGCTGTGATGTTAGGGGCGGCAACGGTGCAGATCGAGTTGCCTGCACCAGACCAAGAAGTTATACCAGGCGTGGCGTGGGGCGCGATTGAAGCGTTTCCGACTCCTGCTTACTGGGCATATCAGGTGCTCGCCCGACGCGCGCAAGGGACGCGCATAAACTATAGATTGGGTAGGACATTGCGCGAAGAAGTTGGCGCATGTCTGCTTGGCGGCCATGGACTTCCCGCCAGTGTTGGCCTGGCTGCGTTTGAAATCATGCGAGAGCATGGCGCCTTTTCAGGCGCAGCGTATGACGAAGAAACTCTGTTCAATTGGCTCAGTGAACCGATGCCAGTTGGTGATCGCACCATTCGCTATCGGTTTGCACGGCAGAAAGCAAAGTACCTCGCTGCGGCCTTGGAAAAGATGCATGATGAGACGCCGCCGCTGGCAAGCGGACGTCAGCTGCGTGACTGGCTGACTGGCATTTCGGGAATCGGATTTAAAACTGCTTCATGGGTGGCGCGCAATTGGCTCGATGCGGACGATGTCGCAATCTTGGACATACATCTTCTGCGCGCAGGCCTCTTAGCTGGCTTCTTCCCGCACGACCTTAGTGTTGAGCGCCACTACTTACAGCTCGAATCGATGTTTCTAACTTTCAGCGAAGGTTTGGGGGTGCGTGCTTCTGAACTCGATGCCGTCATCTGGTGGGAGATGATGTCGTCGGCCGGATCCGTTAGTCAAATTTTTGAGGATTTACAGCTTGACGATGTCCCCGGGTACGTCAGCAATCGCCGGCGTCCCAACAAGCGCAACTCCAACGCCGCAGATCAGCTTCGTCTCATCTAGTGCTGTCCCCCACTTGGCCCCGGTGGCGCCAAGTGGGCAGAAATTCAGGCCTAAGCTGGATGCAGCCAAGCCTAGATGGGCAAGCAATGCACCTGCATCCCGCCATATCAGTGACGCGATATTTTCATATTTCGAAGCAGTTTTTCCAACCTCTGCCGCTAGCCACAATATGGTTCCCTTTTGTATTGGCAGAGCCGGTGAAATCTCCGTCATAGCGCTTTGCGGAGGCAGCAACCTATCGGGAACTTCGATTAGCTGATGACGCACAGGGTTATACCTCTGCCAGATATTCTGCTCTTGCGAGCATGCCAGCACATGGATGGGATGAATGGCGCCAGCAGATGGAGCCGGCCGAAAGCTGAGATCGAAGCCTAAACCAGACGGCCGTTGCGCAACTGAGCGGCATGAATACCAAAGCAAGGCCGAGAGGTCCATAAGCGACAGCGGGCCGAATGTGCGATTGGAGCGGCGAGCCGCGACGACATCGCCAAATGCTTGAGCAAAGTCCGTGGGCTCCGCCAAGTCCATTACCGCGCCCGTCGGCCAACAGATAGGCTCGTATGGTGTTACCGTATCTTTGGGATGCGGGTCAGGGTAGTCCAGCCACATCGTTATTTAGTTCCTGGTAGACCTCTACATACTTGTTGCAACCTCTGCATTGACCGCAAGCCACGTTAGCCTTGTGGCAGCTGTGCGCCCAAGCTAAGAGCGACGGAGGAACGTTTGCAAGCTTGATCAACTCACTGGTAGTAAGATCGATTGCAGGCGCACTTATACGCAGACCTCCCTCTTGGTATGCCAGCAGGCGGTCAATCAGCTCAACGAATTCGGGTGTGCCATCTCGATGGCCACCATCGGACTTCACTGTTCCTATCCACAGTTGCGTTACCCCTAAAGCTACTGCCTTCATTGCAACCAGCGTGAGTAGCAATTGGTTACGATATGGCCACCAGTCGCTCGCAGGGGCAAGGTTGTCTTCTTTGGTGCCGGCCATGTCGCCCGACCCCAAAGTGCGGCAGTCGATGCGCAGGATGTGATGCGCAATGCCCAGTTCTTTGCACACTTGGGTCGATGCTGCGATTTCTGCTTCTGCGGCAAGCTGTCCGTAGTCAACAGTCAAAGCAACATCGGGTTTTTTCCAATAGGCCAAGGCTAGAGAGTCCATGCCACCGGACAATAGCAGTGCACTTTTCATAATTCGATGGCTTTCCACAGGGTTTGGTAGACGGCACTTACGTAGTCTGCGCTGATGATGCATCCAGCACCCAGCATCATTTTCAGGGCGTTACCAGGTTCGTTTTCACAGTAAATCACTACTGCTTTGTCTTTTGCCCTGGCATGCCCGATCTCATACATCGTGCCCGAATCAAGGCCGTCGGAGATCGCAAACAGAATGTCGCAGCTATCGATCGCAGCAAGGTCTTTTTGGGCGACGTCGTTTGCGGAAGCGTGCCCAACATCATGATATGGCGAGAACACTTCAAGACCGAGGGCCCCGAGTTGGTCGCGTGCCTGTTCAACTAGCCAAAGCTGAGCGAGTGTGAAAAATGGTCCTGCCAGATACACTTTGGGGCGATAGCCTTGTCGGCAGCGTGCAGACAAGGTGACTGGAACGGGGGCGTAATTATCAAGTTGCTCCGTAGTGGCAAAGCCGTTGTGCTCACAATAGTATGCGGTCGCTTTCGATGCCTGGTTTGCAGCGTCTATCGGCGTTTTACCTGACATCCATTGATAAGCGAAATTAGCCACAAACGTGTCGCCAGAGCCGATTTTCCAAACCTTTCCGGTACGGTATGCTGGGATATATTCGGCGCCATTGGAGGTGTAGACCAAGGCACCTTGTGGACCGAGTTTGATGATGACAACTTCGGCACCGCAGTCTTTTATCAATGCTTGCGCCATTTGCTCTGGCGCCCCGTTTACTCCAGACAGTACCTTTGCTTCGTAGCGGTTCAAGATTAATGCCAAGTGCTCAGCAGTTGATCCGTTTTGGGCAAAGTGCACTGGGGCCGAAACGTTCTGTGGATCATAAACAGCCCAGGTCGCATGGATGATGGCGTCTCCCTCCAGCATACCGAACCGCACGACGCGTTCTTGCGTTATGACGATATTGGTCTGCTGTGGCGACTGTGCTGTAATCGAGGGAATGGCGAGCCCGTGAACATAATGAAACGTAGTCGCGTCGGATACGCTGGTAAGGTCGACTTTAAATTGTTCAAGTACAGCACGTTGTTTAAGCGCGTCGTCGGCAATGGGATCGGCATATCCGTGCAAACAGACACTACCGCCGGCAGCAGCAATAGCCGATGCGGCTCGTCCAGCTGAACCGTAGATTTCTTTCCACCCTGGGCGCATGCACAGTTCGCGGTACAACCCACCTACGACGTGTATATAAGAAGCGTCCATCATTAGACAGGATGAACCCGTACGCGCACTTGCCCCCCGGTGACATCCAGGACCGTTGCGTTGTAATTGGTTCCCTGTTCGATACAGGACCGCAAGCGTGAGGTTTCAGGCGATGCCAAGCCACCGGCAATTTGCCCGTTAAAAAGTGCTACGACAACCTTGATGCCTGGTTGGTTGTCCAGAGCGACTTGCAATTCGTCGCTGGCCTTCAGCTTAGCAACCACGTCAGGTTTAGGAGAGCTTAACTGTGTGCTGATCATCAGGCGTGAGCAATCGACATAGTCTTCAAAACCGCCGCCACCGCCACCACCTCCATTGGATCCCGACATTCTTTTTCTCCCTATACTGTTTGAATGATTGAGTAAGTATGTTGTTGCTAATTGTCCACTAAAGATGAGTGGCGGAATCTCACCAAAAGTAACAAGCGAGGATTCCGCGTCGATATCATGTGTCGTGAGAGGCGTGTCAACGATAGGAAGAAGTATTAAGGGACATGGATGTTCGTGCGTATTCAAGGGTATGCCAAGAGGTTGTACATGAAGTGACAATCCCATCGCATGGACCGATCCCACGGGGGGGATGACATATCGAAAGCTGGTATGGCTGCCTGCCACATCCATTCTGTGTATTCATTTTGAGGGCGAGTTGGCGTGCAGGTCTTGTTGAGCAGATCTTGTACTGTCTTATCACGGCCAAGATGTAAATATAGGAAAAAAGCATTATTGGGCTGGCGTCCTGCCAGCAGGGCTGCCGCGAGCCTCAATTCTTCCGAATCCCCACGCAACTGACGGATGAGCCAAAGCTGTACTGCAGTCAAATGTAGTCTATAGCCCGCTGGGTTGAGCATTGCCTGCCACGCCAGCATGTGCTCCTCGAATCCATAGGTAGCCTGAGGATTACGCATGGCTAGAGGCACCGCTGCAGACTGACCAAATCGACTCGCGAGTAAGTTCAGGAGAAGCCACTCCGGCCCTGCCAAGACGCACTGAAAGGCATCATCACCCTGACATGACTTATAGACTTCACGTCCATAAACGATGGCCTTGTTGGCACGAATATTTCGAAGATACTTACGAAATCTTTCAGGCTCAGATTGAGCAACAAAGAATGCCGCCACTCCAAGAAATGCATCACCACTGAATGGAGCCCCATCGCTTAGTCCTGACAGGCCTACGCGATCAGGTGACCGCCAGAAGCGACCAAAAAGGTCCTGCGATGCACGCACAAGTGCACATCCACGACGTTCGCCTCCTGCGCAGATAAGCCCACCAAACAGGGCCATATCGAAATCGACGAACTTACCCTCTTTCGTAAACTCTGCGGGATATCGCCCTAATTTCAGGCTGGGGTCCTCCACTTTGTCCTCAGGATCTACAGACATGCGGCTTGTTGGCTTAAGGTTCCTCTCTCGTGCAAGCTTGCGGTATGCGGCGGCGGCATCTCTTGCAGCGGCAAGATCGACGGGACCAGAACCCACAGGAGCAAGTCCTTTCAGCATTTCTTTCCAGCTCGTTAGATAGTCCGCTGCATCAAACGACACATCAATGCATAATCCTGGCTCGCCGTTCTGCCCCTGGTGTCAAGCGCGGAGTAAATCTGAGCCACTTTGCGGGCCTTTACGCGGCCGAATTCTGAGCCACTACCTTGGCGGGCTTCTCCAGGAATCCCGCTTTCTTCATCCTTCGTAACCGATAGCTGTCCCCC
>NZ_WKJJ01000029.1 GCF_009674485.1 Pseudoduganella rivuli | reverse complement strand
GTCCGGGCAAATGACAAAGTTGCCCAACAAGACCGTTTATAGTTTCGCAGGCCGACCAACTCCAGACGCTAATCGACTTGATCGAGGAACGCATTTGCCTTGAAAAATTGGGAAGCCCTTATAGTGAAAGGTGAGCGGCTGGCCGCCCGGAACTTAAAACTTGAAGGTGTGATTTCCGGCCAGTCCGCACCAGCGCCGGGTTGGCGCTGGGACGCTCACAGATACCCAGCGCCAAGCTCTGAGCAACTACCGGTCCACAAAGGGTATAGGGATTTCCTCTACGCCATTTTCCGCCAGCTCAGCTTGATACTCCTTCACGTATTCAGGAATATCCACTTCATCCACCCTAAAATACGAGTTCGTGGTCCCGAGAGCCATGTAGCCAATCTCTAGCGCTCGCGAATCCTTGTATTCGAACTTCAAATTGTAGTTCTGCCCGCTGTCGAGTGCCAATACGGCGACCACAGGGCGTTCGCCAGACTCAGATTGCGCTAGTTCAAACACCCGCATCATAAGTTTATCGAGCAGGTTGGTATGCTGCTCGTCATCCATTAACGGCAGCAAGTTCCTGCCAACGCGATGCATGAACTCAAACGAACGATGACCAACATTTTCCGAATGGAATCTGAAATAAGCATGTTCCCATTGCACGCCGCTGGCTGCAGCGAGGTCCTGCAGGACCCGCGCTGCAACAACCGTAACTTCATCCTTATTAAGCATCAAAATTTCCTAGAATAAGTCTGGCCAATCAGAGTCTTAAAGCACGTAATAATCCTACCAAGGAAGTTGCCATTCCTGTTTGCCACCGGCTGCAAATCGATAAGGGTTCGCCCGCACTCGGCACTAGCTCACCCGCCAACGTGAACGATAACCGGCGGCTGGAGCGTGCCGCGCGCAAGCCGTCCGGTTGATTATTTGGTTGGGCAAACACTACCCCGGAAAATATCGCTTAGCATCCTCATTTCTTACATCTGCAGCCACCCGTGAAATAGAAAAATCAGGTTCGACCAAACACCAAATCACCGAATTCGGAACCCGCAACGAAGGTGGCACGGAGTGAAGCGAAACTTCGTCAATTGGCAAATCAAACAACACGATAAAGCCTTTTGGCGGAGGCGGGGCGACCGACATAACCTTCAGGAAGCCCGGTCTTAGGAATCCAACCACTTCGAATTTGTACCACCCAGGGAATTCACTTTCAACTGCCATTTTCATGCGGCCCAACTTGGAAGTGAGCGGCTGGCGCCCGGGACTTAAAACTCGAAGTTGCGATTTCCGTCCAGTCCGCTCGAATGCTCTGTTGGCACAGCATTACGTTAGTCCCCATCAATGCATTCCTTGCAATATTTCGGAAGGTACCAAACAAACCGTTTTTCGACTTCGTACGTAGTCTTCTGTTCCTCTGCCGAGAATACAAAGGAGCGGGTGCATTTCCTGCACTGACAACGAATACCTTCGTACTCTGTTGCTTGGGCATCGTAGTGACCTGAACTACGGCGACTTGCATCCGACCATTTAGTCCGATCAATCAGAGTGCTCATGCTTAGGAAGCCAACGTACTTGAATTAACTGGCGCGCGTCAGCACGTCCGGGTTGAATGAACTGTTGGGCGAGTATCCATCCGATACTGACGACAACGCATTCACTATGAGTGCGAGTGACAGAACGAAGCAGTGGCCCGACCATCTCGAACGACACACCAACCCATCGAATATCTATTTCGGGGTTCTACAGGTCCCCACCATTCCCATTCCCAGAGTTCATCGCCGTCGCGCACAAGCCGCATCAGCTTCTCAAACTCGCGCTTTAAGGACTTGCCACGAATTGTAGTGATGTACGCAACAGGATCCAATACTTGGGTAGTTAGAAGCGCCACCAGCGATTCAAGATGCTCAGTCTCAGTCATCATGTTCGGCCCAACGTGGGAATTCACCGAATCGCGCGGTTTTCGCGCGGGTCCGGTGGAATGCATGGTTGGACATGGTTTGCATTAGAAACCACCGAGATAATAGCTGAGTAGGCCATCCGAGCTCTCAATGCCGAGAATGTCCATGATCTCCTCGATCTCCATTCCAAAATGTTCTCGACCTTCAGTATCTTCCCCCTCGACCAATTCCAGCGAATGCTGGAATTGAGTGAGGACCCAGAGCTTGCTCGGGTTTGCTCTGACGCCGGCAATGAGTTTGTCAATCAATGCATTGAGGATGTTAGAAAGTCGCTCTCGCTCCGCCTCTATGTTTTCACCAGGCAAGTATTCGAGCTTCGAGGTTTTTCGGAACGCGACAAGGTCAGCAACTACATTGTCATCGACTGTAAGTGCTTCGTCTTCTACTTCGGAGATAGGGTCGTCAGTCATTGATTAGTGGTCCAACGTGAGACGTAACCGGACGCTACAGCGCGCAGCGCTCTAGCGGTCCGGTTGACGGATTTGTTCGGCTGCATAATTTCACCTCTTGCTATAGCAAACACCTGATAGCCTTACTAGCTGATCGCTAGCGTCACAGCCCGTGACGTCGTCAAGCCAATACCAAATTTCGCTGCTACCATCCCAAGTCAATTTTTCGAGGAAGTCTTTTTGCAAGTAGCCTAGTACAAGTTGCATTAACCCTGGAGCTTCGACCAGCCGATCCAATGCTGGATATCCCGCCATCGCAAGATCATCCTGGGGCCCACCACAAATCTCGTCATCTCGCTTAGATTCCTCGACCCACGCAGCATACGCCGGCTCCAAGAATTCGATCATCTGCTTGGTGGCAATTTCGAACAAAAAAGTATGTCGTTCCATTCCATTGCGAGCAGAACTCAGGCACATGCCGGGGACAGCAAAACTAGCAAGCGGGACTGGTCTGCCATCTACGCGTAATGACAAAATCGGATTCATAGGGCCGAACGTTGACGATCAGCGGCGCCTTCAGGCGTCCGCTGGATTAGATTGTTGGGCGAATTGCGGGAAAAGGAAATCAACAGTGCCTCGGTAACAGCGACGAAAAGCTCGTCATCATAAAGTTCGGTGTTGTCGAGATAACCAGCAGCGATTCGTCGACGAGCCTCTGGCAAAGTCAATTCCCAAGCGAACTGCTGTCGAATAAACGTAGCCAGAGCATAGTTCGATACCTCGAAAATCGGCGTCGACCAATTTTGGCGACAGCGAGTAATCAGGCTCGATTCGAAGTCCGGTTCCATCCAGGGACCGGCAACATCGGCGACGCAGCGGAGTTCCATTTAGTTAGCCCAACGTGAAGTAGACGCCCTAAAAGGTGCCCTTTCTCCCGACACAAACCGGAGAATTCGAGCCCGAAGCACCGCGTCTTTCCTTAATTATCAAATAGTTATGTCAGTTTAGCACACCCCAATCCTAAAGCCCAACCCCACCACCCTCAGGCCCGCGGCGCAACATCACTCCTCTGGATAACGGACAGGAAAAACACCCGTGCCTGCCTCCGAAGTGTGGCTGCCTGCCCCTGTGGTGAAGTGGCGGGATATCGCCAAGTTTTAGTAAGGTATATAAAGGGATCGTACAGTTTCCTTCGACATAGCGGCCGTTAGAGAAATCGTCCCGGGGCAAATAGGCTCCGCCTTCGATTCCAAACCACCAAAAAAAATGCCAGCACGAATGCTGGCATTTTCACTCACTGCGTAAGCCCTACATACTTACCAAGCGGCCGTCAGCGTGTACTTGCCGCTGGTGGCGCCGGTGCCGCCCGCGTAGTAGATCACTTTGGCGTAGACCACTTCACCGGCCGCGCTGGTGCGGGTCACGGTGTCGGCCTGGCCGGTGCCCTTCACGCTGGAACCGATCTTGGTGCCGGCGCTGTTGTACAGCTCCAGGTCATAGTCGGAGGTTGCGTTCGGGGTCATCGTCACGGTCAGCGTTTTACCGGCCGGGATGGTGACTTTGTAGTAATCCACGTCGGTCGACGCGCTCATCGTGCCGTTCACCAGCGTATTGGTGGTCGTGATCACGTTGGCCGTTGCCGTCGTGTTGTTGCTTTCAGTTTCGCTGATGGTCGGGCCTGGCGGCACGACGGCCGACAGGATGTTTTGCGCTTCGAAGTTGGCCTGGAACGTGTTGGCGAACGTCAGGTCCGACGGGAACAGGGTTTTCGCCGCGTTCACGATGGCCGTTGCCATGGCCGGCATCTTGATGTTGCTGCCCAGGCCGAAGTGCGCTTCCAGGATGATCTTGTCGATGTCACCGCGGGTCTTGCCGGCGGCGATCAACGCCACCATCGAGCGGTACAGCGGCGCCGACCACAGTTCGTCGGACTGGAACGTCACGCCGTTTTCCGTTACGGACGTGTGCGCGGCGTACGACTTGCTGCTGTTGTACTTGGCGTCGTAGCGATTCAGCATGCGGCCGGCCCAGCATGCGCCGTGGCCGTCCCAGCTGAAGGCCCACTCAGGGTGGTAGATCTTGCCGTTCGGGGTGCTGTACGAATACGATGCGGCCCAGTAGTCGCCGAAACCTTCACCCATCGCGCCCGTGTCGCCACCGCTCCAGCTCGAGTTGATGTTGGCCTGGATGCCATGGCCGTATTCGTGCAGGATCACGTCCGCATCTTCGGAGTCGTTGACGCAGCCGTGGCCGAATGCCAGGTAATCGTTGGAACCGCCGCTGTAGTGCGAGTTATCGTCGCCGTTCACGCCGTCGGTATCCACGTTCAGCGGACGGTTGATAATGGACTTGGTGCCCGTGAAGCCCAGCGACTGGATGTAGCGCTGGTTGGTGTCGATGTGGTAGTAGACGTTGGTGTCGTCAAAGCCGTTGTTGCCGCGCTTGGCCGTCCACACGCCATTGGTGGTGGTCGATGGCGCGGTGTTCGGCGCTTCGATGTTCTTGATGTTGATGTACGGGCCGGACAGCGAGTACACGCCGCTGGTGACCGTCAGGTCGCGCAGGGTTTTGTTCGAATACGCGGCGTCGAAGGCGGAAGCGGCCGAGGTGTCGGTCAGCGCATCGGTGTTCAGCGCGGTGCGTGGATCCGGGTCGAAGGCATAGCCGGAACCGTTGATGCCGGACGGCGCCAGCGATGCGGTTGGCGCGGCGGCGCGCAGCGTCTGGTTGCTGCTGACGGCCTGGGTGGCAGCCTTGCGATCCAGTACCGGACCGGTGACTTTGGCGCGGTCAGCCAGCGTACGCTCGCCTTTGCGCGGCATCGACAGCGAGTACGAATCGATCACCGAACCGTCATGGGCGTTCAGGTATTGCACGAAACCACCGGTCGGCATTTGCGCCTGGATTTGCACTTTGCGGGCCAGTTGCACGCCATCCTTGGTTGGCATCCACACCAGTTCGGTCGACGGCGCGCTCACCAGCGCGTGCTGCACCTTCATGTTGTTCCAGCCTTTGTCCAGCGCCGCGTCTTCGGAGATTTGCGCCTGGTTGTACAGCTGGTTCACCGCGGCCGCGTCGACCTTGTCGGAAATGTGGCGGGTTTCATTGAAGATCTTTTGCAGCTGGCCGTTTTTGCCGATCGAAACGATGATCACGGCGCGGTCGACAGGAATGCCGCGCAGCATTTGCTGGTAGTGATAGTGGGTACCGGTCAGCGATTCCTGCACTTTGACCAGGGTCAGGTTGTTCAGCGAGTTTGGCAGGCCAAAGCGGTCGGCGTTGGCGCGCAGCACATCGTCAGCCGATTTGGCCGCCGTGTTGGTGAACAGGTGCAGGTTTTCAACCGACTGCACGCCCGCATGGGCGGCGCCGGCAAATGCCATCGTAATCAGGGATGCCAGGATGGTACGAGAAACGGGACGTGAAAATTGACGCATGCTGCAATCTCTCCTGTCTGTCAGTTCAGTGGTTTTCGTTTTGTTGGATGAATCCTCGTGGGATCGGAACCGAGTATAGGGAGCGTTTTTTCAGAAGTGGGAATCTGGGCCTTTTTAGACAAAGGGCTGGATTCTGTTCAAAATGAGACATTTGCACGCGCTGGCGGCGGCGTTATGATGAAGGTTTTTGTCCGGAGACACGCCATGCGAATCAAGTCGACAATGCTTTTGTCCAGCCTGCTGCTATCCGGCTGCGCGTGGTCGGAACAGCCGAAGCAGCAGTCCCAGCCTGAACCGCGGCCCATGAAAGCCATCGACGACGTGGAGCCCGCTGTGACAGCAGAGGTGGCTGCGGCGCTGGGCCGCATTGCAGGCGACCCGCAGGCGGAAACCGCGCCCCTGCTGCGCGCCTGTCCGTCCGCCATGCCGCTGGAATTGTTGCTGCGCACGGTGAAGGGAGAGGAGCGCACATACGTGTACCGCGCGCTGTGCCCGACAAAATTGCTGGTGACAGTGACCTATGGCAAAGCCGCCACCATCAAGCAATTGACGGTAAATAAAGAATAGAAGCGTTGTAAATTAACATCAAATGTCCGTCGACACGGACATTTGTTTGAAAAATGCATGTTGTACTTATGCCACGCGTTTGCCGAGGATGATCAAGTCCCGCTCGACGCCATCGAGGTTCGCAACACGCGGCAAATTCGCCCACGTCTCGAAGCCGAACTTGCCGAACAGCCCCAGGCTGGGCTGGTTGTGGCCGAAAATAAAGCCCAGCAAGGTATGCACCTTGATCGACGGCGCAAATTCGATGGCTTCGGCCAGCGCATAGCGGCCCACGCCTTTGCCGCGCCAGCTTTCCTCGATATAGATCGACACTTCAGCCGTACCCGCGTAGGCCGGGCGGCCATAGAAGTTCGAATACGAAATCCAGCCGACGATTTCCGGCTGCGCCGCCGTGTCGTCCGCCCTTTCGATCACCCACAGGGGCCGGCGGTCCGGCGTATGTTCATGGAACCAGGCCAGGCGCGACGCCACCGTGACCGGCTCCGTATCGGCCGTGACTTCACGCGACGCGACGGTGCTGTTGTAAATCGCCACAATGGCGGGCAAATCGTTCAGGGTGGCGGGACGGTGGCGGAATGGCATGGTGTCTTCACAAAGTGTGGGTGGCGCGCGACGAACGCAGTGCGGCGCCCAGGATTTCTTCGATGCGCAGGCGGGTGCGCTGGCCGGTTTCATCGTCGGGGAAATGCACGCCGATGCCTTGCGCCTTGTTGTTATTGGCCCCGGCCGGCGTGATCCACACGACTTTGCCGGCAATCGGGTATTTGTTCGGATCGTCCATCAGCGCCAGGATCAAATAAATCTCGTCGCCGATCTTGTAGGGCTTTTGCGTGGGAACGAACATGCCGCCGTTTTTCAGGAACGGCATGTAGGCGGCGTACAGGGCCGCCTTTTCCTTGATGGCCAGCGACAGGACGGTCGGCCGGGCTATCGGCGTTGCGTTGGGATCGGGAGGACTGGCGCTCATACGGTCTTGGTGTACTCCAGCAGCATGTCTTCGATGAACAGTTTGGGCGACAGCGGGTGGTCAGCCGTCGCGCGCCGCTCGTTGGCGCCCTTGATGGCGGCCATCAGTTTGCTGATGTGCACCTTGTCGGCCAGGGCCGCCAGTTCCTTGCGGTAGCGCGGATAGTAGCGGATGGTTCCCGACAGTTTGTATGAAAACATGTCATAAAGCCAGCGCTGCTGCCACGAAACAAGATTCGCCAGCGGCACCTTTTGCAGTTTGTCGGCGCAGCGCAGCGCTGCTTCCACGCCGGGGCTGGCCAACAGTTGTAAAAACACATCCATTTCCTCGCGCGACCCGGTTTCCGCCTGGGCCTGGGCCGCCAGCGGCGCGCCGCCCTGCTCGCGCAGCCAGCTTTCCGCATCGGGCACGCCCTGCTCTTTCAGCCAGGCCAGCGCTTCATTGAACGGCGGCAGCGGCAACGCGAACTTGCGGCAGCGCGACAGGATGGTGGGCAGCAGGCGGTCCAGGCTGTTCGACGACACCAGGAACACGGTGCCCGGCGGCGGTTCTTCCAGGGTCTTCAGCAAGGCATTCGACGCCGGCATGTTCAGGTTTTCCGCCGGATACAGCACCACCACACGCAAGCCCTGGCGGTGGGTGGATATGTTCATGAAGTCGGACAGCGCGCGGATCTGCTCGATCTTGATGTCTTTCGACGGCGTCTTGCTCTTGGCAGCTTTCTTGCCTTCTTCACCGCCCTCTTCGCCGTCGCCCGCCGGTTCATCTTCCAGCGCTTCCGGCCGCACGCGGCGGTAGTCCGGGTGGTTTTGCTGGTCGAACCAGCCGCACGACACGCAGGCGCCGCACGCGTGGCCGCCCGGCCCGGCGCTTTCGCACAGCAGCGATTTGGCGAAGTGTTCGATGAATTGCGCCTTGCCGATGCCGGCCGCGCCATGGAACAGGATTGCGTGCGGCATGCGCGCGCGCATCAGTTGCAGCTGGTCCCAGGCCGCCTGCTGCCACGGGAAGATGGCGGCGCTCATGCGGACAGGCTTTCCACGATGGCTTGCAATTGTTCCCGGATTTCGGGAATCGAACGGGACGAATCGATCACGCGGAAGCGCTGCGGGAATTGCGCGGCGCGGCGCAAGTATTCATTGCGGGTGGCGTTGAAGAAATCCGCCTGTTCCTGTTCGAATTTATCCAGGTCGCGGGTGGCATCCAGGCGCGCCCGGGCTACCTCCAACGGCACGTCGAACAGGAACGTCAGGTCCGGCTGCAAGTCCGGGTGCACCCACTGTTCCAGCGCTTCCAGCTTGGCGCGGTCCAGGCCGCGTCCGCCGCCCTGGTAGGCAAAGCTGGCGTCCGTAAAGCGGTCGGAAATCACCCAGGCGCCGCGCGCCAGCGCCGGCGCGATCACTTGCGCCACGTGTTCGCGGCGGCTGGCGAACATCAGCAGCGCTTCGGTTTCCAGGTGCATGGGCTCGTGCAGCACCAGTTCGCGCAGCTTTTCACCCAGCGGCGTGCCGCCCGGCTCGCGCGAGCTGACCAGGTCGATCCCGCGCGCGCGCAGGCAATCGGAGACGAACTGGATGTGCGTGGATTTGCCGGCGCCGTCGATGCCTTCGAAAGTGATGAATTTACCGCGTTGAAAAGTCATAGTTACTGCCGTTGATACTGGTTGACCGCCCGGTTATGGTCGGTGAGATTGTCTGAAAACTGGCTGGTGCCATTGCCGCGCGCGACGAAATACAATGCGCCGGTCTTGGCAGGGGCCATGGCCGCCACCAGCGATTGCATGCCCGGCAACGAAATCGGCGTCGGCGGCAAGCCGGCCCGCGTGTACGTATTGTAGGGCGTGTCGGTTTCCAGGTCTTTCTTGCGGATCTTGCCGTCGTACTTGTTGCCCATGCCATAAATCACGGTGGGGTCCGTTTGCAGCAGCATGCCGATCTTCAACCGGTTGACGAACACGCCCGCAATCATGTTGCGCTCGGATTTCTGGCCCGTTTCCTTTTCCACGATGGACGCCATGGTCAGCGCTTCATACGGATTTTTATAGGGCAACGTCGTATCGCGCTTGTCCCACGCTTCCTGCAATTTCGCCAGCAGCATCGCATGGGCCTGCCGGAAAATCGCCAGTTCGCTGGAACCCTTGGCAAATAAATACGTGTCAGGGAAAAACAAGCCTTCCGGTTTCCGGTAATCGGGCGATACCAGGGCCATCAGTTCCGCGTCGGACATGTTGGCCGTATCGTGTTTCAAGCCTTTGTGCGCGGCCATCGCCTGGCGCATCTGGCGGAAGGTCCAGCCTTCGATAATGGTCAGCTGCTCTTGCGCGAATTCGCCCCGCACCAGCTGGTCGATCAGGCGCAGCGGCGTGGTATTCGGCTTGAGTTCATACGAGCCGGCTTTGAGCCTGGCGGATTTTTCCGTCAGGCGCGCCAGCAGGTTGAACAGCAAGGGCTGGATCGGGACGCCCGCTTCCTGCATTTGCTGGCCTGCCGCACGCGCGGCGCTGCCGGGCGCGATGGTGAATTCGATCGGGGGGTCTTCCGTCGTGATCGGCTGGTTGGCCCACCACGCAAAACCGCCGCCCAGCGCCACGGCTGTTACCATCCCCAAAACGATCGTTTTTTTTATGAATGCCATTTTAAAAACTGTTACGACGCGCGCCACGAACCGCCTTCCGCGTGCAAGCCACGCCTGATAGCCATTCTACGGCTGGAGTCACAGTTTTTGGCTGCGTCCAACGCGAATTCCGCGACATCACTATAATGAGGCCGTAATGATAATGCCACTAGGCCATTTTCAGTAAGCGATACCCACATAAGAACACGAAAACCGGCAATTTAATGTCAATATCTATGAGTGACTGGAAACAAACCTTGATGCCATCCGATGCGCCTTACCCGGCGCTGACACCCGTTGAACTGTCGGTGGGCTTCGTTGCCTGCGTGACTGACCAGGGTTTGATCGCCGTACAGGGCGACGATGCGGCCAGTTTCCTGCACAGCCAGCTGACCAACGATGTCGAACACCTGGGCGCGGACGACGTGCGCCTGGCCGGCTACTGCACGCCGAAAGGCCGTCTGCAAGCCACCTTTACCATGTGGCGCGGCACCGCCGACGACCCGAACGGCGTCATGCTGCAACTGGCGCGCGAAATCCAGCCCGCGCTGCAAAAACGCCTGTCCATGTTCGTATTGCGCGCCAAGGCCAAACTGGCCGACGCCACCGATGCGCCGTCCAGCGCCGTCGTGCTGGGCCTGGGCGGCGGCATGGCCGAAGCCGTGCTGCAAACCTGGTTCGACGTGCTGCCGCAGCAAGCGTACACCAAAGTCTCGCACCCGCTGGGCACGCTGCTGCGCCTGGGCGATGCGTTCGGGGCGCCGCGCTACCTGTGGCTGACGTCCCATGACACCGCCAACACCGTGGCGCCCGTGCTGGCCGACCGCCTGAACGTGGGCGGCAACGATGCCTGGCGCCTGGCGGCGATCCACGCGGGCGTGCCGCAAGTAACGGCCGCCACGCAGGAACAGTTCGTGCCGCAAATGATCAACCTGGAATTGCTGGGCGGCGTGAATTTCAAGAAGGGTTGCTATCCGGGCCAGGAAATCGTTGCCCGCAGCCAGTACCTGGGCAAATTGAAGCGCCGCACGGCGCTGGCCCGCATTGCCGATCCGGGCCTGTCCGCCGGAGCCGAAGTGTTTGCCGTCAGCGATCCCTCGCAGCCGTGCGGCATGGTGGTCAATGCGGCCGCCAATGGCGAAGGCGGCGTCGATGCGCTGGTGGAAATGAAGCTGGAAGCGCTGGAACAGGGCGTAGTCCGTGCCCGCAGCGCCGACGGCGTGCCGCTGGCCTTCCTGCCCATGCCTTACGTGCTGGACAAGCTGGACGTCTGATTCCCCGGCGGATGATGGACCTGTATATCTATTACAAAGTGCGGGATGCGGACCAAACCGCCCTGCACCGCGCGGTGGCAGCCATGCAGGCGGAGCTGGTCTCCGCCCATGGCGTGGCGCCGCAACTGAAACGCCGGCCGCACTCTTCGGGCGACGGCATATGGACATGGATGGAAGTCTATCCCGCTGTCCGCGACGGCTTCGACGCCGTGCTGGCCGATGCAGTGCAAGCGCATGGACTATCCGCGCTGACCGCAGGCCCCCGTCACACTGAATTCTTTACGGATATCTGATCCATGTGCCTGATCGTTTTCGCATGGCAGGTCGTGCCAGGCGTGCCGCTGATCGCGGCCGCCAACCGCGACGAATTTTATGCGCGTGAAGCCGCGCCGGCGGGCCCGTGGCCCGATCACCCGCGGATCTTCGCGGGCCGCGATTTGAAAGCGGGCGGCAGCTGGATGGGGGTGACGCAGGGCGAAGGATCACCATCCCGGTTCGCCGCCATCACCAATATCCGCGCGCCGCAAGACCACAAGGATGACGCGCCGTCGCGCGGCCATCTGGTGGCCGACTTCCTGGCCGGGGACATGTCGCCGCAAGCCTACGTCGACCGTATCCGCGACGGCGCCGCCGCGTACAACGGGTTCAACCTGGTGGTCGGCGACCGCGACAGCCTGGTATGGTATTCCAACAAGGGCGAATCGGACCCGCGCAACGGCGAGCCGCTGGCGCCCGGTATCTACGGCTTGTCGAATGCGCTGCTGGATTCACCGTGGCCGAAAGTATTGAAGACCAAGGCGCAATTTGCCAGCCTGCTGTGCCTGGGCGCGCCGGACGATGCCTACTTCGAGATGCTGTCCGATACCACCCGCGCACCGGACATGCGCTTGCCGGAAACCGGCGTGCCGCTGGAAGTGGAGCGCATGCTGTCGGCGGTGCGGATCGAATCGGCCGCGTATGGCACGCGCTCGTCGACCGTCGTTAAACTGTACACGGACACGCCTGCCGTGCTGCATGAGATGCAGATCCAGTAGGGCGGGTTTTACAAACCCGCCATGGGTGCAGCCCGGCGGCGCACGCAGGCGGCTTTGTAAAAGCCGCCCTACGGAGTCGATGCCGCAGCATCAAAACCGGAACGTCATCTCGACGTGCGGGATGCCGGCTTCGTAAAATTCTTCGCCCTGCATGACGAAGCCGTGGCGCAGGTAAAACGGCGCCGCGTGCGTTTGCGCGCTCAGCACCACTTGCGCGTCGCCGCGCGCTTTGGCCTGCGCCATCAAGCCCTGCAATATCAGGCCGCCGATACCGGAACCCCGCTGCGCCTTGCGCACCGCCATGCGGCCGATATGGCCGTCCGGCAGCAGGCGTCCGGTGGCGACGGGCGTGCCTTGCGCGTCGTACGCGACCGCATGCAGGCACACCGCATCCTTGTCATCCATTTCCAGTTCGGCGGGGACATTCTGTTCCTGGACAAAGACTTCCAGGCGGATGGTTTGGGCGTCGGCCCGCAGCGCGGACCAGTCGCCATAGCGTATGGCAGGTTTATTCATCCGCCTATTTTGCCATGCCGTGCGGCGCAGGAACATCCCCGCGCCGCCGCTGCTTCAAGTCCTGCTTCAAGTCCTGCTTCAATCCTTCTTCAGCATCCCCCGCAGCATCTCGCGGATGTGCGGCGTGGCGGCATGGGGATCGGTGGGATTGCGCGGCGTCGTCATGTCTTCCATGCGCACACGTAGGCCCGCCAGCGCATCCGGGTGCGAATAAATGTAGAACTGGCCGGCTTCGATGGCGTTGAACGTCATCTCCGCCACCTGGCGCGCGGTGACCTTGCCGGAGCTGACCGCGCGGTCCGTCATCGCCTGCGACGCCAGCTGACTGGCCGTCGGTTTGGCCATCTTGACGTCGTCCGGACGGTTGCGGTGCGACTGGTTGATACCGGTCGGCACGAAGAACGGGCACAGCACGGAGGCGCCGATCGGCGCATCGACCAGTTTCAGGTCGTGGTACAGCGTTTCCGACAGCGACACCACGGCGTGCTTGGACACGTTGTATACGCCCATCACCGTTGGATTGACGACGCCGGCCATCGACGACGTGTTGACGATGTGGCCTTCGAAGGCCGGATCGGCTTTCGCGCATTCCAGCATCAATTGCGTGAAGATGCGCACGCCATGGATCACGCCCCACACGTTCACGCCCAGCACCCATTCCCAATCCGCTTCCGTGTTTTCCCAGATCAGTCCGCCGGAACCCACGCCCGCATTGTTGAACACCAGGTGCACGGCGCCGAATTCCTTCATCGTGGCGTCGGCCAGCGCCTGCACCTGCTCGCTCTTGCGCACGTCGCACAGCATGCCGATGACGGCCGCGCCCTGCTCCTTCAGTTCACGCACGGTGGCGTCCAGCGCATCCTGCTGCACGTCGGCCAGCACCAGTTTCATGCCCAGTTCATTGGCGCGGATCGCAAATTCCTTGCCCAGTCCCGCCGCGCCGCCCGTGATGACGGCAACTCTATTTTTGAAGTTTTTCATATCATTTTCACCAGTTGTTTGCCGAAATTTTTACCCTTGAGCAGGCCAATCAACGCGTCCGGCGCTTGCGCCAGGCCGTCCGCCACGGATTCGCGGAATTGCAGCTTGCCGGTGGCCACCAGGCCGCCCAGTTCCGCCAGGCCTTGCGGCCACATGTCCAGGTGTTCCGTGACGATGAAGCCGCGCAGGCTGACGCGGTTGGTCAGCAGCATGCGCGCATTGCGCAGCGGGATGTCTTCGCCGTTGTAGCCGGCGATCATGCCGCACAGCGCGACGCGGGCGAATGCATTGGTGCGCCCCAGCGCCGCGTCGAACACGGCGCCGCCCACGTTTTCAAAAATCGCGTCGACACCGTCCGGCGTGGCCGCCGCCAGGTCGCCCTCCAGGTTGCCCGCCTTGTAATCGATACAGGCGTCGAAGCCCAGCGTGTTGACGACGTAATCGCATTTCTCGCCGCCGCCGGCGATACCGACTGCGCGGCAACCCTTCAGTTTTGCCAGCTGGCCGACGACGGAACCGACGGCGCCGCTGGCGCTGGACACGACCACGGTTTCACCGGGCTTGGCCTGCAGGATCTGGTTAAAGCCATACCACGCCGTCATGCCGGGCATGCCGACCGCGCCCAGGTAGGCCGACAGTGGAATGACCTTGGCGTCGACCTTGCGCAGCAGCGCGCCGTCGGACACGCCGATTTCCGACCAGCCGAACATGCCGGCCACGCAGTCGCCCACGGCGAATTTCGGATTGTTCGACGCGATCACTTCGCCCACCGTGCCGCCGATCATGGTTTCATTCAGCGGCTGCGGCGCGGCATAGCTTTTCGCTTCGCTCATGCGGCCCCGCATGTAGGGGTCGAGCGACAGATAATGGTTGCGGACCAGGACCTGGCCGTCCCCGATGGCGGGTACTTCCAGCGTTTCGAGGCGGAAGTTTTCCGGCACCACCTCCCCACGGGGGCGGGAAGCCAGTACGATGCGTTGATAGGTATTCATATGTCAGTTAAATCAGATGGCCGACACGCCGCCGTCGACGGCCAGCGTCTGGCCGGTGATGTGCTTGCCGGCGTCGGACGCCAGCAGCACGACAGGGCCCTTCAAGTCTTCATCGTCGCCCAGGCGGCGCAGCGGCGCTTCGCCCGCCATTTTTTCCTCGCCCAGCGACGCGATCAGGCCCGCGCTCATCTTCGACGGGAAGAAGCCCGGCGCCAGCGCGTTGACGGTAATGCCGTGGATGCCCCATTCGCCGGCCAGCGTGCGGGTGAAATTGATGACGGCCGCTTTCGACGTGTTGTACGCGATGGTCAGCATGCCCGGCGGGTTGCCGGCCAGGCCCGCGATCGATGCGATATTGATGATGCGGCCCGATTTGCGGGGGATCATCGAGCGTTTGCCCACCGCCTGCGACACCAGGAAGATGCTGCGCACGTTCAGGTTCATCACCTTGTCCCACGCTTCGACAGGATAATCTTCCGCCGGCGCGCCCCACGTGGCGCCCGCATTGTTGACGAGGATGTCGATGTGGCCGCCCAGTTTTTCCAATGCCGCATCCACCAGCGGTCCGACCGCCGATTCCTTTTGCAAGTCGGCGGCAATCGCGTACGCCGTCACGCCGTGTTTCGCCAGCTCGGCCACGGCTTCATCGAGGTCGGCCTGCTTGCGCGACGTGAGCACGACTTTCGCGCCCTGCTCGCCCAGCGCCAGCGCCATTTGCAGCCCCAGGCCGCGCGAACCGCCTGTCACCAGCGCGGTTTTGCCGGTCAGGTCGAACAATTGCTGAGTGGTGCGTGTCATCTTCAAACTCTCCTTGGGTGTGTTTTATATTTCATCGTCCGTGCACGGTCTTTCCTGCCGGTTCAAAACCACGCATCTTGCATGTCCAGCGTTGTCGTGTCGAGGCTTTCCAGCAGATCGAACTGGGCCGCCGTTTTCGGCAATTCCCACTGGTAGAAGTAGCGGCATGCCTGCAGCTTGCCCTTATAAAAGGCTTCATCCTCCGGGTTCGCGCCCGCGTCGAGTCCCGCCTTGGCGGCAATCGCCTGCTGCAGCCAGACCCACGCCACCACCACGTGGCCGACCGCTTCCAGGTACACGCTGGCATTGGCCAGCGTCTTGTTCATGTCGCCCGCGCCGTACAGCGTTGCCGTGGCTTGCTCCGTGCGGCGCAGCGCCGCGTCCAGATCCCGGCCATAGTTGGCAATACCGGCATTGACCACGCGCGACGACTGGTCGATGGTCTTGCGCACTTCCGCGGCGAACGCTTTCAGCAACGCGCCGTCCTGCATCGATGCCTTGCGGCCCAGCAAATCCAGCCCGTGGATGCCGTGCGTGCCTTCGTGGATCGCATTGAGGCGGTTGTCGCGGTAAAACTGTTCGACCGGATATTCGCGCGTATAGCCGTAACCGCCATGCACCTGAATGGCCAGGCTGTTGGCTTCCACGCACCACTGCGACGGCCACGACTTCGTGATCGGCGTCAGGAATTCCAGCAGGCGGGTGGCCAGCGCACGCTGTTCCGGGTCCGGCGCCGTGCGCTCGTCGTCCACCAGTTTCGCGCTGTACAGGACCAGTCCCAGCGCGCCTTCCGCGTAGGCTTTCTGCGCCAGCAGCATGCGCCGCACGTCCGTATGCTCGATGATCGCCAACTGTGGCTGAACCGGGTCCTTGTTGGCCGGGTGGCGTCCCTGCGGGCGGTTGCGCGCATAGTCGAGCGCATGCAGGTAGCCCGTATAGCCCAGCACGGCGGCGCCGGCGCCCACGCCAATGCGCGCTTCATTCATCATGTGGAACATGTTGGCCAGGCCATGGTGCGGCTTGCCCACCAGGTAACCGATGGCGCCGGCCTTGCCCTGCGGCGTAAACACGCCTTCGCCGAAGTTCAGCAGGCAGTTGGTGGTGCCGCGGTTGCCCATCTTGTGGTTCAGGCCCGCCAGCACCACGTCGTTGCGTTCGCCCAGGCTACCGTCATCGTTGACCAGGTGTTTCGGCACGATGAACAGCGAGATGCCTTTCACGCCGGGGATCAGCTTGCCGTCCGGTCCGGGAATCTTGGCCAGCACCAGGTGCACGATATTGCCGGCCAATTCGTGTTCGCCGGCGGAAATCCACATCTTGTTGCCGGTCAGGCGGTATTGGCGGTCGCCCTCAGGGCCGTCGGCCGGGTCGGGTTCCGCGCGGGTCGTGATATCGGACAGGCTGGAGCCGGCTTGCGGTTCCGACAGGCACATGGTGCCGAAATAACGGCCTTCCAGCATCGGCTGCACGAAGCGGCGCACCTGGTCCGGCGTGCCCGTCTTCAGCAGCGTATTCGCATTGCCGATGGTGAGGAACATGTACGACGTGGTCGACACATTGGCGGCCGTGAAATACGCGGCCAATAACTTTTCAACAGTGACGGGCAGTTGCATGCCGCCCAGTTCATAATCCTGTCCCGCCGCCAGCAATCCGGCGCCGATGTAGGCGTCCAGCGCGGTTTTCACGTCGGGGATCATTTGCACTTCCAGGCATTTGTCACCGGGAATAGCACGCGGCTCATCAGCATCGGACAGGCGGTTATGCGGTGCGAATAAATCCGTGGCGATTTTTTCCGCCGTGTCCAGCGCGGCGGTGAAGGTTTCGCGGCTGTGGTCCGCAAAGCGGGGGCGCTCTGTCAGCGCTTCCATGTCCAGCCATTCGTACAACAGGAAATCGAGGTCGCGGCGCGACAGCAGCTTCGATTGCATCTTAAGTCTCCTGGAGATGGTGAGCGGGCGCCTTCTGTGGGCGCCCTGCAAGGAATGCGTGCTTAAACGACTTCGAACAAACCGGCCGCGCCCTGACCGCCGCCGATGCACATCGTGACCACCACGTACTTGACGCCACGGCGCTTACCTTCGATCAGCGCATGGCCTGTCAGGCGCGCGCCCGACACGCCATAAGGATGGCCGACGGCGATCGCGCCGCCGTTCACGTTCAGGCGGTCCATCGGGATGCCCAGCTTGTCGGCGCAGTACAGCACTTGCACGGCGAACGCTTCATTCAATTCCCACAGGCCGATGTCTTCGACTTTCAGGCCCGCTTTTTTCAGCAGTTTCGGAATTGCGAACACGGGGCCGATGCCCATTTCATCCGGTTCGCAGCCCGCCACCGCGAAGCCGCGGAAAATGCCCAGCGGCTGCAAGCCTTTTTGTTCCGCGACTTTGGCATTCATGACGATGGCCAGCGATGCGCCATCGGAAAACTGGCTGGCGTTGCCGGCCGAAACCACGCCGCCCGGAACGGCGGTGCGGATTTTCGACACCGCTTCCAGGGTGGTGTCGGCGCGGATGCCTTCGTCGGCGGAAATCGTCACTTCGCGGGATACCAGCTGGCCGGACGCTTTATCGGCCACGCCCATCACGGTCGTCATCGGCACGATTTCCGCATTGAACAGGCCGGCCGCCTGGGCGCTGGCCGCGCGCAACTGGCTTTGCACGCCGTATTCATCCTGGCGCTCCTTGCTGATGCCGTAACGGCGCGCGACGTTTTCCGCCGTCTGCAGCATTGGCCAGTAAATTTCCGGCTTGTTTTGCGTCAGCCACACTTCCTGGAACATATGCAGGTTCATTTCCTGCTGTACGCACGAAATCGACTCCACGCCGCCCGCCGCGTAAATATCGCCTTCGCCGGCAATGATGCGTTGCGCCGCCGTGGCAATGGTTTGCAGACCGGACGAGCAGAAACGGTTGATCGTCATGCCGCCCGTGGTCACAGGGCAGCCGGCGCGCAGCGCGATCTGGCGCGCGATGTTGCCGCCGGTGGCGCCTTCCGGATTGGCGCAGCCGATCAGGACATCTTCCACCTCGCCCGCTTCGATATTGGCGCGGGTGATGGCTGCGGCCAGTGCATGGCCGCCCATGGTGGCGCCATGGGTCATGTTAAATGCGCCTTTCCACGATTTGGCCAGGCCGGTACGGGCGGTCGATACGATCACGGCTTCAGTCATTGCAGTCTCC
Source organism: Pseudoduganella rivuli (assembly GCF_009674485.1). Lineage (GTDB taxonomy): Bacteria > Pseudomonadota > Gammaproteobacteria > Burkholderiales > Burkholderiaceae_D > Rugamonas > Rugamonas rivuli_B. Next base: position 66,561 of record NZ_WKJJ01000029.1, on the reverse strand, counting down.
GGTTATTGAATTGCGATGTATTCAGAATAGCACAAATAAGCACGAGCGTTCGCAAAATTTTTTACCACAGTTCCATGATATGCCTGTTGGCAATTTGTAAGCGTTATGTAAGTTTGGAGCAAGCATTGTGTAAGGTTCGACGAACACACTGGCCGATAAGCTGATGATTTAACAGCGACCTAAAAAATTACGATATAGGAGATAAATCATGGCAATTGCATCCGGCACCGCTGATGCGCGGAACGTGGGGGGCGGCAAAGCCACCCCGATGACCCCCGAAGAGAAGAAGGTGATTTTTGCCTCGTCGCTGGGCACCGTCTTCGAGTGGTACGACTTTTACTTGTATGGTTCACTGGCGTCGATCATCGCCAAGCAATTCTTTGCCGGCACCGACCCGACGTCGGGTTTCATCTTTGCACTGCTGGCATTCGCGGCGGGCTTTATCGTGCGTCCGTTCGGCGCGCTGGTGTTTGGCCGGCTGGGCGACATGATCGGCCGCAAGTACACCTTCCTCGTCACCATCATGCTGATGGGCCTGTCCACCTTCATCGTCGGCCTGCTGCCAGGTTATGCGGCCATCGGTATCGCGGCGCCGATCATCCTGGTGCTGCTGCGTATCCTGCAGGGCCTGGCGCTGGGCGGTGAATACGGCGGCGCCGCCACCTATGTGGCGGAACATGCGCCAGAAGGCAAACGCGGCCTGTTCACGGCATGGATCCAGACCACGGCCACGCTGGGTTTCTTCCTGTCGCTGATGGTGATCCTGGGTACCCGCCTGCTGGTGGAAGAAGAAGCCTTCAACGAATGGGGCTGGCGTATTCCTTTCCTGGTGTCGGTGCTGCTGCTGGGTATCTCGGTGTGGATCCGGCTGTCGATGAATGAATCGCCGGCTTTCGCCAAGATGAAAGCGGAAGGCAAAACGTCGAAAGCACCGCTGTCGGAAGCATTCGGCCAGTGGAAAAACATGAAGATCGTGGTTTTGGCGTTGATCGGCCTGACGATGGGCCAGGCCGTGGTGTGGTACACGGGCCAGTTCTACGCGCTGTTCTTCATGCTGCAAACGCTGAAAATCGAGCTGAAGACCGCGAACATCCTGATCGCCATGGCACTGCTGCTGGCCACGCCATTCTTCATCTTCTTCGGCAGCCTGTCGGACCGCGTCGGCCGCAAGTGGATCATCCTGGGCGGTTGCCTGATTGCCGCGCTGACCTACTTCCCGCTGTTCAAGGGCCTGACCCACTACGGCAACCCTGCGCTGGAAGCCGCGCTGAAAAACTCGCCAGTGGTGGTGGTGGCTGACCCCGCATCGTGCCACTTCCAGTTCAACCCGACCGGCGAAAAGAAATTCCCGTCGTCGTGCGACATCGCGACGTCGTCGCTGTCGCAAAGCTCGGTGAACTACAGCCGCCAGGATGCGCCGGCCGGCTCTGTTGCGAAGATCATGGTGGGTGACAAGGAAGTACAGTCGCTGAACGCAACCATGACCCCGGACGGCCTGAACTTCGACGCCGACAGCAAGAAGAAAGTCGCCGACTTCAAGAAGGAACTGGGCGGTGTGATCAAGTCCGCCGGCTATCCGGCCAAGGCTGATCCGGACGCCATCAACAAGCCGATGATGGTGCTGCTGCTGTTCGTGCTGGTGCTGTATGTGACGATGGTGTACGGCCCGATTGCCGCCATGCTGGTGGAAATGTTCCCGACCCGCATCCGCTACACGTCGATGTCGCTGCCCTACCACCTCGGCAATGGCTGGTTCGGCGGCCTGCTGCCCACCACGGCCTTTGCACTGGTGGCCTTCAAGGGCGACATTTACTACGGCCTGTGGTATCCGATCGTGATCGCCCTGGCCACCTTGGTGATCGGCGCCCTGTTCGTGAAAGAAACCATCCACAACGACATCTACGCCGCGGACTGATTTGATGTGTTCCCTGTGCGGTGCGGGACCCCTCCCCGCACCGCCATGTCTTTGCCGCCTTCGGGCGGCTTTTTTATTTACGCCTGACCCGACGTGTGGTGACGGAAGGCTTCGTGGATGCAGGCGCGCAGTTCGTCGTCGTTCCAGGGTTTGGGGAAGAAGCGGTAGATGGCGCCGCGGTTGATGGCGTCAAGCACGGGCTCAAGGTCGGCGTAGGACGACAGGATGATGCGCACGGTGGCCGGATACAGGTCCTTGATTCGCTGCATGAAGGCGACACCGGTGATGTCCGGCATGTGCTGGTCGGCCAGGATCACTTGCACCGGGTTGTTGGCCAACAGCTTGAGCGCGTCGGTGGAATTGGTGGCGGCCAGGATCTTGTAGCCGTCCTGGCGCAGCGCGCGGTTCAGCGCGCGCACGATGGCCGGCTCGTCGTCCAGCAGCACGATGGTGCGCTGCGGGTCGCCGTGGTCGGCCAGCGCCAGGCGGCGGCCGGACTGCAGCAGCGCGGCCAGCGCGTCGGCCGGCACCGCACGGCTGAACAGGAAGCCTTGCATGGCTTCGCAGTGGCGCCGCCGCAGGTAATTCATCTGCTCTTCCGTCTCCACCCCTTTGGCGATCACTGCGAAGTGCAGGCTGTGCGCCAGTGAAATGATGCCGTTGCACGCCGCCGCGTCATCGGGCGCCGTCACGATGCCCCGCACGAACGTCTCGTCGATCTTCACATGGTCCACTGGCAGCCGGCGCAGCTGGTTCAGCGACGAATACCCCGTGCCGAAATCGTCCAGCGCGATGCGCACGCCCAGTTCGTGCAGCGCGCGCAGCGTGGCCACCGACTCTTCGGTGTCGCGCATCAACGCGCTTTCCGTGATTTCCAGCTCCAGCGCCTTTTCCGGGACCTGGTGCCGCTGCAACGCCGAGCGTATGGTTTCCACCAGGCCGTGATGGTGGAACTGGCGCGGTCCCAGGTTCAGCGCCACCGGCGGCAGTTGCAGGCCGGCGGCACGCCACGCCTGCAACTGCGCACAGACCGCGTCGATCGCCCACGCGCCGAACGCCGGCGCCAGCCCGGCCTCGTCGGCCACCCCCAGGAATTCGCCCGGCGCCAGCAGCCCGCGCGCCGGATGGCGCCACCGCAGCAGCGCCTCCACCCCGGTCACCGCGCCCGTCACCAGGCTGCATTGCGGCTGGTAGTGCAACTCCAGCTCAGCGCGTCCAAGCACCCCGTGCAACTCCGCTTCCATCGCCTGGCGTGCGGCCATGCGGGCATTGGTTTCCTTCGCATAGAAACGCCACGCATTGCCGCCCTGCCGCTTGGCTTCCTGCATTGCCAGCGCGGCATGGCGCAGCAGGGCATCGGCGTCGCCGCCATCGTCGGGATGGATGGCGATACCGACCGATACGTGTGCCGCCAGCTCCGTCCCGGGCTCCGCATCCCGCAGTGACGCGACAAAGCGCGACGCGGCCGCCGCCGCATTGCCGGAACCGGCGATGCCCGGCAACACCGCGATGAATTCATCGGGGCCGGCACGCGCCAGCAGCGCGTGGTGGCCGCACGCCTGCTGCAGCCGCTGCGCCACGTGCATCAACAGCCGGTCGCCCGCATCGCGCCCCAGCGCCTGGTTCACTTCGCGGAAGCGGTCAATGTTGACGTGGATCGCCGCCACCTTGCGGTGCCCGTCGAGCGCCTTCGCCGCATGCGGCGCAAGGTGGCGCTGCAGGGTGGACACAGTGGCCAGCCCCGTCAGGCCGTCGTAGTTGGTATGGTGCGCCAGTTCGTCTTCGACCTGCTCGCGCAGCGCATGGTCGCGCCGGCTGGCGATGCCGAACGCCAGGTCGTCTGCCAGGTCTTGCAGCAGCTTGATTTCCTCGTCGGTAAATCCCTTGGCGTCCGCCGCGTACAGCCCCAGCACGCCGATCGGCCCCTCGCCGTCCAGCAGCGGCAACGCGATGCACGCGTCGATCCCGTGCGGCGGCGCCATCGACTTCCAGGACGTGAAGACCAGGTCGCCGTGCATGCTCTTGCAGACCAGCATGCGGCGCTGCTGGATCGCCGTGCCGAAGCCGCCGTGCCGGTGTACGTCGGCGCCCCAGCTCAGTTGCAGGGCATCGACGTATGCCCGGTCGGTGCCGGCATGCGACACCGGTTCGATGGTGCGGCCGTCGTCGTCGCGCGCATAGCCGACCCAGGCGATACGGTAGCCGCCCAGTTCCACCAGGTGATGGCAAATCGCGTCCGTCAGTGCCGCTTCACCCGGCGCCTTGACCAGCGAGCGGCTGCACGCCGACAACAGCGCCCACGAACGTTCCACCCCTTCCAGCCGCTTGACGTGTTCGACTTCGCGCTCGGCCGCCGCCAGCGTTTCCTCGGCGATGCCGTTCATCTTGCGCACCAGCACGTCGAACTCGCTGGCGCTGTCCGCCGGCGCGTGCATGCGGCGCGCCCGCGCGCCGGGACGCGCATGGGCGCCGCCATGACGGAAATTGCCGGCCGCGATATCGCCGGCAAACGCGATACATTCGCGCAAGGTGCCATCGATGCCGCGCGTGATGGCGCGCGCCAGCACGATGCCGCCGGCGGCCGCCAGCGCGGGCGCCAGCAGCAGGACGACGAGCGTGATGTTGCCGGCGGTGTCGGCACTGCGCCGGGCATGGGCGGAAGCGCGCGCCGCGGCCAGCGCCACCCGGTCCAGCAACGGCGCAAGCGGGGCCGCGCCGGCCTTGACGGATTCGTGGTCATACGTGGCCAGGCTGACCGCCTGGGCGGCCGCGCGCACGGCCGCGTCATCACTGAGCGCCGCCGCGTCGCGCATCTGCGCGCGCAATCCCGCCAATGCGGCGCGCCGCTCCTCCGGCACGCCGCCCGCCGCGCGTAACAGCGGCGCGCTCTGGCTGACCAGTTCCGCCACGCGCGCATGGTCGGTGGCGGCCGTCTCCCACAACGAAACCGTCACCACGTGCAGCACCAGCGCCAGCGCGGCGGCGGCGCCCATCGGCAGCGCCACCGCGGCAACGGCCGCGCGCAGCCGCGCAGCCAGACTCAGCCGTGCCAGCCGGGCATGGAAGTCAGCAACGGGGGCCATGGCCGGCGCCTCCCGCAAATTCGGTGTTCATGGGCCGCTCCCTTACGCAAAGCATGCACGGAAATACGCCCCCATCTTACGCCGATTTTTGTTTCCAACCTACAACAAGAAACGCACCCCATCCTGTTGCGCAACGCCCGGCGCCGCCCCCGTTTCATCCTTCAAATCCACCCCGGACAGGCGGCGCCGCCGCGCCTCCGACAACAGGTAGTGCAGCTTGTAGGCCGCCTCGCCATAGGCCAGTCCTTCCGGCCGCACGTTGGAAATGCAGTTGCGCGCCGCATCGGTCCGGCCCACCCGGGGCGACCACGTCAAATACAGGCCCATGCTGTCGGGCGAACTGAGGCCGGGGCGTTCGCCGATCAGCACCACCACGGCCTGCGCGCCCAGCAGTTCACCGACTTCATCGCCGACCGCGACCCGGCCCTGGCTGACGAGCACAATCGGCGCCAGCCGCCAGTCGTCCGGCGCCAGCCGCTGATACAGCGCTTGCAGGAATGGCAGCGCGTGGCGCTCGATGGCCAGCGCCGACAAGCCGTCGGCCACCACCAGCGCGAGGTCGAACGGGCGTGCCGGCGGCGCCCGGCCCTCCAGCTCAGCGCGCGATTGCGCACTGAGCCTGCGCCCCAGGTCCGGCCGCTGCAAATACGTGCCCCGGTCGGGCGCGGCGCTGTGCAGACACAGTACCTCGATGCCGGCCTCCTGCCCCGGCGCACCTGCCGGCGCCGCCGGCGCACGCCATCCACTTGCCAGGGCGAGCGCCAGCGCCTGCGTATCGAGCGGCAGGTGCACGGCGTCGCGCGCCTGCGCATGGGCCAGCTGGAAATCCAGTTGCGGCGCCGTCGGCAGGCTGACACCGGCGCGGCCCAGCGCGATGCGCGCAGCCGTGAACTGGCGCAGCGCCTGCCAGGGATTGGGTGTGACGGACTTGCTCACGTTTCAGTCTCCATGTCTCTTCCGCTCAGGCCAGCCTTAGCAGGGCGCCCTGGAACGGCGCCGGCACCGCCTGGCCCAGCGTGATGTAGTCGTCGGCGGTAAAGATCTGCATTTCCTTCAGCCACGCCTCGAATTCCGGCGCCGGTTTCAAGCCCAGCGCGCGGCGCGCATACAGCGCATCGTGGAACGACGTGGTCTGGTAATTGAGCATGATGTCGTCCGACCCCGGTATGCCCATGACAAAGGTGCAGCCCGCCGTGGCCAACAAGGTCAGCAGCACGTCCATGTCGTTCTGGTCGGCTTCCGCATGGTTGGTATAGCAGACGTCGCAACCCATCGGCAATCCCAGCAGCTTGGCGCAGAAATGGTCTTCCAGTCCGGCGCGGATGATCTGCTTGCCGTCGTACAGGTATTCGGGGCCGATGAATCCCACCACCGTGTTGACCAGCAGCGGCGATAAACGGCGCGCCACCGCGTAGGCGCGCGCTTCGCACGTTTGCTGGTCCATGCCGTGGTGGCCGTTGGCCGACAACGCGCTGCCCTGCCCCGTCTCAAAATACATGACGTTGTTGCCCACCGTGCCCCGTCCCAGCGACAGCGCGGCCTGCTGGGCCTCGGCCAGCAGCGACAAGGTCACGCCGAAGTTGGCGTTGGCCGCCTCGGTGCCGGCGATCGACTGGAACACCAGGTCGACCGGTGCGCCCCGTTCAATCGCGGCGATGGTATTGGTCACGTGGGTCAGCACGCACGACTGGGTGGGAATGCCGTAGCGGGCAATGACTTCGTCGAGCATGCTGACGATGCGGATCACTTGCGGCACGTTGTCGGTGGCGGGGTTGATGCCGATGACGGCGTCGCCGCTGCCGTACAACAGGCCATCGAGCACGCTGGCGGCAATGCCGGACGCGTCATCGGTCGGGTGGTTCGGCTGCAGCCGTGTCGACAGGCGGTCCTTCAGCCCGATCGTGTTGCGGAAGCCCGTCACCACGCGGCATTTCTTGGCCACCAGGATCAGGTCCTGGATGCGCATGATCTTGGACACGGCAGCCGCCATTTCTGGCGTGATGCCCGGCGCCGCGCACGCCAGCGCCGCTTCATTGGCCGCGTCGCTGAGCAGCCAGTTGCGGAAGTCGCCCACCGTCAAATGCCGCAGCGGCGCGAACGCGCTGGCGTCGTGGCTGTCGATGATCAGCCGCGTCACCTCGTCGGTTTCATAAGGCACCAGCACGTCGTTCAGGAAAGTCGACAGCGGCAAGGCCGCCAGCGTCATTTGCGCGGCCACACGCTCTTCCGCGCTGGCGGCTGCCACACCGGCCAGGTAATCGCCGGAGCGCGCCGGCGTGGCTTTCGCCATCAAGTCTTTCAAGTCGCGGAAGCCGTAGCTGCGGCTTCCCACCCGGTGCGTGAACTGGTGCATTGCCGGCCTCCCGTTCAGAAATTGCGCGTCAGCGTCAGCTGCACGCGCTTGCCTACCACCCGCTTGCCGCTGCCGTCCCCATTGAAGAAGACCCACAGTGGCAACGTCCCATCGTACACCGTGCCATTGTTATAGATGGCCGCGCCCGACAGCGCCCAGTTGCCCCAGGTTTTCGTCACGCCGGCCTTCACGTCCGTGAAACTGAACATGCCGAGGCGGCGCACGTCCTGGCGGCCGATGTGCAGGTTGGCGGCCAGCCCCGGCGCCAGTTCCGGGTTCCAGTTGGCTTCCACGTAGGTGGTGCCGCGCGTATCGTGGACCTTGCCATTGTACGGATCGACCGCATAGCCGAACCAGTGGCTGCTGACCGTTACCCAGCCATAGACATTTAACGCGCCGTGGTTCCAGCCCAATTTTACATCGGCCGTGTGGTATTTGACGGTCTTGGCGCCGGCCTTGTATTGCGCGCCCGGATACCAGTAGGTGACGATGCCGGCGTCGATATTGCTTTGCTCGTCGAGCGCATGGCGGTAGCCGCCGTACAGGTCGATTTCCGCGCCGTTGCCATTGTTGTAGGCCGCATGCGAGACGCCGGAACCGAACACGCCGGCGTAGGCGCCGCTGCCGTGGGTAAAGTCCAGTGTGGCCTGCGCTGTCGGCTTGCCCTGGGTTTGCGACACGCCGCGGAACACATAATCGGACAGCAGGCTCACGTTGCCGCTTTCAGTCCAGGCCGGTGCAGCGTCGGCGTAGGCAGCCGGGGCGCTCAGTGCGCCGGCGGCCAGCATCAGGGTGACGAGGTATTTCATGGGGGTCCTTTCAGGCCGCAGCGGCCAGTTTCGCGCGGTTGCCGCGGGTCAGGTGGAAGACGCCATAGCCAACCAGCAGCAGGCCGGCAAAGATCAACGCCACGAGGAAGCTGTAGTACACCATGGTCGCCATGCACACTACGGCGCCGGCCAGTGCGAACAGCGGGAACCATGGATACAGCGGTGTGATGAACGGACGCGCCATGCGCGGCTCGCTGCGGCGCAGCTTGAACAGCGCCAGCATGCTGATGATGTACATGGTGATGGCGCCGAACACGGACATGGTGACGATGTTGGCGGTCAAGGTCTGGCCGCCGATCTTCACCAGTTCATCGCTGTAGATGGCGGCGATGCCGACCACGCCCCCGGCCAGCACGGCGCGGTGCGGCGTGTTGAAGCGGGGGTGGATCTTCGCAAAATAATGCGGCAGGTAGCCTTCGCGGGCCAGCGCGAAGATCTGGCGCGAATAGCCGAGGATGATGCCGTGGAACGACGCCACCAGACCGAACAAGCCCAGCCAGACCAGCATGTGCAGCCAGCCGCTGTTGTCGCCGACAATCATCTTCATGGCTTGCGGCAGCGGATCGTTGATGTTGGCCAGCTTGGTCCAGTCGCCGGCGCCGCCGGCAAACAGCATCACGCCGATCGCCAGCGCCACCAGGGTCAGGATGCCCGTCACATAGGCAATCGGGATCGAGCGGCGCGGGTCCTTGGCTTCCTCGGCTGCCATGGCGACGCCTTCGATCGCCAGGAAGAACCAGATGGCAAACGGGATGGCGGCAAACATGCCGGGGATCGCGGCGAGGCTGAAGCTGTCCTGCCCGGACCAGCCGCCCTTGGCGAACGCCGCCAGCGAGAAGCCCGGCGACACCACGCCCATAAACACCAGCAATTCGAAGATCGCCAGCAGCGCCAGCAGCAATTCCAGGGTGGCGGCGATCTGCACGCCGATGATGTTGAGCGCCATGAACACCACGTAGGCGGCCGTGGCGGCCAGCTTGGGGTCGAGCGCCGGATACTGCACGTTCAGGTAGGCGCCGATCGCCAGCGCGATGGCGGGCGGCGCGAACACGAATTCCACCAGCGTGGCGGCGCCCGCGATATAGCCGCCAAGCGGACCAAAGGCCCGCTTGGCATAGGCGAACGGGCCGCCCGCGTGCGGGATCGACGTGGTCAGCTCGGTAAAGCTGAAAATGAAGGTGGTGTACATGGCGGCAATAAAGATCGCCGTGATGGTGAAGCCCAAGGTGCCGGCCGTGGCCCAGCCATAGCTCCAGCCGAAGTATTCGCCCGATATCACCAGCCCGACGGCGATGCCCCATAGCTGGAACGTGGTCAGGGTCTGTTGCAGCGCCGGCGCGGTGCCGGATTGGTTCGCGTTCATGGATATGCTCCCGGTGTTGGATACTGGTATGAATGTTGCTGGAACCGAGTATAGGAGGCGCTCAATGACGGCCGTTATCGAAAATCGGCAAACTTGGCGCCCGCCGTGCGAACACTGCGACAAGGAGAAACAGCGATGCACCAGAATGTAACAACGGCCACCGGCCATGCTCCGGAATTGCGCAGTGCGCCGGCCTACCGCACCGTCCTGACACACGATGCCGATGAGCTGGCGCGCAACCTGACGGACTGGGAACAGTGCTACGACCAGATGACAGCGGGCGCCTTCCACGGCGCGCTGGCGGAATTGCGGCTGCCTCGCATGCAAGTATTCCGCGAGGAAATCAGCCAGTCGGTGCGGCAAACCTGCCGCGTCTGGCCCGGCGCCTTGTGGTTCGGCTTTCCCGCCCAGGCCGGCGCGATCCGCATCAATGGCCGCCCGCTCGACGGCGATTGTGTGATGGTGCGTCCTGGCGGCGGCGAGTTTGAATTATTGACGCCCAGCAGCCACGTGATCTACGGCATGGTGGTGTGCCGCGACGTGCTGGCACAGGCCGCGCTGCGCAGTGCCTGCGGGGTGGACTGGGAGCGCATGCAGGCGGCCGAAGTATTGCGGGTGGACGGTGAAGCGCGCATGGCGTGCATGGAAGCGCTGGCGGCGGCGCTGGCTGTCAGCGGCGCGCACGGTGGCATGCTGCCGGCCGGCAGCGAACAGCAATTGCTGGCGGCGCTGCTGGGTGTGCTCGATTGCAGCGGCGTGGAACCGGCCGCCGCGCACAGCTTCCAGCGCCGCCAGAAAGTCGTGGCCCGCGTACGCGACTATATCCTCGCGCACCGCGACCAGCCGCTCACCGTGCCGGACCTGTGCGCGATCGCGCACGTCAGCCGTCGCACCTTGCAGTATTGTTTTGAAGATGTGCTGGGGATGAGTCCGACGCTGTACCTGCGCCGCGTGCGGCTGAACGGCGTGCGCCGCCAGTTGCTGGACCCGGCCGCGCGCCGGCAGCCCATCGGCGCGGTGGCCGCCGCGTGGGGCTTCGGCAGTTTCAGCCAGTTTTCCAGCGATTACCGCAAACTGTTCGGCGCCAGCCCGTCAGCGACGCGGATGTAGCGCACGCATGTAACGCGGCGCCGATGGCGCCTGGCGGTTGGCCGGTCAGCCGATCACGCGCAGCGAAAAGTCCACCGCGCGGATATCCTTGGTCAGGCTGCCGATGGAAATGCGGTCGACGCCCGTCTCGGCGATGCCGCGAACGGTGTCCAGGTTGACGCCGCCGGAACCTTCCAGCAGCGCGCGGCCCGCATTGATGGCGACAGCCTGGCGCATCATGCCGAGGTCGAAGTTATCCAGCAGGATCGAAGTGGCGCCCGCTTCCAGCGCTTCGTTCAATTCCTGCAGGTTTTCCACTTCGACCTGGATCGTGACTTCGGGACGGCCTTCCGCCACGCGCCGCGCCGCCACCATAGCGGCCGTGATGCCGCCGGCGGCCGCGATATGGTTTTCCTTGATCAGGATGCCGTCATACAGCGCCAGGCGCTGGTTGACGCCGCCGCCCACGCGCACCGCATACTTTTGCGCCAGGCGCATGCCGGGCAAAGTCTTGCGGGTGTCGAGGATCTTTGCATGGGTCCCCTCCACCACCGCCACGTACTTGCGGGTGGCGGTGGCCACCGCCGACAGCAGCTGCATGAAGTTCAGTGCGGAACGCTCGGCCGTCAGCAACGCGCGCGACGGACCCGTGATGGTGCACACGGGCGTATCGGCCTGCATCTGGTCGCCTTCGGCGTAATGCCAGTCGATCGCGATCGATGCGTCGACCGCTTTCATGACGCCCTCGAACCACGGCGCGCCCGCCAGCACCGCGTCTTCACGGACAATCACGCGGGCGGTGGAACGGCCTTCGGCCGGCACCAGCTGGCCCGTCAGGTCGCCCGTGCCCACGTCTTCCAGCAACGCCGACAGCAGGTTTTGCTCGAATGCGCGCGTCAGTGCGTCGTCGAACGGCGCGTATCGGTTGATCAGTGTACTCATGCCGGACCGATCCCCTGGAACAGCGCGCCTTCCTTGGCCAGGTCGGACGATGGCGCGACCTTGGCCTTTTTCGCCGCGGCGAAGTCCAGCATGCGGTTGATGGATTTCACGGCTTGCTGGCCGATGGCCGGGTCGACGTGGATTTCATTGCCCATGTTTTCCAGCACATCGGCCAGGTTTTTCAGGCCATTCATGGCCATCCACGGGCAGTGCGCGCAGCTCTTGCAGGTGGCGCTGTTGCCGGCCGTTGGCGCTTCGATGAAGGTTTTACCGGGAGCGGCGGCCCGCATCTTGTGCAGGATGCCATTGTCGGTGGCCACGATGAACGTGTCGGCGTCCATGGTCACGGCCGCATTGATCATTTGCGACGTGGAACCGACGACGTCGGCCTGCGCCACCACGTTTTCCGGCGATTCCGGGTGCACCAGCACTTTCGCGTGCGGGTATTCCGCTTTCAGCAAGTCCAGTTCCACACCCTTGAATTCATCGTGGACCAGGCAGGAACCCTGCCACAGCAGCATGTCGGCGCCGGTTTTCTTCTGGATGTAGGAACCCAGGTGCTTGTCCGGCGCCCACAGGATTTTCTTGCCCTGCGCATGCAGGTGCTCGACGATTTCCAGGCCGATCGACGACGTCACCATCCAGTCGGCGCGCGCTTTCACGGCGGCGCTGGTGTTGGCATACACCACCACCGTGCGGTCCGGGTGCTGGTCGCAGAAGGCGGCGAATTCGTCGGCCGGGCAACCCAGGTCCAGCGAACAGGTCGCGTCCAGGTCCGGCATCAGGATGGTTTTTTCCGGGCTGAGGATCTTCGCGGTTTCACCCATGAAGCGCACGCCGGCCACCACCAGCGTCTTGGCCGGATGGTCGCGGCCGAAACGGGCCATTTCCAGCGAATCGGACACGCAGCCGCCGGTTTCCTCGGCCAGGTCCTGCAAATCGGCGTCAACGTAGTAATGCGCGACCAGCACGGCTTCGCGCTCTTTCAGCAGGCGCTTGATGCGGGCAATCAGTTCGGTGCGTTCTTCAGGCGACGGCGTGACCGGCGTGCGCGCCCACGCGCGCGCCACACAGCTGCCGCCTTCTTGCGGATGTTCGTACTCGATGGGCTTGATGGCTAAGTTCTGTTGCATGATGCTGAGGCTTTAAGAACAATGGGATGGCGACACTATCGCACAGGATGGGGAATTTTGCCGGGAGGGGCGCACCGTGGCGCGCCGCTGACCGTAGGGCGGTTTGGCGCGCAGGCGCCAAACCGCCATGCATACCAGGAAACTTAAGCGATACCCTGGCTGCTCAGGTACTCTTCGTAGTTGCCGCTGAAGTCGACGATGCCGTCTTCCTTGATTTCAATGATGCGGTTCGCCAGCGACGACACGAATTCACGGTCGTGCGACACGAAGATCAGGGTGCCCGCATATTTGTCCAGCGCGATGTTCAGCGACTCGATGGATTCCATGTCCATGTGGTTGGTCGGCTCGTCCAGCAGCAGCACGTTGTGGCGGCCCAGCATCAGCTTGCCGTACATCATGCGGCCTTTTTCACCACCGGACAGCACCTTGACGGATTTCTTCACTTCATCGCCGCCGAACAGCAAGCGGCCCAGGATGGAACGGACCGCCTGGTCGTCGTCGCCTTCCTTGGTCCAACGGCCCATCCAGTCGGTCAGGCTATCGCCGGCAGCGAATTCCTCGGTCGGATCCTGTGGCATATAGCCGACGTTGGCGTTTTCCGCCCATTTCACCATGCCGGTGTCGGACGACAGGCCCGTGATCTCCTCGCCGCCGATGCAGCGCAGCAACGTGGTCTTACCCGCGCCGTTGGCGCCGATAATGGCGATGCGTTCACCCGCTTCCACCATGATGGAGAAATTCTTGAACAGCTGGCGGTCGTATTTCTTCGACAGGTTTTCCGTTTCCACGGCCAGGCGGTGCAATTTCTTCTCGCCTTCGAAGCGCACGAACGGATAGGCGCGCGACGACGGCTTGATGTCTTCCACCTTGATCTTGTCGATCATCTTGGCGCGCGACGTGGCCTGGCGGGCCTTGGACTTGTTGGCCGAGAAGCGGCGCACGAAGTCTTGCAGTTCGGCGACTTTTTCCTTGGCCTTCGCATTGTTGGCCAGTTGCTGGTTGCGCGCCTGCGTCGAAGCCAGCATGTAGTCGTCGTAGTTGCCAGGGTAAATCTTCAGCGTGCCGTAATCCATGTCGGCCACGTGCGTGCACACCTGGTTCAGGAAGTGGCGATCGTGGGAAATGATGATCATGGTGGAATTGCGCTCGTTCAGCACTTCTTCCAGCCAGCGGATGGTATTGATGTCCAGGTTATTGGTCGGCTCGTCCAGCAGCAGGATGTCCGGATCCGAGAACAGGGCCTGCGCCAGCAGCACGCGCAGCTTCCAGCCCGGCGCCACGGCGCTCATCGGGCCCTGGTGCAGGTCGATGGCCACGCCCACGCCCAGCAGCAGTTCGCCGGCGCGCGCTTCGGCCGTGTAGCCGTCATATTCCGCGACCTTGCCTTCCAGTTCGGCGGCATGCATGTAGTCGTCGTCGGTGGCGTCCGGATTCGCGTAAATCGCGTCGCGCTTGGCCATCGCGTCCCACATTTCCGTGTGGCCCATCATCACCACGTCCAGCACGCGCATGTCTTCGTAGGCGAACTGGTCCTGGCGCAGCTTGCCCAGGCGCTCATTGACGTCCAGCGACACATTGCCGGCCGATGGTTCCAGGTCGCCGCCGAGGATTTTCATGAAGGTGGATTTACCGCAGCCGTTGGCGCCGATCAGGCCATAACGGTTGCCATCGCCAAACTTGACGGAAATGTTTTCGAACAACGGCTTGGCGCCGAATTGCATCGTGATGTTAGCTGTGGATAACACTTGGGGGAGTTCCTGGTTGCAGTGGATTCAATAACCCTACATTCTACCACGAACACCTATCCCGGCAGACCGCCATGTATTTGCTATATTGAAAGAGCTGAACCCACGTTCCGGAGGATCGTCATGAGCAAAAGTGCCTACCAGGTTGCCCGCGAAGCGTTGTCCGTGCTGGAGTTTTACAGCGACAGTTACGGCGCTTCCCCCGTGTTCCACGACGAACGGCGCCGTGTCGGGGCCGAGCTGAAATCCAAGGCGCAGGAATATCCGGATGGCTCGGCCGGCAAGGAATTGCTGCTGGACCTGGCCGCATTGTTCACAAAATAACGCCCGCCGCATGCCATCGCAAGGCGCTCCTTGCCTTTATGGTGTATATACACTATATTGCGTTTCATGGAACCCGATCACACACCTCCGCCACCAACTGAAGCAGCCTTGGCCGCCGAAGTCATGCAAGGCTGCATCCTGACCCGGGCGCGGCGCCTGTCCCGCGTCATCACCGGCATCTACGACCAGGCGCTGCGGCCCTATGACGTCAATGGCGCGCAATTTTCGCTGCTGGTGTTGATTGCCGGCATGGATGGGGCCAGTCGCGCGGAGATCGGCCGCTTCAACCACCAGGAACGCTCGACGTCGACGCGCAATTTGCAATTGCTGCTGACAAATGGCTGGGCGGTGGAAGCCGGCGCCGCCGGCGGGCGGCGCCGGCCGATCGTACTGTCCGAACAGGGTAAAGCGCTGCTGCGCGCGGCCACGCCCGCCTGGCGCGAAGCACAAGCGGCCGCGCAGCGCCTGCTTGGCCAGCAAGGCAGGGACGCGTTATTTAACATGGCACACAATTTGCCGCCCGGCTAACCCGGGTGGCGCACCAGCAGCCGGCCATCAGCCGGCTGCTTTTTCAATCATATGGTGTATACACATCATAAAATGAGGGAGTCAATCATGCGCAAACTGTTCAACCAATTGGCCCAGGCGGCCACCTTCGCCCTGGCATTGGCCGCCTCCGGCGCGCCGCAGGCGGCGCCCGCCACCACGATCGACGAATTGCAGGTCAATTCAACCATCACGCTGCGCAGGATGGTGGTGCGCCCGCCCCGGCCGAAAGCCACGGTGCTGTTGCTGCATGGTTTTCCCGAGACTTTGTTGACGTGGAACGACGTCGCGCAATCGCTGGGTAACGAATACGAAGTGCACGCGTTCGACTGGCCTGGTTATGGACAGTCGTCGCGGCCGCCGGTCGAACATTTTTCCTACGCACCGTCAGCCTATGCGCAGGTCTTGCGCGACTATATCCGCACGGCCGGCATCGACACCGCGCACCTGCTGATCTATGGGACCGATATCGGCGGCTTGCCTGCCCTGTTACTGGCACTGGACGAGCCGGGCATCGCCCGCCGCATCGTGGTCGGCGACTTCGCGCCCCTCAACCGCCCGCAATACATGCACGCCAACCTGCAGGCATTGAAACAAAAGCCGACGTCGGACGCCATCCACGCGGCGATGAGCCGCAACCGCGACGAGATCCTGGAAAACTGCTACCGCCGGGGCTTCGACAAGGCGGAGCAATTCGACATCGCACCGGCATTGAAGGCCGATATGGCGCGAGGCTGGGAACGTGGCGGCATCAGTGCGGCCGATGCCTTCCACCACTACTACGCGAACTTCACGCGCGACCAGGAATATCTTGAAAGCCGCCTGCCGGCGCTGAAAACCCCTGTGGCCGTGGTGTGGGGCGAACGCGACTTCTACATCAGCACGGCGATGGGCAGCGAGTTCGCGCAACGAAGCCACGCGTCGCTGACGTTATTGCCGGGAATGGGCCACTATCCCCACCTGCAATCGGCCCAACGCACTGCGGAGGAAATACGCGCGGCGCTGTCGGCCATCGAACAGCAGCCTTGAAGCGTTATTGCCGCATCCAGTCGCGCAGTTCGTAATACCAGTACGTCAACTGCGCGGCCAGCAGCCCCGCCGGCCCGCCCGTGGTCGGCAAGCCCCACTGTTTGAACCGTGACAGGTCGACCGTCTGTCCCGTCAGCGCGGCGGCCAGCACTTCGCCCGACAGGGTCGTGGGGCCGACGCCATGGCCGCCGAACCCCATGCCATACCAGATCCCTTCCGGTAACCGGCCCAATTGCGGCATCTTGTGGCGGCCGTAACTCATCATGCCGCTCCACGCGTAATCGACTTTGGCGCCCGCCAGTTGCGGATACACCTTCAGCATGTCGCCATACAACAGGCGCGCCACGTCGGCCGCGCCCTTGTCGAAGATGGAAATCCGGCCGCCCCACAGCAGCCGCGTGTCCGGCAGCGGGCGGTAATAGTCGAAGGCGAATCGGGTGTCGTAGATCGCCGCATCCGTTTTCAGCGCCTGCGGCAACCGCTCACCGAGGGGTTCCGTCACCATCACGTAGGTGGCGATCGGCAATATCGCCCCCGCCAGTTTCGGATACAGGCGCTCGATGTAGCCGCCGCAGCACACCACCACGTGACGCGCCCTGACCTCGCCTTCGCCGGTGACAACGCGCCAGCCCGTGCCATCGGCGCCGGTGCGTTC
Organism: Pseudoduganella rivuli; assembly: GCF_009674485.1. GTDB lineage: Bacteria > Pseudomonadota > Gammaproteobacteria > Burkholderiales > Burkholderiaceae_D > Rugamonas > Rugamonas rivuli_B. The sequence goes on along the minus strand of NZ_WKJJ01000029.1, from coordinate 49,554 downwards.
GATGGCCTGCACCCGGCTCTGTTCATGCACACGCACACCGCCTTCCACCAACGCGCGGGCCAGCCCCTGCGCATATTTCAGCGGATGGAAGTGGAAGGCATTTTCCTCGTACAGCGCGCCGAAATAGCGCCGGCTTTTCGATTTGTCTGCAAATTCGTCGCGCGAAACACGTTGCCATTCCACGCCCAGCGCATCGCGCATGAAGCGTTGCTGCCGCTCGAGGAGAGAGTCGTCGTCGAACCAGTTGGCCAGGTAAATGCCACCATCGACGGTGTCGCAGTCGATCCGGTAATCGCGGATGCGGCGCCGTATCGTTTCCACCGCGTCCAGCGTCAATTGGTAGAGCTTACGCCCCTCTTCCGGACCCGCCGACTGCACCAGTGACCGTTCGCCCAGCGAATATCCGCCAAACACGAAGCCGCCATTACGCCCCGACGCGCCATGGCCCACGGTTTCCGCTTCCAGCACCACGACGTTACGTTGGCCCTTTTCCATCAGTGAAGCGGCTGTCGCCAGGCCCGCGAAACCGCCGCCAATGATGCAGATGTCCGCATCGGCGGCGCCATCGAGCGCGGCAAAGCCGTCGTGGCTGGCCGTGGCGCGGTAGTAACTGAGTTCGGCGAGCGGTTCGGACAGATAGCGGCCACCCATGCTGCCGTCAGCCACCGGTGTCACCAAGGGGCGGCAGCACGGGGTTGGCGCGCCCTGCCAGCGCAGCCAGGGTCGGATAGCCGGACACCGTCAGATCAAACCCGGCGACGTCGGAAACCAGGCGCGCCTGCGCGCCGAACGGCAACGTGCAGTGCACCTTGATGTGGCCAAACGGCAGCCCCGTCACGACGGGAACCGGCAGGCGCGCACGCATGTAAGCCAGCATCGCATCGAAGTCATAGCCATTGTCGGCGGGATTCAGGCGGTAGCCGGAAAAGTCGCCCAGCACCACGGCCCGCTGCCGCTCCAGCACCCCGGTCTGCTGTAACTGCAGCAACATGCGTTCGATGCGGTACGGGTGTTCGCCGATGTCTTCCAGGAACAGGATGCCGTTATCGATGTTGGCGAAATATGGCGTTCCCAGCAGGCTGACCAGCATGGCCAGGTTACCGCCCCACAGCGTGCCTTGCACATCCACCAAAGGATTGCCCGCCGCAGCGCCGCGCACCGTGTGCACCGGGCCGCGCAGGCAATCCCACAGCTGGTTCAGCGTGTACGCGGACGGTTCTGCGTGGAGAAAATCGGAACACACCATCGGTCCCGCGAAGCTGATGGCGCCCGTCGTCGCATACAAACCCATATGGAATGCCGTGACGTCGCTGTAGCCGACAAACAGTTTGCCACTGTCCGCCAAGGCGCGGAAATCGATGTCCGGCAGGAGCCGGGTCATGCCATACGAACCGCGCAGCATCAGCACGATATCCGCATCGGGATCTTGCGCCGCCGCGTTCAGTTGGGCCAGGCGGCCCGCGTCGGTATCGGCAAAGCGCTGGTGTACACGGTCCGGATCGTAGTAATTATGGACGGTGATGCCCTGCGCCTGCAGGCGCGCCAGCCCGCGTTCGAACTGCGCGCGGTCCAGCGCATATCCGCCGGGGGCGGCAATGGCAATGCAAAGATTCTTGTCAGTCACGTGCCGCTAAGCTCCTATGTGAGAGCCGCAGCGGCGCGCAACGTATCCATTACGGCTTCAACCGGCTACGGCATGAGGCACAATCTTACTAAACAGGAAAGGCTTCAGCAAGGCAAGGAAGCGGGGGATCAACTGCGGCGGCAAGTCGTGTCCCATGCCGTCGATCACGTGCAGTACGGCGCCCGCGATGCCTTTGGCGGTGTCGATGCCGCACGCCACCGGCACCAGCGGATCGGCCGCGCCATGGATCACCAGCGACGGCCGCACGATTTGCCTGAGCAACGGCGAACGGTCGCCGCTGGCGGCAATCGCCACCAGCTGGCGCGCCACGCCGCCCGGGCACAGGCTGCGCTCGATGGACATCGCGATGCGGTCGCGCAGCATCTTTTCCGGCATCGGGAAGCCGGGGCTGCCGATCACGCGGAACGTTTGCGCCATGTGTTCGATCAGGCGGTCGCGCTGCGCGCCGGCAGGCGCCGGCTGCATCAGCGCGCGCCGCGCCGCGCGGGTCGGGCCAGGCAAGCCACGCCGCCCGCTGCTGGACATGATGGACGTCAGGCTCGATGTACGGTCCGGATAACGCGCAGCGAATATCTGCGCAATCATGCCGCCCATCGACACGCCGACCACGTGCGCCCGGCCGATGCGCAGGGCGTCCAGCAGCCCATGCGCGTCGGCCGCCATGTCCGACAGCATGTAGGCCGACCGCAGCGGCCAGCCCACCAGGCTTTTCACGTACGACAACGGCAGGTTCGGCACGCCGGCCAGGTCGAACTTGGTCGACAGTCCGCTGTCGCGGTTGTCGAAACGGATCACGAAGCACCCTTCGCGCTCCAGGCCCTGCACGAATTCAGCGGGCCAGGACACCAGTTGCATGCCCAGCCCCATGATCAGCAAGACCGGCGGCCCATCCGGATTACCGCTGGTCTCATATGCAATGTCGATGCCGTTGGCGGTGATGATGGGCATGATGGTTCTCCTTTGTCAGTAGAGTCCGAACATGTGCCGAAAGAACGGCGTGCGCTGGGGATCCCAGTACAGTAGTTTCTTGATGCCCGTGTGGGTATCATGGTCAAACCGGCGCCACGCGCCTTCCGGTTGCGCCAGGCGGTCGGCAATGGCGAACAGCGCCGTGGGATTGGCGCCCATGCCGAGATGGCTGGCGTGCACTTCGATGTTTTCCGACAGCGCGGTTTCTTCTTCCATGCTGCATTGCCAGGCCACCACACCATCCGTGCGGCTGAAAATGGACGTGGTGGGCACCGGCGGGCGCACGGCGAACCGTTCGAAGCCCATGTCGGTGACCTTGTCGCCCGACACCAGTTCGTACAGTCGCCATGCGTTATTCGACTTGGGATTGCCCGTGAACGGCGTGCCCAGCGACACCACCACCCGCGTGCACTCCGGCAGCATCTTGGCGATTTCGCGGGCAAACACGCCGCCCAGGCTCCAGCCCACCAGGCTGACGGTGCGGCCGGTGCGGCGGTGGATGTCGCGCACGCGGGCCACGCAGCCGTCGAGCGAACCGTTATTGGGGCCGAAGTTCAGGCCCTGTTCCCACGCGTACGTGTCGAAACCCCGCTCGGCGAGGAATTTCCGGATCACGATGGTGGTGAGATCGCCTGAGGCCAGGCCGGGGACGACCATGACAGGATGGCCGTCGCCGGGCGGGGCCATATGGGCAAAAGGATATGCCACGACTGCCGCGCCCAACTCCCACGGGGCGCGCAATTCGAGAGCAAGGCGCACCACGCCGGGCGCACCGTCAGTTTTCTTGCTGGACCGCATCTGCTCTCCTGCTTACTTGCAACTTGCAAAACTCTTTTTCCCCAGCATAACACCCGAGGTCTGCCGTTCGTCAAGCGTGCACGAAGAGTGTCCCCTCTAATGCGGGGAAATGGCAACAGCGGCCTGTGCTTTCAGTCGCGCTTCCTGCGCCGCCGCGCGGCGTGCGGCAAAAAAGCCTTTCAGCATGCCGGCGCAATCGTCAGCCAGCAGCCCGCCTTCGGTGGTGGCGTGGTGATTGAGTTTTTCCTGCGCAAACACATCGAGCACGGAACCGCAGGCGCCGGTTTTCGGGTCCGGCGCGCCATACACGATGCGGGAAATGCGGGCATGCATCATGGCGCCGGAACACATGACGCAGGGCTCCAGCGTGACGTACAGTTCGCACCCCGGCAGGCGGTAATTGCCCAGCGCTTCGGCCGCCTGGCGCATGGCCACGATTTCCGCGTGCGCGGTGGGGTCGTGGCGGCCGATCGGCTGGTTGTAGCCGCGGCCGATGATGACGCCGTCCTTGACCACCACGGCGCCCACCGGTACTTCGCCTTCATTCCAGGCCAGCTGCGCCTGTTCCAGCGCGGCACGCATATAGACTTCTGTCTCAGCGCCGGCCGGTTTGGCCGCTTCAGTCATCGGTGATCTCGGCCCAGCAGTTCGGGGTTTCGTGCAACACCAGCTTGTGCAGGTGCAGGCCCGTGCCATAGCGGTCCTTGTACGCGGCCTTCAGGATGTCGAACGCCACCTTCGCGAGGTTTTCCACGGTGGGGATGCGGTCGATGACGACGGTCTTGTGGTTCGGCAGCGACGCCAGGAAATCCTTGACCGCCGCGTCTTTTTCATAGACGAGGAACGAGTGGTCCCAGACGTCGACCAGGTGTTCTTTCGCCAGCGCCTTGACGTCGGAAAAGTCCATGATCATGCCATTGTCGGAATTGCCTTCGGCATCGATGACATTGCCGACCAGCGTGATTTCCAGCGTGTAGCGGTGGCCGTGCAGGTTGCGGCACTGGCTTTTATGGTCAGGGATACGGTGGCCGGCGTCGAATTCCAGCTTGCGGGTGATGGTCAGCATTGATTTAAATTAATTAAGGTATTTGCAGCAGTTTGTGGGTTTGCAGGCTCAGTTTCCATTTCGGATTGCGCTTGCAGGTTTCGATCGCCAGCGTGGTATTGAACGCGGCCAGCGGGCCATCCATGGGCTGCACGAAGAAATTGTCGAAATCCAGCCCTTCATAGGCGGCCAGGTCCTGGTCTTTTTGCGGAATCACGACCTTGATTTCATTCCCCTTGTGCACCACCAGGGTGGAGCCCATTTTCGGGCTCACACATACCCAGTCCACGCCCAGCGGCACCGGCAACGTGCCATTGGTTTCAATGGCGATTTCAAAGCCGTGCGCGTGCATGGCGGCGATCAGCGGCTCGTCCAGCTGCAGCAGCGGTTCGCCGCCGGTGAACACGACATACTTGCTGGCGGCATACGATGCCGGCCACAGGCTGTCGATTTCCGCCGCCAGCGCTTCCGGTGTCGTGAACTTGCCGCCCCGCTCGCCGTCGGTGCCGACGAAATCCGTGTCGCAAAACTGGCACACGGCGCTGGCGCGGTCGCTTTCGCGCCCGGTCCACAGGTTGCAGCCGGAAAAACGGCAAAACACGGCGGGACGCCCCGCGTGGGCGCCCTCGCCCTGCAAGGTGTAGAAAATCTCTTTGATGCTGTATGTCACGAATGGCTCACTCGTCAGGTAACCCTCTATTTTACACTCGGATCGGTTGTTGTATAAAGGCCCCGCCCACTGCCGCTTATTCGCCATCGCGTATAGATAAATTGATAATTGGCAAAACTTCCTATTGGCAACAGTAATAAGTTCCTAACTGTCCAGTTCGCCAAGGAGATGCCCATGCAGGCCAGCCACGTGCAGTTGCTGTCCGGTTCCACTCTTTTGTTAACCACGGTGCTGCTGTTATGGCGCTGCTACCTGCTGGCGATGGCGGTACGGTCGCTGCGTGCGCAATGCGAGCGGGCGCGGCAGGATGAGCGGCGCCGCATTGCCGCCGACATCCACGACGACCTGGGCCAGAATTTGCTGACCTTGAAACTCGACCTCGCCACATTGCGCCGCCAGCCCGTCCGCGCGGACCAGGCCGCGCACCTGGAACGCATGTCCGCCCATATCGACGTCACCAGCCGCTCGCTGCGCGCCATTATCAACGGCTTGCACCCGGTCGCGCTGGAACAGGGCTTGCGCTGCGCCGTGGAGCGGCAACTGCATGAATTCGCCCGCGCCAACGGCATCGAATTCAACCTCGAAGACACGTGCTACCACAGCGACGGCGCCGGCCCCGCGGAAGCCACCGTGCTGCGCGTGTTGCAGGAATCGCTGTCGAATATCGCGCGCCACGCACAGGCATCCGAAGTGCGCATTGCGCTGGCACGCGATGAAAACCAGCTCAGCCTGACCGTGCACGACAATGGCGTCGGCATGCCGGACGGCCCCGTGCGGCGGGGCTTGGGCCTGATGGGCATGGAGCGGCGCGTGGCCGATGCCGGCGGCTGGCTGGCGCTGGCCAGCACTCCCGGCCACGGCACGGCGTTGACCGTGGCGGTGCCCAATGCACGAGGTTTTGCTCAGCATCAAGCCTGCCAGTGATTCCCAAAAGCAAAATGTTTCCAGTGCTCACAGCCATCAAATAAAAAGGACAGCCCATGCCACAGGAACAGAATGTGATGCACCTGCCGACCGCCGGTGAGGCCGATAAGAAAGATCATGCGGACCATGAACTGGCGCTGCAACTGATGGAATTGCTGGCCATTCCCACCTTTGCCATCAATAGCCAGGGGCGCGTACTGATCTGGAACCGCGCATGCGAACGCCTGACCGGTGTGCCGGCCGCCAGCGTGCTGGGTACCGACCAGCATTGGCGCTGTTTTTATTCCATGCCCCGCCCCACGCTGGCCGACCTGGTGTTGCAAGACCGCCAGTTCGACGTGCCACAACTCTATGACCAGCACGTGCGCCGCAGCGCCGACGGCGCGGGATTAACGGCGCAAAACTGGTGCGACATGCCGCGCCTCGGCTTGCGCCGCTACCTGGCGGCCGACGCCAGTCCGATCCGGGCCGGCGACGGCACCCTGGTGGCCGTGGTGGAGACGCTGCGCGACATGACCGATGAAAAACAGGCCCAGCTGGCGCTGGAACAACTGGCCACGCGCGATGGCTTGACGGGCCTGGCCAACCGCCGCTGCTTCGACCATACACTGCAGGCGGAATGGCAGCGGGCGCTGCGCCAGCAGCAATCGCTGTCGCTGTTGATGGTCGATGTCGATAATTTCAAGCAGTACAACGACGCCTATGGCCACCTGGGCGGCGACGAGTGTTTGCAGCGGATTGCCTCCGCCGTGGCCAGTGAAATGCGCGCCAACGACCTGGTGGCGCGCTATGGCGGCGAAGAGTTTGCCGTGATCCTGCCGAACCAGGCGCTGAAGGGCGCCGCCATCGTGGCGGAACGGATACGGTGCCGCGTCGAGCAATTGCAACTGCCGAACATGGACTCGCACGTGACGGTCAGCATCGGCGCCGCCACCGCGCTGCCGGCGCCGCACAATGAAATCAGCCAGTTGATCGCCACGGCGGACGCGGCCCTGTACCGCGCCAAGCACATGGGGCGCAACCGAATCAGCCTGACGGAAGCTTGGGAGTGGGCCGAGAAAAAGCTCGCCCAGTCGTGATTACGCCAGCCAGGGCGTATAACTGATGCCGTTGGCGATCAAGGTCGCCACGGCGTCCGTGTTTTCCTTGCCTTCCGAGAAGAAAGCCAGTGTATCTTCACGCGGCTGGCCCTGGCCCAGTACCCCCACCCAGTATGCCGCACCGGCCGCATCGGGCGCCCTGTGCAGGATATTTTGGTACAGCAAGTCGACAAAGGCGGCGTCCGTGGGCGCGGCCCCGTACAGGCCCTTGAATTCATTGCTGGCGATAAAGCTGCGCGCCACGTCGCGCAGCGCCACGCCCTTGTCCATCTGGCTGATCCAGTAACCGAGTCCGCCGTCGTCCGGCGTGCGGTTGAACGCGGCGCGGTAAAGTTTATAGGCCTCTCCGGCCAGGCCGGAAGTGTCGAACGCCAGCGCGCCATCGGCAAATTGCACGCGCTCGATCGACGTCAGGGTATCGGTGCCGCCGCTGTCGACTACCTGCAAGGTGGCGCCGGAGCTGACCGTGCTGACCGTATAAGCGCTCCTGGCGCCGCCATACACCACCGTATCGACACCGGCGCCGCCATCGAAGGATTCACTGCCCGCCTGCGCGACGAAGCGGTCGTTGCCGCCGGTGCCACCGGCGACCACCTGCACGATGTCGGCCACGTTCACGGTCCGGTCGGCAAACTGCAGCGTTTCCACGCCCGACAGCGTATCCTTGCCCTGCCCCGTCACCACCACCGAATCGCCGGAACGCACGATCTTGTAGCTGGCATAGGCGCCGGTAAACGACGCGGTATCGAATCCGTCGCCGCCATTGACGGCATCGTCGCCCGCGCCCACGTAGACCAGGTCCGCGCCAGCGCCGCCGAAGACGGTATCGCCCGCATCGTTGAGGCGCACCGTGGAGCCGCCCGCGCCCGTGATGACCCCCTTGATGGTGACGTTGTACGCGATGGACACATTGCCGATCGCCAGGCGAGTGCTGCTGAACGCGCCCGCATGCAGGTCGATCGTGGTCAGGCCCGTGCAGTCGGAGAAATCGAACGTGTTGTAGCCGCCCGCGTCCCAGATGCACGACGACATCTGCCCATTGGTGAATTTGTACACATCATCGCCCGCGTGATACGACATGTTGGCGCCATATAGATACTGGATCGCCTGGATGTCGTACAGCATGGGTGTCACCGGATAATTGCCACGGTTCGTCATCGACTGCCGGTAAGACATCTGCGTGTAATCGAGGTTGTCGGTGGCCGTCGGCAGGAACGGGCCGTCGACGGCTTCGCCTGTCGAGTTGTAGTCGCCCGGGTGCTTCAGGCCCAGCGTGTGGCCGATCTCGTGCAACAGCACGGACGGACCGAAGGTGCCGGGTGTGTAGTTCGAATTGTACGAACCGGTGTTGTTGAGGTAGAGCTCGACCTGCGTCACGCCGGGCTCCGGCAGATACGAATAGCCGCTGCTGGTGTCGCCCTGGTTATTGGTGCCAAGACGGATATTGGCATCGGATGACACTTCGACAAAGGTGATGTTGGCCACCGCCGCCCACAGCGCGAGCGCGCTGAGTGTCGCCTGCTTTTGCACGTCTGTCATCGGCTTGAAACCGGCGCGGTCTTCCGACGATGCACCATTCGGCACGGACGTCAGGAACTGGTAAGTCACGGTGGCCGGCGCACCCGCCTGGCCGGTCCAGCTGCCGTATACAAGGGAATCAATGGCGTTAACGCCGGATGCTAAGCTCATTGCATGATCACAGTGGGGTGGTCGACAGCGCGATGGTAGCACGGGGTATTGCGGACACGATAGGCGGAGTTTGTTAACAGTGGTAACCTTGCGGCCGCCCGATCCAACAATTATAAGGAGCACAAGTGTCCCGACTTATCCAGTCCCTCGCACCCTTCGCGCCGGCCATCATGCTGGCCATGGCGGCACCCATCGCCTGCGCGGCGCCCGCGGCAGATCTGCTGCCATTCAAGGCCACGGAAAAAACGCTGGCCAATGGTTTGAAAATCATCGTGGTGCCGACCGGCTTCCCGAACATCGTCTCACTGCAAATTCCAGTGCAAACGGGGTCGCGCAATGAAGTCGAACCGGGCAAATCCGGCTTCGCCCACTTCTTCGAACACATGATGTTCCGGGGTACGCCCACGTATCCGCCGGAAAAATACCAGGACATCATCACCCGCGCCGGTGCGCGCCAGAACGCGTACACCAGCGACGACCTGACCAATTACTACACGACGTTCGCCAAGGAAGACCTGGAGACCGTGCTGAAAGTCGAAGCGGACCGTTTCCAGCACCTGTCATACAGCGAAGATGTTTTCAAGACGGAATCGCGGGCCGTGCTGGGCGAATACAACAAGAACAGCGCAAACCCGATCCAGAAGCTATTGGAAGTGATGCGCGAAGCCGCTTACGACAAGCATACGTACAAGCACACGACGATGGGCTTCCTGAAAGACATCGAAGACATGCCGAACCAGTACGCGTACTCGAAAGTGTTCTTCGACCGCTGGTACCGCCCGGAGCGCACCACAGTGATCGTGGCAGGCGACGTCGACCCGCAAAAAGCCATCGCCATGGTGGAAAAATACTGGAGCAAGTGGCAACGCGGCACGTACAAGGCCGACGTGCCGGCCGAACCCGCACGCGATGGCAAGGGCGCCATCTACCGCCACGTGCCATGGGCCACGCCGACCTTGCCGATGGTGATGGCGGCGTTCCATGCGCCGGCATTCTCCGACAAGAACAAGGAACAGGCCGCGCTGTCGCTGCTGCTGTCGCTGTCGTTTGGCCGCACGTCGCCGCTGTACAAGCGGCTGGTGCAGGATGAGCAAAAGGTCGACCAGCTGTTCGACAACACGCCGAACCGCGTCGATCCGACCTTGGCTTTCATTGGCGCCCGCGTGAAAAAAGGCGAAGACGCCGTCTACGTGCGCGACCAGATCCTGCAAACCGTGGCGAAATTGCGCGCCGAACCGGTCAGCGACAAGGCGCTGGCCGAAGCCAAATCCGCCCTGAAATATGGCGCCGTGCGGTCGCTGGACAACACGGAGCAAATCGCCGGCACGCTGGCGTCGTATGTCCACTTCAACCGTTCCTACGGCACCATCAACAATTATTACCGCGTCATCGACGCGCTGACGCCGGCCGACCTGCAAGCCGCCGCCCGCAAATACCTGACCGATGACGGCATGGTGGTCAGCACGCTGTCGCACGCGGCGCTGCCGGAAGCGATTGCAACGCTGCCGAAACTGGCCAGCCTGGAACCGCAGGCCGCCAGCGCCAACGTGGCCGTGACGGTGCAAAAGACCGCGCTGCCGCAAATCCGCTACAAGCTGCTGTTCTCCGCCGGTTCCGCCCACGACCCGGCCGGCAAGGAAGGCCTGGCTGCACTGACGGCCGCCATGGTGGCGTCGGCCGGTTCCGCCGACCGCAAGATCGATGAAATCAGCAAGGCGTTTTTCCCGATGGCCGGCAGCTTCACGGAGCAGACCGACAAGGAAATGACGACGTTTACGGGCACCATCCACAAGGATAACTGGAAAGCGTTCAACGACATCGCGCTGCCGATGCTGTTGTCGCCCGGTTTCCGCGAAGAAGACTTCCGGCGCCTGAAAGACGCGCAGCGCAACGCCCTGCAGACGGACTTGAAGGACAATAACGAGGAAGAGCTGGGCAAGGAGCGCCTGCAGACCAATGTGTACGCGGGCACGCCCTATGGCCACCCGGCGCTGGGCACGGTCAAAGGCCTGGAATCGATCACGCTGGACGACGTGCGCCAGTTCTACCGCAGCGCATATACGCAGGGCGCTGTCAAGATCGGCATCTCCGGCGATGTGTCCGACGACATGACGGCGGCGCTGAAACAGGCGGTGGCAAGACTGCCGCAAGGCGCGGGCCTGCCCGCCATCACGGCGCCGCAGGGCCGCAAGGCGAACGGCCTGGAAGTGGAAATCATTGAAAAGAATTCCCGCTCCACCGGCATTTCGCTGGGTCTGCCGCTGGCCGTGACGCGTTCGCATCCGGACTTTGCCGCGCTGTGGATGGTGAAAACGTGGCTGGGCGAGCACCGCGCGTCCAGCGCCCTGCTGTACCAGCGCATCCGCGAACTGCGGGGCATGAATTACGGTGACTATGCGTACATCGAGGCCTTCCCGCGCGGCATGTTCCAGTTCTTCCCGAACCCGAACCTCGCGCGCCGCGCGCAACTGTTTGAAATCTGGATCCGCCCCGTGGCGCCGGAAAACGCCCACTTCGCGCTGCGCATCGCGCTGTCGGAACTGGACAAGGCCATCCGCAACGGCATGACCGAGGAGCAGTTCGAGACCACGCGCGGCTACCTGATGAAGAACGTGTTCGTCATGACGTCGACCCAGGACCAGCAACTGGGTTATGCGCTGGATTCGCAGTGGTATGGCACGCCGGAATTCACGAAAATGATGCGCGACGCGCTGGCCAAACTCACGGTGGATGACGTCAACGCGGCCATGCGCCGTCATTTGTCCGCGCAAAACCTGTCGGTGGTCATGATCGCCAAGGATGCCGCGGGCTTGAAGGACAAGCTGGTCACGGATGCGCCCTCGCCCATCAAGTATGACGGCAACAAGCCGAAGGACTTGCTCGACGAAGATGCGGTGATCGGCAACCTGAAGCTGAACATCAGGCCGGAAGCGGTGAAGATCACGCCGGCATCCCAGGTGTTCGCCGACTAACGGTCCGCGGCGCTGAATGCGTACGGCGGTTTTCGCGCAGCGAAAGCCGCCGTGCGTGCGCCGACGATACCGCGTTAGACGGCCTCGATGATGGAAAAGTAAATGGCCCGCCGCACGGTAAACCCGAGCTTCCGGTATACCGCCTTCGCACTGTCATTCTCCGTCTTCACGTGCAGGAATGGCGTCTTGCCCTCCGCAACGATCCGCCCCATCAATTCCTCCATCAGCGGCGCCGTCAAACCCCGTCCCCGCGCATCGGGATGGCTGCACACCGCGCTGATTTCCCGGTAATGCATCAGGTTCATACGCTGCCCGGACATCGCCACCAGCCGGCCGTCCGGATCGCGCACGCCGAGGTAAGCCCCCATGTCGCGCGTATGCGCCTCGAACGGTCCCGGCTTCGTCAATTCCACCAGCGCCGCCATGTCGGCCACGTCGTTCTCACCCAGTTCCACGAAACCGGATACGCGGCGCGGCCGCCCGCCCGTGCTGACCATCTGGTCAATGAAGCGCGCCCGTACTTCGCGCCAGCAGGGCGGCAAGTCCAACGGCCCGTCCGACAGCAGCCACAATTGCTCGCCCGGCCGCGCCAGCGTCCGCAAATCCTCCAGCGCCTGGACAGTCGGTTCCCGCAGGCCGGCCAGCGGGGAAATGTCGGGCCGGAAGCGCGCCGCCAGTCCGTGCAATTGCGCCATGCCGCGCTGCGCGGAAATCAGCGCGTGCCACACAGGGTTGTCCAGCACCGCGTCGGTGGGCGGCAGGATGCGGTAGTAATACGTGGTGTCGCACAGGCCGCCCTGCGGCAACAGCGCATAGCCGGGGATCACGCCCAGGCGCGTCCAGCCCATCCGTTCATACAGGCGTTCCGCGTCCGCGCTGGCCGTGTCGAGCACCAGCAGGGTCTTGCCGCAGGCGCGCGCCGTGGTTTCCGCCGCCTCCATCAGCAAGGCGCCGACGCCATGGCGACGCGCACTGCGCGAGACCAGCATTTTCGACACATCGCCCCGGTGCGGCTGGTTGTCCGGCTGGCCCAGCACCACTTGCACGGTGCCGACAATCCCCGCCGCGCCTTCGGCCACCAGCAATGCGCGTTCGCCGCGCGCCACGGATTCGCCCACGTTGCGCCAGAACGCCTGCGACTGGTCCGCCGAAAACGGTTGCATGAAACTGACCGATGCGCCCCCTTCCACGCAATCGCACAGCACGGCCGACAGTCCCTGCAGTTCAGCGTCCGTGAGGGAAAACAGGCGGCGTACTTTGATCTGGTCTGGCATGGCAACTCCCGTCATCAGTAATTAATGGTCGGTGGTAAGGACCACCGCGTAGCGCGCAGGCGTATCGGCGGGGTTATGGAAGCTGTTGGGGCGGTCCAGCCCCATCGCCAGGCAATCGCCCGCGTGCAGCGTATGGACATCGTCGCCGTGCGTGATTTCCATGGTCCCTTCCAGCATCCACACGTACTGGTGCACGAGCGACGGGCGCGGGCCGGATTCATAGGTGACCCGCGCATGGGGCGGGAACGACACGTCGACGATTTGTGCCGGGTTGCCGGGAGCAACGGGCGACACGTTGCGGCGCACGTAACCGGAATGGGGATCGCGCCACGCCACCTGGTCGGCGGCGCGCAGCACGGGACTTGCGGCGGGTTCTGGCGGATCGAACAGCGAAGCCAGCGGCACGCCCAGGCCGCCGGACAGCTTTTCCAGCACCACGGCGGTCGGGCTGCTTTCACCCCGTTCGATCAGCGACAACATGGAGCGGCTGACGCCGCATTGCGTGGCCAGCGCTTCCAGCGAAATGCCGCGCGCGGCGCGCAAATCGCGCACCCGCCGGGCGATACGGTCATGGATGGTTTCGTCTTTCATGATGGATTTAGTATCCAACATATTGGAACCATCGTCAAGCGCCTCCGGCGATCGTCAGAACGGCAGTGGCGCCTTGTCCGGTTCCACCCAGCGGCACCGCGCCGACACGGAAAACAGTACGTCGCGCGACCAGTGCGACAGCAGCCAGTCCTTGTCGCCATAGGGCGAATCAAACAGCGCATTGCAAACGGCGTAGGGTGGCATGCCATGCGGCTGCGCCGACAGGAACGCCGCCACCGCCCGCAGCGACGCCAGCGTGATGGTTTCATGGTAGCCGCCGGTATCCGTATTGGCGGTGCCGCTGGCCACGTTATAAGCACGGATTATCCCGGGCATGTCGCGTGCCGGCACGATGTCGGGCCGCGCCGCGGTCACCCACACGGCGACGGCCAGGTGCGCGCGGTGCGTCCACGCTGCCTTCGGCAGCACGCCGCCGAGCACCTGCGCGCCGAGCGCGGCCAGTTCGCTGTCGCCGGCCAGTACCAATGGCGCCGTCATGCCGCACCGCCTCCCATCATGCCCGTCGCCAGCGACCAGCAGGCGAATGCCAGCAGCGCCACGCCGGACACGGCTTCGATCCAGCGGATCGCGTTCGGCGGAATCGCCTTGCGGCTGGCCGAGACGCCGCCCACCAGCAGCATCCACCACGCGATCGACCCGGAAAACACGCCCACGACCAGCAGCAAGCCGCTGGACAGCGAACCGTCCGGCGGCGCCAGCGCGGCCAGCAAGCCGGCGAACGACAGGATCGTCATCGGGCTGGATGCTGTCAGCGCGAACGTCGTGCCGAAGGCGCCCAGCAAACCGGAAGGCGTCGGTGCGGACGCCGCCGTCACACCGGGTGCCGGCCGGCGCGCGCGCCGCAAGGCGGCAATACCCAGCAGCGCCATCAGGATACCGCCACCGATGCGCAGGCTGGACGCATGTTCCAGCAACAGCGACGCCACCGCGCCCACGCCCAGCGCCGCCACCAGGCCGTACATGGCGTCGGCCGCCGCCGCGCCCAGTCCCGTCGCCAGCCCGGTGGACGGCCCGTGGGCAAAGGTGCGGCGGATGCACAGCAATCCCACCGGCCCGACGGGGGCGGCGATGGCAAACCCCACCAGCGCGCCGCGCGCCAGGGTCATCGCGATCTCGCTCATGGCTGGCCTCCAAACGCGAGTTCGGACGTTTCCTTGGCGGTATCGAGCGCAATCACGGTTTCCGTCCGCAGCACGCCCGGCACGCGTTTCAGCCGCTGCGTCAGGAACACTTGCAGCGCGGCCGTGTCGCGGGTGCGCACTTTGACCAGCCAGGAATGCGGGCCCGTGATGTGGTGGCCTTCCTGCACTTCCGGGAAACCCCGCAGCGCGGCCGCAAAGACTTCCTCGTCCGCGCGCGGTTCCAGATCGACGAAGATGAAGGCGCACGCGGTCATACCGACCCGGGAAGGATCGATGACGGCGCGGTTGGCGGCAATCGCGCCGGATGCGTTGAGGCGCCGCAGGCGGTCGCTGACGGCGGAAACGGACAAGCCGATTTCCTGCCCGATTTCCGCCGCGGAGCGCCGGTTGTCGGACTGGATCAGCTGTAAGATTTGCAGGTCATGAGTATCCATGCGATAAATATGCCGCACTTTATTAGCTAGCGCAAGCAAATTTATCGCAATCATGTCACGGACCAGTAATATTTACTGGTCCGGACTTATCATGTTTTCAATATCGCTAACGACGGCTAGTCGAGTCGATACACTTTGAAGTCGCTGATTTCCTGCCTGGACTGCGTGGTGCGGAAGCCGAATTGCCCGGAGCGCAGCGGTTGCGGGTCGCGGTACGCAAACAGCAAGGCGCCATCCAGCGTGACCTGCGTGCAGCCGCGATAGACCGCCACTTCGACCTGATACTCATGGTTGGCGCGCAGCAGGTGGCGCGCTTCGCCCAGGTCACTCAGCAGCACGCGCTGCCCCTGGCCGTCATAGCGCCGCAGGCGCGTCGTGGTATTGCCGTTGCCGCCAATGCCCGCGTAATACAGGCGCAAGCCGTCATACTGTTCAAACGTACCGTCGCGCGTATACAGGTCGCTGTTGGCAGGATCCTGCGCCATCCAGAACTGGTTCAGGTCCGACAAGCGGTCATTGCGCCCGCCGCCAACCACCACCTTGCGCCGGTAGCGCACCACGTAATCCCCGCTCAACGCCGCCTTGAACCAGACCGTTGCGCCGCCCGCCACGTCGATGGCCAGCTTGCCCGCCCGCGCCGTCACGGCCGATCGTTCGGGGCGGAATTCCGCCACCCAGTTCGCCAGACCGTGCGTAAAATCGTCCGCGTACAGCAGCTTTCCGGTACGCGCCGGCAGTTCGCAGCGCGGCGTCTCCGTCGCCGCCGATGCCGTCACGGCCGCCAGCAGCAGACCAGCCACCACACCGCCGTTCAGGGCTTTCATTGGCCGCCGACAGGCGCCACCGCCTGCCCCTGCGCCGACAGCCATGCCGTCACCGGGTTGTCGCGCAACCCTTTCAATACCGCCACCACGCGCTGCGCATTGAATTGCGCACCGGCGTCATTGGTATGGGTGCGGGCATCGGAAAAGAAGCCATCGACCTGTTGCGCGCCGATGCCGCGATAACCGCCGGCCACCGCCATCGTCAGGTCGGCAAAGCGCGCGCCGCCCGCCTGCGCCACCTGCGCATCCCATTGCGCAAACTGTTCGAAGTCGCGGCCCTGCTGCCAGCGGTCCTTGTGCGGCACCGGCGACAGCAGCACCACGTGCGCGCCTTTGGCCCGCGCGCTTTCCACGTAGCGCGCCATGTACCAGCCAAACGTGTGCACCTGTTCGCGCGTGCCGTCCGGTCTCGCTTCCTCGACGGTTTCCGGCCCCGTGCCGGCGCCGGACGCGCGGTTTTTCATGGCGGGATCGCCGATGCGCCCGCCATCGTTGTGGCCGAACTGGATCAGCACCACGTCGCCCGCCTTCAATTGCGCCAGCACCTTGTCCCAGCGCCCTTCCGTGTAAAACGTGCGGCTGCTGCGCCCGCCGATGGCGTGGTTGACGACATTGACCCGGCCCGAATCGAAATACGGGGCAATGCGTTCGCCCCAGCCCACCGCGCCATTGGCGCCGCCGCTGCGCACGGTGGAATCGCCGACGATGAACAAGGTCGGCAAGGCCGCATTGCGCGGCTGTTCCTGCGGCACCGATGACGCGTCGGCCACCGGGCGCTCATCTTCGGCGGCGGCGATGTCCGCCGCCCTCGGCGCCAGCGCCGCCACCAGTTGCGGCAATCCCAGCGCCTTGATGCCCGCCACGGCGGCCCGCGCGTTGAGCTCGGCGCCGGCCCAGTTGGTATGGGTGGATTCATCCGGCGTGGTTTGCGGGAACAGTTGCATGACCGCGTCATGGCCCAGCGCATCGTACTGGCGCGCCACATTGCCGGCCAAATCGATCAGGCCGACCTTTTCGTCGCGCGCCACCTGCGCCGCCCAGGCGGGATAACTGTTGCCGCCGCGGGCAATCTTGCCGCTGGCGTCCCACCGTTTGCGCGGCACCGGCGAACAAATGACGGGCACGGCGCCCCGGGCGCGGATGTCGGCGATATAGCGCCGCAAATACCAGCCGTAACTGTGCACGGTTTCCGCTTTACCCGTCAGCAAATTGTCGATTTCCTGCGTTTCGCCGCCGGTGCCGGCAATCGTGCCCCGCGCGCGGCTGTTGTCGTTGATGGCGCTGGCGTCGTTGTGGCCGAACTGCATGACGACCACGTCGCCCGCCTTGACGAAGGCCAGCGTGCGTTCCCAGTGGCCGCCCGTCAGGTAAGTCCGGCTGCTCAAGCCGCCGATCGCGCGGTTGACCACATTGATCTTGTGATGATCGAAATAGGCGGCAACCGGATTGCCCCAGCCCCACTGGCCGGCCGGCCCCTTGCCCTGGCCATCGTCACGGCCGTTACGGACGGTGGAGTCGCCGATCAGGATCAGCGATGGCAGCGCGGGATTGGCTGGTTCCGGCAAGACCAGGTTGCGCGCCGCGGCGCTGGGGTCCGTATTGACGGCGGCCGGCAGCGCGGCCTGCACCGGCTGCGGCGCCTCGTGTGTGGCACAACCGGCGAACAAGGCGGCCGCCACGAAGATAAATAAAGTCGTTTGGCTGTTCATGCCGGCCATTCTATGCCAGTCAAATTCGCCACACGCGCCATGAAAATAAAGAATCAGCGTCTTGAGCAGACTATCAATGCCAAAGCCACGACAATCAAAATCCCGATCCATCATGACTTGAGACACCATGCCATCCATAACCACGCGGGCAGCCATACTGCCCCTGAAGTTGCCCCTGATTCTGCTGCTGGCCATCGCGCCGGCCATCCTGTGCGGCAACGCCCAGGCGCAAATCGGCAAGCGCTTCCCGTCCGAACGCAAGATCGTCAAAGACCCCGTCACCGGCGCCATGCTGACGTTTTTGACCAGCAAACCGCACGGTGATTCGAAAATCTATCCCACCCATCCGCAATGGACGGCCGACGGCAAATGGGTGGTGTTCCGCTCGAAACTGGCGGGCGGAGAAGCACTGGCCGTCAATGAACAGAACGGCGACATCGTGCAGGTGACGGAAGGCGGCTATACCGGCATGCTGAACCTGGCGCG
This sequence comes from Pseudoduganella rivuli, assembly GCF_009674485.1. Lineage (GTDB taxonomy): Bacteria > Pseudomonadota > Gammaproteobacteria > Burkholderiales > Burkholderiaceae_D > Rugamonas > Rugamonas rivuli_B. The sequence continues at coordinate 31,261 of NZ_WKJJ01000029.1, read as the reverse complement.
CAAGGCCAACAAGCTGTATTTCATACGCAAGGATGTGGAAGAGAAGCGCCAGCAAATCGTCGAAGTGGACCTGGACCGTCTGTTCGCCGACAGCAAGGCCGGCAAGCTGCAAGGCGCCGATGCCTACCAGCGCATCGCCGGCGTGACGCCGGCCGCCATCGACGCCGGCGGCGACATGGCGCTCGACGCGGACGAGGAATGGGTGTATTTCCGCGTCGGGCGCGACGAAGCGGCGCGCCACATGGCGCCCGGCGCGAAGATCGAACCGCCGTTCGGCCCCCGCAACATGGGTGCGGGACCGGCCGGCATCGCGCGCATGCACCTGAAGACGGGCGAAGTCCGCCACGTGGTGTCGGTACCGTTCCAGGTCGGCCATATCCAGGCCAACCTGTGGCAACCGGGCGAAATCGTGTTTTGCTGGGAAACCGGCGGCAAGTCGCCGCAGCGCACGTGGACTGTGCAGGCCGATGGCACGGGACTGCGCCCGCTGTATCCGGAAGCACCGTACGAGTGGGTCACGCACGAAGCGGTGATTTCCCGCGACGAGGTGGCGATGGCGATCCTCGGCCACCGTCCGATCCCGGGCGGCGCGTCCGGCGTGGATGCGCCCGGCACGGCGGTGGAAGGCGCCAATCCGGGCCAGGATGCGGCCTGGGGCAACGCCGGGACACGCGAAAAACCGACCGGCCTGGCCATCGTCAACCTGCGTACCCGCCAGGTCAATATCGCGGGACAAACGCCGTCCGGCAGCGGATTCTGGCACGTACACGGGTCCAGCGACGGCCGCTGGGCCGTGGGCGACGACTTTTCCCGCAGCCTGTACCTGATCGACCGCCGCACCCGCGAAATGATGCTGCTGACCACCGGCCACAAGACCACGGCGGCCGACCATCCGCACCCGACCTTCAACGCGGACGGCACGAAAATTGAAATCCAGTCAGCCATGCTGTCGGAAGACGGCCGCACGATGAACATCGCCATCGTGCCCGTGCCCGACGCATGGCTGAAACGCCACTAATCGAGCTTTTCCAGCCGGACGTTGCGCAACTCGTATGGCGCCCCTTCCAGCTGGAAGCCGATGCGGCCCTGGTCCGGCTTGCCGTGGCTGATACGGTTCTGCGGCACACCGTTGACGGACACTTCCACCACGCCGTCGCGGCTGACGATGTCCGCGCTGTTCCATTCGCCGGCCGGCAATTCACTGTCCGGCGCCGTATGGGCCTTGATCACGGGCTGTGCACCGGGGGCGCTGGTCGGCGGCTCTGCAAACGCGTAGCCCGCCATCGGCAGCAAGTCGCCCGCGCTGCCATGCTTGGTCTGCACTTGCAGGCTCAATGGCCACACCCGGTCCATCGGGCCTGGCGAGATATGCAGCAGCACACCGCCGTTACCCGGCTTGCCCGGCCAGCGCCATTCCACGTGCAGGCGGTAATTGCGGTAGCTGGCCAGCGTGGCCAGAAAGCCCGACGGCTGGCCCGTCGATGCGATCACGCCGCCAGCCAGCATGGTGAATGCCCCTTCCGGCGGCATGTCCTTTCCGGCCAGCAAGTCCCAGCCCTGGAAGTCGCGTCCATTGAACAATTCTTCCGCCTGGCCCGCCGCTGCCGCCAGCAGCAATGCCGCCGCCAGCACTGCCCGTTTGCATGATTCCCTGTAACCTGCCATTGTCATCCCTATGAAAAAACGCTTGTTCATTGCCCTGTTACTGACCACGCCGATGATGTCTGCCCTTGCCGATTCCGCCACCGTGCAGGCCTTGTGGCCCGAAGGCGTCCCGAACGCCAAAACCCGGCCGGGCCCCGAACTGACCAGCGACGGCCGCATCTCGAACGTCTCCGTCCCGACCCTGACCATGGTCGCGCCGCCGGCCGGCAAAGCCAACGGCGCGGCCGCCATTATCTGCCCTGGCGGCGGATACGTGCGTCTTTCTGCGGAACGGGAAGGTATGCGCTATGCGGAATGGCTGGCCGGCCTGGGTGTGACCAGTTTTATCCTGAAATACCGGCTGGCGGAATTCGGCCATCCGGCGCCGCTGCAGGACGTGCTGCGCGCCGTGCGCCTGCTGCGCAGCCAGGCGTCCGCGCTGGGGCTCGATCCGCACCGCATCGGCGTCATCGGCAGTTCCGCCGGTGGCCACGTGGCGGCCAGCGCCGCGACGCTGTTCGACGCGCCGGAAGGCCGCACGGGCGCCGCGCTCGATGCCGTCAGCGCCCGCCCCGACTTCGTGATCCTGCTGTATCCGGTGATCGCCATGGAAGGACCGGCCGTCCATGCGGGTTCGCGCAAGGCATTGCTGGGTGACCATCCCGCGCCGGAACTGGTACACCGCATGTCGCTGGAAACGCAGGTGACCGGCGCCACGCCGCCGGCCCTGCTGTTCCACACCCAGGGCGACGCATCCGTCCCGGCCGACAACAGCATTGCCTTTTACCAGGCGCTGACGCGCGCCAAAGTGCCCGCCGAACTGCACATTTTCGAGCAGGGTGGCCACGGCGTCGGCATGACCGAAGGACTGGGCACCACGTCGGCATGGCCGAAGCGCGCCGAAGAGTGGCTGCGCATGCGGGGGTTGCTGGGCAAATGACCCAGCCACGTCACGCGAAGTGGAACACGGGCTTCAACGCCCACTGGCGCGGCCGGTTGCCCGGTTCCACTTCCATCAGCGGCGCCATGTAATCCCACCAGCGCTGCATCACGGGATGGTTCGGCAAATCATCGATGCGGTGGTCCGGCTTCAGCTTCAGCGTGCCGAACAGGTGCAACGTGTCCGGGTCGAGGAAGATCGCATAATCGTAAATCCCCGCCTCGGCCAGCGCCTGCGCCAGTTCCGGCCACAGTTCGTCGTGCCGGCGTTCATATTCCGCCTCGTGGCCCGCTTTGAGTTGCATGCGGAATGCCCGCACCAGTGCTGGATCGCTCATTTCACCGCCACTTTCCGGCCTTCGGCCATTTTCTTCAGTTCCGCGGCCGCCAGCAGGAAGCCGCCGACGCCATAATTGAAGCTGGAGGCCGGCCGGTAAAACGCCGGTTCCGCGCCCGTCTGCTGGATGCCGCCCAGGCGCCCGTCCGCATACACGTGTTTCAATATGCCGGCCCACGCCTTTTCTATCACGGGACGGTAAGCCGCTTCGTCCAGGTAACCCCGGTTCACGCCATAGGCCATGCCGTACACGAACAGCGCGGAACCGGAAATTTCCGGCAATGGATACGTGGCGGGATCGAGCAAGCCCGCGTGCCACAAGCCTTGCGGGTTTTGCAGCGACGCGATTTTCGCGGACATTTCGCGCAATTGCTGGAGATAGAACGGGCGGCGCGGGTCATCCTGCGGAATGTAATCGATGGTGCGCGCCAGCCCGCCCATCACCCAGCCTTCGCCGCGCGACCAGAAAATTTTCCTGCCGTTCGGCTCAAGCTTGCCGATATAGCTGGTGTCGCGCGCGTACAGGTGCTCGTCCTTGTCGTACAGCAGGTCCGAAGTGATCCGCCACTGTTCATGCACGTAATCCAGGTATTTGCGCTCGCCCGTGGCCTGGTACATCCTGGCCCACACGGGCGGCGCCATGAACAGCGCGTCGCACCACCACCATGGCACCCGCGTATCCTTCGGGTTCAGCGTTTTCAGGCCGATCAACTGGTCCAGGTGTGCCTTGGCAGGCAACACCTTGTCGGGCGATGGGTCCAGCGCATGCAATTCCAGATACGTTTGCGCGACGCTGATATCGTCCGCATTCGGGTACGGCCCCTTCAAGTCCCAGTTGAAACCTTTGCTCATGGCCAGCATCGCGTCGCGGTATTTCGCGTCGCCCGTGGCGTCCGACGCCGCCATGAAGCCGGTGAACAGCACGGCGGACGTCCAGATCCGGTCGATATGCCGCTGCGTGCGGGCCAGTTGCCAGTCGGCCACCTTGCGCAGCGCCTTGTCGATGGCGGCGGGCTGCAGCGCCGGCGACAAATCGGTGGCCATGGCGCCGCCATCGGCTGGCGCGTCGCCGAAATGGCGGCTGGTATCCTTGTCGACGATGGCTTGCATGGCGGGTGTCGGCAACGGATACGCGTTGTCCGCGTATGGCGGCTGCGGCGCGGATGCGCAGCCGGCCAACACCGTCACTGCGGCCAGCATCGCGATGACGATTGCTTTGCGTTCAAACATCATGTCTTGTCCTGCTCCTCAAAACTTTTTTTCATTGGATCGGCTTTCGGTGGCGCGGGGCGCACGTGCACCGCACTGGCCGGCAAGCCTTTCACAGCGGCGGCGTCTTCGATTCCCACCGGGCTGCCCAGCGTCAGCTTCGTATCTTCAAAGCGCCAGTCTTTCGCGTCGTGGATGTAACCGCCCTGCTTCGCCTGGATCTCCAGCCTGGATAAACTGAAACGCTCGAGCGGCGCTTCCTTGTAGGCGTCCACTTCAAACGCCGTGGTGGCGCCCGTCGCGCGGATATTCCAGATTTTCACATCGTGGAAGTGCGCCATGCCCTTGTCGCGCGGCACCGGCGTGGCAAGCACTTTCCAGACCGGCGGCACATCCTTGATGTCGGCGGGGATTTGCGCATAGCTGTAGCTGGGGTTCCAGTTCATCGTCACGCGCAGCACCACGGGGATATCCGTCATCGTGATGTCGTGGATCCGCAGGTTCTCGCCAAAGCCACCCCGCGTATGGGCCGACTTGAACAGGATACCGACCGGCACGTTGCCCACCACGGTCAGGTTGTACGCTTCGATATTGCGGAACCCGCCCGCCGTCTCGGAACCGAACGTCACGCCGGCCGCCGCGTCGCGGATCACGGAATCGCGGATCACCACGTCTTCCGTCGGACGCGCCACACGCTGCCCGTCCGAATCGCGGCCTGCTTTCAGGCACAGCGCATCGTCATTGACGGCAATGTCGGCGCGCTGCACCAGCACCCGCTTCGACGAATCGATGTCGATGCCGTCGGTCGACGGCCCCCGCCCTCCTTCGTTATTGCGGATCGTGACGTCTTCCACCGTCACGTCTTCCGAATAGCAGATGTGCACGGTCCAGAACCCGGCGCGCCGCAACAGCAGGCCGCCGCCCACTTTCGCATGCGACGACCGGAACACCTGCACCAGCCTCGGGCGCTGCGCATCGTAATCGGATGCCCAGCGCAGGCCGCGCGGTTCGTACGCCTTGCGCAGCGTCCAGTAACTGTCCCAGAACACCTTGCCATCGCCATCGATCGTGCCTTCGCCTTCAATCGCCGCGTTCTTTTCATTGGCGATATTGACCAGCGCGGCGGGCCAGCGCATTTCAATGCCGGCGATCCGCGTCGGCATCACGGGATAATCCGCGATGTCCTGCGATCCCAGCAATGTGGCGCCCTTGCCCACATATAAAGTCACGCCGCTCTTGACGAACACGGAACCGGAAAGGTAGGTGCCGCCCGCCAGCACGACACGGTTGCCGCCGCCGGCCTTGGCCGCGGCGTCGATCGCGGACTGGATGGCTTGCGTGTCCTTCGTCACGCCATCGGCTTTCGCGCCCCAGGCGGCCGGGTTGAAATCCTTGGCGCCAGCGCCGGCCGAGGCCAGCACCAGCACCAAACCCGAGAATAACGCGGCGCCGGCCGGGCGCCAGCGGCGTTTCATTGTTGCCATCATTGCATGTTCTCCGTCACCAGTTGCACCGGGCCCAGCATGCCGGACGGTTTCGGTGCGATCAATTGCGTATCCTGCGGCACGAAGCGCTGGCCATAGCGGGCCCACAGCAGGCGGTAATCGGGACGCTCCTGTCCCGCCAGCGCGTTCAGCGCCAGGTTCGCCACCTGCACTTCGATGCGGTTGCGGCCCGGGTGCAGCAGCCCGGTCAACTCGACCTTGTATGGCGGCGACCATGCGGAACCTGCCCGCCTGCCGTTGACATAGACCACGGCGGCTTCCCGCACGGGGCCTTCCAGCATGGCGCGCATGCCGGCCGGTACCTTGGCGGTGGTGTCCAGCGGCGTGCCGGGGCCGAAATCAATGGCGATACGCTTGCCCGCCAGCGCCGCGCCATCCAGATCGACATCCCGCGTATACACGCCGATGCCCGAGTAATAACGGGTCGCGTCATCGTCCGTCCACGAACGCAGCGCGGTAACCGGTTGCGCGGCGCGCTGCAACGCGGGGAACGCCAGTTGCCAGCCTGTCTCCAGCCGCGCCAGCACGGCGGGTGCGCCCGCCGGCTTGCGCTGCCGCACGGACGGCAACGGGCTGTCGGACAACACCAGCACGGCCGATTCATACGGCGCCAGGTCCAGCTTCAAACCCTCGGCCAGCGACACCGCCACGGCCTTGCCATCGTGCGGGTTGACCCACGCGGCATGGCGCCGCTGCTGTGCGATTGCTGCCGTCGCATGCACGGCGCGGTTGCCCGTGTTGGCAATGAAGTAAATGTCGGCATCATCGAGCTTGCGGCGGATGAACCCCACGTCGCCGTTCTGCCCCTGCACCAGCAATTCCGGCCGCACCGCCTTGCCCAGCGCGGCGCCGACCGCGCCATCGCCGTTCACCACTTGGACGTTGCGTTCGGCCGCCAGCGCTTTCGACGCCGCCTGCACGTTGACGCCCAGCGCGGCCGCGTCGGCAAAACCGGGCGGCAGCGATGGCAAGCCGCCCACGGCAATCACCTTGCCGCCCTGCCGCGCATAGGCGTGGATCTTCGCCAGCACGTCCGGCGCCAGCCGCGTCACGTGCGGCAGCACCAGCACCGCGTGCTGTACGCCTTGCGCGACAATGGCGTCGGCATCGATGTAATCGAGGTTATGGCCCGCATCGAGGATTTGCGCCGTCAACTCCGGCGTCACGTGGTGGTGCATTTCCGCCGACAGCGACACCTTGCCGGGATTCAGGGATGCGTAGACATCGTCATTCGGCAGCAGCACGGCCACCGTGTTGGCGGGTTTCCCCTGGCGCATCAAATAACTCATGCGCTGCAGATAGCCGTTCACGTCCGGCATCACGTTCCACCATGGCTGGTGGTCGTTGAACACGGCGGCCGCATAGAACGCGTAGCCCGGTTCCTGCGAGCCGGGTGGCGTGTACGGCCAGCCATGGCCAATGAACTGGTTCACACCCTGCAGCAGCATGCGGTCCGCTTCCGCCTTCATGTCCAGCGGCGTGGCGTTGAACGCGGGGGAATTGAGCCACGTCCACGTTTCGGCGGAAATCACGTTGCGGCCGAACAGGTGGCCGCCGGACGTGGCCAGGCGGGTGAAGGAAAACGCGCGGTGCTGCGGGCCTTCGCCTTCCGGCAAATCCACCAGCCGCGTGCTCGACAGCGACACGGCCGGTTCGCCATAAGTCTGCGAGCGGAAGCGCGTGCCGTGGGCGCGCGCCCACGCGTTGACGGGCGCCAGGAAGCGCTCGTTGACCAGTTCCGTCTGCGTCAGCGCCCAGTCGCGCCGCAACGCGGGCGCGTCCGGGCCCTGGCCGCTATATACCACCGGTAAATACGGTTTCAAGTCATAGCCGCGGCGGCGGCGGAATTCACCGAGGAAGTCGCCCGTCCAGTCGGTGCCGTACACTTCCAGGCTGTCGGAAAACACGGCGGTGGGCGGCTGGTTGCCAAAGGCCCGCACTTGCGGTTCGGCCACCGTATCCAGGTGCAGTTGGACGGCCCTGGCGTCCATGTGGTCCAGCACGAAGCCTTCCGCGCCCAGCGACGGCCGCTTGACTTGCTGGCCGGTGCGGCTGCCAATGTAAAACACGGCCACACGCTCGTGCGCAGACGGCGCCACCGTGGCGCGGCCGGCCATGGCCCCCGGCTGGTTTTCCACCAGGCCGAGTTTGACCGGGTCGTGCTCTTTCGCCGTGCCGTCGCCCAGGTAGGTCGCAACCAGCGTTTCCCCGCTCATCACGGATGGCAGCATGTAGGAAGTGGCCCCGGCCGGGACCGCGCTGGTGGCGACGCGCATACGGCTTGCCGCATGCTGCGCGCCGATGTGCGGGCCGCCGTATGGCCAGCCGGAGCCCAGCGTCAGGTCCACGCGCAAGCCCAGTTCACGGCCCTTGGTGTTGGCAAATGCCAGCGATTGCAGGAAATCGGGGGATAAATACGGGACATTGCGGATGCCGCGCGCCGGATCGTCCAGTTCCATCGGATAGACCGGCTGGATTTCAAAGCCGCCGTAGCCGCCCGCTTTCATGGCGCGCATCTCGCGCTCCAGCTGGGTATTGACGACGGCCGGGCCGAACCACCACCAGCGCACCATGGCGCGGGCGCTGTCGGGTGGCGTGTCCAGCCGCGCCGCCACGTCGGCGATATGGCTGGCCGGCGCTTCGCCCACGGCGGCCGACGGCGCGGCCGGCGCGGCGCCATGTAACATCAGCGTGGCGCAGGCCAGCGACACCATGTGCCGACGGCGCGATACGGCGGAAACGGGCGCACCCGTCCCGCACACAAGACGTATGCTGTTCATCGGGTGCGGAGCCGCTTAAACGATGCCGCTGCTGGAGGCGCCTGCCTTGGCCGGGCGCTGTTCGGCGGCCTGCACGCGGTAGCCGGATGCGCGGTAGCACGCCACCGGGTCGGCCGCGCCGCCGGAACGCACGCGCGCCATCGCCAGGATCGCCGACACGTCGGTGCGGAACGCGTGTTTCAGCGCCTGCGCCGCCTGCAGCACGTCGTTGCCTTCCTGGTGCTGTTTCAACGCGGCGCGGTCCACCAGCGCTGCCTGGACGAACGCGCGCTGCACTTCGACGGCGCTGTTCATCAGGCTTTCGATCGGGTCCGTCACATTGTGCGACTGGTCCAGCATGTTGGCGGTCTGGAAGCCGGCGCCTTCGCGCGATGCCGCATCGGCCAGTTCGTTAAACACCAGGAACAGCTGGAACGGATTGATGGAACCGGAATCCAGGTCATCGTCGCCGTACTTGCTGTCGTTGAAGTGGAAGCCGCCCAGCTTGCCGAATTGCGCCAGGCGCGCCACGATCATTTCAATGTTCGTGTTCGGCGCGTGGTGGCCCAGGTCGACCAGGCACTTGGCTTTCGGGCCCAGTTCCTGTGCGCACGCGAAGCTGGTGCCCCAATCGGCGATGGTGGTCGCATAAAACGCCGGCTCGAACAGCTTGTGTTCGATCAGCACGTTCCAGTCGTCCGGCAGCGCGCTGTAGATATTGCGCATGCTGTCCAGGTAGCGCTCCAGCGCGCCGCGCAAATTGCTCTGGCCCGGGAAGTTGGCGCCATCGCCCACCCACACGGTCAGCGCTTTCGACCCCAGCGCGCGGCCCAGTTCGATGCATTCGATATTGTGCGCCACGGCCTGCTCGCGCACGGCGGCGCTGATGTTGGTCAGGCTGCCATATTTATAGGTCTGTTCCTGGCCCACCTGGTCCTGGAAGGTGTTCGAGTTCACGGCGTCAAAGCCCAGGCCATAGGCGGCGGCATGTTCGCGCAGCGCAGCCGGGTCGTCGGTCTTGTCCCACGGGAAGTGCAGCGACACGGTGGGGGTGGCGCGCGTCAACTGGTGGATCACGCCGCAATCGTCGATCTTTTCAAACACGTTGCGCGGTTCGCCCTTGCCCGGGAAGCGGGCAAAACGCGTGCCGCCGGTGCCGACGCCCCAGCTGGGCAGCGCCACGGCGAACGTTTGCGCCAGCGCCGTGATTTTTTCGATATCGATGCCACGGCGTTCCAGCATGCCGCCCAGCGCGGCGTAATCCGCTTCCAGGTTGGCTGCGCGCTGCGCGTTATGGGCGGCCACCTGGCCGGCTGCGATCAAATCCTTGTTTACTACAGTCATGCTTGTCTCCCTTGTTTCGGCAGTGCGGGCGGCCCGGCGCCGCCCGCATCTTATTGTGATCAGCGCGTGAACGCGCCTGCGTTGCCCGCATCCACGTTCAGCACATTGCCGGTGCTCTTGCCGGCCTTGTCGCTGGACAGGAAATACACCGCCTCGGCGATATCTTCCGGCAGCACGGACAGTTTCAGCATGCTGCGCTGGCGGTAAAACTCTTCGATGTCGTCGGCGCCGATCTTGTTCGATGCCGCGCGCTCTTCCTTCCACTTGCCGTCCCAGATGCGCGAACCCTTGATGACGGCGTCCGGATTGACGACGTTGACGCGGATGCCCAGCGGTGCGCCTTCCAGCGCGATGCAGCGCGCCAGGTGGATTTCCGCCGCCTTGGCCGTGCAGTACGCCGACGCGCCGCTTGATGCCACCAGGCCGTTTTTCGATGCCACGAACACCATGGAGCCGCCCAGTTTCTGCGTCTTCATCATGCGGAACGCGGCGCGCGACACCAGGAAGTAACCGGTCACCAGGATATCCTGGTTGCGGTTCCAGATTTCCAGCGTGGTTTCTTCCAGCGGCGCGGACGACGCGATACCGGCGTTGGACACCAGCAGGTCGACGCCGCCGAAGCGCAGCGCAGCTTCTTCCAGCACGCCTTCGACCGCCTGTTCGCTGGTGATGTTGCCGACGATGGTGGCCACGTTATCCTTGCCGGCGACTTTCGCCAGCGACTTCTTCGCTTCTTCCAGCGCTTCGCCGTCGATGTCGGTCAGCAGCACGCAGGCCCCTTCCTGCAGCATCTGGCGCGCCACGGCCTGGCCGATGCCGCCGGCGCCGCCCGTCACCAGTGCAATGCGGCCAGCCAGCGATTTCGGTTTCGGCATGCGCTGCAGTTTCGCTTCTTCCAGCAGCCAGTATTCGATATCGAACGCCTCCTGTTCCGGCAAGCCGACATACTGGTCGACGCCATTGGCGCCGCGCATCACGTTGATGGCGTTGACATAGAATTCGCCGGCGATACGGGCGGTGGCTTTATCTTTTGCAAACGACAGCATGCCGACGCCCGGGATCAGGTAAATAATCGGGTTGGCGTCGCGGATGGCCGGGCTGTTCGAACGCTTGCAGCGCTCATAGTACGCGGCATAATCCGCGCGGTACGCTTCCAGGCCCGCGTCCAGGCTGGCCGCCAGCGCGTCGAAGTCCGGCTTGGCCGGGTCGAACGCCACCACGTAAGGACGGATCTTGGTGCGCAGGAAGTGGTCCGGGCACGACGTGCCCAGCGCGGCCAGCGGCGCCAGGTCGCGGGCGCAGACGAATTCCAGCACGGCGGCGCTGTCGTCGAAGTGGCCCAGCTTGTATTCCTGCTGGCTGATCTTGCCGCGCAACAGCGGCATCAGTTTTGCCGCCAGCGCGGCGCGCGCTTCCGGCGCCAGCGGTTGCACGGCCTGGCCGCCGAACACCGGCTGCCTGATGTTCGCCGCCAGCCATTCCTCGGCGCGCTTGATGATGGCCACCGTGGTTTCATAGCACGACTTGGCGGTATCGCCCCACGTGAACAAGCCGTGGCCTTCGAGGATGATGCCTTTCAGGCTGGGCTGCGATGCCGACAGCGCTTCCAGCTTCAGGCCCAGGTCGTAGCCCGGACGCTGCCATGGCAGCCAGCCCAGTTCGCCTTCAAAGATCTTTTGCGTGAGTTCCTTGCTGTTTTTACAAGCAGCAATGGCGATGCACGAATCCGGGTGCATGTGGTCGACGTGCTTGCGGTTGATGTACGCGTGCAGCGGCGTATCGATCGACGCGGCACGGGGGTTCAGGTTGAACGTGCAATGCGGCAGGTAGCCCACCATTTCATCTTCATGTTCCAGGCCACGGTAGCGGCCTTTCAGCGCTTGCAGCTTGTCCATGTACAGCGTGGAAAAACCATCCATCTTGATGCTGCCCAGGTCGCCGCCCGAACCTTTCACCCACAGCACCTCCGCTTGCTGGCCGGTCAGCGGGTCCGTCATCGACACCTTGGCCGAGGTATTGCCGCCACCGAAATTGGTAATGCGCAGGTCCGAACCGAGCAGGTTGGAACGGTACAGCAGCAGTTCCGGCTCGCTCATGCTGGCGGCCACGCTGTCATTCCACTGCGAAGTGATTGGTTCTTGCTGCTTCGGGTCATTCATTGCTGTTCTCCGTCGTTGGTGTGTGTGCTTGCGGTAAGTGCCTGTTCGGCATACGGAGCCAGTAGAAACCTTGGGGCCATGGGGTGTCAACGCGCCACCGATCAACATTGTGAGCAAGTTCGGAATAATCAGAATGATGATTGAAATGCGCAATCGCGTGGGAAGCTGGCGAGAAATAATCAACCGGTTGATCATTCGCTGATTGACGCTCACGGACAGAGTGATTAGTCTTTCCGGTAACAACAGCGATCACCCAGATGTTCCGCAGCCATGCACCACGGCGGGAATATTGGAGTAGGTACAACAAAAGGAGACGAAAATGGTAAACCACAAACGCCGTAAACGTTTGTTGAAGCTGCTCGCCGAACATGAAACGGCCACCGTGCCGCAACTGGTCGAATGGCTCAACGCATCGCCCGCCACCGTGCGGCGCGACATCAGCTGGCTGGCCACGCGCAACCTGCTGACCCGCACCCGCGGCGGCGCCGCCAACCTGCCGCAGAAAAAGCGCAGTTTCCCCCTCACCAGCGAATCATTCCAGAATAATATCCGTGCCCATGCGGAAAGCAAGCGCGCCATTGCCCGCTATGCGGCCGGCATGTGCCGCGAAGGCGAAACCATCATCATCAACGGCGGCACCACCACGTTCATGATGGCGGAATTCCTCGTCGACCAACACTTGAAAATCCTCACCAATTCCTTCCTGATGGCCGAGCGGCTGCTGGTCACCAGTGAAAATGAAATCATTGTTCCTGGCGGCAAGGTCTACCGCGAGCAAAACGTCATCCTCAGCCCGTTCGACAACGACATCACGCAACACCATTACGCGGCCAAGATGTTCATGAGCGTCTACGGCTTGTCGCTGCTGGGATTGATGGAAGCGGACCCGCTGCTGATCCAGGCGGAAAAGCGTTTGATCAGCCAGGCCGAGGAATTGATCGTGCTGGCCGACAGTTCCAAGTTTGCCAAGAAGGCAGGCTTGATCCTGTGCGGCCTGAACCGCGTTTCCACGGTGATCACCGATACTTACGCGTCGGATTCCGCAGTGCAATTGCTGGAGCAGTCGGGCATCAAAGTCGTGACCGTGGAGCCGGAGCAATTGCCGCCGCAACCGGCCGTCTCCCCTTTTCCTAATGTTTACGACCTCACCCAACCCGCCATGTTCCAGACGGAGACTGCACATTGAATAATCAGAACAACCAGAACAACCGCAAGGCACGCCGCACCGCATTGAAGGCCATCGGCGCGGGCGCCATCGCAGCGGGCCTGCTGCTGACAGCCGGTTGCAGCAAGCCTCCTGAGAAAGTCCGCATCGCCATGGTGGTGAAGAACCTCGGCAACGGCTTCTTCGACGCGGCCCATACGGGCGCCAAGGAAGCGGCCGCGCAACTGAAGGACGTGGAAATCATTTATACCGGTCCCACCACGCCGTCCGCCGAAGGCCAGATCGAGATCATCAATTCGCTGATCAGCCAGAAGGTCAACGCCATCGTCATCTCGGCCAACGATCCGAATGCGCTGGTGCCGATTGCCAAGAAAGCCATGCAACGGGGCATCAAGGTGGTGTCGTTCGACAGCGGCTTGGCCCCGGAAGGCCGGCTGATGCAGCTGAACCCGTCGAATGCGCAACTGATCGGGCAAAAGCAGTTGCAAATGGCGTCCGACGCCATCGGCGGCGCCGGCGAAATTGCGATCCTGTCCGCGTCCGCGCAGGCCACCAACCAGAACATCTGGATCGGCGTCATGAAGGACGAACTCGCGAAACCGGAATTCTCGAAACTGAAACTGGTGGCCACCGTGTATGGCGACGACCAGTCCGATAAAAGCTACCGCGAAGCCATCGGCCTGCTGCGCAGCAACCCGAACCTGAAAGCCATCATCGCCCCCACCACGGTGGGCATCAATGCGGCCAGCAAGGCCGTGGTCGACGAAAAACTGGTGGGTAAGGTCTTCGTCACGGGCCTGGGCTTGCCGTCGGAAATGGCCGGCCACGTGAAAAGCGGCGCGGTGCGCGAATTCGCGATCTGGAATCCGATCGACCTGGGGTATGCGGCCACGTATGCGGCCTACCAGTTCGTCAAGGGCGCGCCGGAAGCCAAGGCGGGCGGCACCATCAATGCCGGCCGCATGGGCACGATTGCCATCGATGCCAAGGGCGAAGCCGCGATGGCGGCGCCGTTCGTCTACAACAAGGAGAACGTCGAGCAGTTCTCCAGGATTTTCTGACAGGACGCCGTATGCAAGTGAACAACACGGGTGCGCCGGTGCTGGAAATGCGCGCCATTTGCAAGCGCTTTGCCGGCATCGTCGCGCTCAACGAGGTAGCGCTCACAGTGCGCGCCGGCGAAGTCATGGCGCTGCTGGGCGAAAACGGCGCCGGCAAATCCACCCTGGTGAAAACCCTCACCGGCATTTACCAGCCGGACGGCGGCAGCATCCTGCTGGAAGGCCAGCCGGTGACGTTCCACGGTCCCCAGCAAGCCATGCTGGCCGGGATCACGGCCGTGCACCAGGAAACCGTCATGTTCGACGAGCTGACGGTGGCGGAAAACATATTTGTCGGCCGCCAGCCTTGCACCGGCAAAGCCGGGCGCATCGACTGGAAGCGCATCGAAGACGAAGCGGAAAAGCTGTTTGCGCGGCTCGAAGTGGCGATTCCCGTGCGGGCCCGCGTGCGGGATTTGTCGGTCGCCCAGCGCCATTTCGTGGAAATCGCCCGCGCGCTGTCGCAGGACGCGAAAGTCGTCATCCTCGACGAGCCCACCGCATCGCTGTCGCAGCGGGAAATCGTGGAACTGTACCGCATCATCGGCCAACTGAAGGCGGCCGGTACGGCGATCATCTTCATTTCCCACAAATTCGATGAAATTTTCACGGTGGCGGACCGCTACACGGTGCTGCGCGACGGCCAGTTCGTGGCCGACGGGCTGCTTTCCGACATCTCGGAACCGGAACTGGTGGCCCTGATGGTCGGCCGCGCCGTGCACCAGGCGTATCCAAAAGCCGATGTCACGCCCGGCGCCACCTTGCTGGAAATCGACGGTTTTTGCCACCCGACGGAATTCGACAACGTCAGCTTCCGGCTGCGCAAGGGGGAAATCCTGGGTTTCTACGGTTTGGTGGGCGCGGGCCGTTCGGAAGTCATGCAGGCGCTGTTCGGCCTGACGGCGAACGTGCGCGGCGCGGTGAAGATCGATGGCGTGCCGGTCCGTATCACGTGCCCGGACGACGCGGTCCGCCACGGTATCGCCTACGTGCCGGAAGACCGCCAGCACCACGGCGCGCACCTGTCGCTGCCGATCCTGCACAACATGACGTTGCCGGTATTGAGCCGCCTGGGCTTTTTCCTGCGCAGGAAGCGTCCGCAGGAAGCCACGCTGGCCCGCCATTATGCGGAACAGCTGGAACTGAAGGCGCACCACCTGATGCAAAACGTGTCGGAACTGTCCGGCGGCAACCAGCAAAAGGTAGTGCTGGGCAAGTGGCTTGCCACGCAACCCAAGGTCATCATCCTCGATGAACCGACCAAGGGCATCGATATCGGTTCCAAGGCGGCCGTGCACCGCTTCATCAGCCGGCTGGTGGAACAGGGTTTATCCGTGATCCTCGTGTCGTCCGAATTGCCTGAAGTGCTGGGCCTGTCGGACCGGGTGATCGTGATGCACCACGGCCGCATGGTGCGTGAATTCTCCCGGCAGGAAGCCACGCCGGAATCCGTGGTGGCGGCGGCCTCCGGCCTCGCCGATGCAAAGGAAGCTGCGTAATGAAAAATGTATTGAAACAGCGCGAAGCCATCCTGGCGCTGATGGTCGTGTTGTTGATCGTGCTGGTGGGCTTACGCGCGCCGGTGTTCGTGTCGCCCGCCAGCCTGGGCAACGTGCTGACCGACAGCACCCTCCTGATCATGCTGGCGCTGGCGCAAATGCTGGTGATCGTCACGCGCGGCATTGATTTGTCGGTGGCGTCGACGCTGGCGCTGTGCGGCATGATTGCCGCCATGCTGGCGTCAACGCATCCGGATTTACCGCTGGCGGTCGTGATGCTGGCCGCCACCGTGGCGGGGCTGCTGCTGGGCTTAGTGAACGGCGCGCTGATCGGCTACCTGGATTTGCCGCCCATCGTCGTCACCCTGGGCACGATGAGCGTCTACCGGGGCCTGGTGTTCGTGCTGTCCGGCGGCGCCTGGGTCAATTCGCACCAGATGCCGGCCAATTTCATTGCCTTCCCCCTCGATACCTTGCTGGGTGCGACGCACCTGGTATGGATTGCCGCACTGGTCGTGCTGGCGTGCTGGTACGGCACCCGCCACACGCGCTTTGGCCGCGACCTGTACGCGATCGGCAATGCCCCTGCGTCGGCCCGCTATGTCGGTATCCCGATGGCGCAGCGCCTGTTCTGGACGTATGGCATTTCCGGCATGGTGGCCGGCCTGGCGGGCTACCTGTGGGTGGCGCGCTATGCGGTGGCCTACACGGAAATCGCCTATGGCTTCGAGTTCACCGTGATTGCCGCCTGCGTGATCGGCGGCATCAGCATCGCGGGCGGCGCCGGCACTGTGGCGGGCGCGGTGCTGGGATCGCTGTTCCTCGGCGTGATCGGCAATGCGCTGCCTGTCGTCAAAGTGTCGCCGTTCTGGCAAAGCGCACTGACGGGCCTCGTCATCCTCGCGGCCGTGCTGATCAATGCACGGGGTAATAAACAAGGCGGACGCCAGATCCTGCCGCTGCACCAGATTCAAACCGGGAGCCACGTTTAATGAATGCACCACTTTCCGCCATCCCGACCGCCGCCGTGCCTCCGTCGCCGGCCGACGCCGCGCAGCACACGTCCCGCTACACGGTGCTGGACAAGGCGCCCACCACGTTGAAATCCGTGCTGGCGCGCCGAGAAGCGCTGCTGGTGCTGATGCTGGCCCTGGTCTTCGCCGTCAATGGCGCATTGCTGCCGGCCTTCCTCGATCCCTACAACCTGGCGGACGGCACCTTCAACTTCAGTGAAAAGGCGCTCTTGGCCTTGCCGATGGCATTGTTGATCATTTGCCGCGAAATCGACATCTCCGTGTCCGGCATCCTGGCGCTGGCGTCCGTCGCCATGGGCCTGGCCATGAATGCGGGCTGGCCGCCGGAAAGCCTGTTGGTGGTCGGGATCGCCACCGGCGCCGCATGCGGCTTCCTGAACGGTTACCTGGTGACGGTCCATGCGCTGCCGTCGATCGTCGTGACGATCGGCGCCGTGTCGCTGTACCGTGGCCTGGCCAGCGTGGTGCTGGGCGACAAGGCATTCACCGGTTACCCGCAAGTCATGATGGACTGGGGCCAGGGGTATTTCTTCGATGTGATTCCCCGTGAATTCGTCGTGCTGCTGGTGTTTGCCGCGCTGTTTGCCTTCATCCTGCACGCCACCACGTGGGGCCGCCGCATGTACGCCATCGGCAACAACCCGGACGCGGCGCGCTTTTCCGGCATTGCCGTGGACCGCTACCGCCTGGCGCTGTTCGTGCTGACGGGCGCCATGGCAGGCATCGCCGCGTGGCTGCTGACGGGCCGTATCGGCAGCACGCGTCCGAATATCGCGATGGGCTGGGAACTGGAAGCCATCACCATGGTGATTCTTGGCGGCGTGGGTATCGCCGGCGGCACCGGCACCATTGCCGGCGTCATGCTGTCGGTGCTGACGCTGGGCGCCCTCACCTATGGGCTGTCGCTGGCCAATGTGCCGGGCATCTACATGACGATCGTCGTGGGCTTGCTGTTACTGGCCACCATCGCCATTCCCCGCCTGCTGGCCGGCAAGAAGGTGGCGAAATGACGGGCTTGAAGGAAGCCACGGCCATCCTCGATATCGGCAAGACCAATGTCAAGCTGGTGTTGCTGGACGCGGAAGGCGCGGTGATCGGCGAAGCGCGGCGGGCCAATACCATCGCCACCGATGGTCCGTATCCGCACCACGATACGGAAGGCATCCGGGGCTGGCTGCTGGCCACCCTGCGCGGCTTTGCATCGCAGGCGCGCATCACGGCCATCGTGCCGGTCACGCACGGCGCCACGGCGGCGCTGGTCGATGACAAGGGCCTGGTGTTGCCGGTGCCCGATTATGAATACGCGCTGCCGGGCGGCGGCGCGCATTACGACGCGGTGCGTCCGGACTTTGCCGCCACGCTGTCGCCGGCCCTGCCGGCCGGCCTGAACCTGGGGCGGCAATTGCACTGGCTGGCCACCGCATATCCGGCGCAATTCGCCCAGGCGCGACACATCCTCATGTATCCGCAATACTGGGCCTGGCTGCTGTCGGGCGTGGCCGCGTCGGAAGTCACGTCGCTGGGCTGCCATACGGATTTGTGGCAACCGGGCCACCGGCAATATTCGGCGCTGGTGGAAAAGATGGGCTGGAAGGGGCAATTCCCCGCCATGCGCAATGCATGGGACATCCTCGGCACGATCAAACCCGCGCTGGCGCGGCAGACCGGCGTGTCCGAAGAATGCGTGATTGTCTGCGGCATCCATGACAGCAATGCTTCGCTGTTGCGGCATTTGCCCGCCGCTGGCGGCGTTGAATCCGGGCCGCGCGCGGTGCTGTCCACCGGCACCTGGGTGATCGCCGCGGCGCTGGGGCGGCCGCTCGATGGTTTGAAGGAAGCAGCGGACATGCTGGCCAACGTCAATGCGCTGGGCGATCCCGTGGCGTGCATGCGCTTCATGGGCGGACGGGAATTCGGCGAGCTGGCCGGCGATGCGCCGGCCGCGTGCACGGCGGACGATATCGCGCGCGTCATCGACCAGGGAACGTTGGCGATTCCCGCGTTTGCCGCCGGCGGGCCGTTTGCCGCGCACACTGGCCGGATCGACGGGCCGCTACCGCAATCGCCGACGGAGCGTTATGCGCTGGCGAGCCTGTACTGCGCACTGATGAGCGACTATTGCCTGGACATGCTGGGGGCGGATACGGGGCCGGTGATCGTGGAAGGCAGCTACACGGGCAATCCGCATTTCGCGCCATTGCTGGCGGCGCTGCGCATGGGCCAGCAGGTGCAGGTATCGTCCGATACCAGCGGCACCACATCGGGCGGATGGATGCTGCGGCACTGGGGCAGCAAGCCCGGCGGCGCCAACACCGTGGCGCCGCCGATAGACTTGCCGGATTTGCACGCCTACCGCGGCCGCTGGCGCGCCGCACTGCCGCGCTAGACACGCGCCCCGGTCCTACGGTGTTTGCGGAAACAGCGTAATGGCAACCGGCTGGTCGCGCTCGACGCGCAGTTTGCCGTTGTCTTCAAACAGTTCTGTCACCTGGATCGAGCTGCGCCGCTGTTCCGGGCCGTCCTTGTCCTTGTCGGGACCGCGGCGGTCGGGATGCGTGAAGTAGAACAGGTAAGCGCGGCCGCCGCTGACCACGACATCCGGATGGCCGCCCTGCACCTGGTCGTCCAGGCCGGACCCGCCACCTTTCAGCAGGTTGCCGTCCTGGCGCTTCCATGACGACAGGTCATCGGACCGGTAGACGCCGAGGCCATCCCACACGTCCGTGATCATCCACCACTTGCCTTTCCACTGGAAGACTTTCGGTCCTTCTCCCGCCTGGTCCGTCACGGCGCGGCCCTTGTCGGTCCACGTCGTCAGGTCGGGGCTGTCGGCATACCAGATCGCCTTCTTGTCGACCTCGTTGTTGTACCACATGCGCCAGCCGCCGCCCGGCAGCTTCACGACGCTGGCGTCGATGACGTTTTTCGAGCCCAGCTTGACTTCGACGGGGTTGCGCCAGTTGCGCATGTCGGTGCTGGTCAAATGCACGATATGGCGCGGATGGTTCCAGTCCGTGAAGATGCCCGGCACCACCGTCAGGTACATGTGATAGACGCCATCGTCCCCCCGCACGACATCCGGCGCCCAGTGCGTCGCATCCTTGCCGCCCATCGTCGGCGGCAGCTCGATGTCGGCCTCGCCGACGTACGACCACGAAGCCCCGCCGTCGGCGGATTCCGCGATGCCGATATGCGTGCCGTGCACCCATGCGATCGGCGCCGGGTCCTTGATGCGAGCACGCCGGTTGGTGTAATACATCCACCAGCGGCCCCGCTGCGCATTCCACACCAGCACCGGATCGGCCGCCCCATCCATGCCCGGGTCGCGGAACAGCGGTTTGTTCGCCACACTGCCGGAAGCCGAGCGCGCGGCATCCGCCACCGGCACGCCAAAGTCCGGCGTCCCGTCAGGGCGCCAACTGATGGCCTGCGCGCGCGTATGCCGGTCGGCATTCTTCAGCGGATCGCCCGCCAGGTCGCGGTAGTTGCGCGCGTGGTAGACCAGGATGTCCGTCTTGCCATCCGGCGTCGTGGTAAAGGCATTGTGGCCCGGTCCATACTGGCTGTTGGCCACGCTGCTGCGCAAGACCGGCTCGGCGGACTTGCGCCACGATGCGGGATTCAGCAAGTCCGCGTCCTGATCGGCGGTCACCATGCCCAGGCAATAATTCGCATCCGTGGCCGATGCCGAATACGTCAGGAACACGCGGCCATGGCTGACCAGCGCGGCCGGCCCCTCGTTGACGTCATGCCCCACCTTTTCCCATGCGTATTCCGGTTTGGACACCAGCACGGCTGGCTGCACGATCGACGTGGGCGTATCCATCTTCGCCAGGTAAATATTCGTTCCCTTTTTGTCGCCGGCGGCGATTTGCGTCCAAGCCAGGTAACGCTGGCCCTTGACGGTAAACGTGGTGGCGTCCAGCGAAAAACTCTCCCAGCCGGTCTTCAGCTGCCCGCGCTCCACCCATTGCCCTTCCAGCGGGTTGGCTGCGCTGTTTTCCAATACGTACAGCCGGATTTCCCATGGCGCTTCCGCCCGTCCCGCCGTGAAATAGATATACCACTTGCCGTCGACGAAATGCATTTCCGGCGCCCAGATATGCGCCCCCATCTCGCCGGTGGCGTGTTTGCGCCATACCACCTGCGCCCTGGCCGTCCCCAGTTCATTGAGTGAGCGCGCGCGGCGCACTTCGATGCGGTCATACTCCGGCACGGTGGCCGTGTAGTAGTAATAACCATCGCTGTGCAGCGACACGTGCGGATCGGCGCGCTGGCGCACCAGGGGATTGGCAAAGGAAACGTCGGATACCGGTTGAACCAACGCCGAAGGGGCTGCGGCCTGTTGCAAGGCGCAGCCCCCGAGGGCTCCGGCTGCCAGCAGCATCGCTGCCATGGCAACCAGCCGGATCCGCCGAACTGATGAGTGCAGGCGGTAATGCATAGATCTCCTTTTCTAGTTTTTAATGGACACACTGAAGAAATAACGTCGGCCGGACCATGCCAGCTCATTCACGCGGAACAGGTCGCCGGCGTCCGTGATCTGCGCCTGGTCCGTCAAGTTCTTGCCTTCCAGCGAGAACGTGATGTTCTTGTTATAGCGCCACTGGATTTTCGCGTCCAGGAAGCCATTCTTTTCCATGAATACCGGATTGCCCGACACGTCGTTGGTACCCGTGAAGAAGCGGTCACGGTAGTTATAGGCGATGCGTGCATTGATCGGGCCCTGGTCATACCACAGCGCCACGTTGTAGCTGTTCTTCGACAGGCCAGGATACGGCAGCACGGTGCCATCCAGGACGTTCAGGCGTTCGGTGCCCGGCGCATACTTGAACGTCATGCGGGTGTAGTTGACGTCGCCGCCAAAACCGCCCAGCCAGCCCGGCAGGAACGTGAACGCGGTGCGCGCGGTCAACTCGATACCCTTGGTGGTGGCGCCCTTGCCATTGATCGGCTGCGTGACGTCGAACAGCGTGCCGTTCTTGAACAAGTCCACGTTCTTCACCAGCACCTTGTCCATGATGTAGCTGCTGATGTCCTTCTTGAACAGGCCCACGCTGACCTGGCTGTCCTGCGACGGGTAGTATTCCAGGCTCAGGTCCGTGTTGGTGGCGCGGAATGGTTTCAAGTCCGGGTTGCCGGCCGTGCAATCGTCGGTGCCGTCGCCGCCGAAGGCCGGGTTGCCGCTGCCGACCGTGCAGGTGGCGTTCGGCGCCAGCAAGTCGATTTTCGGACGGGCCATCACCTTGCCCCAGCCCAGGCGGACCAGGAACAAGTCCGGCACCAGCCACATCATCGCGTTCGCGCTGGGCAGGATGTCCGAGTAGCGGTTGTCCACCGATGCAATCGAATTGGTCACGACATAGTCGGAATAGCCGCCCGACGCCGACGATGCGCGGCGCACCTGCAGGCGGTTCAAGCCGGTGGAAATGTCGCGGGTGCGGGTATAGCGCACGCCGAAGTTACCCTGGATGCCGTAGCCGGCGACTTCGGTATCCCAGTCCGCACGCAGGTAGCCGGACTGGATGCGCTCATCGACGCCAAACGCCGGCACCTGCGGGTACACCTTGCCATCGGTGCCCATCGCCTGGTACAGGTTGCCGTAATTGAAGTGCGAGGTGTCGAAGAATGGCGCGGCGGCCGCGTAGCTTGGCGTCATCCAGTTGGCCGGCAGGTTGCCGACCTTGTCGTAGCCGCTGAAGAAAGTGCCGGGCGACGTGCCGCGGATCTTGTTGATCAGCTCCGCCATGCCGGCCGCGTTGGTGTATTTGGTGGAGAAGTTGGCGTTCAACGCGCTTTGCGTGTCCGCCGCGCGCTGCGCGGAACCCGTGAACAGCGGATCGAAAATCAAGGTCTGATTGACGTTGGCGGTCGGCACCGTGATGTCGTCGGCCGTGCTGGTGAGATTATCGCCATTGCTGACCAGGTAGCCGCCGGCGCCATATTGCTTGGCGGTGGCCTTGCGGCCTTGCGCGCCGAACCACAGCTTGGTAAAGAAAGGGCTATCGAGGCGGTACTTGAAGTCCAGCTTGGCCTGGTCTTCCGTATTCTTCGTGGCCGATGGACGGTATTGCAGTTGTACCTGCGTATAGGAACTGGCGCTGTCCGGAGAATACGCGGAAGGGAAGTCGAAGTGCGGCAAGCCCTGGCTGTCCAGCGTGACTTTCAGGCCCGGCGCATTCTGCGTCAGCACGATATTGTTCGACTGGCTCTGGTAGTCCGATGACGACTTGGCAATCAAGCCTTCCACTTCCCACGCATCCTTGCGGTAATTGAAGCCGCCCGACGCGTAGCGGGATTTCACGTTCAGCCCGAAGTCGCGCGCCGACGTGGAAAATGCGCCCTGCCCGCCCACGCCCGCCACGTTCAGGCAATTGCCGACCGTGTACTGCGTCACATAGTGGTTGTTCACCACCACGCCGGCCGGCGTCGCGGTGGCCGACACCGGCGTGCATGTGCCTGCCGTGGTGGGCACGCCGGTGGCCTGGTTGTAGACCGGCGCGGTTCCCGCGTTCGACAGGCGCGTCGTGGCGCCGAAGTCCGTGCCGAAGTTGCGGTCGTTCAGGCGTTCGTCCTGCGTATTGGCCTGGTAGCTGACGTACGCCGTCAGCGCATTGGAGAATTTGTATTGCGCCGTCAGTTCGGCGGACGAGCGATCATGGTCGCGGGTCCAGATGCCGTAGCGGGGCGTGCCAGGCGAGTAATCGTTCCACTGCGCTTCGCACGCGGTTTTCTGCGCGGCCGGCAGGCCCGCGCAACCGGCCTTGCTGGTGATGCCCGCCAGCGCCGCATCGCGGCTCACGACGGTTTTTTCAGGCGAAAAATCCCAGTCGCGCAGGAAGCGCCACGACGTGTTGCGCGCATAATCGTTTTGCGTGTACACCTTGTCGTAGACAATGTTGGCCATCAGGCCCAGGCGGCCTTCGAGGAATTTGTCGGCCAGCAGCAGGCTGGCGCGCGGCTGCACACCGCCCCGGCTGGTCGCCTGTTCTCCGGAAATCGTGGTGGCAATCGTGGTTTCCTTGAAATCGAGCGGCTTGCGGGTCTTGATGCTGACCGTGCCGCCCACGCCGCCTTCGGTCATGTCGGCCGTGGTGCCCTTGTAGACGTCGATCGACGCGATCAGTTCCGACGCCAGTTCGCGCAATTCCGCGCCGCGGCCCGCCGTGCCGTTGGTGCTCAGCACCGACATGCCATTGATTTCCACGCGGTTCAAGTCCGGTTCCACACCGCGGATCGCCACCTGCGAACCCTCGCCGAAATCGCGCGTCAGCTGCACGCCGGTGATGCGCGACAGCGCCTCACCCACGTTCTTGTCAGGGAATTGATTGATGTCTTCCGCCACCAGCGAATCGGACACGGTGGCGTTGCGGATCTTGCGGTCGATGGCCGACGCGACGGATTTGCGCGTGCCCACCACCATCACGGATTCAACTGGTTTTTCCGCGGCCTTGTCGGCGCCGGCAGGCTTGGCGGCTGCCGTTTCCTGCGCCATTGCCGTGTGCATGGCCAGCAGCGCCGCTGCGGCGGCCAGCGCATGCAGTTTCGCGTTGGGGCGGGAAATCTGGCGGAATTTGTTGCAATTTTCAATCACGTTACGACTCACGATGCTCTCCTCCGAAGATCGGCCGTTGATCGGCCTGTCCTTTGTTTGATCGGCTTTCAGATTGCATTCTAGGTGAGCGCTGCGCGGTTTTCGGTCTGTATTTCCAAAGAATCACAAGGATGATCAAATCGGCCGGACTTGCGCAAATTGAGCAGAAGCCCTTTAACGGCGGGCGCGCTTTGAAATCGCCCTGCCTCGTCCATTGTTGCGTCGCACAATCGGTGTATATTATTTATACCGTTATTTGAAATGCGCATGCGGCATGGACGCCGTCCCGACTGATCAAGCCAGTGCGCGTATGATGATCATTGGCGGGCTTCACGGCCAATCAATTAATTTGGTACAGTGATACCGTTTCAGGTATCAGGAGGCTCCATGCTTCGACACGCCACGCTGCTTCACCCCACCCTCGCCTGCGCCGCCGTGCTGGCATCCATGCCCGCCATCGCCGCGGATCAACCGATGGAAGTGATCGAAGTGACGGCACAGCGCCGCGCGGAACCGGTGCAGCAGGTGCCGATGTCCGTCACCGCGCTCAGTGGCCGCGAACTGGAACGCAGCGGCGTACTCAGCAGCTACGAACTGGACCAGCAAGTGCCGGGTTTGCAGGCGTCGACGTCGAACGGCGTGCAAATGGTGTTTTCGCTGCGCGGCGTGTCGATGTCCGACTTCAACAGCACGGAAGCCAGCCCGATCGGCGTCTACCTCGATGAAGCCTACCTGGGCGCCATCACCACGCACGGCATGGCCTTCTTCGACCTGGACCGGATCGAAGTGCTGAAAGGCCCGCAAGGCACGCTGTACGGCAAGAACACCACGGGCGGCGCCATCAACCTGATCACACGCAGCCCGGCGCTCGATGCGCCGGCGTCCGGCGAAGTGCGGGCAGGTATTGGCGACTATGGCGCCCGGCGCCTGTTCCTGGCCGGCGAAGCCGCGCTGTCGCCGGGCGTCCTGGCGATCCGCGCCGCCTTCGATGCGGACCACGACCACGGTTACATCAAGAACCGTCTCGGCCCCACAATGGCGCAGGCCGACCGCTACGCGGCGCGCGTGACATTGAATGGCCAGTTGGCGCCGTCCACCGATGTCCTGGTCAAGCTGACGCACAGCCGCAGCTCGCCCCGCACCAATCCGCCACGCATGGAAGGCATTTTTGCCGTGCCGGGGCTCGGCAACGTCAGCCTGACGGGATATACCCGCCCGGCCGACATGGATTACCTGGAAACGGCCATCAACAAGGCGGGCCACGCGCTGGTGGAACTGGACCTGGCCAGCGCGCGCCTGCGCCATGCTGCCGGGCCCTACACGTTGACGGCCGTGACGTCGTGGTACCGCACGCGCTACCGGCTGGAGGCCGACGGCGACGGCAGCCCGCAGGCGCTGATCGAGCCGGACTGGCGGTTTGACGGCCATGCGCTGTCGCAGGATATACGCGTCGCATCGAACTGGAACAGCCCGTTCAGCGTGATCGCCGGCGTCTACCTGAACCGCGAACAGCGCGCCATGTTCAATACCTACCGCTTCTTCGATACGGCGCTGCCGCTGGTGCAGCTGCAAGACCCGGCGCTGGCCGCGATGCTCAATGCCTACGGCCTGGTCGACCACAGCATGACGACGCAGACGGCCAGCGCCGCCGCCTACGCCCAGGGCCGCTGGCAAGCCAGCGACAAGCTGGGCTTCGATGCGGGCGTGCGCTACACATCGGACCGCAGCAAGCTGGAATACATCAATATTTCACAGCGCAGTACCGCGGGCGCCCCGGTCGGCAGCTGGATCCCCGGCAACGCCAGCGGCATCGAAGCGGCGTTCCTGCCGCCGGGCCTCGGCGGGCGCTACCTGACCGGGCCGTACACCACGGCGTCCGGCCCGCGCCGCACGGAGCGCGAACATAACTGGTCCGGCAAGCTGGGCGCCGATTACCGCCTGACGCAAAATGCAATGGTGTATGCCAGCCTGTCGAACGGCTTCCGCAGCGGCGCCTTCAATCCGGGCCTCGTGTATTCGCCCGGGACTGTCGTCAAGCAGGGCTATACGCGGCCGGAAACCATCACGGCGCTGGAAGCGGGCATCAAGCAGGAATGGCCTGCGCACAAATTGCGCCTGAACGTGGCGGGCTACGACTACCGCTACCGCAACCAGCAATTCATCAATGTCGTGGGCGCCTCGACCATGCTGCTCAACGCGGGCGAAGCGCATATCCGGGGCATCGAAGCGGACCTGCAATGGCGGCCCTCGGATGCGTGGAAAACCACGGCCGGCGTCAACCTGATGCACACGAAATACACGGAACTGGTGCTGGGCGCGGACCGGCTCGACGGCAATGAACTGATTTCCGCCCCCAAGGCAAGGTTCAATGCCGCCATCGACTACCGCAGCCGCATGGCCTACGGCGGCACGCTGGAACTGGGCCTGGCCGGCAGCGCCCAGGGACGCCAATGGTACAGCGCCTATAACGGGAGGCCCGGCTACCAGCGCATCGGCCAGTCCGGCTACGGCTTGCTCAATGCGCGCGCCAGCCTGTCCGACAGCAGCAACCGGTATACGCTGATAGCGCAGGTCAGCAACGTGCTCGATCGCCAATACGACAGCTATGCCATCAGCCTGGCGGGCTTCGGCTTTGATTACTTCATCCAGGGCGCGCCGAGGCGGGTCAGCCTGAGTCTGCGGGCGGAATATTGATTCCTACGGCGACATCCGCGGCGCACCGGGCTGCGCACCTGGCGGCAGCGTTGGTGCTGCCGCTGCTGCTGGCGCCAATGCCGGCCACGGCAGGCATCACCATCGTCTCCAGCGAAAATGCGCCGTTTGCCTACACGGACAAACATGGCAAGATCGCCGGCGTCAGCGCCGACTTGCTGGCCGAAGCGTTCCTGCGCGCCGACCTGGCGCCGACAGTGGCGATCTACCCCTGGGCCCGCGCCTACATGATGGCCAATACCTTGCCCGATACCTGTGTATTCCCCGTGACACGGCTGCCGGACCGCGAAAACCAGTTCGCGTGGGTCGGCCCCCTGTCCAGCAACAAGTGGGTGCTGTTCGCCCGTGCCGACTTTACGGGCACGATACAACGGCTCAGCGACGCGGCTGGCTATTCCATCGGCGGCCTGATCGACGACGGTCCCTCGGTGTTCCTGAAATCGCAGGGCCTGACCCTGGACCTGACCGGCGATAACCACGCCAATGTGAAAAAACTCGTCAACGGCCGCGTGCAATTGTGGGCCACCGGCATGGCGCGCGGCCAGATCCTGGCCGAGGAAATGGGCGTCAGCGCCATCAAGCCGGTGTACGTGATCAAGGAAGTCGAACACTACATGGCTTGCCAGACCGGCATTTCCACCGGCGTTGTCGCGCAGCTCAACAAGGCGCTCGACACGATGCGCGCCGATGGCACGGCGCGCCGCATTATCGACCGTTACGAGCGCCGGAACGTGCCGGCACGGCCATGAATTCATTGCCTTGGCTGCCTTCTTTATACCTCCGTTCCCCATATATGAGCTTCCCATATATGCATATGCCTATTAAATGGTAACCATATGGCCGTTTATCAGGCAAAAATCCGCCAAATGCCTTAACATATCGGTCATTGTTGTTACCAGCATTAACCCGCACTGTTATTCCAGCCCAGCAGGTTGCCAGGCCCGGTTTCCCGGGGATGGACAGTGCTTGTCATTGAGTCAGGATTGAATACATGAGCAATATGAATGAAGAGCGCGTCTTGAGCGTGCACCACTGGACCGATACCCTGTTTTCGTTCACGACGACGCGCGACCCTGGCCTGCGCTTCTCGAATGGCCACTTCACGATGATCGGCCTGCGCATCGATGGCAAGCCGCTGCTGCGCGCTTACTCGATCGCCAGCGCGAACTATGAAGACCACCTGGAATTCTTCAGCATCAAGGTACCGGGCGGTCCGCTGACGTCGCGCCTGCAACACTTGAAAGTGGGCGATTCCGTCATCGTCGGCCGCAAGCCGACCGGCACGCTGGTGTCCGACTACCTGCTGCCAGGCAAACGCCTGTACATGCTGTCGACAGGTACCGGCCTGGCGCCGTTCCTGTCGATCGTGCGCGATCCGGAAATCTACGACAAGTTCGACCAACTGATCCTCGTGCATGGCACCCGTCAGGTCGATGAACTGGCGTACCACGATTTGCTGGTGGAGCACTTGCCGAACCACGAATTCCTGGGCGAACTGGTCACCAGCAAGCTGCGCTATTACCCGACCGTGACGCGCGAGGAATTCAAGAACACGGGCCGCATCACGGACCTGATCGAGAGCGGCAAGCTGTTCGCCGACCTGGGCGTGCCGGAACTGAACCCGAACGACGACCGCGTCATGATCTGCGGTAGCGCCGACATGCTGCGCGACCTGAAGGAAATGCTGGAAGCGCGCGGTTTCAACGAAGGCAACACGTCGACCCCGGGCGACTTCGTCATCGAGCGCGCATTCGCTGAAAAATAAGCGTTGCCGCATGCGGTAACACTGGACGCCAGCGCCCCGTAACGGCCCTGGCGTTTTTTCTTGTCACAAGGTTCATCGGCTAGCACCCTGCAACCTGTGGCCAAAACGCACTAGCCGCATCCAATGGCGCACAAGGCCCGATCCTGTGCTACAGTGTTCTAACGGTCCACTCTGACCGCAACTTTCTTCCGCAACGCCAGATCGCGTTGCAATGCCGGCCACGGCATCCACTGCGACCCCAATCCCGGCTCGCGCGACTTTCCCCGAATTCCGACCAGAATCGCCTTGCGTTTGCGCGTCAGTGCGCCCGATACGATCCGGTCCGCCGTTTATCTCCTCAGTCCGAACAGGGCTTTGGCCCGCCGCCTGGCGGGTTTTTTTTGCCCGCCACCGGCGCAACCCCGCTCAGTGCGACAGCGCCAGATGCCGGCTGTGCGCAGCCGCCGATGCGGTAGCGTAGCCGCTCCCCTCGCCGCGCAGTCGGAAAGTGCTGACTGCGCGGGCCAGGCCTTGCGCCTGTTCCCGCAAGCTTTCCGCCGCAGCGGCAGCCTGCTCGACCAGCGCGGCATTTTGCTGTGTGATGGCGTCCATTTGCGTGACAGCCCGGTTGACTTCCTGGATGCCCGTGCTTTGTTCCGCACTGGCGTTGGTGATCCCAGCCATGATGCCTTCCAGCTGGCGCACCGCCAGCACGATTTGCGCCATGGTCTTGCCTGCTTCATCGACCATCCGCGCGCCCGCTTCCACCCGTCCGCTGGAGTCGCCGATGAGTTCCTTGATTTCCTTGGCCGCCGCCGCGCTGCGCTGGGCCAGCGACCGCACCTCGGAGGCCACCACGGCGAAGCCCCGGCCCTGTTCGCCGGCACGGGCCGCCTCCACCGCCGCGTTCAGCGCCAGGATGTTGGTCTGGAACGCGATGCCATCGATCACGCTGGTGATGTTGCCAATACGGGTGGAGCTCTCGCGGATGGCGCCCATCGTGCTGATCACCTGGGACACCACGTCGCCCCCTTGCGCGGCAATGGTCGATGCGGTGGCGGCCAGCCGGTTCGCTTCAGTGGCGTCGGTGGCGTTGCGCTGCACCGTGTGCGTCAGCGACTCCATCGAACTGGCCGTCTGTTGCAGCGAACTGGCTTGCGATTCCGTACGCGCCGACAGGTCGGCATTGCCCTTGGCGACTTCACCGGTTGCCACCGCCATTTCATCGGTGCTCTCGTGGATCTTGCCGATCATGCCCGCCAGGTTGCCGTTAATGGTGGCAATGGCTTGCATCAGGATGCCAACTTCATCGTGGTGGGCGACGCTGATCTCTTCCGTCAAATCGCCCTCGGCAATCTTTTCCGCCGCCGACGTGGCGCTGGCCAGGTTGCGCTGGATATAGCGGTAGACCAGTTGCAGGCACAGCAGCGTGCCGCCGACCGACAGCGCCAGCAGGGTAACGGCCAGCGCAAAGGCGGTGCGGGTGTCCTGTTCCGCCTGCGCCACGGCCGCCGCCGTGCGGTTATCGAGCAGCACCAGGAATTCATTGAGCGGCTGCATGATGCGGGCCTTGTTCTGGTGATAGGTCGCATCGTGCATGATGCGCCGCGCCATCTCCATGTCCGGCGCATCCTTGCGGGTAAAGTTGCCTTTGCCATCGTCAAACAAGCCCTTGACGGCGTTCATGGCAATGACTTCGGTTTTCACCAGCCCGTCCGAGTTGGCCTGCGCCTGTTTCAGCTTGGCGAACTCCTGGTCGGTGAATCCGGCCTGCTTCATCAAATCCTGCAAGGCCACGGTCTGGCCGCTCGATGGCGGCACCGGCAAGCCGCCCGCCACAAAGTCCCAGTAAATCCGCTCATAGTGTTCCGGACGGGGCTTCTTGCCGTTGCGGATGTCGAGGATATCCATGTACTGGCGCTCATAGGCGGCATCGCCGGACACCACGTACGTGCGGGCCAGCCGCGTCAAATCGTCGGAACTTTGCCGCAGTTCGTCCGCCAGCAAATAAGACTGGTAGCGCGCCTGGCTGGCGCTGGTGGCGGCGGCTTGTTTATCGGACACGCGCAGCAGCGCCCACAGGGTCAGCGCGGCCAGAACCAGGGCCAGCAGAAAGGTTGCAGTGAAAGCTTGCTTGATGGACAAATGGCGCATGGCGGCCTCCGTCACGATGGTGAACTTACGGGATATCCGTCAATAACAGTAGCTCCACTTTTGATAGTGGTCCAGCACGATACGACTAAACATGCATCCCTGTTGCCTGTTTTTAACGATATTCACCATTTTAATATCCACTATGCGAATTTAAAATTGGATAAATATCCCGCAATGCAGCATCATTACACCTGTCTCCTCCAACTCTCTTAGAATTGGATTCAGCCCGCTACCGAAGCGGGCTTTTTTTTGGTTCTTCACGGATTGCCGGGATGAGCATGCCGTAAACGCAAGAGAGCAGTAAGGAAGAGTTATTGTGTTTGTGCGACCAAACCCAAAAACTAAACCACTGCTCTCATGGCA
>NZ_WKJJ01000028.1 GCF_009674485.1 Pseudoduganella rivuli | reverse complement strand
GCCAGCTCGAGGGCATCAACAACAAGATAAAGGTAATGAAACGGATGGCCTATGGCTATCGCGACTCGGAATTCTTCTTCCTGAAGATCAAAGCAGCGTTTCCCGGCAATCCGTGAAGAACCAAAAAAATGCCCGCTGGGAGGCGGGCAAAATCCAATTCTTTTGAAGAGTTGGAGGAGACAAGTGCAATCATGCGGGAAATTACGCTGCAATGCAAATTTCCATTTGCAATATGCTATATACGCGGAATTAATATCTCGGGGGAGTAGCAGGCGCGATGAGCGTGATGGGGATCGTGATTACCTGGGACGTAATTGGCCGTGCGGCGTGGCGGCGCGACACTGGATCCACTTCAACGCAACACTTACTTCAAAGGAGCACGCCATGAACTCGATCCAGACTTCCCGTTTCCTGAAAAACGCCTTCATCGCCGACGCCGTCGCCAGCGGGGCCATCGGCGCCTTGCACCTGGCCCGCCCGCAAGCGGTCACTGGATTGTTGAACTTGCCGGAAGCGCTGCTGCAAGGCACGGGCCTGTTCATGGTGGTGTACGTGCTGATGCTGGCAGGGCTGGCGGCCAGCCGCACGTTGTGGCGTCCGCTGGCGCTGTTCGTCGTGGTGGGCAATGTGCTGTGGGCGCTGGCCAGCATCGATATTCTCGTGCTGGGCATGGTGGCGCCTTCCGCCCTGGGCGAAGCTTACGTGGTGGTGCAAGCCATCGCGACGTTGGGCTTCGCGTGGCTGCAATATATCGGCGTGAAAAAGTCGCTGCCGGTGGCGGGTGCGGCCGCTTCGATGCGCACAGTGTGAGAATGTGTTACTTTTCTGGCCAAGTTGCCTTGCTACAATCCGCCACCGCAATTCACGAGGATTTCCATGCAAAAGCAACTTGCCGCCATCGCCACCCTTGCCACCGTTGCCGCCGGCCTGGCGGCGATGGGCGCAGCCCAAGCACAACTGCCGGTGGGTAATGCCGGCGCCCAGTATCAAGCCCTGACCGATACGCTGGTCGATCCGGCGGCCGCCGCCGACCAGTATGTCGATGCCGCCCAGCAGACCATGGCGGCCGAATCCGGTTTGCTGGCGGCTGCGGGATTGCAACCGGAAGCGGAAGCCGTCGGGGCTGCCGGGCGTGGCCTGCAACAACTCGCTACACGTGCGGAACTGGAAGAAGCTTTGAAGCGCCAGGCCGACGCCGCCCAGTTGTTGATCCGGCGACTTGGCGGCGCGCAGCCGCTCGCCGCCGACGCCCGCACACGGTTTGGCCAGGATGTGTTTGCGCTGGCGCAGGGGATTGCCACCAGTGCGGAAATTTCGAAAAGCCTGTCGGCCAACCGCAGGAAAATCGACATGTTGAAAGGTCCCGTCGTGATTCGCGCGGCCTACCTGTCCAAGGCATTGCCGGAACATGTCCGCGGTTTGCAGCAGGCATTGAAAGCGGCGGCCAGTTACGCCGCCGCCAATGGCATCGTGCTGCCGCCGGAAGTGGCGGCAGCGGCGGGTTAAGCTTATTTCTGCACGGTCAGCGTGTAGTTGCCGGCGCCGCTGTACGAGTACACGGTGATGCGGTAATACGCGTTGGCCGCCGTATACGTGATCGACTCGGTCGACGTCGGCGTGGTCGATGACGCGACTTGCTGCCATGCGCTGCCATTCCATTTTTCCAGCTTCAGTTCAAAGTCTGCATTCGACGGGCCGGTCAGGTTGATGCGCAGGGTGCCGCCCGCATACAGGAAGTACGGCGACGGCTGGATCACGGACGCGCCGCTGGCCAGGTAACCGGTGTACACATCCCCGGTGGCGCCCACGTCAAACGAAATGGTTTGCGCGGCCGGACTGATATTGGTCACCGACAGGCCCGACGCGTAGCCGTTCCACCATTTCGAATTGGTGCCTTTGCTGGTCAGCGCATTCGGCAGGGTATCGGTGAAGGCGCGCGTGGCGACGCCGTCGTACAGGTCGGTGGCGTCGCTGCGGTTGACCCGGTTTTCCGGATCGCGCCGGCCGTCCGCATGTTCCATCTGGACGTACGGGTGCCATTCGTTGGAATTGTCGCCGGCCGGATCCACGTGCCACACGGCCAGGCCCTGGCCCGGCTGGTACAGGTTCTGGCCGCTCTGGTGGATGGCTTCCAGGTAGAACGCTTCCTGCTGGTTGGCGGGATTGGACCAGCGGTACAGCGCGTGCGAACCGGATGTGTGGCTCAGGCGGCCCTTCGGTGCGGAAGCATTGATGGCGGGATTGAGTTCAGTGACGGTATCCCAGCCGACCAGGTAGCGGAAGAAGCCGACCGGCGGCGTCGGACGGAACTTGCTTTGCGCGCCGATGCCGCCAAAGCCCATCAGGCAATAGCTGGCGACGGAGCCCTCGGACGAGCCATCGTAGTCATACAGGTCGGGCCAGCCCATGATCAGGTGGCCGGACTCGTGCGAGAAGGTGCCGATCGCCATGCTGTTGCCCATGTTGGTGATCTGGTAGCTGCCCGTGCACACATTGTTGGAGCAGAACTGGTTGCTGAGCCAGCCCATGTGCGGCCACAGACCCTTCGACCACGCGCTGTCCGATTCCCCGGCATAAAAGAAGTTCAGGCCGCGGATGCGGTTATTGGCGTCCACGGACAACGTGGAAAAGTCGAAGCCCTGCGTGGTTTTCAGCCAGTTCAGCGCTTCGGAAATCAATTCCTGCGACCGTACGGACGAACTGAGGCTGCTGTCGGCGTAATACGATTTGTTGTATTTCGCGCGGTAGTAGCGGGTGACGGTATTGGTGTAATCGAGCTTGTTGCCGGACACGGTCTGGAAGTAGCCGCGCACCGATTGCGCGTTGCCGAAGCCGGTGTACGGTACGTCGTTGAGGAAGGAATTGACTTGCGCCTGCGTGATGGTGCCAGCCAGGTCGGGGAAGTCGATAATCACGGTCAAGCCTTTGACCGTGCCGGAAACGGCGGCCAGCGCCGGCGCGGCAGCCAGCTTCGACGTCGTCACAGCGGGCGGTTCCGGCGCCTTGCCATGCATTTGCTGGTATTTCTCTTTCGCCTTGCGTGCGCGCGCCTCGGTGCCCAGGCCTTGCTGCTGTTTATTGGCGGTGGCGAAGCTGCGTAATTTCGCGTTGGTGGCCAGCACGCCCGTCGACACCAGGTCGTCGCCTGCCGCGTTTACTTCCGCGTAGCACAGGCCCTTCTTTTTTGCGTCGTAGACCACCAGCGAACCGTCGTCGGTGCGCTGTTCGGCGTAGTAGTCATTGCCGTCCAGGTGCACGCGCAGCTTTTCGCCGTTCGGCTGCTTGTATTCAAAGACGTGGTCCTGGTATGGCATGCCCGCGTGCGCGAACAGGCTGGCCAGCAGCAGGGTGAGGCCGGCCGCGGCGCGGCGGCCTTGCAGTGCGAATGTCATGGGTGTCTCCGGTTGTTGTTGTGTTGGAACCGGAGAGCTTATGCAGCTTTGAACAGGCGGTCTTGATGGATTTGCACAGTGTGCGCCACCAAATCGGCACAACTGCCGCGTGGCTTAAAACTCTTCCCATTCGTCTTCGGGCGCGCCGGCAGCCCTGGCGGCCTTGGCGGGCTTCGCCGTGCCGGGCGCGGCGGCCGGCGCTTTTGCCGCGGGCTTTGCTGCGGGACGGGGCAGGGCGGTGACGGCGCGTGGCGCTTTCAGTTGTGCGGCGGGCTGTGCATCGACTTGTGTCATATCGAGCTTGAATGCCGCCACGGCTTCGGCCAGGCTGGCCGCCTGGTCTTGCAGCGACTGGGCTGCGGCAGCGGCTTGTTCGACCAGCGCCGCGTTTTGCTGCGTGGCGTCGTCCATCTGCGTGATGGCGTCGTTGATTTGGCCGATGCCCTCGCTTTGTTCGCGGCTGGCCTCACTAATCTCACCCATGATATCGGCCACGCGGCGCACGGACGTGACGATGTGCTGCATGGTCTCGCCGGCGCTGTCGACCAGCCTGCCGCCGGCATCGACCTTGGCGACGGAATCATTGATCAATTCCTTGATTTCCTTCGCGGCTGCCGCCGAGCGTTGCGCCAGGGTGCGCACTTCCGACGCCACCACGGCAAAGCCGCGCCCCTGTTCGCCCGCGCGGGCCGCTTCCACGGCCGCGTTCAGCGCCAGGATATTGGTCTGGAACGCGATGCCGTCGATGACGGAAATGATGTCGACAATTTTGCCCGAGCTGTCCTGGATGGCGGCCATGGTCTGCACCACTTCACCCACCACGTTGCCGCCCTGCGTCGCATAGTCGGATGCCGCCGTCACCAGCTGGTTGGCCTGGCGCGCATTGTCCGCGTTCTGGCGCACGGTGGCGGTCAATTCTTCCATGGTGGATGCGGTTTCTTCCAGGCTGCCCGCCTGCGATTCCGTGCGGGCCGACAAATCCATGTTGCCGGACGCGATTTCACTGCTGGCGTGGGCAATGGTGTCGGCGCCGATGCGGATCTTGCCGATGGTCTGGTTCAGCGACGCGGCAAAGCGGTTGAAGGCGGCGGCCAGCGCGCCGATTTCATCGTTGGATTCGACTTTCATGCGGCGCGTCAGGTCGCCGTTGCCGTCGGCGATTTCCCCCAGCATGGCGGCGGCGCGGGCCACGGGCGCGGCAATCGCGCGGCTGACGGCATACACCACCAGCAGGCCGATGGCGACGCCTGCAATGCCGGCCGCCACGGCGGCCAGGGCGGAGCGGCGGATCAGCGCGCCGACGGCTTCCGATTCCGGCA
The DNA here is from genome assembly GCF_009674485.1 of Pseudoduganella rivuli. Classification (GTDB taxonomy): domain Bacteria; phylum Pseudomonadota; class Gammaproteobacteria; order Burkholderiales; family Burkholderiaceae_D; genus Rugamonas; species Rugamonas rivuli_B. The sequence goes on along the minus strand of NZ_WKJJ01000028.1, from coordinate 87,362 downwards.
CCTCGGCCACCACGTACAAATCCAGCTCCGGCACAAATGACGCCGCCACGATTTGCGTACCGTTCGCTCCTTTGTATGTGGTACTGCTGTACTTGCCGCCTTTCAGCAGGGAGGCGCTGGTTTCCCTGGTAAAGCCGGGCAGGTCGGTCAAGCCATGTTTGCCGTCGACCAGGTCTTTCTGGCGGTGCGCCAGCAGGGTGCCGTCGGGACGGGCCAGGTAGACATAGCCGGACGGGCCGATTTTATAGCTGTTGATGCGTTCGGCCAGCGCATCGACCGATAACGCCAGGCCGGCGATGCCCTGCTTGCCGCCGCCGCCATCGAAGCGCACGTTGATGAACAATTTGTAACTGCCGTCGGTGACGTCGCGGTCGATACGCAAGGTGTAGGGCTTGCCTTCCTTCAGGAAGTCGTTGAACCAGCCGGCCTCCGGGGCGCTGCGGTCCAGCGTGCGTGACAGGCCTGTTTCCGTAAAATACTTGCCGGTGGCGCCGGAGACCCAGAAGATCTTGTTGGCTTTCAGGCGCGCTTTCATTGACCCGGCATATTGTTGCCAGGCTTCGAGCCCGGTGTCCGGCAAGTCCGCCTTTTCCCACGCCAGCACGTAATCGTTGCCGGCGATATCCTGGGCGGACGCCAGCGGCTGCGCGATTTCACGCAGCAGGTCGTTGCGGATTTCCCCCACCACGGCAGGCAATTCCTGCTGCACCACGCGGTCGGCAATGCCGCCGGCCGTGACCCAGGTACTGAGGCCGCAGGCGACCAGCAGGGTAAACACCAGGCACGCGGCCATGCTCAGCATGAGTTTCTTCTGGATGGACAATTGCTGAAAAACGTTCACGATCGATCCTCGCGCATTCGAATGATTTGTCTTGAATTGTTGTGGTCAGAACAGGTGGTGCACACCCAGCCGCAGCGCGTGCTGGCGCTGTCCCGATGCATAGCCAAGGCCATTGATGGCGGCCACCGCGCCGTTGCCATGGGCTTGCTGCATTATCGCCATCGCATAGATTTCCGTGCGCCGCGAAAGCGAATACACATAATTAAGGCCGGCCTGCCGCCAGCGCATGCCGGCCATGTGCGACGATGCCAGCGATGTGTTCAGCGACGCCGCCGCGCCCACGCGCACATTGACGCCCAGTTCCGGCGTCGACATCGCCACTTCGCCGGCCGCCGTCTGGATGCGCGAGCGCAGCCAGGCGCCGTGCACCAGTACCCCGTCCAGCGCATAGCTGGCGCCCAGGCCCGTATTGCGCACGTTGTTTGCCTGCAGCGGTGTGAAAACGGGGACGGACGCCGTGCCGGCGATCAGGGTCTGCCCCAGCAGCGTGCGGATGCCCAGCGACTGCCCGAGGTTCAGCACCTTGTTGTTGGCGCTGGTCCATCCGGCGCCGAGCCGGATCGGGCCGTTGGCATAACTGGCGTTGACACCCCATGCGCGGTTGCGGCTGGCGTCGCCCGGTTGTTCGCCCAGCGCGTAGCCGGCGCCCAGCTTCAGGCCATTGAAATCGGGACTGGTATATTTGATACCATTGTCGAGGCCGCCGACGTTGGCGGTTTCATCGAAGTTCCCAGGGTGGAATGCATTGAAACTGGCAAACAGGACGCCGTTGCTCAGCTTGCCCACGGCGTCGAACATCATGTTGCTGTGGTGGCCCAGCGCTACCGTCCCAAGGCTGCCCGACAAGCCCACAAACGCGAGGCGGTTGAACAGTACGCCGCTGCGCGGTTGCACGCCGGTACTGGTGCCAAAGCCGCCTTCCAGCTGGACGATGGCTTGCATGCCGCCGCCCAGGTCTTCGCTGGCGCGCATGCCGAAACGGTCCGCCTGGTAGATCCCGTCATCGACCAGGGTCACGGCATGGCCCCGCACATTCGAAACGTGGGTGGGGCCGGCGTCGAGGCTGCCATAAACCGTTACAGACGTGTTTTGCGCCGGTGTCTGCGCCTGGGCGCTGCCCAGCAATTGAAACAAGGCCCATCCACCCACGCAAAGTTGTCGCCGCATTGGTCGCTCCGTCACAATTCAACGCGCTAATCTAGCGTGTTTCGGCCGGCGCCGCGTTTCACATTGTTGCGCACGCAGGAAAAAACAACAGTCGGCAGGCCGTGTGCTGCCACATTGGCAAGGACCACGCTGGCACTTTGACCACGGCTGTGGTTGCCGATATATTGAGGCCGTCCCGCACCTGTTTTCATTGCCCACGATGCCGAAGAAATCCGCCCCAGTTTTGCTGGCCGCCATGCTGGCCGCACCCGCCCTGTATGCCGCCGATAGCCCCCATGCCATCCAGGGCATCCGCGTCGGCGACAACAAGTACAAGGTCATCAGCATTTCCAACATGAAGTGTGCGGATGCGCGCAAGCAGACCTTGCCGTATGAACCGCGCAGTGAAGTCGATGCGCTGGTGTGCACGTGGCAGTCGTCCGGCAAGGCGTACATCGTGCTCAACACCATTGCACCGGAAAGCCTGGCCGTGAAGTTCTACGCGCCGGCCGTGCGTGTCGGCGAAATCACCGCCAGTTACGCGCCGGGCGTAACGTACGACCAGTTGCGCAACGAATTCAACGCCAAGCCGTTTTCCGAAGTCAGACCCGGCAAGGGGCAGTTTGGCGAAGCCTACTGGATCGACGGCGAATTGCTGACACGGCTCGCGTGCAGCAAGACCGGGTGCGGCGTCACGTCGGGCAGCAATTACGCGAAAGCCAAATTGATGACGGACGAGCGGCTCAAGGTCGAGAAGGCGGCGAAGGCCGCGAAGGCGGCTGCCGAAGAAAAAGCTGTCGCCGGCACAAAGGCAACGGCGAAATAATCGCGTTACGGGAAGCCGTACCGGCGGCCGTGCATGGCCGTCAAAAACTGTGCTGCATGCCGATGGCGGCCGTGCGCCGCGTATCGGCGCCGTCGGGCGCGTAGGCGGCCTGCGATACTGCGCTGGAACCCCAGTAGCCGCGCCAGCCGCCGGTCCAGTGGTTCCAGTCGATGCTGAAGATCAGTGCGGTGCGGCGCGACAGGTCGTACGACAGCACCGCGTAGGCGGCGCGCTGCGTGCCGCCCTCGCGCGCGGAAAACAGCGTGGCGTCGGGGCTGCGCGCATAAAACACGGCGCTGCGCAGCCGCCATAGCGGCGAGATCGCGGCCAGCGGCAAGGTCAGTCCCAGCAGCGCGAAGCGGACTTCGTGGTTGGCGGGGGCGGGGATGCCGGCAAAGCTGAAATCCATGTTGAACAGCGCCTGGCCGGCCGTGCCGGCCACGAAACCCTTGTCGCGCCGGGCCGCCAGCACAGCCGCGTGGAGCAGCGTGCCGTCCGGTGCGAAGTCCGGCGCCTGCCAGGCGATACCGGCCGTGCAGGCGCTGGCCCGCAAGCCATTGCCGTCGTGGGCCACCTGGCAGGCAGCCATCGCCACGCGCGGCGCGTCCATGTAGCCGGCCGTCACAGCCGTCAAATCTCCCCGGTTGCCGGCGCGCTCGCCCATCGACACCATGGCCCCCGCAAACCAGGGACCGGTTTCATAGCGGTAGCGCACGGCATTGTCGAAGCGGGCGCCGGTCCAGATGCCGGGCCAGACGGTTTCCACCTGGCCCGCGCCTTTCAGCGGATCGACGCGCACCAGCGTTTCCACGGCGCCGCCGATGATTTGCAGCCGTCCCGCATCGATTTTTCCCCAGTGGCCATCGAGGCCCAGCGAGGCTTCGCGCCCGAACAGGCCGCCATGGCGCACGGCGCCCGTGTCGGGAAAGAAGCCGGTGTCCAGCCGGAAGCGCACCTGCATGCCGTCGCCCAGCGCTTCCTGGCCACGGAAGCTGATGAACATGGGCGACATGTTGGTCGGCGTCATTTCCAACTTGCCACGCCCGGCCGGGTCGGTATGGGTGGAACCGCGGATGGCGGCGGCGATGCCGCCCTGCATACTGAGCTGGGCGTGGCTGCTGGCGGCGCACAGCATCAGCGCGGTGCAGGCAACCGGTGAGCGGAGCAGGGTGGATTTCATGGCGCATGAAAAGTTGTCCGGCGTCACACCACTGTAGCACCTGGCTAATGCTGCTCATATGCAAGTCTCGGCACCGCGGGCGGTTTTTCGAGGATCAGTGCGCGCTGGCAACGTTATGTATTGCCGTATATACCGAATTGCCGGCCGTGAATCGCGGCCGGCAAGGCGGGCAGTCCGTTCATCCCCTGGCGGGACGCAGCTTGTAGCCGACGCCCAGCACGGCCAGCCAGGCAGGGATCAGGTAGACGGAAATGCGCAAATCCGGCGTCAGGTACATGATGACGAGGATCGCCGCCAGGAAGGCCAGGCACAGGTAATTGGTCAGCGGGTAGCCCAGGCTGCGGAAGGCTGTCACCTGGCCGGCCGCGGCTTTTTGCTGGCGGAAGCGCAGGTGGATCCAGCTGATCATGCCCCAGTTGATGATCAGCGCGGATACGACCAGGCCCATCAGCAGGCCGAACGCTTCGCCGGGCAGGAAGTAATTGACCACCACGCAAATGCCGGTCGACGCGGCCGACACGCCCAGCGCCGCCAGCGGCACGCCGCGGTGGTTGACTTTCAACAGCGCGCGCGGCGCGTTGCCTTGCCTGGCCAGGCCGAACAGCATGCGGCTGTTGCAATAGACGCCGCTGTTATACACGGACAGCGCCGCCGTCAGCACCACGATATTGAGCAGGTTGGCCACGATGTCGGCATTGAGTGCATGGAAGATCAGCACGAACGGGCTGCCGCCGGTGACGACTTTCTGCCATGGATACAAGGACAGCAGCACGCCCAGCGCGCCCACATAAAAAATCAGGATGCGGTAAATGGCCTGGTTGGTGGCTTTCGGGATCGTCACGGAGGGATTGTCCGCTTCCGCCGCCGTGATGCCGACCAGTTCCAGTCCGCCAAACGAAAACATGATGACGGCCATGGCCATGACCAGGCCGGACACGCCGTTCGGGAAAAAGCCGCCGTGCTGCCACAGGTTGGCCACCGACGCTTCCGGGCCGGCCGTTCCGGACGCCAACAGGTAGCCGCCATAGCCGATCATGCCGACAATGGCCACCACCTTGATGATGGCAAACCAGAATTCCATTTCACCGAACGCTTTCACGTTCAGCAGACTGATGGAATTGATGATGACAAAGAAGGCCAGCGCCGACGCCCACGTCGGCACGCCGGGCCACCAGTACTGGACATAGATGCCGACCGCCGTCAGTTCCGCCATCGACACCAGGATGTACAGCACCCAGTAATTCCATCCCGACATGAAACCGGCCAGGTTGCCGCAATATTTGTCGGCAAAGTACGAGAACGAACCGGCCACCGGCTCATCGACCACCATTTCGCCCAATTGGCGCATGATGAGGAAGGCAATCGCACCCGCCACCGCGTAACCCAGCAGCACGGACGGACCGGCCATCTTGATGGTTTGCGCAATGCCGAGGAACAGCCCGGTGCCGATCGCGCCGCCCAGTGCGATCAGCTGGATATGCCGGGTTTTCAAACCCCGTTTCAATTCATGATTCCCGTCCTGCATCTTCAGTGTTTCCTATCGTTGTCTGTCATTGGTTATTGTTGGTATTGGGCGGTGCCAGCGCCGTGATAATAAAAGAAAAAGCCCACCGGCGGTGGGCTTAGTTGACAGGAATGCAGCGGTCAGCGGGCGGGATCGGGAATCTGTTGTTTGCGCTCCTCCATTTGCCGCCCCAGTGCCACCAGGTCCAGCCTGGATTTACGCACTTTCGGGAACAACTGCTCTTCCTCTTCCTGCACGTGGTGGTCGATCTGTTCGGACAACACGGTGACCTTGGCGTCATACAGGTCGTCGCCCGCATCCATCGACAGCAACTGGGCAATCAATTGTTTGGCGGACGCGTGTTCGACGACGGCTTCATCGATGTCGTCTTCGAATTCCTTGCCCAGCGAACGCACCGCCGGGTAAAACAATTCTTCCTCGACCATCGTGTGCTTGGTCAGTTCGTTGCAGATTTCATCGACCAGCTTCTTTTTACTGACCATGGCGCGGTCGCCCAGGCCGTCGAATTGTTCGAACAAATCCTTCACGTGTTCATGGTCTTCCATCAGCACGGTGATGGCGTCGGTCGGTTGCGGTTCGGTGGCAAGGGCTTTCGGAATGGCTTTATTCTTGCCGGTTTGGGTACGCATGTTGGACTCCTCGGTGGTTGGACGGTGCAGGCATTCAGTTTGGCGGCAGCGGCCGCCGGACTCGGTGCGCCATCTAACGCACTGGCTGTCTTGCTGCGTGCGACAGTTGTCGCATATTCTTATTGCGGGTGTGCGACACGTGTCGTATCATGGCGTCTATCGTCGCAACAGGAGGTTCCATGACACCGTCCGTTACAGAATTGAGTTTATTGAAGTGCCTGTGGAAACAGCAGCCGCTGAGCGCCCGTGAAATCCACGAACGCGTCGAAGAGGAATTGGGCTGGTCGTATTCGTCGACCCGCAAGACCCTGGAGCGCATGCTGGAAAAAGGCATGGTCGCGCAGCAAACGCTGCATGGCGTGCAGGTGTATACGGCCGCGCTGGACAAGGTCGGCACGCTGGCGGCGTTTGCCCATGATTTCGGCAAGCGCGTGATGGAAATGGATGCGCCGTTGCCCGTCAATATGTTCACGGGCAGCAAGCTGGTGGACCAGCGGGAACTGGCGGAACTGGAGCAACTGTTGCAGGACTGGCCTGCGGACAAGGCGTGACCATGTATACGTTCATCGATACGCTGATGCCGTTCGCGCTGGCCTTCCTGCAAGCCAGCCTGACCTGCGTGGCAGCGGCGGCGGTATTGGCGGGCGTGCTGGCGCTGGTGCGGCTCCGCTGGCCCGGCGTGGCGTCGCAGCGCCTCGTGTGGCTGCTGGCTTTGGCGACGGTGGCCGGCGCTTTCGTACTGGCGCTATGGCCGGCCCCGGCCGGGCTGCGCATGCTGCCGTCGATAGAAATTGCGCGCCCGGCGGCCGTGGTGGCCGATACGCTGCCGGATGCCGTGGTTTTCGGCGCGGACGACGGCGGACTGACGCTGGACGCCGTGCCCGCGCCGGGCTGGCTGCTGGCGCTGTCCGCCGTATGGCTGCTGTGCTATGGGACCGGCCTGGGACTGGCGCTGCTGCGCTGGTCGCGTGCGCATGCGGCTTTGCAGGGTTTGCTGGCCACCGCCATGCCGCTCGATGCGCGCGCATTGGCCAGCCATCCGGGCTTCCGGGAGGCCGCAGGCCCTGCGCCTGCCGTGCTGGAGTCGGCCGCGCCGGTGTCTCCCATGCTGGCAGGGCTGGTGCGCCCGGTATTGCTGTTACCGCGCCATTTGCGCACGTTCGATCCGGGCCAGCAGCAACTGATCGTGGCGCACGAACTGGCGCACTGGCAGCGGCGCGACCACTGGTGGCTGCACGCGAGCCTGCTGCTGCAAACCGTGTTCTGGTTTAACCCGGCGCTGAAGGCGCTGGCCGCTGGCTTGTCCCATGCGCAGGAACTGGGGTGCGACCGTCAGGTGCTGGCGTGCCGCCCGGTTGCCGTCCGGCGCGACTATGCGGCCGCGCTGGTGGCGCAACTGAAAGTGCAGCAGGGCGCCACCATGGCCCTGTCCGCACCGTTCGGTGGCGCAGGCGCCGCCGCACTGGCCGAGCGCATCGGGCAATTGCGGCTGCCGGACCTGGGTGGGGCGACCCGGCTGGCAAGCGCGGGCAAGGCCGCGCTGGTGCTGTGCTGCGCGGCGGTGATCGGCGCGGCCCTGCTGTTGCAGCCGGCGTTTGCGTGGCGGGCGCCGGCGCTGTCGGTGGCGGCCGGCACGGCGGCGGCAAGCACGCTGCCCGTATGGCAGGCGCCGCTGTCCCGGATCAAAGTCAACAGCCCGTATGGCGAGCGCCCGGGCAAGCCGACGCCGCAAGCCAGCCCGTTCCACCGTGGCGTGGACTTGTCGGCCCGGCGCGGCACGCCATTGCTGGCGCCGGCCGACGGCATCGTGTCGGAATCCACCGACCTGTACCAGGGGCAGGCCAAGTTCGGCAAGGTCATCGTGATCGACCATGGCGGCGGCTTGCGCTCGATGTATGCGCACCTGGATCAGCGCACCGTCAGCGCGGGCGACGCCGTCACCGCCGGTCAGGCCATCGGCAAGACCGGCAACACCGGCAAGACCACCGGACCGCACCTGCATGTTGAAGTGTCGCAGGATGGCCGCCACATCGATCCGCAGCGGCTGATCGCCGCGCTGCGCGCTCCCTGACTTTCCGGCCCCGGCCTATGCCGGGGCAAACAATCCCAACACAGTGCCAGCCATGCCCGTCCGGGCAGGCCGCCGCACGCCTGATCAAACAAGGACCTCCATGCAATACCGTGCCATGGCGGCGGTGATACTGCTCGCCTTTAACTTTCCCACCGTTGCGCAAGAGGTGCAGCGCATCGAAGTCACCGGTTCCCACGAAGCCCGGCGGCGCGACGATACGGCCGGCGCCAGCATGGTCAGCCGCGAAGAATTGCTGCGCCACGGCGACCGCTCGCTGGCCGATGCGCTGCGCCGGGTGCCTGGCATTACCGTTGCCGACGGCGGCGGCAAGGGCAGCGAGATCCGCATGCGCGGGCTGGGCAAGGGTTATACCAGTGTGTTGCTGAATGGCGCGCCGCTGCCGGCCGGCTTTTCCATCGATGCACTGACGCCGGCCATGATCGAACGGGTGGAAATCATCCGCACGGCATCGGCCGAACTGGCCGCGCAGGGCATCGCCGGCACCGTCAATATCATCTTGCGCAAGCAGGGCGGGCGCGTGCGCAACGATGTCCGGATCGGCGCGGACCGCGTGCATGGCGTCGTGGCGCCGTCCGGCAGCTGGCAATGGGCCGGATCGGAAGAGGGCGTCGACTGGTCGCTGAACGGCGCCATGACGCGCACGGCGCAGCGCGAGGCCGGCGCGGCGGACGATGCCGCAACGGACGAGGCCGGCATGCCGCGCCTGCAGCGGCACGAGTCGACCTTGGCGGACAACCGCACCCGCTCCACCAGCCTCGCGCCGCGCATCACGTGGAAGCGTCCCGGTGGCAGCGTGGCATGGCAGGGCTTTGTCAACCTGGCCCGGCGCACCAACGGCTACCGCGCCGACGAAACCACGGTGCTGGGAACGCCCACCGATTATCCGTCCAGCGGCAGCTGGCTCGATATCCACGGCGTGATGCTGCGCAGCGACACCACGTGGCAGCAGGAGCTGGCCGAAGGGGTGAAGGGGCAGCTGCGCATCGCGTTGCAGCACTACCCGCGCCGCAGCGACTTCGCTTTTTATCCGAGCCGGGACGGCATGCCGCAGGCCGATGTGCGGCGCGTCCGCTCGGATATCCGTGAAAGCACGTTGACGGCCGGCGGCAAGGTGGAAGTGACGGCCGCGCCCGGGCACAGCGTAACGGCGGGCTGGGATGGCGAAACCGTGGTGCGGTCGCAAACGCGGGGCGAAACCGATTTTGCGGCGGGCACCGTCACGGATGACCGCTACCGGGGCCATATCGGCCGCGTGGCCGTGTTCGCGCAGGATGACTGGACGATATCGGATGGGTTGTCGCTGTCGGCCGGGCTGCGGTGGGAAGCGCTGCGTACCGCCGTCACCCCGCGTGGTGGCGTGCCCGTGGTACAGCGCTCCGCCATGGCGAGCCCCTTGCTGCAAAGCCTGTATCAATGGTCAGCCACGCGGCGTGTACGCGCCGGCCTGTCGCGCACGTACAAGTCGCCCGCCATGCTGGACCTGATTCCGCGCCGTTACACGATCGATAACGGCAACAGCCAGACCAATCCCGATACCCAGGGTAACCCCCGCCTGCGGCCGGAACTGGCCTGGGGACTGGACGTGGCGGTGGAACAGGATGTCGGCGGCGACGGCATGGCGTCGGCCAGCGTATACCGGCGCCGTATCGGCCAGGTCAACGTGCCGCTGCTGTTCGAGGACGGTGGGCGCTGGGTGCGCTCGCCCGCTAACCAAGGACGCGCCGATGCCTGGGGCGCGGCGCTGGAATTCAAGGCTGCGCTGTCGCCGCAATGGACGGTGCGCGCCAACGGGGCGGTTGACCGGTCGCGGGTCGCGGCCGTGCCGGGGCCGGACAACCGGCTGGTGCGCCAGACGCCCCGCAGCGCCGGCGCGGGCATCGATTACCGCTATTCGGATGCGGTAACACTGGGCGCGGACCTGGCGTGGCAGGATGGTGGCTGGGCGCGTGAATCCGCTCTGTACGCGGTCGAGACGGCGTCCGTGCGCAAGCTCGATGCCTATGCCGCGTGGCGGCTCGATGCCGATACGCGGCTGAAAATCAGCGGCGCCAACCTGCTGCACCGGGATGCGCTGTCGGGCGCCGCGTACCGCGACGGCGCCGGCGCCCGGCTGCTGTCGGAGCGCACGCGGGGCAGCGCCACCTTGCGTTTCAGCCTGGAACGGCGCTGGTAGTTTATGCCTGCGCCGTATATGAGCGTTATTCGTATGCGCATATCTGTGCAGGGGAAAGCATGCGATGATCTGGCATCGCCATCCCGGTAACAAGGAGACAAGAATGACTACAACCGATCCTCAGTCCAAGCCACGTGCGCTCTTGCGCCGCATGTTCGACGCCGCTGTCGCCGCTGCGCAGCCGTCGCTGTGCCTCCCGCCGCACCTGCCGGCCCCGCCAAAGGGCCGTACGCTGGTGATCGGCGCCGGCAAGGCGTCCGCCGAGATGGCGCGCGTGGTCGAGCAGCACTGGAAGGGCGACCTGACTGGGCTGGTCGTGACGCGCTACGATTACGGCGTCCCGTGCGAGCGCATTGAAATCGTCGAAGCTGCGCACCCGGTGCCGGACCAGGCCGGCCTCGATGCGGCCGAGCGCATGCTGAAACTGGTGGCGGGCCTGACCGCCGACGACCTGGTGATTTGCCTGATTTCCGGCGGCGGCTCGTCGCTGCTGCCGTTACCGGGCGAAGGCCTGGACCTGGCCACCAAGCAGGACATCAACCGCGCGCTGCTGAAAAGCGGCGCCACGATTTCCGAGATGAATTGCGTGCGCCGCCACCTGTCCGCCATCAAGGGCGGCCGCCTGGCCGCCGCCTGCCACCCGGCCAAGGTGGTGACCCTGCTGATTTCCGACGTGCCGGGCGACGATCCTGCCGATATCGCGTCGGGCCCGACCTGCGCCGACGTCACGACCTGCGCCGATGCGCTGGCGATCCTGCGCCGTTATGAAATCGCCGTACCGGAAGGCGTGCTGCACCTGTTGGAAAGCGGCCGTGGCGAAACCGTCAAGCCGGGCGACCCGCGCCTGGAAGGCAACGATATCCGCATGATCACGGCGCCGCAAATCGCGCTGGAAGCGGCCGCCGCCGTGGCGCGCGACGCCGGCGTGGCCGTACACATCCTGGGCGATTCGATCGAAGGCGAAGCGCGCGACGTCGGCATCGTCCACGCGGGCATCGCACGCCAGGTGGCGCTGCGCGGCCAGCCGTTCGCCACGCCGTGCGTGCTGCTGTCCGGCGGCGAAACCACGGTGACGGTGCGCGGCAACGGCCGTGGCGGCCGTAACGTGGAATTCCTGCTGTCCCTCGCAGTTTCGCTGAACGGCCACAAGGGCATTCACGCGATTGCCTGCGACACGGACGGCGTCGACGGCCTGGAGGAAATCGCCGGGGGCATCATGGCGCCCGATACGCTGGCCCGCGCCTGGGACAAGGGCATCAAGGCCCGCGACAGCCTGGCCAACAACGATGGCCACGGCTTCTTCCAGGCGCTGGGCGATTCCGTCATTTGCGGCCCGACCCTGACCAACGTGAACGACTTCCGCGCGATCTATATCGAGTAAGCGCTGCGTCGCTTATCCGCTGCCGGCCGCGCTTATCCGCATACAGGCGCGCCGGTCGCATCCTCCCCGCAAGGCATTCCCCGTTTGGCAAAGTGGCCTGCATGACAATTTCGTCATGCCATGGGAAAATCGCCTTATGAAACCGCACTTCGTCGTTCTGGCCGCTTTGGCCGCCTCTTCCTTGCTGGCGCTGGCCCAGCCCAATACCAATCTTCCCGCACCCTGGATCACCTCGGGTGACGCCCCCGGCCAATACGAGTCGGGCCGCGATGCCGACGGCAGCCTGAGTGGTTCGCCGGGCGCCATTTACTTCCGCCATGCGCGCGGCAGTGGTGACAGCTGGGGCAGCCTGATGCAGCAATTTTCCGCCGAAGCGTACAAGGGCAAGCGTGTGCGCTTCGAAGCCGACGTGATGACGCGCGATGTGAGCGGCTGGAGCGGCTTGTGGATGCGGGTGGACAGTTCCGGCGGCTACGGCAGTGCGTTCTATAACAGCCAGGACAAGCCGATCAAGGGCACCACGGGATGGCAGCACCGCAGCGTGGTGCTGGACGTGGGCGAGGGCGGAAAAGCCATCAGCATCGGCCTGATTGGCGGCGGCACCGGGGAAACCTGGCTGCGCAACGTGAAATTCGACGTCGTCGGCAATGACGTGCCGGTCGACCGCCTGCCCGAGGCCGACATGCCGAAGGCACCCGTCCTGTGACGGGATTTGCCGCGAAACCCGCGGTGTCCGCGCCGGGTGCGGACGCGGTGCTGGAGCGCCTCGCCGGCGCCACACGGAAGCAGTCTGCTATCACCGCGCTGCAAGTGCTGGGTGTGACGGCGATTGCCTGGTGTGCCGGCCGCCTGGGGTGGCTTTGCCTGTTTGCCGCGTTCGTGGTTGTCTGCCTGTGCGGCGTGGCCAGCCTGGCGCTGGTGCGCCGGCTGGCGCGCCGCGATGGCCACGCGTCGTGGCGTTGGGCATGGCTGGCGCTGGCGTCCGGCTTGCTGGCGGGCGCCTGCGCCGGCTACGCGGTGGCGCGGGCGGCCGCCGATGCGCTGCATATCGAGACCGTCGATGGCGCCCGCCTGTTTGGCAGCCTGCTGGCCTTCGGCGCGCTGGTGCTGGCGCTGCCGCTGGCGTACGCCCAACGCCAGGCCCGCGCGCTGCACCTTCTGGCGCTGGAACAGGCGGCATTGGCGGCCGAACTGAAATCGCTGCAAGCGCAAGTCGAACCGCACTTCCTGTATAACACACTGGCCAACACCCGCTACCTGGCGCGCCACGACCCGGCGCAGGCGGTGCGCATGCTGGACCATTTGATCGGCTACCTGCGGACATCATTACCGGACTTGCGCACGCCGATGTCGACGCTGGGACGGGAATTCGAGCTGGCCGAACACTACCTGGCGCTGATGCGTATCCGGTTCGGCGAGCGGCTGTCATTCGACGCCGCCTGCCCGCCCACGTTGCAGCACTTGCCTGTGCCGCCGCTGATGCTGATATCGCTGGTGGAAAACGCGGTGCGGCACGGTGTCGAACCGCAGCCGGGCGCTGTCTCGGTGCGGCTCGGCGCCGAAGTGGCCGATGGCAAGGTGGTTGCAACCGTGGCGGACAATGGGGCGGGATTGACCGATGCGGTGCTGGGCAGCGGCGTCGGCTTGCGCAATATCCGCCAGCGGCTGTCGGCGCTGTATGGCGGCGCCGCGTCCGTGGAATTGCGTGCCTCGGGCGCCGGCTGGACCGAATCCGTGCTGTCGCTGCCATTGCAGGGAGCATTGCCATGAGCGGCGAGATGCCACGGCCACGCGTCCTGATTGCCGACGACGAGCCGCTGCTGCGGGCGGAACTGTCCGAAGCCCTGCGCAGGCTGTGGCCGGAAGCGGACATCATCGGCGAAGCCGGCGACGGGATCGAGGCGCTGCGGCTGCTGCGCGTCGACGAGCCGGACGTGGCGTTCCTCGATATCCGCATGCCGGGACTGAATGGATTGGAAGTGGCGCGGACCTGCGCCGGACGCACGCACGTGGTGTTCGTCACGGCCTATCATGAACACGCGGTGGCGGCGTTCGACGAAGGCGCCCTCGATTACGTGCTGAAACCGTTCGACGCGCTGCGACTCGACCGCTGCCTGTCGCGGGTGCGCGAACGCCTGCGCACGGTGCCCCCGGACTTGAGCCGGCTGGCGCAGCGGCTCGATGCCAGGCCCGTTGCACCATCGTGGTTGCAGGCGTCCGCCGGCAATACCATCCACTTCATCGATCTTGCCGACGTCGTCTATTTCACGGCGGAAGCCAAGTACGTGCGGGTGGTGACCGATACGCTGGAGGCCCACATCCGCACACCGCTCAGGGAATTGGCGGAGTCGCTGGAGCAGGCGGGTTTCTGGCAGGTGCACCGCGCGCACGTGGTGGCGGTCAAGCGCATCGCATCGGCGACGCGCGATGGCGATGGCGCGTTGTGGCTGTCCCTGCGAGGACACCCCGTGAAATTACCGGTGAGCCAGCGTTTTCAATTCCGGTTCAAGGGCATGTAACACCAGCCGCGCTTCCAGCCCACCACCCTCGGCATTGCGCAACAGCAGTTCGCCATCCATGGCCAGTGTCAATTGCCGCGCAATCGCCAGTCCCAGGCCCGTGCCGCCGGTTTCGCGGTTGCGCGATGCTTCCAGCCGGTGAAACGGCTGGAACACCGCCTCCAGTGCCTCCGGCGGGATGCCAGGCCCATGGTCGCGCACCGTAATGACGATGCGGCCGTCCGCTTGCAGGTTCGCCGTGATGTCGGCCGAACCGCCGAATTTCAGCGCATTGTCCGTCAGGTTGCCCAGCACCCGTTTCAGTGCCTGCGGGCGCAGCAGGCATTCGCGGCCGATGGCGCCGGTCAGCGTCACGCGCTGGCCGGCATCCGTGTAGTCGCACACGAGACTGTCCAGCAGCGCATCCGGGTCCGCGCGGCGCGGCTGTTCCTCGATGCCGTGCAAGGTGCGGGCATACGCCAGGCCTTCGCGCACCAGCGATTCCATGGCCTGTAAATCCTGCCGCAGCTTGCCTTGCTGGGATTCGTCGTCCATCAGGTCGACGCGCAGGCGCATGCGCGTGATCGGCGTCTGCAAATCGTGGGAGATGGCTGCCAGGATCTGGATGCGTTCGGCCAGGTAGCCGGCGATGCGGTCTTGCATGGCATTGAACGCGCGGGCCGCGCGCGACACTTCCGACGGGCCGTCTTCCGGCACGCGCTGCGGCTTCAAGTCGGGACCCAGTGCATCGGCCGCCTGCGCCAGCTGGTGCAGCGGACGCGTGACCAGCCGTACGGCCAGCCAGCTGCAGGCGCCCAGTACCGCCAATTGGCCCAGCATGGCCAGCGGGAACCAGGGCGATACGGGGATGCGGGGTGGCGGGCGGTAATCGATGGTCAGCGGCATGCCGTCCATCAGCTTCAAATGCACCTGGATATGTTCCGGCTCGCCCGGCACGGCGTTGGCAGCCACGTCGTAGCGCGCACCGATCCCTTCCAGCATCGACGCCGCCACGCGTGCCGACAGGACGGAGTCCGGCGGCGCCCCCTTGACGCCTTCATCGAGCATGAAGGTATAGCTGCGACGGGCCAGGCGGGGCAGCCACGCGGGACGCTCGGCGGGCGACAGTCGGTCCAGCAATGCGACGGAACTGGCCACTTCCCGTTCGATATAGCCCATCATGACATTGGTATTGGCTTCATTCCGCTCCGTCATCGTGAACCAAAACGACAAGCCCTGCGCCAGCGCCAGCCCCACGCACAGGATCAGCGCCAGCCGCGCAAACAGGCTGCGCGGCAGTATCACGGCGCCGCTCCCAGCGCCGTGACGCCGGACGAAAACACATAACCTTCGCTGCGCAAGGTCTTGATGTAGCGCGGTTCGCGCGCATCGTCGCGCAGCCGCTGGCGCAGGCGGCTGACCAGCAAGTCGATCGAACGGTCGAACTGGTCGGCGTCGCGGCCCTGGGTCAGGTTCAGCAACTGGTCGCGCGTCAGCACGCGCTGTGGATGGTCGAGGAATACGCGCAGCAGCCGGTATTCGGCGCCGCTGAGCGCCACCATGGTGCCGGCAGCGTCGAGCAGGTGGCGCGCCGTCGTGTCCAGGCGCCAGTCGCCGAAGCCCAGCATGTCGGCGCTTTCCGTGACCTGGATATTGGGCGGCAGCATGCGTGTGCGGCGCAGCACGGCGCGAATACGTGCCAGCAGTTCGCGCACGGCAAATGGCTTCGGCATGTAATCGTCGGCCCCCATTTCCAGGCCGATGATGCGGTCCACTTCTTCGCCGCGCGCCGTCAGCATCAGCACGGGTACGGTGCGGAACTTGCCGGCCCGCAGTTCGCGGCACAAGGTCAGCCCGTCTTCTCCGGGCAGCATCAAATCCAGCACGATCAAATCCGGCACGGCCGTATCGAGCGCGGCGCGCAATTGCCGGCCATTGGCCGCCAGTGTTGTGCGCATGCCGTTCTTTTCAAGGTAGGCGGCGATCAGTTCGCGGATATCGCGGTCGTCGTCGACGATCAATACGTGGTCTGTGGTTTCCATGACGGCATCTTACCCCGGGGGCGGGGGAGTTTTGTATCCCAGTGTATCTGGCTCCGTACAGATACAAAACATTGCATGGCCGGGCCGCCGCTGACACAAGCCCGATACGTGCGGACGGTGTAATGGCACCCATCGAAACCCGACTAACAACACAACTCATCGGAGGACATCACCATGCTGGACCCAAGCCCGAATTTGCTGGAACTGCCGCTGGCGCTGCTGGCGGGCGTCTTCACCGTGGCGTCGCCCTGCATCCTGCCCATCATGCCCATCGTGCTGGGCAGCGCGGTGGGGCCGCAGGGCCGCCGCCCGCTGTTTATCGTCGCCGGTTTTGTCGCCGCGTTCGCATCGTTCGCCATGCTGCTGGGCGCCGCGTCGTCGCTGGCCGGGCTGGCGCAGGACGCGCTGCGCAACCTGGCCATTGCGTCGCTGGCGCTGGCGGGCTTGCTGCGCATCTGGCCGCAGCCGTATGACTGGCTGGTCGGCAAGGCGCGCGCCGTGCTGCCGGCGCGGGACGGCGCGGCGGTCAAAGACCGCGGCGGCAACCTGGGCGGGCTGTTGCTGGGGATGTCGCTGGGCGCCGTGTGGACGCCGTGCGCCGGCCCCGTGCTGGCGGCCATCCTGGCGCTGGTGGTCAAGGCGCAGCAGCCGGGTTGGTCGGCTGCGCTCTTGACGGCCTACGCGTTGGGCGCCGGCGTGCCGATGCTGGCGATTATCTACGGCGGCCAGGCCGCCACCACCCGCGTGCGGCTGCTGTCGCGCCATGCGCCGCGCCTGCAGCAAGTGTTTGGCGCGCTGGTGGTGGCCACCGCCGTGGCGATCTATCTGCAGTACGACGTCCTGGCTTATGCCTGGGCTTCCGCTTATTTCCCCACCCTGAAAGGACTGTAATCATGACGACGTTTTATGCAAAACTGGCTGCCGCCTGTGCATTGGCCGCAACGGTCGGCTCGGCTTCCGCCGCCAGCCTGACTTTCGGCATGGCCGCCCCCGAATTCACGGGCATCGAAAAATGGCTCAACAGCGATCCGCTGACGATGCAGCAATTGAAAGGCAAGGTGGTGCTGGTCGATTTCTGGACGTATACCTGCATCAATTGCGTCAATACGCTGCCGTACGTGAAGGCGTGGCACCAGAAATACCAGCAGCAGGGCCTGGCCGTGATCGGCGTGCATACGCCGGAATTTCCCCACGAGCGCAGTACCGACAATGTGCGCATGGCGCTCAAGCGCTTCGATATCCGCTACCCGGTGGCGCAGGATAACCGGTACGCCACGTGGGATGCGTACAGCAACCGCTACTGGCCGGCGGTGTACCTGTTCGACAAGAATGGCAAGCTGGCCTACACCCATACCGGGGAGGGCGCATATGGGGAAACCGAGGCGAAAATCCAGCAATTGCTGGCCGCCCCGGCGCAGCCGTGACGGATGCTACGGCGAGCGGCGGCTGTAGCCGCCATAGGGTTCGTGCGGCGTGCTGCGGTATTTGCGTTTGCGCTGGATGGGGTGGCGCATGTACATTGCCAGGCCCAGGAACAGGGCGACACCCACGCCGGGCAAGGCTTGCCACCAGTGTTCGCTGAAAATCGGTTCGTCGTTCTGCAGGTTGTAGCGCAGGATGGCGGAATCGTTGGCGGTCAAGTCCATGTCTTCACGCTGGCGGCCGATATGGGCGCCGTGGCTGGCGACCAGCGAGGCTGGCGCTGCAAGATTGACTGCCGGCATGGCGAGGCTGGCATCCTGCTCTCCCTGCACAGGCTGCTCCAGCCAGCTGAGATTTGTCTTCGGTTGCTCCGCCGGCAAGACGCTTTCCAGCGCCACTGGCGCAAATGCTTCGGTCACGTTGAGTCCGGCGCTGGCGGGAGATGCGGCGCACAGCAGGATCACTGCCGGCAGCAGTCCCATTCGGATGGTGCGGTTTGCGGTATCCATGTCCACTCCCGTTGGAACTTGACTATCTCATCCACAGCAAGTTCCATGCCGTATATCATAAAATTGTGACAATACAGTGACTTACAGGATCCATAATATGGGAGTCGACTTGGAGTGTAAAGAAAAGCGACAATTGGTGATAATTGTTGACAGGAAAGTGTGGTTGCGTCACGACAATGGCGGCGTGGCGGACAACTGGTGGCCCCACTCCAGTACCGCGCGCACCCGCGGTCCCAGCAGGACGCGGGCCGCATCGACGTCGACCCAGCGGAACTCGTCGTGCTCGGGGTGGCCCAGTTCTTCGCTGTAGCCCAGCACCACGTCCTGCGTGGCGCTGACCGCCAGGTAATACCGTGCCACCTTGCCGTCGCCATAGGGCGCGGTTTCCGTGAACGCTTCGCCCCACGGGAACGACAAGTCCGTCAAACTGGCTTCTTCCGCAATTTCCCGCTGCGCCGTGACAAACGGCGCTTCGCCGGGCTCCACCATCCCCTTGGGGAAATCCCAGTACTGGAAACAACGCATCAGCAAGTAGTGGCGCTGGTCTCCCCAGCCATGGATCACCACGGCGCCGGCGGACAGGGATTTCTGTTTCATGATAATTACAAGAACCGGTCGAGGATTTTTTTGCTGTGCTTGTCGAGTTCGAACTGGTTGCGGATCAGGAAATGGATGCCGTGCGTGTCCGACACCAGCAGTGCATCGGTGCCGATGCGGCGGATGTCTTCTTCGCCCCGCAACACGAAATCCGTCGCGCCCCGGTTGGTTTCCACCGTCCACGTGCACGGCGTGGCAAAGCTGGTCACGGCAATGATGCGGGAGATTTCCGGCATGAATTCGCGGCTCTGCAATTCCTCGCGCACCAGCGCGGCGTTGGCGGCACTGAGTTGATCGAGGCTGTCGATCCAGCCCACTTCCTTGCCATCGGTGTTGACCAGTGAAATGCCGGACAACGGCGCCTGGATCGGGAAAGCGCGCACCGGCGACACGTTCTCGTGCAGTTCGCCGGCAGCGTCCACCAGGTTCAGCTTGCCGAAAGCGTCGCGCGACAGCGTAAATTCAGTCTTGATAAGGTCAGTCATGGCTCAGTTTTAAATGCGTCAGTCGTCGTGGCGTTTGCGGGTGGCGTCGTCGAGGTCGGTGTCGACGTTGCGGGCCTGGGCCTGGTACAGGCGGTAATACGCGCCTTCCTGGGCCATCAATTCATCGTGGCCGCCTTCTTCCACGACTTTGCCGCGGTCCAGCACCACCAGCCGGTCGGCTTTCTGCAGGGTCGACAGGCGGTGCGCAATGGCGATCGTGGTGCGGCCCGTCACCAGGTTGTCCAGCGCTTTCTGGATTTCCTTTTCGGTTTCCGAATCGACCGACGCCGTTGCCTCGTCCAGGATCAGGATCGGCGGATCGATCAGCAGCGCGCGGGCAATCGAGATGCGCTGGCGTTCGCCGCCGGACAATCCCTGGCCCCGTTCCCCGACCATCGAGTCGTAGCCCTGCGGCAGGCGCAGGATGAATTCATGGGCGTGGGCGGCGCGCGCGGCCGCGATGATCTGCTCGCGCGTGGCGTCCGGACGGCCATACGCGATGTTTTCCGCGATGGTGCCGAAGAACAGGAACGGTTCCTGCAACACCAGGCCGATATTGCGGCGGTAATCCGACACGGCCAGCGTGCGGATATCGACGCCGTCGAGCAGGATCGCGCCTTCCGACACGTCGTAGAAGCGGCAGATCAGGTTGACCAGCGTGGATTTGCCGGAACCGGAATGGCCCACCAGGCCCACCATTTCACCGGCCTTGATATTGATGTTGATGCCGCGGTTGACGGCGCGGTTGCCATAGCGGAAGCCCACTTCGCGCAGCGCGATGTGGCCCTGCACCTTGGCCAGCTTGACCGGGTTGGCCGGTTCCGGCACGGACGACACGTGGTCGAGGATGTCGAAAATGCGCTTGGCGGCCGACGCGGACTTCTGCGTGACGGACACGATGCGGCTCATGGAATCCAGGCGCCCATAGAAGCGGCTGGAATAGGTCACGAACGCGGTCAGCACGCCGACCGTGATGTGCTGTTTCGATACCTGCCAGATGCCGAACACCCAGATCACCAGCAACCCCAGTTCGGTCAGGAACGACACGGTCGGCGAGAACAGCGACCAGACCTTGTTCAACTTATCGTTGACGGCCAGGTTGTGTTTATTTGCCACGCGGAAGCGGTTGGCTTCGCGCGACTCCTGCGCAAACGCCTTCACCACGCGGATGCCGGGAATGGTGTCGGCCAGCACGTTGGTGACTTCGCCCCATACGCGGTCGATTTTTTCAAAGCCGGTGCGCAGCTTGTCCCGCACCAGGTGGATCATCCACGCGATGAACGGCAGCGGCAACAGTGAAATCGCGGCCAGCATCGGGTCGATCGACACCAGGATCACGCCCGTCATGACGATCATCAGCACGTCGGACGCAAAGTCCAGCAAGTGCAGCGACAGGAATACGCAGATGCGGTCCGACTCGGAACCGATACGCGACATCAGGTCGCCCGTGCGCTTGCCGCCGAAGTATTCCAGCGACAGTTTCAGCAAGTGCTCATACGTGTTGGTGCGCAAGTCGGCGCCGATGCGCTCGGACACCAGCGCCAGCACGTACGTCTTGCCCCAGCCCAGTATCCATGCCAGCAGCGCGGAGCCGAACAGGCCGGACATGTACAGCCACACCAGTTCCGTGTTCACCGGCGCGCCGTTCTGGTACGGGATCAGCACATTGTCCATCAGCGGCATGGTCAGGTACGGCGGAATCATGTGTGCGCCGGTCGACAGCAGCATCAGCGAAAATCCGGCCAGCAGCGGCCAGCGGTACGGCTTGGCGAAGCGCCACAGGCGGAACAGCGTCCAGGTGGACGGCGGTGTATGGACCACCTTGGTGCAGATCGGGCATTCATCCTGGTCCGGCTCCAGCGGCGCCTTGCAGGTGGGGCAGATGTGGTCGTCGTGTTGCGCCATCGGCCGGCCGGTGACGCAACTGTCGCGCAGTGCGACGAATTTTTCGGACAGGCGGATCGCCAGCAGGTTCTGGCCCAGCGTGAAACGCCAGGATGCGACGCGTTGTTGGTGATTTACTAATTCCAGGTGGCCGACACCCGCGTGGTCGTGCAATTTCAGCGTCAAATCGTGGGTGTAAGGCCAAGATTGCCATACCGTTTCCCCCGGTGCGCGTGCCATAATGCGGCGCTCGGTCAGCAGGACGAGCCCTTTGGCAAAATGTAATCTGGCGTCGAGGTCAACCTCCAGGGCGCTTAAAACGTTTTCCCCGGTGGCAAGTTGAAGTTGCACCTCTGGCCGCCATACTTCGGGTAGTTCTGTATGGCTGAGTTCAGAGGAAAGTTGTGTTGTTATCATTGTGCAACAGACTCCAGTACGGGTTTGCCACGTGGCAAGGAAGTAAAAACAGTGGGAAAATAGCATGACCGCCTACCGGTGGCCAGAGACGTTTGGAAGCTGTACGCGGCAACCATTTACGGTATTCTGTCAGCTATACATCATTTGACGTTATAAAGAAGAGGGCGGCCAGCTTTCGCGGAGTATACCCCGCGAGAGATACAAGAGCAAAAACATGACAAAGAAGAAAGACATAGAATTTCTCCGTGTAACACACCTGCGCGGACCCAATATCTGGACGTACCGCCCGGTCATCGAAGCCTGGCTGGATATCGGCGAGCTTGAAAACTTCCCCTCTGACAAAATCCCCGGTCTCTACGAGCGCCTGACGGCCATGTTGCCGCACCTGATCGAACACCGTTGCGGTGTCGGCGAACGGGGCGGCTTCCACGAACGCCTGCGCGAAGGCACGTATGCGGGCCACATCCTCGAGCACGTGGTGCTGGAATTGCAAAACCTGGCCGGCATGCGGACCGGTTTCGGCAAGACCCGCCAGACGTCCGAAGCGGGCGTCATCTACAAAATGGCTTTCCGCACCCGCCAGGAACAGGTGGGCCGCGCCGCGCTGACCGCCGGCCGCGAATTGCTGATGGCCGCCATCGAAGACCGCCCGTATGACGTGGCTGGCACGGTGGCCAAACTGACGGAACTGGTCGAGCGCCTGTGCCTGGGCCCGTCGACCAGCAATATCGTGGACGCGGCCACCGACCGCCGCATCCCGTCGATCCGCCTGACGGACGGCAACCTGGTGCAGCTGGGCCATGGCGCCCGCCAGCGCCGCATCTGGACGGCCGAAACGGACGCCACCAGCGCGATTGCCGAAGGCATCGCCAGCGACAAGGATTTGACCAAGTCGCTGCTGGCGTCGGCCGGCGTGCCGGTGCCGGAAGGTGAACTGGTCACCAGCGAAGACGCCGCGTGGGAAGCCGCCGAAGATATCGGCGTGCCGGTCGTGGTGAAACCGTATGACGGCAACCATGGCCGTGGCGTGACGCTGAACCTGGTCGACGAACAGGATGTGCGCGCGGCCTACAATTTGGCCGTGCAGCGCGGCGGCAGCCGCAACGTCATCGTCGAGCGCTTCGTGCCGGGCAATGAGCACCGCCTGCTGGTCGTGGGCAAGCGCATGATCGCCGCCGCCATGGGCGAGTCGCTGTGGGTGACGGGCGACGGCAAGCAAAGCGTGCTGGAACTGTGCAATACGCAAATCAATACCGATCCGCGCCGCGGCACCACGGAAGACAAGCCGCTGGGCCTGGTGCAGCCGGACATTTCCGGTGAAATCATCCTGGAATTGCAGCGCCAGAACATGACGCACGAATCCGTGCCGCACGCGGGCCAGCAAGTGCTGATCCAGCCGAACGGCAATGTCGCGGTCGACGTGACGGACCTGGTGCACCCGGACGTGGCGGAAATGGCGACGCTGGCTGCCCGCGTGGTGGGCCTGGATATCGCCGGCATCGACCTGGTGGCGCAGGATATCGCCAAACCGCTGGAAGCGCAGGGCGGCGCGATCATCGAAGTCAACGCCAGCCCGGGCTTGCTGGCGCACCTGAATCCGGCCGAAGGTTCGCAGCCCCGTCCTGTGGGCGCCGCCATCGTCGACCAGCTGTTCGCGCATGATGAAACCGGCCGCATTCCTGTGGTCGGCGTGGCCGGCGAACGCCATTCCGTGCTGATCGCGAAACTGACGGCATGGCTGCTGCAAGTGTCCGGCAAGATGACGGGCCTGGGCTGCGAAGAGGGTATTTACCTGAACGGCCGCAAAGTGCCGCGCGGCCCGCTGTCGGCCTGGGAATCGGGCCAGCGCCTGCTGTTGAACCGTAACGTCGAGGCGGCGGTCTTCCATAACGGCAACCGCATGATCCTGACCGAAGGCCTGGCGTACGACAAGTGCCTGGTGGGCATCGTCACCGACAGCAGCGGCCACGAAGACCTGGCTGAATTCTTTATCCGCGACGAGGACGACATGTACAGCGTGTTGCGCACGCAGGTCGACGTGGTGCTGCCGGAAGGCGCCGCCGTGCTGAACGCAAGCGATCCGCGCGTGGTGGAAATGGCCGACCTGTCGGACGGCTTCGTGATCTTCTATGGCCTGGATGAACACAGCCCGGCCATCGTCGAACACCGCCAGGATGGCGAACGCGCCGTCTTCATGCGCAACAATGGTTTTGTACTGGCGGCGGGCGCCAACGAAGTGGCGGTGCTGCCGCTGTCGTGCATGCCGGCCGGCCAGAAGGGCAACGAAGAAGCCGTGCTGGCCGCCATCGGCGCCGGCTGGGCGCTGGGCCTGGAACCCGGCCTGATTGCCGCCGCGCTGCGCACGTTCAAGGCCAACTGATAAGACACCCCCACACAGGACAAGGTAATGGAAGTTATTCGCATCCGCGCGCTGCGCGGTCCTAATCTTTGGAGTCACCATACGGCAATCGAAGCCATCGTCTCCTGCTCGACGGAAGAAGAGAACATCGATTTGCTGCCGGGCTTCGAAGTCCGCCTGCGTGCGCGTTTCGCCGGTATCGCCGCGTTGCAACCGATCGGCCACAATGATGCCGTGCCGATGGCGCACGTGCTGGAAATGACGGCGCTGGCGCTGCAAGCCGAAGCGGGCTGCCCTGTCACCTTCAGCCGCACCACGCAGACGCTGGAAAAGGGTATCTACCAGATGGTGGTGGAATACACCGAGGAAGAAGTGGGCCGCCTGGCGGTGGAACTGGCCGAACAGCTGATCAAATCCGCGCTGGACGACACGCCGTTCGACCTGGCCGACGCGCTGCACCGCCTGCGCGACCTGGACGAAGATGAGCGCCTGGGTCCGAGCACGGGCGCCATCGTGCACGCCGCCGTCGTGCGCAACATCCCGTTCAAGCGCATGACCAAGGGCAGCATGGTGATGTTCGGCTGGGGCTCGCGCCAGCGCCGCATCCAGGCCGCCGAGATGGATTCCACCGGCGCGATCGCCGAAACCATCGCGCAAGACAAGGAATTGACGAAGAAATTGCTGGACGCCGCCGGCGTGCCGGTGCCGCATGGCCGCTCCGTGGAAAGCGCGGACGACGCGTGGCAAGCCGCGTGCGAAATCGGCGCGCCGGATGTGCCTGTTGTGGTCAAGCCGAAGGATGGCAACCAGGGCAAGGGCGTGACGGTCAACGTCACGACGCGCGAGCAGATCGACAAGGCGTTCGCGGCTGCCCGCGAATTCCGTGACGACATCCTGGTCGAACGCTTCCTGCCGGGCCACGATTTCCGCCTGCTGGTGATCGGCAACAAGCTGATCGCCGCTGCGCGCCGCGATCCGCCCCATGTCGTGGGCGATGGTGTGCATTCGGTGCGCCAACTGGTGGAAACCGTCAATGCCGATCCGCGCCGCGGTTCCGGCCACGCCACGTCGCTGACGAAAATCCGTTTCGATGACATCGCGCTGGAGCGCCTGTCGCTGCAAGGCTTGAACGCGGACTCGGTGCCGCCGCACGGCCAGCGCGTCATCCTGCGCAACAACGCCAACCTGTCGACCGGCGGTTCCGCCACCGACGTGACCGATGACGTGCATCCGGAAGTGGCGGCGCGCGCGGTGGAAGCGGCGCAAATGATCGGCCTCGATATCTGCGGCGTGGACGTGGTGTGCGACAGCGTGCTGCAACCGATCGAAGCGCAGGGTGGCGGCGTGGTGGAAGTCAACGCGGCGCCCGGCCTGCGCATGCACCTGACGCCGTCGTACGGCAAGGGCCGTCCGGTCGGCGAAGCCATCATTTCCGCCATGTTCCCCGAGGGCGACGATGGCCGCATCCCGGTGGTGGCGGTGACCGGCACCAACGGCAAGACCACGACGGTCCGCCTGACGGCGCACCTGATGGCGGCGTCCGGCCTGCGCGTGGGCATGACTAATACCGACGGCGTCTACATCAATGGCCGCCGCACCGACAGCGGCGACTGTTCCGGCCCGCGCAGCGCGCGCAACGTGCTGCAGCACCCGGACGTCGACGCGGCCGTGTTCGAAACGGCGCGCGGCGGCATCCTGCGTGAAGGCCTGGCGTTCGACCGCTGCAAGGTGGCGGTGGTGACCAATATCGGCGCGGGCGACCACCTGGGCCTGAACTACATCACCACGGTGGAAGACCTGGCCGTGCTGAAGCGCGTGATCGTGCAAAACGTCGACAAGAATGGCGTCGCGGTACTGAACGCGATCGATCCGATCGTGGCCGGCATGGCGGCAACCTGCCGCGGCAAGGTGACGTTCTTCGGCGCCGACCGCGAACACCCGGTGATCGCCACCCATATCGCACAGGGCCGCCGCACCGTGTACGTCGACGATGGCTGCCTGGTGGCGGTGGAAGGCAAGCGCGAAGAGCGCATCGCGTTGCGTGACGTGCCGATCACAAAAAACGGTGCGATCGGCTTCCAGGTGGAAAACGTGATGGCGTCGGTGGCGGCAGCCTGGGGCGCCGGGATCGACTGGGCGTCGATCCGCGCGGGCCTGGCGACCTTCGACAACGACTCGGCCAATGCGCCGGGCCGTTTCAACATGTTCGACTTCCGGGGCGCGACCGTGATCGCCGATTACGGCCACAACCCGGACGCCATGCTGGCGCTGGTGCAGGCGGTCGATGCGCTGCCGGGCAAGCGCCGCTCGGTGGTGATTTCCGGCGCGGGCGACCGCCGCGACGAAGACATCCGCCAGCAGACGGAAATCCTCGGCCGCGCGTTCGACGACGTGGTGCTGTACCAGGACGCGTGCCAGCGCGGCCGTGAAGACGGCGAAGTCGTGCGCCTGCTGCGCGAAGGCTTGAACGGCGCCGCGCGCACCACCCACATCGACGAAATCAATGGCGAGTTCATCGCCATCGACACGGCGCTGGACCGCTTGCAGCCGGGCGATCTGTGCCTGGTGCTGGTGGACCAGGTGGAAGAGTCGCTGGCGCACATTGCCAAGCGGGTGGCGGTGGGCTGATTGCCGTCGTCCCGTATCCCAAGGCGCCTTGACCGGCGCCTTTTTTCTGTCCGGTCCCCAATGAATACCGAAGCGCTGAAAACCTGGCTACGTGCATTTCCCGGTGCGGTGGAAACCCTGCACGGAGCGCCAAGCAATATCCTGACCTACAAGGTCGGCGACAAGACCTTTGCCTATTTCAAGACCAGCGAACCGGAACGGTGGCGCTTCAGCTTCCGCGCCACGCCGGACCGTTTCCTGGAGCTGACCGGCATGCCGGGTGTGAAGCCGGCCCGCTACATGGGGCGGTATCACTGGGTGACGGTGGTGCGCGTGGCGCAATTCCAGGAGGATTATTTGCGCGAGCTGGTGCAGTGGTCGTATGAAAAAGCCCGGTCGCAGCTGAGCAAGGCCAGGCAGCGCGCGCTGGACGCGGTCCGATGAATTGTTGAGTCGTTTGTTGGAAACACGGCAAGCTTATTTAATTTGCCATTTGTATGTCGCCGGAACTATCCTCGATATCCTGTACATGGCGCCAGGGAGGAAAGCGTATGAAAATCAAGGTGATCGTGGCGACGCACAAGCCGGCAGGATTCGCGGCACTGCTGCTCATGGAGAAGACCGTCCTTAAGTGGAGTGGTGTGCAAGGCGGCATCGAGTATTTCGACCGCACCCCGTCAGACGCTTCGCCTCAGACGGTACAAGATCTGCTGCGGAAAAAACTCACCCAGCTTGACAGTGACGAAGTGGCGTTTTGCGTGCTCGAGACGAATTATCCCGCGAGCAAAGAGACTTACGTATGGGAGGGTTTCGACTTCGCCGCGTATAGAGGTAAAGCCTTCTTTGTTTTCTTTGACGCGACGGCAGCGATGGGAGAAAAGGCAGGCGTCCAACAGGCGGTGGTGAACGAGAACGTCATCCGTTGCGGCAAGAACGGACAGTTGAACGTAGTGGACTTGAACAGCGCCCACCAGAAGCTCCATGCCCAGTACGTGACGAGGAACGGACATGAGTGACCATCTGCGGCGCCGGACGGGAATCCTGCAGGCTGTGCCGGCGCTCAGGCAGCCAGCGACACGCTCGGCAGCGTCGTCAGCCGCGCCGTGGCGCCCTCGATGAACTGCGACGCAAACATCCGCTTTTCCACTTCGCCTTCACCCAGCTCGATCAGGTTGTGCAGCAATTCCGCCGCTGCCGACGCCATTTTCTGGATCGGCTGGCGCAACGTGGTGAGGTTGTAGCTGAGCCAGTTCGACGGCTCGACGGCGTCGAAACCCGCCACCGACAGTTGCGCCGGCACCGATAATCCCAGTTCGTGGCGGGCGTAATCGAGGCAGCCGATCGCCATCACGTCGCTGCCGCAAATCACGGCGTCCGGCACGTGGCCCAGGCGGGAAATAATGTCGCGCAAGCCGCGCGCGCCGCTGGCGTAATCAAAGTGGCCGCGCACGATGACGGGCGGCGGCAAACCCAGTTCCGCCAGCTTGTCGGCCGCGCCGCGCCGGCGTTCGCTGCCGACAATGTTGTCTTCCGGACCGTCGATGATGGCGATGATGCGGTGGCCGGCCGTGGCCAGCTTGGCCACCAGCATGTGGCCCGCTTCGTAGTGGTCGCACGCGACGGTGTTGACGGCCTGGCCGCGCAAGCCGCGGTTGAACACGACCAAGGGCATGCGGCGGCGTTCGAATTCCGCGACCTGTTCATCGGTCAGCGTGGCGGCGGCGATCACGCCGTCGACCTGGTATTGCCACACGTCGTTCAGCACGGCGCCGATATCGGTTTCGCGCTGCAACGTGAACAGCAGCACGCGCTTGCCGCGCCGGCCGATGTGCTGGCTCAGTTCAGACAGGGCTTCCGGATAGGCCAGGTTGGCCAGGTTGGAAATGATGACCGCGACCATGTTGGTGCGGCGGGTAATCAGGCTGCGGGCGGCGGCATTCGGAATGTAATCCAGCGCGGCGGCGGCTTTCATGACGCGCGCATAGGTGGCCTTCGAGACGCTGGCGCCCGGCTTGAAACAGCGGGATACGGCCGATTGCGACACGCCCGCGACCAGCGCCACGTCGTACGACGTGACCCGGCGGTTTTCTTTCTGGATTGCTGCTTTATGCTCTGCAAGACTCAACGCAGGCGCGGATTGCTTTGTTCTCATCGTCTTTGTAGGGCCATGCCAGCAAGCATGTATATAGTTGTCCTCGAGGATAGCTTACGCTCTTACTCAAAGGCAATAGTTTGCACGTAAATGAACTAAAATTGTAGCTAATTGACGCGTGGAAACTACTAACCGGCAAGTGGCGTTATTTCCGGTCAATTCTGTTATAATTCCGCCCCTTTTATCGGAGGTAGGCATGGCCACAGCATGCGGCGTTGATTTCGGCACGTCCAATTCCACAGTAGGCTGGGTGCGTCCAGGCCATCCCACCATGCTGACACTGGAAGACGGCAAAGTGACGCTGCCTTCCGTCGTGTTTTTCAATGCCGATGACGATACTACCAGCTATGGCAGAGCCGCGCTGACGGAGTACCTGGCCGGTTATGAAGGCCGCCTGATGCGGTCCATGAAGAGCTTGCTGGGCACGTCGCTGATCGATGGCCAGACCGAAGTGGCGGGCCGCGCGCTGCCATTCCGCGTATTGCTGCAGCAATTCATCGGCGAACTGAAACGCCGGGCCGAGCGCGAAGCAGGGCGGCCGCTGACGTCCGCCGTGTTTGGCCGCCCCGTGTATTTCATCGATGACAACGCGGACAACGACAAACTGGCCGAGCAGACGCTGGCCGACGTGGCGCGCGCCGTCGGCTTCAAGGACATCGCGTTCCAGTACGAACCGATTGCCGCGGCCTTCGACTATGAATCGCAGATCGGCCGCGAAGAACTGGTGCTGATCGCCGACATCGGCGGCGGCACGTCGGACTTTTCGCTGGTACGGCTGGCGCCGGAGCGGATTGCCAAATCCGACCGGCGTGACGACATCCTCGCCACGGGTGGTGTGCACATCGGCGGCACGGATTTCGATAAATACCTGAGCCTGTCCAGCGTGATGCCGCTGCTGGGCCTGGGCACGCAATTGAATGGCGGCGCCGAAGTGCCGTCCAGCTATTACTTCAACCTGGCCACGTGGCACACCATCAACCAGGCGTACACCAAGAAAATGCATGCGCAACTGGTGGAATTGCTGCGCGATGCGCGCGAACCGGAAAAACTGGGCCGCCTGCAAAACCTGATCGAGGAACGCGCCGGCCACTGGCTGGCCATGCAGGTGGAAGAGGGCAAGATCGCACTGTCCGGTGCGGCCGACGTGCAACTGCACCTGGACCGCCTGATTCCGCCCGTGCACGTCGACCTGACGCGCGACGGTTTCAATAGCGCCATCGGCCACCTGGTGGGCTCCGTCGAGCAAACCGTGCAAGCGATGCTGCGCGACGCGGGCGTGGCCGCCGATGCGGTTGACACCGTGTTCTTCACCGGCGGTTCGTCCGGCGTGCAATCGCTGCGCGAACGCATTGCCGCCGTAGTGCCATCCGCGCGCCGCGTCGAAGGCGATCTGTTCGGCAGCATCGGCGCCGGCCTGGCGCTGGACGCCGTGCGCAAATTCGGGGGCGCATGATGGCCGTCTACAGCAAACCGATTGTCATGCTGGACTTCGAGACCACCGGCCTGTCGCCGGACAATGGTGACCGCATCACGGAAGTGGCGGCGCTGCGCATCGAAGACGGCCGCATCACGGACCGCTACGTGTCGCTGGTCAATTGCGGCGTGCGCATTCCTGCGTTCATTACCGGCCTGACAGGCATCACGCAGCAGATGGTGGACAGTGCGCCGCCGGCCAGCGAAGTGGTGCCGCAATTGGTGGAGTTTATCGGCGGCGATACGCTGTCGGCCCACAACGCCAGCTTCGATGAAAAATTCCTGCACGCGGAAAGCGCCCGTTGCGGCCTTGCCGCACGCCACCTGGGACCGGTGTGTTCGCTGAAACTGGCGCGCCGCGTGTTCCCCGAACTGGGCAGCTACAAGCTGGGCACCTTGTCCGGCAGCCTGGGCATCCGCTTCAAAGGCACGGCCCACCGGGCCGAAGCCGATGCGGAAGTGGCGGCGCAAGTGCTGCTGCACATCGCGCAACACCTGGGGCGCCGTTATGGCTACGCGGAAGTGGCGCCGGAATTGCTGATGTCGGTGAACAAGCTGGCGGCGGCCAAAGTCCATGCGTTCCTCAGCAAGGCAGCGGCCTAGCGCGTTACCTGGTAGCGGGTTTGTTACAGTACGATACGCACTCCGTTAAAAAATGCTTGGAAAAATTGACGGACTGATTACAATAC
Source organism: Pseudoduganella rivuli (assembly GCF_009674485.1). Classification (GTDB taxonomy): domain Bacteria; phylum Pseudomonadota; class Gammaproteobacteria; order Burkholderiales; family Burkholderiaceae_D; genus Rugamonas; species Rugamonas rivuli_B. Next base: position 56,435 of record NZ_WKJJ01000028.1, on the reverse strand, counting down.
GCCCATTCATCTATACAAGCTTCGTGCTGTGATACTGAAACGCCATATCGCTTATGCCTTGCTGTCGCTGCTGCTGGTACTGTCCCAGCAGCTGGGGATCACGCACGCGATATCGCACTTGTCGGATGTCAGCCAGAGCCGGCAACAGGTAGTTGAACGCGACGCCGCCGGACAAAACTTCGGCGCGTCGAAAAACCTGGCGCTGGACCAGAATTGCGACCAGTGCCTGGCCTTCGCGCAAATCGCCCACGCGCTCGATACCCCGTCTTACACCTTCCCGGTCGTCGAACACGCGGCGCCCCTGGTCCTGGTCACTGACACGCCTGTCGCGTGCCAGCGCACCGTCTGCGTCTTCCAGTCCCGCGCTCCTCCTTCCATCGCCTGATTCCGTATTGCCATCCGGGCCGCTGCGCTTTGTTCCGCACACGCGCCGGCTCGCCTATACCTATACAAAAACAGGATTCAAGATGTTGAAGAAAAGTGTCATCGTTGCGGCGCTGGCCGCTGCATTTGTTGCGCCCATGGCGCAGGCCAAAGAAACCAAGGAACTGGCGGAAATCCGCGAACAGATCCGCCAGATGAAGGAAGCGTACGAGGCGCGCCTGGCCGCGCTGGAGCAGCGGCTGGCCCAGGCGCAAGCCCAGGCCACGGCCGCTCAAAGTGAGGCGAAAGCCGCCGTGGCGACGGCGCAGCAGGCCGACAGCAACGCCAGCGCGGCGCAGGCGCAAAACTCTGCGCCGGCGCCGGCGCAGGGCGCACCGGCGGCACCGGTGCAGGCATCCAGTAATGCGTTCAACCCGGACATTTCCGCCATCCTCGGCGGCTCGTTCCAGCGCCTGAAGCAGGACCCGGAACAATACAAGGTGCAAGGCATGCTGCCGCCGGGCGGTGAAACCGGTCCCGGTGCGAAAGGCTTCAGCCTGGGCGAATCGGAAATCACGCTGCGCGCCAATATCGACCCGATGTTTGCCGGCCAGCTGACCTTCGCGCTGACGCCGGAAAACGAAGCGGAAGTGGAAGAAGCGTTCATCCAGACCCGTGACCTGGGCGGTGGCTTCAACGTCAAGGCCGGGCGCTTCCTGTCGGCCATCGGTTACCTGAACAGCCAGCACAGCCACACGTGGGACTTTGCCGATGCGCCGCTGGCGTACCAGGTGTTCCTCGGCGGCCAATTCAAGTCCGACGGCGTGCAGGCCAAATGGCTGGCGCCGCTGGACCAGTTCGTCGAATTGGGCGTGGAACTGGGCAACGGCGCCAACTTCCCGGGCACGGCCCGCAACCGTAATGGCGCCAATTCCGTGGCGGCGTTTGCCCGCGTGGGTGACGATATCGGCGCCTCGTCCAGCTACCGCGCCGGCTTGTCGCTGCTGCGCACCCACGCGGAACAGCGCGGCTGGGAAGAGGATGGCCTGGCCCATGCCTTCAGCGGCAAGAGCACAACCTTCATCGCCGATGCGATTTATAAGTGGGCGCCGAACGGCAATTCGTCCATCACGAATTTCAAATTGCAGGGCGAGTATTTCCGCAGCAAGGATGACGGCACGCTGGACTACGACACGGCGCCGGCCGATGGTCCGCTGGGCCGCGTCTACAGCAGCGCCTATACGGGCAAGCAATCCGGCTGGTATCTGCAAGGCGTCTATCAGTTCATGCCAAACTGGCGCGCGGGCTTGCGCTACGACCGCCTGAATCCGGGCGCGCGCCACATCGCGCTGGTCGACGACGGCACGCTGGCGGCCGACAGCTTCGCCATCCTGCAACCGTACTCGCCGCGCAAGACCAGCATCATGTTCGATTACAGTCCCTCCGAATTCTCGCGCCTGCGCCTGCAATTCGCACAAGACAAATCCCGTCCTGGCGCCACCGACAACCAGGTCATCCTGCAATACATCATGAGCCTCGGTACGCACGCGGCCCACGCTTTCTGAGGAGTCCCGTCATGAAACTGTCTACACCAATTTGCTCCGCCCTGATCGCCGCCGCCACGTTGTGGGCGGCCCCCGCCAGCGCCGCGCTGAACGTGCTGGCCTGTGAACCGGAATGGGAAGCGCTGGTCAAGGAACTGGGCGGCGATAAAGTCAAGGTATCGTCGGCCACCACGGCGCTGCAGGACCCGCACCGCGTGGAAGCGCGCCCCAGCCTGATTGCCCGCACGCGCAATGCTAATTTGCTGGTGTGCACCGGCCTGGAACTGGAAGTGGGCTGGCTGCCGGTGCTGATCCAGCAATCGGGCAACAGCAAGATCGCCGACGGCCAGCCTGGCCAATTCCTGGCGGGCCCGCTGGTGCCGCGCCTCGACGTGCCGACGAAACTGGACCGCGCGGAAGGCGACGTGCATGCGGCCGGCAATCCGCACATCCAGCAGAATCCGAAAAATATCGGCCTGGTGGCGACGGCGCTGGCCAGGCGGCTGGGTGAACTCGACGCCGCCAACGCCGCGTATTACGATGGCCGCTACAAGGACTTCGCCGCGCGCTGGACCGCCGCAACGGCCAGGTGGGAACAGCAGGCCGCGCCCCTGAAAGGCGTGGCGCTGGTGGAGCACCATAAAAACATGGAGTACCTGATGGCGTGGCTGGGCATGCGCCAGGTCGGGACGCTGGAACCCAAGCCCGGCGTGGAACCGTCGGCCGCGCACTTGAACGGCTTGCTGGCGCAACTGCAAAAGCAGCCGGCAAAAATGGTGGTGCGCGCCGGCTACCAGGATGCCCGCGCATCGCAATGGCTGTCCGAACACGCGAAAATCCCCGCCGTGACCTTGCCATTCACTGTCGGCGGCGACGACAAGAGCAAAGACTTGTTCTCGTTCTTCGACAGCACCGTGCAAAAGCTGCTGGAGGCGAACAAGTAATGGACGGCGGCCTCGACCTGACCATCATTGCGCCGGCCCTGGCCGCCGGCTTGCTGGTGTTGCTGACCCACGTCCCGCTCGGCTCACAAGTGCTGAAGCGGGGCATTGTCTTCATTGACCTTGCCATTGCACAGATTGCCGCGCTGGGTGTCATCATTGCCGGCGTGGGCGATCTCGATCCGCAGGGATGGGCAGTGCAGGGCGCGGCCGCCTGCGCCGCGGTGCTGGGCGCGCTGTTGCTGACGTGGACGGAAAAACAGTGGCCGGACGTGCAGGAAGCGCAGATCGGCGTGCTGTTCATCCTGGCCGCCACCGCCGGCTTGCTGCTGGTGGCGCACGATCCCCATGGCGGCGAACATTTGCAGGACTTACTGGCGGGGCAAATCCTGTGGGTGCGCTACAGCCAGCTGGTGTTACCGGCCATTGTCACGGGCGTGATTGGGCTGGCGCTGTATTTCCTGCACGGCCAGCTGGGGCGCCTGCCGTTTTACCTGCTGTTCGCGCTGGCCGTGACGGCGTCGGTGCAACTGGTGGGCGTGTACCTGGTGTTCACCAGCCTGATCGTGCCGGCGCTGGCGGTACGCCACTATGCCAAACGCCAGTTGCTGCTGGCGTACCTGATCGGCGCGGGCGGCTATGCGTCCGGGCTGGTGCTGTCGACGTTGTATGACTTGCCGTCCGGCGCGCTGATCGTCTGGTGCCTGACGGGGATTGCCGTGGGCGTCTATGCGGCGGGACCCAGGCCGCTGCATCCGCCAAGGTCCGCGCATTGATCACGCATGCTGGCGGCTTTGTAAAAGCCGCCCTGCCGGGACGCCGTTCAGGCGGTCCGCCGGTCCACGAACAAGCTGTTGCCGTGGATTTTCTTCGCCTGCTTCTTCGCATCGGACGCCAGCGCCGCGATCTGGTGGTGCGAATAATACTGCAGCGGCTCGACCCGGATCGAGCCCAGCGATAAACTCATCAGCGAATAAAACACTTTCTTGCCCTGCCGGTCTTCGCTGATGTAGCCGCCCCGTTCGCGGTCTTCCAGGCTGTAAAAATCCAGCACGCAGTGGGCGAAATCGGCCAGGATGCCGCGGCAGCGGCTTTCCCAGTCTTCGCTCTGGAACAGGATCATGAAATCGTCGCCGCCGATGTGGCCGACGAAATCGCGGTCCGGGTCGCAGTGGGCGGACAGGATGCGGCCCGTCATCTGGATCACGTCGTCGCCGCGGCGGTAGCCATAGACGTCGTTGAACGGCTTGAAGTGATCGAGGTCGCAATAGCAGACCCAGAAGCGCGTGCCGCTTTCCAGCAGGCGGTCGATGTGTTCGTTGATGGGCACATTGCCCGGCAATTGCGTCAGCGGGTTTGCATAGCGGGCCGCGTTGATCTGCATTTGCGTGATTTCGCGCATCAGGTCGTGGCCCGTGCCCATGCCGGCATAGCGGCCCTGGTCCGTGATGATGAAGCCGTTGAACAGGTGGTGCGCATCGGATTCGGCCATGCGGCACGACAGTTCCTGCAAACTCGTGTCCTTGTCGGCGATCAGCGGTTTGCCGTCCATGAACTGGCGGCATGACTTACGGCCATACAATTCGCGCTGGTACGGGCGGGCAAAGTGGTCGATCATGGCAAAGCGCGTGATCAGGCCGAGCGGCACACCGTCATCCACCACGGGAATGATCATCAGCTTCGGGTCTTGCATGAACAGGTCGTACACCTCGTTGTTGTTCATGCTGGAGGGGATGGCCGCCACTTCCGTCAGCAGCTTTTCAATCGTCACGTTGTGGTGCTCCGTACTCCGCTGCGGATAGACCGCCACGCCATTGCGCGACAATGCTTTCGCCACTTCGGCCGGCAACGCCCGCGCCGGCGTTGCGTGCGGCCGTCCCAGGTGGTAGCCCTGGCCATAGACGACGCCCAGGTCGCGCAGCACCAGCAATTCCGCCTGCGCTTCAATGCCTTCGGCAATCACCAGCGTGTCCGACTTGTCGGCGATTTCCTGGATCGAGCGGACGAACTGCAGCTTCACGGGATCCTGGTTGATGCCCTGGATGAAGTGCATGTCGATTTTCACGTACTCGGGACGCAGTTCGGACCACAGCCGCAGGCTGGAAAAGCCTTCACCCAGGTCGTCGATCGCGATCTGGAAACCGAGGTTGCGGTAGTGCAGCACCGCTTCCCGCATCAGATCATAGTTATAGGTGGGCTGGTTTTCCGTGAGCTCGATGATGACGCGCTCGGGATTGATGCCGATGCTTTCGATGTATTGCAGCGTTTCGCCGCGTGCATCGTCGCGCTGCAGTAACAGGCATTCCGGGCTGACATTGAGGAACAATTTGCCCGGCAGGTTCAGTTCCGCGAACCGTTCCAGCACCACGCGGCGGCACAGGTGTTCGACTTCCAGCGCCAGGTTGCAGGCGCGGGCTGCCTTGAACAGGTTCAGCGGCGAGTGCAGCGGGCTGTCGGACGGGCCCCGGATCAAGCCTTCGTAGGCCATGATGGCGCCGCCCTGTAAATGGGCAATCGGTTGGAACAGCGCCGTCAGCTGGCGGCGTTCGATGATATCGAGTAACTGGGCGCGCAGCATGGGATCGGCTTCAGGAGGAAGGGCCGGCGGTGCCGGGCGGCGCAGGTAGGCCACATTGTTCACTATATTGCAACTATTGAATTGACAGGCTTTCCATATTAGGGTGCGAATGTGACAGGATGATGAATCTGGGAAACAAACAAGGGCAAATGCGGGGCAAAACTGGTGCTCTGCGGCTACAATAGAACGTCCCCATTCTTGTCCTGGTCACGCATGTCCATGTTCCGATTCCGACACCCCGCCGTCTTCACGCTACTGGCAGCATGGGCCGCCGCTAGCCAGGCATCCGGGGTGGCGGTGCAAGTGTCGGACCAGGCCGGCAACCCGCTGCAGGATACCGTGGTGTATGTCGAAGCGGAGGCGGGCGCCGCGCTGCCGAAACCGCTGAAAGGCGCGGAAATCGAGCAAAAGGGCTTGAAGTTCCTGCCGCTGGTCACCGTGGTGCAGGTCGGCAGCAAGATCGAGTTTCCCAATAATGACCGGGTGCGCCACCATATCTATTCGTTTTCGCCCGCGCACAAGTTCGACCAGAAACTGTACTCGGGCACCAGCGCGTCGCCCCAGTATTTTGAAAAACCCGGGGTCGTGGTCCTGGGCTGTAACATCCACGACAAAATGGTCGCCTACGTGCGCGTGGTCGAGACGCCATACTATGGCAAGACCGATGGCGCCGGCGTGGTGCGCATCGACGTGCCGGCGGGCGGCAGATACGTATTGAAAGCATGGCACTACAACATGGCCGGCGGCCAGCCGCAGGAACAGCCGCTTGCGGTCAAGGCGGGCGATGCGCTGTCCAGCGCCACCTTTAAACTGTCCATGAAACCGCCGTCGGCGGAACCGGCGCTGTAGGAACCGCCATGCGCGCACGCCTGCACTTCCGCAGTCTGGAAAGCCGCATCCTGACGCTGTTCATGCTGCTGATCGTGGTGGTGCAGGTGGTGGGACTGCTGGTAATCCAGGGCGGCATCGAATCGAATGCGCGCGCGTCGATCGCGCAGGAACTCACCAACGGCGGTAAGGTGTTCCGCCGTTTGATGGAGCAGAATGCCCAGAACCTGCGGTTCGGCGCCCGGCTGCTGGCACGCGACACGGCTTTTGTCGCCGCCATCGGCAATAACGATGAATCGGACCGCGCCACCATTGAATCGGCGCTGGCCAACCACGGCCGGCGCATCAAGGCATCCGCATCGATGCTGGTCAGCGCCGAGCGCGAGATCAGCGCCACCACCAGCGATGTGCATGCGGCAGGCCTGAAGAAACTCGTGCTGGGCATGCTGGACCAGGCCGAAGCGTCGGATGGCGCCAACGGCATCGGCATCGTCAACCGCTATCCGTACCAGGTGGTGGTCATGCCGGTCAAGGCGCCCATCGTGATCGGCTGGATTGTCATGACGTTCCCCATCGATAACCAGGTGGTGGCGGAAATGCGCAATATCAGCGCCTTGCAGACGTCGATCGTCACGCATGACGGCAAGGGCGCATGGTTGCCGGTGGCATCCACGTTGCCGCTCCCGCTGGCGACGGCGCTGGTGCAGCATATGGAGGCCGCCAGGCCGGCCGCGGACGGCGCCTTCGAAGCGCAGCTGGAACATGACCGCTACAGCGCCCGTCGCCTGGAGCTGGGTGAGGACGCGGGGCAGGGTGTGTCCGTCGTGCTGGCGCGTTCGTTCGATGAAGCGATTTCCGAATATGCGCGGCTGGAACGCTGGCTGCTTGGGCTGACGGTGGCGGGGATCATTGTTTCGGCCGCTGTCAGCGTGGTGACGGCCAAGCGCATTGCGCAGCCGATCCGGGAACTGGTGACGGTGGCCAGGCGGCTGGAAAAGGGCGATTACAAGGGCCAGATCGAATTCGTGCGCGAAGATGAAATCGGTACGCTGGCCCATGCGTTCGACAGCATGCGCGACGGGATCGCGCGGCGCGAACAGGAAATCCGCCGCCTCGCTTACTGGGATACGCTGACCAATTTGCCGAACCGCGCGCAATTCGTGCTGCACCTGCAGGATTCGATCGCCGAGGCGCGCAAGCACGAATCGTCGGTATTCGTGCTGATGATGGACCTGGACCGCTTCAAGCACGTCAACGACGTCATGGGCCACAGCTTCGGCGATGCGTTGCTGCGCCAGGTGGCCGGGCGCCTGCAACTGACGCTGGCGAACCGCCGCAACACGTCGGCGCAGGTGGCGCGGCTGGGCGGCGACGAGTTTGCCGTGTTGCTGCCGGATTGCAGCCTGGACCTGGCGCAAATGGTGGCGCGCGCGTTGCTGGAATCGCTGGAAACGCCGCTGTCGCTGGACGACCAGATGGTCGATATCGGCGCCGGCATGGGCATCGCCGGCTATCCGCTGCACGGCGACGACCCGGAACTGCTGATGAGCCTGGCCGAGGTCGCGATGTACACGGCCAAGCAGCGCACCGAAGGCGCCGTGGTGTACGACGCCGCGTTCGACCAGTCCAGCGCGCAAAGCCTGTCGCTGTTGACGGAATTGCGCAACGCCATCGAACGTAATGAATTCCGGCTGTTCGTGCAGCCCAAGATATCGCTGGCCACCGGCAAGGCGGTGGGCGCCGAAGCGCTGGTGCGCTGGGTGCACCCGGAGCGGGGCAACGTGTTCCCTGACCAGTTCATTCCATTCGCCGAGCAGACCGGCTTTATCCGCGTGCTGACGCGGTGGATGATGGAACAGTCGGCCATGCTGTCGCAGCAACTGGCCAGCCAGGGTATCGACCTGAAAATATCGGTGAACCTGTCCACCCGCGACTTGATGGACCAGGACTTGCCGGCCAAGTTCGCCGACCTGCTGGCCCGCCACCAATTGGCGCCATCGGCGTTTTGCCTGGAAATCACGGAAAGCGCCATCATGGACGACCCGGTGCGCGCGCAGCAAACGCTGGAACGGCTGCACCTGATGGGCATGGATTTGTCGATCGACGATTTCGGCACCGGCTATTCGTCGCTGGCTTACCTGAAGCGCTTGCCGGTCAACGAATTGAAGATCGATAAATCGTTCGTGCTGAACATGGAACACGACACGGGCGACGCCAAGATCGTCCGCTCCACCATCGACCTGGGTCACAACATGGGTTTGCGCGTGGTGGCCGAAGGCATCGAGAGCGAAGCCGTATGGCGGCTGCTGGTGCTGATGGGATGCGACCAGGCGCAGGGGTATTTCATGAGCCGGCCGATCCCGGGTGGCGACCTCGCAAAGTGGGTCACGCAATGGCAGGCGCCGGAAGGATTGGGCGAGGCCGCGGCCGCGCCGGGCGCATCCGTGGCGTCGGTCGCCAAATAATCCTCGCTCTACCGCCGTTGAGATCGTAACTTATTTGCCACAGTTACGGATATCATCATACACAGTGCGGCGATCCCGTCACTTTCCCGGCATTTCCCTCAAAAATACACGACCACGAGACCAACCCGTTATGCAATTGAAACGCGCCTCCCTGATCCTGGCCCTGGCTGCGGCCTTCGGCGGTTCCGCCTTTGCGCAAACCTGCCCGGCCACCGGCCCCGCCGTCAGCTACCCCGTCACGAAGAAAGTCGACCAGCAGGACAATTATCACGGCACCGCCGTGGCGGACCCGTACCGCTGGCTGGAAGACGCCAACAGCGCGGAGACCAAGGAGTGGGTGGACGCGCAAAACAAGGTGACGCAGGCGTACCTGGCGCAAATCCCGAACCGCGACGCGATCAAGCAGCGCCTGACCAAGCTGTGGAATTACGAGCGCTACAGCGTGACGTACAAGGAAGGCGGCCGCTACTTCTACAGCCGTAACGACGGCCTGCAAAACCAGTCCGTGCTGTACACGATGAAATCGCTGTCCGATACGCCGCGCGTGCTGCTGGACCCGAACACGCTGGCGGCCGATGGCACGGTGGCGCTGGCCGGCACCGCAGTCAGCCCGAACGGCAAATACCTGGCGTACAGCACGGCCGCTTCCGGTTCGGACTGGAATGAAATCCGCGTGCGCCACATCGACAGCGGCAAGGATACGGAAGACCACATCAAGTGGGTGAAGTTCTCCAGCACGGCCTGGGCCCACGACGGTTCCGGCTTCTACTACAGCCGCTACGACGAACCGGACGAAAAGACCAAGCTGGCCGGCGTCAACTATTTCCAGAAGCTGTACTTCCATAAACTGGGCACGCCGCAAAGCGCGGATACGCTGGTGTATGACCGTCCCGACCAGAAGGAATGGGGCTTTGCCGGCGAAGTCACGGACGATGGCCGCTACCTGATCATCTCGTCGTCGCAAGGCACGGAGCGCAAGGCGCGCATCTTCTACAAGGACTTGAAACAGAAAGATGGCAAAGTCACGGGCCTGATGGAAGCGTTCGATGCGGCCTACGACTTCATTGACAACGATGGTCCCGTGTTCTACTTCCGCACCGACAAGAATGCACCGCGTTCGCGCATCATCGCGGTCGACGTGCGCCATCCGGAGCCGTCGCAGTGGAAAGAAATCGTGCCGGAAGCGCAGCAAACGCTGGTGTCGGCCAACATCATCAACAACCAGCTGGTGGTCGATTACCTGAGCGATGCGCACAGCGCCGTCAAGGTGTTCGACTTGAAGGGCAAGTTCGTGCGCGACGTGGAATTGCCTGGCATCGGTTCGGCCGGTGGCTTCAACGGCAAGCGCGGCGACAAGGAAACCTTCTATTCGTACACCAGTTTCACCAACCCGACCACGATTTACCGCTACGACATGAAGTCGGGCAAGAGCACCGTGTACCGCCAGCCTAAGGTGGATTTCGACCCGTCGCAATTCGAAACGCGCCAGGTGTTCTACACCAGCAAGGATGGCACCAGGGTGCCGATGTTCATCGTCTCGAAGAAGGGTATCAAACTCGATGGCTCGAATCCGACTTACCTGTACGGCTATGGCGGCTTCAACATCCCGCTGACGCCATCGTTCTCGGTGGCGAACCTGGCGTGGGTGGAAATGGGCGGCGTGTACGCGATGGCCAACCTGCGCGGCGGCGGCGAATATGGCGAAGCATGGCACAAGGCCGGCACCAAGCTGCAAAAACAGAACGTGTTCGATGACTTCATCGGCGCGGCGGAATGGCTGGTGGCGAATAAAGTGTCGTCGCCCGCCAAGCTGTCGATCGGCGGCGGCAGCAATGGCGGCCTGCTGGTGGGCGCGACCATGACGCAGCGCCCCGACCTGTTCGCGGCGGCGATTCCCGCCGTGGGCGTGCTCGACATGCTGCGCTTCCAGAAATTCACGATCGGCTGGGCATGGACGTCGGATTACGGTTCGTCCGACAACCCGGATGAATTCCAGGCGCTGTACAAGTATTCGCCGCTGCACAACCTGAAGCCGGGTTCGTGCTATCCGGCCACGATGGTGGTGACGGCCGACCACGACGACCGCGTGGTGCCGGCGCACAGCTTCAAGTTCGCCGCCGCCGCGCAAGCGGCGCAGGGCAGCGCGAATCCGATCCTGATCCGCATCGATACCAAGGCCGGCCACGGCGCGGGCAAGCCCACGTCCAAGCAGATCGATGAAGTGACGGACCGCTGGGGCTTCCTGTCGAAAGCGCTGAACATGAACGTGCAGGGCGCTGCCGCCACCACCGGCGGCGCGCAGTAAGTTGTAACCCGGGGCGGACCCAGGCGCCGCCCCGTCATCCCCGCCGTGCGCGGGGATCCATGCTGCGCGGGCAGTCTCCGCATGGCGCAGGTCCCCGCGCCGGGCACTCATTGATCCCAGCTCGACCCAGGTTCGACCCGATATGACCCCGACCCGCTCCGCTTCTTATCTGCTGGCCACGCTGCTGTTGACGGCCATCCCCGCCAATTCCGCTTTTTCCGCCACGTCGGCGGCCCCCGCTAAAACCTTGCAGGAACAAACCCAGGGCCTGGCATCGCAGCCCGGCTTTATCGACCTGTGGCGCGATACCGCGCAAGGCCGCGTGCTGCTGGGGGTGTCCGCGCTGGACCAGCCGTTTCTCCTGATGAGTTCCTTGCCGTATGCGCTGGGTTCCAACGACGTGGGCCTGGACCGGCGCCAGTCCGGCGAAGTCAAGCTGGTGCGGTTCCAGAAGCATGGCAACCGCCTGTTCCTGGTGCAGGACAATACCCGTTTCATTGCCGGTTCGAAGGACCACGATGAACGGGCCGCCGTGGCGGAATCGTTTGCCGGCGCGGTGCTGTGGGCGGGCGACATCCTCGCCACCGATGGCGGGCGGCACCTGGTGGACTTTTCCACGTTCCTGCTGGCCGACCAGCATGGCGTGGCGGCGCGGCTGGCGGAGACCAAACAGGGCGGCTATGCGGTGGATGCGAAACGCAGCGCCGTGCTGGCGGCCGACGCCCGGGCCTTCCCCGACAATATCGAGCTGGAAGCGCTGCTGACGTTCCAGGGTCCGGGGCAGGGCGAATGGGTGAAACAGGTGGCGGCCGATCCGGCCAGCCTGACCATGCGCCAGCACATCAGCATGGTGCGGCTGCCGGACGACGGGTACCGTCCGCGCACCTATCATCCGCAATCGGGCGGCTTCGATACCGGGTACGTCGATTTCGCCACGCCGCTGGCGTCCAGCCTGGACGTGCGCTGGCAAGTGCGGCACCGGCTGGAAAAGACCGATCCCGGCGCGGCGCTCAGCCCGGTGAAGAAACCGATCGTGTATTACGTCGACCGGGGCGCGCCGGAACCGGTGCGCACGGCGTTGCTGGAAGGTGCGCGCTGGTGGGGCAGCGCATTTGAAAAGGCTGGCTTCAAGGATGCGTACCGCGTGGAACTGCTGCCGGAAGGAGCGGACCCGATGGATGTGCGCTACAACATCATCACGTGGACACACCGCGCCACGCGGGGCTGGTCCTATGGCAATGCGCTGGCCAACCCGCTGACGGGCGAGATCATCCGTGGCGCCGTGACATTGGGTTCGCAGCGTGTGCGGCAGGACATCCTGATTGCTGAAAGCCTGCTGGCGCCTTATGGAAAATCCGGCGGCAGGGAAAAGCTGGCGGAGCAGATGGCGCTGGCGCGCCTGCGCCAGTTGTCGGCGCACGAAGTGGGGCATACGCTGGGCTTTGCCCACAACTTTGCCGCCAGCCGCCAAGGCAATGGTTCGGTCATGGATTATCCGCATCCGGTATTGAAACTGAATGCGCAGGGCGAAGTCGACCTGGCCGATGCCTATGGCGTGGGTGTGGGGCCGTGGGACGACTACATCGTCAAGCACGTGTACGGCCAGTTCGCGGGCGACGAGCAGGCCGCGCTGGCGCAATTGCGGCGCGAAGCGCAGGCGGCGGGGCTGACTTACGTGGGCGACACGGATGCGCGCTCGCCCGGCGCCGCCCATCCGCATGGCTTGCTATGGGATTTCGGCCCGGACATCCTGAAAACCTGGGACAGCCTGTCGGCCGTGCGCAAGCGTGCGCTGGATCAGTTCAGTTTCAATGTGTTGCCGGACGGGCGGCAAGCCGGTGAAATCGAAGCGCGGCTGGTGCCGGTCTACCTGCTGCAACGCTACCAGGCGGAAGGGCTGGCGCGGCTGGTGGCCGGCGGCGAATTCGAATATGCCGCAGTGGGCGATATCCGTGCCGGCGCCGCGCGCGGCGGTGTGCGGCCGGTATCTGCCGCCACGCAGCGCGAAGCATTGAATAAGCTGGCGTCCACGTTGCAGGCGGAATACCTGGCGCTGCCGGCCCACGTGCTGGATGTGCTGACGCCGCCGTCGCAGGGCTATGAGCGCAACCGCGAATATTTCGAGACGCGCATGGGCGGCGTGTTCGATGCCTTGTCGGCGGCGGAGGCGGGTGCGGCGCAGTCGGCGTCATTCCTGCTCGATGCGGGACGGCTGAACCGCCTCGCATGGCAACACGCGCGCGACGCGAAGCAGCCGGGCGTGGCCGAAGTGCTGGACTTGTTGTTGCAGCGTACGTGGCGCCGCGACGCGATTCCGGCGACACTGGCGGGCGGTGAAACCGTGCAACTGGCGGCCAACTGGGTGGTGCTCGATACGGTCTTGCAGACGCTCAATGGCGGCAAATTGCACGCGGGCGTGGCGGCGGAAGTGCGGACGGCGCTGGCCGACCTGGCATCCTGGCTGGGCCGTAATCCCGGCAAGGGCGTGACGGCCGCCAGCCGCAAGGAGGCGGCCACGCTGGTCAAGGCGTACCTGCAAGACCCGCGCAGCGTGACGTTGCGTCCGCTGCCGCCCATCCCGCCGGGCGCGCCGATCTGATGCATTGATGTGGTGCGCAAGGCTGCCGTGCCGCGCACCATCATGGCGCTCAAATGATGCCCATTATTGGTGCAAGCCACTTGACGCACCAAGATAGTGTATTTCAACAAATTCAGTCGAATCATGCACTTAGCAAATCGCACCAATTTGGTACGAAAATTGCTTGAATGCACACTCCTAGTTCAATTTTGCATTATTTTGGGGAGTGGTTTGAATGGCTGGTACTAATTATGGCGCGGATGCGTTGTTCATCCTGCTGGGCGCCATCATGATTTTGGCGATGCACGCGGGGTTTGCTTTCCTTGAGCTGGGCACGGTGCGCAAGAAAAACCAGGTCAATGCGCTGGTGAAGATCCTGGTGGACTTTTGCGTCTCGACCATCGCGTATTTCTTTGTCGGCTACAGCATCGCCTATGGCGTCAATTTCTTTGCGGGCGCCGACGTGCTGGCGGCAAAAAATGGCGTCGAGCTGGTGAAATTCTTTTTCCTGCTGACGTTCGCGGCGGCCATTCCCGCGATCATTTCCGGCGGCATTGCGGAGCGGGCCCGCTTCCATCCGCAAACCGCCGCCACGTTTGTGCTGGTGGGGCTGGTCTATCCCTTCTTTGAGGGCATGGTGTGGAACCAGCGCTTCGGTTTCCAGGCCTGGCTGCTGTCCGCATTCGGCGCCGAATTCCATGACTTCGCCGGTTCCGTCGTGGTGCACGCGATGGGCGGTTGGATCGCGCTGCCGGCCGTGCTGCTGCTGGGCGCGCGCCGTGGCCGCTACATGAAAAACGGCGCGATTTCCGCGCACCCGCCGTCGTCGATTCCTTTCCTGGCGCTGGGCGCGTGGATCCTGATCGTCGGCTGGTTCGGCTTTAACGTCATGAGCGCGCAGTCGATGGAAAAAATGAGCGGCCTGGTGGCGGTCAATTCGCTGATGGCCATGGTGGGCGGCACCCTGGTGGCGGTGTTCATGGGCCGCAACGACCCGGGGTTCGTGCACAATGGCCCGCTGGCGGGACTGGTGGCGGTGTGTGCGGGTTCGGATTTGATGCACCCGCTGGGCGCGCTGGTCACCGGGGGCATCGCGGGCGCGATTTTCGTCTGGATGTTCACGCTGGCGCAAAACAAGTGGAAGATCGACGACGTGTTGGGCGTGTGGCCCCTGCATGGCCTGTGCGGCGCGTGGGGCGGGATTGCCGCCGGCATTTTTGGCGCGAAGGCACTGGGCGGCATCGGCGGCGTGGCCTTCGCTTCGCAACTGGTGGGAACGGTGTCGGGCGTGGCGATTGCCGGCGTGGGCGGCTTCATCGTCTATGGCGTGCTGAAAGCGACCGTGGGGTTGCGGCTGGACCCGGAGCAGGAATTCCAGGGCGCGGATTTGTCGATCCACAAAATCTCGTCGACGCCGGAACGCGAGTCGAATTGGTAATGTTATCGAAATATTTATTTATTTTGTAACCGACGTTTGCGAAATAAGTAGGTCGTCGATTTCAATCACCGTTTTCTTTGGCAAAACCCTTGCTGAATTGTTACTTTTCGTCGTCAAGGAGCTAAACTCTAGATTGATGCATCGTGATTTTTAGTGTGCAAGCGCGTTACGAAAAGCGCTATAGGCACAGGCAAGGTGGATGGGTCTTTAGGAGTGACGGTCGGAGTTACAGGGGGGGGCAGGACGGTTAGTTTCATTTGCCATGCTCGGTGGCCATCGCAGATCGTACGCGGCGGCGCGATTGCTGAAATATTTCGGCGTCAAGCCGGGAACTTTCTCGCCCCAATCCGGTCGAACGTTGAGGTGATCGAGGATAGTGGTGACAGACGCAGCGTCAACGGCAAGGAGAAGCGCAGCGTTGCAACTGGAGGGCCGCGATGGAATTGGCGCACCGGATTGAGCTGAAACCGACTGGCACGCAAGCCGATTATTTCGTGCGCGCCTGTGGTACCGTGCGCTTTGTCTGGAACTGGGCGCTCGATGAATGGAATAAACAATATGCCAAGGGCGGCAAACCGAACGCCCTCAGGCTCAAAAAACAGTTCAACGCCATCAAGTACATCCAATTCCCGTGGCTGAAGGAAATGCACCGCGACGCTCATGCGCAACCGTTTCGCAACTTGGGCCGGGCGTGGGAGAGGTTCTTCAACGATGTCAAAGCCGGCAAACGCCGCGCCCCCGATGACCGGCATGCACGACGGCGGCTCAAGGCGCAGGGCATTGCGCTGGCCTATCCGCCGCAACCCAAGCGCAAAGGCGCATGTTCGGACAGTTTTTACGTCGCCAATGACAAGTTCGAGGTCGCAGGCCATAGGATCAGACTGCCCAAGCTAGGCTGGGTTGGCATGACCGAGGCGCTGCGCTTCGACGGCAAAATACTGGGGGCGGTGGTGTCACGCACCGCCGATCGCTGGTATGTTGCGGTGCAAGTCGATGTCCCTGGGCGGCAGGCGACCTGCCGGCGCACGGCCGATGGCGAAATCGGCGTTGACTTGGGCATCAAAACGGCGGTGTCGTTGTCGAACGGAGAAAAAATCGACGCGCCCATGCCGCTGGGCAGCGCGCTGCGGCGTTTGCGGATACGTGGCCGCCGCCACAGCCGCAAAGTTGAGGCGGCCAAACGGTTCAAACGGGAATTCATCGGCCCCTTGCAAGAACCGACGCGGATGCCGCGCGGCCGCAACCAGGTCAAATCGGCGCGCAGGCTGGCCCGGATGTGCGCCCGTATCGCCCGCCTGCGCCGCGACTTTACGCACAAATTGACCACAAGGCTGTGTCGCGAAAACCAAGCGATCGGCATCGAGGACTTAAACGTGGCGGGCATGCTCAGGAACGAATGTCTGGCACGGCCGATGGTCGACGTCGGTATGGCGGAATTTTCCCGCCAGCTTGCCTACAAAGCGCAACGTTATGGCACCCGGCTGGTCATCGCCAGCCGCTGGTATCCATCGAGTCGGTTGTGTTCCTGCTGCGGCTGGAAAAACATCACGCTTACCTTGAAGGATCGCGCATGGAACTGTGCGCAATGTGGTGCGCAGCATGACCGCGACCTGAATGCGGCCATCAATTTGCTGCCAGACCGGATAGCTCAATGGAATGCAAGACAAGTTGAACGGTTCGCAACCGTGGCGCAAGCCAAAACTGCGCTACCCGTGGCGAGTTCGGCGGTGACGCCGGGCACGGGCGCCGGCATGGGGCCGGCGAACGGCGGGAAAGTGACGTCTGTCAGTGATGAATTCGGTCTGCAAGACGGTTCAGGGCAGAAATCAAACCGTGTTCACTTTTGAGCACATTTGAGAAAGCAGTGACAAGCATGTGGCAATCCAAGTTCGCAGCACTGATTGCAGCGACATCCCTGTCGCTGAACGCATCCTTCGGCATGGTGCATTGCGATTTTTCCGGCATGTTCGGTGATGGCACAACACTTTGCGGCATCGCGCATTATGGATAACGCGCTTGCGGCGTTCACGCATTTCACCGGTGCGGGTCCGGCCACCTTCACCATATTTGACGACCAAGATGTATCGATGCATAACGTGGTGCTGGAATTTTATTAGGCTGTGCCGCAGCCTTCCGCTGAAGAGGTCATGTCGCCGGCTGCGACGCGACGATGACTTCCACGCCCGCCTTGTCAAATGCCTCCGCCGCTTCCGGCGGCAATGGCAAATCCGTGAAGAATTTGTCGATCTGCGCAACGCTGCCCAGGCGCACCATGGCGTGGCGGCCGAACTTCGTGTGGTCGGCCACCAGCCACACTTCGCGCGACTGTTCCATGATGGCTTGCGTGACACGCACTTCGCGATAGTCGTAATCGAGCAGGGTGCCGTCATGCTCGATGCCGGACACGCCGATGATGCCGATGTCCACCTTGAACTGGCGCATGAAGTCGATCGTGGCTTCGCCAATCACGCCGCGGTCGCGGTTGCGTACCAGGCCGCCCGCAATGATGATTTCCGTGTCGTCATTGTTGGACAGGATGGTCGCCACGTTGAGGTTGTTGGTGATCACGCGCAGCCCCCGGTGCTGCCGCAGGGCTTTCGCCACCTCTTCGCTGGTGGTGCCGATATTGATGATCAATGAGCGGCCGTTTTCCACGCGGGCCGCCGCCAGTTGCGCGATGCGGCACTTGGCTTCGCTGTCCATCTCGCGGCGCTGGTCGTAATCGATGTTTTGCACGGTCGACGGGATGCCCACGCCGCCATGGTAGCGGGCCAGCAGCCGCGCATCTTCCAGTTCGCGGATGTCGCGCCGGATGGTCTGTGTCGTCACGCCCAGCAGGCGCGCCAGTTCGTCGACGGACGTGTCGCCGTGCTGGCGGATATGGTCGAGCAGGTGGCGGTGGCGTGGCGTCATGGGCTTCTCAAATGAACGAAAACGAACAAGGCGAATTTTCCGGTATGCAATGCCATCTAGCGGCACAGGGCATTATAGAACACACCGGCAACGTCGCGAAGCCAACATAAGCGAACATAAACGAACATATTCTTGTTGTCTTCGATCAAAAAAACCGTACAATGACGGCACGCCCCGGAGATTTTAGCGGTGCGTGCTGGCAAAACGAACCGACGAGGAAATGAATATGAACATAAACAAACATTTTGCAGGCAACCCGGCGCGCCGGGCAACCTGATGATTTCGCCCACGAGCGCCGCGCGGCGGCTTGAGTGCGATCTGCTGATTGTCGGCGGCGGCATCAACGGCGCCGGCATCGCGCGCGATGCTGCCGGGCGCGGCTTGCGCGTGGTGCTGTGCGAGCAGCACGACCTGGCCCAGCACACGTCGTCCGCCAGCACCAAGCTGATTCACGGCGGCTTGCGCTACCTGGAATACTACGAGTTCAAGCTGGTGCGCAAGGCGCTGCAGGAACGGGAAGTGCTGCTGCGCGCCGCGCCCCACATCATGCGGCCGCTGCGTTTCGTGATGCCGCACGACGCGGCGCAGCGCCCCGCCTGGATGATCAGGGCAGGCCTGTTCCTGTACGACCACCTGGCCAGGCGTGAATTCCTGCCCGGTTCCGAAGGCGTGGCGCTGGACCGCCATCCGGCCGGCGCGCCCTTGCAGGGCAGCTACCGCAAGGGCTTTGTGTATTCGGACGGCTGGGTCGACGATGCGCGGCTGGTGGTGCTGAACGCGATGGACGCCCACGAGCGGGGCGCCACCATCCTCACGCGCACGCCGTGCACCGGCGTGCGGCAAGAGGGCGATGGCTGGCACGCCACCCTGGACAGCATCGAGCAGGGGCGCATCGACGTGCGGGCGCGCGCCATCGTCAATGCCGCCGGTCCGTGGACCGGGCGCTTTGCCGCCGGCGCGCTGGGCGGCGGCTACAGCCATGGCCTGCGCCTGATCAAGGGCAGCCACATCATCGTGCCGCGCCTGTTCGACCATGACTATGCGTACATTTTCCAGAATCCGGACAAGCGCATCATCTTCGCGATTCCATACCAGGATGAATTCACGCTGATCGGCACCACCGACCTCGAATACACGGGGGAGCCGGGGAAAGTCACCATCAGTCCCGAGGAAATCGAGTACCTGTGCGGGATGGCGAACCGCTATTTCAGCCGGCGCATCTCCAGCGCCGACGTGGTCGGCACTTATTCCGGCGTGCGTCCGCTGCTCGACGACAGCGCCAGCCAGGCGTCCGCCATTACCCGCGACTACGTCCTCGAATGCAATGAAGCGTTGCCGCCGTTCCTCAATATCTGGGGTGGCAAGATCACCACGTACCGCAAGCTGGCGGAAGAGGCGCTGGACATCCTGCAACGCCGCCTGGGACGCCGCGCGCCTGGCTGGACCGGCGAGGCGCCGCTGCCGGGCGGCGATTTGCAAGCGCCCGGGGAACTGGTGGCGGATTATGACTTCGACGGCTTTCTGTACAACTTCCGCCACCGCTATCCGTGGCTGCCGCAACCACTCGCGCAGCGCTACGCGCGCAATTACGGCAGCCGCGCCATCGCCATGCTTGGCAATGCGGCGGGCCTGTGCGACCTGGGCTCGGAACTGGCGCCCGGCTTGCATGAGCGGGAAGTGCGCTACCTGATGGATGTTGAATGGGCGCGCAGCGCCGAGGACATCCTGTGGCGGCGCACCAAGTGCGGCTTGCATGCGAAGCCGCAGGACGTCGAGCGGTTGCAGCGATGGATGCGGCAGGATGGGTTGCGGCGGCGCGCATAGCCGTTACGGATAACTAATTTCACGCAGGATTTGACATGGCATATTTACTGGCAATGGACCAGGGGACGTCCAGTTCGCGCAGCATTATTTTCCGAGATGGCGCCGTGGTCGCCACGGCGCAGCAGGAATTCCGCCAGATTTTCCCCCAGCCGGGGTGGGTTGAACACGATGCGCGGGAATTGTGGGACAGCCAGTTGGCGACGTCGCGCGCGGTGCTGGCCAAAGCCGGTTTACGGGCCGCAGACATTGCCGCGCTGGGCATCACCAACCAGCGCGAAACCACCATCGTGTGGGAACGGTCCACCGGCCGCCCGATCTTCAATGCCATCGTGTGGCAAGACCGCCGCACCGAAGCGCTGTGCCGGCAATTACGCGGCGATGGCCTGGCGGACGCGATCCGGCGCAAGACCGGGCTGGTGCTGGATCCGTATTTTTCCGCCACCAAGCTGAAATGGATACTCGATAACGTGGACGGCGCGCGGGGCCGCGCGGAACGGGGCGAATTGGCGTTCGGCACGGTGGACAGCTGGCTGGCCTGGAATCTGACGGGCGGCAAGTTGCACGTGACGGATGTCAGCAACGCCGCGCGCACCATGCTGTGGAACATCCATGACGGATGCTGGGACCCCGAACTGCTGGACTGGCTCGATATCCCGGCCGCGCTGCTGCCGGACGTGCAACCGTCGAGTCACCTGTTCGGCCACACGGATGCCGCGTGGCTGGGCGGCGCGGTGCCGATCGGCGGCATTGCCGGCGACCAGCAGGCCGCCCTGTTCGGCCAGGCGTGTTTTAAAGCCGGCATGGCGAAAAACACCTATGGCACCGGCTGTTTCATGCTGTTGCATACCGGGGAAAGCAGTGCGGAATCCCATAACGGTCTGATTAGCACGGCCGCGTGCCAGGCGGGGCCGCGGCGCCAGTATGCGCTGGAAGGCAGCGTGTTCATTGGCGGCGCCGTGGTGCAGTGGCTGCGCGACGGCTTGCAGGCCATCGAACAGGCAGCCGACATCGAAGCGCTGGCGGCCTCGGTGCCCGATGCGGGCGGTGTGGTGTTCGTGCCGTCGTTCACGGGCCTGGGGGCGCCATACTGGGTGCCGTCGGCCAAGGGCGCGATTTTCGGGCTGTCGCGCGGCACGACCGTGGCGCACATCGCGCGCGCCGCCCTGGAATCGATTGCCTTCCAGAGCGCGGCCTTGTTGCAGGCGATGCAGCGCGATGCCGCTTCCCCCATCACGGAATTGCGCGTCGATGGCGGCGCCTGCGCCAATTCGCTGTTGTTGCAATTCCAGGCGGATTTGCTGGGGATCCCCGTGGTGCGCCCGCAAGTCACGGAAACCACGGCGCTGGGCGCGGCGGCGCTGGCGGGCCTGGCCACCGGCGTGTATGGCAGCGCGGATGATCTGGCGGCGCAGTGGCGGGTGGACCGGGTGTTTGAGCCGCTGATCGGGCGCGATGAGGCCGGGCGGCGCATGCGCGACTGGGAGCAGGCCATTGCGCGGATAGGCGCCCCCTGAGCGTCCGGCAGGCGGTGCGGGTGGATGTAAAGTTTGCTTGACATGCCTGGCTGTCATCCCTAATATGTAAAGCACACTTTACATACGAGGAGGACTTACCATGCAACAGGATCGCCAGGTTTCTCAGCATGAACGCCGTATCGCCCGCCGCTACATGATCGAACTCGGTGGCAGCCTCGCCATCTACGTGGCGCTGATGGCGCCTTCGATGTTGTGGGGTGACGCCTTGCCGGACGGCGCGCTGAAAACCGCCGTGGCGGTGGCGCCGATGGGTGGTTTCCTGCTGATGATCTGGGCCATTGCACGGCAGGTGCAGCGGATGGATGAATATGTGCGCCGCCAGTTGCTGGAAACCATCGGCATCGCGGCCGCCATCACGGCCGGCGCCACTTTCACCTACGGTTTCCTGGAGACAGCGGGTTATCCGCGCCTCAGCATGTTCACGGTATGGGGCGTGATGGGAACATCGTGGGCCGCGGTCTGCGCCGCGCGCTGCCTGATGGCGAAGCGATGAAAAACACGATACGGGAATTGCGCGCCGAGCGGGGCTGGAGCCAGGCTTACCTGGCCGACCAGCTGGCCGTTTCGCGGCAGACAGTCAACGCCATCGAGACGGGGCGCTACGACCCGAGCCTGCCGCTGGCGTTTGCCATTGCCCGGTTGTTCGGCGCGCCCATCGAAGCGATTTTTTCCGAACCTTAGCGGTGAATCACCACCAATAGCGCCTTCGCTTCACTCTTGCCGGGATTGCGGATCGCGTGATCCTGGTCTCCCGCATAGCGGGCCGTACCGCCCAGTTTCACCTTGCGCCGCGAACCGGCCACTTCCAGTTCCACGGAACCGTGCAAGATCGTCAAGTGTTCCGTCGTACCCGGGTCATGCGCCTGCGACACCAGTTCGCCGCCCGGCGCCAAGGTCAATTCATACCATTCATATTTGCCCGCCAGCTCCATCGGACCGAGGATGCGCAGCAGGTAGCCCGCGTGGGCGCCGGGCAGCGTGGGCGTTTCGTGGGCCTCCAGCACGCGGATGGTTTCCACGGCTTTTTCCGCATCCGACAGCAATTCACCTATCGCCACCCCCAGCGCATTGGCCAGCCGCCACGTGATGGCGATGGTGGGGTTGGCTTTCTCCCGCTCGATCTGCGACAGCATGGATTTCGATACCCCGGCAATGCGGGACAAGTCTTCCAGGGTCAGGCCGCGCGCCAGACGCAGGCGCTGCAAGGCGGCGCCGACTTCCGGCGGGGCGTTATTTGATACGGCTTTCATGAGTTTTCAGTATTTCTATATCTTCTAAACATTGCAAAGTTCAATAGCCTTCGGTAAGATTCAATATATTGAACTTAAGTTCGATATCGAGAATCCGGCAAAGGTGGCGGAAGCGTTAAATAAATAAGAGTAAACTTTGACGCAAGTTCACTGAGATTCACGGTACAGCATAGGACGACACAAGGTCAAGCGCGGACCCGGTTACGCCGGGGAATCCGCAGCACGCAACCCCACCACGGAGAAGAAGCCATGAGCAAGCAAGCCGCGTTTTACAGCCAACTGCAGCAAACCCTGTCCACCCTGCGCGATGAGGGTCTGTTCAAGCCGGAGCGTGTGATTGCTTCCCGCCAGGGTTCTGAAGTGACGGGTGCGGACGGGCGAATGCTGATCAATATGTGCGCCAATAATTACCTGGGCCTGTCCGGCCAGGAATGGGTGGCGCAGGCTGCCATTGCCGCAACGGAAAAATATGGTTATGGCCTGTCGTCCGTGCGTTTCATCTGCGGCACGCAAACCGTGCACAAGGAACTGGAACAGGCGTTGTCGGCCTTCCTGGGCACCGAAGACACGATCCTGTACGCGGCAGCCTTCGACGCCAACGGCGGCGTGTTCGAGCCGCTGTTCGATGAAAATGACGCGATCATTTCCGACGCGCTGAACCACGCGTCGATCATCGATGGCATCCGCCTGTGCAAGGCGGCCCGTTTCCGCTATGCGCACAACGACATGGCCGACCTGGAAAAGCAATTGCAGGCGGCAAGCGACAAGCGCCACAAGATCATCGTCACCGACGGCGTGTTCTCGATGGACGGCACCATCGCCCAGCTGGACAAGATCGTCGCACTGGCCGAGAAATATGGCGCGTTGACCATGATCGACGAATGCCACGCGTCCGGCTTCATGGGCAAGACGGGCCGCGGCACGCACGAGCACCACAATGTGCTGGGCAAGATCGACATCATCACCGGCACCTTGGGCAAGGCGCTGGGCGGCGCCATGGGCGGTTTCACGTCCGGCCGCAAGGAAGTCATCGAGATGCTGCGCCAGAAATCGCGTCCTTACCTGTTCTCCAACACGCTGGCGCCATCGATTGCCGGCGCGTCGCTGGAAGTGCTGAAACGCCTGTCCGCCTCGACGGAATTGCGCGACCGCCTGCACGAGAACACCGCGTATTTCCGCCAGGAGATCGAGCGCATCGGCTTCACCATCAAGCCGGGCACGCACCCGGTGGTGCCGGTGATGCTGTTCGATGCGCAAGTGGCGCAAAAGTTTGCCGCGCGGATGTATGAGCTGGGCGTGCTGCTGTCGGGTTTCTTCTACCCGGTGGTGCCGATGGGCCAGGCGCGCGTGCGCGTGCAACTGTCGGCGGCGCACACCCGCGAACAACTCGACACGGTACTCAAGGCATTCGAACAGGCCGGCCACGAGCTGGGCCTGTTGAAAAAATAAATCATCGACAAGCGCACAACGCTGAACGGATACGACATGGAAAAGATTTTAGTTATTGGCGCCAATGGACAGATTGGCAGCGAACTGGTGGAAGCGCTGGCCAGGCAGCACGGCGCGCAGAATGTGATCGCCACCGACATCGGTGAAAAGAACGTCTACGGCGCGGCCCGTTACCAGACACTGAACGTGCTGGACAAGGCGGCGCTGGACAAGCTGGTGGCGGACGAAAACATCACGCAGGTGTACCAGCTGGCCGCGATGCTGTCGGCCACCGGCGAAGCGGCGCCGCTGCGCGCGTGGACCCTGAACATGGATGGTCTGCTGAACTTGCTGGAAACCGCCCGCGTGCGGGGCGAGCAGGGCAAGCCGCTGCGCATTTTCTGGCCGTCTTCGATTGCCGCGTTCGGCCCGAACACGCCGCAACACGAGACGCCGCAGCTGACCACGATGGACCCGACGACGATTTACGGCATCAGCAAGCTGGCCGGCGAGCGCCTGTGCGAGTACTACTTCCTGAAATACGGCGTGGACGTGCGTAGCATCCGCTACCCGGGCATCATCAGCTTCAAATCGCCCCCTGGCGGCGGCACCACCGATTATGCGATCGCGATTTTCCACGCGGCGCTGCGCGGTGAAACCTATGAATGCTTCCTCGGACCGAAAACCACGTTGCCGATGATTTACATGCCGGATGCGATCCGCGCCACGATTGAATTGATGGACGCGCCGGCGGAACAAATTAAAGTGCGTTCCTCCTATAATGTGGCGGGCGTATCGTTCAATCCCGCGCAACTGGCCGAGGCGATCACTCGCGCCGTGCCGGGCTTCAGGATCGAATACAAGCCGGACAGCCGGCAGGCAATCGCGGACACGTGGCCGCATAGCCTGGACGACTGTCATGCGACTGCCGACTGGGGCTGGAGAGCCCGCATCGGTGTCGAGGAAATGGTCAAGGACATGCTGGCGAACATCGACGTCGGTTTGGGCCAGGCCGCTTAAGCTACCTATCCGGTAGCGCAACCTAACGACAAGAAAGCAGGGACATCCGATGGACATGAGCGTTTTCGACCTATTCAAGATAGGCATAGGCCCCTCCAGCTCGCACACGGTGGGGCCAATGGTGGCGGCGCGCCGCTTCCTGGCCGATGCGGGTCCGTTGGATGATGTGGTGCGCGTCGACGTGGCGCTGTACGGTTCGCTGGCGCTGACCGGCGTCGGCCACGGCACCGACAAGGCCGTGATTCTTGGCCTGATGGGGGAAACCCCGCAGCACGTGAATCCGGACCAGGTCGACGCGATGCTGGCGGCTGCCGAGGCAAGGAAGGAATTGTGCTTGCTGGGAACGCACACGGTGCCGTTTTCCAGCGCCGCCAACCTGCAGTACCACAAGACTGAAAACCTGCCGGAACACCCGAACGGCATGCGCTGCACGCTGCGCCGCGCGGACGGTTCCACATTGTCGAAAGTGTATTACTCGATCGGCGGCGGCTTTATCCGTGAAGAGGGCGAAACGGCCGGCGGCAACGACAAGGCGCCGGTGGCATTGCCGTATCCGTTCGGCACCATGGCGGAATTGCTGCAGCACGGCAGCGACAGCGGCCTGACGATCCCGCAAATGTTGCGCGCCAATGAACTGGCGCGTATCGGCGAAGACGAGTTGAACGCGGGCATCGACCGCATCTGGCGCGTGATGCGCGACTGCATTGCCCATGGCCTGGAAACCGAAGGCAAGTTGCCCGGCGGCTTGAATGTCAAGCGCCGCGCGGCGGGGTTGTGGCGGCAAGCCCGCGGCGTGGAACGCGCCAATGAATTGCCGCACGACGCGCTGCACCAGGTCAGCCTGTATGCGATGGCCGTTAACGAGGAAAACGCGGCGGGCGGCCGCGTGGTGACGGCGCCCACCAATGGCGCGGCAGGCATCATTCCCGCCGTGCTGCGCTATTACGCGGAAGATTGCCACCCCAGCGATCCGGTGGCCGGCGTGCGCAATTTCATGCTGACGGCGGCCGCGATCGGCATGCTGTGCAAGCGCAATGCGTCGATTTCCGGCGCCGAAATCGGTTGCCAGGGCGAGGTGGGTGTGGCGTGCGCGATGGCGGCGGCCGGACTGGTGGCGGCGCTGGGCGGCAGTAACGCGCAGATTGAAAATGCGGCGGAAATCGGCATCGAACACCACCTGGGCATGACCTGCGATCCGATCGGCGGGCTGGTGCAAATCCCATGCATCGAACGCAACGGCATGGGCGCTGTGAAGGCCATCACGGCCGCGTCGCTGGCGCTGAAGGGGGACGGCACGCACTTTGTGTCGCTCGATGAAGTGATCGAGACCATGCGCCAGACGGGCGCGGACATGCAGGCCAAGTACAAGGAAACGTCGCTGGGCGGGCTGGCGATCCACGTGGTGACGGTGAATCACGCGGCTTGCTGAACGCCGCCATATGCAAGCCGGATGACGTTGTCGTTATCCGGCTTGCAACCCCTCTTGTCAACGGAGATACAAAACAGCAGAATATTCCAAATATGTGCGCAATGTACATATAAAGTCTGGCCGGACTATAATACCCGTTCGAATACGCATGCCAACCGGACTTTCATACCTATGCAATACGTGTCTACCCGCGCCATCGGCGCAGCTTCTTCCCAATCTCCTCAACAATTCTGCGACATTTTGCTGGGCGGCCTGGCCCCGGACGGCGGCCTGTACCTGCCGACCGAATACCCGCAAGTGACGGGCGCCGAACTGGATGCCTGGCGCAAACTGTCGTATGCCGACCTGGCGTTCGAGATCCTGAAGAAGTTTGCCACCGATATTCCGGAAGCGGACTTGAAAGCCCTGGCGGAAAAAACGTATACGGCCGACGTGTACCGTAATGCCCGCGCGGGCGAAGCCGCCGCGGACATCACGCCGCTGCGCGTGCTGGAAGAGGGCAACGGCAAGAAGCTGGTGTTGCAGGCGCTGTCGAACGGCCCGACCCTGGCGTTCAAGGACATGGCCATGCAATTGCTGGGCAACCTGTTCGAATACGCGCTGGCCCGCAAGGATGCGCAACTGAACATTTTCGGCGCTACGTCCGGCGACACCGGCAGCGCGGCCGAATACGCGATGCGCGGCAAGAAAGGCATCAAGGTGTTCATGCTGTCGCCGCACAAGAAAATGAGCGCGTTCCAGACGGCACAGATGTTCAGCCTGCAAGACCCGAACATTTTCAATATCGCCGTCGAAGGCGTGTTCGACGATTGCCAGGACATGGTCAAGGCCGTGTCGAACGACTTGCCGTTCAAGGCCAAACAAAAAATCGGCACCGTCAATTCCATCAACTGGGCCCGCGTCGTGGCGCAGGTCGTGTATTACTTCCGCGGCTACCTGGCGGCCACCACGTCGAACGACCAGAAGGTGTCGTTCACGGTCCCGTCGGGCAATTTCGGCAACATCTGCGCCGGCCATATCGCCCGCATGATGGGCCTGCCGATCGACAAGCTGGTGGTGGCCACCAATGAAAACGACGTGCTGGACGAATTCTTCCGCACCGGCATTTACCGCGTGCGCAAATCGGCCGAAACGTACCACACCAGCAGCCCGTCGATGGACATTTCCAAGGCATCGAACTTCGAGCGCTTCATCTTCGACCTGGTGGGCCGCGATTCGGAACGCACCCGCGCGCTGTTCACGAAAGTGGAAACCCATGGCGGCTTCGACCTGTCCGGCTATCCGGGCAGCGATGGCGACGAATTCACCAAGGTCGCGCAATACGGCTTCAAGTCCGGCAAGTCCACGCACGACGACCGCCTGAACACGATCCGCGACGTGGCCGACGATTACGGCATCGTGATCGACACGCACACGGCGGATGGCATCAAGGTCGCCAAGGAAAACCTGGAACCGGGCGTGACGATGATCGTGCTGGAAACCGCGCTGGCCGCCAAGTTCAATGAAACCATCCTCGAAGCGCTGGGCCAGGACGCGGAGCGCCCGGCCGGCTTTGAAAACATCGAAGCGCTGCCACAGCGTTTCGTGGTGATGCAAGCCGACGTGGAAAAAATGAAAGACTACATCGCATCCAATACGGGGCTGTAATGGCAGGAGCTGCAAACAAGCCGCCGATGCTGATGGTGCGGGAAGCGCTGGATTTCTTGCTGGCCGCCGCGCGTCCCGTGCCGGACATGGAAACCGTGCCGACGCTGGAAGCGAACGGCCGCGTGCTGGCGCAGGCGCAGGTGTCGGGCATGAACGTGCCTTCCGCCGACAATACGCAGATGGATGGCTATGCCGTGCGCGCGGAAGATTGCGCCAGCGGCGCCGCCACGCTGACGGTGTCGCAGCGGATTCCCGCCGGCCACGTGGGCCAGCCGCTGCTGCCCGGCACTGCCGCCCGCATTTTCACCGGCGCGATGATACCGGAAGGGGCGGATGCCGTCGTCATGCAGGAACAGTGCGAACTGGCCGGCAATGTGGTGACGGTCAACCATGCGCCGAAATCCGGCGAATGGATCCGCCGCGCCGGCGAAGACATCACGCACGGCAGCGTGATCCTGGCGGAAGGCACGCGCTTGCGCAGCCCGGAACTGGGCCTGGCCGCGTCGGTCGGCCTGGCGCAATTGCCGGTGCGCCGCCGTTTGCGCGTGGCTGTGTTCTTCACGGGCGACGAATTGACGATGCCGGGAGAGCCTCTGGCGCCGGGCGCCATCTACAATTCGAACCGCTTTACGTTGCGCGCGCTGCTGCAAAACCTGGGCTGCGAATTGACGGACTTCGGTATCGTGCCCGATTCGCTGGACGCCACGCGCGCCGTGCTGCGAAAGGCCGCCGCCGGCAATGACTTGATCATCACGTCGGGCGGCGTGTCCGTCGGCGAGGAAGACCATGTCAAACCGGCGGTGGAAGCGGAAGGCAAGCTGACCATGTGGCAAATCGCCATGAAGCCAGGCAAGCCGCTGGCCTTTGGCGAAGTGCTGAATGAGAACAATGCGGCGTTCTTCATGGGCTTGCCTGGCAATCCCGTGTCCAGCTTTGTCACGTTCCTGATATTCGTGCGGCCATTCATCCTGAAACTGCAGGGTGTGCATGACGCCGCCGCGCTGGCCCCCAAGGCGTACCAGCTGCGCGCGGACTTCGACTGGCCGAAGGCGGACCGCCGCAATGAATTCCTGCGCGCGCGGCTGAACGACCAAGGCGGGCTGGAATTGTTCGCGAACCAGGGTTCCGGCGTGCTGACGTCGACCGTGTGGGCCGATGGCCTGATCGACAATCCGCCGGGCCAGGCCATCCGCCGTGGCGACGTGGTGCGCTTTATTCCATTTTCCGAGGTGATGCCGTGAAACTGACGTTGCGTTTTTTTGCCAGCGTGCGCGAAGCGCTCGGCATGCCGGCGGACACCGTGGAGTTTCCCGACTCGATCGCCACGGTGGCGGAGGTACGCGCCGCGCTGGTGGCGCGTGGCGGGGCCTGGGCCACGGCCCTCGGCGAAGGCCGGTCGCTGCGCATGGCCTGCAACCAGATCATGTGCAAGCCGGATGCGCCGGTCAAGGAGGGCGACGAAGTGGCGTTCTTCCCGCCGGTCACCGGCGGGTAAGTTGGGCTGTTTATTGTTCGACCAATAGCCCCAGCAATACCAGCGACTGCTGCCACCCCAGGTAGCATGATGTGGCCGGAATCACCGCCGGCACGCCTTCCTGCACGATGTGCACTTCCGTTCCGCATTCGACCGCCGTCAGGGTGACGGTGGTCTGCATTTCGCCCGGCAGGTTCGGGTCGTCGAACGTGGCCGTGTAGCGCAGCAGCGCACCCGGTTTCAGCTCGCGGTAGACGCCGCCAAACGAATGGCCATGGCCGGTGCCGATGTCGGTGAACGACATGCGGTAGCTGCCGCCTTCTTTCGCATCCATTTCATGGACAGTGCACGTATAGCCGTTCGGTGGCAGCCATTTGGACATGGCGGCCGGGGTCAGGAAGGCGTTGTAAATGCGTTCAGGGCTGGAGCGCAGCACGCGGTGCAGGCGGATGGTGTTCGTGTTCATGGTGATCTCCTGTGTGATTGAAGGGGCTTACATGGCAACGACGGATGACGGTGGACAGAATCGACAGCGAATCGACATCGTACGCAATAAAATTCCGTAACGCTCCGGCATGATTGCTGTTTTGCCCAGGTATCGCTTGTTTGTGTTGCAGTTGAGAATGAATGGTTTCATGCTGGGAATTGTCGTATATACTGTCTTCATTACCTCTCCGGCCACCTAATCCCGCGGCCGGAGCACCAATTTGCGTCGCCTTCCCCCTGCGGCCAGTATTTCAGGAGGAACCATGCGCGCCTATTTTGAACGGCTCCCTTTCCGTACCCAGCTCATCGTCGGCTTCGGCATCATCGCCGGACTGATTTTTTTCAGCGACATGCTGAAAATGGTGGACAGTGCACGCAGCATGGCGGCCATCGAACACTATTTCAAAACGGAAGACCGCATCGCCAACCTCGCCGCCGACAGTGTCGCGGCGCTGGAGAAGGCGCGCCGGCTGGAACAGGAATGCCTGCAGCGCTGGCACACGACAGGTGGCGACGCGGGCACCACCAATTGCGCACGCCCCGTGTTCGATCAGCTGGCCGTGGTGCGGAGCATGATGGCGGAAGCGCGCGCGTTGAAAGAGGATTTGTCGACGGCGCGCCGCACGCGGGCGGTGGAAACGTACACCTTGTTGTATGAGCACCACTTCCTGCGCGTGGTGCACCTGTACGGCGAGTCGGCGCACTTTGCGGCGGCGTCCCGCGCATTCGACACGGCGCTGTCCGGCCTGCCGCAGTTTCAGCCTGACCTGCGCGCGGTCCATCTGGCCGAGCAGCAGGTGCTGCGGGGCGGTTCCGCACGCGATGCGGCGGCCACGGAAGACGCGGTGGCCCGGTTGCAGCAGCATATCGTACAAGCCCCGTTGCCTGACGAACGCCGCCGTGCCGCGCTGGAAGCGGTCCGGCGCTTTGGCGACGCCTTTTCCGCCTATGTGCAGTTGAAGCTGGAAATCGACAGCGCCAGCGCGGAGTACATGGCGGCGGCGCGGGAAATCGAACCGGCATTGTCGCAATTGCGGGAACAAGCTGCCGCCGCGCAGGACAGCGCGCGTGGCAAGCTGGCGGGCGCCACCAGTGTGCTGAGCGTGCTGGGCGGGCTGGTCTGGCTGGTCAACCTGGTGGCGGCGCTGGCGCTGGCCGCCTGGATGGGGCGGGGCTTGCGGCGCTGGTGCGGTGAAGCGCTGGCATTTTGCCGGGGACTGGCGGCCCGTGACTGGTCGGTGCGCATGCTGGAAGCCGGTGGCAACCACGATCTCGGCCAATTGGCGCAAGCCATGAACGGCATGGCGGACAGTTTGCAGCAGGTTGACGCGCAACAGGCGCGGCAAGTGGCCTCGCTGGAAAAGGCGAACCGCGCGCTGCGCATGCTGTTCCGCTGTAACGAGGGCATGATGCGCGGCGCCAGCGAACCGGAATTACTGGACGCCGCCTGCCAGCAACTGGTGGCCGAGGGAGGCTATCCGCTGGTGTGGATCGGCATGCCTTGCCACGATGACTTGTCGAGCATCCGTCCCGCTTCGGTGGCCGGCGCGACGGCGGGAAGCGCAACGGACATCCAGTCCTTGCATTTCTGCTGGGGCGGGGCGCCGGAGCAGCGCGGCCTGGCCGGCGAAGCCATCGTACGCGAGCAAGCCGTGGTGGCGCGGGCCGGGGACGGCTCGCCCGGTGAACTGGGGTTTGCCTGTGGTGCGGGATTGCCCCTGCTGTGGCGCGGCGAAGTGCTGGGCGTGCTGGTGTTGTATGGCCGCGATGAACAGGCGTTCGACCGCGACGAACTGCAATTGCTGCAAGACCTGGCCTGCGACTTGTCGGCAAAACTGGCCGGCATGCGCGACGCGTTGCGCCGGCGCCTGGCCGAACAAGCCATCGATTACCAGACCCGGCATGATCTGCTGACGGGCTTGCCGAACCGTGCGTTGCTGGGCGAGCGACTGCAGCAGGCCACCATCCGCGCCGTGCGCGACTCGCAACGGGTGGCCGTGCTGGTGCTGGGACTGGACCGTTTCCGCGCCATCAGCGCCCAGTATGGAACGGAAGCCGGCAACGCCATGCTGAAACACGCGGCGCAGGTGCTGACGGCCGGGCTGCGCGATGGCGATACGGTGGCGCGTTTGCTGGGCGATGAATTTGCCGTGGTGGTGGGCGGCCTCGCGGTGCAGGAAGACGCGATGACGGTGGCGTCGAAACTGATGGCGGCGTTGCAGCAGCCGGTGCTGGTCAACGGTATCGCGCTGACGACGACGGCCAGTGTGGGGATCAGTCTGCACTTGCGCGATGGCGTCGATACGGCCACCTTGCTGTGCTGTGCCAATGCGGCCATGGTCAGCGCCCAGGCCATGGGCGGCAACCGCATGCGCTACTACGCGCCGGAATTGAATGAGCGGGCGATGCGCCTGGCCGCGCTGGAAACGGACTTGTTGCGCGCGCTGGCGCAGGGCGAGTTGGCCGTGCATTACCTGCCGCGCGCCACGGTGGCGACCGGCGGTATCGTGGCGGCCGAAGCGCTGCTGCGCTGGCGGCATCCGCAATGGGGCATGGTGCCGTCCTGCGAATTCATCGCCGCGGCCGAACGCTCCGGGTTGATTATTGAACTGGGCCGCTGGCTGCTGCGCGATGTGTGCCGCCAACTGCGCGCGTGGCAAGACCAGGGCCGCCAGCCGCCCGTGGTGGCTGTCAACCTGACGGCGCGCCAGTTCCGCTATGACCGGCTGGAAGCGGATATCCGCTCCGCGCTGGCGGAATTCAATGTGGCGCCGGACCGGCTGGAATGCGATATCGCGGAATCGACCGTCATGCACCGGCTCGACGAAGCCATCGCCCGCTTGCATGCGCTCCGCGCGATCGGCGTGCGGCTGTCGCTGGAAGACTTCGGTGTCGGCCATTCGTCGCTGGGCCGCTTGCGCGAAATGCCGGTGCAATCGCTGAAAATCGGCCAGTCCTATGTGCGGCACCTGGATGAGAATGCCGCCGATGCCGCAGTCTGCGGCTCCATCATCGCGCTGGCGCACAACCTGCACTTGACGGTGGTGGCGGAGGGCGTGGAATCCGAGGGTTCCGCGCGTTACCTGCGCGAACAGCATTGCGATGAAATCCAGGGGCAGTATGTGGCCCATGCGCTGCCGGCCGACGATTTCGCGGGGCTGATGGAGCGCCAGCCGGTATTGGCATAAAGGATGGCGGGACGGCGTGTACAATGCTGTCCCTTATGGACAATCCCACCCACCTTCACACCACGCGCGTCGCCATCATCGGCGGCGGCCCGGCCGGCCTGATGGCGGCCCAGGCCCTGGCGGAAGCCGGCGTTGCCGCCGACGTCTACGACGCAATGCCGTCCGTCGGCCGAAAATTCCTGCTGGCGGGACGCGGCGGCATGAACATCACGCATGCCGAAGACTATCCAACCTTCGTGAGGCGCTACGGCAAGCGCTCGGCCGCGCTGCGCCCGATGCTCGACGCTTTCACACCGCAGCAGGTGCGGGACTGGATACACGGCCTGGGCATCGCCACCTTTGTCGGCACGTCCGGGCGTGTCTTCCCCACGGATATGAAAGCAGCGCCGTTGCTGCGGGCCTGGCTGCACCGGCTGAAAGAGCAGGGTGTGCGCTTCCACCAGCGGCACCGGTGGATAGGCTGGTCCGGTGACGGCGCGTTGCGGCTGGCGTCGCCGGACGGCGAGGTGCTGGTGCGGGCCGATGCCGTGGTGCTGGCGCTGGGTGGCGGCAGCTGGGCCAGGCTGGGTTCCGACGGCGCCTGGGTGCCGTTGCTGCAACAGGCGGGTGTCGACACGGCGCCGCTGGCGCCGTCGAATTGCGGCTTCGACGTGGGCTGGAGCGAACATTTCAGTGCGCGCCATGCGGGCGAACCGCTGACGACGGTCGCCATCGGTTATGACGGTGCTGATGGGGTAACCGTGTGGAAGAAGGGCCAGTTCGTCGTGACGGCCACCGGTATCGAGGGCAGCCTGGTGTACGCGCTGTCCGCGCCACTGCGCGACCGTATCGCCAGCGACGGCAGCGCCACGATTTATCTGGACCTGTTGCCGGACTTGCCGGCCGAGCGGGTGCTGGATGATGTCAGCAAGCCGCGTGGGTCCCGTTCCATGTCCAGCCATTTGCAGAGCCGTCTTGGTATCAAAGGCGTCAAGGCGGGACTATTGCGCGAGCGCGCCAGCAAAGAGGAATGCGCGGACCCGGAGCAACTGGCCCGCGTATTGAAACGCTTGCCGGTCGTGCTGCGTGCGCCCCGTCCCATCGATGAAGCCATCAGCAGCGCGGGCGGCGTGCGCTTCGAGGCGCTGGAGGGCACGATGGTGAAGGCACTGCCCGGTGTGTTCGTGGCGGGGGAGATGATGGATTGGGAAGCGCCGACCGGTGGGTATCTGTTGACGGCGTGCTTTGCCACGGGGATTCAGGCGGCCAACGATGTGGTGGCCTGGCTGGGGCGCGGTGCGGGTTAACCGGAATAGCACTGATAGGTCACCCTGGTAATCAAGCCCGCCTGAGTACGGAACTGAACGCCGTCGGCGTCGCCGCCATATACCCGCGTCAAATCCTTGTCGTCCTTCGCCGCCTCCCCAAGCAACTTGCGCGCGGCCGCTGCCGGCTCACCGATCTTGACGGGCAACAGGTGATTCCACCTCGGGCTGCTCACGTCGGCATGCGTCACCATCAATGTTGAAGGATCGTTGGACAGCTCGATGATGCCCAGGTCCAGGCCGTCGAAGACGAGGGTTTTCCTCGTGGCCGTATAGCCGTCCCAGTGCTCGACTTCTGCAACCGCTTCACTCCGGAGACGGCCCATGGAGCGGATTTTTCGCGCGTCGCGGGGCAATTGCAGCCCGAACGGACCACCGATGCAATGCACGGGTTCGACGTAGGCGTATTCCTGGGCGGGGGCGCCGGTGCAAGCCAGTGTGGCTGCCAGTGCGGCAAGTATCTGCTTCAACTTATGCATGGATCTCTACGACTTCGTTTGCAGGATTTCTTTCAATGTCGCGCGCCCGTCGCCGTATGCAATATCCGCGATGCGCCAGCCGCGGGTGGTTTGAATGAGAGTGTAGGTAAGCCGGGACGACGTGCCGGCGAAGCGCAAGGACGCGATGACGGATGTCGGCGATGCACCTTGCCCGACCTGGACGGACGCGCCATCGGGATCCTGGTTTCCCCACAGCGGGAGAAAATCGAGGCGGCAAATCTCCCGCGTCTTGGCCACGCAAGCGCGGTCCCGCAGCAATAATTCGGCGAGTTCCGGTGTGAAGTAGCGGAGGAGTACTGCTCGCGGTTGATCGATCATGCCCCGGGCGTCCGGGGCTTCCAGTACTGCCTCGTATGCGAATGTCTGGTAGAGATTGCTTACCAGGGCGACTTGCGGCGGCCTCACTTCAGCCGGGCGGGCCGGAATCGCAATGGCCAAGGCCGCGATGAGGAATATGCTGTGGAGACTGCTTAGCATGGCGCGTTCACCTATTTGCGCGCTTCGTTGCCTGACTTTTTGCCACGCTACGCCATGTTTCGTCATCGGGCTCCAGTTCCGGATATGCCCTCACCGACGGCATGATGGTGGCATCGATGACTTCGCCCATGGCGTGCGCGAAAGCCTGCTTCATGGCAGTTTGCTGTTCCAGGGATAGCCCGCCAATCGCATCCGCAAGGGCGGCATTCAGCGCTGCAATCGCATCGATTCCGCCGTCGCGGATGATGCGGGCGCATTCGAGGGTTGGTGGAGTCATGAGAAAACCTCGTCTGTAGTGGCCGGGCGTGGCCTCCGGTTAGCGTACCGCATCATTTCTTGATGCCTATCTCAGCAATGACACTCGCCGCTTGCTTTGCAGGAGCAGAATTTCCGCAGCTATCAACGAAGTAAGTATGGCCATCTCTGCTTAGAAAAAGCAGATAATCTTCACCCAATTCCATCGGAAAACGTGTCGACGTATTGTCGGATCGGAGTTGGATGAAATGGTCAACGGTACCTTTTAGCCGGCGCCGTACCTCAACCCGGTAAAGTATGGCGCTTACCCCGTTCGGGTCCGCCGCATCTTCCTGCAGTTCACTTTGCTTAGAGACGCGGCCGACAATAACCGCGGCACTTGACATGAATTCGTCACGGGCGCCTGGATGTCTGCCATCGAGACACATCGCCGGCGCATCCGTCATCGGCGCAAGTAAAGCCAAACAAACAGCGAACCGCCGAAAGGCCATTTTTATCCTTCGTTGCTTACTTTGGATCACTCTGCGCCTTCCTGAACCATTTTCGTAGTAAAGCGACGGAGGATACAAGGAACACAGCACCGCAAGCGAGGAAGAGCCCGCCCCAAAAACGAAGATTCAATTCTGCCCTGGTTCCGGTATACAGGCTCCCGGCCTGAACCAGAGCAAGCGCGCAATATAGTGCTCCAATAATGCTCAGGGATAGCATCAGTATGGTAAATCGGTGTTTCATTGTCGATTGACTCAGTAGCCCCACAGGAAAACGACGAATTAAACAGGATTCACTATTGTCACATATGCAATGATATCCAGCCACTCAGTGGGCAATCAAAACAATTCGGCCTGCGGCGAAGGCGCCGCTTCCCGTGGCGCCGCCAGCGCCGTCATCCATTCCGCCGGATACGCTTGCAAAAATGCTCGTGCCTGCTCAGGATCCTTGCACCCCAGCCAGGCATCGTAATCTTCCTTCCGGATCACCACCAGGCTGCGCTTTTCATCCTCAGGACGGTGGAAGCGGCGCATCAGTGGATGGTCGTCCGCGTTGATGGTCAATTGCGTGAATGAGCGGCTGCGCGTGCCGTCCGGCGCCAGCCACGTGCGGTACAGGCCGGCCACGGCAAACGGTTCCTGGTCCGCCATGGAAATCGCCCAGCGTTGCGCGCGGCCGCTTTCGTAATTCGGTTCGAAGAAGGCCTGCATCGGCACCAGGCACAGACGGCAGTTTTGCCAGGCGCCGCGATAGGTGCGCAAGTCGCCCACGGTTTCCGCG
This sequence comes from Pseudoduganella rivuli, assembly GCF_009674485.1. GTDB lineage: Bacteria > Pseudomonadota > Gammaproteobacteria > Burkholderiales > Burkholderiaceae_D > Rugamonas > Rugamonas rivuli_B. The sequence continues at coordinate 19,396 of NZ_WKJJ01000028.1, read as the reverse complement.
CGCGCGTTCATCGTCGTCATGCGCTGGCCGGGTTCGAGTTCGGATTGGGGAATGAAACCGTAGGAGGCCACCACCAGACGGCGGCGGCCGTAAATGTCGTGCACGATGATGGGACCGCGATAGTCCTGGTACAGTTCTTCGCGCCAGTCTTCGCCGGTTTCCAGCGGGGTGCGGAAAAAGTCAAAGCACAGTTGGCGCGATACGGTGATGTAGTTGACACACATCCCGTTATTGTAACGTCACTGGTTCCAGCTGACTTCGCCCGAGCCGGTGCGGCTGACGTTGCGGGTATCCGGATTGCCGTACACCTTGATGTCGCCGCTGCCGCGCAGCGTCAGTTCGGCGGAACGGCGGGCAAACACGTTGGTGGTGCCGGAACCTTTCAGGTTCACGGTCACCTGGTCGGACGCCATGTGCTGCGCGTCGAGGTCGCCGGAACCATTCAAGTCCGCGTTCAGCGTCTTGCAGCTGCCGCTGGTCTTGATCTGGCCGGAACCGACCATTTCCAGCGCGACGGCGTCGCTGTTGCCGGTATTGAGGTTCAGGTCGCCGCTGCCGTGCACGCCGGCTTCCACCTGCTTGAAGCGGCCATTGAATTTCACGTTGCCGGAGCCGAACAGTTGCACTTTCAGGCGTTCGCCGGAAAAGCCGTCGACGTTGCTGTCGCCCGTGCCGTGCACTTCCAGCGTGCTCAGCGACGGCAGCACCAGTTCCACTTGCAGCGGACGGCGGTGGTGGAACAGCATGCCCTTGGTGCCGATATGCAGCACGTTGCCGTCCTGTTCGGTGGCGACATTGGCCAGCAGGCGCTGTTCGCCGCGCACTTTCAAGGATGGCTTGTCGCCCTGGATCAGGGTCAGGTCGATCGGGCCGGACAGTTCCACGGACGTGATGCCGGGCGCCACGGGGCGGGTTTCACTGCCGACCGTGCGGCCGGCGGCGCTGGTGGGATTGCTCTGGCCGTGGGTGCGCAGCATGGTATAGGCGAAGGCGATCAGCACGAAGGACAACAGCAACAGGCTGACGCCGATTTTAATCAAAGCACGCATGGTGTCTCCTGTCCGCCTCAGCGGCCCCGCAGCAGGGAAAAGTTCATCTGGATATAGCGCTTGATGCCGGCGATCGTGTATTTCGTGACGACCAGGCTCAGCAGACACAGCATGATGCCGAGGATGACCATGGCCATGCCGAACGCCGCTTGCGTCACGCGCGATTCGCTATCGAGTTCGGTGGAAATCTTCACGCTGCCGTTGGCAACGCGTTCGGCTTTTTCAATGATGCGCTCGGACGCGGTCTCGCGCTCGTCGTCTTCGTCCCCGCCGGCGTCATCATCATGACCGGAGCGGCTGCGGTCGCGGTCCTGGAACACTTCGATGCCGGTCTGGCCGATCGATACGCGGGTTTGCGTGCCGCGTTCATCGTCGCCGAAGTGGACGAATTCGCGCAGCGGGCCGTCCAGCACCAGTTCGTTGGTGCCGGCCAGGCCGCTGGCCGTGATGGCCACGCCGGACAGGTAAAAGGCGAATGCGCACGCATAGACAGCGGTCAGCAGCGACGCGAACACCATCGCGGGCACCACCATGAACAGGTTGAACACGGCCAGGCCGATGAACGAAACCGCCATGCGCGCCCAGTTCATCGGGCTTTTGGTCTGCTGGTAAGCATCCATGTGCACGTTGGCGCGTAACGTCATGGCGATCTTGCGTGGTTCGCCCAGTTCTTCGGCGATTTCCTCTTCGCTGCGCCCGGCGACCATGCCATCAATGAAACGCTGCTCGTAGTACGCCATGGTCCTGGCCACGGTTTCCGGCGGCAGTCCCGCCAGGGCTTTTTGCAGCGCGTCCAGGTATGCCTGCTTATTCATACAAATCCTCGTCAACCTTCAATTTGGCAAGCGGGGTCAGCTCAGTTCAACACCGTCTGATATTGCAGCGGCAGTGCCGCCGCGCCATGTTCGCCCACCACGATCACCGCCGTGGCGGCTGCAACCAGTGCCAGAATTGCCAGGGTTTTCAGTGTCAGTACCAGGTCCATCGCCATGCTCCATGTTGTGCATTTATCGATGATGTGACTGTACGCAAACCCACCGGTACAAGCCACTGATGTGCGACAAGATGCAAATTTGGCGGGGCAGACGGCTGAATGCGGGGATAGTCCGGGCGCCATACACGGGCTAATGCTTGCTTTTGAGAAATTCCGCAGCCGCCGCGAGGCCGCTGCGGACGGCCCACTCCAGCGTGGCCGGGTACTCGCCCGCAGTATAGTCGCCCGCAAGCAGCAGTCCCGCCATGCCGCTGGCGTTGGCGGGGCGGTCCAGCGCCGGGGCGCAGGCGAACGTCGCGCGTTTTTCCGTGATGACGCGCGCCCATTGCGGCTGCGCCAGTTCCGGGCGTTTCAGCACCTGGGCCATCTGGCCGGCGCAGGCCGCGGTCAAATCGTGTTGGGGTAGCGCGGCCGCATCGCCGGATGCGCTGATCACCACCGCCAGCAGACCGGCCTGGCGCGCATCGAGCTGGCCACGGTCGAACACGAACTGGCCCCAGTGGCCGGCTTCCGGCGCATCGACCAGCGCGATAAACGGCAGGTCGAGCCGGACGGCGGGGGCGTATTGCAGGTAGACGGTGGTAATGGCTTCGTGGCTGAAGGCGCGCAGGCGCGCGGCCAGTGCGGCGGGCACGGCGGGTTCGGCCTGCCACGGGGTGGCATCGAGCAGCGCCGCCGCGTGCGGCGCGCCACAGGCGAGGATCACGGCATCGTAGCGCTGTTCCCAGTGTTCGCCCAGTGCCGCGCCGGTCGCCTGCACGCGCCAGCCGCCGTCCGGCTGGGGCAGCAGGGCGGTGCCCTTGGCGCCGGTGTGGACTACGCCGCCGTGTTGCACGACGTATTGCGCCGCCAGGTCGGGCAGCAGCGCGGACAGGTCCGCCTTCGGCACCAGCATGTCGGAAGCGCTGCGCTTCGCGCCCAGGCTGTCGCGCAGCACGGCGAGGAACACGTTGGCGGACGCGCGTTCCGGCGGCGTGTTCAGCGCGGCCAGGCACAGCGGGCGCCACATCAGTTTAATTAAGCGCGGGGTCTGGTCGAAGCGCTGCAGCAATTCCGAAACGGTGCAATCGGTGTCGAATTGCCAGCCCATCCAGCGCGCCGTGGTGGAAAAGCGCGCCAGGCTCAGCTTGTCTTCGCGGTCCAGGCCGGTGGCGCGCAGCAGGGCGCCCAGCAAGTGGAACGGGGCGGGCAGGCGGGGCGCGATGAAATCCATGCCACCGGAATCGGGCGCGTAGCGCATTTGCAGCGGGACGTTCAGCAGCGCCGCATCGATGTCCGCGCCCAGCTTGCGCATCAGTTTCAGGGTGTCGCGGTAGGCGCCCAGCATGATGTGCTGGCCGTTATCCACCGTGCGGCCATCGATCTCCACGCGGCGCGCGCGGCCGCCCAGGGTGCGGGCCGATTCCAGCAGGGTGACGTGAACACCACGTCCGGCCAGCTCCACTGCGGCGGCGCAGCCGGCCCAGCCGGCGCCAATTACCGCGACCCGGCGAACGCTCATACGGCGTTTGCTCCGTGGGGCGGTTTTGCGGAGCAAAGCCGCCGTGCTGGTGTTTCGCTTACATTGAACGTCGCCGGGGTGCGGGCATGGCGGCTTCCGCTGCGCGGGAACCGCCCTACGGGGGAAATGTCCAAGGTCAGCATGCTGCGGGAATCAGCCACGGATATAGGTTTTCCACGCCAGCCACAGCTTGCGGATCGGCGTCAGCGAGATGCGCTGGGTCAGCACGTGGAAACCGTCCTGCTGGATTTCCGTCAGCAAGGTGCGGTAGATGGCAGCCATGATCAGGCCCGGGCGCTGGGCGCGGCGGTCCTCGGCAGGCAGCAGCGCGAAAGCTTCGTCATACATTTGCTGCGCGCGTTCGGCCTGGAAGCGCATCAGTTTTTCGAAGTTGTCGCTGTGGCGGGCATTCAGCAAATCGGCGGCCGTGACATTAAATTGCTGTAATTCGTTAACCGGCAAATAAATGCGGCCTTTGCGGGCATCTTCGCCCACGTCGCGGATGATATTCGTCAGCTGGAATGCCAGGCCCAGCTTTTCCGCGTATTGCAGGGTTTCCGGCTTGGTCGCGCCGAATATGCTGGCCGATAAAATGCCGACCACGCTGGCCACGTGCCAGCAATATTTTTTCAGGCCCGGATAATCGAGGTAACGGGTCTGGTTTAAATCCATTTCCATGCCATCGATAATGGCCTGTAAATGTTCCTGTTTCAGCTGGTAGGTTTGCAAATGGGGCGCCAGCGCCTGTGTGACAGGGTGATTCATGGTACCCAGGTACATGCCGGCAATCTCCTTGCGCCACCATTCGAGCTTTACCCGGGCCACGCCTTCGTCCGTGCATTCATCGACGGTGTCGTCCACTTCGCGGCAAAAAGCATACAGCGCCATGATGGCGCGGCGCCGTTCCACGGGCAGGAACAGGAAGCTGTAATAAAAGCTGGACCCGCTGGCGGCGGCTTTCTGCTGGCAGTATTCGTCGGGAGACATATCTAAAAGGCAATGGTGGTGCTAAGGAAAGGCGCTATTCTAAGCGATGCGAGGCTGCGGCGAGCTTTTTCAACTGGTTGCGCATGGTCAGCGCGCGCCAAACCACCTTGATCCAGTCCCATTTGCCCAGCTTGGGCCGGTGCCGGAACACGTCGTATTCGACTTCTTCGATCGCTTCCAGGATGCGCAAGCCCCCTTGCACCACCAGCCGTAATTCCAGCCCGATGCGCCCCGGCAGGCGCAGCGCCAGCGGCGCGCCGGACAGCATCAGCGCGCGCGCCCGCGCCACTTCGAATTTCATCAGGTTGCGCCATTTGGCCTGGCCGTCCGCGTGGCCCAGTTGCGCGGGCGACACGGCAAACCGGGTCAGGTCTTCCAGCGGTAAATAAATACGTTCCTTGTGCAGGTCGATCGCCACGTCTTGCAGGAAATTGATGATTTGCAGCGCCGAACAGATCGCATCGGAATCGCGCACATTGGTTTCGTCGGCGGCCTTGTACAGCGACAGCATCAGCAATCCCACCGGATTGGCGGAACGCGCGCAGTAATCCAGCAAATCGGCGTAAGTGCGGTAGCGCTGCACGACGACGTCCTGTTTAAAGGCGGACAGCAAATCGTGGAACGGCGCCATCGGCAAGTCGAATTCGCGGATGACGCCAGCCAGGCGGGCGAACATCGGCGGTAGCCCTTCTTCCTGGCGGCCGATGCGCTGCAGTTGCAATTCATACAGGTTCAGCGCGGCCAGGCGTTCGTCCGGCGTCGCGTCGCCTTCATCGGCAAGGTCGTCGGCGCTGCGGGCAAAGGCATAAATGGCTTCCACGGCCGGCACCAGGCGGCGTGGCAGCAGGACGGAAGCGACAGGGAAATTCTCGTAATGGTCGACGGGCATAGAGGCTAACAACTAAATGACGCGAAAGTCATTTGCATTCGGAACGACTCGGCATATAATTTTTTGATTGACGGAAAGTCATTCTCTTGACCGGCATCATAGTGCCTGGACGGCAATGCCGCAATGAAGCTGTCCAAGTCCGGGCATCACAATAAAGGAAAATACCGTGTCTCCTTTGCATTCTCTCCGCCCATCCTCCGATTCCCGCAGCCTGCCGCGCACCGCCGTGGCCGCTGTCGGCGTGGCCGCGTTGCTGGCGCTGACCGCCTGCCACAAGACGGAAGAAAAAACCGAAGACATCCGTCCGGTGCGTGTGCAGCAAGTGCGCGCCAGCGATACCGATCTGCTGTCGGAATTTGCCGGCGACGTGCGGGCGCGCGTCGAATCGCGGCTGGGATTCCGCGTGGGCGGCAAGATCGTCGCGCGGCTGGTGGACGCGGGCGCGGTGGTAAAAAAGGGCCAGGCGCTGATGCGGCTCGATCCGCAGGATTTGCAGCTGGCCAAGGCGCAAGCCCAGGCGGGATTGCGGGCGGCGGAGACGTCGCGCGATTTCGCCAAAGCGGAATTGAAGCGTTACCAGGAACTGAAAGCCCAGAATTTCGTCAGCCAGACCATCCTGGACAGCAAGGATGCGGCCTACAAGGCGGCGCAAGCCAATGTGGAAGCGGCGCAGGCGGCGTTCCGCGGCCAGGCCAACCAGGCCGGCTATGCGACCCTGGTGTCGGATGTCGATGGCGTGGTCACTGCCGTCAACGCGGACGTGGGCCAGGTGGTGGCGCCCGGCACGCCGGTGGTGCAGGTGGCCAAGAGCGGCGACAAGGAAATCGTCATCGGCGTCCCGGAAGACAAGGTCGATGCGCTGCGCGGCGTGTCCGACGTCCGCGTGCGGCTGTGGGCGCATCCGGACCAGGTGGCGCAAGGCAAGGTGCGCGAAGTGTCGCCGGCGGCCGATCCGGTGACCCGCACCTATCCATTCAAGGTGACGATTCCCGCCAGCATGGCCGACGCGAAGCTGGGCATGACGGCCTACGTGGCGTTTGCGTCGAAGATGCCGGAAGCGGAAATCCATGTGCCATTGTCGGCGATGTTTTATGAGCGGGGCGCGTCGTCGGTGTGGGTGGTGGAAAACGGCGCCGTGCGCCTGGTGAAGGTGCAGGTGGGCGGCGTGGCGGGCAACGACATGGTGTTGAAAGGCGGATTGAAACCGGGCCAGGTGATCGTCACGGCCGGTGTCAATCAATTAAAACCGGGCCAGAAAGTCACGATCTTGGGCGGTGAGAAGGCTGCATCGGCCCCGGCGGCGGCCTCCGCCACCGCGTCCGCCAGCGGGGTAGCAAAATGAAGGGCGGCTTCAACCTGTCGCGGTGGGCGCTGGAACACATCCCGCTCACGCGCTACCTGATGGCCGTGCTGCTGATCGGCGGCATGCTCAGTTATATGAACCTGGGCCAGGACGAAGACCCGCCGTTCACGTTCCGCGGCATGGTGGTGCGGGCGATCTGGCCGGGCGCCACGGCGCTGCAAATGGCGGAGCAGGTCACGGACAAGCTGGAAAAAAAGCTGCAGGAAACGCCGTACGTCGATGAAATCAGCAGCTATTCGAAGCCCGGCGAAACCACGATCATCCTGCGCCTGCGCGAGTCGTCGCCGCCCAAAGAGACGGCGGCGGCCTGGTACCAGGTGCGCAAGAAACTGGGCGATATCCGCTACACCCTGCCGCAGGGCGTGCTCGGGCCCTTCTTCAACGATGAATTCGGCGATACGTTCGGCTCGATCTTCGCGCTGTCGGCCGACGGTTTCACCTATGCGGAACTGAAGGATTACGCGGACTTCGTGCGCCAGCGCCTGCTGGCCGTGCCGCAAGTGTCGAAAGTCGACTTGCTGGGCGTGCAGGATGAAAAGATCAACATCATCTTCTCGCACAAGAAATTCGCCACCCTGGGTGTACCGTTCGAAGCCATTGTCGGCCAGATCGCCGCGCAAAACACGGTGGAATCGGCCGGCGTGCTGGTGACGCCGACGGAAAACCTGCAAGTGCGGGTCAGCGGCGCGCTGAAAACCGTCAAAGACCTGGAAATGATGGAGTTGCACGCGAATGGCACCACGTTCCGGCTGGGCGACTTCGCCACCATCGAGCGCGCCTACCAGGATCCGCCGCAGGACAAGATGCGCTACAACGGCAAGGAAGTCATCGGCCTGGCCATCTCGATGGAAAAGGGCGGCAACATCATCAAGATGGGCAAGGCAATGGAGCTGGCGGCCGACGAGTTGCGCGGCAAGCTGCCGGTGGGCATCAACCTGGAGCGCGTCGCCAACCAGCCGGCTGCGGTGTCGGCGTCCGTGGGCGAGTTCGTGCGCACGCTGGTGGAAGCGATCCTGATCGTGCTGGCCGTGAGTTTCGTGTCGCTGGGCTTGCACACCAAGCCGAAACTGCGCCTTGATGCCCGTCCGGGCCTGGTGGTGGCGCTGACCATTCCGCTGGTGCTGGCGGTGACGTTCCTGTTCATGCACATCCTGGACATCGACTTGCACAAGATTTCGCTGGGCGCGCTGATCATCGCGCTGGGCTTGCTGGTGGACGACGCCATCATTGCCGTGGAAATGATGGTGCGCAAGATGGAAGAAGGGCAGTCGCGCTTCGACGCCGCCATTGCCGCCTACACCTCGACAGCCATGCCGATGCTGACGGGCACGCTGATTACCGTGGCGGGTTTCCTGCCGATCGGCATGGCGAAATCCATGGCGGGCGAATACACGTTCACGCTGTTTTCCGTCAATGCGCTGGCGCTGGTGATTTCATGGTTCGTCGCCGTGATTTTCACCCCGTATATCGGCTACGTGCTGTTGCGCGTGCAGCCGCACGCGGACGGCCACCACGAATTGTTCGACACGCCCGGCTACCGCAAATTCCGCAAGCTGGTGAACTGGTGCGTCGAATGGCGCATGCTGACCATTGCCGCCACTTTGGGCATCTTTGCGCTGGGTATTTATGGCTTCAAGTTCATTGAAAAACAATTCTTCCCCGATTCCAGCCGCCCGGAATTGATGGTGGAGATGTGGACGCCGGAAGGCTCGTCGTTCCAGCTCAATGAAGGGCTGGTGAAGAAATTCGAAGGCATTGTCGGCAAATATGACGGCGTGGCCAGCATCACCAGCTATGTCGGCACCGGCAGTCCCCGTTTCTACTTGCCGCTGGACCAGATTTTCCCGCAATCGAACGTGTCGCAAATGGTGGTGCTGGCCAAGGATTTGAAGGCAAGGGAAGCGATCCGGAAAAAAATCATCACGCTGTTCAAATCGGATTTCCCGGAAGTGCGGGGCAGGGTGAAACTGTTGCCGAACGGTCCGCCGGTGCCGTATCCGGTGATGTTCCGCGTCTCCGGTACGGAAGTGGCGCCGTTGCGCGCGCTGGCTGACGACGTCAAGGATATCCTGCGCGCCAATCCGAACACGCTGGGCGTCAACGATAACTGGAACGAGTCGGTCAAGGCGGTGCGCCTCGAGTTGGACCAGGACAAGATGCGCGCGCTGGGCGTCACCACGCAGTCGGTGATGCGGGCCGCCAATACCATCCTGACCGGCACGCCGATCGGCCAATTCCGCGAAGGCAACCGCCTGATCGATATCGTCGTGCGCCAGCCGGTCGAGGAACGCAGCACCATGCAGGCCTTGCAGGACACGTATCTGCCGACGGCGTCGGGCCGCTCGATTCCCGTCAGCCAGGTGGCGCGCGCGCACTTCGTGTGGGAGCCGGGCGTCGTATGGCGCGAAGGGCGCGAGTGGGCCATTACCGTGCAGTCGGACGTGGTCGATGGCATCCAGGGACCGACGGTGACGTCGCAAATCCTGCCCAAGCTGGAAGAACTGAAAAAACGCCTGCCGGCCGGCTACCGCATCACGGTCAAGGGCGCGGCGGCCGATACCGGCGCGGCGGAAGCGTCGATTGCCGCCAACCTGCCGCTGGCCGTGTTCATTATCTTCACGCTGCTGATGTTGCAATTGCACAGTTTTAAGCGGTCGCTGATGGTGTTCCTGACCGGTCCGCTGGGGATTGCCGGTGCGGCGGGGGCGTTATTGATCATGGACCGGCCACTGGGCTTTGTCGCCAACCTGGGCGTGATCGCGCTGTTCGGCATGATCATTCGAAATTCGGTGATCCTGGTCGACCAGATCGAGCAGGACATTGCCGGCGGGGCCGAGCCGTGGGATGCCGTGGTGGAAGCGGCCGTGCGGCGCTGCCGTCCGATTGTTTTGACGGCGGCGGCAGCGGCGCTGGCCATGATTCCGTTGTCGCGTTCGGTATTCTGGGGGCCGATGGCGGTGGCGATTATGGGCGGTTTGATATTGGCGACGGTGCTGACTTTACTGTTCCTGCCGGCGCTGTATGCGGCATGGTTCCGGGTGAAGAAACCATCCGGTATGAGTTAGGAATGCATGCCGGATAAAAATTTCAAGCAATTGCTGTGTAAATGTTGTGGTAAAGCTAAAAAAGCCCTTCCACACTCCGGAAAAAACAGTAGAATACCGCGTTGAAGTTGAAAGCCCCCGTGCAAACGGGGTAAAGGGCGACCCGTTGCTTCACTTAATGGTCGCCCTTTGCTTTTGTACAAATACGCCGCGAGGATGGCGAAATTGGTAGACGCACCAGGTTTAGGTCCTGACGCCAGCAATGGTGTGGGGGTTCGAGTCCCCCTCCTCGCACCACAGTATTCTTTACATTTTTTGGACGATTTTTACATGGCAACTGCAGTCGAAAACCTGGGCAAACTCGAACGTCGTATCACGATCTCCTTCCCGCTGACCGACGTCCGCACGGAAGTGGAGAAGCGCCTGAAAGTGCAAGCCAAGTCGGCTAAAGCACCAGGCTTCCGTCCTGGCAAAGTGCCCCTGAAAATGGTCGCAGCACAATACGGTTATCAGATCGAAACCGAAGTGCTGAACGATAAAGTCGGCCGCGCATTCAACGATGCCGCCAATGAAAACAACCTGCGCGTGGCAGGCTTCCCACGTATCGAGCCAAAGAACGAAGCGCCTGAAGGCCTGCTGGCGTTCGACGCGACTTTCGAAGTGTATCCGGAAGTTGAAATCGGCGACCTGTCCGCCGTGGAAATCGAGACCGTCAAAGCCGACGTGACCGACGTTGAAATCGACAAGACCATCGAAATCCTGCGCAAGCAGCGCGTGCACTTCCACACCAAGGGCGAAGCCGGTGAACACGGCGACGGCGGTGAAGCGATCGCCGCCAATGGCGACCGCGTGACCGTGGACTTCGTTGGTTCGATCGACGGCGTGGAATTTGCCGGCGGCAAAGCCGACGACTTCGTGTTCGTACTGGGCGAAGGCCGCATGCTGCCGGAATTCGAAGCAGCGACCGTGGGCCTGAAAGTGGGCGAAGCCAAGACCTTCGACCTGGCATTCCCTGAGGACTACCACGGCAAGGACGTGGCAGGCAAAACCGCGCAATTCACCATCACGCTGAAAAAGCTGGAATGGGCGCACCTGCCGGAAATCGACGCTGAATTCGCGAAATCGCTGGGCGTTGCCGATGGCGACCTGGCAAAAATGCGCGAAGACATCAAGGTCAACCTGGAGCGCGAAGTGCGCGGCCGTGTGAAAGCACGCAACAAGGAAGCCGTGATGGAAGCGCTGGTGAAAAACGCCACGCTGGAAGTGCCTAACGCACTGATCGAGCAAGACACCCAGCGCCTGGCTGAAATGACCCGCCAGGACATGGCGCAGCGCGGCATGAACGTCAAGGACGTGCCATTCCCGCCAGAACTGTTCAAGGACAAGGCTGAACAGCGCGTCCGCCTGGGCCTGATCCTGAACGCCCTGGTTGCACAAAACAACCTGCAAGCGCTGCCAGAGCAAGTCAAGGCACAGATCGAAGACTTCGCACAATCGTACGAAGATCCACGTGAAGTGCTGAAGTACTACTACAGCGATCGCCGCCGCATCGCTGAAGTCGAAGCCCTTGTATTGGAAGAAAACGTCGTTAACTTCGTTCTGGGCCTGTCGAAAAACACGTCGAAGCAAGTTGCCTTCGACGAGTTGATGGGAAGCAACGCGCAAGCGTAATCCAGCTGAGGCGCCTGGCCCTTGGAAAAGGGCGGGGCGCCGGCTGCTTCACAAGGAAAACATTGAATGATGAACCGTAATCCGGCACTCGACACTGAAATGCTCGGCCTGGTGCCGATGGTGATTGAACAAAGCGGCCGCGGCGAGCGTTCGTACGACATTTACTCGCGCCTGTTGAAGGAGCGTGTGATTTTCATGGTGGGCCCGGTCAACGACCAGATGGCCAACCTGATCGTCGCCCAGTTGCTGTTCCTGGAGAGTGAAAATCCGGACAAGGATATTTCCCTCTACATCAATTCGCCGGGCGGTTCCGTTTCCGCCGGCCTGGCGATCTACGATACGATGCAGTTCATCAAGCCTGATGTGTCCACGCTGTGCACCGGCATGGCTGCGTCGATGGGCGCCTTCCTGCTGGCGGCAGGCGCGAAAGGCAAGCGTTTCTCGCTGCCGAATTCGCGCATCATGATTCACCAGCCGTCGGGCGGCTCGCAAGGCATGGCGTCGGACATCGAAATCCAGGCCAAGGAAATCCTGTACCTGCGCCACCGTCTGAACCAGATCATGTCGGAGCGCACGGGCCAGACGATCGAACAGATCGCCAAGGATACCGACCGCGACCGCTTCCTGTCGGCGGAAGACGCTGCCGAATACGGGCTGATCGACAAAGTGCTGACCAGCCGCGCTTGATGCCGTATTTGATGCGTTTTTAGCAGCAAAGTGACGCCCGAAACTCATATGGTTCGGGCGTTTCTTTTTTATTTCAGGTAGCATGTGTCCTGTACGCTCTTCACTTGTACGGCAGCACCCTACCTTGTAACTACATAAACAAGTCCCATGTCCGAGAAAAAATCCTCCAGCGGCGAAAAACTTCTGTATTGCTCGTTTTGCGGTAAAAGCCAGCACGAGGTGAAGAAGCTCATCGCCGGTCCATCCGTCTTCATTTGCGACGAATGCATCGACTTGTGCAATGACATTATTCGCGACGAAACGGCAAGCATTGAATCGGTCGCGGGCGCCAAGTCTGATTTGCCGACTCCCCATGAAATCAAAGACTTGCTGGACCAGTACGTGATTGGCCAGCAGACCGCCAAGCGCATCCTGTCGGTCGCGGTCTACAACCACTACAAGCGCCTGAAGCACCTGGGCAAGAAGGATGACGTCGAACTGGCGAAGTCCAACATCCTGCTGGTCGGCCCGACGGGTTCCGGCAAGACGCTGCTGGCGCAAACGCTGGCGCGCATGTTGAACGTGCCGTTCGTGATTGCCGACGCCACCACCTTGACCGAAGCCGGTTACGTGGGTGAAGACGTAGAGAATATCATCCAGAAACTGTTGCAGAGCTGCAACTATGATGTGGAAAAAGCGCAACGCGGCATCGTCTACATCGACGAGATCGACAAGATCTCGCGCAAGTCCGACAACCCGTCGATCACCCGCGACGTGTCGGGCGAGGGCGTGCAGCAGGCGCTGTTGAAACTGATCGAAGGCACGATGGCTTCGGTGCCGCCACAAGGCGGCCGCAAGCATCCGAACCAGGACTTCGTGCAGATCGACACCACCAACATCATGTTCATTTGCGGTGGCGCGTTCGACGGCCTGGCCAAGATCATTTCCAACCGTTCGGAAAAGTCCGGCATCGGTTTCTCGGCTGAAGTGAAGAGCAAGGAGCAGCGCGCCACCAGCGACCTGCTGATGGAAGCGGAGCCGGAAGACTTGATCAAGTTCGGCCTGATCCCTGAACTGGTGGGCCGTCTGCCGGTGGTGGCGACCCTGGCCGAGTTGACGGAAGAAGCGCTGATCCAGATCCTGGTCGAGCCGAAGAATGCGCTGGTCAAGCAGTATTCGAAGCTGCTGGAAATGGAAGGCGCGGAACTGGAAATCCGTCCGGCCGCGTTGCACGCCATTGCCAAGAAAGCCCTGGCGCGTAAAACCGGCGCCCGCGGCCTGCGTTCGATTCTGGAACACGCATTGTTGGATGTAATGTATGAATTGCCGAATGAATCGAATGTCGGCAAAGTCGTCATTGATGAAAATACGATCACCAGCGGCGCCAAGCCATTGCTGATTTATCAGGAATCGGCAAAAGCTTCCGGTGAAAATTAAGTGGTAAGAATATAAGCACCGCACACGGGAGCAAAATTCGTTTTGCATCCGTGTGGCAAGGCGGTAAAATAAAATCCAATAAGCAGGCTTCATCCGAAAAGCCACCGCGCCTGTATAGACGTGTGTGGCTTTTTTATATGGAGAATTAATAACTGCTTATTTTTAAAGCACGGCAGAATCAAAAGACTAACGGCAATATCGCTTTTTAGAATTATTTATTGCCGTTGGATCTTGTGATCTGGCAAAACACCGCCATCATCAGGTACACGCTTTCACATAAGGTACGCCATGACAACTTCCAAATTAACTGAGCAAACTCAGCTGCCGTTATTGCCGCTGCGGGACGTCGTCGTTTTCCCGCATATGGTGATACCGCTGTTCGTAGGTCGCCCAAAATCGATCAAGGCGCTGGAAGCGGCTATGGAACAGGGCAAGAGCATCATGCTCGCTGCACAGAAAGCCGCTGCCAAGGACGAGCCATCCGCCTCCGACATTTACGAGATCGGTTGCGTGGCCAATATTCTGCAAATGCTGAAGCTGCCCGACGGGACCGTCAAGGTGCTGGTGGAAGGCGCGCAGCGTGCCCGTATCCGCAAGATCACGGACGCGCCGACCCACTTCGTGGCCGACCTGACCCCGCTGGATTCGGAAGAGGGCGACGATTCGGAAATCGAAGCAATGCGCCGCGCCATCGTTCAGCAATTTGACCAGTACGTCAAACTCAACAAGAAAATTCCGCCGGAAATCCTGGCGTCGCTGTCCGGCATCGATGACGCCGGCCGCCTGGCTGACACCGTGGCAGCCCACCTGCCGCTGAAGCTCGAGCAAAAGCAAGTCATCCTGGAAATCTTCAACGTCGGCAAGCGCCTGGAGCATTTGCTCGGCCAGCTGGAAGGCGAACTCGATATCCTGCAGGTGGAAAAGCGCATCCGTGGCCGCGTCAAGCGCCAGATGGAAAAGTCGCAGCGCGAGTACTACCTGAACGAACAGGTCAAGGCCATCCAGAAGGAGCTGGGCGAGGGCGAGGACGGCGCCGACCTGGACGAGCTGGAAAAGAAAGTGGCTGCCGCCAAGATGCCGAAAGAGGCGCTGGACAAGGCCAATGCCGAACTGAAAAAACTCAAGCTGATGTCGCCGATGTCGGCCGAAGCGACCGTGGTGCGCAACTACATCGATACCTTGGTGTCGCTGCCATGGAAGAAAAAATCCAAGGTCAACAATGACCTGTCCAACGCCGAGAAGACGCTGGAAACGGACCACTACGGCCTCGAGAAGGTCAAGGAACGCATCCTTGAGTACCTCGCGGTGCAGCAGCGCGTCGACAAGCTGAAAGCGCCGATCCTGTGCTTCGTGGGTCCTCCAGGCGTGGGTAAGACGTCGCTGGGCCAGTCCATCGCCCGCGCCACGAACCGCAAGTTCGTGCGCATGGCGCTGGGCGGCGTGCGCGACGAAGCCGAGATCCGCGGCCACCGCCGTACCTACATCGGTTCGATGCCGGGCAAGGTGCTGCAATCGCTGGCGAAAGTCGGCGTGCGCAACCCGCTGTTCCTGCTGGACGAAATCGACAAGATGGGTGCGGACTTCCGTGGCGATCCGTCTTCGGCCCTGCTGGAAGTGCTGGATCCGGAACAGAACCACACGTTCTCGGACCACTATATCGAGGTGGACTTCGACCTGTCCGACGTGATGTTCGTGGCGACGTCGAACTCGTACAACATCCCGCCGGCGCTGCTGGACCGGATGGAAGTGATCCGCCTGTCCGGTTACACGGAAGATGAAAAGACGTCGATCGCGCAGCGCTACCTGTTGCCGAAGCAGATCAAGAACAATGGCTTGAAGGACGGTGAAATCACCGTGTCGGAAGCGGCCATCCGCGACGTGATCCGCTACTACACCCGTGAAGCCGGCGTGCGTTCGCTGGAACGCGAAGTGTCGAAGATCTGCCGCAAGGTGGTCAAGATGCTGCTGCTGAAGAAGACCGAGAAGAAGGTCGCCGTGACGCCGAAAAACCTGGACAAGTTCCTGGGCGTGCGCCGTTACGACTTCGGCGTGGCCGAGAAGCAGAACCAGGTGGGCCAGGTGGTCGGTCTGGCATGGACCGAAGTGGGCGGCGATTTGCTGACCATCGAAGCGGTCACCATGCCGGGCAAGGGCAACGTGATACGCACCGGTACGCTGGGCGATGTGATGAAGGAGTCGATCGAAGCGGCACGCACCGTGGTGCGCAGCCGTGCCAACCGCCTCGGCATCAAGGCCGAAGTGTTTGAAAAGAGCGATATCCACATCCACGTGCCGGAAGGCGCGACGCCGAAGGATGGTCCTTCGGCCGGTATCGGCATGACGACGGCGCTGGTGTCCGTGTTCACGGGCATCCCGGTGCGCGCCGACGTGGCGATGACGGGTGAAATCACGTTGCGCGGCGAAGTGCTGCCGATCGGCGGTTTGAAGGAAAAACTGCTGGCGGCGCACCGTGGCGGCATCAAGACCGTGTTGATTCCCGAGCAGAACGTGAAAGACCTGGCCGAGATTCCGGACAATGTGAAAAACAAGCTGGAAATCGTGCCGGTGCGCTGGATCGACAAGGTGCTGGAAATCGCGCTGGAACGCCAGCCTGAACCGGTGGTGGAGACGCCGCCGGTGGAGGCGGTGGCGGCTGCGCAGGCCAAGGTGGACGGGCAGGGCGACGTCGTCAAGCACTAAAACCGGGCTGGCTTTGAGCCGTTAAGCTACAAACAGGCGCCAAATCGGCGCCTGTTTTTATTTTTACTGGTGTTTTCGCCAGTGTTTCCCTTGACACAAGCCTTTCCCCGCTTGTCTAATACCGCCTGAGATTTTTCTCTGCTGCCGTAAAGCCGCATTCTTGCTGGCTTAAAACGGTATAAATGATATAAACCTTTGTGACGGGGACTTTTGTGAACAAGACTGAACTGATCGACCATATCGCTGCTTCCGCTGACATTTCGAAAGCGGCAGCCGCCCGCGCCCTGGACGCGATGATCGATGGCGTAACCACCACCCTGGCCAAGAACGACAGCGTCACCCTGGTCGGCTTTGGCACCTTCTCCGTGAGCGAGCGCGCTGCCCGTACCGGCCGCAATCCGCGCACGAAAGAGGAAATCGTAATCGATGCAGCCAAAGTACCTAAATTTAAGGCTGGCAAAGCCCTGAAAGATGCTGTAAACTAACGGACTTCGGTGAGCAGCGGTACTTTGTACACTGTTCACTAAAGCAGTCTGATGGGCGGTTAGCTCAGTTGGTAGAGCGGATGCCTTACAAGCATTAGGTCGGGAGTTCGACCCTCTCACCGCCCACCACATCAGATTGATTGTTGTAGCCTTGCACAAGCTGGAGCGGTAGTTCAGTTGGTTAGAATACCGGCCTGTCACGCCGGGGGTCGCGGGTTCGAGCCCCGTCCGCTCCGCCAGCGCCAGCAAGGGTACACACTACCAGGAGTGGTAGTTCAGTTGGTTAGAATACCGGCCTGTCACGCCGGGGGTCGCGGGTTCGAGCCCCGTCCACTCCGCCAAGAACACGAAACCCCAGCAGCTGCGAAGTTGCTGGGGTTTTTTGCCATTTGGCTTTTTATTATTGTTGCTGTCTTGCCCATCATAGAGCGCACACGGTAGAATCGCGTGCGCGGGCGGACCCAGGGTCCGCCTTTGCCATTTCACTCAACATCATTGGCGGACCATGTTTGAATTTATACGCACGCATCAAAAACTGATGCAGATCTTCCTGGCGATCCTGATCGTGCCGTCGTTTGTCTTCGTCGGTGTCAGTGGTTATAAGAGCTTCGGTGACGATGCCAACACGCTGGCCAAGGTCGACGGCCACGCGGTGACGCGCCAGGAATGGGAACAGGCTCAACGCAAGCAGCTGGACAATTACCGCCAGCGCCTGGGCCAGCAATTCGACCAGAAAATGTTCGACACGCCCGAGTTCCGCCAGAGCGTGCTGGACCAGCTGATCACGGAGCGCGCGATCCTCTCCGAAGCGTCCCGCAACCACCTGACGATTTCGCCAGCCAAGCTGCAAAAGCTGATCGTGGAAGCGATCAAGGGTGTGCCGAACATCTTCAAGGCGGACGGCTCGATCGACATGGAAGTGTACCGCGACATCCTGGCCCGTTCGCAAGGCTTGACGCCGGAAGGCTACCAGCAACTGGTGATGAAGAGCGAAACCACGCAACAGGTGGGCGGCTCGGTCGCCATGTCGGGCTTCGTGCCGCGCTCGGTGGCCAAGCTGGTGTCGGACTTCGGCGCGCAGGAGCGTGAAGTGCAGGAACTGGCGCTGCCGGCCCAGCAATTCATGGACAAGGTCAAAGTCACCGACGAGATGGTGAAAGCGTTCTACGACAAGAACACCAAGCTGTTCGAAGTACCGGAGCAGGCGAAAATTGAGTATGTAGTATTTAACTCGGCGGCGGTGTCGTCGCAAGTGTCGGTGACCGATGAGGAAGTGGCGGCCTACTACAACGGCAACACCAAGCGCTTCACGGCGCCGGAAGTGCGCCGCGCCAGCCAGATCATGGTGGCCCTGAAGCCGGGCTCCAGCGCTGCCGACAAGGCCGCCGCGAAAGCCAAGGCGGACGCCATCCTGGCCGAAGTGAAGAAAGCGCCGGCGGACTTCGCGAAGATCGCCAAGGCGAAATCGGAAGATCCGGTCTCCGCGCCACAGGGCGGCGACATGGACGTGCTGGACCGCGCTTCGCTGCCGAAATCGCTGGGCGACGCCGCGTTCGCCGCCAAGCAGGGCGACATCGTCGGTCCGGTGGAAACCGAATTCGGCTACCACATCGTGACGATCACGTCTCTGAAGCCGGAAGCCGTGAAGCCGCTGGCGGAAGTGAAGGAAGAAATCGCCGCCGACCTGAAGAACCAGAAAGCCGGCAAGAAGTATACGGAAATGGCGGAAGCCTTCACCAACACCGTGTACGAACAGGCTGACAGCCTGAAACCGGTGATCGACAAGCTGAAGCTGCAAGTGCAGACGGCGGACAACGTGACGCGTACGCCATCGCCGGCCGCCGGCCAGGCGCCGTACAACAACGCCAAGTTCCTGACGGCGCTGTTCACCGATGAAGTGCTGAAGAACAAGCGCAACACGGAAGCCGTGGAAGTCGCGCCGAGCACGCTGGTGTCGGGCCGTATCGTCGAGTACAAGGCCGCCTCCAAGCGTCCGCTGGCCGAAGTGGAGCCGATGATCCGCCAGCGCGTGCAGGTCGAGGAAGCCATCAAGCTGGCGAAGAAGGAAGGCGAAACCAAGCTGGCTGCCGCCAAGGCCAGCGGTTCGGCTGACGGCTTCTCGCCGGCCAAGCTGGTGTCGCGCGCCAATCCGAACGGCTTGAACAACGCGGCCGCGGCGGAAATCATGAAGGCCGATGTGTCCAAGCTGCCGGCTTACGTCGGCGTGGAAATTCCGGGCATGGGTTACGGCGTGTACCGCATCGGCAAAGTGCAGCAGCCTGCCCAGCAGGACGCCGCGCAGCGCCAGGCGGAAGAACAGCAGATCGGCAACATGCTGTCGCAGCAGGAACTGTTCATGTACGTGGAAGCCCTGAAGCAGAAGTCGAAAGTCAAAATGCTGGGCAGCGTGACGGCGCCGGCCAAGACGGAAGCCGCCAACTAAGCTGATGTTGGGTTGAAATGAAAAGCCGCTGAAGTTCAGCGGCTTTTTTTTGGTTCTTCACGGATTGCCGGGATGAGCATGCCGTAAACGCAAGAGAGCAGTAAGGAAGAGTTATTGTGTTTGTGCGACCAAACCCAAAAACTAAACCACTGCTCTCATGGCAAATC
>NZ_WKJJ01000027.1 GCF_009674485.1 Pseudoduganella rivuli | reverse complement strand
GGCGCGGCGCCAGGCGCAACGCCGGCCGGCGCGGCCAAACCGGGCGCCCAGCCGGCAGCGGCCGCACCAGTGGCGGCACAGCCAACGCCGGCCGCCGCAGCGCCTGCTGCGCCTGCCGCAGGTGGTGCGCTGGTGCTGACGGCCACCGAAGATTCGTGGATCACGATCCAGCCGCCGGGCAAGAAAGCCCTGGTGTCGCGCATGCTGAAAGCAGGCAGCACGGAAACGTTCGAGATCACGGAACCGGCACTGCTGATCGTCGGCAAGCCGACCCATGTGAAGGCGACCTTGCGCGGCGCGGCGCTGGATTTGCCGGCCGTCCAGGGCGGCACGATTTCGCGCGTCAACGTTAAATAAGCAGGTAACAGCAGCATGAGCAGCATGACCGATACGAATATTGCCATCCCTTCCGGCCCGCTGGGCCGCCGCGGCAGCCGCCGCGTACTGGTCCAGCATGGCGACCGCAAGATCTGGGTGGGCGGCGACGCACCCGTCGTGGTGCAATCGATGACCAATACCGACACGGCCGACGCCGTCGGCACGGCGATCCAGATCAAGGAACTGGCGCGCGCCGGTTCGGAACTGGTGCGCCTGACGGTGGACCGTCCGGAAGCGGCGCAAGCCGTGCCGTACATCCGCGACCAGCTGGACAAGATGGGCGTCGACGTGCCGCTGGTGGGCGACTTCCACTACAACGGCCATACTTTGCTGACGGACTATCCGGACTGCGCGCAGGCGCTGTCGAAGTACCGCATCAATCCCGGCAACGTGGGCAAGGGCGCCAAGCGCGACACGCAGTTCGCGCAAATGATCGAAGTGGCGATGAAGTATGACAAGCCGGTGCGTATCGGTGTCAACTGGGGCAGCCTGGACCAGGCGCTGCTGGCCCGCATCATGGACGAGAACGCGTCCCGCGCGAATCCGTGGAGCGCGCAAGCGGTCATGTATGAAGCGCTGATCACGTCGGCGATTGAAAACGCCGTGCGCGCGGAAGAGCTGGGCATGGGCCGCGACAAGATCATCCTGTCGTGCAAGGTGTCCGGCGTGCAGGATTTGATTGCCGTTTACCGCGAACTGGCAAAACGCTGCGATTACCCGCTGCACCTGGGCCTGACCGAGGCCGGCATGGGCAGCAAAGGCATCGTCGCCTCGACGGCGGCCTTGTCCGTCCTGCTGCAGGAAGGCATCGGCGACACCATCCGTGTCTCGCTGACGCCGGAACCGGGCGGCGACCGCACCAAGGAAGTGGTGGTCAGCCAGGAAATCCTGCAAACCATGGGCTTGCGCAAATTCACGCCAATGGTGATCGCGTGCCCGGGCTGTGGCCGCACCACGTCCACCGTGTTCCAGGAACTGGCGGACGATATCCAGACCTTCCTGCGCGAGCAGATGCCGGAATGGAAAAAGACTTACGCGGGGGTGGAGAACATGAATGTGGCCGTGATGGGTTGCATCGTCAACGGCCCCGGTGAATCGAAACACGCCAACATCGGCATCAGCCTGCCGGGCACGGGCGAATCGCCCGCCGCCCCGGTGTTTGTCGATGGCGAAAAGGTGGCGACCTTGCGCGGCGATAACATCGTCGGCGAATTCCAGGCCATCGTGCTGAACTACGTTAAAACGAATTACGGTAATAAATAATGTCTGAAAATAAAAAAGCTGAAAAAATCGTCGGTATCAAAGGCATGAACGACTTGCTGCCGGCTGACGGGCACCTGTGGGAATTGTTTGAAAACACGGCGCAATCGGTGGTGCAAAGCTACGGCTTCCAGCAAATCCGCACGCCGATCGTCGAAGAGACGCGCCTGTTCGCGCGCGCCATCGGCGCCGTGACGGACATCGTTGAAAAGGAAATGTATTCGTTCACGGATTCCATGAACGGCGACCAGTTGACCCTGCGTCCGGAAGGCACCGCCAGCGTGGTGCGCTCGGTACTGGAGCATAACCTTGCCTATAACGGCCCGGTGCGCCTGTGGTACAAGGGCCCGATGTTCCGCCACGAAAAACCGCAGCGCGGCCGCTACCGCCAGTTCCACCAGTTCGGCTGCGAAGCCGTGGGCTTCACCGGCCCGGACGTGGACGCGGAAATGATCATGATGTGCCGCCGCCTGTGGGATGACCTGGGCCTGGACAAGATCCGCCTGGAACTGAACTCGATCGGCGACGCGGCCGAGCGTGCGGCGCACCGCGTGGAACTCATTAAATATTTCGAAGCGAACATCGACCTGCTGGACGAGGAAGCCAAACGCCGCCTGCACGCCAATCCGCTGCGCATCCTGGATACGAAAAATCCAGCCATGCAAGACCTGGTCAACAACGCGCCGAAGCTGATGGAATACCTGGGCGAAGCGTCGCTGGCGCACTTCGACGGCGTGCAGAAAATCCTGAACGCGAACAACATCCCGTTCACCATCAATACGCGCCTGGTGCGCGGCCTGGATTACTACAACCGCACCGTGTTCGAATGGGTCACCGACGAACTGGGCGCGCAGGGCACCGTGTGCGCCGGCGGCCGCTATGACCCGCTGATCGAATCGTTCGGCGGCAAGCCGACCCCTGCGGTGGGCTTTGCGATGGGCATCGAGCGCCTGATCGAGCTGATGAAGTCGGCTGGCGAACCGGCTCCGGCGAACCAGTGCGACGTGTACCTGGTGCACCAGGGTGAAGCGGCGCAAATGCAGGCATTCATCCTGGGCGAGCGCCTGCGCGACGCGGGCCTGGACGTCATCCTGCACTGCGCGGCGCTGACGGGCGCGGGCAGCTTCAAGTCGCAAATGAAGAAAGCCGATGGCAGCGGCGCCGCGTTCGCCGTCATCATTGGCGAAGATGAAGTCACGAACAACACCGCCGCCGTGAAAGCCATGCGCGCCGAAGAAGGCGAGCAGCAGCAGGCGACGGTGGCGTTTGACGAAGTGGTCGATTACATCGTCGACCAGATCACCGGCAGCGGGGAAGAGCACCACCACTTCCACGTCCACGACGAAAACTGCAAGCACTGATCCGGCGCTTGTTGCGGCATTAACCTTTAACCTCAATACGAAGACTCATGGCATACGATCTCGAAGAACAAGAACAGATAGCCACCCTGAAAGCATGGTGGAACCAGTACGGTAACCTCACGTCGTGGATCCTGATCGCAGGCCTGGCCGCGTATTCGGGCTGGAATGGCTGGAACTGGTACCAGCGCAACCAGGCTTCGGACGCATCGAACCTGTATTACGAACAGCAGGATGCGCTGCAGGCGAAAGACAATGCCAAGGTGCAGCGCGCCACGGCCGACATCGAAAGCAAATTCGCCACGACCGCCTACGCGCCAATGGCCGCGCTGGCCGCCGCCAAGTATGCGTTTGACGCGAACGACTTGAAAACCGCGAAAACCCAGCTGCAATGGGTGGTCGATCACGGCAACGACGAGTACAAGGCGCTGGCGCGCGTGCGCCTGGCCGGCGTGCTGCTCGATGAAAAAGCGTATGACGAAGCATTGAAAGTGCTGGCCGCCGACGTGCCGGCGCAATTCGCCGCCGCCGTGGCCGACCGCAAGGGCGACATCCTGGCCGCGCAAAACAAGCTGGCCGAAGCACGCACCGCGTACACGGCCGCGTTGAACGCCACCGACAAGAAAAATCCGGGGCGTTCGCTGATCCAGATCAAGCTGGAATCGGTGGGTGGTACCGCGCCGGCTGAGCCGAAGGGTGCTGCATAAGTAACGCCGACGTCGCGTCATCCGTCGGGCGTTGCCGTGATGCTGGCATGGCGGCTTTGCGTGCCGCAAAACCGCCCTACGGACTCAGCGCCGTCGGACGTCGGATAGGTTGGGACATTAAATCTGTAGGGCGGTTCCCGCGCAGCGGAAGCCGCCACAGCGTGCGTCGCCGTACAAGCGGCCGTCAGCCGCAGTCAGAAAATACAAGTAAGGATTTATATGCGCATCACCGGAAAAGTTATCGGCATGAGCCTGATGGCAGCCATGGCCACTGGCTGCAGCACGTTGAGCTCGTGGAACCCGTTTGCCAGCGAAGTCAAGGACAAACCCGCCGCCCTGGTGGACATTAAGGGCGGCATGGCTGTCAAGACGGCCTGGAAATACTCGCTGGGCAAGGCGGGCGCCTACACGTTCAACCCGGCGTTCGCGGCGAACAGCGTGTTTGTCGCCGATGCCGATGGCAATGTCGCGCGCCTCGATGCGGCCACCGGCCGCGAGCAGTGGAAAGTCAAGGCCGGTTCCGACCTGACGGCCGGCGTGGGCGTGAGCCCGAACGGCAATCTGGTCGTGGTGGGTGGCGTCAAGGGCAATGTGATTGCCTTCGACGGTTCCGGCAAGCAGTTGTGGAAAGTCCAGGCCACCAGTGAAATCCTGTCGTCGCCGGTCGCGGCCAACGACGTGGTGGTGGTGCGCAGCGGCGATAACCGCGTGACGGCGTTCGAAGCGGCCACCGGCGCCAAGCGCTGGTCCGTGTTGCGCACGACGCCGGCGCTGACCCTGCGCAATGCGCCGGGCATCGTGATTGCCGGCGGCAACGTGTACATCGGCCAGCCGGGCGGCAAGCTGCTGGCGCTGACCCTGACGACGGGTGTGCCGCGCTTTGAAGTGGTGGTGGCCGAGCCGCGCGGCGCGACGGAACTGGAGCGCGTATCCGACGTGTCCGGCACGCCGTTCGTCTATGAAAACGATATCTGCGCCGTGACGTACCAGGGCAAGGTCGGCTGCTTCGACCTGGCGGCCGGTACGGCGCGCTGGAACAAGCCGGCCTCGTCCGATGTGGGTGTCGGTGTGGACCAGCGTTTCGTGTTCGTGGCCGACGCCAATGGCGCCGTCAACGCGTTTGCCCGCGAAGGCGGCCAGAGCGCGTGGAAGAATGACAAGCTGGGCAACCGCCGCCTGTCGACGCCCGCGTCGTTCGGCCGCAGCGTTGCTGTCGGCGATTTAGAAGGTTATGTCCATCTGCTGTCGCGTGAAGACGGCGCCATGTTAGGTCGGGTCGCCACCGACGGTTCGGCCATCCGGTCGACACCGGTCGTGGCTGGCTCGAATTTGATTTTCCAAACCCAGAATGGGACTGTGGCCGCCATCGCGGCCGAGTAAAGAATAAAAATGAAGCCGGTAATTGCACTTGTAGGTCGACCCAATGTCGGGAAATCGACCCTTTTTAACCGTCTGACCCGCTCGCGCGATGCGCTGGTGGCGGACATGCCTGGCCTGACGCGCGATCGCCACTATGGCGAGGGCCGCGTTGGCGAACGGCCTTTCCTGGTGGTCGATACGGGTGGTTTCGAACCCGTCGCCAAGGAAGGCATCATGTTCCAGATGGCCTTGCAGACCAAGCAGGCGGTGGCGGAAGCGGACGTGGTGATTTTCCTCGTCGACGGCCGCCAGGGCCTGACCCCGCACGATAAAACCATCGTCGACTTCCTGCGCAAGTCCAACCGCCCCGTGATGCTGGTGGTGAACAAGGCCGAAGGCATGCGCTACACGTCCGTGGTGGCGGATTTCTACGAGCTGGGCATGGGCGATCCGTATGTGATTTCCGCAGCGCACGGCGACGGCGTGCAAGACCTCGTCAACGAATCGCTGGACATCGCGTTCAAGCAGCGTCCTGCCGATGAAGAAGAATTGCTGCCGGAAGACAAGGGCGCGAAGATCGCGCTGGTCGGCCGTCCCAATGTCGGCAAGTCGACCCTGATCAACACGCTGCTGGGCGAAGAACGCGTGATCGCGTTCGACATGCCGGGCACCACGCGCGACTCGATTGAAATCCCGTTTGAACGGGACGGCAAGCAATACACGCTGATCGATACAGCCGGTATCCGCCGCCGCGGCAAAGTGTTTGAAGCCATCGAGAAATTCTCGGTGATCAAGACGCTGCAATCGATCTCGGAAGCCAACGTCGTGATCCTGATGCTGGACGCCCAGCAAGACATTTCCGAACAGGATGCCCACATTGCGGGCTTCATCCTGGAATCGGGCCGCGCACTGGTGGTGGCCGTGAATAAATGGGATGGCTTGCAGTCGGACGACCGCGATGAAATCAAGATCGACCTGGACCGCAAGCTGAACTTCCTCGGCTTCGCCAAGATGCACTACATTTCCGCGCTGCGCGCCCAGGGCATCGGTCCGCTGATGAAATCCGTGGACCAGGCGTATGCCGCCGCCATGGCCAAGCTGCCGACGCCGAAGCTGACCCGTGCGCTGGAAGAAGCGATCGAGAAGCAGGAACCGAAACGCAAGGGTGGCTTGCGTCCGAAAATGCGCTATGCGCACCAGGGCGGCATGAATCCACCGATTATCGTGATCCACGGCAACTCTTTGGATGCGATTGCGGAACCGTACAAACGCTACCTGGAAAAGCATTTCCGCGATACGTTCAACTTGGTGGGGACGCCGCTGCGCATTGAATTCCGCACGGGCAAGAACCCATTCGATACCAGAGAGAAATAATCCGGTTTTTCGGCTGTGTGCGCTGCACAAAACGCAAAAAAAGGTTACAGTAGCTTGGCAGCATTGGTCCCCAGGCAGGGATTAATGCTTGGCACTTGAAATAACGAAAGTCGCCTCCAAATCTTACACAACAACATCAATGGAGCTGTTATGAGCAATAAAGGGCAACTGTTACAAGACCCATTCCTGAATGCACTGCGCAAGGAACACGTTCCCGTCTCGATCTACCTGGTCAATGGCATCAAATTGCAAGGCCATATCGAATCCTTCGACCAATACGTCGTACTGCTGCGTAACACCGTCACGCAGATGGTGTACAAGCATGCGATTTCCACCGTGGTCCCAGCCCGCGCCGTGAATCTGAACATCGATAACGATTCGGAATAAGCATTGCGCCTGGCTTTACCCCTCCAACATAACCTGGCCGTCGTATGCGTGCAGCGCTAGTCGGTGTAGACTTCGGTCAGGGCGATTTCGCCGCCAGCATCGAGGAATTGATGCTGCTTGCCCGCTCGGCCGGCGTCGAGCCTGTCACCACGATCACAGGCAAACGTTCCAGCCCTGATGCCGCCTATTTCGTCGGCAGCGGCAAAGCCGATGAAATCGGTTTTGCCGTGCAAGATCATAAGCTGGAAATCGTCATCTTCAACCACGCGCTGTCACCCGCACAGCAGCGTAACCTGGAAAAGCGCCTCAACATCCGCGTGCTGGACCGCACCAGCCTGATCCTCGATATCTTTGCGCAGCGTGCGCAAAGCCACGAGGGCAAGCTGCAGGTGGAACTGGCGCAGCTGCAGCACCTGGCCACCCGGCTGATCCGCGGCTGGACTCACCTGGAGCGGCAAAAGGGTGGTATCGGTTTGCGCGGCCCGGGTGAAACCCAGCTGGAAACCGACCGCCGCCTGATTGGCGAGCGCGTGAAAATGCTGCGCTCGCGGCTGGCGAAACTGCGCAAGCAGCATGAAACCCAGCGCCGTTCCCGTGGCCGCAGCCACACGTTTTCCGTGTCGCTGGTCGGCTATACCAATGCCGGCAAGTCCACGCTGTTCAATGCCATGACCAAGGCCGGCGTCTATGTCGCGGACCAGTTGTTCGCGACTTTGGACACCACGTCGCGCCGCGTCTACATGGGCGAGGAAGTCGGCAACGTGGTGATCTCCGACACGGTGGGCTTCGTGCGCGAATTGCCGCACCAGCTGGTGGCCGCGTTCCGCGCCACGCTGGAAGAAACCATCCATGCGGATTTGCTGCTGCACGTGGTCGACGCGGCCAGCCCGGTGCGCATGGAGCAGATCGAGCAGGTCAACCTGGTGCTGAAGGAAATCGGCGCCGACCACATCCCGCAAATCCTGGTGTGGAACAAGATCGATGCGGCCGGCCTGGAGCCGACGGTCGAGCGGGATGAATATGATAAGATTTCCCGCGTTTTCATCAGCGCCCGCACGGGCGTGGGTCTGGACTTGCTGCGCGGCGCCATCACGGAAGCCGCCAAGTCCGCGCCTGGCATGGCATATCTGTACGAGGAGGCCGAAGGCGATTCCTCCCAGGAGGATGAGCTGGAAAGCCATTCCACTTTCACCCAAGCCGGATCACATTAGTATGCCTTTTTCCTCCTTAAAAAAAAGAATAGGCTTGAAGCTGAACTTGAACGATCCCCGCTGGGGCTCGGATAACAAGGACGGTAACAAGCAGGCCCAAGAAGGCAAGAAGCCCGACGGTCCTCCCGACCTCGATCAATTGTGGCGCGATTTCAACCAGCGCCTGAACAGCATGTTCGGCAACCGCAACCGCAATGGCGGTTCCGGCGGCGGTGGCAATGGCGGCGGTGGCAATGACATGCGCGGCGCCGGCATTACCGTGGGCGCGGTGGCGGCCGTGGCCGGCCTGATCTGGCTGGCCAGCGGCGCGTTCATCGTGCAGGAAGGCCAGACCGGCGTGGTGTTCACGTTCGGCCAGGTCAGCCACACGACGGGCCCGGGTTTCAACTGGCGCTGGCCGTATCCATTCCAGAGCGATGAAATCGTCAACCTGTCGCAAGTGCGCACGGTGGAAGTGGGTTATCGCGGCAATATCCGCAACAAGCAGGCGCGCGAATCGCTGATGCTGACGGACGATGAAAACATCATCGACATCCAGTTTGCCGTGCAGTACAAGCTGAAAGACGCCGTGCAGTGGCTGACCATCAACACGGATCCGCAGGAAACCGTGCGCCAGGTGGCGGAAACCGCGATTCGCGAAACCGTCGGCCGCAGCAAGATGGACTTCGTGCTGTATGAAGGCCGCGAAAAAGTCGCGTACGACACGCAGCGCCTGATGCAGTCCATCCTCGACAGCTATAAAGTCGGCGCGACGATCACCAACGTGACGATGCAGGGTGTGCAGCCACCGGAGCAGGTGCAGGCCGCGTTTGACGATGCCGTCAAGGCGGGCCAGGACCGCGAGCGCCTGAAAAACGAAGGCCAGGCCTACGCCAATGACGTGATTCCGAAAGCGCGCGGCTATGCATCGCGCCTGACGCAGGAAGCGGAAGCGTACCGTTCGCAGGTGGTGGAACTGGCCGAAGGTAACGCGGCCCGCTTCAAATCCGTGCTGACGGAATACCAGAAAGCGCCGGCCGTCACGCGTGACCGCCTGTACCTGGACACCATGCAGCAAATCTTCTCGTCCACCAGCAAGGTGATGGTGGATTCCCGCAATGGCAGCAACTTGCTGTACCTGCCGATGGACAAGCTGATTGCCCAGGCCGCGGCGGCGGATGTGGCGAAAGCCAACGCCACGTCGCAACCGGCGCAGCCAGTGCTGTTGCCGCCGACGGAAAGCATTCCGCAGGTGGAAATTTCGGGGCGCGCGCGCGACAGCCGTTCGCGTGACGCATCGCGTGATCGGGAGGGCCGTTAATGAATCGTTTGATTACCATCCTGGTCACAGGTTTTATCGCACTGATGCTGTTGTCGTCGACCGTGTTCGTGGTCGACCAGCGCCGCTACGCCATCGTGTTTGCCCTGGGGAGCGTGAAGGAAGTGATTTCTTCGCCGGGCCTGCATTTCAAATTGCCGCCGCCGTTCCAGAACGTGATTTACCTGGACAAGCGCATCATGACCATCGATTCGCCGGACGCCGACCGCTTCATCACGGCGGAAAAGATGAATATCCTGGTCGATGCCTTTGTTAAATGGCGCATTTCCGAGCCCAAGCTGTACTTCGTCAGCTTTGGCGGCGACGAGAGCCGGGCGCGCGACCGCATGTCGCAAATCGTCAAGGCCGCGATGAACGATGAAATCACCAAGCGCACCGTGCGCGAAGTGATTTCCGGCCAGCGCGGCGCCGTGATGGAAGCGATCCGTACCAAGGTTGTCAAGGAAGCCAGGCAAATCGGTGTGGACATTGTCGACGTGCGCCTGAAACGCGTGGATTATGTTGAGCAGATCAACAATTCCGTGTACGAGCGCATGAAGGCCGAGCGTACCCGGGTGGCGAACGAGTTGCGTTCGACCGGCGCCGCCGAGTCGGAGAAAATCCGTGCCGATGCCGACAAGCAACGCACCGTGATCCTGGCCGAGGCATACCGCGAAGCGGAAAGCGCGAAGGGCGAGGGCGACGCGAAAGCCAGCCAGATTTATGCGGAAGCCTTCGGCCGCAATCCGGAGTTCTACAAGTTCTACCGCAGCCTGGAAGCATATCGCGGCTCGTTCAAGAACCGCAGCGATGTGCTGGTGGTGGATCCGAACTCGGAGTTCTTCAAGTATTTCAAGGGGAACGGTCCGGCCGGTAAATAACGCCGAACCCGCCACAACCAAACGCCGCCTCCGGGCGGCGTTGCCTTTCCGGCTTGCATTTCTCAAAAGGGGACTTTTCGCGTACAATATGCGGTTCGGTCCTTCGTTCACCGAGCGGCGCCAGCAGGCGCACTGACGATCATTAACGCGATCATTAACGATATCTCAACAACACCGTTTCCGGTTTTTTCCATGCCGAATTGGCTATTGCCTGAACATATTGCGGACGTATTGCCGTCCGAAGCGCGCAAGATTGAAGAATTGCGCCGCCTGATGCTGGACAACTTCCGTCGCTATGGCTACGAACTGGTCATGCCGCCGCTGCTCGAGTACGTCGAGTCGCTGATGACCGGCGCTGGCCAGGACGTTGAACTGCGTACCTTTAAACTGGTCGACCAGATTTCCGGCCGCATGCTGGGCCTGCGCGCCGACATGACGACGCAGGTGGCGCGCATCGACGCGCACTTGCTGAACCGTCATTCCGTGACGCGCCTGTGCTATGCGGGCAGCGTGCTGCATACCCGTCCGTCGGGCCTGCATACGACCCGCGAGCCGCTGCAGATCGGCGCGGAAATCTATGGCCATGCCGGCCTGGAAGCGGATGCGGAAATCCAGGAACTGGCATTGGCGTCGCTGGCGCTGGCCAATTTCACCGACGTGCGGCTGGACTTGTCGCACGTGGGCGTGCTGCGCGCCATCATCGCCGAATGCCCGCAAGCGTCGAAAGACGAAGCGGCGCTGTCCGCTTTGCTGCGTGGCAAGGATGTGCCGGGCCTGGAAGTGTTGACAGCCAATTATTCCCCGGTGGTGCGCGATGCATTGCGCGCGCTGCCGAACCTGTACGGCGACGTTGACGTGCTCAAGCGTGCACGTGAAGTGTTGCCGGACGTGCCTGGCGTTGCCAAGGCGCTGGCCGAACTGGCCGCGCTGGCCGGCTCCGCCATTGGCCGTGCCGAAGTCGCCATCGACCTGGCCGACTTGCGCGGCTACCAGTACGAAAGCGGCGCGATGTTTGCGCTGTACGTGCCGGGACTGCCGAACGCGGTTGCCCGCGGCGGCCGTTATGACCATGTCGGGGAAGCGTTTGGCCGGGCCCGTCCCGCCACCGGCTTCTCGATGGACTTGCGCGAACTGGCGCGCCTGCTGCCGACCGCGGAACGCAAGCATTCGATCCGCGCGCCATGGGGCAATGCGCCTGAATTGAAAGAAAAAATCGCCGAACTGCGCAAGTCCGGCGAAGTGGTGATCCAGAGCTTGCCGGGTCACAGCGAAGAACAGGACGAGTTCGAGTGCGACCGCGCGCTGGTGCTCGACGATAGTGGTAGCAACTGGATTCTTAAAAACTTAGGTTGATGTGATGTCGAAAAAAAATATGGCAAAGAACGTTGTTGTCATCGGCACCCAATGGGGCGATGAAGGTAAAGGCAAGATCGTCGATTGGCTGACCGATCACGCCGCGGGCGTGGTGCGCTTCCAGGGCGGCCACAATGCCGGCCATACCTTGGTGATCGGTGGCGTGAAAACCGCGCTGCAACTGATCCCGTCGGGCATCATGCGCCCGGGCGTGGCGTGCTACATCGGCAACGGCGTGGTGCTGTCCGTGCCGGACGTGCTGCGTGAAATCGACAAGCTGGAAGCGGCCGGCGTGGAAGTGGCCAACCGCCTGAAAATCTCCGAAGCGTGCCCGGTCATCCTGCCGTACCACACCGCACTGGATGCGGCCCGTGAAGCGGCCCGTGGCGCCGCCAAGATCGGCACCACCGGCAAGGGCATCGGCCCGGCCTACGAAGACAAGGTGGCGCGCCGCGCCATCCGCGTGGCCGACCTGCTGAACGCCGAGCGTTTCGCCGAGAAGCTGAAAGAAAACCTGGACTACCACAACTACGTGCTGGAAAACTATCTGAAAGCACCGAAGGTGGATTACCAGAAGACCCTGGACGATGCGCTGGCCTATGTGCCGCGCCTGCGTCCGATGGTGACCGATGTGTCGTCCGCACTGCACGCCGCCTTCAAGGCCGGCGGCAACCTGCTGTTCGAAGGCGCGCAAGGTTCGCTGCTGGACATCGACCACGGCACCTATCCGTTCGTGACGTCGTCGAACTGCGTGGCCGGCAATGCCGCCGCCGGCGCCGGCGTGGGTCCTGGCATGCTGCACTACATCCTGGGCATCACCAAGGCTTACACCACCCGCGTGGGTTCCGGTCCGTTCCCGTCGGAACTGCCGACCGATGCCGGCGTGGGCCACCACCTGTCGTCCGTGGGCCATGAATTCGGCACCGTGACGGGCCGTGCCCGCCGCTGCGGCTGGTTCGACGCCGCGCTGCTGCGCCGCTCGGTCCAAATCAACGGCGTATCCGGCATGTGCATCACCAAGCTGGACGTGATGGACGGCCTGGAAACCATCAAGATCTGCACCGGCTACACGCTGGACGGCCGCACCGTGGACATCTTCCCGGTGGGCGCAGAAGATGCAGCTCGCTGCCAGCCTATCTATGAAGAGATGCCAGGCTGGACCGAGAGCACCGTTGGCGCCAAATCGCTGGCGGCGCTGCCTGCAACCGCGCGCGCTTACATCAAGCGCATCGAAGAACTGGTTGGCGTACCAGTCGACATGGTTTCGACCGGCCCGGACCGCGAAGAAACCATCGTGCTGCGCCATCCTTACGAATAAGGACCGAAAACACAATGAGCACCCCTCCCTCCGACGACAAGCACCTGTGGGTGTCCTGGGACGAATACAACCGCCTGGTCGAGCGCCTTGCTCTGAAGGTGCATGAATCTGGTTGGAAATTCGATATGGTTCTGTGCCTGGCGCGCGGCGGCGTGCGCCCTGGCGACGTGTTCTCGCGCATCTTCGATGTACCGCTGGCTATCTTGTCGACCAGCTCGTACCGCGCCGACAAAGGCACCGTGCAGGGCGACCTGGACATCGCCAAGTACATGACGATGACCCGCGGTCCGCTGTCGGGCAAGATCCTGCTGGTCGACGACCTGGCGGATTCCGGCGTGACCCTGATGAAGGTGATCGACCACGTCAAGGCCAACTTCGAAGGCGTGACGGAAGTGAAAACCGCGGTGATCTGGACCAAAGGCTCGTCCGCCTTCAAGCCGGATTACCAGATGCAGGAATTGCCGCACAACCCATGGATTCACCAGCCGTTCGAAGACTACGACGGCCTGCGCCCGCACCAGCTGGCGGCGTGGATCAAGAAGGGCGAAGCCGCGAAGTAATGTTGCGGATAGTCGAAAGAAGCGGGCTGCGGCCCGCTTTTTTTTCGTCATGGCCAAATGATTCCTCTGGGACATGCCTGTGGTGTAGACTGTATCACTCGCTGAAAGCCACCCTCCATGACCCAAGACTTCTTCCAGACCTTCATCCTGTTGCTGCTGGTGACCGACCCGTTCGGCAACGTGCCGTTATTTGCCACAGCGCTGGCCACAGTGCCGGCGGCGCGTCGTCCGAAAATCGTCGTGCGGGAATGCCTGATTGCGTTCGTGGTGCTGCTGGTGTTCATGTTCTTCGGCAGCCATTTTCTCAAGGCGCTGAGCCTGTCGGAAGCGTCGCTGCGCATCGCCGGCAGCGTGATCCTGCTGCTGATCGCGATCCGCATGATTTTCCCGCACCCGGATGGCGTGCTGGGCCGTAATGAAGGCGGCGAACCATTCATTGTGCCCCTGGCGATCCCGGCGCTGGCCGGCCCGTCGGCGCTGGCCACGGTGCTGCTGTTTTCCCGCGAAAGTACCGGCGAAGTGGTGATCCACGTGGCCGCACTGGGCGCTGTCGTCATCGTCTGGCTGGCCGTGTTCCTCGGCGCCGAGCGCTTGCAGAAAGTGCTGGGTCCGCAAGTGATGACGGCATTCGAGCGCCTGATGGGCTTGATCCTGGCGGCGATGTCGATCGAGATGCTGCTGGGCGGTATACGCGAGTTTGTGAAGACCCTGTAATGTGAAGAATGCAGCGAATGATTGAAGAACACGTTCGAGCGGAAGTGCTCGCGCGCTTGGCGAAAGCTGAGCGCGACCATGATGTCAAAATACTGCTGGCCGTCGAATCGGGCAGCCGCGCGTGGGGATTTGCATCTCCCAACAGCGATTACGATGCCCGCTTTATTTATGTGAATCGCCCGGAATGGTACTTGTCGGTTGGTCTCGAGGAAAAGCGCGACGTCATTGAGTATCCGATTGTCGACGACCTGGATGTCAATGGCTGGGATTTGCGCAAGGCTTTGCGGCTGTTCTGGAAATCCAATCCCGCGTTTATGGAATGGATACAGTCCCCGATCATCTATATGCAGCAGGGGGCATTTGCGGACGACAGCAGGGCGCTGATGCGCGATGTGTATTCCATTGAAAGCGGGATCTACCATTACCGCAGCATGGCAAAAACGAATTTCCGTGGATATTTGCAAACGGAATTGGTGCCATTGAAAAAGTACTTTTATGTGCTGCGCCCCTTGCTTGCGGTGCGCTGGCTCGAGCGGTATGGCACGCCGGCGCCGATCGAATTTCACAAGCTGCTGGAAACCCTCGATGGCGACCGGCCATTGCTGAATGCCATCGATGCGCTGCTGGAACAAAAGCGCGCCAGTCCGGAATTGGGTCTGTCACCGCAAGTGCCTGCGATCCAGGAATTCATTGTCAAGGAACTGGATCGCTTGCACTCAATCGCGCCTGCGCATTTTGAGCGAAAGAATGTTGAGCCTGGTTTATCCAACGTGTTTCGGAAAGTCCTTGCGGAGGCTTGGGTGCCGTAATCATAGCCTGTATATTTGCATTCGTTCATTTCACGTGTTTCCTTTCTTTGGCTTTGTAGGTTTCTTATAATTTACGCAGCGCTGCAATACCTGAAGCCTGCCAGCGCACTTGATGAAAGGTGCTAGCAATGGCAAACGGAATGGATGAAATAGTGAATGGGCAGAGTGATACTGCCGTTGTACAGCCGCCGCATGGCAAGGACAAGCCGGCATTGGCACGTTTGTTCGATGATGCAAGGAAACGATTGGTCGAGACGGGTACTCGCAATCGCTTGGTGCATGTAAATCGACAAAGTACTCGAGGTAACGTCATTAATATCGTCAACGAACGTTCCGACGATATTTACGCAATTCTTTCCAGCGGGAAGGCTATGCGTTTCCTTGCGATCGGCAAGGATACAGAGCCAGATGACCTTCGATTGGCTGGCAACGCTGAGCAGGAATTTGATACTGAGCGTTATACAGACTCTTTATTGGAAACCCGGCTGGGCCCGGACGCGCTTCAAAAGCGCTTGTTGAAAATTGCCCGTGAAGCGCAGACGGCAGAAGAGGAGTCCGGCGTCAACGTGCTTTACCTGGCGCTTGGGTTTCTCACGTGGTTTGAGGATAAGGCATCCGCCATGCCCCGCAGTGCGCCATTGGTGCTGTTGCCCGTACAACTAGTTCGCAACCAGCGGACTTCAACTTATGACCTGCGTTTGCGTGACGAAGATCTGGTCACTAATCTTCCTTTGCAACAGCGTCTTAAAGACGATTTCGGCCTGACATTGCCCGAACTCGAGACTGATGAAGGCTGGACTCCTGCTGCGTATTTCGACCAGATCGCGTCGGTGATCTCACATCATGCCAACTGGGAAATAGAGCACGACGGCATGCAGCTTGGTTTCTTTTCGTTCTCGAAGCTGCTCATGTACCGTGACCTGTCGCCGGATGCGTGGCCAGATGGGGCGTTAACAAAGCATGGTCTTACGCAGGGTTTGCTTTATGAAGGCTTTGCATCCGAGTCGCCACTGATTCGCGCGGAAGATCGCTTGGATGACTTGCTGCCACCGGAAAAAATCTTTCATGTGGTTGATGCCGATGCTTCGCAGGCCATTGTGATCGAAGAAGTCCGGCAGGGACGTAACCTCGTAGTGCAGGGACCACCGGGAACAGGTAAGTCGCAGACCATTACCAATATCATTGCGGCAGCAGTAAGGGAAGGACGGCGCGTACTGTTTGTGGCCGAAAAAATGGCGGCATTGTCCGTTGTGCATGAGCGGCTGGTCAAAGTGGGCTTGAAAGATATTTGCCTGGAACTGCATTCCCGTACAGCAAATAAGAAGGCTGTGCTTGCCGAGTTGGCACACACCATCGCCAAATCATCGTCTGCTACACCCGCAATGCCTGGCGCACCCACCGAGCTAACCCAGGCGCGGGACAGGTTGAATCTCGCGATCCAGCAATTGCATCGGCCGATAGGTGTAAGCGGGGAAACGCCGTTCAGTGTCATGGGAACGCAGTCGCTGCTGATTGGGCGGCAAGTGCCCGCCCCCAGCATTGGTGACAAGAGCCTCACAGGGATGGCGTCCGGGCAAGTAAATGCGCTGATCGACGTGCTGAACAAGTACGGTGAGTTGCTGTCCACGGAAGGACATCCGGACGCACATCCGTTTGTGGGCATCGGGAACCTTGATTTGCAGCCGACCGACCTGTCCCGGCTGACGCGATTGCTGGATAGCGCAATTCAACGCATTGAAGACTACAGTGCAGCGCTGTCCGAAGCGGCTGGAGTACTTGGAGTCGACTTTCCCCTGACCGCAGCCAATGGCCGGACGCTGGCGGAAACGCTGACGGCATTGTGCGGTTTGCCTGCGGACGAAACGGAGCTTGCCTTACAGGTACAATCTTTGCAGGATATCGGGCGATTGCGGCAGATTGTGGAAGCTGGTGTTGCATGGCGTACCGAACGTGATGCGGCCCGTGCGTTGTTTGTTGACTCAGCGTTCGAGACATCGCCACTCGCATTGCGAGGCGCCCTGGCGGAAGGGGCGCAATCGTTTTTTGCCCGATGGTTTGGCGCATATCGTGGTGCTTCGCGTCAATTGGCAGGGATGTTGCGAGGCGCATTGCCAAAGACCGCGGCGGAAAGACTGGCGTTGCTGGATAGCTTGCTAGGTATTCATGCACTGAAGGCACGCTGGAAGACCGATGATGCCTATTGTGCGCAATCGTTGGGCTCGGAGTGGCGCGGAGAGATGACAGATTTCATGCGCTTGCGGGCTGTGCTTGTCTGGTGCGAACAAGCTCAACATACTCCGATACCGTGCGGGCCAGTGCAGTTGCTTGCATTGGCAAGCCAGCGAGAACACCTTTTGGAATTGCTGGTACGTATTGAAAAACTGCAGCCGCATGCACTCGCTGCAATCGATGAAGTTGTGGTGATGTTGCGGCCAAGCGAAAAGGTATTCGCGGCTCACCGCGAATTCCGCTTGATCGCCTCGTGGATGCGGGGCATGTCGGCATCGATGGAGCGCTATCCAGGCTGGGTGGCGTTGCAAGCACAGGCTTTGAAGATCGATAAAGCCGGTATTCCCGATATTGGTATGAAGATGCGGGCTGGTACGCTGTTAGCTTCGGATGCTGCAAATGAGGTTCGCTACGCCCGGGCAGAGGCGCTTTGGAATATGGCCCGGGAAGCATCGCCACTGCTGCGCGAGATTGTTCTGCAGGATCGTCATCGAAACGTTTCCGAATTTGTTGCGTATGAGCGCGCGCACCTGAAGAACAACGTCACCAGTATCGTGGCAGGGCATTTGGCACAAGTGCCACAGGGGGCAATGGGCGAGATGAAAGTGATCCGCGGAGAAATAGGCAAGAAGCGGGGTCATATTGCGTTACGCAAGCTGTTCGCCACTGCCGGTACCGCCCTGCAGCGTATCAAGCCTGTAATGCTGATGAGTCCAATTTCGGTGGCGCAGTACCTGCCGCCGGGTGCGTTGACATTTGATTTGTTGGTGATAGATGAGGCATCGCAGGTTCGCCCGGAGGAAGCGTTGGGCGCCATTACGCGGGCAGCGCAAATCGTGGTGGTAGGGGACCAGAAACAATTGCCGCCATCATCGTTCTTTGACCGCCTGCTAAGCGATGAGGTGGACGAAGCGGCGGATGAAGACAATACCGACGAGTTGCTGGGCAGTGCGGCGAAGGTTGGGGCCATGGAAAGCATTCTCAGCCTATGCGAAGCCCGTGGCCTGAATTCCCGCATGCTGCAGTGGCACTATCGTTCTCGTGATCCATCGCTGATTCACGTTTCCAACCGCGAATTTTATGGTGACAAGCTGATTCTTCCACCATCACCATTACAAAGCGATCCCGCTTTCGGCTTGAAGTTTACGCGTGTCGATGGTGTCTACGATAAGGGGGGCAAGCGGGATAATCGGCTGGAAGGCGAAGCTATCGTTCGCCGGGTGGCGGAACATGCGCGCAATTCCCCGGATACTTCGCTGGGTATCGTAACGTTTTCATCGGCGCAGCGTAATCTGATTTCAGAATTGCTGGAATTGCATCGCCGCAGCGATCGAGTTCTGGACGATTTCCTGCGCGATGGGTGTGCTGAAAGCGTGTTTGTAAAGAACATCGAAAACGTTCAAGGGGATGAGCGGGATGTCATCCTTGTGAGCGTTTGCTACGGACCGGTGATTGCAGGCGGACGTCTTACCAGCATGAGTTTTGGGCCGGTTAACGGCGAGGGCGGTGAGCGCAGGCTGAATGTCTTGTTTACGCGCGCGCGCTTGCGCTGCGAAGTCTTTGCTTCATTTGACCCGGCTGACATTGATCCAAGCCGAACCTCCCGTGACGGCGTGCGGATTCTGAAGCATTACCTGGACTATGCCAGCGGTGCGGCGCTGGCGGGCGCCTATGCTGGCGGAGGGGGCCCTGAATCGCCATTTGAAGAGGATGTGGCGAATGTTGTCGAGAGCCTGGGTTATTTACCAGATGCGCAAGTCGGAGCTAGTGGATTTCGTATCGACTTGGGTGTTCGTCATGCGGACCGGCCGGGAAGCTATTTGCTTGCAGTGGAATGTGATGGAGCGACTTATCACAGCGCACTATGGGCGCGGGAGCGCGACCGCTTGCGCCAGGATGTCTTGGAACATTTGGGCTGGCGCTTTCACCGTATCTGGAGCACTGACTGGTTCTACAACCGTAAAGCAGAGATTGAGCGTTTGCGGCGTGCGCTTGATGAAGCAAAAGCAGCCTCCGAGGCTGCTATAGCCATAAAAGGCGCCAATGCAGCGAGTGCTGATTCAACTCCCCTTGAACTGATTGTGCCATCAGTTTCCTCGATACCGGTATTGCCGGAAATAGCTGCCAAACAAATGCCGCCTTACAAGCGTTGCGTTGTCGCGATGGGGCCTTACGAGCCGCATGAAATCCCGACGAATCGATTGGCTGGGCTTGTCATTCGTATTGTGCGTGAGGAAGGGCCTATTCATTACGAGGAGGCCGCGCGTCGTGTAGCGTCTTCTTTTGGTAAAGAGAAGGCCGGTGTACGAATTGTCAGCGCTACAAAAGCTGCGTTCGAAATGGCGCAAGCCTTGGAGGAAGACGTGCTGTCGGATGGCGATTTCTGGTTCACAAAAGTACAACTGGAGGCTGTCCCGGTACGGGACAGGGCTGAAGAAACCGGTGCCACAGTAAAAGCAGCCAATATCTCAATGCTTGAAATCCGTGCTGCACTTGCAATAGCCAGGACGGATAATGCGGGTGGTGCAGACGCAGAACTGATCAGGTCAGCTGCACGTCTGCTGGGATTCAAGCGGGTAGGCGGGGATTTGCAGGACCGGCTGGCAGCAGGGCTGGCTGGCGGCTAATGCGGCCTAGCCTCCTCGACCAACGGATCCGCGTGCCGATGCACCAGCAGCCACCACCCATCCTCCCGGCGGAACGCCTCCGTCACGCGCAACGCCATCGTCACGTCATCCGGCTTGCCGGCAAACCTGACCTTTGCATGCTGCAAGCCGCTCCAGAAAGCCACGTCGCCACCGGCCGCCATGTGCAGCACCGTGAACGTGCTTTCGCCCGATGCAAAGGCCTTGGCCCCTTTGGTGTTGGCGGCGTTGACGTCCTCGGCGCCTTGCACCACGCCGCCGTTCGGGCTAAAAAACGTCGCGGGTGAAGAGGTGGCGGATAGCGCCGCCAGTGGCCCGATGTCACCGTTCACAAACGCCGTGGAAGCGCGCGAACGTTCTTCCATAAAACGCTTAAAATCGTGCAGGTCTTTGTCCATCGGCAAGTCCTCCATGACCAGATACACGTGCACATTCGCGGCAGTGGCCGCGCTGGGTTTTTGCTCAGCCGTTGCGGCCCAGGCGCCGCTGCGGCAGCTCGAAGGGGAATATACGTTGGCGTCGTCCACCACGGCGCCCGTCAGCACGTGGAACTACACCAAGGGCCGTATCGCCATCAAGACGCTGGATGACGAGCACGTGCTGATCCTGATGGCCTGCGAATGGAACCGTGCACCGAAGGCTGCCTGCGACAACCACTGGTACGCGCAATGGCATGACGGCGGCGTCTACCTGCAAGACATGAATACCGATGCGATGCGGTTGTACTTCGATCCGGCCAGCCGCACGCTGACAATGATTTCACGGGGCGCGGATGCCAGGGGAAGTGTCCGGCGCGATGTCTTCAGCGCCACGGACACGCCGAACGACGATCCGGCTCTGATGCGCCGCCTGAAGCGCGCGCAATCGAATGCGGACAACAAGGAAAACCTGCGCGTGTTCGGCCACCACAGCAAGCGGGCCTACGCCAACAACCGCATCGAGTTCCAGAACCCGGCATTGCAATAATCACCAAGTCGAGTCCAACGCCAAACGCTTCCCATCTAAGCTGGTTTGCCGCCCGAATAGCGGTCATACCAACTATACCAATGGAGACGCGATGCACAAGAAAACCCTGGCCGCAGCCGGCCTCGTATTGTCCGCCT
The DNA here is from genome assembly GCF_009674485.1 of Pseudoduganella rivuli. Classification (GTDB taxonomy): domain Bacteria; phylum Pseudomonadota; class Gammaproteobacteria; order Burkholderiales; family Burkholderiaceae_D; genus Rugamonas; species Rugamonas rivuli_B. Next base: position 74,974 of record NZ_WKJJ01000027.1, on the reverse strand, counting down.
TATCCCTCAACGTCCAGGCCGCGTTCGGCCTGACTTCCACCGCCAACGACTACACCATCGACACCGGCGCCGGCCTGGTGTTCAAAGTCCAGCGCGTGAAAATCAGCCGCGCCGGCATCGGCGACATTTCCAGCCTTAATTACAACGGCGTCGAACTGCAGGGCCAGACCAAGGGCAGCCATATCGCCAGCGGTTTCAGTGGCCTGTACACCGGCATCACCGACGTTGCCGTCGATGCGCAGCAAGTCGATACCGACACCATCAAGGTCACCGTGCAGACGGGCTCCTGCACCCATTACTACCTGGCGCGCCGCAACGAAAACAATATCGTGATGGGTACCTACATCACGGCCGAACCGTCTGTGGGTGAATTCCGCTGGATCACGCGCATGAAGGCGGCCGTGCTGACCAATGTGCCGCAGGAATCGAACCTGTCCAACACCACGGGCGCGATAGAAAGCTCCGACGTGTTCGGCCTGGCCAATGGCGAAACCCGCTCCAAGTATTACGGCAACCAGCGTTCCATCGAATACGGCCTGCGCGGCATCACCGGCAGCAACGTCGGCGTGTACATGGCGTTCGATAACCGCGAAGGCAGTTCCGGCGGTCCGTTCTACCGCGACATCCAGAACCAGAGCGCCAGCACCACCAACGATGGCGACACGGAACTGTACAACTACCTGAATTCCGGCCACGAACAGACGGAAGCGTTCCGCATGGGCTTCCATGGCCCGTATGCGCTGGTGTTCACGAACGGCGCGACGCCGGCCATGCCGAACATGGACTGGGTCGCCAACCTGGGGTTGACCGGTTATGTCGGGGCGGCAGGGCGGGGTGGCGTCGCGCTGGTGGGGATCAATGGCCGCGACACGAATTACCCGTACACGGTGGGCTTCGCCAACAGCACCGCGCAATACTGGGCCAGCGCCAATGCGTCGACCGGCAGCATCAACAAGACCGGCATGTTGCCCGGCACGTACACGATGACGATCTACAAGAACGAGCTGGCGGTCGATACGCGCAACGTGACCGTCAGCGCGGGCGGCACGCAAACCTTGAATACCATCACGATTGCCAACGATCCGTCCGCGGAAACCGCGCTGTGGCGCATCGGGAACTGGGATGGCACGCCGAAGGAATTCCTCAACGGCGACAAAGTCAACGCCATGCATCCGTCCGACGTGCGCATGGCGTACTGGACGCCGGCCGACTACATCGTCGGCACGTCGACGCCATCAACCGGGTTCCCCGCCTACCAATGGAAGAACGTGAATGGCAGCATGACCGTGCGCTTCAATCTCGCCAAGTCGCAGCTGTCGGCCACTTCCACCTATACGCTGCGGGTCGGCATCACGGCGGCGTACGCCAGCGCGCGGCCGCAGGTGACGGTCAATGGCTGGACGTCGACCGTGCCGGCGGCGTCATCGCAGCCCAATAGCCGCAGCCTGACGGTGGGCACGTACCGTGGCAATAACGCGATGTTCTCGTACACCATTCCCGTGGAACAGCTGGTGGTGGGCCAGAACATCCTGACCCTGGCGCCCGCCAGCGGCAGTTCGGGCACGTTGTATCTGAGCCCCGGCTATGCATATGACGCGCTGGACTTGATCAAGAATCCATAAGGCGGGATGAACGCAGCACTGTGCCCGCGAATCAGCCCTACAGGTCAATTTGCAAGGCTCAGATGCTGCGTGGCGGTCTTCCTCGCAGGCTGCCCATGCGTGTCTTGCGGCAGCGACGCCAGCAATGTCACCAGTTGCGCCGTATATTCCCGCATGGTTTCCGCCGCTGCAGCCACTTCCTCCACCAGCGCGGCATTTTGCTGCGTGGTTTCATCCATCGAGCGGATCGCCAGATTCACTTGCGCGATGCCCGTGCTTTGCAACTGGCTGGCTTCGTGCATCTCGCTCATGATGACGGCAGCCTGATGCACGGATGTCACCAACTGCGCCATGGTCGCGCCGGTCGCATCGACCAGCTTCCCGCCCGTTTCGATTTTATCGACGGAATCCTTGATCAAATCCTTGATTTCCTTGGCTGCCGTGGCACTGCGCTGCGCCAGTGAACGCACCTCGCTGGCCACGACGGCAAAGCCGCGTCCCTGTTCGCCGGCCCGCGCCGCTTCCACCGCGGCATTCAGCGCCAGGATATTGGTCTGGAATGCAATGCCGTCGATGACACCGATGATGTCGACAATGCGGCGTGAACTTTCGCGGATCGAGCCCATGGTGCTGACCACTTCCGACACCATTTGTCCGCCGCTGCCGGCAATGGCCGATGCCGACGTCACCAGTTGATTGGCGTCGCGCGAGCGCTCGGAATTTTGCTGCACGGTGGCCGTCAGGTCTTCCATCGTACTGATGGTCTTTTCCAGGCTGGCTGCCTGCGATTCCGTACGCGCCGACAGGTCGGCATTGCCGTTGGCGATCTCAATCGAGGCGGCGTTGATGGCGTTGATCCCCTGCTGCGACTGGTCAACGATCGTGCCCAGATGGTTGGCGTTGCTTTGCAAGCGCCACTGGCTCAAGTTGGCGGCGACGCTTTCATTGCGCAGCAACATCGCCAGGTAGGACAGCGCCGCGCACTCCACCACCACGTACACGGCATGCACCAGCGTGATGCCGATGCCGGGGTCGGTGAAGCAGATGTCGCCATACCCCGCCTGCTGCAGGAAGTTGAAGGACAGATGGTGCACGGCAATCACGGCGCCGCCCATAACGATGACTCGCCAGTCCTGGTAAAACAGTAGCAGCGACAGCATGACGAAGACGCCGAAATGGGTTTCCGTCATGCCCCGGGCCTGGAAGATATTGAGCGCGCAAAAGACCATCAGGGACGCGCTGACGCACAGTCGTGTGACCAGTGCGTGCGGCAACCGGGCCATCAATATGGTGGGGATCAGTGCACAGGGGAGACCTACCCACAGTACGGCGCTCCACGTCTGATGCCATTGGGCAAGGCACAGCGAGAGCACCAACATCAGCCACAGGACTATCCGAAGGAAGGTATTCGCTTTAATGATGTGCAAATGCTGCATCGCTTCATCGTTCATGGTGTGCTTTCACGGGAAGTAAAAAACATCAGCCGCGGGGATGGGGAGGCGAACAAAAATGGCGGGATCGGGGCCAAGGCAAGCGTTGCTATCTTAACCTTATTTGTTTACGACAGAATATTACTGTTGGTTTTTAGTCGACTATTCCCGTGATAAATCCAGCGCATATTTGCCGGCAACCGATGACAGGGCGGCATACGCGCCGTCGAAGTCATACTTGTCCAGGAAGCGTTGTATCGTCCGGGTGTCGTCCACGCCAAAGCTCGCCGTGAATTCATCGCTGTGGCTGGCAAAGCAATCGATGGCGCCGCCATCCATGCCCCGCAGCAGCGCTGCCAGTTCTTGCAGGTCGGCTTGCCAGGCCCGGTGAGGGCGGCCAGGGCTGTTTGCCCTGGCTGCCGCCGGGAGCCCTGCGGCGATGCCGTCGCACACCCTGGCCAGTTCCCAGCGCAGCCCGTCCAGGTATTCCGCCACTGTCGCCAGCGTCGCCGGGCTTTGCATCGCGGTTTCAATCTCGTCTGCCAGCTCTTGTGTCCGCAGTGCGCCCATGCTGCCGGCCAGGCCGCGCAAGGTATGGGCGTGGCGTAACGCGCTGGTGTAATCCTGCTGCCGCAGCGCCGTTTCGATGCGGTCTGCCATGTCGCGCTGGCCTTCGGCGAAACTGCGCAGCAGCTTGGACAGCAAGGCTTCGTTGCCGTTGACACTGGCCCGCGCGCGGACCAGGTCGATGCCCGGCAGTGCTGTCGGCAAGACTGGTGCATGGCCGGCGCCATCCGGCAGCGGCTGGTCCGCGTGCAGGAAAGCGGACAGGTGCTGCGCCAGCATGCGGTAGAGATCGGCCGGGATCAGCGGCTTGCTGATATGGTCGTTAAACCCTTCCTCCTTGCAGCGCTGACGCTCTTCATACATGGCGCTGGCCGTCATGGCGATCACCGGCAGGGTGGCATAACTGGCATCGGCGCGAATGCGCCTGGTGGCGGCGTGGCCATCCATTTCCGGCATTTGCAAATCCATGAAGACCAGCTGGTAGTGATCGGGAGCGTGTGCTTGCAGACAGTCCAGCGCCAACCGTCCATTGGCCGCCACGTCGACTTCGATGTTGCAGCGGGTCAGCAATTCAATGGCGATTTGCTGATTGATGCCGTTGTCTTCGGCCAGTAATACGCGGGCACCCTCGAAACGGGGAATGTATCCCGCGGCGTGATGCTGCGCGGCGCGGCGGGATGCCGCCGCTTGCGGCGCCTGCCGCGCAGTGCCGAACCACAGGTCGAACACAAAAACGCTGCCCACACCAGGCGTGCTTTCGGCGCGGATCGTGCCGCCCATCAGGTCGACCAGGTTTTTCGAGATGCTCAATCCCAGGCCTGTGCCGCCGAACTTGCGCGTGGTGGAGCCATCGGCCTGCGTGAACGCCTGGAACAGTTTGCCCAGCTGTTCCGCCGTCATGCCGATGCCGGTGTCGCGCACTGTGAATTCCAGCCGGGTACGGTGCTGATCCGGGTTCGATTCGAGCACGCGGATGGCCAGCGCGACTTCGCCCTGGGCGGTGAACTTGATCGCGTTGTTGAGCAGGTTGATCAAGACTTGTCCCAGCCGCAGCGCATCGCCGTGCAAGCTGCGCGGAACGTCAGCGGGCACGTCAACATGGCAGGCCAGCCCCTTGTCGACGGCGCGCCCGCCGGTGATGGCGGCCACATGGGCCAGCGCGTCATCCAGGTCAAAGTCGGCCAGGTTGATATCGAGCTTGCCGGCTTCGATTTTTGACGAGTCGAGGATGTCGTTGATGATACCCAGCAGGGAATTGCCGGCGTTATGAATTTTTTGCACGTAGTCGCGCTGCCTGGGCGACAGATCCGTGTCCAGCGCCAGGTGCGACAAGCCGATCACCGCATTCATCGGCGTGCGGATTTCATGGCTCATATTGGCCAGGAACATGGATTTGGCCTGGGTTGCTTCCTCGGCCTTGCCGCGCGCCGCTTGCGCTTCCTTGAACAGCAAGGCATTTTGCAGCGCCACGCCGATGTGGGCGGCGATGGTTTCCAGCAAGCGCTGGTCGTTGGCGTGATAGGCGCGATCGTGGTGGATGCTTTGCACTGACACGACACCCTGGGCAACGCCGGCGGCCATGATGGGGACGCCGAGGTAAGAGCACACTTCGCGTCCCACCATGGCGGCGCCGGGACCGCTGCGGCGCGCTTCGCCATTGCCGGCCACCAGCAGGCTTTGTTCGCTGGCGATGATGGCGCTGGTCACGCCTTCGCCGTAGCGCAACGGTGTGTCATCCTCGGCATGCACGTAGGGAAAGTGGATCCAGCCGCTGGCGCGGTCGAGCAGGGCGACATAGGCAATGTCGGCATTGAAGACGTCGCGCACCTGATTGCCCACCGCCGCGATCAAGCCATCGAAGTCCAGTTTGCTGGCCAATTGCTGCGCCACCTGGTTGACGGTGGCCAGTTCGGCGCTGCGCTCATCGGCCTCTTCTTTTTGCTGCACCACCTCCGCCGTGCGGGCGGCGATTTCCGTTTCGAATGCCTCGTGCTGCGCGGCCACCTGGCGCATGCGCCACCGGTAGGCGGCATACAGCGTGCCGCCGACCAGCAGCGCCATGACGCTGCGGAACCACCAGGTCTGGTACCAGGCCGGCAAGACGTCGACTTCGATGGCCAGCGTCTGTTCGGTCCAGATCCCGGCGCGGTTGCTGCCCCGCACGCGCAAGGTGTAGTGACCCGGCGCCAGGTTGGTGTAGGAAGCCAGGCGGCGGCTGGCGTCCGTGACGATCCAGTCGTTGTCGAAACCGTCCAGGCGGTAGGCGTAACGGTTCAGTTCCGGCGCGCTGAAGTCGAGCGCCGAGAATTCGACGGCAAAGCTGTTGGCGCCTTGCGTGACGGTCAGCGGCGCATTCTCCGGCAGCGGCACCCGCTTGCCGCCCACCCGTACATCGGTCGCCACCACGGGCGGACGCTGGCGCCATGGCTGCAAGCGTTCCGGCGCGATGACCGTCAAGCCGGCGGTACCGCCAAACAGCAGTTCGCCTTCCGGCGTGACCGCACCCGAATTGTTCCAGTAGCCCGGATACGCGACGCCGTCGGCACGCTTGAGCGCTTCGATGGCGAAGGTGGCCGGATCGATGCGGACGATGCCGTCATCGGTGCTGGCCCACATATACCCCTGGCGGTCGGGCAGCAGTTTGCTGATGTTGAGGTTGGGTAGACCCTGGGCCGTGCCCAGCCGGTGGAAGCGCGGCTTGCCATCGGGCGACCGGCCCAGCAGGATGTCGATGCCGCCGAAGCTGCCGATCCACAGCCGTCCCTGGCCATCCAGCGCCAGCGCCGTTACCCAGCCATTGGCCAAATCCTGGATGGTCTCCACCACCGCACCGGTGCCGGTATCGATGCGATGCAAACCGTTATTTGTCCCCGCCCACAATGCGTTGCCCATGCCATTCATGACGACGGTAACGTAGGAACTGGCCAGGCCCGGTATGCGCACCGATTTGGCATTGGCCAGGGGGAGGGAAACGGCATGCAAGCCATTGTTCTTGGTGCCGACCCACAGTGTCTCGCCGATCAGGTTCAGTACCCGGATATCTTCCCTGGAGTTCAGGCCTGGCACCGGGACAGGCACCGCCGCCTTGCCTTTGCTGTCCGTGCGGTACAGGCCTGACGTGGTGCCCACCGCGATGTCGCCATTGGCAAGCGGAACCATGCTGGTCACGCCGGCCTCGGGCAGGGCGGCCGCCGCCCCGGCAGGTCCGCTGAGCAAGCTGGTGATTTTTCCGTTTTGCGGCTCCAGGATATGGATGCCGCCGCTCAGCGTTCCCAGCCAGACTTCTCCGCTGGCGCGGGTCATGACGGACAACACTTCCAGTGCGGGAATGCGCTGGCTTTGCCCCACGGAGGCGGTCGCCCAGCCGGAATACTGGCGGCTGATGCCGCTGTCGGTGGCGAGCCAGAGTACGCCGGCGCTATCTCGCAGCATGGCGCGCACATTATTGTTGATCAGGCTGTCCTGCGAGTAGGGATCGTGGCGGATGGTGTGCGTGCGCAGCGTGGCGGCGTCGACTGCAATCAAACCATCGGCGTAGCTGCTGAGCCATATTTCGCCGGGACGGGATTCTCCGATGGCAGGAATATTGCGCGGCGCCGGGATGGTTTTGATGGCGCCGGTTTGGGGATCCAGCACCATGGCGCCATGCGCATGGGTGCCGATCCAGAGCCGTCCGTCGCTGGCGCAAAACAGGCTCGACACGGTGATGGCTTCGCCGTTGGCGCTGGCGTTGGTGCTGCGGAGTGCGACCGTGGTGAAGCGTTTGCCTTGCGCATCCCAGCGGGCCAGGCCATTGGTCGTGCCGACCCAGACGATACCGGCTGCGTCGCGGTGCAGCGCGCGCACGCCGTCGGACGGTAATCCATCCGATTGCCGATAGTGGGCGACCGCGCCGCCAGGCTCGGCTTTGGCGGGAAGACGGTCCAACCCGCCATTGGTGCCGACCCACAGTCCACCCTCGCCATCGTCGGCCAGGGACGTGACCCAGTCGGCGGACAGCCCTGCGGCGCCTGCGCGAAAACTGACAAAGTGGTCGTGCTCACGGTCATAACGCGCGAGACCGCCGCTGCTCGTGCCTACCCATAAATGGCCGGCGGGGTCGGCATGGAGGGCGTTGATGGGGTTGTCCGGCAGCGAATGGACGTCGCCGGGGGTATTGAGGTAGTTGCGGAAACGGTAGCCGTCCCAGCGCCCCAGGCCGCCCTGGGTGCCGACCCACATATAGCCCTCGCGATCCTGGGCCAGCGCCATGACGAGAGGATTGGGCATGCCGGCTTGCGGCAAAATATGCTGGAACAACGGCAGCGCCAATTGCGCCCAGCGGGCCAGCGGCGGCACCGATGGCCCGGCGGCGGGCGCCGCAGCCGGCAACGCCGGCATGCAGGTCAGGCCGAAGATGGCCGCCGCGCCCAGATGGATCAGTCCACGTCCGGGGCGGAACCGGCAAAAGAAAGAAGGCATTTCAGGGCAGGGCGCAAGTGTACGAGCGCTTCAGTATAGTTGATTATTTGAAATCAAAAATACTCCCACCCCAAAATATTATCCGAAACGCAACAATTTAAGAAATCACATCGGCGCCCGGCGCCCCGAACAACTGCTCCTTGAGCTTGTGCAGCTGGTCGCGTACCTGCGCGGCCTTCTCGAACTCCAGGTTCTTCGCGTGGTCGAGCATCAGCTTTTCCAGGCGCTTGATTTCCTTGCTGATCTGCTTCTCGCTCATGGCTTCGTACTTGGCCGCGGTTTCCGCCACGGCCAGGTCGCCGCGCGCATCCTGCGGGCTGTACACGCCGTCGATCATGTCCTTGATGACCTTGTGCACGCCGCGCGGCGTGATGCCGTTCGCCGCATTGAACGCGATCTGCTTGGCGCGGCGGCGTTCCGTCTCGCCAATCGCGCGTTCCATCGAGTCCGTGATGCGGTCCGCATACAGCAGCGCCACGCCGTTCAGGTTACGCGCCGCGCGGCCGATGGTCTGGATCAGCGAACGCTCGGAACGCAGGAAGCCTTCCTTGTCCGCATCGAGAATCGCCACCAGCGACACTTCCGGCAAATCCAGGCCTTCGCGCAGCAAGTTAATGCCGACCACCACGTCGAAGGTGCCGATGCGCAAGTCGCGCAGGATTTCCACCCGTTCCACGGTTTCAATATCCGAGTGCAGGTAGCGCACCTTGATGCCGTGATCGGATAAATATTCCGTCAGCTGTTCCGCCATGCGCTTGGTCAAGGTGGTGACCAGCGTCCGCTCATTCTTCGCGACGCGGTCCTGGATTTCCGACATCAGGTCATCGACCTGTGTGCGGGCCGGGCGCACGATCACTTGCGGGTCGACCAGGCCGGTCGGACGCACCACCTGTTCCACCACATTGTCCGCATGCTGCTTTTCATACTCCGCCGGGGTGGCGGAGACGAAAATCGTTTGCCGCATCTTGGCTTCGAATTCCTCGAACTTCAGCGGGCGGTTGTCCAGCGCGGACGGCAAACGGAAACCGTAATCGACCAGGTTGGTCTTGCGGGAACGGTCGCCGTTATACATGGCCGACAACTGGCCGATCAGCACGTGCGATTCGTCGAGGAACATCAGCGCGTCTTTCGGCAGGTAATCGACCAGGGTCGGCGGCGGTTCGCCCGCTTTCGCGCCGGATAAGTGGCGCGAATAGTTTTCGATGCCTTTGGTAAAGCCGATTTCCGCCATCATTTCCAGGTCGAAGCGGGTGCGCTGTTCCAGCCGCTGTTCTTCCAGCAACTTGTTTTCGCGGCGGAAGAACTCCAGCCGGTCGCGCAATTCTTCCTTGATGGTTTCAATTGCGCGCAGCACGGTGGAGCGGGGCGTCACGTAATGCGAACCCGGATACACGGTGAAGCGGGGAATCTTGGTTTTCACCCGGCCCGTCAGCGGGTCGAACAGCTGGATGCTGTCGATTTCGTCGTCGAACATGTCGAGCCGCACCGCCAGGTCCGCGTGTTCGGCCGGGAAGATGTCGATGGTGTCGCCGCGCACGCGGAACGTGCCGCGGCCGAAGTCCATTTCATTGCGCGTGTATTGCATCTGGATCAGGCGCGCAATCACGTCACGCTGCGACACCTTGTCCTTCTGGCGCAGCGTCAGGATCATCTGGTGGTATTCGTTGGGATTACCGATACCGTAAATCGCCGACACGGTGGCGACGATCACCACGTCGCGCCGCTCCATCAGCGACTTGGTGCACGACAGCCGCATCTGCTCGATGTGCTCGTTGATCGAGGAATCTTTCTCGATGAACAAGTCGCGCTGGGGCACATACGCTTCCGGCTGATAGTAGTCATAATAGGAAACGAAGTATTCCACCGCGTTTTCAGGGAAGAATTCCCTGAACTCGCTGTACAGCTGGGCCGCCAGCGTCTTGTTCGGTGCGAACACGATGGCCGGCCGTCCGCTGCGCGCGATGACGTTGGCCATGGTGTACGTCTTGCCGGAGCCCGTTACCCCCAGCAAGGTCTGGAACGACAAACCATCCTCGATGCCTTCCACCAGGCCATCGATGGCCGTCGGCTGGTCGCCGGCGGGCGGGAAGGGCTGGTGCAGTTTGTACGGGGAGTCGGGAAACGTAACGACGGTGGCCGCTGATGCTGCGGATCCATGCAAATCTTGCATAGTGGTGGGACCTTAACTTTTGATAGAATATGCGATTGTTGGCGTGCAAGACCGGATTTTGTTCGGGTGCATGCCCTTCTGCAGCGAAACGCTTCCAATTGACTTCAATCTTATCATGACGACTTCTTCCGTTTTCAGCGCCATCGAGATGGCTCCGCGCGACCCGATCCTCGGCATCACCGAGGCCTTCAATGCAGACACCAACCCGGCCAAGATCAACCTGGGCGTGGGTGTCTATTATGACGACAACGGCAAAGTGCCGCTGCTCGCCTGCGTGCAGAAAGCTGAAGCGATTCTGATTGAACAAGCTGCTCCGCGTACCTACCTGCCGATCGAAGGTCTGGCGACCTACGACAAGGCAGTGCAAGAGCTGGTATTTGGTGCCGACAGCGCGGTAATTCAAGAGAAACGTGCCGTTACCGTGCAAGCCATCGGCGGCACCGGCGCACTGAAAATCGGCGCGGACTTCCTGCAGCGTTTCGCTCCGGGCGCGCAAGTGTACATTTCCGACCCAAGCTGGGAAAACCACCGCGCCCTGTTCGAAAGCGCTGGTTTCAAAGTCAACAACTACACCTACTACGATCCGAGCACGGCAGGCGTGAACTTCGCCGGCATGCTGGCTGACCTGAAAGCCATGCCGACCGGTTCCGTGGTGCTGCTGCACGCGTGCTGCCACAACCCGACCGGCGCCGACCTGAACGCCGACCAGTGGGGCCAGATCATTTCCGTGATCACCGCCAACGGCCTGATTCCATTCCTGGACATGGCTTACCAGGGCTTCGGCGCCGGCATCGCGGAAGACGGCGCCGTGGTGCGCCGCTTCGCGGACGCCGGCGGCCCGCTGCTGATCTCGAACTCGTTCTCGAAATCGTTCTCGCTGTACGGCGAGCGCGTGGGCGCGCTGTCCGTGGTGGCGTCGTCGGCTGAAGAAGCTGCCCGCCTGCTGTCGCAACTGAAGCGCGTGGTGCGCACCAACTACTCGAACCCGCCGGTACACGGCGGCAAAGTGGTGTCGACCGTGCTGACCACGCCGGAACTGCGCCAGCTGTGGGAAGACGAACTGGCCGCGATGCGCGTGCGTATCAAGGAAATGCGCGGCGCCCTGGTGGCAAAGCTGAAAGAAAAAGCGCCCTCGCACGACTTCGAATTCGTCAACAAGCAAGTCGGCATGTTCTCGTACTCGGGCCTGACCAAGGCGCAAGTGGACGCGCTGCGCGCCGAATCGATCTACGCCGTGGACACCGGCCGCATCTGCGTGGCCGCGCTGAACTCGAAGAACATCGACAAGGTGGTTGACGCTATCGCCAAGGTGCTCTAAAATCTCTGTCTTCGGATATTTCTGAAGACAATTCCCTGATAGCTCAGTCGGTAGAGCGACGGACTGTTAATCCGCAGGTCCCTGGTTCGAGTCCAGGTCGGGGAGCCAAATGTCTTGAGAAGTAACCTCTAATCCCTGATAGCTCAGTCGGTAGAGCGACGGACTGTTAATCCGCAGGTCCCTGGTTCGAGTCCAGGTCGGGGAGCCAGAACATGCAGCAAGCCTAAAACCCAGCCCTTACCCGGTTGGGTTTTTTGCTTTCCAGGGCCAGTTTATTGGGCCGAACGGAGGCGTTTGGGGCAGGGTATCCCAAGGCGATGGAGGGCGTCTGCGTAGCACTTGGGGTCGTTATGCGTTAGCCCTTTTAATCAATTTTACAACCTCATCGATGCGATGTTTCTAATAAAGCAGGAGGAATGTAGTTTTCTCTCTCTCTTCCAGCAGTTAACCATGCAGGCTCTGAGTTTCTTCTAAATTCCTCTATCACCCTCTTCTTAGTATCATTAACCCCACTATGTGCGCTTTTTCGGTCGCTATCTATAATAATGGCCATATTTCTATTTAATGATCTTAATGATATAAATTCACAAATATCATTGTCGTTGGCACTTAGATGACTTAGTAGGCGTCCACCATAAAACATTATGGAGTAATGGATTCCTTCTTGGGGTTCAGGGGCGACTGCATTAACCCAATGTTTCATCTAAATTCGGTCTGACGGTCCTTCTACTCAAACTATTGCGTTTGTTTGAAGGAGATCGGATGCCCGGTAGCCTAAGTCTTGGCAGGCAAGGAAGCGCTGCGATGCTTCTGCTGCTAATTAAATTTTTGTCTGACCATCTTGCTTGTTGAGTAACGGCAGGCAGGTCATTGCCGGGCTGCCATTGCGGGGGCATTGCGTGGGGCCGCGCTGCACTTGGGGCCAATATGATTGTTGGTGTGGGATAGGGCTTGGTTGCAGGGCTTTGCGGTCATCGGCGCCGTGAAGGACTGTCCAGGTCATTGACACACTCCGCGTTATTGGTATGTTATATGATGAGTTTCTGGCTGCCCGCATACGGGGCGCCTGGTGATGCGGTGACCTCCTCAGTTCGGCGACATTACGCCTTTGCACGAACGTACTGGAAAAGATAAAGATAACTTTTTGAGGAGAGTTTCCATGCCCGGGATACTGGCGTTCGGCACCACGGAAGGGACTGATATTGACCTGCGGAAGTCTGGAGGCACACGACCGCTCGATGATACGGTGACGCTGGTGGAGGCGACATACCACTCCGCTCGCTACGTCTTGGGTGGAACTTCTGAGCGTCGTGATTTTGGCGGCGACGGGAAGTCGGATATCTTTTTGCACAACCCAACGACGGGCGCGAATTACCTGTGGACGATGGATGCATATCAGGTGATGAATTCGTCGCAGGTGTCTGGGCTGGGCGCGCCGTGGCGCATCGCCGCGCTGGCTGATTTTACCGGCGACGGCAAGGCGGACGTGTTGTGGCACAACACGGACACCTATGCGAATTACCTGTGGACGATGAATGGCAGCAGCATCACGGCGTCGCAACCTGTTGCCGGCAACGGCGCGGGCTGGTCGGTCGCGGGGGCGGGGGATTTCAATGGCGATGGTAAGAACGATATTTTGTGGCGCCATAGCGGCGGCGGAAATTACCTGTGGCTGATGAATGGCGCGTCGGTTGCAACCAGTCAGCCGCTGGAGTTGCTTGCGACGGGCTGGGCGGTTGGCGGCATCGGCGACTTAAACGGGGATGGCAAAGACGACATTCTGTGGCGCAACACGGCAAACGGCGCAAATTATCTCTGGCAGATGAATGGCGCCAGCGTCTCGGCAAGCGGCAGCGTCCCCTCCTTGACTCCATCCTGGTCGGTGGGCGGTGTCGGCGACTTTAATGGCGATGGCAAGGATGACATTCTGTGGCGCCAGCCTGAGACCGGTACAAGTGTTGTCTGGCGCATGAACGGCTCGGCTGTGCTGGCAACTTCCTCGCTTGAGTCGCTGGGCACCGCGTGGATAGTGGCCCAGGCCGATGACTTCAACGGCGACGGCACCGACGACATCCTGTGGCGTAATACCCTGACCGGATCCAACTACCTGTGGACCATGGCTAACGGCGGTCCTCAGATCTCCAGTTTCGTGGCGACCCTCGCCACCGACTGGAACATGGGGACGTCCGAGCCGACGGCGGCATCCCGTGCGCCTCGGCGCGATTTTGGCTGCGACGGGAAGTCGGATGTCTTTTTGCACAACCCAACCACGGGCGCGAACTACCTGTGGACGATGAATGGATACCAGGTGACGAATTCGTCACCGGTGCCCGGACTGGCGGCGCCGTGGCGCATCGCCGCGCTGGCCGATTTCACTGGTGATGGCAAGGCAGACGTGTTGTGGCACAACACGGACACCTATGCGAATTACCTGTGGACGATGAATGGCAGCAGCATCACGGCGTCGCAACCTGTTGCCGGCAACGGCGCGGGCTGGTCGGTGGCGGGGGCGGGGGATTTCAATGGCGATGGTAAGAACGATGTTTTGTGGCGCCATAGCGACGGCGGAAATTACCTGTGGCTGATGAATGGCGTGTCGGTTACGACCAGCCAGCCGCTGGAGTTGCTTTCGACGGACTGGATGGTTGGCGGCATCGGCGACTTTAACGGGGATGGCAAAGACGATATTTTATGGCGCAACACGTTAAGCGGCGCTAACTATATGTGGCAGATGAATGGCGCCAGCGTCACGTCAAGTGCAGGGGTCGCCAGCATTGCCGTCGCCTGGTCGGTCGGCGGTATCGGCGACTTTAATGGTGATGGCAAAGAGGACATTCTGTGGCGCAACACCGCTACTGGTGCGAACGCGATCTGGCGTATGAATGGCTCGGCGTCTGCAGGATTTTTCTCGCTTGAGCTGCTGGATACGGCATGGCACGTGGCCCAGGTCGATGACTTCAATGGCGACGGTATAGACGACATTCTGTGGAGTAATAACACGACGGGAGCAAACTACCAGTGGACCATGGTCAACAGCAGCGTCTCCACCGGGCATTCCGTTACATCCCTCGCAACTGATTGGAGCATGGGGACGTCGCAGGCTTCCACGACGGCCCCCCGTACCCCTCGATTCGACTTTGGCGGCGACGGGAAGTCGGATGTCTTTTTACATAATCCCACCACTGGCGCGAACTACCTGTGGACTATGGATGGATACCAGGTGATTAGCCCGTCGCAGGTGCCTGGGCTGGGGGCGCCGTGGCGCATTGCCGCGCTGGGTGACTTCAACGGTGACGACAAGGCGGACGTTTTGTGGCACAACACGGACACCTATGAAAATTACCTGTGGACGATGAATGGCAGCAGCGTCACGGCGTCGCAGCCTGTCGCCGGCAATGGCGCTGGCTGGTCGGTGGCAGGGACAGGCGACTTCGATGGCGACGGCAGGGAAGATATTCTGTGGCGCCACACCGGCGGCGGAAATTACCTGTGGCTGATGAATGGCGCGTCGGTCGCGACCAGCCAGCCGCTGGAGCTCCTTTCGACGGACTGGGTGGTTGGCGGTGTCGGTGATTTAAATGGAGATGGCAAAGACGACATTCTGTGGCGCAATACGGCAAGCGGCATCAACTATCTCTGGCAGATGAATGGCGCAAGCGTCTCGTCAAGCACCGGGGTCGCCAGCATGGCCACTGCCTGGTCGGTGGGTGGTGTCGGCGACTTGAATGGTGATGGCAAGGCTGATATTTTGTGGCGCAATACTGCCACCGGTGCGAACGCCGTCTGGCGCATGAATGGCGCGGCTGTTACGGCAAGTTCCTCGCTTGAGCTTTTGGACACGGCGTGGCATGTGGCGCAGGTTGACGACTTCAATGGCGACGGCACTGACGACATCCTGTGGTACAACACCACAAGCGGATCAAGTTACCTGTGGACCATGGCCAACGGCGGTCCACAGGTATCCAGTAGCGTGGCGACCCTCGCCACCGACTGGGAAATGGGTCTTCTTGCCGTAATGCCATTCAGTTGAGGCCGGCTTCAGGAACTCGGGGGATGCTGCTCAGATGCTGCAAAGTTTGCAGTGAATAGTGGGAAATATTACCCACATGCCATGCAAGAAGCCTTATATTTACAGCGTTAGCACTTCAATGGCACAAAGGACTGTTAATTCGCAGGTCCCTGGTTCGAGTCCAGGTCGGGGAGCCAGAATAAAGAAAAGCCCAGTGCATGCACTGGGCTTTTTGCATTGCTGTTAATCATTTTGCCGGGACGTGGCATGCGCTGGTGGTGCGGCAAGGGAGGTTTCTCACGATCCCTCCCCAAGGCTTGGCCTCGTTATATATCAGGCGTCAGCCAGTAGCGACAAGCAGAACAGCACAACCCACACAATGAAATAAGTATTCTTCTGCTTGAGTACCTCGGCACGTTTGTACAGGTAGACCGGGACTAGCCAGGCCGAGCCCATACGCGAGGTATCATGTCCAGCCTTTTGCAGTTTCTTTTCATCGAGGGTGGACAGCACAATATTCAGCGCCAGTGTGACCCACCAGAAGTTGCCGATATCCTTCTGCGTTAACCCCGATAAAAAACCGGCCAGGAACATGCCGGCAAGCGGCGCCACCGCCAGCCACCAGACCAAGCTGTTATCAATCGCAGCGCCAGATAGCGGAGGCGGGCTTTCAATAAACTCATTGGAGAAAATTGTGTTGCCGACTGTGGTCCAGTCGGCCAGTCCTTTTTTCCAAACAAATGAGTTGCGGGTCAGTTTTTGCTCAGAAATAAGTGCCCGCACGGCTGCATCGCTGATCGGGCCCAGTCTGGCGCCGTTCAATTCGTAATGCCATTCGCCGCCGCTGCCGTGGACGTCTTCGCCTTGTTCCATGGTCATGTCCTTGCCCGAATTATGCATAGGCAGGAACGGAAACTCCCCATTTAGGGCCGGCGACATCCCAGCCAGCGCCTTCTGGCTTGTAGCCACGTTCGAGATAATAATGTGCAGTTTGCTTATTGATGATAAAGCACAGAACCAGGTTGCTGATTCCGCAGGTGACCATGGCCAGCAGAATCCACAGCGCGCCATATCCGGGCATGCCGCGGAAGAAGAATGGGATACCGCCGAAAAAGAATGCCGTCCACGAAAAACCAACTTTGACTTGACGGAGTAAGCCTGCTTCGTTTTTCAAATTCACTACCATATTGTTTTCCCTTGGTTTTAGTCTTCGATAATAGGTGCCTATCCCTATTTCTCTGTAAAGCAAAATTGCCAAAATACAATATCACTTTAGTACCAGGGGAAATCTCTCCATTTGTAACAACCAGTTGCTCAGTACAGTATCAGGTGGAAATTACAGGATCAAACCAGTCCCATAAAACACGATCCCGCCTCCAATCATTTCCGCCACTGCCTCCACGTGCTCCTGGCTCTCCGCCACCGCCGCCAGCATGTCGGCTCTGGTAACGCGCTGGTTGTCCAATGCATCGAGCCAGTACGCGTAGCCGCCCGCATCCGGTTCCCGGTGCAGCGCCTTGCGGTACAGTTGCGTAATGAATTCTCCATTGGCGGGCGCCGCGCCATACAGCGTCTCGAATTCGCCGGAGCGGGTCAGGTGGCGGGCGATTTCCGTCAAGTCCGTCCCCCGGTCCGCCACGCCCAGCCAGAAATCCAAGCCGGCGTCGTCCGGACGGCGGTCGAAGGCCGCGTGCAGCAGGCGATACACCTTGCCGGCGGCGCCATCGACATCGAGCGCCACGTACTGGATGCGTAAGTCGCTGTCGATGAAGGCCAGGCGCTCCGCGCCGCGCACGGTATCCGTGCCACTGAAACCTGCCAGGTCTTGCACCCGATAGCCGCCACCGGTGGCGGTGATCAGCACATTGCTGTACGCCGTCAGGAACGCCACCGTGTCGATGCCGCTGCCGCCATCGACGATATCGTTGCCCGCGCTGCCTGACAGCCAGTCGTTGCCGTTGCCGCCGTACAGGCCGAACGATCCGCTGCTGGCGCCGCCACGGGCGGCGATGATGTCGTTGCCGTCGCCGCCATCGGCAAAGGCGCGGTCGGCCAGCATGGTGATCACGTCATTGCCGGCGCCTCCCTGGATAAAATTATTGCCGCCCATGATGGTGATCTTGTCGTCGCCATTGCCGCCGTCGAGGCGGTTGTCGCCGTTATCCTGGTGCAGCACGTCGTCGCCGTCGCCGCCGGACAGGACATTCCTGCTGCCGTTGAAGGTGAGCCGGTCGGCGCCATCGCCGCCGGACAGGACATTGCCGTCGCCATGGCCGGACATCACATCGTTGCCAGCACCGCCCGACATCGTGCTGCCGCTGCCATACATGGTCAGGCTGTCGTTGCCGTTGCCGCCATCGAGCTGGTTGGTCCCGCCATAATCAGTCAGCACATCGTTGCCATCGCCGCCGGACAAGTTGTCGTTGCCATAGTCGTCGGTCAATTGATCATCGCCATTGCCGCCGGTAAGTTGATCATTGCCGCCGCCGCCCCACAGCCTGTCGTTGCCGTCGCCGCCGCCGATCACGTCATTGCTGCCATGGCCATACAGGCTGTCGTTGCCTGCGCCGCCGGCCAGGCGATCGCTGTCGGGCGAGCCGTTGACGCTGCCGTCGTCGTCCGTGCCTTGCCATTGCAGGCCCGCCGTGCTGCCATCCGGCGCCATGCCGAAGAAATCCGCCGCGCCGAGACTGGCCAGCAAAGTATTTTTCAGCACCACGAATGCGCGCTCCGAGGCGGACCGGCCGGCCGCGCCGTCATCGTCTTGCCAGATCACGGCATCGGCGCCGTGCTGGCTTGCACGCAGGTAGCCGTTGGGGCCAAACGGATTGGTATCCGGGCTGAGCTCGCTGGCCAAAGTGAACTCGATGGTGTCGATGCCCGGTTCGAAGTCGGTAATCACGTGCGGCGTCGGGGGTGTGGCGCCGCCAATGATGAACCTGTCGCGGCCGGCGCCGCCGCTCATCTCGGCAGGCGCAGCCCGGGCGCCGCCAGTCATGACGTACAGCGTATCGTTGCCATTACCACCGGCAAGGCGCACGATGCCTGGCTCCGGGCCCGAATACACGTCGGCGCGCAGCACGTCATCGCCATTGCCGCCATCGAGCGTATTGCCGTTGCCACCGCTGCTGATTTCATCGTCGCCGTCGCCGCCTTCGGCCGTGGAACCACGGCTTTCCGGGACCAGGCCGAGGAAGTCGTTGCCCGGGCCGCCGCGCAATGTGTCGCGGCCGGCGCCTGCCACCAGGACGTCATTGCCGGCGCCGCCATCGAGGACGTCGTTGCCGCTGCCGCCTTCGAGCCGGTCGTCGCCTTCGCCGCCCGCCAGGCGGTCATCACCACCGAAACCGCAAAGCAGGTCGCTGCCGCCCGCGCCATCGAGGCTGTCGTCGCCGTCGGTGCCGTTCAGGATATCGTCGCCCGCGCCGCCCGTGATGTTCAGTTGCGCCATGACAGTTCCATGTCAGTACGGACCGTAATAGTTATAGGAAATTCCCTCACCAATAATCTTCGCCACGTTTTCCATATTCTCCTTGCTCTCGGCAAAGGTGTTCAACATATCCAGCTGCGTGGCGCCATTGCGATTCAATAAGGCCACCCAGTAGCTATAGCCATCCGGTTCCGGATCGCGGTGCAGGACGTTGTGGTACAGGCGCGTGACGAAATCCGCATTGGACGGTTGCTCGCCGTACAGTTGTTTGAATTCGTCCGACCCCATGAAGAATTTCGCCATTTCCGCCATGGTTTGCCCCCGGTCCGCGTTGCCCAGCCAGAAGCGGAAGCCGTAGGCGTCGGGCGTGCGGTCATAGGCTGCCTGGTACAGGCGATAGACCTTGCCTGCATTGCCGTTGGCGTCGACGTCATACGCGACGCGGGTGATGTTGTAGCTGAAGACGAGTGGCAAGACTTCGCTGTACTCGATGCGCTCCACGTTGGCGATGGTGTCGACGTCGCCCGTGATGCTGTTTTCCACGCGCAGCACACCGTCGCTGCGCGTCACGCGGTAGTTGGCAAACGCCGAGTCGTAGTGCGCCCAGTCCAAACCGTCGCCGCCATCGAGCTTGTCGCTGCCCGCGCCGCCCGTCAGGTCGTCGTTGCCGGCGCCGCCGATCAGCGTATCGTTGCCGCCATTGCCCACCAGCCTGTCGTTGCCGCCGCCGCCGTCGAGGTAGTCATTCTGGAAGCCGCCGATCAGTTCGTCCCGGCCCGCGTCTTCGATGATGGTTTCGCCCTGGCTGGTGCCGGACGGGTGGATGCCCTGGGCGAAGTTATCGTTGGTCAGCGCGGCCATTTGCGTGTTGCGCAGGATGACCATGGTCTTGAATTCGCCGGCGCCGGCCGGACCGTCCTTGTCCACCTGCAGCCAGGTATCGGCGCCTTGCTGCTGCAGGCGCAGTTGCCCCGTCAGGAACAAGTTGGCGGGGTGGCTGGTATCGCTGAAGAAGGTGAACGGGTCGACAATGTCGCCATCCTTGCCGGTGGCGAAATCCGTGATGGTGACCGGCTTTTCCAGCGTTGACGCGAAGGTGTAGCGGTCGCGGCCGGCGCCGCCAGTGGCGGTGACATCGGTCTGGATGCCGGTCACGGCGATGCGGTCATTGCCGTCGCCCGCATCGATGATGGCCGAGCCCTTTTCAATGGTGACGAAGTCGATGCCCGCGTCGCCATACACGCGGTTGTCGCCGCCGCTGAGCCGGATGTTGTCGTGGCCGGCGCCACCATGCAGCACGTTGCTGCCGCTGCCGTCGAACAGGTAATCGTCATCGTCGCCGCCATCGAAGGTATCGTCGCCATCGTTGCCGGTCAGCGTATCCGCGCCATTGCCGCCACGCAGCGTGTCATTGCCGGCGCCGCCGTTGATGGTGTCGGCATCGTCGCCGCCATCGAGCAAGTCGTTCCCGCCCAAGCCATCGAGACGGTCCTGGCCGGCGCCACCGGACAGGGTGTCGGCCATTTGCGAGCCGGTCAGCGTATCGTTGCCGCCGGCGCCCTGCAACTGGAAGCCGGTGCTGCTGCCGTCCGGCGCCAGGTAGCCGTCGAAGTCGCCGGGGCCAAGCGCCGCCAGCGCGACATTTTCCAGGATCAGATAGGGCGCAATCACCGACTTGCTGCCGGCCGGGCCATCCGGATCGAGGGAAATCACGGTGTCGGCGCCACGCTGTTCCGCGTGCAGGTAGCCGCCCGCAAACGGGTTGCCGTTGGGGTAAGCCAGCTTCACGTCGGGTAAGTCCAGCTTGTCCTTGCCCGGTTCGAAATCCGTGATGGTGTGCGTCAGGGGCTCCGATCCGCCGGCGAGGAACTGGAACGTGTCGCTGCCCGGGCCGCCCGTCAGCACGGCCTCCAGCTGAGCGAGGTCAGGCCGGATTTCGAAGAAATCGTTGCCGGCGCCGCCGTCGGCAACGCCCTTGCCGGCGGCGCTCCAGCCCGCCAGTATCAGCTTGTCGTCGCCGGTGCCGCCCAATAACGTGTCATTGACGCCGCCCCGCAGGTCATCGTTGCCGTCACCGCCATCCGCGGTGGAACCGTCGCTGGCAAACACCCTCAACTGGTCGTTGCCGGCGCCGCCCCGCAACGTATCGTGGCCATAAAGGGCATCCAGGTAGTCGTTGCCGTCGCCGCCTTCCAGCACGTCGTCGCCCGTGGTGCTGCGCAGGTTGTCATTGCCGTTGCCGCCCCGCAGCGTGTCGTTGCCGTCGCCGGCATATTCCAGCACACCGGGATCGTTGTCCGCCAGCCAGTCATCGCCATCGCCGCCGTCCAGCACATCGTCACCCAGGCCGCCATTGAGCGTGTCGTTGCCTATGCCGCCAAACAGCGTATCGTTGCCTTCCCAGCCGTGGATCAAGTCGTCGCCGCCGGCGCCATTCAGCACATCGTCGCCGTTGCGGCCATTGATTTGATCGTACAAATCCGTGCCCGTGACGATCTGCGGCTCCGTGCTGCGGATGATGCTGAATGCCGTGGATTCGTAGTTGTTGAAGGTTGCGCCGTCGATGGACGTGAGGGCGCCATAGGACACAATGATCGAATACCCATGCCCATACAGCATGTCCGGCAGATCCACCAGCACCTTGTTGCCAGTGATGGTAACGAGCGGGCTGCGAATATCGATCGTCACTGCCGAGTCGTAGCCGTGGTAAATCTGGATGGAGCCCCAGCCGGCGGCGACCGGTTCGCTGAAGCCCAGCTCCAGGCTGGCGTTGGCTGGAATGTCGGTGTTGTTACGGTAGGGATAGATCGAAGTGAGGGTCAGGTAAGCCATGCAATAATGTCTTGGGAAGTGCCAAATCAGCACAGTTAATTATTTTGCAATTATAGCCGCGTGTGGACCTGACGAAAGCCGGTATTCCCGTTTCAAACTTTTTTGTACGTTCCCAGCATTTCCACCACCTTGAACTGCTCGCACACCAGCTTCATGGCCGGCGTAAACCCGCCATTGCGTGCAAAGTGGCGCGAATGGGAAATGCGCCACGCGTCCAGTGACGGCTCGCCCTCGGCACGGGCGAATTCTTCCGTGACTTCATCGAACCGGCACGTGACGACCGCCACGGTTTCCACGGTGCAGGCGGGAACGCCGTCGCCATCGAGCACCACGTCGCGCTTGCCCGGTTCGGGGATAGGCGTGCCGGCCGCGGTGAGCTTTGCCAGCGGCATGCAGGTCGCGGTTTTCCTGCCGGCGAGGACCAGCATCAGCATTTCTTCAGCCAGCATGGCCAAAGCGCAGTGAGAAGAGGTATTCGACATGGTGAAACCTCACAGAGTGGGATGTTCCATTGTAGCGTTGCTTAAGTAAAAGGCAATCTTTTAACAACGCGCAAAGTGGGGAGCCTGCAATTATGTTGGGCCCGTGACTAGATGGTATGCGCTATTTCGACTAATTGCTATGTGGAAATGTAAATTTCCATACGGCAATGAATGGTGCTATCATAACGATAGTTAATCAGCTTTCCGTCACAACCACCGAGGTAGCCGCGATGTCCGCCCTGAACGCACTCCCAGTCAACAAACATTACCTTGGCAAGGTAATGGACGTGGCCGAGACCATGGCGGTGGAAGTGATCGTCGACATCCTCGACGTGCGCGGCATGAAACTGGTGGCCAAGGGCGCCCGTGTCACGCGCGCCCTGCAGGAAAAGCTGATCCTGCATAAGCTCAAGCGCCCGTTTGAAAGCTGCGTGCGCGTGCGCGACGGCGTGGACGCCAACACCATCGTTGCCATTGCCGCGCGCCTGATCGATACCAGCCCGCCCGTCGCCCATATCCTGCGCGCCACCAGCACGGGCGGCTCGTCCGCGCTGGCGCACCTGTCGCGCATGGAGTTCGGCAATGCGCTGTCGCTGATGCTGACGGTCTCCCAGCGCAACGGCGCCAATGCGCTGGAACACGCCGTGCTGGTCAGCCTGCTGTCGATCTGCATGGCGAAAAAGCTGGGCCTGAGTGAAAACGACGTCACCATTGCCGGCCTGGCCGGCCTGCTGCACGATATCGGCGAACTGTATATCGACCCCGCGTACCTGGCGCGCGGCAAGCGCCTGCTGCCGCACGAATGGTCGCACATCGTTGTGCACCCGCGCATCGGCCAGATGCTGATCGATGAGCTGGGCGGCTATCCCGCCGCGGTCGGCCGCGCGGTGGCGGAACACCACGAACGGTATGACGGCACGGGTTATCCGCGCCAGATTTCCGGCAACCAGATCAGCGCGGCGGGGCAGGCGGTGTCGGTGGCGGAAATGATTGCCGGTGTGCTGTTGAAAGACCACCCGTTGCAACGGGCCGAACTGGCATTGAAAATCATCCCCGGCGAACACTCGCACGAATTGCTGTCGGCCATTTCCGGCGCGTTGCGCATGGCCGGCCCGGAGCAGGGCGGCGACGTGCGCGCGCTGGGTGGCGAAAGCGTGGAGCGCCTGTTCTGGCGCATTTCGACCATCCTGGAAATCGGCAGGAACCTGCTCGAAGGCCCGGCCGCGAAATCGCCGACCACGCGCCAGTTGCTGGACACCACCGTGGGCCGCGTGCGCCATATCCAGCGCGCCTTCATCAGCACCGGGCTGGATGTGTATGTGCGCCAGCAGCCCGGCTTCAACGGCGGCTGCGACGAATTACTGTTCGAGCGCGAAGTGGCTTGCCGCGAACTGCAATGGCGGCTGCGCGACATTGCGCGCGACGTGGCACTGCACACCACCACCCCCGACGAAAAAATCGTGCTGGCGCCGCTGGTGCGCATGCTGGACGATGACCGCTCGATGGCCGCGCCGGCGCCCGTGGCGCCACCGCAGCCGAAGCTGTTCACGCCGCCCGCCAACGTCGCCAGCGTACGCCGCTACGGCACCTGAGGCCCTTGAGGCACCGGGATTCCCGGTCTCGCTCCGCCGGCAACCGGTTTCGCGCCGCCACGCAACGGTTTCGTCGCATCCGGGTTGCCTTTACGCTAACGGCACGCGAGAATGCGGCATCCTTCCCCATGTACGCCGTCATGACTGCCCAGAAGTTATCCACGTTTCCTTTCCACCGCCTGGCGCGCGATTTTTGCTATGCGATGGTGTTCAATGTCGCCTGCGCGCTGGTGGTGACCTATGTGTTGAAGTCCGACGGCAACTTCGTCAGCAGCCTGATCATCTCGACCTGCATCGGAACCACGGCGTTCCTGCTGATCGACGGCATCCGCCTGTCGATCTGGGGCGAGTCGGGGCGGCCCAACTGGCTGGTCTTTGCGCTGATCATTGCTGCGGTGGCGCCGGTGGCGCAAATGGCGGGCGGCTGGCTGGCGGGGAAAATCCTTGGCTATCCGTTGACCGGTTTGTTTTCGTTCACCAGTGCCGGCGGTGCCAGCAGCCTGGTGATCACCCTGATCGCGGCAGGTTTTGCCACGGTCTTCTTCGCGCACCGCGAAAAAGCCATGCGCGCGGAAGCGGAACTGGCGCAGGAAAAAGCGCGCACGGAAACCGTGGCGCGCCAGGCGCTGCAAGCGCAACTGCAATCGTTGCAGGCGCAGATCGAGCCGCACATGCTGTTCAACACGCTGGCCAACTTGCAGGGCCTGATCGCGATCGATCCGCCGCGCGCCCAGCAAATGCTGGACTTGCTGATCCAGTACCTGCGCGCCACGCTGACGTCGTCGCGCGCCGGCAGCAATACGCTGGAACAGGAGTTCGCGCAGATGGAAGCGTATCTTGGCCTGATGCAGATCCGTATGGGCGAGCGCCTCAGCTATTCGTTCGACTTGCCGCAAGCACTGCGCGCGCACGAAGTGCCGCCGATGCTGTTGCAGCCGCTGGTGGAAAACGCCATTGCCCACGGACTGGAACCGAAGATCGAAGGCGGTCACGTCGCCGTGGGCGCCGCGCTGCACGACGGCGCACTGGCATTGACGGTGCAGGACAATGGCCGTGGTCCCGACGCGGGGCCCGGCAAGAAAGGCACCAACGTGGGGCTGGCCAATACGCGCGAACGCTTGCGCGCGCTGTATGGCGACCATGCCAGCCTGACCCTGGAACCCGCGCAGCCGCAAGGCGCGCTGGCCCGCATCACCTTACCGGTTTAACTTATGACCCTGCACGCGATTATTGCCGAAGACGAACCGATCCTCGCCGCCACCCTGGCGCATGCATTGCAACGCCTGTGGCCGGAGTTGACGATTGCCGCCACCTGTCCGCACGGCGTGGCCGCCGTGGAAAAGGCGCTGGCGCTGCGTCCCGATGTGCTGTTCCTGGATATCAAAATGCCCGGCAAGACGGGCCTGGAAGCAGCCGAAGAACTGGCGGAATTGTGGGACGGCGACAAGCCGTTTCCGCAAATCGTGTTCGTGACGGCCTACGACGAATATGCGGTCGACGCCTTCGACCGCGAAGCAGCCGATTATGTGCTGAAACCCGTCACGGATGCGCGCCTGGCGCGCACCGTGGAGCGCCTGAAGGCACGGCTGTCCGCCAAAGCGCCGGGCGGCGGCCTGGAAGATTTGCTGGGCCAGATGCGGGCGCTGATGCCGGCCCTGGCCGGTGCGCCCGCCGCCGCGCCGGAACGGCTGACGGTAATCCGCGCGGCGGTCGGCAACCAGGTGAAAATGATCCCGATCGGCGATGTCGTGTATTTCGAAGCGCTGGATAAATACGTCAACGTGGTGACGCAGGACAGCGAGGCGCTGATACGCACCAGTTTGAAGGAATTGCTGCCGCAGCTGGACGACAAGGTATTCTGGCAAGTACACCGGGGCACGATCGTGAACGCCACGTGCGTGCTGTCGGCGGTCAAGGATGAAGCAGGCAAGCTGGCGCTGCACATGCGGGGCCGCAGCGAGAAGGTGCGCGTCAGCCCGCTGTATGCGCACCTGTTCCGCCAGATGTAGCGCAATCCGACCCGCGCCTTGTAACGCGTAGGGCGGTTTCGCGCCAGCGAAGCCGCCATTGCCAGCATCCCGACAAAACAATCGCCAGTGGCCACGCCAGCACGGCGGCCTTGTAAAGTCCGCCCTACATAGCGCAAGCGCCACCGATCAGAATGCATACTGCAAAGTGGCGACTGCCACATTGCGCGCCACATGGCTGGCCGCACCACTGAAATGCCGCAAGCTCGCACTCAGTAGCCACGGCGACGCCTTCCACGTGGTCCCCACGGAAGCAACGCGGCTCCCTCGATACGCCCCCTGGCCAGGCTGCCACAGCACATCCGCCGCCACCTCCAGATCTCCCTCGGTCTGCGACGCCCGCAGCAGCACGTTGCGCTGCCGCCCCCGCGCCGCAGTGCGATCCACCCATGCCTCGCCCAGCACGGAAAACTTGCTCTCCGTGGTCCACGTCAACCCCGCCAGCGCCTTGCCGCCGCCGTCAACACGCTGCCACCGTGGCGGCGCCGTGCGGCTGACGATCCACTCGTCATGCCGCTGTTGCAGCAGCACCGACCCATGCCATTCCAGCGCATCGCTGGCCACATGGGAAAACGACACGCCTCCTTCAACCCCATTGCGCGCCGATACCCGCAGCACCGCATACTGGTCGGTGGAACCCTGCTGGCGGTACAGGCGCACCGCCAGCGCGCCATCGCCTTTCGGCTGTTCGCGCTTGCCGTGCCCCGGATTGGTCCACACGATGGTAACGGCGCGGCTTTCATCAAACGCTTCCCACGCCAGCATGGGAACGCCTTCCAAGGTCACGGGATTCAACGCGCGACGGTCTTCCTGCTGCACCACGTCCAGCGGCCGGAACGCATAGCCGACATCCCAGCTCATGACTTTTTTGCCGGCCGTGGCGAAGCCGCCGGCCAGCGGCCGTTCCAGCGACAATTCATTCACGCGCAGCACGTCGCCATCGCGGGTGTCGTGCCGCGCCGTGACAACACCGCGCAGCAAATCCGTTTGCCAGCGCAGTTCGCCCATGCCGAAGCCATGGTTGGCGCGGTTCGACGCGGTTTCCAGCGATTCGGTCTGCGCCCGCAGGTAAAACACGGTACTGTCTTCGGCCAGCGCGGCATGGGAAAACGCCAGCAGCGCGCAACTGATTAAATGCTTCATTGGACGTTGTTGTCGTTGCGGCTCAAGTACATCGGGTTGAACAATTCATCGCCAAACTGGCGCGGCTTGCGGCTGACGGTTTCCACCAGTGTCACGCGGCTGGACTGCACTTCATCGACCAGCTTCATGACGGTGACGGCAGGGCGCCCGTCGCGCTGTTCCACCTTGAAGTGCGCCTGTTTCAGCTTGCGGTCGGACGCGGCATACAAGTCCGCATGCACGGGCCGGGAATCGCTTTTCGCCACTTGCAGCACGATGCGCTGGTAGCTGAGCGACTTGCGCAGCGCCGTCAAATCCAGCTCCAGGCAAGGCACGCCATCGACCTCCAGTTCGCGCACGACAGTTCCCTGGTAATCGCCGGACCATGTCATATTGGCGATATCGCCCGTCGATGCTTCGCCCAGCAGTTTCTGCATGGGCGTGATGCGCATCGGGCGTGCGCTGCCCGGCGCAAGCAGCCAGAAATCATCGCCCGACATCAGCACTTTCAGTCCCACTTCGCCCGGCGTACGCGCCAGCACCAGCGACTTGCCGCCCGGTTTCACCAGCACCTGGTAGCGCTTCTCCTTGTCCGGCTTGCCGCCCTTGAAGGTTTGTACCAGCGTTTCCACTTGCGACGATGCGTCAGGCAAGCGATAGGTGTCGGCTTTTTTCAGGATGGCTTCCGCATCCAGCGCGGACGCCGAGGCAGTGGCGCACTGCGCGGCCAGCAGCAGGGCGGTCAATATGGAAAATTTAAACATGGGACAGCGCCTCCACGACGGATTGATGGGCAGCCCTGCGGCTGATGAACCACGATGCGCATGCGGACAGCAGCGCGACGATCACCACGGCGCCCGCATACATCGGTGCCGAGACCGCGACGGCCAGCGGATAGCCATCGGTGCGTCCCGGCGGTGGCGGCATCTGCACGCCGGCCACCAGCAGGAACAACGCAATGCCGCCCGCCAGCGCCATGCCGGTCACCGCGCCGCCTGTCCCCAGCGCCATGCCTTCCAGTGTGAATACGCGCATCACTTCACCCGGCGTGGCGCCCATGGCGCGCAGGGTGCCGATTTCACGCGTGCGTTCCATCACGGCCATCGCCAGCGTATTGGTGACGGAGAACAGCACGATCACCAGCACGATCAAGCCAAGGAAGCCGAAGATGCGGTCGTACAGGCTTTTCACACTCTTGTAGAACATGGCCTGGTCCAGCCATGTGCGCACGTCCAGGCTGGCGCCATGCTGTGCGCGCAACTGCGCCGCCGTGCCGTCGGCCAGTTCCAGGTCGTTCAGGTACACGCTCAGGGTGCTGACCTTCTTCGTTTGCAGCAGCGTTTGCGCGGTCGACAGGTCCACCATGGCGAGGCGCTTGTCGATGTCGGCAATGCCGGTGCTGACGATACCGGTCACGGTCACGTCGGCCGCGTTGAGGGCGCCGTTGACCGTGGTCGACATCAAGGTCAGCGCGCTGCCCGGCTGCACATTGAGGATTTTCGCCAGCCCTTTGCCGATCACGATGCCGGGCGCGGTTTTCCCGTTGGCCTCCTGGGCATCGAGCAGTTCGCCCGCTTCGCGCTTCATGAACGGGCCTTTGACGACGAATTCCTGCGTCGCGTCGACACCGGTGCCGAGGAAGATTTCGCTCTTGTCGCCATTACTGATCAAGCCGGAAAATTGCAGGCGCGGCAGCACGCGCTTGACGTCCGGGCGCGCCAGCAATTGTTGCGCCAGCGATTCCGGCTGTTCCAGCCCGTGTTCCAGCGGCAGGTTGTCGATGCCGTCGAAGTGGCCGGGGGCGGCGATCACCAGGTGGCCGGTGTCGCGGGCGCTGGCCTGCGCCAGCGACTGGTAGGTGTACAGTGCGAAGCCGCCGCCCAGCAGCGCGGCGGCCGTGCCGGTGGCCGTGATGGCCAGCGTCACCAGTGAACGCCGGCGGTTGCGCATGGCGTTTTTCAGCGCCATCGACAGCCATTTGAATTTAGTGAACACGGCGTTCTCCCTCCATCAAGATCCCGTCGTTCAGGCGCAGCGCGCGGTCGCAGTGGCGCATCATGCGGTCGTCATGGGTGGCGACCAGGAACGTCGTGCCATGTTCGTGCGCCAGTTCGCGCATCAGGCTGACGATCTGCGCCGCCGTCACGGCGTCGAGGTTGGCGGTGGGTTCGTCGGCAATCACCAGTTGCGGGCGTTTGACGATGGCCCGGGCAATCGCCACGCGCTGGCGCTGGCCGCCGGACAACTGGTCGGGCCGGTGCTTTTCCTTGCCTTCCAGGCCGACGCGCCGCAGCGCATCGTGCACGCGGCGCTGCCGTTCCGCCGCATCGATCCCCAGCAGGTACAGGGGGAATTCCACGTTGTCATAGGCGTTCATGACCGGCACCAGGTTAAAGCTCTGGAACACGAAACCGATGGTCTGGCGCCGCAGCGCCGTGCGGCGCACGTCGTCGGCCGCGGGCAGCGGTTCGCCGCCGAACAGCAGTTCGCCGTGATCGGCCGTGTCGAGCAGGCCGCACAGGTTCAGCAGCGTGCTTTTTCCGCTGCCGGACGGTCCCGTGACGGCGGCAATCTCGCCCCGCACCACGGCCAGTTCCACGTCGCGCAACGCGTGGATGGTGTTGTCGCCCAGCGTGAACGATTTGCTGACGCCGCGCAGCGACATCAATGGCTGGCTGATTGGATCACTGAGGCGGTTCACAGGCCCAGCTCCTTCAGGCGGCCGGCGGCGCGCTGGCCTTCCGGCGCTTGCGGCGCCAGTTGCACCAGTTGCTTCAGGTACGCCGCTTCGTCCGGCGCGCGCTTGTCGGCGGCGGCGGTTTTCGCGGCCAGCGCGTACAGGCGGGTGCGTACGGGCACGGGCGCCTGTTCGAACACGGGCGACTTCAGCGCCGCATCCAGCGCGCGTTTGCCGGCCGCGCGGCGGTTCATGAAGTCGGGCAGGTTCAGCAAGGTGGAGGCCGCCACCATGCGCGTTTCCACGCTTTCCGGCGAACCGTTGAACAGCGCCTCATCGTGCGCCGGCGTCAGCTGCGCCAGCGCCTTCTCGATCGCATCGGCGCCATCTTCCGAATACTTCATCTTATTCCACGGCATCAGCGCATCGCGCCCGGCCAGCGACGTCGCGGACCCGGCATAGGCGGCCAGCAGCGGATGGCCCGGATTGGCCGCCGCCATGTGCGTGAAGGCGCTGATGGCCGCGTCGCGCGCCTTGCCATCGCCGGCCAGGGCGGCCATGAATTGCTGGCGCGCCTCCACGAAGCCGTGCGGCGCAACTTCCTGCGGCGCGGCCGTGGCCAGCGCGCAGGCAAAGGCAGCGGCGCTGCCGAAGATGAGGGCGAGGATGGTTGGTTTCATGGCGGTCTCCTTGGGTGGTCGATGGAGACAGCTTAGGGAGGGGCGGGCAGGGTGGCGACCGCCATGCGACGAAACCGGGATTCGCGGGAGCGAAGCCGGATTGGCCGGGATTGGGAAAAAATTAAGTATCGGGACCCTTTGCAAATCCGGAACAGGTCGCTATAATTCGGCCTCCTTTCCCTGATAGCTCAGTCGGTAGAGCGACGGACTGTTAATCCGCAGGTCCCTGGTTCGAGTCCAGGTCGGGGAGCCAGAATACAGAAAAGCCCAGCCTTCACCGGCTGGGCTTTTTGCTTTGCGCGCAAACTCAGGATGGGCTTACTTCATAGGCAAAGCCATCCCCGATGATCTTGGCGACATTTTGATAATTTTCCGGGCTGGCGCTGAAGTAAAACAGGGCCTCTGCCGTGGTGACTTGCTTCTTGTCCAGTACATCGATCCAGTATGCCTTGCCTTGCGCATCCGGCTCCCGGTGCAAAATATTGTGGTACAGGCGGTTGACCAGCTCTGTATTGGATGGGGTTGCGCCAAACACCTGACGGAATTCATCGGAGCGGGTGAAACTGTCGGCCACCATGAGGGTGTCGAGGCCCTTATCCACTTTGTTCAGCCAGTAACTGAGGCCGGCGATATCGGGCTGCCGATCAAAGGCGGCTTGGTACAAGCGGTAAACCTGCCCGGCATAGCCGAAGAGCCCGACGTCAAGCGCCCAGCATTGATCGGTAAAGATCAGCCGCTCGACGTGTGTCAGCGTATCGGTTCCCAGTGCGCCTGTGGTGTCCTGGACTGTCCAGTATTCCGGGGCCGAAAAACGCTCATGCGTGAGCCGGACCTTGGCAAAGGGTGTGTCGTAATAGACGCTGTCCAATCTTCCGCTGTCCTGTGCCCACATGCCGTTATCGCCATCAATCCAGTCGTTTCCTGCGCCTCCTTCCAGCATGTCATTGCCGTCGCCGCCATACAGCGCATCGTTGCCGCCCTGTCCGGCCAGACGATCGTCGCCGTCGCCACCCTCGATGAAATCGTCGCCGGCCAGGCCATCAACCTTGTCATTGCCATAGCTGCCGTACAATGCGTCATTGTAGATGCCGCCCGTCAGCTGGTCGGCGCCAGCGCTGCCCGTGAGCGTGATTCCCCGCTGTCCTTGCCAGGCTGTTACGCCGTACGCCAAATTGTCGGCTGTGAGCGCCGTAGTCTGCGTGTTGCGCAGGATGGCGATAGTTTGCAACTGGAACACCTGGCCTGCTTCGCCATCGCGGTCGACTTGCAGCACCGCATCCGCGCCATCCTGCCGCCAGGATACGTGGCCGGTGGTGTACAGGAAATTCGCCGGCGGAACAACATTGGTCACTTCACCCACGTTCGGCATTGCCGGGAAATAGAGTTGCACGTAAGGGTCGATGACATCGCCGCCTGCGCCTGTCGCGAAATCGGAAATGACGAGTGGCGCCGACAGGTCGGGGGCGATCTGGAACCTGTCGCTGCCGGCACCGCCATGGGCGGTCGTGACGGCATTGATCCTGTTGGCGGCAATGAAGTCGTTGCCATCGCCGCCGTCCAGCGTGCCGCTGCCGCCCCAGATGGTCAGGTTGTCGTCCCCGGCACCGCCGAGCTGAGTGCTGATACCGTGGGATGCATCCAGCCAGTCGTCGCCCATCCCGCCATCGAGCAGGTTAACGTCGGACTCGTCGAAGCCGGCGGCTGACAAGCTGTCGTTGCCGTCGCCGCCCAGCAGCGTGTTGTTGCCCCCGGAATCATTGATGTAATCATTGCCGGCGCCGCCGTCCAGGCGATCGTTGCCGTTGCCACCGCGCAGGTCGTCGCGGCCGTCTCCTCCTGACAGGACATCGTCCCAGGCGGAACCGATCAAATGGTCGTCGCCGCTGGTTCCCGTCAATTGCAACGGATGGGGACTGGCTCCGGTGGTAAAGAAGTGCTCAGTTGCCTTCAGCGGTTCGCCGGTTTGCGCGTTGGTCACGACACCATGAAACAGATATAACTGGTAATTGCTGCCATAGGCGAGGTCTTGCGGCGGATTGATGGTCAGGGTATTGCCGGAAATTGTCACATACCGGCTGACGCCGATGTCTTCAATGAACAGCGGACTGCCGAACAGGTCGATACGAACTGTGCCTTCCCCGGCCGCAATAGGCATATCGAACGTGAGAACAATATTGCCGGAAAGGTTCAGCGTGTCGTGCGTGTTGGATACCGAGAGCAGGGTGGGGGAAGTCATGGAATGGTGGTTGGTCTGGTTGCTATTTTTGCAATTTTAACTTGGCTTGTTGTGTAGGGCAAAATGCGCGAAGAGGCAGGATTGGGGCGGGGTCGCACGACTATCATCCTGGTTGTTTGTCGCGTTTCGGTGATCGCTCAGCCTGGAGTGCGATGGACTGTTAATCCTCAGGTCCCTGGTTCGAGTCCCGGTCGGGGAGCCAGAATACGCAGCAGACCCAAAACCCAGCCCTGACCCGGTTGGGTTTTTTGCTTTTTTTGGCCAGTTTATCGGACGCTAAGAAGATGTTGCGGGGGGGGGGGGAGGCATCCCGAGGGCATGACATTGCGGAGGCGTCCGCGCGACACCAGCGATGCTCAATTAGGAATGCAGGACGCCTTGAGACCCCCTCCACTTTCTGAACCAGTTTCTTACGAATCGAAAGCTTGCAACTCAGTCAAGTTTCAAAAGTAGATTTTTCTAGATGCCCGGCAGTATCACAAGCGCGACGCGATGTAGCGAATTATGTTGAAGCAAAAGCGCTGCTTCCCAGTAAATTCGAGGCGATTTATGATCACGCACTGTCAAAAATGCAATACAATTGTTCGATGCTATAGAAGCGCTCCTTCGATAACAAGAGTGGATTGCGCCTACTAAGCCAATTAGCACGATGTTGTTTGCTCTGGCGAATATCGGGTGGTGCAGATCGAGCTTAGTAGTATTCGAGAAGTCGCCCGAACATGTTAAAGATTGCGAGAGTGATAACTTCGATCGGAGTGGGGGCATGATTATAGTCCTACAAGCATGTCGTGCTTAAGCAATAGTGGGGGATAGCCTTATGCGATCGACTTTCAGTAAATCGAGATCGGCCAGAATACTTGGCGTAGCATTGCTTTTATTCAGCAATCTTGTCAGCAGCTCACATGCAAGTGAGTTATGGCTAGCCACGCAAACCAATAACAAAGTACGTCTTTATAACTACAGTCGAGCGCTGTTAATAGGCCAGAGCAAATTTGGGCTCGGCTGGAACGAATTAACGCACGTGCCGGCCGACTTGAAGAAGATTAAAGACGCACTGACTACTCAAGGATTTGATGAAGTTGCTATTGCTGAAAATCTCGATGGCAGAGATATCCTTCCGCGTATCCAAGAGTTTGTTGCGAAAGATACCGGCCACGAAACTCGAACGATTGTTTATGTAACTGGTCACGGATGGACCGACCCCAATGGGGTAACTTATCTTGTTGGTTCCGATGCTGCATTACCAGGACCTACGTCACAACCACAATTCGCCCGTATGCTTTCTGTGACAACACTACGGGATTTGCACGTCATAAGTCGAGCATTGCACACATTGCTTGTGCTAGATAGTTGCTATTCCGGAGCCATATTACAGACCAAATCTGCAGCATCACCTACGCGTTTGGCAGTGGAGCAGCTAAAAAAACCTGTATATCAAATCCTTGCCTCCGGCCAGAAAAATCAGCGTGTGGCTGGCGATGGGACCTTTGCCGATATGTTCGTTTCCGGATTAAGCGGAGCTGCGGCTTATGATCGTGCAAGTACTTTCATTACTTTCAGGCAGCTTGCAAATTGGTTATTTTTTGAACTGCCGAAGCGATCCAATCAGGTTCCCGTGTACGCCGACTATCCAACTCCGGACGGGGACATGGTTTTTCTAACCAAGACAAAATCTGATGAGATTGTGGGGGCATCTTCAATAAAAGAAACCATCATCGTGCCCTCTCGAGAAGAAGCTGCTCAACAGACACGAATTTCTGAAAGCGGTACATTCCGCGCCATATACCCAAAAACTCAAGTTTACTATTATCGAAAGACTTCGGATGATCTTCGGGTAGTAAATGCAATGAACAAACTAGGCGTGGACTATATCGCACGACCGCCCGAATTGCCCGACTCTCTCGTCACGAATGGTTTGGCTTGCGGCCCAACAACACCTCCAAATGCAATCAAAGCTCTCGCTCGCGCTCTGATACGCGATGGGGTACCTATCGCGCGAATTGCTCCATATAATAACGCTCAAGCAAAACAAGGTCGAATTGAGGTTCTATCGACGGCCAACGGGATTGATCCGATCACGAGATCTTTCAAGCAAAACCTGAAGCCATTATCAGAAATTGAGATTGATAGCATCAATAGTTGCCGAAGTCTTGAGTCGAAGTCATAGGAGGATGTCATGAATTTACAGCGCAGGTCCATTCTTACTTTTGCAGGTGCAGCGCTTGCTGGATCGCCATTTATCCTGCGTGCTCAGAATATTATGATAGACGACGTTAGAGAGTATCAGCGAGGCGATCCTAGCGGACCACGGGAATACGTCAGCTTTAATTCCAGTAAAGTGGCATCCAACATTAAGGATACGAAAGCGGACTATTTGCCCAAACTGAAAGACTTCGGCGAGCTTTTGCTGGAGGAAGCGTCAAGATATATAGGTTTTAATCGCCAAAAAAATCGAGACGGGATTGCTGATATGCTCGAGGTCTTTGGCTTAGGCTTTGCGGATTCGAAAGGTCATCCATACGCTTTCTGCGCCGCCGGAATCGGCTACGTCGCTGCCAGAGTGTATGCCAAGACTCGAGTAAAGGACGCTACTTACGCAGATGTCATTCAATGCCTCGGAGATATTGATCACCATCACTTTTATCCTTGCCCCGGCGTTGCGAACATGGTTACCGTCGCTTCTGTTCATGGGCGGTGGGTCCCTGTAACTAATGTAGTTAGCGGTAAGGCAAATCCTATGCCGGGCTGGCTAGTGGTGTTCAAGTGGAATAAGTCCGATCATCACATTGGAATTTTGAAGAGTATTAGCGGAGAAAAACTGAAGACTGTTGAATTCAATACCAGTCCTGAAGGGGCGAAAGGTTCAGACGCAAACGGTGGTGCCGTAGCTGAGAGAGAAAGAAGGCTCAATAGCAACGTTCTCGGCTTCATCAATCCCGGCATTTCAGTTAGAACGTAATCCGAAAGATGTGATTTTGAGATAGACGAAGTGATTACCACGGATTTCTAAAAACCCATTATTTATCAATTCCTTGCAGACTGTTCGAGTGGCGACCTGTTATTCCGCAGGTCCCTGGTTCGAGTCCAGGTCGGGGAGCCAGAATACGCAGCAAGCCTAGAACCCAGCCCTTACCCGGGTGGGTTTTTTGCTTTTTAGGGCCGGTTTATTGGGCCGCTGGGAGGCCGTTGGGGCGGGGCATCCCGAGGGTATGGGAGGGCTTCCGCGTGGCACCTGGGCCCACTATGCGGGACTGGGGCTAGTAGGGGGCGATTCTGCACTGGATTTGGCTACTCAGCAATATTCGAATGCTATTTCATTGTTTCGATAGAGACTGCGAAAGCGGTTCTACTTACTTTCGCCTGAAACAACGGTAATGGCAAAGCCCGCTTGGAAAGCATAGTTTGAGCCTTCTGGATTGTGGCTGGCGGTGTCATCGCTCCAAAAATAAGCCCTGTAAGGTTCTCTGGTCTGAATTCAACTGAGCCGAAACCTTTTTGGTGCCCAATTAGGTGCCACTCTTTTTCATAGCTCCAATGGACTGATTTTGTGAGTAATCCCCGGTCTAACATCTCTCTCGGATCTGCTCGGTCAAATTGAGGAATAGATGCATGTTTCATCATCTGGTTTGATGGTGAATCGGTAGAGGTTATGGTTATTTTAGATATGAAAAATTTGGAAATTCCTGCTGTGCCTGATGGTTTTGGCTGGATAAGCAAGAATAGAAAATTATTTTGTCAAAAACTCGCGAATTTGATTAGTGCCCCATTTCTTTATAAAAGTAAGCTATATGGATTGATGCAGAGGAATTCTTTGGGCCTAAAAATTCCCTGATTCAGGTACAACTAGCGAAAATAGGTGGCAATCCTATCTTGGTTGCTCGAAAGGTCTGGCCAGCCAATAGCACCACAAGTAAGTATTGATTTAATTGTGATATAGAAGGCTGATGCAAAATAGTCTATAACTTTCTCCCGAGAAGACTCTTCGGTCCCTGTTCGGTGCCCGCTAAGGTAAGCCCTTGACCCGATTCGACTTTTAGCAGGGACGGCGCCGGCAGATGCCATAGGGTTTCGGTATAAGGTCGGTGTCTGGCAGCGGTCGTAGCATGGCCCCAAGAACTCGTTGCAAATCATCAACTTTCCGCTTACCATGCGCTCAGAGCCCCGTTCTGTTAATCCGCAGGTCCCTGGTTCGAGTCCAGGTCGGGGAGCCAGAATTCAAGGCCGCATCGAAAGATGCGGCCTTTTTGCGTTTGGCACTGAAGTGCCTTGGCGCCGTCAACCAGAAGATGGGATTTATGCGGAAAGATCTTTCCCGGGCCGCCAGTGGCGGCGTAATGCGGTATGTGGTGCTGGCGTTAATCTCTTGGGCGACAATCGTGTTGCCAGCGGGCGCCGCGGATTACCGGGTAGGAGTGGCGCCCGACTGGGTCGTTCCAATCAAGCCTGCCGCCGATTTGCCGCCGCCGGAAAAGGTCGTAAATGGGGAATGGGCCCTGCTAAGCGATGTCCAGACGCGTGTAGAAACTGCAGGCAAGACCACCTATCACCATTTCGCGGGCAAAGCGCTGGACAGCCGGGGGGTACAACAGGTGGCGGACATTTCCTTCGTTTTCGACCCATCGAGCGAAAAGCTGGTTATTCATGCCATCAACATTGTGCGTGATGGCCAGCTCATCGACAAGTTGCGCAGCGCCCGCATCAGCGTACTGCAGCGCGAAACCGAGCTGGAATACCGCATCTATGACGGGAGTAAAACCGTCCATGTCGTGCTGGACGACGTGCGCATCGGCGATATCGTTGAATATGCGTACAGCCGCAGCGGCTTGAATCCCGCGTTCAAAAATCAGGTGGCCGGCGGCAGCGGCATGCAATGGAGCGTACCCGTGGCCCATACCTTTGCCCGGTTGTTGGTGCCAGCGACCCGCAATATCACGGTAACGACGCGCAATTCGTCAATCCAGCCGCAATTGACGGAGGCGAAAGGCTACCGTGATTATCGATGGGAGCAGCGTAATGTTGCTCCGATCAAGATCGATGACCAGACTCCTGGTCATTACGATCCCTATGCGGCTGCACATTGGACCGAGTTCCCGGACTGGAAAGCCGTGGTCGACTGGGGAGCGCCGCTTTACCAGCCGCCTCCACAGGCAGGGCCGGCATTGGCCCTGGCCATCGACCGTATCCGGCAGGTGGCGGCCTCGCCGGCCGAGCGCGTGCAGGCTGTCCTACAACTGGTGCAGCGCGATATCCGCTATCTCGGCATTGAAGTGGGCCAGGGCTCATACGTGCCGAATTCTCCCGACGTGGTTTTCCAGCGCCGCTTTGGCGATTGCAAGGACAAGGCGCTCCTGATGGTTTCCATGCTTCGCGCGCTGGGCGTCACCGCGGACGTGGCGTTGGCCAACACACGGCGCGGCCGCCTGATCGAAAGCTTGCCGCCGTCACCGCTGGTGTTTAACCATGCGCTGGTGCGTGTCAATGTGAATGGCGCGAAGTATTGGCTGGATCCGACACGCTCGCCGCAGAGTGGCGATCTTGCCCATCTGGTGCAAGCCGACTACGGCCCGGCGCTGGTCCTGGCGTCAGGCCAGACCGCATTGATTTCAATGACACCCAAACTGTCTGCCCAGATGCGGACTGACGTGCATTCCGTTTTCGACGCCACGGCAGGGGTTGACCAGCCGGTTCGTTATACGATCCGGACGACGCACCGCGCCGAAGTGGCGGAACGGCTTCGCTCCAGCATTGCCGCGAATGGCCAGGCGGAGACGCAATCCGACTACCTGAATTTCTACGCGAAGCGCTACCCTGGGATTAAGGTCGCTGCGCCATTGAAGGTAGAGGACGATCCAGTAAGCAACGAATTGGTGACGACCGAATCCTATGCCATTAGCGGCTTCTTCGGGGCGGAGAAGGATGGTCGGCGCCTGGCGTACGTGCGGTCTGCAGAAATCCGCTCGCGCCTGCGGCAGCCGGAAACACTGATCCGCACAGCGCCACTGCGGGTCGACTTCCCTGACTGGATCCGGGAAGTGACGGAAGTAAAACTGGACAGCGATTGGAAAGTGACGCCATCCAGCGGCAAGGTCAAGGATCCTGCGTTCGAATTCCAGCACACGACCGAGGGTGGAGGTGCGCGGGCGACCTATGTATTGACGGATCATTATCGCGCGCTGGCGGGCGAGGTGCCGCCGGACGCGGTACGTAACTATGCCGCCAACCTTGAAACCGCCGACGACATGGTAGGGCTGACTTTGCGCTATAAACCCAAAGGTGGCGTGGCCGGCACGGCGTCGCGGTGGGATGGTAAATATTGGACGCTTGCCACAGGCTGCTTGCTGGCTGTGTGGGCGTTGATGCTGGGTGCATGCCGACTTTCCCGACCGGAGCACCGTCAGGCAAATAAGTCGCTGGTGATGGTATTCATGTCCGTTTGCGCCATCCTGCTGCTGGCTGCGCGAAACCTCCCCAATGGCTGGATTGTGCAAATGAGCTGTGTAGCGATTGCCTGCATTGGCAGCTGGCTGCTGATTCTGGTGGCGGAGAGCGCGCCCGAAACCCATTTTTTGCATGGCATCGGCAAGGCTGACGTGTTAGCGGAGCGTAAGGCCGCTGAGCGTACCTTGATCAAGGGAATGACCAAGCTGCCATCCACGTTCATGTGGATTGGTATGACGCTAGGCCTGTTGCATATGGTGAGTTAAGAGAAGATTGAGGCCTGAAAGGGAGCAGCCGGACCACAGCCGGCTGCCACGGCTGCGCTTACAGTCCTTTCACCCGCAGGGTTTGCTCCGCCGTTTTAATGCTGAACAGCCGGTCGATATTGGGATGCTTGCCCGGATTGTCGCGGGCATCCTGCGTATGTTCGGCATAAATCTTCAGGCCGACTTCCGCCGCTTCCGGAGTGATCGCGCCCAGCGTTTCGGCAAGCCAGCAGTAGACGCGAAGCGATCCCGCCTGGCCCGGTTTATTTTCGATTTTTGCCACCGGCGTGCCGGATTGGTCGACGAGTTCAATTGCGGCAACCGCATCCATGGCGGGAAGCAGGGACAGGTTGTCTGAAAATTTATCGCTGAAGCTTGGTGGTTGCATAGGTACGCTGACAGTGTTCGTTGAGTGAAAACGGTATTTTGTCATATATCGCGTTTTGGCAAATGTAGCGGTGTCGAAGTTGCCGTTCCTGCGTTCGGATTCCGCAGTTGACATTTCCAATTACACCTGTAATCATCCAATCAATTACACGTGTAACCGATATGTGCCATGGAAGCCATTTCAATCAGCGAAGCCGAATCCGCCGTCATGGAAGTCTTGTGGTCGCGTCACCCGCTGGCGGCCGACGATATCGTGGCGGTCTTGCGCCGTGAGCGCGACTGGCAGGACGCCACCATCAAGACCCTGATTGGCCGCCTGCTGAAGAAGGGCGCCGTCAGCGCGACGCAGGATGGCCGCCGCTACCTGTACAGCCCCACGCTGGAGCGCGAAGCCTGGTTGACGCAAGAGAGTTCCAGCATGCTCGAACGCCTGTTTGGCGGGCGCGTCGCGCCATTGGTGGCCCACTTCAGCAAGCAACGCAAGTTGAGCAAGCGCGATATCGCCGAGTTGCGCCGTATCATCGACGAGATGGAATCCTGATGGACGACGCATTCCACGTGCTGGCCTTGCTGTCCGCTGCGCTGGCGGCGGCGACGCTGCTGGTGCTTGCCATGCGGCCGGTGCTGCGCCGGGTGTTTGGCGCCGGCGTTTCTTACGCATGCTGGCTGCTGGTGCCAATGATGCTGGTTGCCGGCTTGCTTCCGCGCCCGCAGCAGGAGGCGCTGATCAGTCCGGCGCAGTTCTCCGCGCCCGCCATGGTCAGGGAAGCGATTGTCATCGTTGCGGCGCCTGGTGCGCCGCGCATTCCCGTTGTCCCGCTGCTGGCGGTTTGGCTGGCCGGCGCCGTGCTGGTGGCGGGAGCCATGGCCATGCAACATCGCCGCTTCGTGCGCGGCATGGGCGAACTGCATGCGACGCCCGTGGATGGGGTCTATCGCGCCGCCAGTGACAGGTCCGGGCCGGCGCTGGTTGGCGTGCTGCGGCCGAAAATAGTGGTGCCCCATGATTTTGAATTGCGCTACACCGCGCAGGAGCAGGAACTGATCCTTGCGCATGAGCGCGTGCACGCGCGCCGCGGCGATGCGCTGTCAAACGTCGTTGCCGGCACGTTGCTGGCGCTGTTCTGGTTTCACCCGCTGGCGCATGTCGCGGTGCGGTGCTTCCGCCTGGACCAGGAGCTGGCCTGCGACGCGGCTGTCCTCGATGATTTCCCCGGCGCCCGCCGCAGCTATGCGGACGCCATCTTTAAGACGCAGTTGGCCAGCAGCGGGCAAGCATTTGCCTGCACATGGCAATCCACCCACCCGTTAAAAGGACGCATTATGAGCATCGCAAGGCCACCTGTTGGGAAGCACGTTCGCATCGCCGGTCAATGGACGCTGGCTGTCGGTATCGCTGCGAGTTGCGGCGCGGCGTGGGCGTTGGGGGCGCAGGCCGAGGCGCCGGTTGCCGCCAAGCCTGTCGCTGCGCCCCAGGCGGCAGCGACGCCTGGCGTCAAGCCGGCGCCTGCGCCGAAGAAAGCCGAGGTGGCGCCGGTGCTGGCTTCAGCGGCAGGCGCAGCGCGCGCCGCGCCGGCTGCCACGGCGGGCGGCGCTGTCCCGGCGGCAGCGCCGGCGGCGGACCGCGTCGACGTTAACATCCAGCTCAAGGTGAATGACAGCAGCGAGCAATCCATCGCCATGAAGGGCGTCGGTGTCGGCGACAATACGGCCACCTTTTCCTCCGGGGAGGGGAGCGAGCGCTGCGACTATGAGTTCCGCGTGATGCCGACACCGGGCACGGATTTTTACCAGGTCAGCGCCAGGTCGGTCTGCGCGGGTAGACTCTCCTCGGCGCCACGCCTGGTCGCCAAACTGGGGCAGCCATCGCGCATCCGGGCTGGCGAGCAAAAGGCCGGCCGCTTCGAAGGGTTCGACATGTCTGTCATGGTGAGCAAGGCCGAATAATGCCGGGCGCTCGGGCCGCATCGGTCCGGCCGGAATACGACAGGCCCGATGCGCAAGCATCGGGCCTGTCTCACTCAGGGGACGATGCGCCACGAGCGGAGCCGGTGGCCCTTCACCGCATAGAACAGGATCAGCAGGTAGCAGGGCAGCATGACCCAATAGGCGGACTGCGGACCACGGTTGTCGGACAGGTGGCCGTACAGCATTGGCAGCAGGGCGCCGCCCGCGATACCCATGATGAGCAGCGCGGAACCGCTGGCCGTGTATTTGCCCAGCCCCTCCAGCGCCAGCGGCCAGATGGCCGGCCACACCAGCGCGTTGGCAAAGCCCAGCATGGCGAGGAACATCACCGTGTCGGGTACCGCGGGCACGCCGGCCCAGGTCACCAGCACTTGCGCGATGCCGGTGCTGGCCGGTGAACTGAGCGCGACGCCGGCCGTGAAACCGATCCCGCTGATGGCGGACAGCAGCAACGCTTCCTTTTGCGACAGGAACTTGGGTATCGCCAGTACGCCCACGATATAGCCCAGCACCATGAAGCTCATCGTGTACGAGGTGAGGATGCCGAATTTTTCCACGCCGAGGTTACGCCCATACAAGCCGATGGTGTCGCCCGCGATCACTTCCACGCCAACGTAGGCGAACAGTGACAGCGCGCCCAGCACCAGTTGCGGAAAGCGCAGGATGCCGAAGCGTTCCACCGGTTTTTCCGC
Source organism: Pseudoduganella rivuli (assembly GCF_009674485.1). Lineage (GTDB taxonomy): Bacteria > Pseudomonadota > Gammaproteobacteria > Burkholderiales > Burkholderiaceae_D > Rugamonas > Rugamonas rivuli_B. Next base: position 32,589 of record NZ_WKJJ01000027.1, on the reverse strand, counting down.
CTGCTCGCCGGCGATTTCCTGCAGCGGCGAAAAACGCACCAGCAGCATCACCAGCAGCAGGCAGCCGGCCATCGCCGCATACGGCAACACCAGCCGCATGGACAATTCGGCGCGCAGCGCGTCGCGCGCCGCCGGCGTCAGCGCGGCCAGTTCGGCGTCCGAAAAATGCCCGATGCCGGACAGCATCAGGCCGGAGAACACCAAGGGCACGATCACGCCGGCCGCCTTGTTCAGCAGTCCCATCACGCTGATGCGCATGGCGGCGCTGTCGCGTGCGCCGATGCAGACAATATAGGGATTGATTGCCGTCTGCATCAGCGTCATTCCGCTGGCCAGCGTGAACAGGGCCAGCATGAACAGCCCGTACCACGTAGTGATCGCCGCCGGGATGAACAGCAGCGCACCGGCGGCCATCACGCCCAGCCCCAGCGCCATGCCCTTGCGGTAGCCGGTGCGGCGCAGCACGGAGGCCGCGGGCAGAGCCATCACGGTATAGGCGATGTAGAACGCGAAGGTGACCCACAGGGCCTGAAAATTGTTAAGGCCGCAAACAATTTTCAGGAAGGGGATCAGCGAGCCGTTCAGCCAGGTGACGAAGCCGAGGATGAAGAACAGCAGGCCGATAAAAGCCATCGCCACCACCACATCCCTGGCCGCGCCCGGCCGCGCACCGTGTGCCATTGCTTGGTTCTTCATCGTCATCGTCTCAGAACTTCGCGCGGAAACCAACGCTGTAGCGCGCGCCATTCTCATAGACGCCGACCGGCAGGCCGTCCGTCGTGTTGGTGCGGATCACGGCGTTGCCGATATTGACGGCCGATGCGTACACGCTGTACTTCGGCGTGATGTCCCAGTTTGCCGTGGCATCCCACTGGCCGTAGGCGCTGGTCACGTCCTGGCCGCCTTCATCCAGTCCGCCGTACGACTTGGAGCGGTAGTTGTAGGACAGGCGCAGGCTGTAGCCGTTGCGCTCGTAGTAGCCGCTGGCGTTGAGCTGGTTGCGGGAATTGCCGACCACGTTCAGCTTGCGGCCACCGGGCACGGAACCGGCGACGGCGTCGGTGTACGTGTAGTTGAGGATGGCGCCGAAGCCGTTGCCGAACGCCTGCTGCCACTGCACTTCCAGGCCCTTGATGGTGGCGCCGTTGTCGGCATTGTGCGGACGGGTGACCGGGCGCGATACGCCGGCCACGTTTTCCACGGCGGTGGACGTATAGATGAAGGTGTCCAGCCGCTTGGTGAACAGCGTGGTCGACAGCAGGGACGCTTCGGCGAAGTACCATTCCGCGCCGATCTCGGCCTGGTTGGCGTGGTACGGATTGAGCAGCGGGTTGCCGGCCGTGGCCGCGTTGGTCGTGCCGCTGACTTCCGTGCTGGCGCTCAGGTCGCTGAAGGTATTGCGCGCCATCACGCGGGACACCGCGCCGCGCACCAGCAAGTCACGCCGCAATTCATAGACGAAGTTCAGGTTCGGCAGGAAGTCGTCATAGTTGCGTTCCACGCTGCCCAGCGTGTAGGTGCCGGTGCCGCTCAAGTCCTGGTTCGCCTGCGACGTCTGGCGGGTGCGCACATAGCGCAGGCCGAAGTCGCCGCGCAATTTGTCATAGGCGAATTCGGCCTTGCCGTACAGCGCCGAGATCCGCTCCTTGATGCGGTAGTACTCGCCTTTCGCTTCCGCATACACCATGCCCTTGTCGTACATCGGGAAACCCTTGCTGAAGGCCAGGTTGTCGTCGACCCACGCGTATTGCGTCAGCGAACCCTTGGTGGCGGCTTCCTGGCTCAGCATCGGCGACGGACCGGTCGACAGGTCGGCCAGCGAGAACGATTGCCAGCCCGCGCTGCCCGGTCCGACGGTGCCGATGGTGCGGTGGTTTTGCACGGTATTGTCGCGCAGCTTGGCGCCCAGTTTCACGTTCTTGATGAACGGATTGTTCAAGTCCAGCGTGAGGTCGGCCTGGCCATAGTTTTCCTTGCTCTCCATGCGGCGGATCCAGTCGCGCGCGCCCTGCAGCGTGAGCTTGGTGGGATCGAGCGGGCTCATGTCGAGGTACGAGACTTCATAGGTATCCGGCGCCAGGTTGATGGTGGCGCGGGTATTCCCGGTGAACCAGAAATTGCGGTCGTGGCGGCTGCCGCCCGCACCAGACGTGGTGCCGGCCTGCGCATGCAGTTTCCAGTTGTCGCCGTCGTAGGTGCCTTCCAGGTCCAGCACTTTGGACTTGATGTAGGCTTCGCGGTAGATCGGCTCGAACGACACGCCCGTGGTCGGGCCCACTGTCCCGCCAACCAGCGCCTTGGTGCCGTCGGAGGTGGTGATGAAGCGCGGATTGGTGACGCGCAGCACGCCATTGGCGTCCGCCAGGCCGCCCGCCTGCCACAGGTAGTTCTGGTTGTTGTTGTCCATGTCCATGGACGAATTCAGGTAGTTCAGCGAGATGTCGGATTCGGGCGTGGGGCGCAGTTGCAGCGTCACGTTGCCGGTGGTGCGTTCGCGGTCCTGGCGGAAGATGGCCGAGCCGCCGCCCCAGGATGCGTAGGCGTTCGGCGTGCTCGCGCCATTCTGGTCGACGATGTTGTACTTGGTGGCGTCGGTGAAGTTCTCCAGGCCGTCGCGGCGCATGGTGCGCTGCTGGCGGCTCAGCGCGGCCAGCACGCCGAAGGTTTTCGCATCGTTTTTCCATGCCACCAGGCCAGACAATTGCGGGTCGGTCTTGCGCGGCAGTTCGCTGTACGTGGCTTCGGCCGAGAACTGCGCCGTGAGTGGCTGCTTGAATTGCAGGGGCTTGCGGGTCTTGACGATCACCAGGCCGCCGATGCTGCCTTCATCCAGGTCGGCCGAAGGGCTCTTGTAGACGTCCAGGCTGCCCACCAGTTCGGACGGCAGGATGTCATAGTTAAAGCCCCGGCTTTGCGAATCGTTTTTCCACCAGTATGCCGACGCCACCGACTGGCCATTCAGCTGGGTCATGTTCAGGTTTTTATCGGTGCCGCGCACGAAGATGTCGCGTCCTTCGCCCCACGTGCGGTCGACCGAGATGCCGGGCACGCGCTGCAGGGAATCGGCCACGTTCTTGTCCGGGAACTTGCCCAGGTCTTCCGCCGTCACGCTGTCGACGATGTTCATCGCGTCGCGCTTTTCCGCCAGGTTGCGCTTCAGCGTTTCGCGGATGCCGCGCACTTCCACGACAGTGCCGCCATCGGCGGCTGGGGCGTCGGTTTGGCCGGCCGCGTGGCCCGGTACGGCAAGGGTACCCAGCATCATGGCGATCAGTTGGGGCAGGTGTTTCTTGCGAATCAGTGACTCAGACATGCGATTTCCCTTAAATATTGTTATCAATGCCGGCATCGTTCGGCCAAAAAAGACCGGCGCCGCCAGCATGGCGCCGGACAAAATCACACACCAAGGGGGAGTGTGAACGGTAGTAAATGTTGCCGATAAATTCATGCTAGCACCGGGGCGCCGTGTGACACCAGCACGCCGCCTGCCACGGCTTGAATATCGTAACCTGTTGATTTTGTTGGGAAATGGCGTGGGGAGGAGAGCGGCTTGCTTACGTATATTTACAGTACGCCCGCCAAGCCGCCGCCGGCCGTGTAACGGCAGGTCAGGCAGGCTTACAAAACATTACAAAACGCATGCGTAAATAACACGGGGGTGACCACGTGTGTGTCATTCACGCGTCAGGCGGGCAGGCGGATCACGGAATTGAGTCCGCCGTCGGGATGGTTGGCCAGCAGCAGCTTGCCGCCATGGCTTTCGATGACGCCGCGCGCGATGCCCAGCCCCAGCCCCATGCCCCCGTCATTGCGCTCGCGGCCGTGGGCCAGGCGCACGTAGGGCTCGAACAGGCTGGGAAACGCGTCGTCGGGCACGCCGGGGCCGTGGTCGCGCACAGCGATCTCCACCCAGCCGTCCACCTCGCGCACGCTGATCTCGGCGCGCTCGCCATAGAACAGCGCGTTGTCGAGCAGGTTGCCGATGGCGCGTTTCAGGGCCAGCGGCTTGCCGCGCACGACCACGCTCGTGCCGTCGAAGGCCACGCTGTGGCCGGCCAGCTCGGCGCTGCGCACCAGCCGCTTGATCAGGCTGTCGAGGCGGATGTCGGTCGGGTTTTCATGGATGTCGCTGTCCTTCACGCATTGCAGCGCGCCCTTGACCATCATGTCCAGTTCGTCCAGGTCTTCCTCGAACTCATTGCGCAGGCTCTCGTCGTCCAGCAGTTCGGCGCGCAGCTTGAGGCGGGTGATGGGGGTGCGCAGGTCGTGCGAGATCGAGATGAACAGGCGTTCGCGGTCTTCGATGTAGCGCGCGATGCGGTCGCGCATGGCGGCAAAGGCGCGCGCGGTGTTGACGAACTCGCGGCTGCCCGTGACGGGCAAGGCGGGCGTGTGTTCGTCCTTGCCGAACGCTTCGGCCGCATCGGACAGCGCGGCCAGCGGGCGCGTGATGGTCCGCACCACCAGGATCGACAGCAGCAGCACGGCGGCCAGCGACAAGCCCTGCAACACCAGCCGGTCCGAGGACAGCGGGTCGTTATTGCTGAGGAAGTAGGGATTGGGCATCAGCGTCGCCATGTACAGCCAGTTGCCAGGCTCCAGCTCGGTCTGGATCACGAGGATCGGCGCCGGATCCGGCTTGGGCAGCAGGATATGGCGCACCCAGTTTTCCGGCAATTCGCCCAGGTGCACGCCATCCGGCGAAACGGCCAGCCGCTCGGGCCAGGCGAAGGCCAGGCGGAACTGGTCGTGCTGCAAGTCCTTGCGCAAGGTGGCGTCCACCGTGGCGAGCGCGGTGTCGGCCAGCGCGTTGGGCGCGATCGGCGGCACCGGCACATAGGCGCGGTTCAGGTTGACGAAGAAGCGCGTGCCGCCCATTTCGCGCAATTGCTGGATCAGCAGGCTGCGGTAGCTGGGCGGCAGGCTGCGGAAGAAGCGGATCGAGCTGGCCGCGCCCTGGCCCAGGTACTGGGCGGCGGACCTGGCGTCCGCATCGGCCCTGGCGCGCAATTGCGTGGCCCAGATGGCGCTGCCCGCCACCTGCGTGACCAGCAAGCCCGCCACCATCACCAGCGACAGCCGGCCCAGCAGGGACTGGGGCCACCAGCGCGTCCACCAGCGCCGCCGCGCAGGCATGTCAGACATGCGAGACGCTCACGTCCGCGGAAAACACATAGCCGGCGCCGCGCACGGTCTTGATCAGCATGGGTTGCTTGCCGTCGTCATTCAGGCGCAGGCGCAGGCGGCTGATCTGCACGTCGAGCGAGCGGTCCAGCGGGCCGGCGTCGCGGCCGCGGGTTTCCTCGCACAGGACGCTGCGGTCGAGGATATCGCCCGGATGGTCGACGAAGTATTTCAACAGCTGGAAATCCAGCCCCGTCAGCGCAAGGGGCTGGCCGTCGCTGTCGACCACCTTGCGTTCCAGCGCATCGAGCGTGAAACCGTTGAAGCGGTAGTAGCGCGGCGCGGCAGCCGGTTCCACCGCCACGCGGCGCAGGATGGCCTTGATGCGGGCCAGCAGTTCGCGCGGGCTGTAGGGTTTGGCGATGTAATCGTCGGCGCCCAGTTCCAACCCCACCACACGGTCGGTCTCGTCCGAACTGGCGGTCAGCATGATGATGGGCACGTTCGATTGCTGGCGCACGATGCGGCACAGTGCGAAGCCGTCCGTATCGGGCAGCATCACATCGAGGATCACCAGCGACAGCTGGCCCGCCTGCAGGTGCAGCTCGGACAGGAAGCTTTCGCCGTTGTGCGACAGGATCACTTCGTACTGGTTCTTTTCCAGGTACGTCTTGAGCAGCATCCGGGTTTTCTGGTCATCGTCGACAATCAGGATCTTGCGTGCCATGCTCTTTCCTCGTGGTGGCCGGTCATTTGCGCCGGCGCAGGTTCAGCGCGCGCAGCACCGTCGCCAGGCGGCGCTGCACGTCGGCTTCGGTGATGCTGTCGTTCATGAAATAGCGGTGTACTTCCGCGATGATCGCGTCGCGGCTTTCCTCGTCCGCCGCCATGCGGTGCACCAGGCTGGGCACCTGGGCCGCCGCGCCGCTGGCGAAGGTCATCCAGGAATCGCGGGCGCAGCTGTCCATGCCGGCGGTGTCGGCATCGCGCCGCACCGGCACCGCGCCTTTCGCCGCATTGAACTGCTGCTGCACGGCGGGCGTGACGACCAGCTTTGCCAGCTTTTCCTGCGCCGTCATGCGGCTGCTGTCCGAGCCCAGCATGGCCAGCGTGTCGACGCTGTACAGGTGCAGCCGGGCGGTGCCTGGCATGGGGGCGCAGGAGAATTCATCGTCGGTGGCGTGGCCCCATTCATTCAGTTCGGCCTTGGCCCAGTCACCCATCACCAGCATGGCCGCCTCGCGGCGCGCGAAGCGGCGCACCGTATCGGTCCACGATTGTTCTTCCAGCGGCGCCTGCATCCAGGCTTTCATGGCGCGCAGGCGCGACAGGGTGTCCGGCAGGCGCTTGTCGGCGGCGGCCTGCGGGTTCAGGCGGACGAACAGGTCGCGGTAGTATTCCGGACCGCCCTCGGCCAGCAGCAGGTTCTCGAATAGCGTGGCGACCTGCCAAGGTTCGCTGCTTTGCACCAGCGGCGCCACGCCGGCCGCGCGCAGCTTGCGGGCCGCTTGCTCGAATTCGTTCCAATTGGCGGGCGGCGCCAGTTGCAGGCGGGCGAACAGCTTGCGGTTGTAGAGCAGGGTATTGATGCGGTGGATGCCGAGCGGCGCGGCGACTATATGGCCCTGGTGCTGCACCAGCGCGTAGACCGTGGGGAACAGCACCCGGCTCCAGTTGCCGGCGGCGGCGACGCTGTCGAACTCGCGCAGCAGGCCCAGTGCGGCCCATTCGCCGACCGAGACGCCGATGATCTGCGTGGCGCCGGGCGAGTCGCCCGCCAGGACCCGGCTCTTGAGCACCTTGCCGGCGCCGAGGCCGGCGCCGCCGGGCACGGCATTGTCCTTCCACTCGATGCCTTCGTCGCCCAGGCGGCTGGCCAGCACCCGGGCCGCGCGCCGCTCGCCGGCGGAAGTCCACCAATGCAGCACTTGCAGGGAGGACTCCGGGGCCGCTGCCGGCAACGCCGGCGGCGGTGCCGCACAGGCCAGGCCAAGCAGTGCCAGCCGCAGCAATCTGCCGCGCGTGGCCAACCAGGTCACCTGACGAATCGACGCACCCACCCAATCCTCCCCAAAATTGACGGGCAATTATATCGGATAACGATATCGCCACCGGCGCGATGCCGATGCGGAGCGCTGCTTCGGCGTCAACCCTGCAATCGCCGCCACAACCGCTGCGCCACCGGCCCATGCTTCACCTCGCGCAGCCGCAGCGCATAATGGGGCAGGGTGGCGCCGCGCAAATGTTCGCCCGTCAGCGGCAGCAGGCGTCCCGCTTCCAGGTCGGCCTGGACCAGATGCTCCGGCATATGCCCCCAGGCCAACCCTTGCAATAACACTTCGCGCTTGGTCGCCTGGTCGCCCACGCTCACTTGCGGCGCGCCATCGAGCACATGATACGAAGGTGCGGGCCAGTCCAGCGCCCCGTCGCGCAGGATGCACTGGCGCAGGGACCGCAAGTCTGCCGGCTGCAATTGCCGATGCGGCGCGAACGGCAGCAAGCCCGGTGCGGCGACCGGGATCACACGCACGTCGAACAGGTGCCATGCTTCCAGCTCCGGGCGCGGCTGGTCGATGTGGTGGATGGCGAGATCGGCTTCCCCGCGCAGCAGCGATGCCCACGGTGCGGCCAGCACTTCGCTGCGGAACACCGGGCGCGTCTGCGGTTCGTCGCGGAAGAAGCCCGTGAAGCGCGCCAGCGTGCTGTCCAGCGGGCACAAGTCGCCCAGCGCAATGCGTAGTTCGGCTTCGGCGCCGCTGCGCAACTGCAGCGCGTGCCGTGCCAACGCCGCATGGGAGCGCACCACGCGGTCCGCCTCTTCACGGAAAGATTCGCCGGCTGGCGTCAGGGTAACGCGGTAGCCGCCACGGTCCAGCAGCGCCACGCCGACCGTTTCTTCGAGGTTGCGGATGGTGGCGAAGACCGCCGTGTGCGACTTGTGCAGGCGCTGCGCGGCGGCCGCATAGCTGCCTTCATCCGCCAGGGCGAGGAAGCATTCAAGCTGGTGCAGGCTGGGTGTACGGGACATGTTCAGGTTTTTGAAACAGGATGGTTCGAAATGGCCAATATCCGTGGACGCCTGGCCGAACTAAGCTGCGGGTCTCTCAACTCACAACCGGAGTACACCATGCGCGCCATCGTACGACAGCAATTCGGCGGTCCCGAAGTCCTCATTGAACAGACGTTGCCACGGCCGGCGCCGGCGCCGGGACACATCCTGATCCAGGTGCGCGCGTTTGGCCTGAACCACGCCGAACTCTACATGAGGCGCGGCGAATGGGGAAGCGTGGCGCCCGTCAGCGGGATCGAGTGCGTCGGCACCGTGGCCGACGACCCGGACGGGCGGCTGGCGCCGGGTCAAACCGTGCTGGCCGCCATGGGAGGCATGGGCCGCACCATCGCGGGCAGCTATGCGGAATTTGTCGCCGTGCCGCAGGCGAACGTGGTGCCGGTCGAGACCCGCCTGCCGTGGACGCAACTGGCCATCGTGCCGGAATCGTATGGCGTCGCCTGGAGTTGCCTGAAACAGTGTTTGCAACTGCAGCCGGGCCAGCGCGTGCTGGTGCGCGGCGCGAACTCGTCGCTGGGCCGCGCCGCGCTCGACCTGGCCCGCTTCCTCGGCGCCCACGCCACGGGCACCACGCGTTCGGCGGGGCACATTGCCGAACTGGAAGCGCTGGGCGCCGGGCGCGTGATCGTTGCCGGGACATCGCTGAGCGCCGCCGAGGCGGGCCAGTTCGATGCGGTGCTGGATGTGCTGGGCAACAGCAGCTTGCGCGATTCGCTGCGCCTTGCCGTGCCGGGCGGCCGCGTGTGCCTGGCGGGATTCCTTGCCGGCCTTGCGCCACTGGATGGTTTCAATCCTCTGGCCGACATGCCCTCCACGGTGCAACTCAGTTTCTTTGGCAGTTTCAATTTCGGCGGCCCGGGCCATGGCATGGATGCCATTCCTTACCAGGACATCGTCGATGCCATGGCCAACGGCCAATTGCGCGGGCGTCCTGCCTGTACTTTCGATTTCGGGCAAATCCGGGAGGCGCACGCGCTGATGGAGAGCCATCGGGCGAACGGCAAGCTGGTCGTGCAACTTGACGCAACGGACCGCCAATGACGGCCCTTCGCTCATGCCGCATGGCCGCGGCATGTCGTCAGCGGGTAAATGGCGTGTTGTTGATGTTTTTTTCCGGCGTGTCGAAGTTTTGCGGCTGGCCTTGCAGGTAGTGGCGCGCGCTTTCGACCCCTGCGCCGCTGACGACGGCCCGCATGACGCTGTCGTTGTCTATCGTCCATTCCTTCGATGCCGGTTCGTCGGCAGGGACGCGGCGCAACTCGGCCAGCAGTTCGTCGCGGTGCACTCCGGCCGCCAGGCGCGCCTGCCACCGGGTGGCCCAGGCGGCCATGGCGGGGTCGCGCCGGTTGTGGGCCAGCATGCTGAGGGCCTGGCGCGACATGGCGCTGTTGCCGCCAAATGCGTACATCAGGGCGGCGGTGCGCGCGTATTCATTGACTTCGCGCCCGTTGGTCCAGGCCAGTTGCGCGGCCGTCATGGCCGTTTCAGTCAGCGCCTCCCCGGAATCGAGTTCGGTGCGGAGCAGCGCATAAGCCGCTTCGGCCGATGCCGGATCGGCATTGACGGCGTCGACCAGGTGGCGGCGGGCAATATCCAGCGTGCCGGCCCTGGCGGCGCCTTGCTGCTGGTTTGCGGTGCGCAGGTGCGCGAGGCCCAGCAGATAAAGCGCTTCGGGATTGCCCTTGCCGTCGCCGGCGAGCTTGCTCAGGTAGGGGATGGCGTCCTGCGGATTGCCCCAGTCGATCTGGGCGCGGCTGAGGGCCATGCGTGCCAGCGGGTGGTTGGGGGCGCCGCCGGCCGGCGCGCTCATCTTGCGCAACAGGGATTCGCCGACGGCGCGGCCGGGGCAGGTTTTCAGCCTGGCATCCATCATCACATAGCTGCTCACCGAGTCGGGCAGGCTGGTAAATGCGATCTGGGCGGCGGGCAGGGTGGGCACCTCCACCTGCATCACCTTGACGGAGCTGAGGCGATAGCGCCACAGCATTTCGCCGAGCTGGTCCGTCTTGATGCCGTAGGCCGTTTCGAAGGCCTTGGCGGCGGACATGTCGCGGTTGGCCAGGTTGAGATAGCGCGCCAGTTTGGTGCGGTTCTCTTCCGTGGACAGCATGAAGTGGGTCAGCAGCCACGAGCGCGACGCGAACTCCAGCTTGACGCCCGCCGTGCCGGCGTAATTCTGGCTCTGGCTGTCGTTATCGTTGAGCACGTCCTCATAGGACAAGCTGTAGCGGTGGCCATCCTCGATGAAGTTCAGGTAGCGCCCGACGTCGAGCGGCGTCTTGCCGATCGCCAGCTGATCGTCCGAGAAGCGGACATTGGCAAAATACTGCGCGAAGCCTTCGATGAACGACAGCGGCGCGCGGATATCGGTGTGGCGGTACAGGAAGTGGCGGGCGTAGCCTTCGAACAGGTAGGACAGGGTGTCGTTGGCGGGCGCCGTGACCAACCGCGCATTCTCGATCCGGGCAATGGGGTCCAGCTTCACGCCGGCGGCCTGCACGCCCGCGCTGCAACTGTTGTACAGGCCGATGGCGTCGGCCGGCGCACCGCCGGCGTGGTCGGCCAGGTCGTTCGCCTTGTTGTGGTAATACAGGGTGAGCTTGGATTCGTGCGCCCGGGCCTTGAAGTAGGACTTGGTATAGACGCGCAGCAGGAAGTCCAGGCGCTCCATGTTGCGCAAGAGATCCTCGACGTCTTGCCGGGACGAGTCGGTGTAGACCACGAAGTGCTGGCTTTCCGCCTTGAACCAGGCGGACGGGTTTTTCTGGCCCTGGATCGTGATGCTTGGCTCGGCCGGGGCCGGGTTGGCTTGCTGGGCGCGGGCTGCGGGCGTGCACAGCAGGGTCAACGCGGCCAGCGAGGTCAGCGCGCAACGGGCAAGCGGGGAGGCGATGGTAAAACCACGCGCGGCATCGATCAGGTGGGGGCGGGGGGATAGGGTGTGAGTATGCATCCGGCGATGCTATACGACAGGCACGTCGTGGCAAGTCCAACTACTGCGGTGCGAAAAAAACATAAGTGGATTTGGTGGATTTCGTAATTTGGTGCGGGCGGCGGCCCTGCCATGCAACGGCCCCTGTAAAATCGGCGCTATGCCTACGCTGATACCACCCACGTCGCCATCGGAATCACTGCTGGCGGGACTCAAGACCCTGATCCACGACGAGCGGGATGCCGGCATTTACCGCTTGCTGGACGTCTGGGAGCGCCCGCTGGCGGAAAAGCTCGCCAAGGGCTGGACGCAGCGGTTCTCGCACATCGAGCGGGGCGAGGAGCCCGGCACGCTGTGGGCGTATCCCGATGACGGCGAATCGCGCTTCCGCGAAGGCGACCTGCTTTGCCTGCATCAGGGCAATTGCCAGGAAGCCTTGAGCCGCCGCCTGCAGTTTGAATTCGAGGACGACGAGCGCTGGCTGCTGCGCGGCAACCGGGCGGGCGCGGCGCTGGAAGCGTACAAGGGCGGCTATTGCTATGCCGATCCCGATACGATGGACTTGACGCCGTTTTATGAAACCGCGCTGGACGACATCGAAACCAGCCACATCGGCCGGCAAGTCGTGTTGCCCCTGCTGCAGAACGGGTTGACGATTGCGTTCGATGAGCGGGATATGGATGACGCCATCCGCATTGCGCGCGCGGAAGGATGCAATGAAAAGCAGGCGGAGGCGGTCGGCTGGGCGCATGGCGCGCGCCATGTCGCCTGTATCCAGGGACCACCCGGGACCGGCAAGACCCGGGTACTGGCGCTGATTGCGCGCCTGGCGGTGGAACGCGGCGAGCGCATCCTCGTCACGTCGCACACGCACATGGCGATCAACCACGCGCTCAACAAGATCCATGACGAAGGCGTGCCGGTGGTGAAAGTGGGCGCCGCTACGCAGCGCAGGGGCCTGGCCGTCGGGGTGCGCAATGTCGACAGCCTCGATGGCTGGAAAGAGCGGCCCACTAATGGCTACGTGGTGGGCGCGACGCCGTTCGCTACCTGTACCACGCGGCTGGAAAACTATACGTTCGATACCATCGTGTTCGACGAGGCCAGCCAGGTGACGGTCCCGCTGGCGCTGATGGCCATGCGCAAGGGGCGGCGCTTCATCTTCATCGGCGACCAGCGGCAATTGCCGCCGGTGCTGCTGTCTCGTTCAGTATTGGACAAGCAAACCCACTCGGTGTTTGCTCGGCTGACGGCGCGCAATGCCGAACACCTGGTGATGCTGGAAGAAACGTACCGCATGAACCGCTGGCTGACCGCGTGGCCCAGCAAGACTTTCTATGGCGGCGCGCTGCGGGCGGCAGGGGGCAACCGTGAGCGGCGCTTTCAGCTTGACGTGGTCGATGCCCGCTTCGCCGGCGTGCTCGACGGCGTCCATTCATCCGTGTTTATCCGGACCCCCGACCGTTCTGCCCGGATGAAAAACTGGGAAGAAGCGAAGCTGGTGACGGACATCTGTGAGGCCGCCATTGCCGGCGGCCTGGCGCCGGCCGACATCGGCATCGTGTCGCCCTACCGCGCGCAGGGCAGGGCCATCCGTAATTGCCTGGTGCAGCGTTTCGGCCACGGCGTGGCGCGGCAGGTGGTGGCCGATACCGTGGAGCGCATGCAAGGCCAGGAGCGGGAGTTGATCATCCTGTCGCTGGCCACCGGCGATGAAGTATTCCTCGGCGCGGTGGCGGAATTCTTTTTCCAGCCCGAGCGGCTGAACGTGTCCATCACACGCGCCAAGACCAAGCTGATTGTGATCGGGCCGGACGTTGAAGCGGCGTCGGCCCATGAAAAACCATCGCTGCGGCAATGGATAAACTGGTATCGTGAACTGATCGCGCAATGCCATCACGTGGTCCTGTAATCCATGGCGACTTTTATTCCAGCCCGGGTCGGCGCACTGGGCGCGCGCAGCATCCACATCAAGCGCGCGCTCAACCGCCTGGACGATGCCTATGTGGTCCGCACGCCGTTGCGGCCTGACGGCTGGGCGCCCGACTTCTTTATCCAGCATCCCGTGCAAGGCTGGCTGGCGATCGCCGTCAGCGAGACGCCCTACGACGCGTTGGCGGGCGGCCAGTTATTCGATGACGAGGGACGCGCTGCGTTCGATGCGCTGCTGAGCCAGATGGCGGCGCTGCAGGGGCCGGGAAAACTGGTCGTCCTGTGGCAGTGCAATACGGAAGAGGTGCGGCGCGTGGCTGCCCGGATGGGCGCGCAGTGCGGGATCCGGCTGGTGTCGAAAGCCGAATTCCTGGAAACGGGCGACACGCTGGCGCCGCGCCTGGCCACCCCGATCACGGAAGAGACGGAACAGGCGCTGATGGAGCGGTACTTTGCGGAAGCTGAAATCGCCGCCATCTGCACCACGCGCCGCCATTTCAACCGGGACAACTCGGCCACCCTGCAGCGCTATTTCCTCGACGTGCAGCAGGAGAGCGCGGCGAAGCTGGACCTGGCGCTGCCGCAGGAGCAGGCGGCCATCTCGCGGGACGTGGCGGTGCGCCTCGTGAACGGCGTTGCCGGTAGCGGCAAGACCTTGATCGCGCTGTCGCGCGCCTTGCTGCTGGCGGAAATGTATCCGGCGCAGCGCATCCTGATGCTGATCCATAACGCGCCGGTGGTGGCCGACATCCACGCGAAACTGCGCCGCACGCGGGGCCGCTTGCCGGACAACCTGGAAATCAACACCTTTTCCGCCTGGGTACACCGGCAATGGCGCAACGTGCACCAGCGCTATCCGCGTATGCCGTCCAATACGCGCATGGTCGAGGAACTGATCCACCATTTTCGCGGCCTTTATCCCGACCTCAAATTGCCCGTGCAGCGGCTCAGGGAAGAACTGGATTTCATCAACGAGTCGCTGATCACCGGCGAGGCGCAATATGCCAACGCCAGCCGCTCGGGACGCGGCTTTGCGTTGCGGCCGTCGGAGCGCAGCGCCGTGTGGTCGCTGTTTGGCGCGGTGACGTCGTCGTTGCAGGCGCAGGGCTTATCGCTGTGGAGCGCGCTGCCGCTGGAAATCTGCCTGGCGGAAGAGCGGCAACGCCTGGAGCAATACCATCACGTTCTGCTGGATGAGGCGCAGTTTTGCGCACCGTCGTGGTTCCACACGGTGCGGCTGGCCATGCATCCGGGCAGTTCCCTGTTCCTGTGTGCCGATCCGAACCAGGGGTTTACAAAGAACCGGCTGAGCTGGAAAAGCGTGGGGCTGGACGTGGCGGGCAGGACGCGCAAGCTGCGCAAATCCTACCGCACCACGCAGGCCAACCTGGCCGCCGCCAGCGTGGTCCTGGCCCGGCATACGCAGGGCGATCCCGAGGACTTCCTGGTGCCCGATCTGGACGGCATGGAACCGGGCGTCAAACCGGCGCTGGTGTATACCGACTCGCCGCAGGACGCCGTCGACCGGCTGGTCAACGAATTAAGCGCCTGTGTGCAGGGAAACCGTTTTACGCTGGCCGACGTGCTGGTGATCTATGGCGAGCAGGTGCAGAAAACCTTGCTTTACCGGCGCCTGTGCCAGCGCTTCGGCACCGGCCGCGTGTGGTGGCTGAACAAGGACGACCAGCGCAAGGCGCCGCCGGGTGGCGTGCAGCGCACGCACGTGCGGCTGGCGAACCTGGATACGGCGACGGGGCTGGAAGCCGGCGTGGTGTTTTTGATCGGCGTGGAGAAATTGCTGGCGGTGGACCGGCTGCCCGCGCCGGACCGCGAGGAAAATGCGCGCAAGCTGTATATGGCGATGACGCGGGCAGGGGCGCGGTTGATTGTGATTTCGTCGGAGCCGGTGCCTGAGGCCATTCGGGAAGCGTTCACGGTCCATTCCCCGTCCGGCTAAGCCGCGTTGATGAAAAATGCACGAAGAGGCTGGACAGGCGGGGCGCCAGCGGCTATTATCTTGCCTCTTTTCCCTGATAGCTCAGTCGGTAGAGCGACGGACTGTTAATCCGCAGGTCCCTGGTTCGAGTCCAGGTCGGGGAGCCAGAATGCTAAAAACGGCCCCGTGAGCGATCACGGGGCCGTTTTCGTTGGGTTGTACCCGAATTCGGCTGTTTTTTGGTTTTAAATTTAAGATTTGCAGCGATCAAATAATGCCTGTAACCCCCGGCGCAATTCTTCAGCCGAACTTAGCGAGGTTGAAAAATTTCGGATGAAGTCGTCCGCATAACCGCGGCAATTATGCGGGTAATGAGTAGAGCCGGTTGTCGGGTGGGCGGCAGACCACGAGGTTGCATGGGTCCTCACTTCGCTTAAGGTGACGCCCGCGCGTGTTGTGCTTGTCAGTACGCAATGGCCGAAGCCCAGATCACTACGGTAATACACGCCAGGCGGCAGCGCACTGTGCCCCGCCGATCTTAGCGCGCCAGCCGGACCATTGGTACTGAGCAGGGTATCTGCGGCACCGGTGCTGAATGCGGCTCTATCGTTAGGAAGGTAGACTGCGGTATGGCGGTGTGCGCCGGATATGCTGTTTATTTGATTATTGGCGCAAAAGAAAATAATTTGATAGTCCATGAAGTTCTTTCACTGATTTCATCAGTTTAGGCCGTGAGCTGTTGGCCATGCGTGAGTGTCGGCCAGACCGACCGAACTGTTAATGCGCGGGTCCTTGGTGTGAGTCTTTGTCGGGCGCCACAATACGCAGCAAACCTTGAAACCCAGCCCCGGTCCGGCTGGGCTTTTTGCGCTCAGCCTGTCACACCTTGTCCTTCGCATTCGGAAACCGCTTGATCGCCGTCGCCAGAATCTCGATATTCCCCGCAGTGACTTCTTCAAAACGGTTCCGGCTGGTATGGAACGACAAGTGCTCGTCGTCGCCGCCTTTTTCCTTCATGCCGATGGCCTTCAGTTCCTTGCGGCCGTAGACGCATTCCTTGGCCTGGTCGCCGTCGTTGAAGATCGAATACGAATACGCTTCGTGCACCTTGCCGCGCCCGATGTTGTTCTTGTGCGGGTGGTCTTGCGTGATGCGGCCGAAACTCACTAGGACTTGCTGCTTGCCATTCACTTCCACCGTGCGGGGATTCAAGCCGCCCGCATCGGCGAAATAGACCGTGAACTTGATGTCACTGAGGTCGCCGGTGTAGCCAATGATATTTTCTTTTTTGTAGAAATCGTCGCGGTAGCCCATGGGTGATGTCTCCTTGATGTGGAGAAATAATTATAGCGATTTTCCCGCTGACGGTGCGATGGACGGCAATGTGATGAATGCCGCCAACAAAGGGGTGAATACCAGGCTTAATGGCCGGGTTGCGCTGCTATACTGCGCCGCCATGACGCCTCCTTTTTCCATCCCCGTATGGCTGCGCGCGCTGGTGACCAATTTCGCACTGTGGGCCGTGCTGTGCGCGCTGGCCGGCATCACCACCTATGGCGACGCGCAGCAGCATGGCGACACGCGCAGCTACTGGCAAATGACGTTGGGCTGGTGGCGCGGCTATGTCGTCATGATGGTGCAAAGCTACCTGCTGTACATGGTGTGCCGCCGTTACCCCGTGCTGTTGTCGACGCCGCGCCGCATCGCGGCCAGCTATGCCGTGTATGTCGTGCTGGGCTGGCCCAGCGCCATGCTGGGACTGGGCGCCTGGCGCACCGTCAAGCAGCACAAGGCGCTGACGTTCGAGAACGCGTGGGGCTACGTCGTGTCGATGTACAAGTTCGAATGGTTTGTCGGCTTCGTGTTGTTGACGATGGCCTTTGGCGCCGTGGCGGCGGGGCTGTTGTGGCGGCAGCGGCAGCAACAGGCGCGCGAGCTGGCGCAAACGCGGCTGACACTGGAACGTCAGCGGCTGGCCGCGCTGCGCGGCCAACTGGAACCCCATTTCATGTTCAACACGCTGTCCGCCATCGGCGCACTGGTGCGGGTTGGCGACAAGCCGCTGGCGCTGGATGGCCTGGCGCGCCTGGGCGACTTGCTGCAATACGCGTTGACCACCAGTGAGCGCGACTGGATCACCCTGGAGCAGGAACTGCAATTCGTACAGGATTACCTGGACTTGCAGCGCCTGCGTTTCGGTCCCCGCCTGCAAGTGCGCATCGAAGGGACGCATGCGCTGGATGGCGGCATCGAGTGCCCGCCGATGCTGCTGCAGCCGCTGGTGGAAAACGCGCTGCGGCACGACCTGGAGTGCCATGACGGGGACAGCGATATCGTGCTGTCGTTTGCGCAGGAGGGGGCATGCGTGCTGGCGCGGGTCAGCAATCCGGTCGCCGGGTACGCCGCGCCGAAGGCGGGGCTGGGCATCGGCTTGCGCGGCACGCGGGCCCGGTTGCGCCTTGCTTACGGCGACGCCGCCTCGCTGGAGACGCGGCAAGCGGACGGCCGCTTCGTGGCGGAGCTGCGCATTCCGAGGATGGCGGCATGAGCCGGCCCGTGAACGTGTTGATCGTCGACGACGAAGCCCACGCGCGCACGAATTTGCGGCTGGCGTTGCAGGAGCTGCCCGGCTGGCGCGTGGCGGGCGAGTGCGCCAGTGCATCCGCCGCGCGGTTGCAACTGGCGGCGGGCGGCGTGGATGTGCTGCTGCTCGACGTGCAAATGCCGCAGGAGTCGGGACTGGAACTGGCCCGCGAATTGAGCCGGCAGGATACGCCGCCGCTGGTGGTATTTGTCACCGCGCACCGGGGGCATGCGCTGGATGCGTTTGACGTGCACGCGCTGGATTACATCGTCAAGCCGGTCGACGAGCGCCGCCTGCGGCAGGCGCTGGAACGCGCTTCTGCGCTGCTGGACCAGCGCGCCGCCTATACGCGGGCCTTGCGCAGCTTTGCCGACCCGGCCCCCGGGTATTGGCAGGAACTGGCGGTGCGCTCGGTGGGGCGCATCGAACGGGTCGATGTGGCGGATGTGCTGTGGCTGGACAGCGCGGGCAACTACGTGGAGCTGCACATGGCGCAGCGTTCGCTGCTGCACCGGAGCACGTTGACGGAACTGGAGCGTTATCTCGATCCAGCCGTTTTCCTGCGCATTCACCGCCGCACGCTGGTGCGGCGCAGCCAGATGCAGGCGCTGCGCCAGGGCGGGGAGGGCGGCTATGTGCTGGCGCTGCGCTGCGGGGCGGAACTGGCGGTCAGCGAGCGGTATGCGGCCAGCGTCAAGGCGGCGCTGGCACCGTAGGGCGGATCGGGGGTATCGAGCCGCCATGCGTGCAGGGCTGCGGTCAGTCGTCCAGGCCTTTGCCTTCCATGATTTTTGGGATGCATTTTTCCACGCGCGATTCGCGCGTCTTGGCTTGCTTGGCGCTGGAGAAATGCAGCAGGTAGCCGCGCTGGCGGCCCGGCGTCAGCGCTTCGAACGCGGTTTTCAGTTCCGGCAGCTCGTCGAGCTGGACCTGGAATTCCAGCGGCATGGGGAATTCTTCGGTCTTCTTGAACTCCACTTCCTGGCCGGATCTTTCCACGGCGATGGCGTCTTCCACGTACGCCTTCAGCACATGCTTCATTTCTTCGACCTGCGCCGCGCTGGTGAAGCGGATTTGCCGCCCCGCCTGCACGTTGGCGGTTTGCTGCACGAGGATTGCGTTGAAATCCTTCATCAGCACGCCCTTGAAGAACAGCATGGCGCAGTATTCCTTGAAGCCGTGGATCAGCACGACGTTCTGGCCATCCAGCGTGTAGCAAGGCACGCCCCACTTCAAGTCCTCCGTCAGGCCGCAACCCAATATGATGGTCCGCAGCTTGCGGTAGGCTTGCTGCCATTGGGTGTCTTTGTCAAAAAACCAGTCGACTTTCGGATTCGTTTCTGCCATGGCGTACCTCCCTGTCTGGAGCCTGAGCGGCGTGTTAATCGTGTGGTATTTGTCCCGGCTTCGTTTCTGCTAGTTCCGCAGCTATCCACCTGGTCAGCGCAGTATCATCGGCCATGTTGCCATGATAGGCAAGGTCCGGCACGAACGGCTCGCGCGTCGCTTGCCGGGAAGCGTACAGCGCCGCCGCAACTTGCAGCGCGCCGTTGCCTCCCGGTGGATCGAAGCTGTTATTTGCGCCCAAGCCCGATGCGGTCGGCGAACGCCAGGATGCTGCCGGCAATCGCATCGTTTTCCTCTTCCAGCGCGAAGTGACCGGTATCGAGCAGTTTCACTTCCGCGTTCGGCAAATCCCTGGCGAAGGCTTGCGCGCCCGCCGCCGTGAACAAGGGATCGTTTTTACCCCACACGATCAGCGCGGGCGGTTGCGCCGTGCGGAAGTATTGCTGCCATGCGCCGTATTGCGCCACGTTGCTGTGGTAATCGACCAGCAAGCCTTTTTGCACGGCCTTGGCCGACGGCTGGCGCAGCACGGCGCTGTCCTGCGTCCACGTGCTGGCATCCAGTTGTTCCGGCTGGCGCGTGCCGTGGCGGTACATGAATTTCACGCCGTCCGGACTCAGGATGTGTTCCAGCACCACGTCGGTTTCCGCATTGATGCCCACTTTCAGCGTGCGGATGTTCGATGCGATTTTGTCCGACAAGCCTTCGTCATACGCATTGGCGTTCTGGATCACCAGCGCGCTGACTTGCTCCGGGTGGCGCGCCGCGATGCGGAAGCCGACCGGGCCGCCGAAATCCTGCACGTACAGCGTGTAGCGCTGCACGCCTTTTTTCGCCAGGAAGTGTTCCATCACCACGCTCAACTGTTCGAAGGTGGGCGTGTAGCCTTGCGGCGCCACGCTGTCGCCGCTGCCAGGATAGTCGGGGGCGATCACGTGGAAACGCTGCGCCAGTTGCGGGATCAGGTTGCGGTACATGTACGACGACGACGGGAAGCCGTGCAGCAGCACGATGGCGGGCAGCGACGGGTCGCCCGCTTCGCGGTACGCGATCGGCAGGCCGTCGACGTCGATGACGTGCTGGCCGATGGTTGGCGCTGCATTGCCTGCGCTGGCGGCATGGGCCGGGAAGGCCTGCAGGGCGGTTGCGGTGGCGATGGCGGCGGTCAGGTGGGCGATGTTCATGATGGGCTCCTTGTCAGGTGATCGGGTGATCGAGTTGTCTGCTGCGATGGAGACAGAATAGGCCCAACGATTATGTTTGATAAGATAGCTAATTCTTTATTCACTGTGCGTCAGGAGCTGACAATGGAACCCTTGGCCGATTTCAACCTGAACCGCCTGCTGGTGTTCGTCACCGTCGTGGACGCTGGTTCGCTGACGGCTGCCGCCGCGCGGCTGGGGCTGACGAAAACCGTGGTCAGCGCCCATATCCGCAAGCTCGAGCAGGAGACCGGTGCATCGCTGTTGTTGCGCACCACGCGCAGCCTGAGCCTGACCGACGCGGGCGAAGCATTTTATGAAGCCAGCAAGCGGATCGTGCATGACGCGGCGGAAGCGGTGGCGCAGGCGGGGCAGGCCAGTGTGGAACCGCGCGGCATGTTGCGCGTGACGGCGCCCATCGATTACTGCGGTCCCGTCGTCGCGGTGGCGGCGCAGCTGCGGCAGCGCTATCCGGAACTGGACATCGAGCTGCTGTCCGGCGACGGGCTGGCGGATCTCGTCAAAGAGGGAATCGACGTGGCCGTGCGTATCGGCCGTTTGCGCGATTCGTCGCTGCAGGCGGCAAAATTGGCGGAATTCGAAGAGTGGGTGGTGGCCGCGCCGCAGTTGCTGCTGCAACTGCCGCAGCAACCGGGCGAGCTGGAAGGGTTGCCGTTCATCGGCTTGTCCGTGCTGCCCAGACCATGGTCATGGACGTTTACACGCGATGAGGACCAGCACGCGGTCAAATTGCGGCAGGGCTTCGCCTGCAATACCGCGCTGGCCGTGCTGGGCGCCGTGCTGCATGGCGCCGGCTTTTCGATCTTGCCACACCATGCGGTGCAAGCCCACGTGCAGGCCGGCTTGCTGGTGCGGTTGTTGCCGCAATGGCGCTTGCCGGGCGGCGGCGTGCACGCGGTGTTTCCCGCCGCGCGCTACCGCCCGAAAAAGACGCGGGTGTTCGTCGATGCGCTGCGCGTGCAATTGGCGCGTGGCGCCGGCTGATCAAGCTTCGACCAGCAAGTCGTTCAGTATCGTGCGGGACTGCGCCGCCAGCAGTGCGTAGGCGGCCTTCAGGCGCACGTTATCGTCGCGCTGCTTGACGTCGTCCAGCCAGAACGTGTAGCTGAGGACGCCGCCACCGACCTTGACGTCCTGCACCTCAACGGTTTTCACATCCTTGTACAGGTTGACCAGCGCATCGAACGGCGTGGCGTTCGCGGACAGCACGATGTGGATGCGCGGAAAATCGGCGCTGGGGTAGTAGAAATCACCGTTGCGTCCCGCCGCTTCCCAGCCGCGCTGCACCAGCACGCGGGCCACCGATGGCGCTGGTTCGACTGCGGGCACCTGGGGCGCATTGACGACAGCAGGGGGCAGGGCTGCTGGAGGGATGGCGGCATTTGCTCCACCTGGGGCTGCTGGCATGGGGGGCTCCGTATGTGATTTAGCTTGCGCCCAGGATATGACATTAATGTGGAGCAATTGTGGAGCCGCTCCCTGCAATGTTAACATTCCGTTGGTGGAAATTGTAATTGCCCTTGTAATATCGGATAGCTATAATTTGCGCACTTCCCGACCCGGGAATAGCGAAATGTTAAGGCCGCGACAGTCGCGGCCTTTTTTGCTTTCCGGGCCAACAACAATTACAGCGGAAGAGGGAGACGCCTTGTCAACGTACACAACCCCTAAGGAATGTGATGACCAAGATGTCCAATATGCAGAATTTGTCGTTGCTGGCGCTGTCCGCGCTGGCCCCATCGATCGCGCTGGCGCAGGAAGCACAGCCTAAACAGGCCGGCCAGCTGGAAACCGTGACCGTGACGGCGCAGCGCCGCACGGAAAACATCCGCGACGTGCCGGTGTCCGTGTCCGCGATCAAGGATGAAAAACTCGATGTGCTGGTCTCCGGTGGCCAGGATATCCGCGTTCTGGCCGGCAAGGTGCCGAGCCTGAACGTGGAATCGTCGACCGGCCGCGTGTTCCCGCGCTTTTACATCCGCGGTTACGGCAATGCCGACTTCTCGACGTTCGCGTCGCAGCCGGTGTCGCTGATCTATGACGACGTGGTGCAGGAAAACCCGATCCTCAAGGGTTACCCGATGTTCGACCTGGCTGGCGTGGAAGTGCTGCGCGGCCCGCAAGGCACGCTGTTCGGCCGTAATACGCCGGCCGGCGTGGTGAAATTCGAATCGGCGAAACCATCGCTGAAAGGCGTGGAAGGCTATTACAACCTGTCGTACGCGACGCACGCCACCGCCAACGTGGAAGCGGCCGTTAACGTGCCGCTGGCGTCCGAGTGGGCATTGCGCGCATCGGTCTTGCGCCAGCACCGCGACGATTACGTGTCGAACGTGTTCCAGAACCAGCCGGATTCGATGGAGGGTTACAACGAACACGCCGAGCGCGTTCAGGTGCTGTACAAGCCGAATGCCGAGTTCAATGCGCTGTTCAATGTGCACCAGCGTTCCGGCACGGGCAGCTCGCGCCTGTTCCGCGCCAATATCATCAAGAAGGGCACCAACGATTTCGTTGATGGCTTCGATGCGGAAAAGATTTACACCAATGGCCAGAACTACCAGAGCCTGAACACGCGCGGCGCCAATGCCCGCCTGTCGTGGGACCTGGGCGCGGTCAAGCTGTATTCGATCACCGGTTATGAAACCGTGGCGAAGTACTACAGCCGTGGCGACATCGATGGCGGCAATCCGGTCAACGGTCCGGGCACCGTGCCGTTCCAGGTGGAGACGGCCGGCAGCATTCCCGACTTGAAGCAGTATTCGCAGGAATTCCGCGTCGAGTCGAAAACCGCGGGTCCGTTGAGCTGGCAGGCCGGCGTGTATTACTTCGATGAAGACGCCACCGGCAGCTCCGACAACTTCAACGTGGCCGGCGGCCGCACCACGCGCGTCACCAGCAACCAGAAGAACACCGCGTGGGCGGCGTTCGGCTCCGTCAACTACGCTGTCAGCGACGTGCTGACCGTGCGCGGCGGCCTGCGCTATACCAAGGATGAAAAAGAGTTCACCACGCTGGAAACCATCAACACCACGCTGACGGGTCCGAAGTCGGTCGACACCAGCAAGGACAAGTTCAACTGGGACTTGAGCGGCACCTACACGCTGAACAAGGATGTCAGCCTGTATGCCCGCGTGGCGACGGGCTTCCGCGCACCGAGTATCGCGGCCGCTTCGGTCGCGGTGCCGATCACGGTGGCCGATGCGGAAACGCTGGTGTCGTATGAAGCCGGTATCAAGGCGGACTTGCTGAACCGCCGTGCGCGTGCGGCCCTGTCGGTGTACGACTATGACGTGAAAAACCAGCAGTTGACGGTGGTGGGCGGCAATTCCAACGTCACCAAGCTGATCAACGCGGCCAAGACCCGCGGCCGTGGCGTGGAAGGCGAGATCGAAGGTTTCGTTACCAACGACTTCAAGGTATCGCTGTCCGGTTCGTACAACTTCACGGAAATCCGCGACCCGTCGCTGTCCGTCAACAAGTGCGCGCAGTGCACGGTGCTGGACCCGATCAACGCGGCAGGCCGCGTGGTCATCAACGGCAACGCGTTGCCGCAGGCGCCGAAGTGGATCTTCAACGCCAGCGCCCGCTACAACGTGCCGCTGGCCGATGGCAACCTGTTCGTGCTGACGGACTGGTCGTACCGCAGCAAGGTGAACTTCTTCCTGTACGACGCGGTGGAATTCACGGGCAAACCGCTGACCGAAGGCGGCCTGCGCGTGGGCTACAACTGGGCGGGCGGCAAGTATGAAGTGGCAGCGTTCGGCCGCAACATCACCAACACCCAGCGCATCACGGGCGCCATCGACTTCAACAACCTGACCGGCTTCATCAACGAGCCGCGCCAGTGGGGCGTTCAATTCAAGGGCAGTTTCTGATTAAGCTGCTCTAGTCGACATTTCGGTGCCTGGCCCTTTTTTGGCTATTGCCAGCTAAGCTGCTATAGTGAAAAAGGGGCCAGGCCCCTAGACGGAGAAAGCAAGAAACTTGCAACTTCGACTGGACAGGCCGCAACCCGTTGTCTATAATGTGGCCTCTTTTCCCTGATAGCTCAGTCGGTAGAGCGACGGACTGTTAATCCGCAGGTCCCTGGTTCGAGTCCAGGTCGGGGAGCCAGAATGCAGAAGAGTGGCCGTACGAGAAATCGTGCGGCCACTTTTTTTATGCCTACAATACTTCAATCCCCCTTATAGCCGAGCGACGCCCATGGAAAACACCGATCAACGTTACCTGGTTCAGCAGAACAAAATCAGCGACGGCGAAAAGAAGCCGCCGGTCTTCGCCAAGGTCATGCGTAGCAAGGAGGGCGTGTTCGAAGGCGTTTCCTTTATCAAGAATAAGGAAAAGGCGACAGTGATGACGGTTGCGCAAGCGCAGGAAGTGATCGACTGGGCCAGGAAGAAGAAGGCGGCGGCCCACGAATACGAGACCAGGATCATCTGCGTAGGCCAGTAGCATTATGCCCCGTGGCAGGAAAGGTGCGGACAGGATGTGTGTATAATGTTAATCACATTAACATGCAAATTGACGCTGCCATGGAATCCAAGACCGCACGGTTGACGATACTGATCGATCCTGCCAAGAAAAAAGCGTTCGAGGAACTGTGTTCCCTGCAGGACCAGACACCATCGCAAGTGATCCGCCAGATGATCCGCGAATACCTTGAGCGGCACAACGTGGATTACGCGACCAAGGCCAGGATCAGTAGCCGCTGAGCCGGCCTGGGGAATTCACCCGCCCAACATTTCTCATTGACCTGCAGAGAAGCCGGCGCAGCGGCGCCGGCCTGTGGCGTCACACCTCAACATCTCCCTTTATGCCATGTTGGCGTAGCCCGGCACGCTCGTAGCCGCGCCGTGCCGGATGAACTGATGGCCCGGCTATGGCTGCGTTGCATAAAGTTCCAATGAAATGCGCATAACGTGCGCGTTTCATGATGGTTATATGTGAGTGACATTATCATATAATGATCATCATGCGCTACCAACCCATGCCATCCTCGCGTCCGCCTCCGTTTTTTGAATTGCACGTCTCGCGCGGCCTTGCGCGGGCGGCGCAGTTGTATCCGCACGCCATGCCGGCGCCCCGCTGGCGGGTGCGGATGCGTTATTACATCGAATCGATGTTGCTTGCGGAGAATCTTTTGCCGGATAACACTTCTATCGCCATGCTGCTGGAGCGATACATCCAATTTTCGCGGTCTATTGCATCCGGCAAGCCTGTTGTCATCAAGAAGAATTGCACGCAATCGCTGATGTTCGACGCCTTTTCGGTTCAGAGCGAAATGCATGTCGATAACCCCGATGAATTGATATTGGGGTATACGCAATCGATGATGGGGGCGCTGCTGCTCCAGCCCGACCCGCGCCACATCGGCATGATCGGACTGGGCGGTGGTTCGCTGCTCAAGTTTTGCCACCGCCATTTGCCGGAGGCGGCAATCAGCGTGGCGGAAATCGATCCGGAAGTGATCGCCTTGCGTGACCAGTTCCATATTCCCGACGGCAGCGAGCGGCTGGCGGTGCACTGTATCGATGGCGCGGAGTTCGTGCGCCACGCCGACAGGCTGTTCGACTTGCTGATGGTTGATGGCTTCGACCGCGGCGGCCAGCCAGCCCAGTTGTGCAGCCGGGCGTTTTATGCCGACTGTCACCGCTCGCTGGCGCCGGGCGGTGTCATGGTGGTGAACCTGTTGGGCGACAACATGGAGGAGACGCAGGAATATATCGCGCGCATGCGCGCCAGTTTCGGCGCGGCTGTGCTGGCGGTCGACGCGGTCGATTCGCAGAACCGCATTGTATTTGCCTGCAAGGACGGCTTGCCGGCGCTGGACGACACGGCGCTGTGGCGCCGCGTCGACAGCCTGGACATGCTGCATCCGGTTGCACTGGGCGCCGTGGCCCGCGCATTGCAATTTACTTTGAAAATGGTGGCGGGCAGCCGTGGGCTGCCGCTGCAACCCGGCAGGTTCGGCCTGGATGAAGAGCTGGCTGGCTGACCGTCGCGGAGCGGAACATGAAAAATCGCGGCAATCTATTCGCCAACCCCTGATTTGCCGGCTGCCGGACCGAACTTGCTACAATGGTGGGTTACCGCAAGCGAGGCATCAAAATGGCAAAGAAGAAAGAAGAGCTGGATCCTGAAACCCTGGAACTGATCCAGTGGTGTATCGAAGTGGAGGGCTGGCTCGTGAAAGGCGGCGCCACGGTGGAGCAGGCCCAGGAGCACATCGAAGAGCAGGTCGAGTGGTTCACGGACCTGTTCTATGACGGCTTGTCGCCCGAAGAAGCCGCCAAGGAAGCCCTGGCCTGATCACGCCGACCGTCCCGAAATGTTAAAATCTTGCTTTTTAACATTTCCGCTGCGGCATTTCCACGGAATCGGCGATTACTGTGGACGGGACTGGGCCGCTTCAGTATTCTCATGGTATTAACTAAGGGCAAGCAATGCTTGTCACAAGTACCAGACCAAAACAGGGGGCAGCATGGCAGTGGATGTAGACGATAACAACATTGTGTACGGTACAGAAGATTTATTAACGAGTTTGTGCAATTCGGTGACCCGCGTGCTGGGCATCGCCACGCAAAGCAAGGTTCACTATTCCGCCATGGTGCAGCGCATCACCAAGGTCGGCCTGAAACCGGATATCGGCTGCTTCGTGCTGTTCGACGGCGGCTTTACCGGCCTCGTCGTGCTGAATTTCTCGGCCGATACGGCCATGGAAATTTATGAGCGCTACATGCTGCACATGGGCATGCCGAAGTCGGAGCTGGCCAGTTCGCACACGTCCGACGAAGTGTCGAACATCATGGGCGAACTGATGAACCAGATCGTCGGCGACTTCACCGGCAAGGTGCGGCGCGAACTGCAAACCAACATCACGCAAAACCAGCCGAAAATGCTGGTGCTGACCAAGCAGGTGATGTTGAACGTCGACACGCCGCTGGACCGTCCGGAAATGCGCCGCGTGTCGTTCTACACGGAAAAGAACAACGTGTTTTACCTGGAACTGGCGATCGACCGCACGGAATTCATCCGCTTGCACGATTTCGACTCGGCGGAAATCCCGGATCCGGACAAGCTGCTGGATGAGGAGCAGGCTGGCGGCGGTGCGCCGGCAGGCGAATCGCAGCAAATGTCGTCGGACGACAGCGACGAATTGCTGAAATCGCTGGGCATGTAAGGTAAGACGCAAACGAAGCAGGGGGCGCAAGCCCCCTGTTTCATTTCGGCAGTACATTTCAGCGGTACTTCTGCAGCATCTTTTCCAGCGCCCCCGATTGCTGCAGCCGCTCTTGCGCGGCGGACAGCTCTTGCAACGTCACCGCACTGTACTTGGTCCGCGCGCAATACATGGGAAAGCGGCTGACCACGAACGGGGAAATCGCCAGCGCCGCCATGCGCGGATCGCTGCGGCGCAGATACTGGAAATCCAGCATGCGCATTACCGAATAGTCGGTGCGGCCCGCCTGTTGCTTGAGCAGCAGCGCGGTTTCGCCCGGCGCATCTTCCCGTTTTGCTTTGCCGGAGGCAAACAGCGCATCGAGCTTGCGGTAGGTATAGCCGTGCACGCCGCCGATGGTCTTGCCTTCCAGGTCGTGCAGCGATTGCGCCGGCGGGGCGCCGGCGGGGCCGATCACCCGTTCTTCCACTTCCATGAACGGTGCGGGCCAGTCATATTCCGCAATGATGTCCTGCGTCAGCCATTCCGGGCTGACGAAGCAGCGCAAATCCACCTTGTGCCCTTCGACCGCCCAATCCTGGCGCTTGCGGGGCAAGACTAAATGGACCGGGCGGCGGCCCAGTTCCTGCGCCAGCGCATCTTGCCAATCCTTGATCAGCCCGTCGACCAGTTCCGGACCATGGGGGGTGTTGCGCATCAGCCCCATCGGCAACGAGCGGCCGTCGACCACCAGGAAACGCACGGGATCCTGGGCATACGTGGCCGGCCCGCAGGCGCAGGCCGCCAGCACCAATGTGGCTTTCAATATGGTATGCATGATGGATACATGATATGCCACGGAAAGTATCGTCCGATGTGTATGTCAACCGTGTGTGGCTATTTTGTTTGCACTCTTGCGCACTGCGCCGCGATAGGCTTGCATGTACACTTGAGCAACAAATGCACAGGGGAATTGCATGAAGATAAATCGCGTATGGAGTGTATCGGGAGCGCTGGCCATCGGCATCGCATCGGCGCTGCCGGCAGCGGCGGCGGAGCAGCAGCAACCGTTCATTTGCCGCACGCAGGAATCCGGCCTGGGGCAGCCGCTGATCGATAACCAGGATGGCGTCGGCCATCCAGTGCTGGACGCCGCCACCGGCAAGGTGGCCGGTTACAGCCGCCTGTGCCACATTGCGCCGCGCACCGAATACTTTTATTTCAACGGCAGCGCCTTCAAGCCGTTCGATCCCGCCACCGGTTATGCGCAGCCGCCCGCCGACCTGAAAACCATCCCGTATGACGGCGCGCCGGCGCCGTTCGTGATCCGGGTCGAAGGGGGCGTCATCAACCGCTTCATGTACACGGTGGCCATGCTGGCCCCCCGGCCGCCGTCGGCGGAAGCGCCGGGCACGGGCAAATCGACGTCGCTGGCGTGGAACGGCAAGCTGATTTACTGGCTGCGCGGTGGCGTCGGCATCGGCCACCAGCAGGGGCTGGCCATGTGGTTCAACGGCCAGCTGGGTTCATCGGAGCGGGCGTTGATGCCGCATTTGCTGGGGCGTGGCTATGCCGTGGTGACGTCGTCCGGCAATGAAACCGGCGTGCATTACAACATGCGCCTGGCCGAGGAAACCGCGCGCATGACCAAGGCCTATTTTGTCTCCGCCTATGGCCAGCCGTCGTACACGCTGGGCATCGGCGGTTCCGGCGGCGCGGTGCAGCAATACCTGTTCGCGCAAAACGCGCCCGGCCTGCTCGATGGCGGCATCCCGATCTATTCCTATCCGGACATGGTGACGCAAACCATCCCCGTCTCCGATTGCCCGCTGCTGGGACAGTACTTTGCCGATGCGGTGGCCCGTGACCCGCAGTCGCCGTGGGCGAAGTGGAGCAATCAAACCCTGGTGGAGGGTATGAATGCCAGCGATACGGCGCGCAACGCGCTGACGGGCGGCACCGGGTCGACGGAATGCATCAATGGCTGGAAATTCGCGATGCCCACCGTGATCAATCCGAAGTACCGCGATCCCCGTTTCGACAAGGGTGCGAAAGCCTATGGCTATGCGCCAGGCACGCTGGACGCGGTGAAATGGACGCACTGGAACGATTTGGCCGACATTTACGGCACCGACAGCCAGGGCTATGCGCCGATTCCCGTCGATAACGTGGGCGTGCAATACGGGCTGGCGGCGCTGGCGAACGGCAAGCTGGCGCCGGATGAATTCCTGCGTATCAATGCCTGTGTCGGCAGCTGGAAGGAACAGCCGGAATTCGTGCAGTGGGATGACAAGGGCGATCCGTACGACAGCCGCAACATGCGGCGCAGCGCAACGTGCCGAGAACCGGACGGTGCGCCCGCGCCACGCCGGGCCGGCAGCATCGACGCCATGCGCAAGGCCTATACGTCCGGCCACGTGTTTACGGGGGCGCGGCTGGGCATTCCCGTGATCGACTTGCGGCCTTACCTGGAACCGGAGCTGAACATGCACAATGCGCGCCAGTCATTCGCCGTGCGCGCCCGCCTGCGGCAAGCCAATCCCGCCGAGTTGAAAAACCAGGTGGTGTGGTTCACGCAGACCGATCCCGACCTGGTGAAGGCGGTGCTGAAAGGCGTCGACGTGATGGACCGTTATCTCACCGCCAAGGCGCCGCCGCCGGAATTTGCGGACACCTGTTTTGGCGCGCAGGGCGCCGTGCTGGCGTCCGGCCCGGGCGTGTGGGACGGCATCCTCGACGGCAAGGCGCCGGGCGCCTGCACGCGCGCTTATCCGGTCCATGGCAGCCCGCGCATGGTGGCGGGGGACGGCATCCGGGGCGACCTGTTCAAATGCGCGCTGAAGCCGGTATCGGCGGCGCTGGCAGATGGCACCTATGGCGCCGTGACGTTCAGTGCGCAGCAGCAGGCGTGGCTGGCGCGTATCTTCCCGCAAGGCGTGTGCGATTACAGCCAGGGCGACGCGGGACGGCCGCCCGGCTGGTGATCGACGCAGTCCATTAACGTAACTTCAGCCGCACCGGCATCGAGGACGGCCGCATCGTGAAGGCGGATTCCTCCTTGATGAGGTCCGGGTCGCCGGCAAATTCCATCGTGAAGTGGCGCGCCAGCATCGACAGCACGAGGCGCTGCTCGACGCTGGCCAGGTGCCGTCCCGGGCATACGCGGGGGCCGGCGCCGAATTGCAGGAAACCGTGCGCATCGTGCGGCTGCACATGCTGGTGGCCCGCGGCCCAGCGCTCCGGCAGGAACGCCTCCGGCTGGCCATAGCGCTGCGCATCTTCCATCGACGGGCGCAGCACGAAGAACAGCGGCATACCGGCCGGCAGCGCCACGCCGCCCAGCACCACGTCCTTGACCGGTTCGAAGAACATCAGTGGAACGATGGGTTTCAAACGCATGGCTTCGTGGGCCACGCCATCGAAATAATCGAGCTTGCGCACGTCTTCGAACGTCGGGCAAAGGGGGGCATCGCCGAACGCCTGCAGCGCCGCGTCGTGCATACGTTCCTGCACGTGCGGATGCCGGCACAGGCAATACATGGCCCAGGCCAGCGAAAACGCCGTGGTGTCTTCACCGGCCATCAGCACCGTGAAGGTGTTGGCAAAGATGACGTCGTCCGCCATCGGCGAACCGGTTTCCTCGCCGGCCGCCAGCATGGCTTCCAGCAGGTTTTGCGGCGCTTCGCCCGGATGCTCGGCGCGGCGCTGGCGCGCGCGCGTGATCAGGCCGGATGCGTAATGCTGCACTTCGCGCAATGCATGGTCGAACTGGCGGTCGCGCGGCAGCTTGAAATAGCGCCACCATGGGAACGGCGCGTTCACGCGCGACAGGATCATCGGGAAAATATGCGCCATGTGGTCCTGGATCGCGCCGCCCGCCTGTTCCAGCGTGTTCGGGTCGACACCGAACGCCAGCGTGGTGGTGGTGTCGACCGTGTAGCGCGTCAGGTCGCGGCACATGTCGACGGTTTCGCCGTGGCGCGCGGCGCGCAGCCATTGCTCCAGCAGGCGTTGCGTGATGGCCTGCATGGACGGGAAGAAGGCGCGGAAATGGTTGGCGCCCAGCGCATGCATGATGATTTTGCGCTGTGGCAGCCAGGCATCGCCTTCCGATGAAAACACGCCGTTGGCGCCCATTTCCGACAGCACCGATTCGATCGGCGAAAAGCGCCGGTAGCGGTCGGGCCGCTCGTGCAGCACGGTCTGCAGCAGGTTCATGTCCGAACTGACGAACACTTGCTTCGGTCCCAGCCTGATCGTGAGGGCGGGGCCGTATTGCCTGACCCATTCCTCCAGGATCAGGTGGATGCGTACCGGGTCCAGTTGCAGGGCGTTGCCCAGCAGCGGGATGCCTTTGGGGCCGGGCAACTCCGCCAGGGTGCGGATGCCGGGTTCGATGGTGTCTGGCGGCATGAAAACCTCCCAAGTCCCTTGCACCATGCTTGCCGGCTGGCGCCGCATGGGCACGTCCTCTGGATTATAGTCACGCGGCAGGCATTGCGTGGCACTGTACGCTTCAGTGCGCTGCCGCGCGCCACCATGCGCCGGCTAATCCAGCTCGTAGGCGCTCAGCTGCATGCGCCCGCTGTTGCCGGGGGCGGGCGACTCCACCATCAGCATGCGGTTGGCGGGCGACCAGGCGGCATCCGTGGCTTTTTCCACCGGGATGCGGGCCAGGCGGCGGCGCTGCGCGGCGTCGTACACGGACACCGCATCGGCTTCCATGTAGGCGCCCACCGCGCCGCCCAGTCCTTGTACCGTGCCCGGCTTGCGCAGTGGCGCATCGCCCGGCTGGGCTTCCAGCCCGGACCACATGACGGTGCCGAGCCCTGTGCGGGTGGCGCGCACGCTGTCGAAATAGCCGGGCAGCCAGCGGTAGCCGCTTTTCGGCGCCAGGGCCAGCGCGGCCGCTTCCGGCGCGAAGACCGAGCCGCCATCCTGCTCGGCGGCAAACACGGGGCGGCCGTTGGCCACCTTGCCCTGCACCTGGCGTAGCGGCTTGCCGTCCGCAGAATACACGATGGCCACCGCGCTGCCCATGCCGCCGCGCTGGATCGGCGTGGTGGCGGTCGGGCCTTTCGGCATGGTCGGCGCCGCGACCGGGGCCGGGCCGGGCGCGTCCGGCGTTGCCACGGGGACGGATGCCTGCGCCGCGGCCTGTGCCGCCTGCGCCTGTTGCGCCGGCTGCGTACCCTGGACAGCCTGGGCCGCCTGCGACGCCAATGCGGCCAGCGCCGCTTGCGCGCTCTGGGCCGCCTGTGCCGCCGCCGATGCGGCAGGGG
>NZ_WKJJ01000026.1 GCF_009674485.1 Pseudoduganella rivuli | reverse complement strand
CGGCTACGACTGAACCGGCTACGACTGAGCCTGCGACGACGGAACCGGCGACAACCGAGCCGGCAACGACTGAACCAGCCACGACCGAGCCTGCAACGACCGAGCCAGCAACGACTGAGCCGGCCACGACCGAACCAGCGACGACTGAACCGGCTACGACTGAACCGGCTACGACTGAGCCAGCAACGACAGAACCAGCCACGACCGAGCCAGCAACGACTGAGCCGGCAACGACTGAACCAGCCACGACTGAACCGGCAACGACCGAGCCAGCAACGACCGAGCCGGCCACGACCGAACCAGCGACGACTGAACCAGCAACGACAGAACCAGCCACGACCGAGCCAGCGACGACTGAGCCAGCTACGACGGAACCAGCCACGACCGCGCCAGCTACGACTGAACCAGCAACGACTGAGCCGGCCACGAGCGAACCAGCGACGACTGAACCGGCTACAACCGAACCGGCCACGACCGAACCTGCGACGACGGAACCGGCTACGACTGAACCGGCTACGACTGAGCCTGCGACGACGGAACCGGCGACAACCGAGCCGGCAACGACTGAGCCAGCTACGACCGAACCGGCTACGACTGCGCCAGCCACGACCGAGCCAGCCACGACGGAGCCAGCAACGACTGAGCCATCAACGACTGAGCCGGCCACGACCGAACCTGCGACGACGGAACCGGCTACGACTGAACCGGCTACGACTGAACCGGCTACGACTGAACCGGCAACGACAGAACCAGCCACGACCGAGCCAGCAACGACTGAGCCAGCAACGACAGAACCAGCCACGACCGAGCCGGCAACGACCGAGCCGGCAACGACTGAGCCGGCAACGACTGCGCCTGCAACGACGGAGCCGGCTACGACTGAACCAGCCACGACTGAACCGGCAACGACTGAACCGGCTACAACCGAGCCGGCGACGACTGAGCCCGCTACGACTGCGCCAGCTACGACTGAACCAGCCACGACAGCGCCCGCAACGACGGAGCCGGCTACAACCGAGCCGGCGACCACGGAACCGGCAACGACTGAGCCTGCCACGACCGAGCCTGCGACGACTGCGCCTGCGACAACTGAGCCAGCTACGACTGAACCAGCCACGACTGAACCAGCCACGACCGAGCCAGCTACGACGGAGCCGGCTACAACTGCGCCGGCGACGACTGAACCGGCGACGACCGAGCCAGCGACCACCGAGCCAGCCACGACAGCGCCAGCAACGACGGAACCAGCTACGACTGCGCCTGCGACAACTGAGCCTGCGACGACTGCACCGGCAGCCACGGAACCTGCCACGACTGCGCCAGCAACGACTGAACCAGCCACGACAGCGCCTGCGACAACCGAGCCTGCGACGACTGCACCGGCGACCACGGAGCCTGCTACAACCGCGCCGGCGACGACGGAACCGGCAACGACTGAGCCAGCCACGACCGAGCCTGCGACGACTGCGCCAGCTACGACGGAGCCAGCCACGACCGCGCCTGCGACAACCGAGCCTGCGACGACTGCACCGGCCACGACGGAACCAGCCACGACGGAACCGGCAACGACTGAACCAGCCACGACAGCGCCTGCAACGACGGAGCCAGCTACAACCGAACCAGCGCCGACAGCACCAGCGCCGACCACGACGTCCGAGCCAACTCCAACGCCGTCGCCGACCAGCGACTCCGGCAATAACGGTAATGGCAACGGTGGAGGCTCGAACGCCAACAACGGCTTTGGCAATGGCGACCAGACTGCCCCAGGTAATTCCGGCGGTCATAACAACGCTGAAAATGCCGGTGGCGGCACGTCTGCTCCGACGCCGACGCCTTCTCCGACTACGACGTCCGAACCAACCGTGACGCCATCGCCAACCAGCGCATCGGGTAACAACGGCAACGGCGGCGGCTCGAACGCCAACAATGGCCACGGCAACGGTGACCAGACTGCCCCGGGCAATTCCGGCAGCAATAACAATGCTGAAAACGCGGTTACGACCACGCCGGCACCAACCACGACGTCGGCGCCAACCGTAACGCCATCGCCAACCAGCGCATCGGGCAACGGCGGCGGTTCGAACGCCAACAATGGCCACGGCAACGGTGACCAGACTGCCCCGGGCAATTCCGGCAGCAATAACAATGCTGAAAACGCGGTTACGACCACGCCGGCACCAACCACGACGCCGGCGCCAACCGTAACGCCATCGCCAACCAGCGCATCGGGCAACGGCGGCAATGGCAACGGCGGCGGTTCGAACGCCAACAATGGCCACGGCAACGGTGACCAGACTGCCCCGGGAAATTCGGGCGGCAATAACAATGCTGAGAACGCAGTAACCACGACGCCTGCGCCGACCACGACATCGGCGCCAACCGCAACGCCATCGCCAACCAGCGCATCGGGCAACGGCGGCAATGGCAACGGCGGCGGTTCGAACGCCAATAATGGCCACGGCAACGGTGACCAGACTGCTCCGGGTAATTCCGGCAGCAATAACAATGCTGAAAACGCGATCACGACCACGCCGGCGCCAACTGCAACGCCTGAGCCGACCAGCGCATCGGGCAACAGCGGCAACGGCGGCGGTTCGAACGCGAACAATGGCCATGGCAACGGCGACCAGACTGCGCCAGGCAATTCCGGTGCTCATAACAACGCCGAGAATGCGGTGACCACGGAACCCGTGCAAACGCAGGCGCCAACGGTTGCACCAACCGAAGCGCCAACCCATGCGCCGACGCAGGCCCCAACCACGGCGCCGGAAACCGGCAATAACGGCAATGGCAATGGACACGGTTCGCAAGCCAACAATGGCCACGGCAACGGCGACCAGAGCGCACCGGGTAATTCCGGCAGCCATAACAACGCCGAAAATGCCGCGACGAGCGCGCCCGCGGCGACGTCCGCTCCAACGGTGGCGCCAACCGTCGCGCCGACGGCAGCACCGACCGCCGCGCCAACGTCGACGCCAGAGCCGACCACTGCTCCGGGCAACAGCGGAAACAGCAACGGCAATAATGGCAACGGTAACAACGGCAATGGCAATGGCAATGGCAACGGTGGCGGAACCGGCGGCGGCAAGACCAAATCCGGCTACCGCGTACAGGAAGCCAACGAGTCCAGCACCACGACCAAGGCTGCAAGCGACGACACGGGCAACAACCACGCCAGCACGACCGGCGATACGGATGCGTCCCACATCAAGGGACTGTCCGTGGACGGCAACCATACGGACAGCCTCAGTGCGCACGATAACAGTGCATCGTTGACAGGCCACGACAGTCTGCAGCATGATGCCACGACCGATATGTTCCACTTCGGCGACGTGCAGGGTGGAGCCGGGGTTGCCGGCGGCGCCAGCGGCAACTGGGCCGATGTGATCGAGATGGACTTCAGCCATGAGCAGGGTGCGGTGCAGGGCGGCGCGTGGACCGAGGAAATCGATGGGCAGAAGATTGTCGATGGCCATGTGCCGGCAGACGATCACCATGCTTCGTCGCACACGGACATCCACCAGACGCATGCCGACCACATCGACAAGTTGCAGTGGTAATTTAAAAAGAGGCCGATTTGCACCCGACGATATTTGTCTCCATTGCCAGCTACCGGGATCCCGATTGCCAGAACACGGTGCGGGACCTGTTTGAAAAGGCGGCCAGGCCGGAGCGGGTGTTTATCGGGATCTGCTGGCAATTCGTACCGAAGGAGGATGACGATTGCTTCGTCGTGGAGACGCGGCCGGAACAGGTGCGCACCATCCGCGTCCATGCCTCCGAAAGCAAGGGCGCCTGCTGGGCGCGCAGCAAGGTGCAGTCGCTGTGGCAGGGCGAGGATTATTTCATGCAGGTCGACAGCCACATGCGCTTCGTGCAAGGCTGGGACGAACTGCTGATCGGGATGCTGGCCCAATGCGACAGCCCCAAGCCGGTGCTGTCCACTTACCCGCTGACTTTCACGCCACCCGATACGTACGGCGACGAAGGCGTCGTTACGATTTATCCCAAATGGTTCGACGACTTCGGCGTGCTGGTGCAGCGCTCTGAAATGGCCAGCATGAAGGACGCGCCGCCCTTGCCGCGCAAGAATGCCTTTATTGGTGCAGGGCTGATTTTCGCGGCGGGACGCATCGTCGACGAAGTGCCATACGACCCGTATGTGTATTTCGAAGGGGAAGAAATCACGATGGCCGTGCGCATGTGGACCAGCGGCTGGGACATCTTTGTGCCGAACGCCGTGGTGGCGTTCCACGATTACGGACAGCGCCCGGAACGTCCCCGCCACTGGAAAGACCAGACCGACTGGGACAAGCTGAACCAGCACGCGCGCAAACGCATCCGCTACATGCTGGGCATCGATCCGGTCCGCGACGAGGACCTGGTCGACATCGAACGCTATGGGCTGGGCACGGCGCGTTCATTGGCTGAATACGAAGCCTTTTCCGGCCTGAACTTCGGCGTCCGCACGTTTCGCGGCGCGCTGCTGCTGAAGCCCGAACTGGCGCCGGACCAGCCGGCGCAATGCACGGCGCGCAAGGACATGTTCGTGCGCATCTGGCGCGACAATTTCTGGAATTGCGATGAAACCCGTTCCGGCTCCGGCTCGGCGCTGTCCGCGACCGTGGGGCTGCGCAAATGGCTGCCCGCCACGCTGAAGTTCCTCGGCGTGGAAATCGTGGCCGATGCCGGTTGCGGCGATATGAACTGGACCCGCGAGCTGGCGCCGGCATTGCGGCTGTACCTGGGCTTCGACATCGTTCCGGAACTGGTGGCCGATGTACGGGAACGGATGAAGGAACAGTCCAATTGCTTCTTCTCCGAGGCCGATATCGTGACCGCCACCTTGCCGCGCAGCGACGCCATCCTGTGCCGCGACGTCCTGACGCATTTGCCGCTGGAAGCCGTCATGATGACGCTGAAGCGCTTCCGCCAGAGTGGTGCGCGCTACCTGATCACCACCACCCACGCGACCGGCCGCAATGGCGCGATCCGCAACGGCGGCTGGCAGGCGCTGGACCTGACCGCCGCCCCATTCAACCTGCCGCCGCCCCGCATCATGTTTCATGAAGGGGGCACCAAGCACATTGCCGTGTGGGCCGCCACGGACTTGCCTGAATAACACGGCAGAAAAAAACGCTTGCCATTCCGTTGCGCATTCGTTAATGTGTTTGTCCTTTATCAATCAGTGCCAACCAGGAAAGGAGTTCAACATGATTTTCGCACGCCAAAAAACTTCCTCGATGGGCCTGGATCTCCGCGCGCAAGCCGCCGCCTGCTAAGCAACTGAGCAAGCGCCTCGCGCGCGATCCGTGCCGGCGTTAATGCGCCGCGCCATCCAGTGCCCGTTTTTCGCAATCTCCGTTATGGAATTCCGGAATGGGCAATTACATCCGTACCGTATCCGACCGCGCGACTGTCGTGGCGTCGGATCACCTGTGGCTCGAAGACTCGGCCATACAGCAATTAAAAACCACGTCCCTGCTGCCCGGCATGCGCCGCGTGGCAGGCTTACCTGACTTGCACCCGGGGCGCGGCTATCCGGTCGGCGCGGCATTCTTTTCAGCCGGACGGCTGTATCCCGCGCTGTGCGGCGGCGATATCGGCTGCGGCGTCGCGCTCTGGCATACCGGCATTGCCGCCGGCAAGGCCAGCCTGGACAAGCTCGACAAGCAACTGGGCAATCTCGACGATCCGCCCGACGATACCGAACTGGCGCGGTTGTGCACGCTGGACGCCGCGCTGGAGCCTGACCTGGCCGCGTTGTCGCAGCAATTGGCGGCAGCGGATTTACCGCCTTCCGGCATGGCGTCGCTGGGCACGATCGGCCTGGGCAACCACTTTGTGGAACTGCAGGCGGTTGACCACGTGGCCGATGGCGACGCGGCAGCGGCGCTGGGGCTGCGCCCCAAGTCCCTGCACCTTGCCGTGCACAGCGGCTCGCGCGGGCTGGGCCAGATCGTGTTGCGCCGCCACGTGGAGCAGCACAACCATGCGGGGCTTGCCGACGGCTCGCCCGAAGCGCTGGCTTATCTGGCGCAGCACGCTGCCGCGCTCACCTATGCGCATGTGAACCGGCGCCTGATCGCGTTGCGCGTGCTGGCGCGCCTGCGCGCGCAAGGGGCGCCGTTGCTCGATGCGGACCATAACTACCTCGCGCCCGCCGTCATCGATGGCGAAGCAGGATGGCTGCACCGCAAGGGCGCCAACCCATCCGGCCAGGGCGCCGTGCTGTTGCCCGGCTCGCGCGATGCGTGGAGCTACGTGGTGCAGCCGCTGCCAGGGGAGGGCGATCCCGGCCTGCAATCACTGGCCCATGGCGCGGGACGCAAATGGATGCGCACCGATTGCAAGGACCGGCTGGTACGCAAGGCGACGCCGGCGCAACTGGCGCGCACCTCATTTGGCGGCCGCGTCATCTGCGCCGACAAGGCGCTGATTTACGAAGAGGCGCCGCAAGCGTACAAGGATGTCGACACCGTGCTGGACAGCCTGGAAGGAGCGGGCCTGGCCCGTGCGATTGCACGGCTGCGCCCCGTGCTGACGTACAAGACACGCGGGGAGTGCTGCTGATGATCCTGTTTCAACTGACTGCCAATACCGGCCCGGCGGAATGCTGCCTGGCCGTACGCCACGCGCTGGCTGCGCTGGTAAAAGAAGGCGGCAAGCGCGGGGTGAAAGTCGAAATACTGGAAGAGCAGGCCGGTCCCGCGCAGGACACGTACAGCTCGCTCCTGCTGGGACTGGTCAGCCGCGAAGATAACGTGGCGGCGCGTGAACTGGCGGAGCGCTGGTCCGGCACGCTGCAATGGAT
This sequence comes from Pseudoduganella rivuli, assembly GCF_009674485.1. GTDB lineage: Bacteria > Pseudomonadota > Gammaproteobacteria > Burkholderiales > Burkholderiaceae_D > Rugamonas > Rugamonas rivuli_B. The sequence goes on along the minus strand of NZ_WKJJ01000026.1, from coordinate 89,371 downwards.
ATGCGACAGCCCGTACCGTCCCGGCCACAAGCGCAAGAACTGGTTCATCGGCGGCGCGGTGCATGATCCACCCGCGCCGCTGCCGGACAGCGAGATCCGCTATGACACCATGCATGCCTCCGGCCCTGGCGGCCAGCATGTCAACAAGACCGCCAGCGCGGTGCGCGCCACGCACGTCGCCACCGGTGTGTCGGTCCGCGTGCAATCGCAGCGCAGCCAGCTGGCCAACCGGCAACTGGCGGCACGCCTGCTGGCGGGCAAGCTGGAATCGCTGGCCGGCAGCCGCGCCGATGCGGCGAAAGCACAGCGCCACCTGCAGCATTCCCAAACCGAGCGCGGCAATGCCCGCCGCACCTTCGTCGGAAAAAGTTTCATCGAAGCGCAACGCTGATACGGAACTTTTTTCGCACTCCCCGGTCGAAGCGACTGGCCAGGCGCCGCGCCTGCGCTTTGTCGGGGGGATGCCATGGAGTCTGTCGGGCTGAGCGATGAGCAATTGCACAGGTTGCGTCGTGCGCTGCGTGATTACGGCCGCGTGCGCTTCCCCGCCTTGCAGTCGGAGCTGGACGACCTGGTGGCGCAAACGGTGTCCGATCTGTGGGAATTCCTGTCACTGCGCGAAACAACTCCGGCCGGCACAGGCCAAGACGACATATGGCGGCTGGCTTACACGCTGTTCCGCCGCCGTGCCGCCGATGCTTACCGTAAAGGTGCACAGCGCTGGGCGCTTGGCATGGACAGCCTGGATGGCTTGACGGAAGCGGACCAGTCCGACCCTGCCGATGCGCGTCACAAGCAGGCGCTGTTGTACCAGCGCATGTTGCGCATTTGCGTGGCCGAGCTGGCGCAATCGGATCCGCAAGACCGCTTGCTGCTGGCGGGCATTGCCGGCCTGGAGGACAAACCGCGCGGCGCGATGGCGGCGCGGGACCGGCAGCGCGTGCACCGCTTGCGGCGGCGCCTGGCGGAAGCAATCCGGCGCGAATTGGGGGAAGATGCGCAGCGCCTGCTGCGCGAAGACATTTAAGGGGCGCAATGATGAACTACCGTGATTACCAGGCCTTCCTGCACATCGTGCATGTGTCTGACATGCATTGCCGGGATGGCAGTTCACCGACGGACTTGCGGGCCGAGCGGGCCGTCCAGCGGCTGGCGCGGCAATTGCGCCGCACCGGCGCGCATCCGATTGCCGACTGGCTGGAAAGTTCCTGGGAGCAGGGGCTGGCCGGCCACGATCCGTCGGCGCATGACCGCATGTGCCGCTTCCTGCGCTGGTTCGCGGCGGACCGCCATTTTGGCGGCATCGAATGCTGGCTGCTCGACACGGGCGACCTCAGTTCAATGGGCGACCTGGGTTCGCTGGATACGGCCAGGCGGTGGCTGGATGACTATTGCCGCATCGTGCGCGCCACCCGCATGCTGGTGTTATATGGCAACCATGACGCGTGGCCGTGCCGCTTTCCGCTGGCCGCGCCGCGCGCGGAACTGGAGGCGCACCGCAATGCCTTGCGCAGCCGTTTCTTCCCGCCGTTGTGGCCGCAGGGACCGTTAGCCGTCGATATTCCCCATACGCGCTCGCGCCTGCTGCTGTCGAGTGTCAACAGCGCCATTGATGACCGCTGGTACAACACGTGGGCGTACGGCAGCGTGGAGCGGGATCCGCACTGGACCAGTTCACGGGGTGTGCACCAGATGCAAAAGCTGGCCGACGATACGGAACGGGGTTTCCATCGCGACCTGGTGACGCGCGATTTCCGTATCCTGGCGGTACACCATCCAGTCCACTATCCGCAGCGCCCTGCGTTTGGCATGGCGCTGCGTAATGCCGATGAGGTGGCCGATGCATTGATTGCGTTTGACCGCCGCCAGCGGGGCAAACTGGCGCATCTGGTACTCAGCGGCCATACGCATGCACCGTTCCCCGTACTGGGCGCGTTGCCGCGCTATGCGAAGGGCCAGCATTTGCAGCCGTTAACGGACGGGCAATTGCAGTTGATTGCCGGTTCGCTGTCGCAAATGCCCCGCGCGGCGGACCGCGCCGCCTGCAGGGATGGCCGGTTCGTGCCGCACCAGTTCCAGGTGCTGACCTTCTTTGCGCCCCCCGTGTGGCAGCGGCACCACCATCACGTGTTAATGGAGCGCCGCATCGTGGGCAGGCCCGGCGGCACGGGCGACTTCCGCATCCTGGTGCCGCCCGGCGGGCACGTGGAATCCGTACTGATGGAGTATTGATCCCGCCCGCCTAGCCATGGGTAAAGCGCAGCGACCCGGTGGCCAGCACGGTGGCGGCGATGCCGGGCTTGGCGGCTGCGGCGGCCATTGCGGGCATCGCAGGCATGGCGTGCGGCCTGCGCGCGGCGCGTTGCAGCGCTTGCTGGCTGACCATTTCCAGCAGCAAACCGCCCTGTTGCGGGGACAGGAAGAAACGCGAACAGATCAGTTCCCATTGCTGGCGCATGCCGCCTGTGGCGCGTTCCTGCCTTGCCAGCGTTGGCAGGAACGCGGCACAGGCGGCATGACGCGCAGTGGTGGTGTCGCCCAGGTTGACCCAGAATGTGGCGACGGCGCGCGCGAGGTCCATCGCGCGCCCGTGGATCCACAGGCGCGTGTCGGCCAGTTCCCATGAAGCGGGCTCGTCATTGGCGCCGGCGAGGGCGTTGGCCAGTCCGGCGGACAGGCGCCGCATTTCCGTGTCGAGCGCGGGTTCATCCTGCAGTTCAGCCAGGATGCCGTGCAATGCGGACAGCGCTTCGCCGGCCAGTGCTTCGGCGCCGGATTCCGCGCTCTGGCGCAGGATGGCCGTGCTGAATGCCTGTTCGGCGGCGGGCAGCAGGGCAGCGCTCAGCATATCGAGCAATGTGTTGCAAGCGGTTATTTCTCCCGGTTCATAGGACATTTCCGGGGCGTGATGGTTGGGATGCATGATGTCTTCTCCGTCGATGATCGATATCGCTGCCACGCGGCGCCGTATCCGGCTGGTCGCAATGGCAGTTACTATGTATATCGTTCGGCGAAGAAAATCGTGACAGACTGAGCTGAAAAAAACTCAGCCGCGCATTCAGCCAATAAAGGAATCGAACTGCAAATCGAATTCCTGCAGCGCTTTCTGGGCATTCTGCATTTTTTTGCGGAATTCCGGTCCGCGCTGCAACGCCAGGCCGACCGCCAGCACGTCGATGACGACGAGGTAAGCCAGGCGGGCCGAAATCGGCGTGTACGGGTCGATATTGAAGATCAGGTCGATCGGGATCAGTACGGTGGCCAGGTCCGCCAGCGGCGTGCCGGACGGCGCCAGCACGATGACTTCCGCGCCGCCGCGGCGCGCCAGTTTGACGGAACGCACCAGCGCCGGGCTGTTGCCCCGCTGGGAAATCGCCACCACCGCATCGCCTTCGCGCATCAGCGCGGCGGCAATGCTGTGGATGGCGGGGTCGGCGTACGCGACGGTCGGCACGCCGGAACGGAAAAACTTGTGCTGCGCGTCGGTCGCCACGATGCCGGACGTGCCCTGGCCATAGAATTCGATCTTGTTGGCTTTCGACAAAATGTCGAGCGCTTTCTGGATCGCTTCCGGGCGCAGGTTGTTGCGCAAGTCGAGCAGCGTATTGATCGACCGGCTGCAAATCTTGTTGATCAAGTCCGCCGCCAGGTCGTCCTGTGCCGGCTGCTCGTTCAGGCCCGGCAGGGCCAGCGCCAAACCCTGCGCCAGCTTCAGCTTGAACTCGTGCCAGCCATCGTAGCCCAGGGTGCGGCAAAACCGCACCACCGTGGGTTCGGACACTTGCGCGGTGCGCGCCAGCGCCGTGATGTTCTGGTCCACGATCCTGGCCGGGTTTTCCAGCACGGCGAGCGCGACCTTGCGCTCGGACTTGGACAGCGCATCGAGTTGGGTTCGGATGGAATCGAGCAGCACAGCAATACCTCTTAGTCTTCCGGCAGCGCTTCTTCGCGCCACTGCAGGCCGTCGCGGCCGATCAGCGCGCTGGCGGCGGCAGGACCCCACGTGCCGGATGCGTACGGCGTCGGCAGCGATTCATCCTGTTCCCAGTGGTTCAGGATCGGTTCCACCCATTCCCACGCGGCTTCCAGCTCGTCGCCGCGCATGAACAAGGTCAGTTGGCCGCGCAGCACGTCCAGCAGCAGGCGCTCGTAAGCATCCATGCGCGGCATTTTGAAGGTTTCGCGGAAGTCCAGTTCCAGCTCGGCCGGTTTCAAACGCATGCCTTCGCCCGGGGTTTTCGCCATCAGGTTCATGCGCAAGCCTTCGTCCGGCTGCAAGCGGATCACCAGGCAGTTCGGCTGGAAGCTCGACGTCGGCTGGTTGAAGATCGAGTGCGGGATTTGCTTGAAGCGCACGACGATTTCCGCCAGCGAATCCGCCATGCGCTTGCCGGTACGCAGGTAGAACGGCACGCCGGCCCAGCGCCACGTATCGATTTCCGCTTTCATTGCGACGAAAGTCTCGGTGCGCGAACGTTCCGGTGCATCCGGCTCGTCGCGGTAGCCCGGCACCGCCTGGCCATCGACGTGGCCGGCGCGGTATTGGCCGCGCACGATGTTTTGCGCCAGGGTGGCGGACGTGAATTTCTTCAGCGAGCGCAGTACCTGCAATTTTTCATCGCGGACCGCATCCGGTGCGATCGACGTTGGCGGTTCCATGGCGACAATACACAGCAATTGCAGCAAGTGGTTTTGCAGCATGTCGCGCAGTGCGCCGGACGTGTCGTAGTAGCCGATGCGGTTGCCCACGCCCAGTTTTTCCGCGATGGTGATCTGCACGTCGGAAATCCATTCGCGGCGCCACAGCGGTTCGAACAGGATGTTGCCGAAGCGCAGGGCCAGCAAGTTTTGCACGGTCTCTTTGCCCAGGTAGTGGTCGATCCGGTAAATCTGCGATTCTTCGAACACCTTGCCCACTTCGGCATTGATCTGCTTGGCGGAAGCCAGGTCGCGGCCCAGCGGTTTTTCCAGCACCACGCGGGAATTCTTCGTGGCCAGGCGGTTTTCTTTGAGGTTGTCGCAAATCTGCGCGAACAGGTGCGGCGGCGTCGCCAGGTAATACACGCGCGTCACGCTGTCATCCTTGCGCAGCGCGTCGACCAGGCCGCCGTACGTCGATGCGTCCGTTGCGTTCAACGACACGTAAACGATGCGGGCCGTGAAGCGGGCCCAAGCTTCCTCCGTCACCGCCGGCGACTTGATCAGCGGGCGCGATGTGCTGTTGACGATGTTGATGAACTCTTCCTGGGCGCAATCCTGGCGGCCCACGCAAATGATGCGCGCGGTCGCCGGCAGGTCGCCGCAGACGTCGCGGGAATACATTGCAGGCAGCAATTTGCGCATCGACAGGTCACCACTGCCGCCGAACAGAACCAGATCAAAATCGTTGAGAGCCATAATATGTGTGAGAATGAGTTGTGCCGGGATGTACCGTGCTACTTATGAAAATTTACTACACAAATTCTTAATAATCAAGAAAATTTACTACAACCTCGTTGGCGTCAAGTGCGTAGGGCGGTTTCGCGGCAGCGAAGCCGCCATGCTTGCGTGGCCGCCAGCTTTGGCTGCAACGTGATGCCGGCATGGCGGCTCGATGAAACCGATCCGCCCTACGGAGTCAGGACTCCTGGTATATGGCGGCGGGGCGGCCTGCCACATTGGCCTTCACTTGCAGCACCTTGCCGCTCAGCGGCAGGCGCGCCAGTTCTTCCGCCGGGCGCTTGCCCGCCGTCGTGATGTACAGCGTTGTCAAGTCGTCGCCGCCAAACGTGACCATGGTGGGGCAGCGCGCGGGAAGGGCAATTTCTTCGAGCAATGCGCCGGACGGCGACAGCTTGACGATGCGGCCCCCTTCAAACAGCGCGACCCAGTAATTGCCATCCGCATCGACGGCGGCGCCATCCGGGCGGCCACCGTAGTCCGGCGCGCTCTTGTCGCTGCTGAACTGGTGCAGCACTTGCGGGGCGGAAATGGCGCCGGCGGCGGCATCGAACGCATAGCGGGTGACCTTGTGGCCGGCGGTATCCGCGTGGTACAGCACCGTGTTGTCCGGGCTGAAAGCGAGGCCGTTGGAATTGACCACGTGGGTCGGCCACGCCAGGCGTAATTCTCCCTTGTCCAGCACGTACATGTCGGCCGCCGGCTTGTCGCGCGGCTCGTAAATGGTGCCGACCCAGAAGCGTCCCGCCGCATCGGTCTTGCCGTCGTTGAAGCGGGTGGTGGCGGTGTCGTACGGTGCGGCGGCAATCGCGGTCAGTTCGCCGCTGTCCGTGTTCAGGTGCATGATGCCGGCGCGCAGCGCCACGATCAGGCCGCCGTTGCTGCCAATGGCCAGCGCCGAGGGTTCGCTGGCCATCGGCCATTTGTGGTGGCGGCCGCTGGCCGGATGCAGGCTGTGCACGGCGAAGCCGTCGATATCGACCCAGTACAGCGTTTGCTGGTCCGGGTGCCACAGCGGGCTTTCGCCCACCTGCATCACGTCATCGCATGCCGCCGTGACCGTGTATGCCTCGTTACTCATTACCGCAGCTCCTGCGCGGCTTTCGCCATTTCAATCAAACCATTCGTCGAACTGTCGTGGCGGGACGGTTGCGGTTCACCAGTCAATTCCGCCTGGATGGCTTTCGCCAGGACCTTGCCCAGTTCCACGCCCCACTGGTCGAAGCTGTTGATGTCCCACAGCGCGCCCTGCACGAACGTCTTGTGTTCATACAGCGCGATCAGCGCACCCAGCGTGGCAGGATTCAGCACGTCCATCAGGATCGTGTTGGACGGACGGTTGCCCGGGAACGTTTTATGGGGCGCCAGTGCATCGATTTGCGCGTCCGGCACGCCTTGCGCCGCCAGCTCCGCGCGCACTTCCGCTTCGGTCTTGCCGGTCATGAACGCTTCCGATTGCGCGAAGCAATTGGCCAGCAGCGCATCGTGGTGGCCGTCCAGGTCGTGCGTCGGGCGCAGCGCGGCGATGAAGTCCATCGGCGTCACGTCGGTGCCCTGGTGCAGCAGCTGGAAGTACGCGTGCTGCGCATTGGTGCCGCATTCGCCCCACACCACCGGGCAGGTCGGCGTATCGACCGGATCGCCGCTGCGGGTGATGCGCTTGCCGTTGCTTTCCATGTCGAGCTGCTGCAAGTACGCGGGGAAGCGGTTCAAGTCCTGATGGTACGGTGCGATCGACAGCGAGGCGGCGCCTTCGAACTGGCGGTTCCAGAAGCCGACCAGCGCCAGCAGTGCAGGCAAGTTCTTTTCCAGCGGCGCGCTGCGGAAGTGTTCATCCATGTCATGGGCGCCGGCCAGGAAATCGCTGAAGTAGCCGAAGCCGATCGACAGCGCCACCGGCAGGCCGATGGCCGACCACACGGAATAGCGGCCGCCGACCCAGTCCCAGAACGGGAACATGTTGGCGGTGTCGATGCCGAATTTACCCACCGCGTCGGCATTGGTCGATACCGCGACAAAGTGTTTGGCCAGGCCGTCTTCCCGGCCGTTACGCAGGAACCAGCTGCGCGCCGTGTGCGCGTTCATCATGGTTTCCGCGGTCGTGAACGTTTTCGACGCGATGATGAACAGCGTGGTTTCGGCATTCACCTGGGCCAGCGCGGCATCCATGTCGTGGCCGTCGACGTTGGACACGAAATGCATTTTCAGGCGCGGGTGCGCATACGAGCGCAGCGCCAAACATGCCATTTTCGGGCCCAGGTCCGAGCCGCCGATGCCGATGTTGACGACGTCCGTGATCTGCTTGCCGGTGTGGCCCAGCCATGCGCCGCTGCGCACCCGGTCCGTGAAGTCGCGGATGCGGTCCAGCACGGCGTGCACATCGGCATTCACGTCCTGGCCATCGACCGTCAATTCCTTGCCGCGCGGCATACGCAGCGCGGTATGCAGGACGGCGCGCTGTTCGGTTATATTGATCTTCTCCCCGGCGAACATGGCGTCGCGCAGGCGCTCCACGCCCCGCTCGCGGGCCAGGGCCGTCAGGAGCTTGACGGTGGTGGCGTCCAGCCGGTTCTTGGAATAGTCGAGGAACAGGCCGGCGGCGCCGGTGGACAATTGCTCGAAACGCTGCGGGTCGGCGGCAAACAAGTCGCGCAACGTGCGTTGGCGGGTTTCTGCGTGGTGGGCTGCTAATGCCTGGTAACTGGCGGTGGTGGTCAGGGCGGGCTGGCGCATAGGTGTCGTGGGGCTATCGTTGGGACATCTGGTTGCAGGGATGATTTATCATACAACAGATTCGGTAAATTCACTACGCAAAAAATTGATTGCGCCGTGTAATTTTGTAGTAAAATTTCACTCAAATATGACTCTTGAGGAAATATCATGGCGGTGCATCCCGTACTTGAATCCGTAACAGCACGCATCATTGAACGCAGCCGTCCATCGCGCGCCGCCTACCTGGCGCACCTGGAAGCGGCCCGTACCAAGGGCCCGCAGCGCGGCGCGCTGGCGTGCACGAACCTGGCGCACGGCTTTGCCGCGTTCCCGGCCAATGACAAGCTGCTGCTGAAGGAAGTCAAAAAGCCCAGCGTGGCGATCGTCTCCGCGTATAACGACATGCTGTCGGCGCACCAGCCATTTGAAACCTTCCCGGCCATCATCAAGGATGCCGTGCGCAAGGTGGGCGCCGTGGCGCAATTCGCCGGCGGCACGCCCGCCATGTGCGATGGCGTGACGCAGGGCCAGCCGGGCATGGAATTGTCGCTGTTCTCGCGCGATGCGATCGCCATGTCGGTGGCGGTGGCGTTGTCCCACAACATGTTCGACTCGGCGCTGTTCCTCGGCGTGTGCGACAAGATCGTGCCGGGCCTGCTGATCGGCGCGCTGCACTTCGGCCATTTGCCTGCCGTGTTCGTGCCGGCCGGCCCGATGACGACCGGTATCTCCAACAAGGAAAAAGCCGCGATCCGCCAGCGCTATGCGAAAGGCGAGGCGACCCGCGAAGAATTGCTGGAAGGCGAAGCCAAGGCGTATCACGGCGCCGGCACCTGCACGTTCTACGGCACCGCCAACAGTAACCAGATGCTGATGGAAGTGATGGGCCTGCACTTGCCGGGCGCCGCCTTCATCACGCCGGGCACGCCGCTGCGCGATGCGCTGACGGCCGCCGCCGCGCAACGCGCCGCAGTGATCACGGACCAGGGCAATGAATACCTGCCGGTCGGCCACATCGTCGATGAGAAATCCATCGTCAACGCCGTGGTGGCGCTGCTGGCCACCGGCGGTTCGACCAACCACACGCTGCACCTGCCGGCGATTGCCAAGGCGGCCGGCATCATCATCGACTGGAACGATTTCAACGAACTGTCGGCCGTGGTGCCGTTGCTGGCGCGCGTTTATCCGAATGGCGACGCGGACGTCAACCACTTCCACGCGGCGGGCGGCACCGGCTTCGTCATCCGCGAATTGCTGGATGCGGGCTTGCTGCACGACGACGTGCTGACCGTGCTGGGCAAAGGCTTGCGCAAGCATACGGTGGAACCGTTCCTGTCCGATAACGACGGCGACTTTGCCGGCGTGGTGTGGAAAGATGTGCCGGCCGTTTCCGCCGACGATAAGGTGCTGCGTCCGCACACCAATCCATTCTCGCCGGATGGCGGCATGGTGTTGGTCAAGGGCAACCTGGGCCGCGCAATCATGAAAGTATCGGCCGTCAAGGAAGAGCACCGCGTGGTGGAAGCGCCTGCCATCGTGTTCGATTCGCAGGAAGCGTTCATGGCGGCGTATAAAGCCAAGCAGCTGGACAAGGATTTCGTGGCGGTGGTGCGCTTCCAGGGCCCGCGCGCGAACGGCATGCCGGAATTGCACGCGCTGACGCCGGCGCTGGCGAACCTGCAGGATGCGGGCCGCAAAGTCGCGCTGGTGACGGATGGCCGCATGTCCGGCGCGTCCGGCAAAGTGCCGGCCGCGATCCACGTATCGCCGGAAATCCTGGCCGGCGGCCCGCTGGGCCTGGTGCGCGACGGCGACCTGATCCGCGTGGACGCCACCCGTGGCGCGCTGGAAGCGCTGGTGCCGACCGACGTCTGGCATGCCCGCGCGCTGGCGCACGCCGACCTGACGCCGAACTCGGTCGGCATGGGCCGCGAACTGTTCTCGATGTTCCGCAACAGCGTCAGCGAAGCGGAAGCCGGCGCCACCACGTTCCCGCTGCCGTCGCCGATTCCCACCACCGTCCAGCTGCACGACGGTAACCCGGTCGGAAACACGATGCCGGGCTCCGATGAAGATTACTCCATGAAGAAGGACTGACCCATGACTTTGCTGGAAATTATGCGCGCCTCCGCGGTGCTGCCCGTGATTGTGATCGACGACCCTGAAGACGCGGTGCCGCTGGCACAGGCGCTGGTGGCGGGCGGTATCCGTACGCTGGAAGTCACGCTGCGCACCAAGTACGCGCTGGACGCCATCAAGGCCATGTCGCAGGTGGAAGGCGCCATCGTTGGCGTGGGCACGCTGACGCAGCCGGAAGAATTCGCCGCCGCGCGCGACGCGGGCGCCGTGTTCGGCGTGTCGCCGGGCCTGACGCCGGCGCTGATCGCCGCCGCGAAAAGCAGCGGCCTGCCGCTGCTGCCGGGCGTGATGACGCCGTCCGAAGTGATGGTGGCGCGCGAACATGGCTTCAAGCAGTTGAAACTGTTCCCGGCCGTGCCGGCCGGCGGCGTGGCGCTGCTGAGCGGTATCGGCGGTCCGCTGCCGGACGTGACGTTCTGCCCGACGGGCGGCATTTCCCAGGAAACCGCACCGCAATTCCTGGCGCTGAAAAACGTCGCCTGCGTGGGTGGTTCGTGGCTGACGCCGAAAGACGTGATCAAGGCGCGCGACTGGGCCCGCATCACGGAAATCGCCAAGGCGGCCAGCAGCCTGCGCGGCTGATAACGCTTTCGGTTGAAACTTCCCGCACGCGTTCATTCGTAGGGCGGTTCGCTTGCGAGCCGCCATGCGTGCTCTGTCGGTAGCGATAGTGCTGTCGCGATGCCGGCATGGCGGCTTGGTACTTCCAATCCGCCCTACTTGAGCAAGAGTCGCGGCTCTTTGTTACACTGGCATTTTCCCGCTCGACACGGCTTGTATCGTGGATTGCCTGCAGTACTTTCACCTCGTAAATACCATCAAATCCGGCTGGGCCGAACGGTTTGATGAACTCGACTTCGTCGGTGGCGATGGCGCCCTGTTCAAAGGGGCCGAATTGCGCGCCGCCCGCACCAGCTGCGAATTGATGCGGCTGACCCGCCATGCTCAGCAGTGCACCGGCTGCACCCGGGCCGAACCCAAAGCCGCCTGATTTTCCTGTTTTTTCCTGATCGTATTGTGTCCGTTGCGGCATGACGGCCGTGCTAGCCTCCCGTGAGTTTGCCCACCGTTCTTAACGAGAGGTCACGCCATGCCTGCACGTCTGCCGCATTCTGTCCGGTCGCATTCTGTCCGGTATTTCCCCCGTTTGACGTTGCTGGCCTTGCTGGCCGGCGCTGCGCCATTTCCGCTGCTTCATGCCGCCGAACTCACCGTGACGGGCGCCGACGGCGCACCCGGCGCCGCGGGACAGCCGGGCCAGCCCGGCAAGCCGGCGCAAGCCATCATTAACGGCTCGGCCGACCCCGTCAACCGTGTCAACCGTGCCACCGCCAACGGTGGTGCGGGAGGAAAAGGCGGCGCCGGCGCCGCGTCGGGCGATGGTGGCGCCGCCACGGCCCGTGTCCGGGCCACCGCCAGCGGCAACGCCACGACCCAGGGAGCGGCCAGCGCCACCGGCGGCAACGGCGGCGCGGCGGCGCCGGGCGGCAGTGCGGGCCGGGGCGGCAATGCGGAAGCGGAACTGGACCTGACGGGACGTAATGCACAGGGTTACAGCACGGCGTTCGGCGGCAATGGCGGCGCATCGTCGGCGCAGGGCGCCAACCGGCGCGGCGGCGACGCCAACGCCGTGCTGACGTTGCGGGGCGGCGGCCAGATCGACGGCTATAGCGCGGCCGTAGGCGGCACGGGGTCGTTCGATCCATCGTCCGGCGCCGGCGAGCAGGGCGCCCGCGCCACCAGCAAGGCGGAAGGGACGGGCGGTGGCGGCAGCAGCGTCAGGGTTTACGCCAGCGCATCCGGCGGCTATGGCGCGGCAGCCACTGGCGCGGGACGGCAGTCGGGGGCGGGCGGCGTGGCCACGGCCACCGCGCGCGGTGTGTCCGGCAGCGGCAAGGTGGACGTGGAAGCGGTGGTCAATGGCGGCCTGGGCGCCAATGGCTATAACGGCGCGGCGGGCGGCAATGGCGCCGATGCGCAACTGAACAATGCCGCCACGGGCGCCACCAGCGGCAAGCTGTCGCTGGGCCAGTGGGCGCACGGTGGCAGCGGCGGCAACAGCCAGGGCGGCAGCGCCGATGGCGGCGCGGCGGGCCGCGCGCGCTCGCGGATGCAAGTCAACGACCGCAACGCATCCAGCCTGGATATTCTCAACTACGCCATCGGCGGCAACGGCGGCAGCGCCGAGGGCAGCGGCGGCCGCCCCATGGCGGGCGGCGATGCAGTGTCGCGCGTGCAGGCCGCCGGCGTTGGCGACATCACCGCCAGCAGCTTCGCCAGCGGCGGATCGGCCGGCTACAGCGCCAAGGGTAACGGCGCCAATGGCGGCAATGGCGCCAGCAGCGTGCACGCGGTCACCACGGGCAACCGCAGCGTGAATGTGCTGGCGCAGAGTTATGGCGGCGTGGCCGGTTCGGCCATCACGCCGGGCCGCAAGGGTGGCACTGGCGGGACGGGGCGGGCGCAGGCCAGCGGGCAATCCGGCAGCGGCGCCGTGAATGTGACGGCGGTCCAGCAAGGCGGACCGGGCGGCTTTGGCGGCGCGGGGGCGGCCAGCGGCGATGGCGGCGACAGCACGATGGCCAACGCGGTTGCGGGCAGTACGTCTGGCGCGCTGACGCTGGACCAGCGCGCGCGGGGCGGCGATGGCGGCGAAAGCCGGCTGGGACAGGGCGGACGGGCGGGACATGGCCGCTCCAGCCTGACAGTGTCGGATAACCGCGCGGCAAGCCTGTCCGGCGCCGTGCTGGCGGAGGGCGGTTATGGCGGCCATTCGTACGAGACGCGCCAGGCGCTGGCCGGGCGGGGCGGCAATGCGGACAGTACGCTGCAACTGTCTTCGACCAAAGCGGGCACGGTTGTCAACGGCAGCAGCGTGGCCAATGGCGGCACCGGCGGCTACAACCAGAATGGCTATAACGGCACGGGCGGCGACGCCAGCGCGCTGGCCGATGTGCGGGCCAGGGGCAACGCCGTCAGCGCCGCCGTGGCGGCGGGCGGGGTGGCGATCCCACTGAACAGCATTGGCGACGGGCCGGGCGGCGCCGGCGGCAATGCCACGGCGCACGCGCAGGCCACGTCGGAGCGCTTCGCCGTCGCGTCGGCCCAGGCCACCGGCGGGCAGGGCGCACGCGCAGGCACGGCGTCGGCGCTCAGCGCAGCGGCCACCACCTTGCATGGCGGCGTGGCGCTGGCGGGCGCTAAAGCGTCCGGTCTCGGCGGCGTGGCACAGTCGCGCGCAACGTCGGAGGGGACGTGGCAGGGCCACGCCGCCACGGCGCAGGCAGGCGCCACGGCGGCGGTCGTGCCCGGCAATACCGTGGCGTCCAGCGAGGCCGCCAGCGATGCGGGCGGCGGTGCGGGGCATGCGCCGCTGGATATCGCGGGCGGCGCCAATGTGATGGCGCGCGCCGGGCTGGCGCCTGTTGCTGCCGCGATTGCCACTGTTGCCAATGCGGCGCTGCCGGCAGGGGCGTCGGTTATCGGCCAGGGCGCGCAAGGCGTGTCTTATCGCCAAAGCCAGGCGCCCGGAAATATTTACACTTATGAATCCAACGGTGCGTTTCAATTTTCCACCGATGGTGCGCGGCATTTAATGTTGGGATTGATGAATGCGGCGGTTTTGAATCTGGGTTTTCAAAAGCTTGAATTAAATATCAGTAATCACGGTGTCGATTTATATAGCCAATCTTTTACGTCGTTGGCGGAAGCGCAATCCTTTTTCAACCACCGCGTACTGGATCTCGGCATATTGGGCGTGGGCGTGCAGGACGTGGTCATCCGCACCGCATGGAACCTGGAAGCGCAGAGTGGTTATGCGTTTGATTACACGCTGGCGCTGATGCCGGTGCCGGAACCGCAAGTGTGGCTGATGCTGGCATGCGGATTATTGTTACTTATGCTTCGAAATAAAGGCGGTCTGTATTTTTTACGCGACTGAGCTGTAAGAATTAATGGTGCTTGCCTTGTGATTGGGAAATATCGGTAGCATGATGCAGGTTTTGATTTTTACCGGTACCAGCTTATGCGGGCATTATTGAATTATGTAGGCAATTTATTCACGGGCCGCAAATCCGGGATGGCCGATACAGGCATGCAGGATTATCTGGCCAGCCGCCAGCAATTCAGCGAGCAAGTGGTGTCGGTGTGGGATGCGCATTTGCAATCGTCGCGTTCTCAGATGGAAGAGGCCGTGTGCGATTTGACGGCGCGCTTTTCCAGCATCGTCGACCGCCTGGATGCGGCCCTGTCCGCATCCGGTGGCGACGACAAGGGACTGGTGGCCGTGTTTGCCAGCAGTGAAAAGGAACTGGGCGAAGTGCTGGCGCTGCTGAAAAGCACGGCCGCCAGCAAGGCCGCCATGCTGGACAAGATCCAGCAATTGCAAGCCTTTACCACGCCGCTGCAAACCATGGCGACCGAAGTGGCCAGCATTGCCTGGCATACGAATCTGCTGGCGCTGAACGCCGCGATTGAAGCGGCCCGCGCGGGTGAGGCGGGGCGGGGCTTTGCCGTGGTGGCGCGCGAAGTGCGGTCGCTGTCGGCCAAGTCGGCGGAAACGGGTAAAAGCATTTCACAGCAGGTGGCGCAGATCAGCGCCGCCATCGACGCCACCTGCAAGGCGGCGGACGTGTCGATCGAGCAGGAACAGCATTCGATGCAGGCGTCGGAAAACGCGATCGGTTCCGTGCTGGCCAATTTCCAGGATGTGGCGGGCGCGCTGCAGCAATCGTCGCAACTGCTGCAGGCGGAAAGCCGCGGCATCAAGGACGAAGTGGCGCAGGCCCTGGTGCAGCTGCAATTCCAGGACCGCGTCAGCCAGATCCTGTCCCACGTGCAGCACAATATCCGCAGCATGCCGGATGTGCTGCGCGACCACACCGAGCAGTGCGCGGCGCAGCCGGCAGCGGTGCCGCAACTCGATCCCGCGCCGCTGCTGGCGGCGCTGGCCAGCACCTATGCGATGGCCGAGGAGCGCGCGGTGCATCTGGGGCTGGAGCACCAGGAAGCAGAGTCGGACGAAGTGACGTTCTTCTGATTCGGAAAGCCCCGGTGCCATGAGCAATGGCGCCAGCGCGTCTGCGTAGGGCGGTTTCCGCGCAGCGGAAGCCGCCATGCGTGCGTCAACGCCGCGCAGGCAGGCGGCTTTGTAAAAGCCGCCCTACGGTGGAGACGATGTGGCTATTCTGGAGTAGCGGCCGGGCTTATGCCACGATCGTGGCATGCGCCTGCACGCAATTGCGGCCCGCGTGCTTGGCCGCATACAAGGCGCGGTCGGCGGCATTGATCAGGCCCGGCACGTCGTACTGGTCGGCGCCGCACATGGTGGCGATGCCGACGCTGACGGTCACCAGGCTGTCGGGCGATTTTTCATGGGGCAGGTCCAGCGCGATCACGCGGGTGCGCATGGTTTCGGCCAGCATGTACGCGGCCGCCCCGTCGGTGTCGGGCAGGACGATGGCGAATTCTTCGCCGCCATAGCGCGCCAGCAAGTCGGTTGAGCGCTGCAACATGGCGGACAGCGCGCCCGCCACCTGGATCAGGCACTGGTCGCCCTGCTGGTGGCCGTAATGGTCGTTGTAAGGCTTGAAGTGATCGATGTCGATCATCAGCAGCGACAGGTGGTTGCCATAGCGCTTGGCGCGCCGCAATTCCTTGTCGATCGCCACGTCGAAATGGCGGCGGTTGGCGATGCCGGTCAGGCCGTCCGAGAAGGTTTGCGAACGCAGCACCATGGCCTGGTCGCGCAACAGTTTTTCACGGCCGACCGCGATGCTGACATCGCTGATCTGGATCAGGCAATGGCGTCCGGCGCCCGCCACTTCCACTGGCGTGACGGCCAGCGCCTGCTGCATGCGCTCGTCGCGGCTGCGTGCGGCCGCATCGGCGTACAGGGGGAAGGGCGATTTGTTCAGCGTTTGCGACAGCACGGACGGGAAATTGCTGCGCAGCGCCTGCACGATGGCCGAATCGATGCGCTTGCCCCGCAAGTCCGGATACAGGCTGAAGAAGTCGCGCCCGACGGTTTCATCGGCCATCACGCCCGTGTAACGCTCCATCCAGCGGTTCCACAGCACGATGCGGCAATCGCTGTCGACGACGATGGCGCCGAGATTGACGGCGGCCAGCACTCCTTCCAGCAGGCCTGTGCGGTTTGCTTCCATGCCCGTCAACCCTGGCCCATGACTTTGTCGAGGTACAGGTTGATCTGTTCCTGCAAGTCGTGCAGCGCCGACACGTCGAGGATGAAGGCCACGTAACCGTGGATCTGGTGCATCTCCAGGATGAAATCGATGTGCAGCATCAGCACCACGGAATCGGCCGCGCTGCCGGACGCGCTGAGGATTTCCTCGCTGGTGCCCACGTGGTACACGGGCAGCGAGCCTTGCAGTTCGCGCTGGAACAGGTTGGCCAGGGTGCCGACGCAGGAATTGAGGATGATGTTGCCGATCTCGCTCATCGCCTCCTGTTCCATTTCCGTCAGTTCGGACAGCGGCACGGATTCGCCCACCATCAGGCGCACGATTTCCAGGCTCTTATCTTCCGGGAACATCAGGATGGCTTCAGTCTGGAACGCGCCTTCGTAATGCTGGCTGACGCCGCAGATGCGCTGTAACTGGTCGTGTTTGTTTTTCCCGCCCAGCAGCATGGCCGCTTCCGCCCGATTCAGGAAGCTGATCGACGGCACCGACATCGTGACTTCTTCATTGACGATACCGCTCATCGACGCGGCGGCCTGGCCGACGCCGATGTTGAAAATCTCCACCAGCGCATCGTGCTGCAACTCGGTCAGCGCAATCATGGCTGTGTTTCCAGCGGTGCGATCAGCTGGGCAATACGTGCCTCGGTAATCGGTTTTTCCATGAAGCCGATGCCCAGTTCGGAGGCCCGGTTGCGCGTGGCCGTCTGGACGTTGGCCGTCAGCAGGGAAATGCGGGCGGTCGGCAGCAGCTTGCGCATTTGCTCGGCGGCGGCCAGGCCACCCATGCCGGGCATGTTCACGTCCATCAGGACCAGATTTGGTGTGAAGGTTTTGACCTTGTCCAGCGCTTCTTCGCCGGTGCCGGCTTCTTCGATGACCCAGTCGGCATGCATGCTGAGGATGTACTGGCGCGCCATCAGGCGCGAGACACGGCTGTCATCGACTATCAATATGGTTTGGGGGGACTCCATGAGCGATCCTGGAAGGGGCTGTTGGTCAGGTCATTTTCGCATACCGCAACCGTTTGCGGCAAAACAGGGCAGGCAAAAACGGCTTGCCCGTTGGTAATTTGGCGCAGCGGCGGCTTGAGGGGGAAGCGATCCGGTAAAATAGCGGCATTTTTCCGCTTTTTACTTTATCTTTTAGCATCATGACCCAAGACGAACTGAAACAAGCCGTAGCCCGCTCCGCCATTGCCTACGTGGAAGGCGACATCATTGGCGTGGGTACCGGCTCGACCGCCAACTTCTTTATCGATGAATTGGCCAAGATCAAAGACCGCTTCAAAGGGACGGTTGCGTCGTCCGAAGCCACCGCGGCGCGTCTGCGCGGCCATGGCATCGCGGTGCTGGACCTGAACGACGTGGCTGAAATCGCCGTGTACATCGACGGCGCCGATGAAATCAATGCGGCCGGCGCCATGATCAAGGGCGGCGGCGCGGCGCTGACGCGTGAAAAGATCGTGGCGTCCGTCTCGAAGAAATTCGTCTGCATTGCGGATGGTTCCAAGCTGGTGGAAACCATGGGCAAGTTCCCGCTGCCGGTCGAAGTGCTGCCGATGGCGCGCAACGCGGTGGCGCGCCAGCTGGAAAAGCTGGGCGGCCAGCCGAAACTGCGCCTGAAAGCCGGTACCGATGAAGCGTTCGTGACGGACAATGGCGGCAACATCCTGGACGTGGCCGGCCTGGCCATCACCGATCCGGTGGCGCTGGAAGCGCAAATCAACCAGATCGTCGGCGTGATCGCGGTCGGCCTGTTTGCCGCGCGTGGCGCCGACGT
Source organism: Pseudoduganella rivuli (assembly GCF_009674485.1). GTDB lineage: Bacteria > Pseudomonadota > Gammaproteobacteria > Burkholderiales > Burkholderiaceae_D > Rugamonas > Rugamonas rivuli_B. The sequence goes on along the minus strand of NZ_WKJJ01000026.1, from coordinate 71,100 downwards.
ATGCCTGCTGGGTACGCCGGAAGGCGTGCGCACGCTGACTTATTAAGCAGTTTCTTCAGCCGGGAGGTCCCGGCTGTCCCCGGAGGCGCCGATGAAACGTATGAGTTTGTTGCCGGTGTTGTTGCCGCTGATCGTGCCGCTGGTGCTGGCGGCGTGTTCCGGCATGCCGTTTGGTTCGAGTAAAGAGCAGGATGCCGAAGCGGCGCGCCGCAGTGCCTCGCTGAAGAAAGCGCCGCCGTCCGAATTCGGCGACGACGGCAGCAAGCGGGTCGCCATTAACGGCGTGGAAATCGTGCGGGTGGAATTCAAGCCCGGCGTGTCGTCCGTCACGGTGGAAAACATGGCCAAGCAATCCGGCTGCACCGGCGGCCCGGGCGCGGGGCTGGTGTCGGATGCGGGACCGGTGGAAATGTACCGCATGGCGTGCGGCGATGGCCGCGTGTTCCTGGCGCGCTGCGAATTGCGGCAATGCAGAACCGTATCATTGAAATAACGTAGGGCGGATCGGGGGTATCGAGCCGCCGTGCTGGCGTTTCGGCGGCGCATGCATGGCGGCTTGCTGCGCAAACCGCCCTACGAAAAAAGCGCCACGAGGGCGCTTTTCGTTGAGGCGGGTGGTGCTTAGTCCGCTGGCGGCGGTACGTAGCCGGCAGCCGCATCGGCGCCATCGCCGAAGAAATGCTTTTCCATTTGCGCGGCCAGGTATTTGCGGGCGCGCTGGTCGGCCAGGTTCAGGCGGTTTTCATTGACCAGCATGGTCTGGTGCTTGAGCCAGGCGGCCCAGGCTTCCTTGGACACGGATTCGTAGATACGCTTGCCCAGTTCGCCCGGGTATGGCGGGAAGTCCATGCCTTCGGCTTCCTTGTTGAGTTTGATGCAATGGACGGTACGGGCCATCTTGGTGCTCCTGAATGCGGTGGTGAAAGTGGGATTATAAGGTCTTAATCAAAACCTGGGACCGGCGCTGCCAGTTGTACATGCGCTGGCGGTCTTTCGGCAAGGCATCGACGGTGGCGGGGACGAAGCCGCGCTTGATGAACCAGTGCGCGGTGCGCGTGGTCAGCACGAACAGCTTGTTCAGGCCAATGGCGCGCGCACGGTTTTCCATGTGCTTCAAAATACGTTCGCCGTCGCCTTGCGCCTGGACTTCCGGATTGACGGTCAGGCATGCCATTTCCGCCATTTTTTGTTCCGGGAAAGGATACAGCGCCGCGCAGCCGAAAATCACGCCATCGTGCTCGATGACGGAGAACAGGTCGATTTCCCGCTCGATCAGTTCGCGGCCCCGCTTGACGAGGGTGCCGTCCGCTTCCAGCGGTTCGATCAGTTTAATGATGCCGCCCACGTCTTCAATGGTGGCCTGGCGCAGGCTTTCCAGGTTTTCGTGGGAAATCATGGTGCCGACGCCATCGTGGGTGAACAGTTCCAGCAGTGCGGAGCCATCCATTTCAAACGGCACGATGTGGGCCCGGGGCACGCCGGCGTGGCAAGCCTTGATGCAGTGTTTCAGGTAAAACGCGGTGGCTTCCGGCAGGAAGTTCGCCATCAGCACGGCTTCGGCCTGGTGCGACGACAGTTCGCGGATTTCCTTGCCCGTGACGTCCGTCATCAACGGAGTTTCGCTGATGAACACCAGCTTGTCGGCATGCAGCGCGGTGGCGGCGGTGACGGCCACGTCTTCCATGGTGAGGTTGAACGCTTCGCCGGTGGGCGAGAAACCCAGCGGCGACAGCAGCACCAGGCCGCCCGCGCCCAGCAGCGCATGGATGGTTTCCGCATCGACCTTACGGGTAATGCCCGTGAGCTCCAGGTCGACGCCGTCGATGACGCCCATCGGGCGGGCCGTGACGAAGTTGCCGGAAATGATGTGGATGGCGGCGTGCGCCATCGGCGTGTTGGGCAAGCCCTGGCTGAACGCGGCTTCGATATCGAGGCGCAGTTCGCCGGCCGCTTCCTTGGCGCATTCCAGCGCGGCGGTGTCGGTGATCCGCACGCCGTTGGTGAAGCGGCCTTCGACGTTACGCAGCGCCAGCTGTTCGGCCACCTGCGGACGGGAGCCGTGCACCACGACGACCTTGATGCCGAGTGCGTGCAACAGGGACAAATCCTGCGCCAGCACGGGCAGGGCGCCGGCCGACACCAGTTCACCGGGGAAGGCGATGACAAAGGTTTTACCGCGGAAGGCGTGGATATAGGGCGCGACGGAGCGCAGCCATTGGACGAATTGGGTAGGGTTTTCCATTCGCCGCATTATAATTCGGTGCGCGATGTTCGCGCGCAATACATGTAAAAAACAATGTCAGAAGCCAGCAAGAAGTCCCCCGTTTCCCCTCAAACTCCCGCCAGCGTGACGCGTGCGCCACAGCCGGGGCGCCAGCCGCGCCCGGAGGGACAGCCGCGCCAGGCCGGCGCCGAGCGTACGCCGCGTGCGGAAGGGCGGCCGGATGGCCAGCAGCGCCGCCAGCGGCCGCCGAAGGAAACGCCGGAGCAGATCGCGGCCCGGGAAGCGGAAGCGCAGTTCCGCAACCCGATCCCGCCGATCACGTTCCCGGAAGACTTGCCGGTCTCGGGCCGCCGCGAGGAAATCGCGGCCGCGCTGATGAACAACCAGGTCGTCATCGTGTCCGGTGAAACGGGTTCCGGTAAAACCACGCAGTTGCCGAAGATTTGCCTGGAACTGGGGCGTGGCCGCAAAGGCGTCATCGGCCACACGCAGCCGCGCCGTATCGCCGCATCGTCGACCGCCAAGCGCATTGCCCAGGAACTCGGCACGCCGCTGGGCGAAAACGTGGGCTTCAAGGTGCGCTTTGCCGATACGCTGACCAAGGGCGCCGCCATCAAGCTGATGACGGACGGTATCCTGCTGGCGGAAACGCAGACCGATCCGCTGCTGAAAGCCTACGACACCATCATCATCGACGAGGCGCACGAACGCAGCCTGAACATCGACTTCCTGCTGGGCTACCTGAAGCAGTTGCTGCCGCGCCGGCCGGACTTGAAAATCATCATCACGTCGGCCACCATCGATGCCGACCGCTTCGCGCGCCACTTCGGCACGCCGGAAAAACCGGCGCCCGTGATCGAAGTGTCGGGCCGCCTGTATGCGGTGGAAGTGCGTTACCGCCCGGTCGACCGCGACGTGGTACCGATGGGGCAGCAGCCGGCCGATAGCCGCCCGCAAGCGCGCGCCGCCGCGGCTGAACGCGACAAGCGCGATTTGATGGACGCCATCGTCGACGGCGTCGACGAAGTGTGCCGCCTGGGCCAGGGCGACGTGCTCGTATTCCTGCCGGGCGAGCGGGAAATCCGCGACGCGGCCGAAGCGCTGCGCAAGCACCATCCGCCGCACGTGGAAATCCTGCCGCTGTTTGCCCGCCTGTCGGTGGAAGAACAGGACCGCGTGTTCCGCACCACCAACGCGCGCCGCATCGTGCTGGCCACCAACGTGGCGGAAACGTCGCTGACGGTGCCGGGGATCCGCTACGTGGTCGATACGGGCCTGGCCCGCGTCAAGCGCTACAGCTACCGCAACAAGGTCGAGCAATTGCAGATCGAGCCGGTGGCGCAATCGGCCGCCAACCAGCGCGCCGGCCGTTGCGGCCGGGTGGCGGACGGCGTCTGCATCCGCCTGTACGATGAACAGGACTTCATCCAGCGGCCGAAATTCACGGACCCGGAAATCCTGCGCTCGTCGCTGGCGTCCGTCATCCTGCGCATGAAGACGCTGCACCTGGCGGACGTGGAAACCTTCCCGTTCATCGAGCCGCCGCTGGCGCGCGCGATCGCGGACGGCTACCAGCTGTTGCAGGAACTGGGCGCGGTCGATGAATACAACCAGATCACGGCGCTGGGCCGCAAGCTGGCCAAGCTGCCGCTGGACCCGCGCGTGGGCCGCATGATCCTGGCCGGCCTGGATAACGCGGCCCTGACGGAAGTGCTGATCGTGGCGGCCGCGTTGTCGTCGCAAGACCCGCGCGACCGCCCGATTGAAGCGCAGCAGGCGGCCGACGAGGCGCACAAGAAATTCGCCGATGAAAAATCCGAATTCCTCAGCTACCTCAAGATGTGGAAGTGGTTCGAAAACGCCATCGAGCACAAGAAGTCGAACCGCCAGCTGATGGACAATTGCCGCGCCAACTTCCTGTCGCAGCTGCGCCTGCGCGAGTGGCGCGACGTGCATTCGCAATTGCTGACCATCGTCAAGGAACAGGGCTGGCGTTTGAACGAAGCGCCTGCGACCTACGACAACCTGCACCTGGCCTTGCTGACCGGCTTGCTGGGCAACGTCGGCTTCAAGGGCGAGGACGAGCCGGGCGCCGGTTTCCTCGGCGCGCGCGGCATCCGTTTCCACGTGTGGCCGGGTTCGCACCTGTCGAAAAAGCCGGGCAAGTGGATCATGGCGGCCGAATTGGTGGAAACCACTCGCCTGTATGCGCGCTGCGTGGCGAAGATCGAGCCGGAGTGGCTGGAAAAAGTCGGCGCCCACCTGCTGAAAAAATCGTGGGGCGAGCCGCGCTGGGAAAAACGCAGCGCCCAGGTGACGGCGTCCGAGCGCGCCACCTTGTATGGCCTGGTGGTGTACAGCCAGCGCCGCATTAATTACGGCGCGCACAATCCGGAAGAGGCGCGTGAAATCTTCATCCGCGATGCGCTGGTGGGCGGCGACTTCGATACCCGCGCGCCGTTCTTCGCGCACAACCACAAGCTGGTCAAGGAAATCGAAAACCTCGAACACAAGTCGCGCCGGCTGGACGTGCTGGTCGACGATGAATTGATCGCGGCGTTCTACGACAAGCTGATTCCCGCCGACGTGGTCAATGGCGCGGCATTCGAGAAGTGGCACAAGGATGCCACGCGCGACAATCCCAAGTTGCTGTACCTGGTGCGCGATGAATTGATGCGGCACGAGGCGGCCGGCGTGACGACGGACCTGTTCCCGAAAACCATGCTGGCGGCGGGCCTGGAAATGGCGCTGACTTACCACTTCGAACCGGGCAGCGTGCGCGATGGCGTGACCCTGGCGGTGCCGCTGTATGCGCTGAACCAGTTGTCGCGCGAACGGTGCGAGTGGCTGGTGCCGGGCATGCTGAAGGAGAAGGTGCACCTGCTGTTGAAATCCCTGCCGCAAAAGCTGCGCCGCCACTGCGTGCCGCTGCCGGACTACGCGGCGAAGTTCTGCGAGCGCGTGCAGGAAGCCCATGCGTTCGGCAAGGGCGATCTGATCGACGCCATCATTGCCGATATCCGCCAGCAAATCACGATCACGCCTTTGAGCTCGGACTTCAAGCCGGAAACGCTGCCCGCCCACCACTTCATGAATTTCAAGGTGATCGACGAGCACGGCCGCCAGCTGGACATGGGCCGCAACCTGGCCACCTTGCAGGCGGAATATGGCATGCAGGCGCGCCAGAGTTTCCAGAAAATGGCGGAAACGACGGCGCCGGCAGGCGTGCAGCCGAAGGCGGGCACGCCCGCCGGCGGCAAGGCGCATGGCGGCATCCATGGCGGCGCTGCGCCTGCGAAAGGCGGCGCCGCGCCGGCGCCTGCGAAGGAGGCGCCGCCGCCGTCGCAGCACACCAATATCACCGGCTGGACCTTTGGCGAATTGCCGGAACTGCTGGAAATCACGCAGGGCAAGCTGACTTTGATCGGCTTCCCCGCGCTGGTGGACAAGGGCAGCCACTGCGACCTGGAAGTGTTTGACGACCCGTCCGTGGCGGAACGCACGCACCGCATCGGCTTGCGCCGCCTGTTCGCGCTGCAAATGAAGGACCAGATCAAGTTCATTGAAAAGAGCATCCCGAACTTGCAGCAAATGGGCATGCAGTTCATGGCGATGGGCACGCAGGAAGAGTTGCGCGACCAGATCATCAACAAGGCGCTGGATATCGCGTGCCTGCAGGATCCGCTGCCGGCCGATGCCGCGTCGTTCACGAAGCGCAAGGACGAGGGCAAGTCACGGCTGGTGTTGCTGGTCAATGAAGTGGCGCGCCTGCTGTCGCAAGTGCTGACGGAATACCACGGCTTGCCGAAGCGGCTGCAAAACATCAATGCGCAAGTGGCGTCCGACATGCAGCAGCAGTTGCAGGGCCTGGTGCACAAGCGCTTCCTGCTCGACACGGATTACAGCCAGCTGGCGCATTTCCCGCGCTACCTGAAAGCCATGAACGTGCGGCTGGAAAAGCTGCGTGGCGACCCCGCGCGCGATGCGAAGCTGATGGCGGAATGGCAGACCGCCGCCGCGCCTTACCAGCGCCTGATGCGCGACAAATCCGCTGGCCGGAATACCGATCCGAAACTGGTGGAATTCCGCTGGATGCTGGAAGAGTTGCGCGTGTCGCTGTTCGCCCAGGAATTGCGCACGCCGATGCCGGTGTCCGTCAAGCGCCTGCAAAAGGTGTGGGAATCGATGCAGCGGTAATTGAGCAATGGGTGCGCGGCGGAGCAAACCGGCGCAGTCCCAATGCCCGGCGCCCCGCATCCCCGCGCATGGAAACTGTTTCTTCCGCTATCAGTAGTTGCCGCTGCCGCCCTGGCGGCTGCCGCGGGAAGGGCGGCTGTCGCCGCTGATCGCGTATTCATCGCCGCCGCCATCGCTGCCGGCGCCGGACAAATTCCCCTGTTGGATGGACGTATTGTCTTGCCGGCTGCTTTGCCGCGACAGGTGCGCATCCAGGCGCGGGCAATCCTGCGTTTCTTTGCTCTGGTTCTTGTGCTTCTTGCGGGTCTTCAAGGTCATCATCTTCTCCTGCATGTGTCGGTTACTTTGGTAAGGAATGGCGGTGCGCCAGCGTACAGAGCAGGGTATCGGATGCCGGTATATTGCGGTGCAACATCCGACTTTCTGGAGTTCCCATGGCGAAACCCGCTCCCGGTATGCGCTTGCTGCGCAGCCTGACCCGTGCCGCAAAAACGCAGCAAAAAATGGTGTCCAGGCTGCTTGCTGCTTCAAAACCGAAGGCACAGGCTAAACCCAAACGGAAGGTGGCGGCGCTCCGTAGCCCCGCAGCATTGGATATCCGCAAGCATGAACGCAAGGAAACGCCGATTGCGCCCGGCAAGTGGCTGGCTGCCCATATTGCACTGCCGCAGCAACCGGGCCAGGCGCCGGGACGGCGCATGGCGTACTGGCTGTACTTACCGGATCAACCTGCCCCTGCGCGGGGCTGGCCGCTGATTGTCATGCTGCACGGCTGCCACCAGAGCGCCACGCAATTCGCGCAGGGCACGCGCATGAACCTGGTGGCGGAACAAAAGGGGTACGCGGTGCTGTATCCGCAGCAATTGGCCAGTGCGCAATCGCAGCGCTGCTGGCGCTGGTATGACCAGGCCACGCAGCAAGGCGGCGGCGACACCGCGCTGCTGGCGATGCTGGTGGCGAAAGTCTGTGAACAGCACGGCATCAACAGGCGGCGCATCTATGCGTGCGGCTTGTCGGCCGGGGCGGGCATGGCGGCCGTGCTGGCGCTGAACCATCCCGAATTGATTGCGGCCGTGGGATTGCATTCCGGTCCCGTGTTCGGCGCCGGTCATAGCACGGCCGGGGCGCTGCACGTGATGCGGCATGGCGCCGCTGCGCATGCGGACGCCATTCACGGCGTATTGCGCGCCCGCGCCGGTTTCCCCGGCATGCCGGGGCTGTTGATGCAGGGGGAAAACGACCACGTGGTGCACCCCGTGAACCAGCAGCAGTTGACGCGCCAATGGCTGCTGTTGAACGGGTTGCCGCTGTCGGCGCGGCCCGCCGTGACCAGCAGGGAAGCGACCCGCAGCGGCAGCCGCCATGCACACACGATCCACGATTATGCGGCGGGACCCAGGGTGGTGCTGCGGGTGGCCAGCATTGCCGGACTGGGCCACGCGTGGAGCGGCGGCGATCCGGACGTGACGTTCCATGCGGCGCCGGGGCCGGACGCCAGCCGCATGATGGCGGCGTTTTTTGCGCTGCACCGGCGCGCGTAAGGCTTAGATGAGCAGCAGGGCGATGGCCACGGCCGTCGGCGCCAGGGCGCCCAGCAGCAATCCGGTGGCGCCGATGGCGCCGTCGCGGAAGCCCGCCTTCAGCAGGGCGGCGCCGGCCGGATTGGGCGCGTTGGCAATCACGGTCAGGCCGCCGCCCGCCACCGCGCCCGCCACCAGCATGTATTGCGCGTGCGGCGTGATGCCATCGACCAGCGACCCAAGGTAGGTCAGCGCGGCATTGTCGGTGATGGCCGTCAGCGCCACCGCGCCGAAGAACAGCGCCAGCGGTTCCAGCTTCGTGATGACCGGTTGCAGCCACCATTGCTGCATGCCGCCCAGTACCACGAGACCGGCCAGGAAAAAGCCCACCAGCAAGCCTTCCTTGAGGATCAGCGGTTGCTGGTAATGCTGGTAGGCGTGGGCGAAGCCGAGGAACAAGAGGAAGATGCCGAGGAACAGCGCCGGGTGGTGCGCCAGCACCACGACCAGCGCCAGCACGCCCAGGTGCACCGCGGTGACGGGCAGGGGCACGGCTTCCCGTGCTTCGTTGCCGGCATCGGCCTGCGGCTGTACGTGGCGGCGCAGCAGGAACGTGATGGCGGTGGCGTTGATCAGGGTCGCCAGCGCGGCTTTCCAGCCGAAGTTCGCCGCCATGAACGCGCTGTTCCAGTCCCACGTGGCGGCCACCATCAGCACGGGCGGGGCCGCATACGCGGTCAACGTGCCGCCGATCGACACATTGACGAACAATACGCCCAGCGCGCCGTATTTCAGCCACTCCGGCACGCCGTCGCGGAACACCAGCGGCGCCAGCGTCAGCGCCGCCAGGGTCATCGCTGCCGGCTCCGTCACCAGCGATCCGGCCAGCGGCACCATGGCCATGCCCAGCCACACCAGCGCCAGTTCGGTGCGCACGGGCGCCAACCGCGCCAGCGCCAGCAACAGGCGCTGCACGCATTCGAGCACGGGCCGTGACGCCGCCACCACCATGACGACAAACACGAACAGCGGTTCCGTGTACTGGCGCGATTCGGCATAGGCGATCGCATTCTGGCCGCCCGCCATCAGCGCGATGGCGGCAATCAGGATGGCGGCCCAGAAGCCGAACACGACTTCCACTTCGCCCAGCAAGTGGAACAGGCCCGCATGGCGCGGATGCCGGCGGGCCAGGAGGTCGAACGATTTGGCGGCGAAGGTGTGGACGAGGGCGAGGGCGAACAGGATGGCGCCGGTGAGCTGGATAGGGGTGATCTGGGTCATCTGTCCATCTTACGGGAATGTGGACATCTTGCCAAAACCCGGGTTATCGAGTACTGTACGTATATACAGTATTTTATGGTCAGGCCCATGCACAGTTCACCGCTCATCGCCGCGCCGGAAAGCCTGCATCCTGCCCTGTGGCGTGCGTCGCAACTGGCGCAAGGCGCGGTGCGCTGCCTCGATACCGGCCATGCGGCGCTGTCGGCCCAGTTGCCGGGCGGCGGCTGGCCGCTGGGGAGTCTGACGGAATTCATGTTGCAGCAGCCTGGCATCGGCGAAATCCGCCTGTTGCGGCCGGCGTTGCAGCAGGCGGCGCAGCGGCCCGTGGTGTTGCTGGCGCCGCCGCAGATACCGCAGGGGCTGGCGCTGGCCGCACTGGGCTTGCCCCCGGGGCAGATGATCTGGATCCGCAATACCGGCAAATCCGGCGACGCGCTGTGGGCGGCCGAACAGGTATTGCGCAGCGGCTGTTGCGGCGCACTGCTGCTGTGGCAACAGCAGATCCGCAATGAAAACCTGCGCCGGCTGCATTTGGCCGCGCAAAGCGGCGATACGCTGTTTTGCCTGATGCGGCCGCTGGCTGCCGCGCAAGACGCGTCGCCTGCGCCGTTGCGGCTGTCGCTGCGCACGGCGCCGGGCGGGCTGGCGATTACTTTTATAAAACGCCGGGGACCGCAGCGCGATGCGCCGCTGTTCCTGCCCTTGCCACCTTCTTTGTTACAGCGTCATGCATCTGTGGATCGGCCTTTGCCTGTACCGGCTACCGCTCGAAGTGTTTTGCCCCAGCTGGTCGGCGGATAGCTGCACCGCCGTGCTGGAGCAGGAAGGCGTACTGGCCGTATCGCGTGCAGCCCATGCCAGCGGCGTGCGGGTGGGGATGCGGCGTGGCGGCGCGCTGTTGATGGCGCCGGAAATCCAGTTGCACGAGCGTTGCCTGCAGCGGGAAGCGGAAGCGATGCAGGCGGCGGCGACGGCGCTGCTGCGCTACACGCCACAGGTGGCGCTGGCGGAAGAAGCCGTGCTGCTGCTCGATATCGGCGCCAGCCTGCGCCTGTTCGGCGGCATCCGCCAGCTGTGCCGGCTGGCGGCGGCCAGTATGCGCACGCTGGGCTTTACCGCGGCGCTCAGTTGCGCACCGACTGCGCAGGGCGCGTGGCTGCTGGCGCGCAGCCGCGGTGGACGTTGTTTAACAATCGGCTCGTTGACGCGCCGCCTGGCGCGCCTGCCGGCGTGGCTGCCGCCGCCGGCGCGGCCCTTCCGCACGTGGCTGGAAGGTATCGGCTGCCAGACGGTGGGCGAGTTGCGGCGCCTGCCCCGGCCCGGCTTGCAGCGCCGCTGCGGCCGCGCGCTGCTCGACGTGCTGGATGCGGCTTACGGCGAAGCGCCGGAAATGCACACGTGGCTGGCGCCGCCGCCGGAATTCAAGGCGGGGCTGGAATTGTTCGACCGCATCGAACACGCGGAAGCGCTGCTGCATGGCGCGCAGCGGCTGGTGCAGCAAATGACGGGCTGGCTGTGCGCCCACCACTATGCGGTCGAACGCATCTGCCTGCTGCTGGACCATGAACGGGGCAGGACGGCGTGCCCGCCGACGGCCATCGATATCGTGCTGGCGGAAGCGGTCTGGCGGGGCGATCACCTGCTGCGGCTGCTGAAGGAGCGGCTGGGGCGGATAGCGTTGCCCGCGCCGGTGATCGGCTTGCGGCTGGAAGCATTGCAAGTACAGGCGATGGCGCCGCTGACCGATACGCTGTTTCCCGAACCGGGCGGCACCAGCACGGACCGCGAACGCCTGTTTGAATTGCTGGTGGCGCGGCTGGGCCCGGACAACGTGCTGCGCGCGGCGCCGCTGGCCGATTACCGGCCGGACCGGGCCAATGCGTGGCAGCCGGTGCAGGACAAGCAGCGCTCCCTGGACCAGCGCATGCCGCCGCACAGCCTGCCCCGTCCCGTGTGGCTGCTGCCCAAACCGGTCGCCCTGATCATGCGCGACAACCGGCCGTTTTATATCTCGCCGCTGCGGCTGGTGTCCGGCGCGGAACGCATCGAAGCGGGCTGGTGGAACACGACGCAGGTGCGCGATTATTTCATTGCCGAAGGCAGCGACCATGTGCATTACTGGATCTTCCGCGAACGGTCGGGCGAGGAAGGGGAATTGCGCTGGTATCTGCACGGGCTGTTTGGTTAGCAGCCCTCTGGTAAACTGCGCGACATGCGTACCCAACGACATGATTTTCCCGGCAGCCACGGCCACCAGCTGGCGGCGCGCCTCGACTCGCCGGACGGCGAACCCCGCGCCTATGCGCTGTATGCGCACTGCTTCACGTGCGGCAAGGATGTGCTGGCGGCGCGGCGCATAGCGCAGGAATTGACGGAACACGGCATTGCCGTGCTGCGCTTTGATTTCACGGGCATCGGCGCCAGCGGCGGCGATTTCGCCGACACGAATTTTTCCACCAATGTCGATGACCTGCTGACGGCGGCCGACTACCTGCGCACGCACTTCGTGGCGCCGCGACTGTTGATCGGCCACAGCCTGGGCGGCACCGCCATGCTGGCGGCGGCGGAACATTTACCGGAAGCGAAAGCCGTGGTGACGATCGCGTCGCCCGGTAGTCCGGCTTTTGCCACCAGTACGTTCAGCGAACACCTGGAGCGCATTGCCGAAGAAGGGGAAGCCCATGTGCAGCTGGCCGGGCGGCCCTTCCGCATCCGCCAGCAATTCGTTGACGACGTCGGCGCGCACAGCCTGCGCGACAAGATCGCCGGCTTGCGCAAGGCGCTGCTGGTCATGCATGCGCCCGGCGACGACACGGTGCCGCTCAGTCATGCGATGGAGATTTTTGTGCCGGCGAAACATCCGAAAAGCTTTGTCTCGCTGGACGATGCCGACCACTTGCTGACGCGGCGCGAAGACACCGCGTATGTGGCCGATGTGATTGCCGCGTGGAGCCGGCGTTACCTTGAGTAAAGGTCCGGCAGCGGCCCTGCGGCCGCCGCCCTGATCCGCCTTATTTCAGCGGCGACAGGATCGCCTGCAAGCGGTCCGGCGTATCGGCAATGCGCTCCAGGCGCGGATACTTCAAGCCGCCATGGTAGTCCAGCAGGATGGTGCGGTACTTGCTGCCTTTTTTGACCAGCAGTTCGATCGGCTTGCCGGACGTTTTCGCGGCCGTGACGGCGGCGCGCAACACGTCCGCCTTGTATGCGGTGCCATTGACGGCCAACAGCGTGGTGCTGCCGCCCAGTCCGGCCTGGAACCCCAGTCCCTCCCATTGCAGCGCTTCGATCCTGCCTTCGCTGCTGACGGAGAAGCCCAGCGAATACTGGAAGTCGGCCGACTTGTTGCGTTCTTCCACGCCTTTCAGGTAGGGCGTCGGCGTGTCCGTGTACACCAGCTTCCAGCCGGCGCGCGCCAGGCCGTCCAGCGGCGCCGGACCCACGGTTTCCACGCGGGTGCGCAGGAACGTGGCCCAGTCATAAGGCTGGATCGCATTCAAGGCTTTCACCACGTCGTCGAACGTGTAGTGGTTGGCCGTATAGCTGCCGTTTTCAATGCCGAAGAAATTGCGGGCGAAGTTGTCCAGCGATTTCGTGTCACCCGACAGTTCGCGGATCATGGTGTCGGCATCGAGCCAGATCAGGGCGCCTTCGTTGTAATAGTCTTCGCTGCGCTGCCAGCTGGACCAGCCCAGCGGACGGCGGCCATTGATGATGGGGTCGTACGTGGTGTCCTGCACCGGGCGCCACGAACGGCCGCGCATGGCGTCGTAGCGGGCGGCCGTGGCGGCCAGGATGTCGCGCACGTTTTCCAGGCGGATCAGGCCGGAACGGGCCGACAGCACATGGCCCCAGTACTGGGTCTGGCCCTCGTACACCCACAGCAGGCTGTTTTGCAGCGGCGTATTGAAGTTCGGGACATTCTGGCCCGCGGGACGGCGGAATTTGCCGTTCCATGAATGGGTAAATTCATGGGGCAGCAAGCCGCGCACGGATTCCGCCTTGCTCCAGTCCGTGAAGTAATCGAGCTTGACGCCGTTTTCGCTGGACTGGTGGTGTTCGCGGCCGATGCCGCCGAATTCTTCCGACAGCGCCAGCAGGAAATCGTAATGCGCGTAATGCTGCGAGTTGAACAGTTTATAAGCTTGCTGGATCAGCGCACGGTGCAGTTCGATCTGTTCCGGTTTCGCTTCCACCGCTTCCGCCGTATCGGCAAACACGTTCAGGTGCACTGGCAGTTTGGCGCCCGGATCGAGGTCGTAGCGCTTGTGGTAGCGGCCCGCGAACAGCGGCGAGTCGACCAGGGTTTCCAGGTCCAGCGGTTTGAACTGCACGGTGTCGCCCTTGCGCTCGGACGTCTCCAGCGCGGTCGCGTAGTCCCAGCCTTCCGGCAACGTCAGGTTGGCCTGTACCTGGATGCGGCGCGTCGTGTAGCCGGCCGGGTACAGCGCCATCGAGTGCCACTGCACGCCGAGGATGTCACTGGTGATGGTGGTGCGGCCCTGGCTGGGTTCCGTCGGCGACAGGTACTGGTATTCCGCTTCCACCGTCTTCGCATCGCGCGGCACGTCGATATGGAAGGCATGCACGTTGATCGGGTCGCGCGTCCACGCCAGCGGCTTGCCGTTGGCGCTCAGCTTCAAGCCGGCGAACTGGTTCAGCGGACCGCTGGGGCCATGGTTGGCCGGCACCCATTGCGGGTACAGCAACGTCAGCTTGCCGGGTTTGGCGGGAATGCTTTCCTTGATGCGGAAGATTTGCTGCGACGTGTTCGACGCGTCGACATTCAGCACGATGGCGCCCGGGTAGGGCTGGTCCACCGGCGCGGGGATGGATTCGGCGGCGCGCGAAGTGAAGGAAGTGGCGGCCAGCACGGCCAGCACGAGGCTGCGTACGGCAGGGCGGAAAGGCGTCATTTAAGGGCGAAACAAGGGATTTAAAGAGGTTCAGTGTAGCACGCAGGAAATTTTCTAATGTTTCGAAGTGTAGAGAAAACAACCGAAGAAAATTTGGAAAAAAAGCTCTTGAAAGTGTGTTTGGGCAGCCGTATATCGGATTCACCGGTTGCCCAGCAGGGGACCGGCGGACCTTATCGCTTAACTTTAAAAGGATATAATCATGCGTACTTTTGACCTGACTCCTCTGTATCGTTCCGCTATCGGCTTCGACCGCCTGGCACAAATGCTGAACGACGCCCAGCGCGGCGATTCGCAGCCGAGCTACCCTCCATACAACATCGAACTGGTGTCGGAAGACCAGTACCGCATCGTGATGGCGCTGGCCGGCTTCAGCCGTTCGGAAATCGACATCACTTCCGAGCGCGACACCCTGCTGGTGGTGGGCCGCAAACAGCGCGACGGCGTGGAACGTACGTACCTGCACCGCGGCATTGCCGCCCGCGATTTCGAGCAGCGCTTCCAGCTGGCCAACCACGTGAAAGTCACGGGCGCCTCGTTTGACAACGGCATGCTGACCATCGAACTGGTGCGTGAAGTGCCGGAAGCCCTGAAACCGCGCAAGATCGCGATCGATGGCGTGGAAGCGACCAACGTCGCCACCATCGAACAGCGCCAGGCTGCCTAAGCCGGCCTGACACACCGCGCAGCGTGCGCTGCGCGGTGCAAGCATTGCAACATGGCCGGCTTTCGCCGGCCTTTGTTTTGGGTTGTCAATCCTGCATCGCAAACGGCATGCAGGCAGAACGCCACAAATCAGCAAAGTTAAGCGGCGTCTAAGTCTGTTGCCTCATATTGGGTACATCGAAAAATCCTTTTATCCAGGAGAGCAGCAATGCAAAACCAACCTGTTTCCAAAACGATCAAGCGTGGTGTTCTGGCCCTGGCCGTGCTCGGTGCCTTGGGCGCAGGCGGGGCCGTCGTCGTTCAGCAAAACCATGCCGCCGCGGTGACCGCCGCCCCGGCAGCCGCGCCGGCCGCCAATGTGCCGGCCGGCGTTCCGGTCGCTGCCCCCATGATTTCCATGCCCGACTTCAGCGTGATCGCTGAACGCAACGGGCCGGCCGTGGTCAACATCAGCGTCACCGGCACCACGAAAACCTCCGGCTTCGACCAGCGTGGCCGCGACCCGTTCGGCGACGATCCCTTCTATGAATTCTTCCGCCGCTTCCAGCAGGGCCAGCCGCGCGCAGACCGCCCGATGCCGACGCACGGTGTCGGTTCCGGCTTCATCATCAGCGCCGACGGCGTGATCCTGACCAATGCCCACGTGGTGCGCGATGCCAGCGAAGTGACGGTCAAGCTGACCGACCGCCGCGAATACCGCGCCAAGGTGCTCGGTTCGGATCCGAAAACCGACGTGGCCGTGCTGAAGATCGATGCGAAAAACCTGCCGGTGGTGCCGCTGGGCCGCACCTCGGACCTGAAAGTGGGCGAGTGGGTGCTGGCGATCGGCTCGCCTTATGGCCTGGAAAGCTCGGTCACGGCCGGCGTGGTCAGCGCCAAAGGCCGTTCGCTGCCGGACGACAGCTATGTGCCATTCATCCAGACCGACGTGGCCGTCAACCCGGGCAATTCGGGTGGTCCGCTGTTCAACACGCGCGGTGAAGTGATCGGCATTAATTCGCAGATTTACAGCCAGACGGGCGGCTACCAGGGCTTGTCGTTCGCGATCCCGATCGACGTGGCCACCAAGATCAAGGACCAGATCGTCTCGACCGGCAAGGTCGCGCATGCGAAGCTGGGCGTGTCGGTGCAGGAAATCAACCAGAGCTTTGCCGACTCGTTCAACCTGGCCACGCCGGAAGGCGCGCTGGTGGCGAACGTGGAACCAGGCGGCCCCGCCGACAAGCTGGGCTTGAAAGCCGGCGACGTGATCCGCAAGGTCAATGGCCAGAAGATCGTTGCCTCGGCCGACTTGCCGGCCATCGTCGGCCTGGCGATGCCGGGCGACAAGGTTAGCCTGGAAGTGTGGCGCCAGGGTAAATCGGTCGAACTGAACGGCAAACTGGGCAACGCGGCTGATAAAGTGGCCGATGTGGCGCGCGCCGGCGACGGCGCGGCCGGCAAGGTGAAACTGGGCCTGGCGCTGCGTCCGCTGGATCCGGTGGAAAAACGCCAGTCCGGCATCCAGTCCGGTTTGCTGGTGGAACAGGCCTCCGGCGCCGCGGCCTTTGCCGGGGTCGAACCGGGTGACGTGCTGTTGTCCGTCAATGGCCGTCCCGTCAACTCGCTGGAGCAGGTGCGCGACTTGATGGCGAAATCGGAAAAGTCGGTCGCCTTGCTGATCCAGCGCGGGGATGACAAAATCTTCATTCCGGTGCGAATTGGCTAATTAAGGAAAAACCATGCGTCTATTGCTGGTGGAAGATGACACGATGATCGGCGAAGTGGTGCTCGACCTGTTACGGGCCGAGCACTACGCGGTCGACTGGGTCAAGGATGGCGACATGGCGGATACGGCGCTGCAAACGCAAACCTATGACCTGGTCTTGCTGGACCTGGGTTTGCCCCGCAAGGACGGCCTGGAAGTGCTGCGCTCGATGCGGCTGCGCAAGGAGTTGACGCCGGTGCTGATAGCAACGGCGCGCGATGCGGTGGACCAGCGCATCGCGGGCCTGGATGCGGGCGCCGACGATTACGTATTAAAACCGTACGACCTGGATGAATTGCTGGCCCGTATCCGCGCGCTGTTGCGCCGGTCGGCGGGCCGTGCCGAACCCGTGTTCGAACACAAGGGCGTGTCGGTCAATCCACAAACGCGCGAAGTGATCGCCAATGGCCAGCCCATCAACCTGTCCGCCCGCGAATGGGCCGTGCTGGAAGCGCTGATTGCGCGTCCCGGCATCGTGCTGTCGCGCGCCCAGCTCGAAGAAAAGCTGTACAGCTGGAAGGATGAAGTTAACAGCAATGCGGTGGAAGTGTATATCCACGGTTTGCGCAAGAAACTGGGCAGCGACCTGATCCAGAACGTGCGGGGCCTTGGCTACATGGTGCCCAAGAACTGATGAAACTGCCTGTAACGCATTCGCTGCGCGGCCGCCTGTTATGGTTTTTACTGGCGGCCATCGTGCTGGCGGCCATGGCGCAAGCCGTCATTGCCTACCGCAGCGCCCGCAGCGATGCGGATGAAATCTTCGATTACCACATGCAGCAAATGGCGCTGTCGCTGCGCTCCGGCGCCCCCATGGCCAACCAGTATGGCCGGGGCGGCGATGCCGACAACGATGACATGGTGGTGCAAGTGTGGACGCCGGACGGGGTGCAAGTGTTCCGTTCGCTGTCGCGCGCGGAATTGCCGCAGCGCGCCGTGCTGGGCTTTTCCAATGTGCGCGTGCGCGGCGCCACTTACCGCGTCTTTTCCATCCAGACCGATAACCAGACGGTGCAGATCGCCCAGGACATGAAGGTGCGCCAGCGCATGGCGGGCGCGTTGGCGCTGCGCACGGTGGCGCCGATCGCCATGATGGCGCCGCTGTTGATGCTGGTGGTGTGGTGGGTGGTCAGCGGTTCGCTGGCGCCGGTGTCGCGCGTGCGCAAGCAGGTAGCGGCGCGCCAGGCCGACGATTTGTCGCCCGTGTCGGAAACCGGCTTGCCGGACGAAGTACAGCCGCTGGTGCAGGAATTGAACTTGCTGTTTGGCCGCGTGAAAACCGCGTTCGACGCGCAGCAGCATTTTGTCGCCGATGCCGCGCATGAATTGCGCACGCCGCTGGCGGCGCTGAAATTACAGGTGCTGAGCCTGGAGCGGGCCGACAACGCGGAAGCCCGCGCCGTGGCGGTGGGACGGCTGACGGCGGGTATCGAGCGGGCCACGCGGCTGGTGGAACAATTGCTGGTGCTGGCGCGCCAGGAAGCCAGCAGCGAGCTCAAGATGGACGACGTCAACCTGGCCGACCTGGCGCGCCGCGCGCTGGGCGACCTGGCGGGCATTGCGCAAACGCGCGGTATCGACCTGGGCTTGCACCACGCGGATGACGCCGTGGTGGCGGGACAGGGCGATGCGCTGCTGATCCTGTTGCGCAATCTGGTCGATAACGCGATCAAATACACGCCGTCCGGCGGCACCGTCGATGTGGAAGTACGCCAGCATCAGGGCAAGGCGGTGCTGTGCGTGGATGACAGCGGCCCCGGCATCCCGGCGGAAGAACGGGAGCGCGTATTCAGCCGCTTTTACCGCGTGCCCGGCAGTCCGGCCGGCGGCAGCGGCCTGGGGCTGGCGATCATCAAGGCCATCGCGGAACGCCACGGCGCCACGCTGGTGCTGGACCAGTCGCCGCGCCTGGGCGGTTTGCAGGTGCGGGTGGAATTCCCGGTTCCTCAAACCGCAGCGCATGCGGGCGTCAACCTGTCCAAATCCCCCACAGCGTAACTCCGTAGGGCGGTTTTGCGCCAGCAAAGCCGCCGTGCGTGCTCCACCACGGGCACCGGCGATATCGCTGGATTGGCATGGCCGCAGTCCCCGGTCGAACCCGCTCCAAGCTAGAATGGCGGTTTTGACACCGTCAGCGGAGCAGGCATGAAAAAAATCGGCTTTTCGGGCACCCTGGACCCGATCACCAACGGCCACATGTGGGTGATCGGCGAAGCCCGTTCCATCGCGGATGACGTGGTGGTGTTCCTGTCCGAGAATTCGACCAAGCAGCCCAAGTTTTCCGCCGAACAGCGCAAGGACATCGTGCTGCGCAGCTGCGCCGAGCGCGGCTGGACCAACGTGCAAGTGATGATCGTGAAAAGCGATTACACGGCGCGCGTGGCCAAGCGGCACGGTGTCGATTACCTGATCCGCGGCATCCGCACCACGGCGGACTTCGATTATGAAAACCTGATCCAGCAAACCAACGTCGATGTGATTGGCGGCGCCAAGACCGTGTTCGTCATGCCGCCGCGCGACCTGGGTTCCGTCAGCTCCAGTTTCGTCAAGGCGCTGGAAGGCCCGGTGGGGTGGAACTGGACCATGAAAAAATTCGTGCCGGGCCCGGCCTACCACGCGTGGATCGTCAGCTGGCTGCGCAAGGAGTGGGACGCGCTGTGGCACTACAGCCAGGCCACGCACGAGGCGCGGGCGCGCGCCGATGCCTGGTTCCAGCGCATCACGGGCGATGACGCGTATGGCGGCGCCGAGCGCCACTATCACAACCTCGATCACCTGGTGCACGGCCTGGCGGAAGTCCGCACGTGGAGCGCCAATGTCGGTCCCAGCCGGCACGATACGGACATGGTGCGCGCGGCATTCTGGTTCCACGATCTGCATTACGCCCATGGCGACGGCCCCGCTGCCGATGGCGAATTATCGAACGAGGAACACAGCGCCCGCCTGTGGCTCAGTAGCGGACTGGCCGACGGCAAAGGGCCTGGCTTTGCGGAAGGCGTCGCCGCGCTGATCCGCTCGACCGACCACTTCCAGGGGCCGGCGATTGCGCATCCGCTGAAGGAAATCATGCTCAGCGTGGACCTGGCGATCCTCGGGCAGGACGAGGAAGTGTACCGCCACTATGCGCAAGGCATCCGCCATGAATACAGCCACGTGCCGGACGAAACGTATCCCGTGCTGCGCGGCCAGGTATTGACGTACCTGCGCCAGAAAGCGATCGCCGGCACCCTGTTTGGCGATCCTTTCTTTGCCGAACAATACAATGCACTGGCGATTGCCAACATGACGTGGGAATTGCAGCAACTGGGGCAGTGACTGGAACAGTGCGTATGGGATTGCCCGTTGCCAACACTTCGCCTTCGCTAAGACGGAATGGAAATAAGCTGCGGCACTAAAGCAACGTTATAGAAATACTCTCGGCTGTTAACGCATCGCCAGATTGCGTGGCGGCGGGAATGACTTCTATACTGAATTTCTACATTGCTGCAGATGAGCTGCTGTCGCGCTTGCTCGATGGCAAGAATTCGTCTGGCGCCGGACTACACGGAGGCTGACATGACTGAATCCCTTATTTCCAAACTGGTGCGCGCCATTGGAATGGCTTGTGTGGTGGCAACAGTTGGCGTCGCCAGCCAGGCCGTGGCGGCGCCCGATACCACGCGGGTCATCGTGGCGTTCAAACCAGGCGCGGCATCCGCTGTCCGTTCCGCGGTGGGCGCGGCCCATGGCACGGTCAAGCTGGAAATTTCCGGCCTGGATGCGATGGCGGTGGAAGTGCCGCTGAAGGCGCTGAATGGCCTGGTGCGCAATCCCAACGTGGTCTATGTGGAAGAAGACGTGCTGCGCTACCCGCTGGGTGGCGCCACGCCATCGACCGGAACACCTTATCAGTTGGGCCAGCTTGTTCCGTGGGGCATCAAGGCGGTGCAGGCAGACCAGTTGAATGATGCCAGCACCGGCAACCGCACCGTCTGCATCATCGATTCCGGCTACGACAGGGCGCATGAAGACTTGAGCGCCAATATCGCGAACGGTGAATACGACCGGGGCACGGGCTGGTGGTACACCGATGAAAACCACCACGGCACCCACTTGGCCGGCACCATTGCCGCGATTAACAACAGCGGTGTCGGCGTGGTTGGCGTCAATCCGAGCCGCAAGCTGAACCTGTTCATCGTCAAAGTGTTTAACGCCGATGGCTGGGCTTATTCCTCGTCGCTGGCCAATGCCGCCAACAAGTGCGGGCAGAACAATGCCAACGTGATCAGCATGTCGCTGGGTGGTGGCAGGCCCAGCAAGACGGAAGAGCGCGCCTTCGATAACTGGGCGGCCAAGGGCGTGCTGTCGGTGGCGGCGGCAGGCAACGATGGCAATGCCGCCATCTCGTATCCGGCCGGCTATGACAGCGTGATGAGCGTGGCGGCCGTCGATGAAAGCCTGACGGTGGCCAGCTTCTCGCAATTCAACAGCAAAGTGGAAATTGCCGGTCCCGGCGTGAACGTGCTGTCCACCGTGCCGATGGGGGCGGGCGCCGAAGCGTCGCTGGTGGTGGGCAGTACCACGTATGCGCCCGGCACCATGGATGGTTCGCCGAAAACCAGCGCCACGGCGGCACTGGCGGACTTCGGTCTCGGAGACAAGATCAACACTGCGGTATCCGGCAAGGTCTGCCTGATTGCGCGCGGCACAGTTGACTTCGCCACCAAGGTCAGCAACTGCCAGAAGAGTGGCGGCAAGGGCGCAGTGATTTACAACAACGCTCCAGGCGGCTTCTCCGGCACGCTGGGAACGACGGTGACCACGATTCCTTCCGTGACCGCCTCGGATACGGAGGGGACGGCGCTGAAAGCGCAATTGGGCGCGTCGGCGACCGTGGCGGTCAAAGCCACCAATTATGCGTATTACGACGGCACGTCGATGGCGACGCCGCACGTATCGGCCGTGGCGGCGCTGGTGTGGAGCTACTACCCGGGCTGCACCGGATCGCAGATCCGTGCAACGTTGGGCAAGAGCGCGAAGGATTTGAATGCGGCCGGCCGCGACGTCTACACGGGCTTTGGCCTGGTGCAGGCCAAAGCCGCCTATGACCGGATCGCCAGCCAGGGCTGCGGCAATTAAACCCGGTCTTTTCCATCCACACTGAGGGCGGCGTCAACCGCCCTCAGTTTCTTAGAACTTCACCCACAAACGTCCGAAGTACGACGCGCCGTTCAAGCCGAACTGCACCGAGTCATACTTGAAGCCATTGTCCGTTTCGTCCGGATTCTGGCGGGTCGGTTTCACGTTGAAGATGTTGGCGCCGCCAAACGTGACCTTGGTATTCTTCGAGATCGAGTACGTCAGGCTCAGGTCGGCCGACGTCTTCGCTTCATACTTCGCATTCGGCACACCGGCCGCCGTGCCGCTGAACGTACCCAGCGTTTGCGGGCCGAAGTGGATGATCTTGAAGTCGGTTTCCACCGGACCGGCCACGTAGTCGAAGCCCAGGGTGGCCTTGCGGCGCGGGCCGCCCTGTTCGATGAACAGGCGCTCGCGCTCGGACAGCAGCACGTCTTCATAGCCTTTCAGCGATGCCGGCGCGTGGATGCCCGTCACCTCGGTCTTGCTGAAGTTCATGGCCAGGAACGTGGTCAGCTTGTTGCCTGCCAGAGTGGCTTTATGCGACGCGGTCAAATCCAGGCCGCGGGTTTGCGTGTCGACCGAATTGACGAAGAATTGCGCTTCGCCCACGCCCAGCTTGGCCAGGCGTTCCGCCAGCGACGGGTAGTTGTCGGCATTGAAGCGGCCGGACAGCACGATGCGGTCCTTGATCTTGATGTCGTAGAAGTCCGCCGTGACGGACATTGCCGAGTTTGGCGACCACGTCGTGCCCAGCGTGTAGCTGGTCGACTTTTCTTCCTTGAGTTTCGGGATGCCTGCGGCATTGGCGACCGGACCGCCGTTCGGCGCCAGCACCACGTCGGTCGGCACGCCGCTGATGAAGTCGGTGAAGGTCGACGAGAAATACACTTGCTGCAGCGACGGTGCACGGAAGCCGGTGCTGGCCGAGCCGCGCAGCAGCAGGTCCGGCGTCACGCGCAGCGAACCCGCCAGCTTGCCGGTGGTGGTGGAACCGAAGTCGCTGTAGCGTTCGTGGCGCAGCGCGCCTTGCAGTTTCACGCGGTCGGACACGTCCAGTTCCAGGTCCAGGTAAGCGGCGCTGCTGTGGCGCTTGGCATTGGTGCGGTCGCCAGGCTGGAAGCCGGGGAAGCCCTGGCTGCCGGCATTGCCGCCAAAGCCGACGCCGTCCGCGTCGATGTACGAGCCCGGTTCGCCGGCGAAGATCTTGTATTGCTCGCTGCGGTATTCCGCGCCGAACGCCACGTTCAAACCTTGCAGGATATGGTCGTAGTAGCGGCTGAAGTCCGCGTTGGTGGTCAACTGGCGGAACGAGAAGCCGCCCGCGTCAAACGACGACGCGCTGACGCCTTTGCCGCCCTTGATCAGGTCGGCGTTGGCGATCGATGCGTTCAGCGTGTTGTTGATGTTGTACATCATGCGGTTGTAGCCATAGGTCTGCGACAAGTCCGCAGTCCATTCACCCACTTTGCTCTTGTGGCCGACCGTCGCATAGCGGTCGTCGATGGCGCCGTCGATGAAAGGCACGAAGCCGTTCGGGTACATGGCTGCCGAGTTGCGCGACGGGATGTCGTCGCTGCCCACGCCGCCACGGGCCCAGGCGGCGCTGGACGCATCGCGTGTTTGCGCGCCGGCCGTGAAGTAGAACTTGCCGCCAGGGATGGTCGGGACGTCGCCGTTCACGTACAGGGTCTGGTTTTGCGCCTTGGTGTCGCCGATGATGCGGGGATTGCCCGCGTCCGCGCGGTTGGAGCGGCCACGGTCGACATATTCGCCCGTGATGCCGACCACGCCGCCGGCCAGCGCCACGCCGCAGTAAGCGGACGCCATGTAATTCTTGCCGTCGCCTTCCGAGTATTGGCTGTAACCGGCCACGGCTTCGCAGCCCAGGCTTTTCTTCAGGCCGATGTCCATCACGCCGGCAATCGCGTCGGAACCGTACTGGGCCGCCGCGCCGTCGCGCAGCACTTGCACATCCTTGATGGCCAGCAGCGGGATCGCGTTCATGTCGGTGCCCGTGTTGCCGCGGTTGCGCGCGCCAAACAGGTTGACCAGGGCCGTGGTGTGGCGGCGCTTGCCGTTGACCAGTACCAGCGTCTGGTCCGAACCCAGGCCGCGCAGCGCGGCCGAGTCCACCAGGTCCGCGCCGTCCGCGCCGGTCTGGCGGGTCGAATTGAACGACGGCGAGATATACGTCAGCGATTGCGCCAGGTCGAATTGCGCGCCTTGCTCGGCGGCCTTGGACATCGGGATCACGTCGACCGGCACCACGGTATCGGTGGTGGACGACGTGGCGCGGCGCGAACCCACCACGTTTACGGTTTGCATCTGCGATGCGCCTTCGCCTGCCGCGGATTGGGCATACACGGCGGCGGGAGCCAGGGTGGCCATGGCTGCGCCACCGTACAGGCTGATCAAGACTGCTTTACGTAAAGTGCTGGTTGCGAACACGCGCGTCTCCGGAATGAAAAAAATGCGGCGATTGTAATCGAAGCAAGATTTTTCCGGCATACGTACTAAAGCGTAGGTATTTAAACCATTGTTAAATCGTGCGCACTGCTTTCGTGTGGTAGGGAATGGCTTCCGCCGCGCCGCCGACCAGCACGGTTTCGCCTTGCAGCGCCGTACGCAGCAGGCAGGGCTGGCCCCGGTTGGCTCCCTGGTGCAACGCGATGCCATGCCCCAGGTGCAAGGTGAGCGCGGCGGCCGCCACGCCGGTGGCGCTGTCTTCCAGCGCCGGATCGAGGTGGTTGAAGCTGCGGCCTTCAATTGCACCATCGGCACGGCGGGCCCACGCATAGCAGCCATTGACGCCGTGTTCCTGGCCCCATGCGGCAATCAGCGCCAGGTCGGGACGCAGCGCCTGCAGGGTGGCGCAATCGGGCAATTCCAGCAGCAGCTTGGGGCTGCCGGCGGACACGACCAGCGGTGCGGAAGCCAGTCGCACGCCGGGCAGGTCGAGCAGGCGGGCCGGCAAGTCCGCCGCCAACGCAACGGACGGCGCCGGCTGGCGTTCCAGCGCGACAAAGTAGCCGGCACCGGTGCGCGACAGGCGCAACGGCTGGCCGCGCAGCGCCGTGCGCACCGTCATCGTGCCGGCCGCGTCATCGAGCAGCACGGCGGCAGCCGCCAAGGTCGCATGCAGGCACAGCGGGCTGCGCGTGTGCGGATAAAAGTAATCGAGCACGACGCCGCCATCGTCAGCCCGATCGATGAATACGCAAGCGCTGCGCTGTTGCGCATGGGCGAAGTGCTGGCGCTGTGCCGTGTCCCAGCCGTCGCGCTGCACCACGAGCGCCGGGTTGCCTTGGCCCGGCTGAGCGCCGAAGCAGAGTAATTCTGTGATGGTTGTCATTATTGTCATTGCCGCAGAATAACTTATTCAGCGGTCATCTGGCTATGCACTATAATACTGTATAAAAACACAGTTGTTTTGAGCCATGCCAACCGACCTTCCCGACTATGCCGAGTTGTTTTGCCTGTCCAACTTCTCATTCCTGCAAGGGGCGTCCCATGCGGAAGAGTTGACGGAGCGGGCCGTGCAATTGGGCTACAAGGCGCTGGCGGTGACGGATGAATGCTCGCTGGCCGGCGTGGTGCGCGCCCATGGCGTGGCGAAAAACGCCGGGTTGAAATTGCTGATCGGCGCGCATTTCCGTTTGACGGAAGCAGACGGCAGCGCCGGCCTGTCGCTGCTGGTGCTGGCGCAAGACCGCGAGGGCTATGGCAATCTGTCGGAACTGATTACGCTGGCGCGTACGCGCAGCGGCGTGGCGAAGGGCGATTATCTGCTGCATCCGGCCGATATCGCGGCGCCGCAGCCGGCGCAGGCGCATTTGCGGGGCTTGCCCAACTGCCTGGCGATTTTATTGCCGCACTATCCGGTCGATATGCCGGACGATGTCGACCGGCTGCACCGGCAGGCGGCATGGATGGCGGCGCAGTTTCCGGGCCGGGCCTGGCTGGGACTGAACTTGCTGCGGCGCGCCTTCGATGAAAGCCACCGCATCAGCATCGATGAAGTGGCATTGCAGCATGGCTTGCCGGTGGTGGCGGTCGGCGACGTGCGCATGCACGTGCGTTCGCGCAAGCCGCTGCTCGATACGCTGACGGCGGTGCGGCTTGGCAAGCCGGTGGGCGAGTGCGGCTATGCGCTGCCGCAAAATGGCGAGCAGCATTTGCGTTCGCGTTTGCGGCTGGCGAATTTGTATCCCCGCGCCGCCCTGGATGAAACGCTGCGCATGGCGGACCTGTGCACGTTTTCGCTGGAAGAATTGAAGTACGAATACCCGCACGAGCTGGTGCCGGAAGGGCATACGCCGTCGAGTTATTTGCGCGAGCAAACGTATTTTGGGGCAGGTGGGCGCTATCCAAATGGTATTCCTGCGAAAGTGGCAGAGCAGGTGGAGAAAGAACTGCAGTTGATCGCGGAGCTGGAATATGAATTTTATTTCCTCACCGTGTATGACATTGTCCGCTATGCACGCTCCCAACATATCCTGTGCCAGGGGCGGGGTTCGGCGGCCAATTCCGCCGTCTGCTATTGCCTCGGCGTGACGGAAGTCGATCCCGAACATTCGAACTTGCTGGTGGGGCGGTTTATTTCGCGCGAGCGCAACGAGCCGCCGGATATCGACGTGGACTTCGAACACCAGCGCCGCGAAGAAGTCATTCAATACATCTATGCGAAATACGGCCGCCACCGCGCCGCACTGGCCGCCACGGTGATTTGCTACCGGCCGAAAAGCGCGCTGCGCGACAGCGGCAAGGCGCTGGGCGTGGATCTCGCCATCGTGGAAAAGGTGGCGCGCTCGCACCGCTGGTTCGACAGCAAGAAGGATTTGCTGGAGCGGCTGGGCGAATGCGGGCTGGACCCGGAGTCGCAGCTGGCGCACCAGTGGGCCGCGCTGGCTTATCAATTCCTCGGCTTTCCCCGCCACTTGTCGCAGCACGTGGGCGGCTTCGTGATCGCACAGGATAAGTTGTCGCGTCTGGTGCCGATTGAAAATGCCAGCATGCCGGACCGCAGCGTGATCCAGTGGGACAAGGATGACCTGGAAGAGTTGAAGCTGATGAAGGTGGACGTGCTGGCGCTGGGCATGCTGTCCGCACTGCGGCGCGCGCTGGACATGGTGGGCGAGCAGCGCGGCACGCAATTCCGTCTGCAGGATATTCCCCGCGACGATATCGCCACGTACGACATGATGTGCGAGGCCGACACGGTCGGCGTGTTCCAGATCGAGTCGCGTGCGCAAATGAGCATGCTGCCCCGCTTGCGGCCCCGCGTGTTTTACGACCTGGTGATCGAAGTGGCGCTGGTGCGGCCCGGTCCGATCCAGGGCGGCATGGTGCATCCGTATTTGAAGCGGCGGCTCGATCCCAGTCAGATCGATTACCCGCCCCGCCTGGAATCGGCGTTGAAGCGCACGCTGGGCGTGCCGATTTTCCAGGAGCAGGTGATGCAGGTGGCGATGATTGCCGCCGGCTTCACGGACGGCGAAGCGGACCAGTTGCGGCGCGCCATGGCGGCATGGAAGCGCAAGGGCGGCATCGACAAATATGAAGAGCGGATCAAGGCGGGCATGATAGACCGGAAGTATCCGCCGGAATTTGCCGATGCGATCTGTAACCAGATCCGTGGTTTTGGCGAATACGGTTTTCCCGAGTCGCACGCGGCCAGTTTCGCGCTGCTGACGTATTTCAGTTCATGGATCAAGTGCCACGAACCGGCCGCCTTCCTGTGCGCGTTGTTGAACAGCCAGCCCATGGGTTTTTATGGCCCGTCGCAACTGGTGCAGGACGCCAGGCGCCACGGCGTGATCGTGCGGCCGGTCGACATCACGTGCAGCAACTGGGATTCATCGCTGGAAGAGCCGGACGGTCCGCGCGGCCAGCCTGCCGTGCGGCTGGGACTGTCGCTGTTGCGGGGCATGCGCCCGGACAGCGCGGAGCGCATCGAAGTGGCGCGCATCGTGCGGCCGTTCGCCAGCGTGGCCGACCTGGCGCGCCGCGCCGACCTGGACCGCCACGATCTGCAAGTGCTGGCGGGCGGCAATGCCCTGCATGCGCTGGCAGGCAACCGCCGGCAGGCGCTGTGGGACGCGGCCGGCGCCGTGCCGGACAAGGATTTATTGCGACCCACCGTGCCGCTGGAGGAAACGCCGCAACTGGCGCCGCCGTCCGAAGGCGATGAAATCCTGCACGACTACCGTTCGCAGGGACTGACGTTGGCGCGCCACCCGCTGGCGCTGCTGCGCCCGCAGTTGCTGGCGAAGCGGTTTTTACCGGCATCCACGCTGAACTCGTTCGAACAGGGGTGGCCCGCGCGCGGCTGCGGCATCGTCACCGTGCGCCAGCGTCCCGGCACGGCCAAGGGTGTGCTGTTCATCACCATCGAAGACGAGACGGGCAACGTCAACGTGATCGTCTGGCCCGCGCTGGTCGAACAGCAGCGCAACGAAGTGCTCAATGCGTCGCTGCTGGGCGTGTATGGCGTGTGGCAACGGGAGGGGACGGTGTGTCATCTGGTGGCCAAGCGGCTGGTGGATTTGTCGCATTTGCTGGGAAGGTTGAAGACGGGGAGTCGGGATTTTCATTGACGCGGTTTGCGGTGTTTATTTCTTGATAATATCGATGGTGCGCTTTATGATCCCCCCCTCGTCTCTTGATTGCGTTAAAAACCAATGAAAAAACTGTTGCTTGCCCTGCTGGTTTGCCTCTCCGGCTCCGCCTTTGCGAACTCCGCCTGCGATGCGCCGAAAAACGACTTTGACGGGCTGTATTGCCTGAACAAGGTGTATCAGGAAGCCGACAAGGAATTGAACGAGAACTATAAGAAGTTAAGTTCCCACCTCGACAGCGACGGAAAGAAGGCCCTGAAAAGCGGGCAATTGGCATGGATCGAGTCGCGCAATCAAAACTGTTCCAAGCGCGAAGCCAAAGGGTTCTTCGTCAACCTCGACTGCGCCACCAGCACCACCATCGAACGCTCGCGCTTCCTGCAAGACCGCGTGCGTGAATGCACCAGTGCGGGCTGCATGAACAGCAAGCTGTGAGTTGATTCCGCCAGTAGGGATGACACCGAGATGCAAAAGGCTTATCAGCCGTTCAAATCGCCATGCTTGCCATAGCCTTTATTGTTGTCGCAATTGCCCTTGTAACATGGGCAGGATGGGAACTCTGGCGTTCCCCATTGCTGCACACCGAATGCATTGCCGATAGCCCATCCCGGCAGTTCATTCGAAGGCAAGTGGGTTATCAAGCGTCATTCTTATCGTTGGCGTTGGTTGTTGCTACGCTTGCCAACGCTCTGGCTGCCAAGGGAGCGGGCCAAGTATTTGCCATTGGAGCGCTCGACTCTTCGGCCAACGTTGAAGCATTTGGTGTCGTTCACATGGCAGGCGCCTCCTGGCTCCACGCAGGCTTCTTGCTGACACTTGGATTTGCTTTTGCTACCTGTGTTCTGGTGTCAGCATCGTTGCAAGGCGTTGCCAATTGGCCCCAATTCATTCGGACCTATGGCTGGTGGATTATCGTCCTGTCTGGGGTAAATGCATTATCGGAAGAACTCATCTACCGCGGTGCGGTAGTCGTCGTGGCACAGGGACGCCTGGAACCTTTGCAAACAGCGCTCTTGTCTGCGATCCTTTTTGCCTTGGCTCACGCACGGGGGCAAGCTGGCGGTGCAGCTGTTGTCGCAGGTTCCGCCGTAGTGGGCTGGTTTCTCGCTCATGCCGTATTGCAGACCCATGGCTTGTTTTGGGCCTGGTGCGCACATTTCGTTCAGGACGTCATCATTTTTGCCGGTCTGATCGCAAGAACTGTTGTTCGAGATGATCGGGCCATTGCTTCGGACGTGCTGACGCGCGCCGGTTGATTCAAACACGTTGGGCTACACATGAATCGCGCTGAAACACAACTCGTACTGCAAGGCTTCTTTGATGCGAACGGTCTTTTTTGCAGTCAACTGGACTGCCTCCACGCTGCGCGTTCCGGCAGCCTGTTACCTCTATTTTAGGCCTTACATGCAGACATCGAATCGCGGATGGATTTTTTTGGCAGCTGTCATCGCCATGTGCGGCGCAGCCATCCACATCGGCGCCATCTTTGGCGGCGCTACTTGGTATGCGTTTTTCCATGCACCACCTTCAATTGTTGTATCCGCCCAAGCGGGTACATGGCCCGCGCCTGTTAGTGCACTCGTCATTGCAGCGCTCATGGCCATTTGTGGCGCCTATGCGTTTTCAGCGGCCGGAGTCGTTCGTCGCCTCCCGCTTCTGCGCACCGCACTGATCACCATTGCCGGCATCTGCCTGTTACGCAGCCTGCTGCTCATTCCACTCGCAGTAAAGCGTCCGGACCTGGTGGACACATTTGAGGCGGTTGCCGCCGCCATTTGGGCATTGGCAGGCATCGGCTTCGCCGTGGGCTTTCGTGCAGCGCGGGCGTGGCCTAACGCTCATTCCAGCGGATATGCGACCACCTCCTCAAGCTAATTGTTTTGATGCATCTGCGTTGGTAAAGGTATTCACAGACGAAGATGGCGGTGATCTCTGCCTGTGCGCTACGCGCTCGGGCAGTGAATTTTCACATTGGCGACATGAGTCGATCTAAACTAAAAATATTTGCAAACGTCTTGCTAGCAAGCGTCGTGGTGGCAGCGTTTGCTGCCATAGGTATTTGGGTAGTAAATTTCATCGCCATCGATCACTGTCTCGACAACGGTGACCGCTGGAACTATGAAACTGGCACATGCGAGAAATGACTATGCGGCGGCTTTCGCTGGAGCCGGTAGTTATTCTGCCTCGCCTACCTATGCTTATCGGCTTGATCTTAGTAGCGTCAATTGGCCATGCTGAAGCCGATCCACTGGCGGAACTCGCAAAGGGACAGCCTAAGGATGTCGCTGCGATCGCGGAGCGGATTGCCATGTGTGCGCACTTCGGAGGCGAGGAGCCTTACGACGCAGCACGCCAAAGGGAGATTGCTGTAGCTGTGAAGAAGTACCGTTGCGTACAACTCGACAGAGACGAGGCTACGCTTCGCAAACGCTACAAAGATAATTCTGCCGTACTGCGTGTTCTTCAAAAGGCCCATGAATGGTAAAGATCAAAGTGTGTATGCGTCCCAACCCAGAATTCCACCGGAGCCGCGCAACATCCGCGCGGCTAGGTAGATTTTCACATTGGTCTGAAAAATGCCGATGATCCCCAGCCCCTTGGCCGCGCTTGCATATGCCACTGTAAAAATAGCTGGTTATTCGCTTTTTGCGCACCAGTTGAACCGTTTTTCCGAGGTGAGCGTAAGTCCAATTCGATTCGGTTTTGCTAAGACAGGTATCGGTTTCATAGGGGGACTCCTGTATTTTGCTGTGCTCGCTTGGTGGCATCCTGAGCACGTTTCAGATACAGCGATTTTCGTGGGGGCTATACCGATTCGTTTTCTCGCTTGGGCGATCGCGTTAAGCATTTTTTATGGTTTTCGAAGGAATACCAGGCTAATTAACGCTACACTTTTCGTAGGCGTCTTTTGGTCGTACATTCTTGACGGTGTCATGTGGGCTATCTACCAAGTCTTGCCCGGAATGGTGATGCCATTTTGCTGAACACCAATCGTTGGGCGCAAGGACGGGTTACCGCAAAACGCCCAATCCTGAACACTGCCAACTGATAAAATCGCCAGGAGTGCCGCGAATGCGAGCACAATACGGTTTTTATACTGCGTCGTTATCCCTTTTGGTCTTGCATCTCACATGACAAACTTACGCATTGTTTCCGCCGTAGTTTCGGTACTGCTCTTGGCAGGTTGCTCAATGGCTCGCGTTTATGAACGAGAGCAATACTGGACCGAGACTACAGCCGCCCGCCTGCCCACTGGCACACCACTTGCCGATGCCAAAGCGCTCTTTGCCGCTAATGGTCTTGAGCTGAAGTGTTGCGTGAGCGGCCCGGAGATGACGAAGGCGTTCTATGCGTCAGAGCGAAACGTCGGCCGTGCACTAATCGTGGAGTACGACGTGGTGGTCGTTGTCGATGTCTCAAAGGATGACCGCGTAGAGCAAGTTCGGGTTCAACGTTGGGGAGTTGGCTTATAAGCAGTGGTCTGACGCATGAGGCCAGCAGACCGGGGCCTGCCACATCAGCACCGGCCCGGACCAGCGGATCGATTCCCCCCAGTGCACCAGCTTCATGTCGCTGGCCCGCGCCATGTACGCGGCCATGCCCGCGACCTTGCCCCGGAATCGCGTTCCAGTTTTATGATCAGTCCGATGGCGGGCCACGCTGGCCGTGCTGCCCGTACAGCCTGCCGTTAGAAACGACAGTAGCCTTGCATGCCGTGGCACATTTCCGGCAAACTGTAGGGATGATTAAAAATACAACGCGATCTACTGTTGAAATCACCGTTGATGTCGCGCATGCGCACGCACAACGGGATTTTATTCAGCCTCGCTAGACGCCACACATGCTGGCGATTGCGACGATCCTTCTATTGCTGATGGGCCTGGCGCATTCGTACCTGGGCGAGCGCTACATACTCATCCGCCTCTCCAGGCGCGATAACCTGCCCAAAGTGCTGGGAAGCGCCGCGTTCACGATGGGGACGTTGCGTTTCGTGTGGCATCTCATCACGGTTGCATGGGGCGCCCTGGCATTCCTCGTCTATTCTTCCGGGAACGGAGCCGTTTCCAGCGACCAGGTCTTGACGGTCATTGGGGGCGCTGCTTTGGTGTCCGCAGCCTTTCCCCTTTACTTCACCCGTGGCAGGCATTTGTCGTGGGTCGTCTTCATCGCCGTTGGGGTTTTGCTTCTCGCGTCTCGGGGAAGCTAATGGACAACATATCGGCTAATGCCGCAAATATGGCCTCATGAAAATACTCCACCTGATTGCAACCGTTGCCCTGCTATTTGCCGCCACCATCCCGGTATCAGCGCAGGATGACGACTACGACGAATTCACGATCCGCCTGTCGGACATTCCGCGCGGCGCCCCGCGATTCGCATCCTATCCTGTTCCGGTCTACACGGGCGCCAATGCGGCACCGAAATTGAACGCGGATGACCGCACCCGGATGTACCGAACCCGGATCAGGGAATGGTCCCGTGAAAAGCCCAACTTTGCCGGCCACTACATCCTCGCAACGTGGGGATGCGGAGCCGAATGTGTGCAAATCACCATTATTGACGCCATGACCGGAACGGTTTTTCATCCCGATGGCGTGA
The DNA here is from genome assembly GCF_009674485.1 of Pseudoduganella rivuli. Taxonomy (GTDB): domain Bacteria; phylum Pseudomonadota; class Gammaproteobacteria; order Burkholderiales; family Burkholderiaceae_D; genus Rugamonas; species Rugamonas rivuli_B. The sequence goes on along the minus strand of NZ_WKJJ01000026.1, from coordinate 38,212 downwards.
CGCTCAACGCTGCCAACAACATCGAGGATGCGCTCTTTGACGGCAAGCCCCGTTGGCCGAACGCGGGTTCGCTCAAATTCAAGCCGGATAGCCAGTTATTGATCCTCTTCGGCATGCCGGAAGAGGACAGCAAACGGCGCGGTATCTCGTATTACCGCTGGCATAACAACAAACTGTCGCTGCTGCGGCATGTACCCAAAGCGTGGTACCCGTAGCGTCACTGAAACCAACGCTGAAAGCACCCCACACCACAAGGACCCCCATGGCCGAAGACCTCTCCATCCTGACCCGCAAGGCAACCCCTCCCGACCTCACCGTCGCCTATGGCAGTGAGCCGGACCAGGTGGCCGACATCCGCTTCGGCCAGCGCGGAGCGCAACTGCCATTGGTCGTGCTGATCCACGGTGGCTTCTGGAAACCGCAGTACGACAGGGAGCACGCCGAGGCGATGTCGAGTGCACTGGCCGCCGCCGGCTGGACCGTCGCCACGCTGGAATACCGCCGCATCCCCGGCCAGCCCGACGCCACCCTGCACGACATTGCAGCAGCACTGGAGAGCGTACCGGCCATGGCGGAGCGGCACAACGGCAAGCTGCTGCTGATCGGCCATTCCGCCGGTGGCCACCTGGTGCTGTGGGCGGCCGCCACGTGCGCGCCGGCCGCACTGCAAGGCGTGGTCGCGCTGGCGCCCGCGGCCGACCTGCGCCTGGCGCACAGGCTGCACCTGGGCGATGGCGCCGTCCAAGGATTCCTTGGCACGGACCCCGCGTCGCGGCCGGATGTCGACCCGCTGCAATTGCCCGCGCCCGCCGTGGCGGCCACCATCGTGCAGGGCGGCACGGATGACATCGTACCGCCCGCCGTGGCGGCGTCGTACTGCGCCGCCTTCCCAAAAACACGCCTGGTGGAATTGCCGGACAGCGGCCATTTCGCCGTGATCGATCCCCTCAGCAGCGCATGGCCGGCAGTGGTGGAGGCCTTGCGCCAATTGTCCAATGATTGAAATTAGGCCCGCCAACTTCCCGGAAGACCTCGAGCGCGTGATCGCCATCTTCCGCGAATATGTCGGCAGTCCGACGGTGAGCCTCGGCTTCCAGGAGTACGAGGCCGAATTTGCCGCACTGCCGGGCAAGTACGCCGCGCCCGACGGCCGCCTGCTGCTTGCGTGGAGCGGTGACGCAGTGGTCGGCTGTGGCGCGCTGCGCAAGGTCGATGGCGCCACCTGTGAAATGAAGCGCGTGTACATGCGGCCAGCCGCGCGGGGGCAGGGCGCCGGACGCCGGATGGTCGAGCGGCTGCTGTCCGAGGCGCGGGAGGCGGGTTACGCGCGCGTCTGCCTCGATGTCTTGCCCGAGTTTGTCGCGGCACAGGGCATCTACGCGGCGCTGGGATTTCGCCCGGCGCCGCCGGTCGCCTTCAATCCGGTGCCGGGGACCCAATTCCTGGCGCTGGACTTGATCGCCCCATAGCGCGGCGGCGTATGATGGCCGGTAAGGCCATGTCCGGAGAATGCCATGTCGCTCGAAAAATACCAGGGATGCCTGCTGGGCCTCGCACTGGGTGATGCGCTCGGTGCGCCATACGAAGGCGGCCCGCTTGAACGCACGCTGTGGCGCTTGATCGGCACCACCAGCAAAGGTGAAATGCGCTGGACCGACGACACGCAGATGTCGCTGGACCTGGCGGAATCGCTGGCGGAACACCGCGCGCTCAATGCCGATGACGTGGCGCGCCGCTTCGCCGCCAGTTATCACTGGAGCCGGGGTTACGGACCCGGGGCGGCGCGGCTGCTGAAGCGCATCCGGCGCGGCATGCATTGGCAGCAGGCCAACCGCGCCATTTATCCGGAGGGCTCGTATGGCAATGGCGGCGCGATGCGCGCGCCGGTGATCGGCCTGTACTTTGCGCAGCGGCCCGGCATGCTGCTGGATGCGGCCCGCACATCGGCCAGCATAACGCACGCCCATCCACTCGGTATCGAGGGCGCGGTGCTGCTGGCGTCCGCCACCGCGCTGGCGCTGGCGGGAGAAGAGCCGCTCGCGCTATTGCGGCAGGCGGCCAGCCATTGCAGCAGCGAGGCGTTCGTGACGCGGATGGCGATTGCCGAAAAATGGCTGGCGGCGGGCGACGCGCCGGCCGCGCGCGACGTGGCCCGCGCGCTGGGCAACAAGATTTCAGCCAGCGAATCCTGCGTGACCGGCGTGTATGCGGCGCTGCGCTTCATGCACCAGCCATTCCTGGACATGCTGCGCTTCATCGCGGCAGGCAGCGGCGATGTCGACACCATCAGCGCCATGGCGGGCGCCGTGTGGGGCGCCGCCAACGGCGCCGGCAAGCTGCCCGCCGCGCAACTCGAAAAAATTGAACAGCGCGACAGACTAATGCATGCCGCCGCCGTATTGTATGGGAACCGGCCGGGTAATGCGCTAAGCTGACAGGAGCGGGCCGCTCCGGTTGCAGCAACCCGCAGCTGGACCATCGCAACCAATACCAGGAGATGACCATGCCAAAGTATGTGATCGAACGAGACATTCCCGGGGCCGGCAAACTGGGCGCCGCCGACCTGCAATCGATATCCGCCAAATCGTGCGGTGTGCTGCGCGAACTGGGACCGACGATCCAGTGGGTCGAGAGTTACGTGACCGACGATAAAATCTATTGCGTGTACATCGCGCCGAATGAAGAACTTGTCCGGGAGCATGCGCGCCAGGGCGGTTTCCCTGCTAACAAAGTGTCGGAAGTCAAAACAGTGATCGATCCGACGACAGCCGAGTGACGTCGCTGGCATCCCGCCACGTCCCCGCACCATGCCCTGGCTGATCACAAAATATTTGCTGACCGCGGCGGTCGTTGCGCTGGTATCGGAAGTTGCCAGGCGCAGCGACAGGCTGGGCGGCCTGATCGCCGCGCTTCCCCTCGTTACCATCCTGACGCTGATCTGGCTGTACGTGGAGCAGCAGCCGCAAGAGAAAATCGCCAACCACGCCTGGTACACCTTCTGGTACGTCATCCCGACCTTGCCGATGTTCCTGGCTTTCCCGCTGTTGCTGCCCCGGCTGGGCTTCTGGCCCACGCTGGCGGCCTGCGTCGTATTGACCGTGACCTGTTTTGGCCTGTTTGCGCTGCTGATGCGGCGCTTCGGCATCGACCTGTTGTGATGCTGCTCCGCAATAAAAATGTCTCATTTGAGACATTTTTGTAACCGGTGTTCAGAATAAAACAGAACTGACGCGTGCAAACAACGTTAAATAATTCCTTCTAAAAATTAACGGCCTGACAGATTGTTTTCTGACGTGGAACGCTTCTACACTGGGCGCCTGCCTGGTTGCGGAGCTGATCCTCCCTCCCGGGACGAGAAAACAAAAGGCGTACTACGCCATACAGACACTATCGGAGAGAATCAAATGATCGGGATTTCGCGTACTTCCAAAATCGCCCTCGCAGTGAAACTGGCTTGCGCCGCCGCCGCCCTGGGCGCGGCCGGCCATGCCGCCGCAGCAGCCGACACCACCCGTGTCATCGTCGCCTTCAAACCAGGCAAAGCTGCCGACGTGCACGCTGCCGTCAAAGCGGCCAAAGGCGCGGTCAAACACGAAATCTTCGGCATGGATGCGATGGCGATCGAAGTGCCGACCCAGGCGCTGAACGGCCTGGCGCACAACCCGAACGTGGAATACGTGGAAGAAGACGTCAAGCGTGTCGCCTTCGCCGGCACCACGCCGTCGACCGGCACGCCGTACATCCTGGGCCAACTGGTACCGTGGGGTATCAAGGCCGTGCAGGCGGACCAGCTGTCCGACGCCAGCACCGGCAACCGTAAAGTCTGCATCATCGACTCCGGCTACGACCGTGCCCACGAAGACCTGAGCGGCAACATCGTGACCGGCGAATACGACAGCGGCACCGGCTGGTGGTACACCGATGAAAACCACCACGGTTCGCACGTGGCGGGCACCATCGCCGGCATTAACAACAGCGGCGTTGGCGTGGTGGGCGTGAACCCGAACCGCAAGCTGAACCTGCACATCGTCAAAGTGTTCGGCGCCGATGGCTGGGCCTATTCGTCGACCCTGGCCACCGCCGCTAACAAGTGCGCGGCCGCCAAGGCCAACGTGGTCAGCATGTCGCTGGGTGGCGCGTCGTCGAGCCGCACCGAACAGCGCGCCTTCGATTCGCTGCAAACGGCCGGCGCCCTGTCGATCGCTGCCGCCGGTAACGATGGCAACACCGTGGTGTCGTACCCGGCCGGCTACGCCAGCGTGATGAGCGTGGCTGCCGTGGATGAAAGCCTGAACTGGGCCACCTTCTCGCAATACAACAGCAAAGTGGAAATCGCCGGTCCTGGCGTGAACGTGTTGTCGACCGTGCCGATGGGCGCGGGCGCCGAGCCAACCCTGGTGGTGGGTGCTTCCACCTACGCACCGGGCGCAATGGACGGTTCGCCGAAAATCAGCGCAACCGGCCCACTGGCCGACTTCGGCCTGGGCGATGTGGTCAACAGCGCCATGGCCGGCAAAGTCTGCCTGATCTCGCGCGGCACCGTGGACTTCGCCACCAAAGTGAGCAACTGCAAAGCCAGCGGTGGCGTCGGCGCCGTGGTGTACAACAACGCGGCAGGCGGCTTCGGCGGCACGCTGGGCACCACCGTGACCACCATCCCATCGGTGACCGCATCGGATACCGATGGCGCGGCCATGAAGGCGCAACTGGGCGCATCGGCAACGGTGGCGGTGAAGGCAACCAACTACAGCTTCTACGACGGCACGTCGATGGCAACCCCGCACGTGTCCGCTGTTGCCGCACTGGTGTGGAGCTACTTCCCAACCTGCACGGGCGCACAGATCCGCACCTCGCTGACCAAGAGCGCCAAGGACCTGAACGCCGCCGGCCGCGACGTCTACACCGGCTATGGTCTGGTGCAGGCCAAGGCCGCGTATGACCGCATCAAGTCGCTGGGCTGCGGCAAGTAATCGGTCATTCCTGAAAGACTGAACGGGGCGCCGCGTGCGCCCCGTTTTTTTTCCAGTTGCCCGATCGCACTAATATGATTATGATAATTATCAAATTAATCACACTAATGAATCGGTCTAACGGGAGCCGGCATGACGTTCGGGTACGAAGCGCAATCAGAAGCAGAACCGCTCACGCCTGAACAAGAGGCGTCGCTGCGGCAGATCTACCTCAAGCAGGCGCCGGTGGTCATGGCGCAGTATGCCAACGCTCAAAACGACTACGAAGCGTTCACGTTTATGGCGCGCGCTGCGGCGGCGGCCTTTCATCTCGCACAATTTGACGAAGCGCGGCAACTGGCGGAGCGCGCGCTGGCGCTGGCGCCGTCTTACCGCGACGACTGGAACTATGGCAATGCCATCCACCTGGGCCATACGGTATTGGGTTTGCTGGCATTGCAGTCCGGCGATGCGGCGACCGCCATCGCGGAACTGCATGCCTCGGGCGACACGCCGGGCTCGCCGCAACTGCTCAGTTTTGGTCCCACCATGCACCTGGCCAAGAGCTTGCTGAAAGCGGGCCACGTGACGCCGGTGCTGGAATACCTTCAGCAATGCCGCGTGTTCTGGCGCATGGCGGGTGTCTGGCCTGATCTGTGGGAGCAGAAAATCCGCGCCGGCGGCATTCCCAATTTTTTCCAGCATTGCTTCGTTTAGAAATCGCCGATGCGAATGACAAGGATTCCGCTGAACCTCAATCGAAAGGAGACAAGAAGTGAAGAAGCAATTGTTCGCCGTGCTGTATGCCTGCGTATGCCTGTCCGCCGGCGCCGCCGAATACCTGGGATTTGACCTGGGTACGCTGACTTATGACAACGCGAAGAAGCAGCTTCAGGCTGCGAACGCGCCATTCGAGGATACGTGGGGATACCAGGGCTATGTCCAGGACTTGCCGTCGCTCAAGGTGCTGGGCTACGAAAAATTCAACAAGTACGGCAATGTGAAGGAAGCATGGCTCCAGTTCTCGCCCAAAAAAGTCTTGTACAAAATCACTGTGCAATACAACGACGCCGGCGATACCTTCAAGTTGCTGAAGGACGCGCTCGATACCAAGTATGGGCGCGCCACCCAGCATGGCGCGGGCTTTGAGACGGAATACCGCTACCGCGACGGCAAGGCCGACATCACGTTGCACCGTAATACGTTTGGCTTCGGCAACGACCAGGTGACTTCGCTGATTTATGTCTGGCCCGCACTGATCGGAGAGGTCAAGCAAATGCAGGCCGCCATCGAAGCGGATATCAAGAAGAAAAATGCGAAGAAGGCGGGCGCGGACCTGTGAATCCATGGTGAGGCGCCGCTTGCCGGCATGTTAGAATTTGCCAAATAAATAACGCTATGGTTGCTGCTGCCCGCTGCGGCAACCATCGAATCCTGATGGCCGATCCAGTACACCCCCGTCCCCTTGTCACCAAAGGCTTTTTGCTGGCCGGCGCCTACAACGTGTTCGGCATGCTGCTGTTCTCCCAGTTGTTCATGAACCCCTTGCTGGCCTCGACCGATCCCGCCGTGTTTTCATGGCTGGGGCAAGTTGGCATCGTCCTGTGGGGCCTGGCTTACTGGGCCGTCGCCAACACGTATCACCACGTGCCGAAGCTGGTTGCCGTGTTCGCGTTTGAAAAGCTGGTGTACACGCTGGCATGGCTGCGCTGGCTGTCGGAAAAGGCGCAAACCCTGCCGGCGATTGCCAATGAGTCGCCGCTGACCGCCGTGTTTTTCTCGGTGTATGGCGCGGGCGAACTCGTGTTTTGCCTGTTCTTTGCGTGGACGGCGCTGCAAGTTGGAAAAGCGCGTTAAAACTCCAGCCGCCCTGTGGCTTGCTTTCGCGTGCACGCTGCCGGCGCAGGCGGCGGAGCCAAGCGAGCCTTCCTCCGCCGTCAAGCCTGTGACCGCGTTGCGCTCGCATTGGGTCGCCAATGCCATGCCGCAGGTTGCAGAAGCTGCGCAATCGCGGCCGACCGACAGGCCGCTGCGCGAACCTGCGCTGGCGTCTGCAATAGAGCGTGCCGGTAAACAGGGCATCGTCGAGCGCAGTGTCGAGGCATACACCGAAGTGCTCATACAATGCCAGCAAAACAGGTCGCCGATACTGACGGTGCCATTCCAGCGTAGCGACAGCCAGCAGGCGCACTGTTACCGTTTCTGACTTATCCCTTGAAAGGAGTTCCCATGTCCGTCTCCATGCTGCAATCCCTGTTTGGCCAGAAGGCATGGGCCAATAACGAACTGTTCGATGTCCTGGCCACGGTCACTGCCGAAGCGGAACTGCACACGGCGATCCGCACGCTGAATCACATCTACGTGGTGGACCGGATTTTCCGCGCGCATTTGCTGGGCGAGCCGCATGGCTATGAAGCCACCAATACCAAGGCGACGCCCACGCTGGCCGAGTTGCGCGCCGCCGTGGCGGAAACCGATGCGTGGTACCAGCGCTATGTCGCCGGCTTGAGCGACGCTGCGCTGGCGGAACAGCTGCGGTTCCGCTTCACGGACGGCGATGCGGGCACGATGTCGCGCGAGGAAGTACTGATGCACGTGATCACGCACGGCGGCTACCACCGGGGCAATGTGGGGCAGGTGCTGAAGAACATCAGCGTGGCGCCGCCGCGTGACTTGCTGACGAAGTTCTTGCATGTGACGGAGCCGCAGCGGCGCGAATTATGAAAACACCGCTCACCGAATTCGAAGCACAAAACCTGTTGGCGTCCGAATCCCGCCGCTCCCGCGCCAAAGCCATATTGGCCCGGCGCGCTTCCATTACCGCGACATCGCTGGTGTCATCGGTTGCCACCGGCATTGCGCTCTTTTGCATGGGCGACTTTGCGGCGCCGTTGTCGGTGAAGGTGCTGATCACCGTGTCGTTTGCCAGCGCAGTGGTCAGCCAGGTCGAATCGTGGCAGTTGCAGCGGCGCCTGGATGCCGCGATTGAACTGCTGCTACAGGCGGACAGCGGGCGTGGCTGAAGCGCCACGGTGACCTGCCCGGTGTGATGGCCGCGTGCTAGCATCCGCGGCCATACCAATTACAACGGGGAGACGTCACCATGCTGCAATTGAACCTCATCGCCATCGTCATCGCTGCCGTGTCCAGCTTCATGCTGGGCGGTTTGTGGTATTCGCCTGCGCTGTTTGGCAAGACGTGGAACCGCGAGGCGGGGATGGCGGAGGGCTGCAAACAGGGGCATCCCGCCAAGGTGTTTGGCGTCAGCTTTATTTTTGCCCTGGTGGCTGCGTTCGTGTATGCCTGGTTGATACCGGCCGCCGGTTCCGTCGCTGTGGCGGCGGGGCAGGGACTGGCGGTGGGGGCGGGATTTGTCGCGGCCAGCTTCGGGATCAACTACCAGTTCGCCAATCGCAGCACGACGTTATTGCTGATCGACGGCGGGTATCACACGGTGCAGTTTCTTGTCTATGGATTGATTATTGGGTTGTGGCATTGAGCAATTCACCGGTGGCGCTGCCCCGACGCTGCGTCTCCGCCTGCTTGCGCAATTCGAATTTCTGAATCTTGCCGGTCGCGCGCTACGGAGAGTGGTGCTTGCAGTTTCCGCCATAGCCCCAAGCACCAATGATCTGCGCCAAGCTCAACCGACCAGCGCATTTCAGGCAAAGCTAGACGTTGTGCAAGCATGTAGGAATCGCTCTCAAGCAGTTTAATTCACTGAATCTGAATTTGGGATCAGTTAATATCTAAAAAGTCATCGTATTCATTGTAGTAATTAAGGCATTCAATTATCTTTTCGTGAGAGACACCTGAGTCCTGACTTAGCGCCAGATCTACTACTGCTTGAAAATTTTCACACGAATAGAGAAATGACAGTCCTTGGGATAAAACAGCATCCGGATATATTTCTTCTCCATCGTCAGTGAATTCAACGGTATCGCCAACATAGATGTCCATATTGGAGTGAAAGTCTCCGCCGCTACGGTCATCGCCATAGATGTTGTAATTGAAGTCAGGATCGTAAGAGAACGGTCTGTCCTGTTTGTTTTTAACAATATCAATGAAATTTTCAATCTTATAAATCTTATGTTTGAAAGCTGTCATTTTAGAGAGCATCCTATTGATTGAGTTTTCCCAGTCTTCCGGGCTTGCCGCCGCCCATTTTTCTCGCCCGCCAGTCCTTGTCGCCGCCAATCCACGCGTGGTCGACATGATTCATTATCGTCCTGCGGGCCTGAATTCTATTCCACGAATCCCCGCGCTCTCGAACGCTTGGATAAATGAATCGGCGACAACTATAGTCTTTGCTTTATGCTCAGCAGCACGGGCAATCATATGTTCTGTTAGAGTCCCGTCGCGGAAAACGGCGGTAGAGATCACTAAAGGACTAGAAGGATCATTTGGGCGCATACGATAAGTATCAGATTTTTGTAAGTCTTTGCAGGAGACGGCATGTAGTATATTCACTTCTGGCGCCTCTTCAGCTTCGATAGTGCAACATATTTAATCTGAGTTGTGAGAAAAATTTTAAATCAAAGTGATTAGCTATGAAGGCTTCGTTTGCGGTAATTCTATTTAATTAATAATGTAGTTCATTTAAGAAATTATCAAATGTCTGGGAAATAAAGTGAATATTGTCAAAATTGGGTTGTTCTTCCAAATCGGCTTCATTTTCATGGTCCCAAAAAAATATGCTGCCGTAAGAGTCCCCGGGTGATATTTTGACTAAGTAAAGATTGCCGGCTGGATCGTCACCAAATGGAAGCATACCTCTTGGACTTACAACGCTGGGCACGCCGTTAGGATGCTGATTTCCATACATCGGTTTGGAATGGATGTAATTAGAGTTAGTAAAGTATTGTCTTGACCTTTTGGTCAGTCCAAAACTCCCCCAATTAAGGCATCTCCTCCAATGCGAGCTTCGAAAAGGGAAGTGGACGGTGTTGTGGTAATTAGACGCTTGCTCATCTTCATGGAGGAATTATGGGATAAACACGCATAGTTTTCCATCTGGGAAATTTCCTTTCCATCCACAAGGGAATAACTTTTCTTTGTATGCGTCCCACATTATTTGATGAAGATCAGTGATCATGCCAACTAACTTTCCTCTAGCTATTTCTATTAAGTCGCTATAAATATCATCAAAAAAAATCATCATTGTGGATGAAATGCTGTCTTCGCAAATTTTAATTATTTCTGGTGAAATATCTTTATGCAAAAAGTCCATGCTAATTTTATTTTCGAAATAGTGAGTGTGAACTTGCTTGGATGCTTCTGTTCGCATTCCATTCCAGGATAAGAAAGGCGGGGCGATTTTCTGATGCCAAGCCAGTTTTTTTGCATCCTCGATATCATTTACTGTAATGTAATTCGTTGAAGGGGATGGATTTGGTTTGAAGGTGAATATTTCTTTTCTTCTGATGGTATCCATAAATTCGACAAAATCAGAGTTTTTTTCGTTAGGCTTTGAAATGCTTATCTCCGTCTTTTTTTTGCAAAATGAGAGAAAATCATTTGCTTGCGATGAAAGTTCATCAGGTAGGGGGAACGTCAATAGACGTTCAAGTAGCGGAATGGCTTCGATATGGCCTCCTACCTTCCGTAAGAGTTCCAAGGCATAAACTTCAAGTATAAGGATTTCCTGGTCGCGACCTTTTTCTTGAATCAGCAGGGACATGAGCGCTTCTTCAGCTTCGACAATGCGACCGTATTTAATTTGAGTTCTTATTTTTTTTAATGAGGAAATTACGTCCATTTTTTTCTCCGTTCTTAGTAACGCCTAGAAGATTTGATATATCTATCCCAATCTCCCTCCTTTAACCCCGTTTTCTTTCCACATTCAGTCATGTATAAAGGTAGTTTCTTGGTTCGTAGCGCATGATCGAGATTGCGCTGTAAGTCACGTACAGCATGCCTCTGATCTGCACGAGCTGTGTATTTTTCGCCAATGTGGTTCAGCTCTCTTAGTACTGCATCATTGTATGCACTATGGTACCCATTGTGCTTGGTCATATAAGAACTTTGTGCTGATGGGAGCATAATTGCATTGCTGGCAGCGTTCATTTTGAACTCGATATTTTGTAAAACATAATGGTTCTCATGATCTTCAGGTATGAGATGATGCGCTTCTTTTCCTGGCCATGTGCTGCATCCCGTTGCTGCTTTGCCGAGTGCTTGGGAGTTTTTCTTCTTTCTCGCTAATCCTAATGGATCAATCCACCAAGTTGGATTTGGAGCGTACTGATAAACATTGTTTCCTCCCAGTAATCCGATGGGGTCCTGCGTAATGAACCGTCCGATGTCGGGATCGTAGTACCGATGCCGGTTGTAATACAACCCGGTTTCATAATCCTGATATTGGCCAGGGAATCGTAGCGGTTGCTCTACCCTACATTGCAAATGACGAAATACTCGCCCCCACGCGCGATACTTTACCGACCATGCGATTTCTCCATTCTCTTCTCGCAGCTCCACAGGTGTTCCCAAATGGTCGCACTGATAGTAAAGGACTTGGTCTCGGTTGGCGGCGGAGTTCGCCAATTCCAGCTTGTGCTCCCACCGGTCTTGATGGCGGACGTCGCATTGCCGTTGTAAATGTGCCAGCCATGCCTGTACGTGCGCATCTGGGACACCGTTCATACGGGGCTCGCACCATTCCGCGACATCCCATACATGGGTATTGCCTGCTGCGTAGGCCGCAATACCTTCTTCTGATTCAATCCGGGCCAGTGGCACGAAACTGTCCGGTTCATACAAATACGTAATAGTTCTGTCTAATTGGATTTCCTGCGCTATCGCGTCACCATCCCAAACAAACAGCGTAGTGCTGGCTGCGCGGAGGCGGCTTGTTGGCGACGCCGAGTTGGTCGGCCAGCACTGCTCATCAACCTGCTTTGCGATGCGCCGGCCAAATGCATCATAGCTGTAGCGTGTAACTAACCTCGACTTGTCAAAAGTGCGGATAGCTGTGGTCAGCCGATTCTCCGGGTCATATGCTAATTCCAGTATGCCTTCGTCGTTGGAGCAGACTTCCACGCGCCGGCGTTTAACGACAGTGTTACCCTGCGCATCGTATTCATACGCGTAGCCCATGTACTGCCGCAGCAGGTTGTGCGTCACCTTGGCCAACCGTGGGGCAGTGCTGCCGGGCGCCGGCTGTTCGTCCAGTTCGCGCAGCACTTGCCGGGTGTCGATCGGGGCGGGCTCGGTGGCGGGATCGAGCAGGTTGCCGGCTGGGTCGAATGAGAAGGCCTCCGTCAGCCCAGGCTGCACGGCCGACAGCAATTGCCCCAGCGGGTCGTAGGTATAGCGGATGCTGTCGCCGAACTTATCGTAGATGTGGTTCAGGTTGCCATTAGCATCGTATTCATAGCGGCGTTCCTTCAGGCGGTGATTGCCTTTGTCGAGCATGAAGGCACTGAGGCGCGATTGCGGATCGTAAGTGCGGCACTCTTTAAGGCGTTCTTTCCCGGAGCCCCACTCGCGCGCGATTTCCCGGTGCAATTGGTCGCGCTCCAGGTCCACCAGAGGTTTTCCCTGCCACAGTGTGCTATGCCAGTGTCCACTGCCATAGCGCAGCGTGTCAATGCGGCGGCCATTGGGCAGGATCGTTTGAATTCGGTTGCCTAGTTCGTCGTAGGCATGAGTTAGCGTGAAGGCGGCAACGGCTTCGGCTACCTGACTTTGTGGGCGTGGCCATTCCGGAGCATAGGCTACGCGCTCTTCGACTAATTGGCCCACGGGATCATAGCTGAAACGGTGTTCCGCCTGTGGCGTTGCAGCAGCGGTCAATCGGCCTAATGCATCATAGGCATAGCGCACGCCACCATTTGCATCGCTCTTGGCCAGCAGATAGCCCAATTCATCGCGTGCAAAATCTGTACGCACTCCCTTGCATTCGCTGATGGTCAAGTTGCCGGCGTTGTTATATGTATATTTCGTGGTCCTACCATCGAAGCCGATTTCGATGGCTACCCGGCCTTCTGCGTCATATGCTAATAAATAGGATTCATTGTTGCCATTAATGAGCTCTGTCAGCCGCAGGACTTGGTCGTATTGATATTGCAGGGTTTGCCCTTTTGCATCGGTGCGCTCGACAAGCATCCCATGACCGTCGAAACGATAAAATGTACACTGGCCTTTACCATCCGTGTGCGCCACCAGATTACCCTCGGCATCGTAATCGAAGGTTTCCGACGTCCGGTCCGGATAATCGATCCGCACCATGCGCCCCAGCGCATCGTAGTGATAGCCGGTGGTGTTGCCGATGGCGTCCGTAAATGCCGTCAGGCGGCCGAAGGCATCGTAGCTGTAGCGCGTGGTGAAGTTCGAGCAATCCGTGTAGGACGCCAGCCGTCCCGCCGCATCGTAGGCCAGCCGCTTGTTGCCACCCCGCGCATCCGTCACCGCCGACAGGCGGCCTTGCCCATCGTAGGCATAGCGCGTGCTGCGGTTCAGCGCATCGGTGCGCTCCAGCAGCCGGCCCGCATCGTCATAGCGGCTGCGGGTGGTGTGGCCCAGCGCATCGGTGACGGCGACCGGCAAATTGTTCGCGTTGTAGTCGATGCGCGTGACATGGTTTTGCGCATCGGTGACGGACGTCAGGTTGCCGGCCGCATCGTAACCATAACGGGTCGGCGCGCCATCGGCGTCGATGTCGGCCAGCAGCATGCCGTCGCGGTCCCACTCGCGCCGTCCCAGCGAACGCGCGCTGCCATCCGGGTGGATGCGGTGAACGTCGGTGGCCAGCCATTGCGCATTGAAGCGGTATTCCAGCACGCCGCCATCCGGTTCCGTGACGCGGGTGGTGTCCGCGTCGAGATAGGCGATCCGCACTTCGTCGCGGCCATCGGCGGTCGTGGTGCGCACGGCGCGGGCCTGGTAACTGTTGGCGGTGGAGATGGGGCAGAGCGCGGCCAGTTGCGCGTCGGCCTGCAAGTTGCCGGCCCAGCGTTCGCGCAGGAAGGCCAGGCTCACCCATTCGAGGCCGTGGGTAAAGCCGCCATAGGTGGTGTATTGCACCAGCAAATGGTGCAGATACGTATAGCCGCGCGACTGGCCGGCGATATTGGTTTGCTCCACCAGGCCGCAGCGCAGCGGCAGCGCTTCGAAGGAATCGGCGGGTGCGGTGGCGCTGATCAGGTCGGGCAGGTCGGCTTCATAGCGGTAGCGCGCGTGGCACAGGCGGGTGCCGTCGGGCAGCACTTGCTCGACGCGGCCGATGCGCGGCGCCGCCGCTTGCGGCTCGGTCCCCAGCTCGACCGGCAGGTAGCCGTCGCGCAGTGCTTCGATCGTCGTGCCCTCGTCGGTGCGGATGCGCAGCAAGACTTCGCCGGGACGGGCGTCGTGATGGCGCTCGATCGTCACGCCTTTGCCGTCGCGCTCCGTGCGGCGCGCCAGGTAATAGCGATGCGCGCGGACCGGCGCACGCGGCGCCAGCATCGCATTGACGCCGTCGTAGCCGTGCGGCAGCCATCCATCCGGCCCGGCGATAAAGGTATCGGTGCTGCCGTCGCGCCAGGTGAGCGAGACTTGCTGGTCGCTGTCGCGCCGCAGCGTAAAACCTTCGCCGCGATGGTCGTGCTGCTGGCCCACCGCCAGCAGCGGCAGGCGCAGCGCGCGGCCGCTGGCCTCGTGGTACACGATGCCCTGCGGGCAGATGGAAACAGAACTGGTGTAGGGCGTGGACCAGCGCGCGCCCAGCAAGCCCCAGTCTTCGCATTCGGAGCCGGAGCGGTAGACGCGGGTCCAGTCCAGCGGCGCGGCGCCATCGATGACGAAATCCGTTTGCAGCAGAATTTCCTCGCCGGTGCCGTAATGCACCGGGTGGTTGCTTTTCACCGGCTTGCCGCCGGGGGCGCTGTCTTTCGGGCAGCAATCGGACGGCTTGTCGGCCTTGGGTTCCTTCTTTTGCTTGGTCTTGCCGCCGTCGTGGCCATCCTTGTCGCCGCCGCCATGCGCCGGTTTTGCAGCGGCCGGGGCTTTCTTTGGCGGCGCCGGCGTGGAACCCGGTGCGGCCTTCTTCGCGGGCAGCCACTTCTTGAGCAGGCTGTCCACGAAGGGGATGCGTTTGACCTTTTTCAATACCAGGTTTTCCGCGGCATTCGTGGCCATATCGCCCAGCGTGCCCAGCACCGGCGGCACTTTGCCCGTGAGGATATAGTCGGCGGCATGGTCCAGTACCGTGGCGGTGGTGTCGGCCGCATAACCCGTGCCGGCGACGACGCCACCGACAGTGCCGCCTGCGGCGGCGCCGGCTTCCATGACGGCGGCCACGGGCGCACCCACGCCGGTGGCGCCCACGGCCAGCCCGGTTGCGCCAAGCGCCGCGCTGCCCATCGCGATGTCGCCGCCCGTGTCCATGGCTTTCTGGCCGGCCGCGTGCATGTCGGCCGAGACATTGTCCTTGTAGTGCTGCGCCGCATCCTTCAGTTCGGCGCTGGCGCTGGCGGCCAGCTTTTGCAGGCGCGCTCGCGCGCCTTGCACGCCGCGTTCGTAAATCCGGCCGATGGTATTGCGGTCGTTCATCCAGATAAAGCGCGATTCCTGGACCGTTTGCGTGCCGTTGGCGCCCTTGGTGGAGCTCTTGTCCTTGGGCTGCGCGCGTTTCAGGTAGGTGCCGCTCTTGATGCCGCCCAGCGTGCCGCGCTCATCGCCCTTGACGGCCGGGATAAAGCTTTTGCCGTACAGGAAAGCGGGTTCGCTGTGCATCTTGACCGAGCGCGACACGTCCTGCGCATCCTTGAATTCGCCGGTGATCGTGTACGGAATCGGGACGACGGAATTGCCGACCTGGGTCTTGCAGATATCGGGCGTGACGCTGACGCAGTAAAAGCGCTGGGATTTGGTGACGGTTTCGTGGGCCATGGATAATTCAGCTGAGGGCGGCGGCGGACGTGGTCAATTCGTGCAGGCGTGCCAGCGCTTCCGGCGTCGCGGCATGGTGCAGCCGCGCTTCGTCGAAGGCGCCGTCGGCGACGATGGCGAGCCGCCAGGTCAGGTCCACCTGTGCATTGTCAAGATCGATGACGACGGTATCGATGGCCAGGGGCAGGGCGGATACCACGCCGTCCGCGCCAGCCGTCAGGGCGAACAGCGCCTGTCGCGGCAACGTGAAGGACACGACGCTGTTACCATCGGCATCCGCGCCGGCATAGCCGGCATCGGCGGCGCACAGGTTAACAAGCACAAACCGTTCGCCCCCTTCCAGGTGCGGGCATTGCTGGTCGGCCGGCGCGCCGTTCCAGTAGCGGAAATCGAAATCCTTCGGCAGCAGTGGAATATCGTCGTCGTGCCAGGTGCGCTTGATGTCGACATGGCCGATCAGGTTGCGGCGCGGCAGCCAGCCGCGCCCGACATAGCCCATGCCGGCTACCGTAAACGGTTCATTGCCGCAGGCGGATTGCCAGAAGGCCTTTGCCGTGAAAGGCATGGCGGGGTATTCGATCCGTGGCGCGGGCAGCGACGCGATGCCGCTGGCCTGCACATACCAGTCGCGCGTAAAACCCGCGCCGACCGGATTGCCGTGGCACGCATCATGGGCGATGGGCGGGTTGTTCGTGCCAGGATAGGCGGCCTGCTGTTCCCGCGTCAGCTTGTGCTGATCGGGAATCTGCGCCGCAAACGCATCCGCAGCTTCCACCCGGCATTCGCCGCCAAACGCATATTCATAGCGCAGCGGTACCCGTGAACTGGCCGCTGCGCTGCCCAGGCGCCATGGCGTGCCCTGCAGCCAGCGCAGCGGCGCCGCGTGCCGGTGCAACCGGCGTTCGCCGTGGACGCGCAATGTTTTGTCCACGAGGACTTCACCCGGCTGCGGTGTGCGTTCCGCGGCAGCCAGTTCCCGCTGCCATTGCTGGTAGACCTCGGGCGACAGCGGTTGCCACGGATTGAGCGGATGCGGCCGTTCCGGCAGCCTTGGCGGCAGGTCGGGGCGCTGCACGCGCAGCGAGACATCGAACCAGGGCGCGGCGGCGCCGGCCGGCGGATGGGCGTCGCCCACGACCACGATGTCGCACAGCGGCTTGTAGGGCGCGAGGTCGTTTTCATAGCGCACACTCTGTTCGATGTCGTCGCCATGATGGACATCGGTGACGTGCAGCAGGGCCGCTTCGTCGACGGGGATAAGCAGCGCCTGCCCGGGAGCGTCGCCGGGGCGCAGCGCATACGCGGTCTTGGCGGCGATCACATGGAACGCCACGCCGTTCTGATCGACCGTGTCAAAGTGCAGCGCATCGAACCCGGTGCGGTTATCGAAACGCAGGCTGGGAATGGCTGGAAATTCCACGGTCAGCCTTCCGGATTGGTGTCGACGTCGTCGCCGTGCAATTCCACCTTCTTCGAGCCACGGATGATGATTTCCTTGCCCGAGATTTCAATGCGGCCGTCCTGGCGCATGACGAACGTGCTGGCGCCGACTTCGATGCGGAATTCCTCGCCCGCGGTAAACGAAATTTTCTGGCCGACCGTCACGGTCTTGGACAAGCCAACCTGCTCGGCCTGCATCAGCGCCACCGTGGTATTCATGGCCGCACCCACCGAAGTCTGGTACGCGCCGCCGATGCTGACGATTTTCGCCAGGCCCACGGTTTCGATCTTCAAATGGCCAATGGTGACATTACGCGTGCCGCCAATATCGATGGTCTCATTCTTCCCCACATCCTCGGTCCGGTTATCGCCGATGCTGATGGTCTCGTTATGGTCGACCCGCTCCTTGCGGTCGTTATGCACCGTGATAGTTTCATCGTGGTCCACCGTCTCGGTGCGGTCATGCTTGATATGGCTGGTTTCGTCGTGGTCGATGGTCTTGCGGCGGTCGTTGCCGACCCACTTGTCCTCATCGTGCTCGACTTCCGTCAACTGGTCCTTTTCCGCATGCAGCCACAGTTGCTCGGCGCCTTTCTTGTCTTCGAAGCGGATCGCGTTGGCGTTGCCGTAGGCGCCACCCGGCGTCGAGCGCGACAGGATGCCGCTCTGGGTCTTGTTGTCCGGCAGCGTCCATGGCGGCATGGTTTGCGCATTCGGCACCATGCCCGTCACCAGTGGTCGGTCGGGATTGCCGTCCAGGAATTGCACGATGACTTCGGTGCCGATGCGGGGAATCGACGTCATGCCAAAGTTCGACCCGGACCACGGCGTGGCCACGCGCACCCAGGCCGAACTCTTGTCGTCGAATTGTCCTTCACGGTCCCAGTGGAATTGCACCCGTATGCGGCCGTATTCATCGGTGTGGATTTCTTCGCCGGCCGGTCCCACGACAGTGGCCGTTTGCAGGCCGTACAGTTTCGGTTCGCTGCTGTTGTAGCCCCGTCCGGGGCGCCACGGGATGGTTTTGCGCAGGCACGTAAGCGTGTTGCTGTACTGGGCCGGCTGGCTGCCGTTGGCGTGGTAATTGTTGCTGGCGCTGTGGCGCGCCTGCACGATGAGGAATTCGCTGTCCTGGCTGTTGCTGCCGTCCGGGTCGATGTCGAAGTGGCCGGTCAGCTGGAACCAGCGGCCCGGCTGCACGGTGCGGTCGTTGCCGGCCGCCTCGAAGCGCTTGCCGCCCGCTTCGATTTCCTCCATGCGCCGGCGCGCCAGCGCATTGCCGTCGTCGCCGGCGGAAAAACCGTAGGCGCCCGTGTATTCATACACTTCCAGCTGCGGCACGTCGCCCTGCTGGTGGATGGTGGGCAAGGTCGCGCTTTGCGGGCGGGGCGCCTTGAAGTCAAAGCTGGACAGCGCCACGCTGGCCGGCACGATGCGCCGCACCGGCGACCAGTCGCCGATCGCGTCGTCTTCCAGCGCCCCCGCTTCGCGCTGGAAGGCAATGGTAGGCACGCCGTCGATGGGATCGGCGCCGGTCGAGTCGTCCGACAGGACCAGCGTGTGGCCGTCGGCGCGGTGTTCATACCAGTAATGCCAGCCGCGCTGTTCCCAGCGCCGGTGCACGTAGTTGTAGTCGGTTTCCGCCGCCTGGCAGGCGTCCGTCAGTACCGGGTCGTCGCCGTGCAGCCGGGTTTGCCAGTCCGGCAACGGATAGTCGGCAAAGATTTCCGCGGTTTGCTGCTGCACGGTCTTGCCATGGAACAGGTAATAGTCGCGGCGCAGCCGCAGGTAGGCCAGCCACGGACCCAGCTGCATGCGGTAAAACGCAAAGCCGCCATCGGTGCGGGTCAGCGCGAATTCGAATACGTAGCCGTTGAAGTAGCGCAGCGTGCCGTCTTCGCGCACCAGGGAAATGGTGACCATTTTCCCCTCGACGTCCTTCAGCGCCAGCCGGGCATTTTCCGACAGCACTTCGACGGTAAAACTGAAATCGCGCGACAGCGCTTCGTCGGCATCGAGGCGGTTCGGCAGCAGCAGCGCGTACGGACCATCCTCGTTGGGAAAGGACAGGCGCAGCAGACGGTTATTCTGGCTGATGCCGAGCAGGGCCTGGGCGACATCGAGGGCGGATTGGGTCTTGGTCATAGCAATTTGCAAGTTCCCTGGAAGACAGGAAGTTGCAATGCTAGCATCAAATTATTTTTTTGATATTGTTGCTGGATGTCTATTGTGCGCGGGTTCTCAACCGCGCGTGGCGGCGCCGGCATGGCGGCTTTGCCTTTGGCAAAACCGCCCTATGGTGGTTGCGTTAGCGGGATGCGGCGCCGGTCTGGTAATACCGGTGTACTTCCGTCATCCACGCCTGGTTGGCCATGTCCGGCCAGTGGTCGGCATCGAAGCCGGGCGCGTTTTCAATGCGCTCCTTGCTGATGTCCATGGTGAAGCGCTTGTTGGCGGTGTCGAGGGTCAGTGCTTCCCAGGGCACGGCGAACAGTTTTTCGCCAAGGGTCAGCACGCCGCCGCTGGCCATGACGACGTAAGCAACCATGCCGGTTTGCATGTCGAGCATGATTTCCTTGATGGTGCCAAGGTGCTCGTTTTGCAGGTTGTGGACGTGGTCGCCGATCAGCGTGTCGGCGCCCATCAGGGCCGGCCCAGGGCCTTGATGGCCGGTGTCGACATACATGCCGTAGGCATCGCGTTCAGAGTAGCTCATGGTGTCCTCCTGGTCTAAAGCTCTATTGTCTTGTAGAAGACCAGACAACTCTGTGCGATGCGCCACCGACCGTCAACATTGCCAAATTACTTATGCTTGCAGGCTGATAACAGGTTTTTTCCGGACGTAGGGATGAAGAAGACCCAACTTTAGGCTATAATTTTAATTTCCCGCATCGTGCCGACCGGCACCCGATCTGCCCATGACCAAATATGTCTTCGTCACCGGCGGCGTTGTGTCTTCCCTTGGTAAAGGGATTGCCGCCGCCTCCCTCGCCGCGATCCTCGAATCGCGCGGCCTCAAAGTCACCATGCTGAAACTGGATCCGTATATTAACGTCGATCCGGGCACCATGAGCCCCATGCAGCACGGTGAAGTGTTCGTCACCGATGATGGCGCCGAGACCGACCTGGATCTCGGCCACTATGAGCGTTTCATCTCCACCCGCATGCGCAAGGTGAACAACTTCACCACCGGCCAGATCTACGAATCCGTGATCCGCAAGGAGCGCCGTGGTGAATACCTGGGCAAGACCGTCCAGGTGATCCCGCACATCACCAATGAAATCCAGGATTACATCCGCCGTGGCGCGGAAGGCTACGATGTCGCCCTGTGCGAAATCGGCGGCACCGTCGGCGACATCGAATCGCTGCCGTTCCTGGAAGCCGCGCGTCAACTGAGCCTGCGTGCAGGCCGCAAGAATACCGCGTTCGTGCACCTGACCCTGGTGCCGTACATTGCTTCGGCCGGCGAACTGAAAACCAAGCCGACCCAGCACTCGGTGCAAAAGCTGCGTGAAATCGGCATTTCGCCAAACGCGCTGCTGTGCCGCGCCGACCGCCGCATTCCGGAAGACGAAGTCGCGAAGATTTCGCTGTTCTCGAACATCGAAGAACGCGCCGTGATTTCCGTGTGGGACGTCGATACCATTTACAAAGTGCCGCAAATGCTGCACGACCAGGGCCTGGATGCGATCATTTGCGAAGCGCTGGACCTGAACCCGGCGCCGGCCGACCTGTCGATGTGGAGCAAGTTGATCTACACGCTGGAAAACCCGAAAGCGGAAGTGTCGATCGGCATGGTCGGCAAATACGTGGAATTGACGGAATCGTACAAGTCGCTGACCGAAGCGCTGCGTCACGCCGGCATCCACAATGAAGCACGCGTCAACATCGAGTACATCGACTCGGAAGAGATCGAAGCGAACGGCGCCTCCAGCCTGTCGCAGTACGACGCCATCCTGGTACCGGGCGGCTTCGGCAAGCGCGGCGTGGAAGGCAAGATCAAGGCGGCGCAATTCGCCCGTGAAAACAAGATCCCTTACCTGGGCATCTGCCTGGGCATGCAAGTGGCGCTGATCGAATACGCGCGCCACATGGCCGGCCTGACCAACGCCAATTCCACCGAATTCGAACCGGAAACCGACCAGCCAGTGGTCGCCCTGATCGATGAATGGCAAGGCCTGGACGGCAAGGTCGAGAAGCGCGACGAGAAATCCGACCTGGGCGGCACCATGCGCCTGGGCGCGCAGGCGTGCGCCGTGAAACCGGGCACGCTGGCCGCCGAGATCTACGGCAGCGTCGTGACCGAGCGTCACCGTCACCGCTACGAAGCCAACAACCTGTACCTGGGCCGCGTGGAAGCCGCCGGCCTGGTGGTGGCGGCCCGTACGCCGACCGAAGACCTGTGCGAAATCATGGAATTGCCACGCACTGGCGCCAACGCGCACCCGTGGTACATGGGCGTGCAATACCACCCGGAGTTCAAATCCACCCCGCGCGACGGCCACCCGCTGTTCACGTCGTACATCAAGGCGGCGCTGGCCAACAAGGCTGCCCGTGGCGGCCACTTGCACGCGGTGCAAGTTGAAGGAGATGCAGCATGAAACTGTGCGGTTTCGACGTCGGCCTCGATCAGCCGTTCTTCCTGATCGCCGGCACCTGCGTGATCGAATCGCGCCAGATGGCATTCGACACGGCCGGCGCATTGAAAGAGATGACCACTGAACTGGGCATCCCGTTCATCTACAAGTCGTCGTTCGACAAGGCGAACCGCTCGTCGGGCACGTCGTACCGTGGTCCGGGCATGGACAAGGGCCTGGAAATCCTCGGCGACGTGAAACGCGACCTGGGCGTGCCGGTACTGACCGACGTGCACTCGATCGAAGAGATCGAAGCCGTGTCGTCCGTCGTCGACGTGTTGCAGACGCCGGCCTTCCTGTGCCGCCAGACCGATTTCATCACGGCCTGCGCGCAGTCCGGCAAACCGGTCAACATCAAGAAGGGCCAATTCCTGGCGCCTGGCGACATGAAAAACGTCATCGACAAGGCCCGCGCCGCTGCACGCGCCAAGGGCTTGAACGAAGATAACTTCATGGCGTGCGAGCGCGGCGCTTCGTTCGGCTACAACAACCTGGTGTCCGACATGCGTTCGCTGGCCATCATGCGCGACACCGGCGCGCCGGTCGTCTTCGACGCCACCCACTCGGTGCAGCTGCCGGGCGGGAACGGCACGTCGTCGGGCGGCATGCGTGAAATGGTGCCGGTGCTGTCGCGCGCGGCAGTTGCCGTGGGCGTCGCCGGCCTGTTCATGGAAACCCACCCGACGCCGGCCACGGCCCTGTCGGACGGCCCGAACGCGGTGCCGCTGGGACGCATGAAAGACTTGCTGTCCGTGCTGATCGAGCTGGACCGCATCACGAAGAAAGCCGGTTTCCTGGAAAACAGCTTCAATTGATGTGGTGACATGATTTACCGGGGCGGGCCCGGCGTATATACAGTACGCCGGGCCCGCTTCCACATCCGGGCTACCTCTGTTACCCTTGCAACAATTTTTTGCGGGGACGGTGAGCACGTAGGGCGGCTTTGACAAAGCCGCCATGAGCCGTCGAACCGCATGCAGGCGGGTTTGTAAAACCCGCCCTACGCATTTCAGATTTTCGCTTTTAACTTCGTTTGGAGATACACATGAGTGCAATCGTAGACATCATCGGCCGTGAAATCATCGACTCGCGCGGCAATCCGACCGTCGAGTGCGACGTGCTGCTGGAATCGGGCGTGATGGGCCGCGCCGCTGTGCCGTCGGGCGCATCGACCGGTTCGCGCGAAGCCATCGAACTGCGCGACGGCGACGCCAAGCGCTACTTCGGCAAGGGCGTGCTGCAAGCCTGCGAAAACATCAACACGGAAATCTCGGAAGCCATCATCGGCCTGGACGCCAATGAGCAAGCCTTCCTGGACCGTACGCTGATCGACCTGGACGGCACCGAAAACAAATCGCGCCTGGGCGCGAACGCGATGCTGGCCGTCTCGATGGCCGTGGCCAAGGCTGCCGCTGAAGAAGCCGGCCTGCCGCTGTACCGTTACTTCGGCGGTTCGGGCGCGATGCAATTGCCTGTGCCGATGATGAACGTGATCAACGGCGGCGCGCACGCCGACAACAACCTGGACATCCAGGAATTCATGATCATCCCGGTCGGCGCTCCATCGTTCAAGGAAGCCATCCGCTACGGCGCGGAAGTGTTCCACACGCTGAAGAAAATCCTGCACAAGAAAAACCTGAGCACGGCAGTGGGCGATGAAGGCGGTTTCGCCCCATCGCTGGCTTCGCATGAGGAAGCCATCAAGCTGATCATCCAGGCCATCGAAGAAGCCGGCTACGAGCCAGGCACGCAAATCGCCCTGGGCCTGGACTGCGCAGCCTCCGAGTTCTACAAGGATGGCAAATACCACCTGGAAGGCGAAGGCCTGGTGCTGTCCGCTGAAGAATTCACCAACCTGCTGTCGACCTGGTGCGAC
Organism: Pseudoduganella rivuli; assembly: GCF_009674485.1. Lineage (GTDB taxonomy): Bacteria > Pseudomonadota > Gammaproteobacteria > Burkholderiales > Burkholderiaceae_D > Rugamonas > Rugamonas rivuli_B. The sequence goes on along the minus strand of NZ_WKJJ01000026.1, from coordinate 14,441 downwards.
AAGTACCCGATCATCTCGATCGAAGACGCGATGCACGAAGGCGATTGGGATGGCTGGGCAACGCTGACCAAGGCGTTGGGCGGCAAGGTTCAGCTGGTGGGCGACGACCTGTTCGTCACCAACACCAAGATCCTGAAAGAAGGCATCCAGAAAAACATCGCCAACTCGATCCTGATCAAGATCAACCAGATCGGCACGCTGACCGAGACGTTCGCCGCCATCGAAATGGCCAAGCGCGCCGGCTACACCGCCGTGATCTCGCACCGCTCGGGCGAAACGGAAGATTCGACCATCGCCGACATCGCCGTGGGTACCAACGCACTGCAGATCAAGACCGGCTCGATGTCCCGTTCGGACCGCATGGCCAAGTACAACCAGTTGCTGCGCATTGAAGAAGATCTGGGCGATATCGCTTCGTACCCTGGCCGCGACGCGTTCTACAACCTGAAGTAAATAGCTGTAGGGCGGCTTTTACAAAGCCGCCTGCATGCACCGCGGCGACGCTGAGGCGGCTTTGTAAAAGCCGCCCTGCGTATGCCGCGAGTTCCTTTGCAATCTATATGCGTCTGATTACCCTTGCTTTAGCAACGTTGCTGCTGCTGATCCAATATCCCCTCTGGCTGGGAAAGGGCGGCTGGCTGCGCGTGCGCGAGCTGGAAGGCCAGCTGTCCGTCGCGCAGGAAAAAAACGCCGCGCTGAAAAGCCGTAATGCCAAGCTCGAATCCGAAGTGCGCGACCTGAAAGACGGTACCGGCGCCGTGGAAGAGCGTGCCCGCTATGAGCTGTCGATGCTCAAGCAAAATGAAATCTTTGTACAGATTCTCGGCAAGGACCAGCCCAAGCCACAGGGCGCCGTGACCCCGGCGCCGGCAGTGCAGCCTGCGTCGCCTGCCACCGCTGCGCCCGCCAAACCCAAGTCTTAACGTCCGCCACCGATCACGCGGAGAGCGCGGATAGCGCCAGCCTGGCGCCAACCCGACCGGAGAGTGCCATGACCATACAACCTGTACGGCGCCGCCTGCTGGCTTGCAGCGGCGCCTTGTTGCTGGCGCGCGCCATGCCTGCGCGCGCGGCAGCACCCGACGCCGTGCCACCCTTTATTCCCGTCCGCGATGGCGCACGCGCCCTGGCGGCGACCATCGGGCCGAACGTGGTACTGCTGAACACCGCCAATAACGCCGCGCGCGACATCATGCGGCGCGCACTGGACTTCGGTCACATCATGGCGCAAACCGGCAATGAGCTCGCTGTCATGGAACGGACCGGCGTGGCCATGCGCCTGGAGCGGGAAGGCGATGCCCCGGCCAGCGACGCCGCCGGCGACGCACAGGGACGCAATGTCGCCGGTGGCTACGTCGGCGGCGATATTGATTTGAACTTCAACTTTGACGCCTGGCGCCATGCCTTCGCCGTGACGCGGCGCGGCAATGACGGCAGCGTCACGCGCAGCCTGGAGTTTTTCGATGCGCACGGTGACGCCGTGCACACGCTCTACCTGCGCAATGAAGCGGCCGGCGGCTTGTTCGACATGCTGGCGCGGGATTTCCGCGCGCCGGAACAGCGCCTGTCGCTGGAGGCGGCGCCTGCGCCCGCCAAGGCGGAGGAAAAGCCGGACAGCGCCATCGATATCCGGCAATTCCGGCAAGCGTGGCTCACCATGGCTGATCCTGGCCAGTTCGGCGCCATCATGGCGGACTTCGGCGTCACGCGCGAACAGGCGCTGCGCCTGGCGCCGCCGGGCATGGCGCGCCAGCTTGGGGGCGATGCCGTGCGGCGGCTGCTCGATGACGTGGTCCGGCACAGGCTGCCCATCATGGTGCTGGTCGGCAATGCCGGCATCACGCAGCGGTACACCGGCCTGATTGCAAACGTGGCGGGCGATACCGTCGCCTGTACCGCGCAAGCGCCCGGCTTCAGCCTGCGCTTGCGCGACAGCGCGTTCCACAGCGGCTATGCGGTACGGCGCGCCGGCGTCACGTCGGTGGAGTTTTTCGGCAAGGATGGGGAGCTGGCCGTGGCATTCCTGGGTGTGCGCGAACGGGCCAGGCCGCAGGCGTGGGACGAAGTGATCCAGGGCTTGCCAAAAGCCTGATCGAAACGGCAATATTTCCAGAAAACGGCTTGCGCGGGTTTCCTGTGCAAGCCGTTTTTTTTGGATTTACCTATCAGACGTCTGACGAGTTGGTGTGTAAAAACAGCCGCGCGGGGCGGCTTGAAAGCGTGGTTAGCGGCGGCCGGCTTCGTGCAGTTCGTGTGCGCGCCGCAGGCGTTCCCGGCTGTTGCTGAGGTGGGTGCGCATGGCGGCGCGGGCCGATTCCGGATCCTGCCGCGCAATGGTGCCGACGATGTCTTCGTGCTCCTGGCGCACGCGCGCGATGTACACCTCCGGCGCGTCGCGCGGGATGTGGGCGGAGGCTTGCCGCGCCAGTGGCAATTGTTCCTTGTGGATGTGGGTCAGCACGTCGAGCAGGTAAGGGTTGTTGGTCGCCTGGGCGATCGCCAGGTGCAGCTGGGTGTCGTCGGCGGCCGTGTTGCCGGGCTTGTCGCAGTGCGCGAGGAAGGTGTCCAGGCAGGCGCGGATGCGCTGCAACTGTGCGTCGCTGCGGCGCGTGGCCGCCAGGCCGGCGGCTTCCGTCTCCAGCATGATGCGCAATTCCAGCAGCGACAGCACGTCTTCCTTGCTCATGTTGTGCTTCAGCGCCAGCCCCATGGTGTGCGGCGTACGGTCCAGCACGAAAGTGCCTTTGCCCTGGCGGGTTTCCACCATGCCGGCCGCCTGCATGTGCGACATGGCTTCCCGCACCACGGAGCGGCTGACGCCCAGTGCGCGGATGATTTCCGCTTCGGATGGGACTTTTTCGCCGGGTGCAATACGGCTGTCGCGTATCAATTCCGCCACATAGTTGACGACGCCTTGTGCCAGTGAGCGGGGTTTGTGGGAGGCAAGTGGGAGGCTGGAATCCATGGATCGCTTGTCGGAGGTGAAAAACGCCGGTTGCGTTTTCGGAATGTCGTGATTATACTTGCTTCCAAGTTGTCAGACGACCGACAACAAAGGCAGCAAGTGCAATGACAACATCAGGGGCAAGTCTCGCTACCCAGAGCAGGTGGCGGAGGCGCATAAAACGGACAGGCGCACCGCGCCGGAACCGCGCGCCTAACGATCGCAGAATCCGAACCCTAGGAGACAAGAACATGTACCGCCGAATTTGCCGCAGCGTTGACCGCAGCCACGTTTCTTCCGCCATGCCGAGCCGGCTCGGCATGACCTCGATCGCGCTGGCCGTGCTGGCGCTGGCCGGCCAGGCCCAGGCCCAGGCCCAGGCCCAGCAAGCTTCCGCCGAGGCGCCGATGCAAAAGGTGGAAATCACCGGTTCCACCATCAAGCGCGTGGCAGCGGAAAACGCCTTGCCCGTGTCGACCGTGAAAGCCGACGATTTCGCCAATGCCGCGCTGACCACGATCGCCGACGTGGTGACGTCGCTGCCGGTGGGGGCCACCAACGTGCCATCGTCCGCCGGCGCCGGCACCAATATGAACATGCGCGGCATCGGCATCAACCGCACGCTGGTGCTGCTCAATGGCCGCCGCATGGTCAACGAACCGCTCAGCAATGGCTTCGTCAACGTCGACATGATTCCCATGAGCGCGCTGGGCCGCGTGGAAATCCTGCGCGACGGCGCGTCGTCGACCTACGGCACCGACGCGATCGGCGGCGTGGTGAACTTCATCACCAAGCGCACCCACAACGGCGTCAATGTGACGGCGCAAACCGTGCTGCCGGAAAAATCAGGCGGCGGCAAGGAACACCGTCTCAGCATCCTGGGGGGCATGGGCAAGCTGGACTCCGATGGCTGGAACGTGTACGCCACCATCGATGCCCACAAGCGCAGCGCGCTCGATTCGAACGACCGCCCGGAACTGTCCAGCCCGGAATTGCTGGCGCAGCTGGGCATCGCGCCGCGCGCCACCAGCGGCACCTACGCTTTCCCGGCCAACGTGTTTTCGCCATCCACCGGTATCACGGGCAACCCGTATTACGCCAGCGGCTGCAAGGCGCCGTACTCGATGCCGGCCACCCGCAATACCTGCATCCTCAATTCGAATTACTACGTGCTGGCCTTGCCGGCCAACTCGCAAACCACGGCCTTCACCAAGGGCACCTTGCGGCTGTCGGACGACCATACGGTCACGGCGGAATTGCTGTATGCGCGTGAAAACATCACGACGCAGCGTGCGCCCACCACCACCGTCGGCTTCAATAACGCGGTGGCCACCATCACGCCGGCCAGCAAGTACTATCCGGGCGGCAGCGCCGGCGTGCCGGCCATCGCCGGCTTGAACGGTTCGACCCTGAACGTGTCGTGGAGCGTAGCGGAACTGGGCCCGGCCATTGCACGCGACCAGCAGGAAGCGACGCGCTTCGTGCTGGCCGACGAAGGGCGCCTGGGACAGTGGGATTACCGCCTCGGCTACATCTACAGCCGCGGCCAGCGCGATTCGTGGTTCCGCCAGGGTTACCTGAATGGCCCGAAATTGCAGGAAGGCGTACGCAATGGCACGCTCAATCCGTTCGGTGCGCAGGATGCGGCCGGCCTGGCTTACCTGCAAAGCATTTCCGCCGACGGCGGCCAGATCCGCCACACCACCAACCGTTATACGGGCGCCGACCTGACGTTGACGCGCGAACTGATGCAACTGGCCGGCGGCCCGCTGACCTTCGCCACCGGCGCCGAATACCACGCGGACGCCAATGACGACAGGGCGCTCGATGGCGTCATCAACGTGCCTTACCAGAACCGTTTGCCCAGCTATGCGGAAGGCAAGCGCAATATCAGCGCGGCGTTCGCGGAAATCGACGTGCCGCTGACCAGCGAACTCAATCTCAATGCGGCGGTGCGGGCCGACCGTTATTCGGACTTCGGCAATACCGTCAACCCGAAAGCCAGTTTCCGCTACCAGCCGATGAAAACGCTGATGTTCCGCGGCTCGGCCAGCACCGGTTTCCGCGCGCCGACCCTGTTCGACCGCTATGGCTACCGCCTGCCGGGCGCCACCGCGCTGACCACCAGCCGCTGGGACGATCCAAAACTGTGCCCCGGCACGATGGGCCTGGCCGGCACGGGCAAAGCCGTGGCGGGCGCCAATCCGCTGGTGGTGTGCAACGCTTTCCTGCCGATCCAGCAGGGCAGCAATCCGGACGTGCTGCCGGAAGAGTCGCGCAACCTGACCCTGGGCATGGTGCTCGAACCGGTGCGCAACATGATGCTGTCGCTGGATTACTTCAATATCCAGGTGCGCAACAGTATCGGCCAGTTGCCGCAAAACGCCATCTTCACCAACACCGCCAAGTATGCGGACCTGTTCGTGCGCAACCCGGACGGCACGCTGGCGTACGTGAAAAACACCGTGATGAACCTGGGCGACCTGCGCACCAGCGGCATCGACGTGGGATGGAATTACGCGTTCCCGAAACATGCGTATGGCGACTTCAAGGTGGGCCTGGAAGGCACGTACGTGACGCGCTTTGAAAACCAGAACGAGAAGGATGGCCCGTGGATTTCCAACCTGGGACGCTTCGGCTCCGTCGGCTCCGGCAACGTCAGCTCCAGCCCGACCTACACGTTCCGCTGGAAGCACACCTTGCGCATGTCGTGGGCGAAGGCAGACTGGTTCTCGCAACTGACGCAAAACTTCAATACCGGCTACCACGATTTGAACAACGTCACGCCGGAATACTTCCGCGACATCAAACCGTATTCGGTGTGGAACTGGACCTTGTCGTACAAGGGCATCAAGCACACCCAGATCACGTTCGGCATCAGCAACCTGTTCGACACCAATCCGCCAGTGACCAACTCGAACTCCACCGCGTATGCCAACAACATCGCCAGCCCGATCGGCCGCGCCTACAACGCGCGCGTCAGCTACGACTTTTAAGCAGCACCGATCGAGCGGCAAGCACCGGCCCTTTGGCGGGTGCGCTGCGTGAGTTGTCCACGCGTGAAGGCGCATCCGCTCTTTTTATTCCTGAGAAAGCAGCAAATGAAAATCGAACGTGTACAAGGCACCGTGTTCCACTACCTGACCAAGCGCAGCGTCGACAGCGCAGGCCATTCCCACCCCGGCCCGGAAAAGCGCGCCACCATGGCGATGGTCACCATCACCGCCGACGACGGCACCAGCGGCTATGCCTTCGGCCCCGTCGAAGTGGTGCGTCCCCATGTGCTGGAAGCGTTTGCCCGCAAGGTGTTGATCGGCCAGGATCCATTCGACCGCGAACGCCTGTGGCAGGAACTGGCGCACTGGCAGCGCGGCAGCGCGGGCCAGTTGACCGACCGCGCGCTGGCCGTGTTCGAGCAGGCGCTGTGGGACTTGGCGGGCCGCAAGCTGAACATGCCGGTCTACAAATTGCTGGGCGCATACCGCGACAAGGTGCCGGCCTATGGCAGCACCATGTGCGGCGATGAATTGAAAGGCGGCTTGTCGACACCGGACGAATACGCCGCCTTTGCCGTCAAGCTGGTGGAGCGCGGCTACAAGGCCATCAAGCTGCACACGTGGATGCCGCCCGTGTCGTTCGCGCCCAGCGTGGCGATGGACATCAAGGCGTGCGCCGCCGTGCGCGAAGCGGTCGGCCCGGACATCGCCTTGATGCTGGACGGGTATCATTGGTACAGCCGCACCGACGCGCTGACCATCGGCCGCGCGCTGGAAAAGCTCAACTTCGCGTGGTTCGAGGAAATGATGAACGAGCAAAGCATGGCGTCGTATTCCTGGCTGGCCAGCCAGCTCGATATTCCCATCGTTGGCCCGGAATCCATTTCCGGCAAATACCACACGCGCGCCGACTGGGCGCAGGCGGGCGCCTGCGACATCCTGCGCGCCGGCGTGCCGGGCGTGGGCGGCATCACGCCGACCATGAAAGTGGCGGCGCTGGCCGAAGCGTTCGGCATGGATTGCGAAGTGCACGGCAATGGCGCGGCCAACCTGGCGGTGACGGCGGCCATCAAGAATTGCAGCTGGTATGAGCGTGGCTTGCTGCACCCATTCCTCAATTACGACGAACCGCCGGCTTACCTGCGCAACCTGCCGGACCCGATGGATGCCGACGGTTATGTGCACCTGTCGCAATTGCCAGGCCTGGGCGAAGACATCGATTTCGATTACATCGCCGCCAGCACGGTGGAAAATTACTGAGCGGCCGCATGGGACTCGCAAATCTCATCCAGCGGACCAGGCGGACATTCAGGTGGATGTTCGCGTGGCTGGCACTGCTGGCCGCCATGACGTGCAGCCAGCCGGCGCAGGCAACCACGCCGCGCGGCCAGCTGGTGATCGGCATGAACATGAACAACCTGCTGTCGCTCGACCCGGCCGGCGCCACCGGCAACGATGTGCTGGGCGTGGTGGCCAACCTGTACGACTACCTGGTGGAACTGGATCCGCACGATCTCACCATCGTCAAGCCGGCACTGGCGGAAAAGTGGGAAATTGCGCCGGACCGCAACAGCCTCACGCTGACCTTGCGCGACGGCGTTCGCTTCAAGAGCGGCCGTCTGCTGACGGCGCACGACGCGGCGTGGTCGCTGCAGCGCGTGCTGAAACTGAACCTGGCCATGGCGTCGCCATGGAAAAGCTATGGCTTCAGCAAGGCCAATGCCGAACAGCTGATTACCGCGCCCGATGCGCGTACCCTGCACATCGTGCTGCCGGAACCGACCGATCCGAAAATGGTGTTGTACACCTTGGGCACGTCCGTCAGTTCCGCCATCCTGGACCGCGACACGGTGCTGGCGCACCAGAAAAACGGCGACCTGGGCGCGGCGTGGCTGCTGACGCATGCCGCCGGTTCCGGCCCGTTCACGTTGACGGAATGGCGCGCCAAGGATGCCATGCTGCTTGACCGCTACGACGGTTACTGGCGCGGCCCGGCGAAATTGCGCCGCGTGGTGATGCGCCACGTGCCGGAATCGCTGTCGCTGCGCTTCATGATCGACCGCGGCGACGTCGACCTTGCGGCAGGCATGGCGGCGCCCGACATCGAAGCGCTGAAGCATGTGGGCCGCGTCGACGTTCAGCCGGTCAAGCGGGGCAACACGTATTACGTGGCATTGAGCCTGAAAGACGCGAAATACGCGGACAAGCGCGTGCGGCTGGCGCTGCGCAAGCTGATCGACTATGACGGCATCAACACGGCGATCATGCCGCACTACGGCGTGCCGCACCAGCGTCCCGTCATGAGCGGGCTGGCGGCGACCTTGCCCGATCCCGGCTACAAGCTGGACGTGGCGGGCGCGCGCAAGCTGCTGGCCGAAGCGGGCTACCCGAATGGCTTCCGCACCACGATCCGCGTGCTGTCCGATCCGCCGATGATCAATATCGCCACGGCGCTGCAGGCAACGCTGGCGCAGGCGGGCATCGACGCCAGCATCCTGCCCGGTACTGGCAACCAGGTGTATGGCTCGATGCGCGACCGCAAGTTCGAAATCGTCGTGGGCAGGGGAGGCGGCGGCGTGGAACCGCATCCGCATGCCAACCTGCGCGCCATGGTGTACAACCCGGACAACCGCGACGCCGCCCGGCTGACCAACTTCCAGGGCTGGCGCACGTCGTTCCACGACGATGACATCAACCGCCTGATCGAGCAGGCCGTGCGCGAGCGGGACGAACAAAAGCAGCTGGCCATGTACCGCGAAGTGCAGCAACTGTATGACCGCGAGGTGGGCGCGATCCAGCCGATCGCGCAAATGGTCGATACGGTGGTGCTGAGCCGCCGCGTGCATGGCTACGTGGGGCATCCGTCTGCCACCACCTTGCTGCGCGATGTTTATAAGGATTGAGCCATGAGTGGATTGAAGAAGGGGGCGGGCGCCTGGCGCACGCGCCTGCTGAGTACCGCGGCGACCTTGCTGGGATTGCTGGTGCTGACGTTCTTTATCGGCCGCGTCATGCCGATCGACCCGGTGCTGGCGATCGTCGGTCCTGATGCGGACGCGTCGACGTATAAACAGGTGGAAGCGCAACTGGGGCTGGACCGGCCGATGCTGGTGCAATTCAGCCACTACCTGGGTGAGCTGGCGCAGGGCAACCTGGGCACGTCGCTGTTGACGGGCAATGCGGTGAGCGCCGACATTGCCCGCGTGTTCCCCGCCACGGTGGAACTGGCCACCCTGGCGATCATTGTCGGCACCTTGCTGGGCGTGCCGCTGGGCGTCTATGCGGCCAGCCGGCGCGGCCGCCTGGGCGACCACGTGGTGCGCGTCATCAGCCTGGCCGGCCATTCGACGCCCGTGTTCTGGTTCGCGATGATGGGCTTGCTGGTGTTTTATGCGTGGCTGGGCTGGGCCGGCGGCTCCGGCCGCATCGCGCTGGCGTTCGATGGCGCGATTCCCCGCGTGACGGGCCTGCTGCTGGTCGACACGCTGTTGTCCGGTAACTGGGAAGCGTTTGCCAGCAGCGTCAAGCACATTGTGCTGCCGGCCTGCATCCTGGGGCTGCATTCGATGGCCTACATCAGCCGCATGACGCGCAGCTTCATGCTGGCGCAACTGTCGCAGGAATACATCCTGGCCGCCCGCGTCAAGGGCTTGTCGGAAGCGGCCGTCATCTGGCGCCATGCGTTCCGCAACATCCTGGTGCAATTGCTGACCATCGTCGCGCTGGCCTACGGCGGCTTGCTGGAAGGCGCGGTGCTGATCGAGACCGTGTTTGCATGGCCCGGCTTCGGCCAATACTTAACCAACAGCCTGCTGCTGGGCGATATGAATTCCGTCATGGGGTGCGTGCTGCTGGTCGGCGTCATCTTCGTCACGCTCAATCTCGTATCGGATGCCCTGTACCAGGTCTTTGACCCACGGATGCACTGATGCTGACACCTGCCATGTCCCAACCTCCCGCCGCTCCCGCCGTCCCTGCCGTCGCGGACTCTGCCGCCTCGGCGCTGCAGGAAACCGTGCGCCGCGCGCTGCACCATTTGCTGCGCAATCCCATGACCCTGGCCGGGCTGATCGTCGTCGTGCTATTGGTCGCGGCCGCGCTGTGCGCGCCGTGGATCGCCACCCACGATCCGCTGCGCCAGGATTTATATGCCACCTTGCAGGCGCCGGGCGCCGCGCACTGGTTCGGCACCGATGAATATGGACGCGACACGTTCAGCCGCCTAGTCTATGGCGCCCGCACCACGCTGTACATCGTGGCGCTGGTGACGGTCGTGGTGGGCCCGGTCGGGCTGGCTGTGGGCGCCGCCTCCGGCTACTTCGGCGGCTGGGTCGACACGCTGTTCATGCGCATCACCGATATCTTCATTTCCTTCCCCAGCCTGGTGCTGGCGCTGGCTTTCGTGGCCGCGCTGGGACCGGGGCTGGAACACGCGGTGATTGCCATCGCCCTGACCGCGTGGCCGCCGATCGCCCGGCTGGCGCGCGCGGAAACGCGCTCGCTGCGCAAGGCCGACTTTATCGCGGCCGTGCAATTGCAGGGCGCGTCGCCGATGCGCATCCTGGTGCGCCACATCGCGCCGCTGTGCTTATCGTCGGTGCTGGTGCGGCTGACGATGAACATGGCGTCCATCATCCTGACGGCGGCGGGCCTGGGCTTTCTCGGCCTGGGATCGCAGCCGCCGTCGCCGGAATGGGGCGCGATGATTTCAGCCGGAAGGCGCTACATGATGGAGTGCTGGTGGCTGGTCGCCATGCCGGGCGCCGCCATCATGCTGGTCAGCCTGGCCTTCAATCTGCTGGGCGATGGCTTGCGTGATATCTTCGATCCGCGCAGCTGAGGAGAACATGTTGAATATGGACATAAAACTGCAGGCGGACGATTTGCGCGTGCGCTTCGCCACGCGCGACGGCATGGTCGACGCCGTGCGCGGCGTCTCGTTCACACTGGGCAAGGAAAAGCTGGCGATTGTCGGCGAATCGGGTTCCGGCAAATCCACCGTGGGCCGCGCGCTGTTGAAACTGCACCCGGCCAGCGCCCGCATCGAGGCGCGCACCCTGCGCTTTGGCGACGTGGATTTGCTGCGCGCCGATGAAAAGCAGATGCGCGCCCTGCGCGGGCGGCGCATGTCGATGATCATGCAAGACCCGAAGTACTCGCTCAATCCCGTGATGCGGGTGGGCGACCAGATCGCCGAAGCGGTGCTGGTGCACCAGAAGGTGTCGAAAGCCGAGGTGCGGGAGCGGGTCATCGCCATGCTGGAAAAGGTGCGCATCCGCGACCCGCAGCGCGTGTACGACTTGTATCCGCATGAAATTTCCGGTGGCATGGGGCAGCGCATCATGATTGCCATGATGCTGATTCCGAACCCGGAAGTGGTGATTGCCGACGAACCGACGTCGGCGCTCGATGTGTCGGTGCGTTCGCAAGTGCTGTCCGTGCTGGACGAACTGGTGGAAGAGCGGGGGCTGGGGCTGATCTTCATCAGCCACGACTTGAACCTGGTGCGCAGTTTTTGCGACCGCGTGCTGGTCATGTACGCGGGCCGCGTGGTGGAAACCATTGCGGCGGCGGACCTGGACCGTGCGCAGCACCCGTACACGCGGGGCTTGCTGGCCGCGCTGCCCGATATCGACGTCAAGCGCCCCGTGCTGCCGGTGCTGCGGCGCGACCCCAGCTGGCTGACGCAATAACAGGAGACCAAGCATGATTACCGTAGACCGGCTGGCGCTGTCGTTTGGCGACCACCAAGTGCTGCATGACGTGAGTTTCGACGTGAAGGAAGGGGAAGTGTTCGGGCTGGTGGGCGAATCCGGTTCCGGCAAGAGCACGGTGCTGCGCTGCCTGGCGGGACTGCATACGCACTGGCAGGGCGCCATGCGCATCGACGGCCAGGAACTCGGCCACCGTATCGACCGCGAACGGTGCCGGCTGATGCAGATGGTGTTCCAGGACCCGTATGGCTCGCTGCATCCGCGCCATACCATCGACACGGCCCTGTCGGAACCGTTGAAGATCCACGGCATCGGCGACATCGACGACCGCGTGTGCGACATGCTCGTCAAGGTGGGCTTGAATCCCTCGTTCCGTTTCCGCTATCCGCACCAGTTGTCGGGCGGGCAGCGGCAGCGCGTGGCGATTGCGCGGGCATTGATCCTGTCGCCGCGCATCCTGCTCCTGGACGAACCGACGTCCGCGCTGGACGTGTCGGTGCAGGCGGAGATCCTGAATCTGCTGGAAGAGTTGCGGCTGCGGGAGGGTTTGACGTATTTGCTGGTGACGCACGACCTGGGCGTGGTGGTGCACATGTGCCACCGGCTGGCCGTGATGCAGCAGGGCCGCATCGTCGATACGCTGGACAGCGAGTTATTGCGCACGGGCGGGGCCAGTCATCAGTACACGCGCAGCCTGCTGGCCGCCTCCCGCAGTTATCAAAGGGAGGCGGCATAGCGGATTATTTGCTGCGCGCGATCCACTCGTTGACGCGTGCCTCCAGGATCGGCAGTGGCAACGTGCCGTCGCCGAGGATCACCGCGTGGAATGCCGGGTAGCTGAATTTGCCGCCCAGTTCACGCTGCGCCTTGTCGCGCAAGGCGAGTATTTGCAGCGAACCGATCTTGTAGCTCAGCGCCTGCGCCGGCCATACCATATAGCGTTCGACCTGGTTTTTCGCCCGCGCTTCGGACACGCCCAGCGTCTCGACCATATAGGCGATGGCTTTTTCGCGGCTCCAGCCCAGCGCATGCATGCCGGTGTCGACCACCAGGCGCACGGCGCGCAGCATTTCCGCGTTCAGATGGCCGTAGTACGACACCGGGTCGTCATACAGGCCGAAATCCTTGCCCAGCGTTTCCGCATACAGCGCCCAGCCTTCCGTATACGCCGCATTGTTCTGGTTTTCCGTGCTGAACATGCGGAAGTCCGGCAGCGGCATTTCCTTCAGCAGCGCCGCGTGGAAGTGATGACCTGGCACGCCTTCGTGCAGCAGCAGGCTGGCCATGCCGGTGCGGCTGTAATCTTTCGGATCGTTGACGACGGCCCAGAACACGCCCGGGTGCGAACCGTCGGCGGCGGGCGGCGTGTAGTGGTCCGATGCGGTGGCGCGCGTCAGTTCAGGTTCCAGGTCCACCACCAGTTTGGATTTCGGCACCAGGCTGAAATACGCGGGCAATTTGGTTTGCACCGTGTCGTACAGCTTGCGGTAGGCGTCCAGCACTTCGGCTTCCGTCGTGAAGGGCTTGAATTGCTTCTGGTCGCGCACCCATTGCGGGAAGGCTTGCGCCGGGCCTTCGTAACCCAGCTTGCCCATCAAGCCTTGCATCTGGCCGCTGATGCGCGCCACTTCCTTCAATCCCAGCTCGTGCACCGCCTGCGGCGTCAGTGGCAAATTGGTGCTGTCGCTGATGCGGGCCTGATACCACTTGGCGCCGTTCGGCAGCGCGCTCCAGCCCGTGCTGTCGCGGCTGGCGGGCAGGTATTCCGATTCGAGGAAGCGCACCAGGCGTTCCAGCGCGGGGTTCAACTGGTCCACGGCCGCGCGGTAATCGCGCGCCAGGCGAGCCTTGTCTTTCGTACCGAAGGTGGCGGGCATGCGCTTGATCGGCGAGTAATACACGCTGCTGTCAGCCGTGGCGCTGCGCAGCGCCGCCATTTGCGGCAGCATGGCTTGCGTGATGGTCTTCGGCTGCACGACGCCTTGCTTGATGCCTTCGCGCATATTGGCTATGGCCTGGTCGATCCACGGCGCCAGTTGGCGCACGCGGCTCAGGTAATCCTGATATTGCTTGACGGTGCCCAGCGGTTGCGAACCGGTGCCGCCCGCGTAGTTGGCCAAGGTGCTGGGGATGTTGTCGAAGTGGTTCAGCGGCAGCAAGTGTTCGGGGAACGGCGCCAGCGCCAGGGCCGCGTCCAGCTCATAGGCCAGCAAGTCCAGCGTGATCTGGTCGGGCGCGGCCAGCGTGGCCCGCGGGATGCCGGCCAGGCGCGCCTGCATGTGGCGGTAGACCGAGAACTGCTTTTCCCGCACGGCGGGGGAGATGGCCATGCCGATCTGGTCGTTGTAGCGGCTGTCGCCGTTGGCGGTGGCGAACAGCAGCGGGTCGAAGCGGGCGCGCGCCACGTGGAATTCCTTGGCCAGCAAGGCGAGTTGGCGCTGGGCGGGACCGGCTTGTTGCGCGGTGGTGTTTGCCGGCGCTGCCTGTGCCGGGCTGAAGGTGAGGGGACTGGCCAGCAGGCTGGCGGCAAGTACCGGGATCGCGAAACGATGAGGCAGCATGGGGATATCCTGAGCGAAGTCGGAAAGGCGCTCAGGATACTCCAAAACTTGTGGCTGTTGAAACTCCCACGGCTGGTGGCGGGAGTTATCGCGGTGCGGGCATGGCGGCTTGATGAAACCAAGCCGCCCTTCTATGAAGTTTGTCCAGGTACGTCAGCAAATTCTTTCCAAACTGTGCTCCGCCTATTCGCCGACTGGCCCGGGGTCAAGGGTGTATCTTCCTTGA
>NZ_WKJJ01000025.1 GCF_009674485.1 Pseudoduganella rivuli | reverse complement strand
TGTGGCTGGCCGCCGCGCCGGCGCCACAGGGCTGGTGCGCGCACGTTGCGTCGGCCGGGCCGTTCGGCCGGCTGGACGTGGTATGCGCCGCGCCGCGGCGTGCGCTGCTGGCCGGCGCGGGCGGCATGGACATGGAATGGATGGATCATGAAAGGAAGACCGATGCAATTCTCCGCTGAACTGGTACGCCAGGCCGGTGACGCTTATTTCATGGCGCTCGACAGTCTGGGTTGTCCGACCGACATCGTGATTGTCGGCGACCTGGCGCGCGCCGCGCCGCTGGAACAGGCGCTGGCCGCCTACGCGCGCCTGGTGACGGCCTGGCCGGAACTGCAGCTGGTGCGCCAGCGTAGCGGCAATGGATGGCACTGGAGCGCGCGGCCGGAACCGGCCTGGCGCGCGGCGCTGGAGCAGGCCTGCGCGGCCTTGCGCGGCCACGGGCCCGTGGCCGCGGGCGATGCCGCGCTGCCGCTGCGGCTGACCGCGTGGGAGGCGGGACGGGTTGAATTCCGTGTCGACCATACATTTGCCAACGGCCGTGCCGGCTACTGGTGGGTCGAACAGTTCTTCCGCCAGCTCGATGCCATGGCCGACAGTGCGGCGGCGCCGGCGGTGCCGGCGCCGGCCGAACCTCCACCGGGGCCGGCCGTGCTGCCGGCCCTGATGCACGGCATGGTCTCCCAATGGCGCTGGCGCGCCCTGCGCGGCCGCTCCCCATTGCGGCGGGCGCAGCCGGAATCGGCGTTTCGCCACCATGTGGTGCGCCATGTGCTGACGGAGCGGCAGGTGGCGCAATTGATCGGCACGCGCCGCGACGGCGAAAGTTATACGCAGGCGCTGACCAGGCAACTGGCGGCGCACGTCCTGGAATGCTGCCCAGACACGCCCGGGTTCGGCATTCAAGTCGCTGCCGACCTGCATCCGGCATGCGGTGCGCCGATGCGCGCCCCCGGCAATTACACGGGCGTCATCACCGGCTATGTGCGGCGCGGCCCGCGCCTGGCGGCGCAGGTGGCGGAATTGTTCGGGCGTGTCCGCGCCGGCGCGCCGCTGGGCCTGATTCGCCTGTTCCAATGGTCGTCGCCGGGGCAGTCGCGCATGACAAGCTGGTTGGCGCGGCGGTTTGCCTTGCTGTTGCAAGGCAAGGGCGAAGTCATGCTGGATCCGCTCATGACCATTTCCAACCTGGGCCAGGTCGATGGCGCCCATACGCGCCGCTGGCTGAGCGCGGTATCGCTGGGCACCACCACGACCTTCATCCATGTCGGGGTATCGCGCATCCATGACACCACCACGCTCGAATTCACCTTCCCGGTCAACCTGTATGAACAGGCGGCAGTGGCGGACATGATCGCCCGCTGGCTGGAACGCGCGGCGCCAGCGGCCGCCAAACCGGCCGCAGCCGCTTCCTGCGTTTGAAAGGATAGTTATGCAACACACACCCATAGTGCACCGGCGCATGGAGTTCAAACTCGACGAGTTCGAACTGAACTGGAACGGTGGCGACGCCTACCGCAGCCAGGCGCTGAACGCGATTTCCATGACGTTCCCGGTGGGGGAACGCTGGCTGATCGATACCGTACGACGCGCCATCGACACGCTGCCGGAAGACAAACAGCCGTACTGGCGTGAATATGCGCGTGGCTTTATCGCGCAGGAATCCACGCACAGTGCGATCCACCGCAAATACAATGCCCGCCTGGAGCAGCTGGGCCTGGACAACTGGTGGGAGCGCCGCATCAGCAAGCGCGCCGAGTGGGGCGCGACGGGAACGCCGCTGAACCAGCTGGCGTCGTCGGTCGCCTACGAGCATATGACCGCCGTGCTGTCCGGCGCCACGCTGCGCAACCAGCAATGGCTGGCCGGCGCCGACCCGGAACTGGCGCGCCTGTGGAACTGGCATTCGTCTGAAGAGATGGAACACAAGCACTTCATCCACGAACTGTACCTGGCGATCGGGGGCGGCAAGACGCGCCGCGTGCTGTGGTACCTGTGGGCGCTGGCGATCTTCATGTATGAGTCCCATGCGCAGGCGTTTTACAACCTGTACCGCTCGGGCGCGCTGCGGCGCTGGAAGACGCTGGGTGAAGCGCTGCGCTTCAATTTCGGATGGCGTGGGTATGTCTGGTCGTGTACCTGGGGACTGGTGAGCTTCGTCAATCCCTGGTACAAGTTCCGGCGCGACGTCACCGACAAGCTGGCGCAGCAATGGCTGCAGGATAATCCGCCGGCGGCACGGCCGCAGGCCTGAAACCGGACCTCTGTTCATTCTTTTTTAATTCAATATCATGACTATTGCGCAAAGCGCCGGCGTGGCGCTGAAGGATCCCAACAAGGCGCTATGGCTGTTCAGCCCCCTGGTGCCGATCATGGCGCTGTTTTACCTGGGCCTGGGCTACTGGACCGGCCAATTGGCCTTTTACTGGGCGTTTCCGGTCGTAATCTACGTGTTCATTCCGGTGACGGACTGGCTGGTCGGACGCAACACCCGCAATCCGTCCGCCGCGCTGATCGACGCCATGGAGCGCGATCCCTATTACCCCGCGCTGGTCTACGCGTTCGTGCCGTTCCAGTTCATCGTCACGGGCTTCGGCGCCTGGGTCATCGCGATGTCGCCGCCGCTGCCCTGGTGGGCCATCTTCGGCCTGGCGCTGTCGGTCGGCGTGGTCAACGGGGTCGGTTTTATTGCCGCCCATGAGTTGACGCACAAGAAAAACGCGCTGGACCGCTGGCTGGCCAAACTGTCGCTGGCGCCCACCGCCTATGGCCACTTCTTCGCCGAGCACGTGCGCGGCCACCATAAGAACGTCGCCACCCCGGGCGATCCGACCAGTTCGCTGCTGGGCGAATCGTTCTGGCGCTACCTGCCGCGCGCGGTGCTGACCGGTATCGTTTCGGCATGGCGGATCGAGCGCGACCGCTTGCAGCGCCAGGGCCGCAGCACCTGGATCCCTGCCAATGAAAACCTGCATACGTGGGCGATGACGGTCGCGCTGTTTGGCGGCCTGGTGCTGTGGCTGGGCTGGATCGTGTTTCCTTTCCTGCTGGCCCAGGCGGCTTACGGCATCATCCTGCTGGAAGTGACCAACTACATCGAGCACTATGGCCTGTTGCGCAAGAAACTGCCGAACGGCAATTATGAACCGTGCTCTCCGGCGCACGCCTGGGACAGCAACCATTTCGTCTGCACGCTGTTCCTGTTCCAGTTGCAGCGCCATGCCGATCACCACAGCAATCCGGGCAACCGCTACCAGAGCATGCGCTGCTTCGACGGCACGCCGCAATTGCCCGCCAGTTATGTGACGATGATGCTGGTGGCGTATGTGCCGCCCCTGTGGTATCGCGTCATGGACCACCGCGTGGCCGCACACTACAACGGCGACCTGAGCCAGGCGCATGTGCACCCGTCGCGCCGCGCGGCGCTGGGGCTGGTGTAACGGCGATCAGAAAAGGAACAACTTGACGCCGGCGCTCAGTTGCGTGTGCGACAGGGCGCCGAATTCGCTGCGGCGCGCGCCGCCGTTGATGGTGGCGCCGCCGAAGATGGACAGGTGGCGCTGAAGGTTTTCTTCCCGGTAGATGCGCAACTGGCTGCTGCCGTCCTGCGGGTTGTGCGCCAGGTCGAGCCGCCAGTAGCGGCCGGTCTCCTGCGGGTTACTCTGCCAGCCCAGCCAGGCGGTGCGTGCGCCCAGCGGTTGCGGCGCCAGCGCCAGCGATTGGGCCAGCCGGAGCGCGGCGCCCGGATCGCCCATGGCCGAACGCAGCGCGTCGGTCGCTTGGCGGGCCTGGAAGGCGCGCTGCGCGGCGGTGCCAAGGCCATGCTGGCTGTACAGGTATTCCAGGCTGACCGACTGGCCGTTCTCACGCGTATAGCTGGCGCCCAGCAGCACGGTCTGGCCACGGCGGCCGGCTTGCGGCGCCGGCGCGTCCGCAGGCAAGACCGATTGCGGGCGCCGGCTGTTCCATTCCCCGTACAGCAGCCACGCATCATCCGGTATCCATTGCGCGAACCCGCCGATGAACAGCGCCTCCCGCGGGCGCCGGCTGAGCACGAGGCTGGCGACATGGCTGTCGCCCTGGCGTTCAAACCTGGCGAGGGTGGCGCCGTCGGAGCGCGGCAGGTCCATGCTGTGCGCCAGGGTGCGGGACGAGGTGACGCGGGCCAGCGTGACGCTGCCAGCCTCGCTGCTGTGACTGACGCGCAGCAGGTCGACCCCGGGCGTGTTGGCCAGCGGATTGCTGCGCGCCGAATTGAAATACAGCGGATGGCTGGGGGAGCGGTAGGACGCCGGTCCCCATGTCAATAGCTCGCGTCCGGCAGTCACGCTGGCGGCGCCGGCGCGCAGCCGCAGATAGGCCTGGTTCCAGACCAGTGGCGCGCCGCACGCATCGGCGGCGGACGGCGCGCTGCACGTGGCCACCCAGCTGGGATGCAGCACCAATTCAGGTTGCGCTGGCCATTCAGGCCAGCGCGCGCGGACGTTCAGGCGTGCATCGGCCAGCCATTGCCGCTCGGGCAGGCGCAGCGCATTGCCCGGATTCAGTTCGGCGTCCTGGCGCAAGTCCGACCGGGCGCCGTACAGCCAGACCTCCAGCGCGCTCGCCACATCGGCCCCGGCCGCCCTGGCCGGCGTCGCGGCGACCAGGCAGCAAGCCAGCGCGGCGGCCGATGCGCTACCGCCGCTCACAGCGCGTCGACGTTGAAGTCGCTGCCCGACAGCGCCATCGGCTTGACGTTGGTGAAGCGCATCCGGCTTTCCTCAACGGACACCGCATCGACCACCGTCATGTTGCTGACGAACGGCAAACGGCCACTCTTTCCGGTAACCGCGTTGCCATACTCGAAGGTGGCAGACTTCATCAGCTTGCCTGACAACGAATAGAACTCGGCGCGCAGTCCGACGTGCCGGCTGGCCGAGATCCAGTAGACGATATGGTCATATGTCGTATTGCGTCCCTTCGCCACCAGGTCGAGCACCTCGCATTCTTCGCCGTCGATCTTCTCGCGCCGCAGCAGCGTGGCGTTGTAGTCGCGCGCATAGTTGGTGGCGGCGACGTCGCCGATGGCGATCAGGCCGGACAGGCGCTGGCGCGGCGAAATCGGCACGGCCTTGCGCAAGCCGGGTTTGCCCAGCCACAGGTTGTTGTTCACCTGTAGCATTTTGGCGCCCTTGCTGCTGACCGGCTCCAGGATTTCCACTGTGCTGGCGCTGGCGATGGTGCGCACGCGCATCTGGTAATGGTCGTCGGGGCCTTTGCCCACGTTGATCAATTCCACATCCCAGCCCAGTCCGCTTGCACTGGCGCCGCGCGCGGCGTCAGATGCCTGCAGCAATTGCTGGGCGTCGGCAGCCAGCGCCGCGGGCGCTGACAGCAGGGTCGAGAGAAGCAGGGCGCCCGTATGGCGCGGAAGGAATTCAAACATGGCCTAAGGAATTGGGAATGGGCTGGCGTGCCGCGCGCAGCGCCGGCAGCCAGGTGGCCAATGACGACAGCAGGCACAGAAAGATCGCCACCAGCACGGTGTTGAGCACGTCGAGGCCGACATGCAGGGGAATCGCCAGGGTATTCGCCGGCGGCACATAGCGGATGTCGGCCAGGTTGACGCCGTAGCGGGCCGCCAGCATCAAGGCGAGGCCCGAGCCAATGCCGAGCACGACCATGATGGCCGACTCTTTCATGAACAACTTCACCACCGCTGCCGGCGTCATGCCCAGCGCGCGCAAGGTGCCGATCTCGCGCGTGCGCTCAATCACCGCCATGCTCATGGAGTTGGCGACGCTGAGGATCACCACCGCCAGCACCACGGCCAGCATCAATACGTAGGTGATGTCGTAAATGCCCTTGATTTGGCGGTAGAAGGCGGACACTTCCTGCCAGGTGCGCACTTCCAGGTCCAGGCCGTTGGCGCGGAATGCCGCCGTCAACCGGTCGCGCATGCCGGCGGTGGCGGCTTCGCCGGGATTTTCCTTGACATAAATGCGCTGCATGCGTGTGCTCGATTGCAACGGCGAATTGTCCTGCACCAGTTCCTTGGTGAACAGCACGGTCAGGCGGTCGGCCATGCCCGGCGCGTCCAGCAGCGTGCGGGTGCCAGACAGCGGCAGCAGCAACAGCTTGTCGTTGGTGGCGACATTGCCGCTGTTGAGCGTGTCGTGCACGTCGACATCCATCGCGTTGACCTGGCCGTGCAGCGTGCTGACCAGCATGGTGCCGTAGTCGCCACGCTTCAGGTTCAGGATCTGGCCCAGCCCCTCGGCCAGGATGGTCACGGCGCCCTGGCCCGACGGCAGCGGGCGGGCTCCGCCGTTGAACGGCCCCTGCAGCACCTGCAAGTCATCCGGGTCCACGCCTTCGCCGACGAAGATCGTGCTGCTCTTTCCATTGGACAGCAGCCCAAACGAACCCATGCGAGGAACCAGGTAAGCCTGCGGCAATTCGGTGCGGATGATGCGCTCGGCCCGGGCGAGGTCATCGGGGGTCAGCATGTAGCGGGCCGGCTCCAGGCGCCCCTGCGTCAGCCAGCCGCGCTTGTTGATCATCAGGTGGCCGGTCAGTTCGCCGTGCACGGCCACGTTGCCCAGGCCGACATAGATGCTTTTGGTATAGCCGGCAAACAAACCCAGCGCCATGAAACCGACCGCGATGCTGGCGACCATCACGATGCTGCGGCGCCAGTTGCGCCACAAGTTGCGCCATGCCAGGATCCAGTTCATGCGGCCTCCCTTGCGCAGTCGTCGACGATGCGGCCGTCGGTCAGGCGCACCAGGCGGGGCATGCGCTCCATCAGGCGCGGATCGTGGGTGGCAATGATGCACGTGGCGCCGGTGCTGCGGTTTAGCGAAGCCAGCAATTCCATGACTCCGTCGCCGGTGCGGGAATCCAGATTGGCAGTCGGCTCGTCGGCCAGCAGCACGCGCGGTTCGGTGATCAGCGCGCGGGCGATCGCCACGCGCTGGCGCTGGCCGCCACTGAGCCGGTCGGGCCGGAAATGCAATTGCCCTTCCAGCCCGACCTGTTCCAGCCAATGGCGCGCGCGGGCGGACGCCTGGGCTGCGGACTGGCCCTGGATATGCAGCGGCAGCATCACGTTTTCCAGCGCCGACAGGACCGGCACCAGGTTGAAGTTCTGGAAGATGAAGCCAATCTTGCGGCTGCGGCACTCGGCGCGGCGGACTTCGTCCAGCGCGGCGACATCGTCGCCTTCCAGCCGCAGCGTGCCGCTGGTGGGAAAATCAATCAGGCCCAGCAGGTTTAACAGCGTGGACTTGCCGCTGCCGGAAGCGCCGCACAGGGCGAGGTACTCGCCGTGGCGGATGGCCAGCGACACGTCGCGCAACGCTTGCACGTCGGTACGGCCGAACGGAAAGGTTCGGCTGATGGCCTGCAGGTCGTACAGGGGCGCGCGCGGGGGCGGCGTGGCGCCCCCGCTAATGGTCAGGTGGGAATTCATCAGGGATGGACGACAGTGAGGATTCAGCGCAATTGCGCGTCGAGCAGCGAAATGCAGGTCAGCGCGCCGCATACGTACAGCACGTACAGATGGGAAGCCAGCCGCTTGTCCTGCAGGCGGAAGTAGTACTCGGTGAAGGCCAGCATGGCCGCCAGGTGGACGTAGATCAGCATGAAGCCACGCGGCAGCAGGCCGTACTGCATGCCGCCGATGACCAGCGCGCAGACCGCCAGGTGGGTCGCATGCAGCAGCCACCTGGACGCCGTCAGCCCGAGCATGTTGGGGATGGTCATCACGCGGGTCTGGCGGTCGCCGTTCAGGTCGCGCACATCCCACAGCAGTTCGACAAAGTAATTCATGCCGAAACAGATGCCCACGATCAGCAGCGTCAGCGCTGTGGGGGCGGTGCCGGTATAGGCCAGCGCCAGGCCGATCAGCACCACCGACCAGTGCAGCGCCGCATACAGGTTTTTGACGTAGGGCAGGGTCTTGATGCGGACGGTTTTCCCCCCGATGCGCAGCGGCGCGCTGTAGGCGCCCGAGGTCAGCATCACTACGACGATCAGCATGCCGTAGCCCAGGTCGTGGCTGGCCGCCGCCGCCCAGGTCAGCGTAAACACGGACAGCGACATGGCGCGCGCATTCCTGCTGCGCGGCACCACCCGGCCGGGCGTGATTTCCGCATTCGCTGTATCTTCGTGCTCGTCGAAGTACATGTTGATCAGGTAGGCGAACAGTACCGAGCCCAGAATGGTCAGGTAAGCCATCGTGTCCAGCGGCAGTTGCAGATATTGGTTCCAGAAAGCCACGATCACGACACCCATGGCGATCACGTGTATGCGGTTGTGGAAAACGAAATTCATGGCGGCGCTGGCGCGCAGGGACGGGGCGGAGGAACGCATCAACGGGGGCTTAAAAGAAAGCTAAATTTATAAAAATGGAAAAGGTTGTAAAGTTTCCATCTTTCCTCGCTTTGCGTCAATCCTTTCCTTGATCGGCAACATGGCCATGCGCGTGGCTATAATGGCGCACCAGACTTTGGGAGGAGCGATGCGTGCAATAGAAATCACCCAGCCGGGCGGAGCGGACGTGCTGCAGTTGTGCCACAGGCCGGTGCCGGTGTGCGGTCCCGGGGAGGTGTTGATTCGTGTCCGCGCGGCCGGCATCAACCGTCCCGACGTATTCCAGCGCATGGGCAGCTATGCGCCGCCGCCCGGCGCGTCCGACATCCCGGGCCTGGAAGTGGCTGGCGAAATCGCCGGCGGGGATCTGTCGGGGACGCCGTTCAGGCAGGGCGACCTGGTGTGCGCGCTGACGCAGGGCGGCGGCTATGCCGAATACTGTACGGCGCCCGTGCGGCAGGTGCTGCCCGTGCCGGAAGGATTGAGCGTGCTGGAGGCGGCCTCGTTGCCGGAGACGTTCTTTACCGTGTGGAGCAACGTGTTCGACCGCGCCGGACTGGCCGATGGCGAGACCTTGCTGGTGCAGGGCGGCACATCGGGCATCGGTGTCACGGCCATCCAGTTGGCCCGGGCGCTGGGGCATCGCGTGTTTGCCACCGCCGGCAACGACGACAAGGCGCGTGCGTGCGAGCGCCTCGGGGCGGAGCGCGGCATCAACTATAAAACCGAGGATTTTGCGGCCGTCGTCAAGGAAGCGACCGGCGGGCGCGGTGTCGATGTCATTCTCGACATGGTGGGTGGCGATTATTTGCCGCGTGAAATCGCTTGCCTGGCCGATGATGGCCGCATCGCCATCATTGCGCTGCTGGGCGGCGCCAAGGGCACGCTGGACATGGGGCAGGTGCTGCGCCGCCGCCTCACGGTGACCGGATCCACCTTGCGTCCGCGTTCGGTGGAATTCAAGGGACGCATCGCCGCGCAATTACAGGCCCGGGTCTGGCCGCTGTTGCAACAGGGCGCGATCAAGCCGGTGATTTTCAAGACGTTCCCGCTGGAGCAGGCGGCGCAGGCCCATGCACTGATGGAAAGCAGTGCCCACATCGGCAAGATCATGTTGGCAGTCCAGTGAGGTCACGTCATCCCGGCATGACACGGGCTGATGTTGCAGGCAAGTTAATAGATCAACGGTATTCTTTGACCCCGATTAACGCCTCGCGTTAAAATAACGGGTTATTGAATTTTAGGCTACTATGCGACGCAAACTTGTAATCGGCAATTGGAAGATGAATGGCAGCCGCGACAGCATCAACACGCTGTTGTCCGGCATTATCGCCGGCCTGGGTGCCCAGTCAGCCCAAAAAGCGGATGTCGCGGTTTGTGCCCCGGCTCCGTACCTGGCGCAGTGTCAGCAGATGCTGGCCGCTACGCCGGTGGCATGGGGTTCGCAAGACGTGTCGGCCTATGCGGCCGGCGCCTACACGGGCGAAGTCGCGGCATCGATGCTGAATGACTTCGGCTGCCGCTACGCCATCGTTGGCCACTCGGAGCGCCGCGCGTATCACGGCGAGTCCAATGAACTGGTGGCGCAAAAAGCGCTGGCCGCCGTCACGGCCGGCCTGACCCCGGTGGTGTGTGTGGGCGAAACGCTGGAACAGCGCGAGGCCGGCCAGACCAGCGTCGTCGTGTGTGCGCAGTTGCAAGCGGTGATGGATGTGCTGGAAACCGCGCTGCTGTCGAAAATCGTGCTGGCTTACGAGCCGGTATGGGCGATCGGTACCGGCAAGACGGCAACGCCCGCCATGGCGCAGGAAGTGCACGCGGAATTGCGCAAGCAACTGGCGACCCGCAGTGCGGAAGTCGCGCAGGGCATGCAGATCCTGTATGGCGGCAGCATGAAGCCGGACAACGCCAGGGAATTGATGGCGCAGCCGGATATCGACGGCGGCCTGATTGGTGGTGCAGCCCTGAAGGCGGCCGACTTCCTCGGCATTATTTACGCGGCTGATTAAGCCGCCGAACATTTAAAAAACTGGAATAGAAACACATGAACGCTTTTTACAACGTAATCATCATCGTGCAAGTCCTGTCGGCGCTGGCCATCATCGGCCTGGTGCTGCTGCAGCATGGCAAGGGCGCCGACATGGGCGCGGCTTTCGGTTCCGGCGCGTCGGGCAGCCTGTTTGGCGCCAGCGGTTCGTCGAACTTCATGTCGAAATCCACGGCGATCGCCGCCGCGATCTTCTTCGGCGCGACCCTGGCGCTGGCATCGATGGCAACGCACCGCGCCAGCAGTACGGGCGGCGGTGTGTTGGAGAACTACAAGGCCGCACCAGCCGCACCGGCTCCGGCCAAGGGTGCGGACGCGATTCCTGGTGCGGCACCGGCGGCGCCTGCCGCACCTGCTGATGGCGTTCCGGCTGCTGCGGGCGTGCCTGCCGCCGCGACCGCGCCGGCTGCTTCGGCGCCTGTCGCGCCGGCATCGGCGCCAGCCCAGCAGAAGTAATCCGAGTACTCTAGGATTTTAGTCAAGTTTGTTCGTTTTTCTTCTTGTTTAAGCGCAATACGCATTAACAAAGGCGTTGAAACCGAGTAGAATAGCGGCCTTAATGCCGACGTGGTGAAATTGGTAGACACGCTATCTTGAGGGGGTAGTGGCGCAAGCTGTACGAGTTCGAGTCTCGTCGTCGGCACCATAATTAGAAAAAGCCAGCAAGGAGGCCTGGGTTATGCACCCTGACCAACCGCTGGTTTTTTTACGAGGATGTTTAGCCCGTGCCTTGCCTAACGCTGGGAAGGTGCGGGCGGCAAGAGCTTGTTTCAAATTGAACGCAGTTAGGCGTGGCAAAGAAGCCAGTGCGCTGCACGGTGAAAAGTCGCTTCGACGCTGTGTTCCGTAAGGAGCAGGCGCTCGCGCCGCGGTTGCTGCCGCGGTGTCATCTCAACCGAACGTTCAACATTAAGCTCAACCACCGTGAACCTCGAAAATTATTTCCCCGTCCTCCTGTTCCTTCTCGTCGGCATTGGTGTCGGCGTCGTTCCGCAAGTCCTGGGCCGTCTGCTCGGCCCCCACAAGCCTGATGCGGCAAAACTGTCTCCCTACGAGTGCGGCTTCGAAGCGTTCGAAGATGCGCGCATGAAATTCGACGTGCGTTACTACCTCGTCGCGATCCTGTTTATTCTGTTCGACCTGGAAACGGCATTCTTCTTCCCATGGGGCGTCTCGATGCGCGAACTGGGCTGGCAGGGTTTCATCACGATGATGGTGTTCATCGCTGAATTCGTGGTCGGTTTTTGGTATATCTGGAAGAAAGGTGCCCTTGATTGGGAGTGAGCCATGGCTATTGAAGGCGTATTAAACGAAGGTTTCGTCACCACGACGGCGGACAAGCTGATTAATTGGGCGCGCACCGGGTCGATGTTCCCGATGACGTTCGGTCTTGCATGCTGCGCAGTCGAGATGATCCATGCTGGGGCGGCGCGTTATGACCTGGACCGTTTTGGCGTTGTGTTCCGTCCGTCGCCGCGTCAGTCCGACGTCATGATTGTTGCCGGCACCTTGTGCAACAAGATGGCGCCGGCGCTGCGCAAAGTCTACGACCAGATGGCCGAACCGCGCTGGGTGATCTCCATGGGCTCATGCGCCAATGGCGGCGGCTACTACCACTATTCCTATTCCGTGGTGCGCGGTTGCGATCGCATCGTGCCGGTCGACGTCTATGTGCCGGGTTGCCCGCCGACCGCGGAAGCGCTGCTGTACGGCATCCTGCAACTGCAGAACAAGATCAAGCGCACCAACACGATCGCACGTTAATCGGGGCGCTTAAAAAATATGAGTACACAACTGGAAGTATTGCAATCCACCCTGGCCGCCGCGCTGGGCGAACGCGTTACCGTGACGGTGGCGCTGGGCGAAGTCACCCTGGTGGTGAAAGCCGCCGATTACTACAGCGTCATGCAGGCGCTGCGCGATAACGCCGCACTCGGCTTCGATCAATTGATCGACCTGTGCGGCGTCGACTATTCCACTTACGGCGAAGGTGCGTGGGACGGCCTGCGTTTCGCGGTCGTATCGCACCTGCTGTCGGTCAAGCACAACTGGCGCGTGCGCGTGCGCGTGTTCGCACCGGACGACGAGATGCCGGTCCTGGCCTCCGTGACCTCGCTGTGGCGCGTGTCGAACTGGTTCGAGCGCGAAGCGTTCGACATGTTCGGCATCATCTTCGAAGGCCACAACGACCTGCGCCGCATCCTGACCGATTACGGCTTCATGGGGCATCCGTTCCGCAAGGACTTCCCGATGTCGGGCTACGTGGAAATGCGCTACGACGAAGCACAGAAACGCGTCATCTACCAGCCTGTGACGATCGATCCGCGCGAAAACGTGCCGCGCGTGATCCGCGAAGAAAACTACGGGATGAAATAATGGCTGAGATTAAGAATTACACCCTGAACTTTGGTCCGCAGCACCCGTCCGCGCACGGTGTGCTGCGCCTGGTGCTGGAGCTGGACGGCGAGGTGATCCAGCGCGCCGACCCGCATATCGGCCTGCTGCACCGCGCCACTGAAAAACTGGCGGAACAGCGCACCTATCTGCAGTCCGTGCCGTACATGGACCGTCTCGACTACGTGTCGATGATGTGCAACGAGCACGCGTATGTGATGGCGATCGAAAAGATGCTGGGTCTGGAAGTGCCGTTGCGCGCCCAGTACATCCGCGTGATGTTCGACGAGATCACCCGTTTGCTGAACCACCTGCTGTGGCTGGGCGCGCACGCGCTGGACGTGGGCGCCATGGGGCCGCTGCTGTACGCGTTCCGCGACCGCGAAGACTTGTTCGACTGCTACGAAGCCGTATCGGGCGCGCGTATGCACGCGGCGTATTACCGCCCGGGCGGCGTATACCGCGACTTGCCGGACTCGATGCCGCAGTATAAGCAATCGCCGATCAAGTCCGCCAAGGCCATCAAGGAACTCAACGAAAACCGCCAGGGTTCGCTGCTGGACTTCATCGAAGATTTCACCCGCCGGTTCCCGACCTATGTCGATGAATATGAAACCCTGCTGACCGATAACCGTATCTGGAAACAGCGTACCGTCGGTATCGGCGTGGTGACGCCGGAAGATGCGCTGGCCATGGGATTCACCGGCGCCATGCTGCGCGGCTCGGGTATTGCCTGGGACCTGCGCAAGAAGCAGCCGTACGAAGTGTACGACTTGATGGACTTCGACATCCCGGTCGGTACCAATGGCGACTGCTATGACCGCTACCTGGTACGGGTGGAGGAAATGCGCCAGTCGAACCGCATCATCAAGCAGTGCGTGGAATGGCTGAGGAATAATCCTGGTCCGGTGATGTCGGACAACCGCAAGGTGGCGCCGCCGTCGCGGGTGGACATGAAGACCAACATGGAATCGCTGATCCACCACTTCAAGCTGTTCACCGAAGGCTTCCACGTACCACCAGGCGAAGCATACAGCGCGGTGGAACATCCGAAGGGCGAGTTCGGCGTCTACCTGATATCGGACGGCGCGAATAAGCCGTACCGCATGAAGTTGCGCGCTCCGGACTACGCCCACCTGGCGTCGCTGGATGAAATGGCGCGAGGCCACATGATTGCCGATGCCGTGACCATCATTGGTACACAAGACATCGTGTTCGGCAGTATCGATCGCTAAGTCCGAGAGGCAAAAAGAATGTTGTTATCCGAGCAGTGCTATAAAAAAATCGACCGCGAGTTGGCCAAGTATCCGGCCGACCAGCGCCAGTCGGCCGTGATGGCCTCGCTGGCTCATGCCCAGGTTGAACTGGGCTGGGTTTCCCCTGAAGTCATGAAGGAACTGGCCGACTACATCGGCATGCCGGCCATCGCCGTGCAGGAAGTGGCCACCTTCTACAATATGTACAACCTGAAGCCGGTCGGCAAACACAAGATCACCGTGTGCACCAACCTGCCATGCGCGTTGTCCGGCGGCGAACGCGCCGCGCATCACCTGAAACAGAAACTGGGTATCGATTACCGCGACACCACGGCCGACGGCGAATTCACGCTGATGGAAGGCGAGTGCATGGGCGCGTGCGGCGACGCACCGGTGCTGCTGGTGAATAACCACCGCATGTGCTCGTTCATGAGCAACGACAAGATCGACGCCCTGGTGGAGGAATTGAAGAAATGACCTGTCTGCACGACCGTCACATCCAGCCGCTGATCCTGAAGGACCTGACTGGCGACAACTGGCACCTGGCCGACTACGTGAAGCGTGGCGGCTATTCGGCGCTGCGCCGCATCCTGGAAGAAAAGATCGCGCCTGAAACCATCATCGCCGACCTGAAAACGTCGGGCCTGCGCGGCCGCGGCGGCGCTGGTTTCCCTACCGGTTTGAAGTGGAGCTTCATGCCGCGTCAGTTCCCTGGTCAAAAGTACCTCGTCTGCAATACAGATGAGGGCGAGCCGGGCACTTTCAAGGACCGCGACATCATCCGCTACAACCCGCACGCACTGATCGAAGGCATGGCCATCGGCGCGTACGCGATGGGTATCACCGTGGGCTACAACTACATCCACGGCGAGATCTTCCAGGAATACCTGCGCTTTGAAGAAGCGCTGGAAGAAGCGCGCGCGGCGGGCTTCCTGGGCGACAAGATCATGGGCAGCGAGTTCAGCTTCCAGCTGCACGCGCACCATGGCTACGGCGCCTACATCTGCGGCGAAGAAACCGCGCTGCTGGAATCGCTGGAAGGCAAAAAAGGCCAACCGCGCTTCAAGCCGCCATTCCCTGCGTCGTTTGGCCTGTACGGCAAGCCGACCACCATCAACAACACGGAAACGTTTGCCGCTGTCCCGTTCATCCTGAACATTGGCGCGGAAAACTACCTGGCGATGGGCAAACCGAACAACGGCGGCACCAAGATCTTCTCGATCTCGGGCGACGTCGAGCGTCCGGGCAACTACGAAGTTCCACTGGGCACGCCATTCGCGAAGTTCCTGGAACTGGCCGGCGGCATGCGCGGCGGTAAAAAGATCAAGGCCGTAATTCCCGGCGGTTCGTCGGCGCCGGTCGTGCGTGGCGAACTGATGATGAACACCGACCTGGACTATGATTCGATCGCCAAGTCGGGTTCGATGCTGGGTTCGGGCGCGATCATCGTCATGGACGAGACCCGCTGCATGGTCAAGGCGCTGGAACGCCTGGCGTACTTCTACTTTGAAGAGTCGTGCGGCCAGTGCACGCCGTGCCGTGAAGGCACTGGCTGGATGTACCGCATGGTCCACCGTATCGAGCACGGCCAGGGCCGTCCGTCGGACCTGGACATGCTGAACTCCATCGCCGACAACATCCAGGGCCGCACGATCTGCGCGCTGGGCGACGCTGCCGCGATGCCGGTGCGCGCCTTCGTCAAGCAGTTCCGCGAAGAATTTGAATATCACGTCGAGCACAAGCATTGCTTGGTGCCCGCTTACCTCTAAGCCTGCGTAACGATCACCATGGTTGAAATCGAAATAGACGGCAAGAAAGTCGAAGTCCCTGCTGGTAGCATGGTGATGGACGCTGCCAACAAACTGGGTACCTACATCCCGCACTTCTGCTATCACAAGAAATTGTCGATCGCAGCGAACTGCCGCATGTGCCTGGTCGAAGTGGAAAAGGCGCCGAAGCCTTTACCTGCTTGCGCCACGCCCGTGTCGGCCGGTATGGTTGTGCGCTCCGCCAGCGACAAGGCGGTGCACGCACAGAAGTCCGTGATGGAATTCCTGTTGATTAACCACCCGCTGGATTGCCCGATCTGCGACCAGGGCGGCGAATGCCAGCTGCAAGACCTGGCCGTCGGCTACGGCAAGAGCTCGTCGCGCTACGAAGAAGAAAAGCGTGTCGTGGCGCCGAAGCAAGCCGGCCCGCTGGTGTCGATGGAAGAAATGTCGCGTTGCATCCAGTGCACCCGTTGCGTACGCTTTGGCCAGGAAGTGGCCGGCGTGATGGAACTGGGCATGATCGGCCGCGGCGAACATTCGGAAATCACGACCTTCGTCGGCGAAGCCGTGTCGTCGGAAATGTCCGGCAACATGATCGACCTGTGCCCGGTCGGCGCGCTGACGTCGAAGCCATTCCGCTACAGCGCCCGCTCGTGGGAACTGTCGCGCCGCAAATCCGTGTCGCCGCATGACTCGCTGGGTTCGAACCTGATCGTCCAGGTCAAGAACGGCAAAGTCATGCGCGTGCTGCCGCTGGAAAACGAAGCGGTCAACGAATGCTGGATTTCCGACAAGGACCGCTTCTCGTACGAAGCGCTGGACAGCGCCGAACGCCTGACGCAGCCGATGCTGAAGCAGGGCGGCGAATGGAAGGAAGTCGACTGGCAGACCGCGCTGGAATACGTGGCGCACGGCCTGAAGAACATCAAGCACGAACACGGCGCGGACAGCATCGCATCGTATGCGACGCCGCATTCGACCGTGGAAGAGCTGTACCTGCTGCAAAAGCTGACCCGCGCCGTGGGTTCGGAAAACGTGGACTTCCGCCTGCGCCAGACCGACTTCGCGCTCGACGGCCAGGTGAAACCTTGGCTGGGCATGCCGATCAATGACGTCACCATGCTGCAACGCGTGTTCGTCATCGGCTCGTTCCTGCGCAAGGACCACCCGCTGCTGGCAACCCGCATCCGCGCCGCCGTGAAATCCGGCGCGAAACTGTCGGTGCTGCATGGCGCGGACGAAGAAAACCTGATCACCACCGCCAACAAGATCATTGCCGCGCCATCCGACTGGCTGGCCGCGCTGTCGCAAGTGGTGGTGGCTGTCGCCACCGCGAAAGAAGTGGCTGCTCCGGCCGGCTTCGACGGTATCGAAGCGTCCGACGCCGCCAAGGCGATCGCCGCTTCGCTGCTGTCGGGCGAGCGCAAAGCAGTCTTCCTGGGTAACGCCGCCGCCGCGCACCCGCAGGCATCGCAGCTGCACGCCGCCGCGCAGTGGATCGCCGAGCAGACCGGCGCCAAGCTGGGCTACCTGGTGGAAGCGGCCAACACGGTCGGCGGTTACCTGGTGGGCGCGAATGCGAAGAACGCCGCTCCTGCCTTCTTCGCACCGAAGAAAGCCTACGTGCTGCTGAACGTGGAACCGGAACTGGATGCGGCCAACCCGCAGCAAGCGATTTCCGCCGTCAAGGGCGCCGAGATGGTTGTGGTGATGTCCGCCTTCAAGCATGGCGCCGAATATGCCGACGTGCTGCTGCCGATTTCGCCATTCACCGAAACGTCGGGCACCTTCGTCAACGCGGAAGGCCGTGCGCAATCGTTCAACGGTACGGTGAAACCTGCCGCCAACGCGCGTCCTGCATGGAAAGTGCTGCGCGTACTGGGTAACATCCTGGGCCTGTCGGGCTTCGACTATGAAACGTCGGAAGCCATCCGCGACGAACTGTTCGGCGCCGGCGTGACGGACCTGTCGGCTAAACTGGGCAACGTGGCCAAGGCTGCGCCAGTGGCCGCCAAGTTCGGTTCCGGCGAGCAGACCGAGCGCCTGGCCGATGTGCCGATCCACTTCGCCGATGCGCTGGCGCGCCGTTCCGGCCCGCTGCTGGCCACGCCGGATGGCGCCGCACCGTCGGTGCGCGTGTCCGCCGCGCTGGCCGCGAAGCTGGGCGTGAAAGCCGGCGACCGCGTGGTGGTCGCTCAGGGTAATGGTTCGGCCGTCCTGCCAGCCATGATCGAAGCCGGCCTGCCCGCCAACGTGGTTCGCGTTGCCGCCGCCCACGCATCGACCGCCGCTCTGGGCGCGATGTTTGGTCCAGTCACCATCGCCAAGGAGGCCAAGTAATGGCGTTGCCTGAGTTCGTAACTGTTATTCAAACCCAGGGCTCCGCATTGCTGGGTCCGGTCTGGCCACTGGCCTGGACCATGATCCGCCTGCTGTGCGTGATGATGCCACTGCTGTTGCTGGTGGCTTACCTGACCCTGTGGGAACGCAAGCTGATCGGCTGGATCCAGATCCGTATCGGCCCGAACCGTGTCGGTCCCGCCGGCCTGCTGCAGCCGATCGCCGACGCGCTGAAGCTGCTGCTGAAAGAAATCGTGATTCCGACCAAGGCCGCGAAGGGCCTGTTCGTGATTGGTCCGATCATGACCATCATGCCGGCGCTGGCCGCCTGGTCGGTGGTGCCGTTCGGCCCGGAAGCGATCCTGGCCAACGTCAACGCGGGCATGCTGGTGCTGCTGGCGATCACGTCGATGGAGGTGTACGGCATCATCATCGCCGGCTGGTCGTCGAACTCGAAGTACTCGTTCCTGGGCGCGATGCGCGCCTCGGCGCAGATGATTTCGTATGAAATCCCGCTGGGCTTCGTGCTGGTCGTGATCCTGATGGTGTCCGGTTCGCTGAACTTCATCGACATCGTCGTGAGCCAGCAAAAAGGCCGGATGGCCGACATGGGCCTGAACTTCCTGTCGTGGAACTGGCTGCCGCTGCTGCCGCTGTT
This sequence comes from Pseudoduganella rivuli, assembly GCF_009674485.1. GTDB lineage: Bacteria > Pseudomonadota > Gammaproteobacteria > Burkholderiales > Burkholderiaceae_D > Rugamonas > Rugamonas rivuli_B. The sequence continues at coordinate 80,109 of NZ_WKJJ01000025.1, read as the reverse complement.
CGTGATTTACCTGACGTCCGGCCTGGCCGAGACCAACCGCCACCCGTTCGACGTGGTGGAAGGCGAGTCGGAAATCGTGGCCGGCCACATGGTGGAGTACGCAGGCATGTCGTACGCGATGTTCATGCTGGCCGAATACGCCAACATGATCCTGATCGGCGTGCTGGCATCGATCATGTTCCTGGGCGGCTGGTCCGCACCGGTGAAATTCCTGGATATCGGCGGCGGTTTCGGCGGCTTCTTCTGGCTGTTCGTGAAGACCTTTGCCATCGTGTCCGTGTTCATCTGGGTGCGCGGTACGTTCCCACGCTACCGCTATGACCAGATCATGCGTCTGGGCTGGAAAGTGTTCATCCCTCTGACGCTGGTATGGCTGGTGCTGGTGGCCGGTGTCATGCAGACGTCCTGGAATATTTGGAAGTAAGGAAGCGACATGGATAAAGTAAAAGACTTCTTCGGCAGCCTGATGCTGTCGGAACTGATCAAAGGCATGGCCCTGACGGGCAAGTACATGTTCGCGCGTAAGATCACCGTGCAGTACCCGGAAGAGAAGACGCCGATGTCGCCGCGCTTCCGCGGCCTGCACGCGCTGCGCCGCTATCCGAATGGCGAAGAGCGCTGCATCGCCTGCAAACTGTGCGAAGCAGTGTGCCCGGCCATGGCGATCACGATCGAGTCGGAGCAGCGTGACGACGGTTCGCGCCGCACCACGCGCTACGACATCGACCTGACCAAGTGCATCTTCTGCGGCTTCTGCGAAGAATCGTGCCCAGTGGACTCCATCGTGGAAACCCACGTGCTGGAATACCACGGCGAGAAACGCGGCGACCTGTATTACACCAAGGAGATGCTGCTGGCCGTGGGCGACCGCTATGAAGCGGAAATCGCCGCCAACCGTGCAACGGATGCAGCGTACCGCTGACCGCTACCAGGAAATAACAAGACTATGGACTTTACTAGTATTTTGTTTTACGTGTTCGCGACCGTGCTGGTGCTGGCGTCGCTGCGCGTGATTACCGCCCCGAACCCGGTGCAGGCTGCCCTGTTCCTGGTGCTGGCGTTCTTCCAGGCTGGCGGCATCTGGATGCTGCTGAAAGCTGAATTCCTGTCCATCGTACTGGTGCTCGTGTACGTGGGCGCCGTGATGGTGTTGTTCCTGTTCGTCGTGATGATGTTGGACATCAATATCGTCAAGATGCGCGAAGGCTTCTGGGGCTACCTGCCGATGGCCGGCCTGGTTGGCGGCGTGATCGTGCTGGAAATGGCTTCCGTGCTGTGGCGCTCGTTCGGCCTGAACGCCGTGACGTCGCCGGAAGCGGCCAGCATGATCGGCACCACCAAGGCGCTGGGCCTGCTGATCTACACCAAGTACATCTATGCGTTTGAAATCGCGGCCGCCGTGCTGCTGGTGGCCATCATCGCCGCCGTGGCGCTGACCCTGCGCAAGCGCAAGGACATCAAGTACTTCGATCCGGCCGACGCCGTGCGCGTGAAACGTAACGACCGCCTGCGCATCGTGAAGATGGCTGCAGTGAACAACCGTCCGGCTGAAACCAAGGAGGCCCCATGACCTTATCGCTGGCTCACTACCTGGTCCTGGGCGCGATCCTGTTCGCAATCTCGATCGTCGGTATTTTCCTGAACCGCAAGAACATCATTGTTCTGCTGATGGCCATCGAGCTGATGCTGCTGGCAGTGAACATGAACTTTGTCGCCTTCTCGCATTACCTGGGCGATGCGGCCGGTCAGATCTTTGTCTTCTTCATCCTGACCGTGGCCGCCGCCGAATCGGCGATCGGCCTTGCGATCCTGGTGGTGATGTTCCGTAACCTGGACACCATCAATGTGGAAGACCTGGACAGCCTCAAAGGCTGACCGGGATCGAAAATTTCGAATAATAAACATTAAGGTTCAACATGGCGGGGCTTAACCCTAACATCCTTCTAACCGTCGCACTGGCGCCGCTGGCAGGTTCCGCGGTCGCCGGTTTATTCGGTACCCGATTCTTCGGGAATCTGATCGGCCGCACGGTGGCGCACAGCGCCACCATTCTCGGTGTGCTGATTTCGTTCGTGCTGTCCGCTCTGACGCTCAAAGACGTCATGGGCGGCGCGACGTTCAACGAGACCATCTATACGTGGATGACGGTCGCCGGTATGAAACTGGAAGTTGGCTTCCAGATTGATTCGCTGTCGGCCATGATGATGTGCGTGGTGACGTTCGTGTCGCTGATGGTGCACATCTATACGATCGGCTACATGCAGGAAGACGAAGGCTATAACCGCTTCTTCTCCTACATCTCGCTGTTCACGTTCTCGATGCTGATGCTGGTCATGTCCAACAACTTCCTGCAGCTGTTCTTCGGCTGGGAAGCGGTGGGCCTGGTGTCGTACCTGCTGATCGGCTTCTGGTATACCCGTCCGACGGCCATCGTGGCCAACATGAAGGCATTCCTGGTCAACCGTGTCGGTGACTTCGGCTTCATCCTGGGCATCGGCCTGCTGGTGGCGCATACCGGCACGATGAAGTATTCGGAAGTGTTCGCACTGAAAGACGTGCTGGCCACCGAACACCTGGCTGCGTTCGACTGGAACCTGCTGACGGCCGCCTGCATCTGCCTGTTCATCGGCGCGATGGGTAAATCCGCGCAATTCCCGCTGCACGTGTGGCTGCCGGATTCGATGGAAGGCCCGACCCCGATTTCCGCACTGATTCACGCGGCAACCATGGTTACCGCCGGCATCTTCATGGTGTCGCGCATGTCCCCGCTGTTCGAACTGTCGGACACCGCGCTGTCGTTCGTGCTGGTGATCGGCTCGATTACCGCGCTGTTCATGGGCTTCCTGGGCATCATCCAGAACGACATCAAACGCGTGGTGGCGTACTCGACGCTGTCGCAGCTGGGCTACATGACCGTGGCGCTGGGCTGCTCGGCGTACTCCGTGGCCGTGTTCCACCTGATGACCCACGCGTTCTTCAAGGCGCTGCTGTTCCTGGGCGCGGGTTCCGTGATCATCGGCATGCACCACGACCAGGACATCCGCAACATGGGCGGCCTGCGTAAATACATGCCGATCACGTGGATCACGTCGCTGCTGGGTTCGCTGGCCCTGATCGGCACGCCGCTGTTCTCCGGCTTCTACTCGAAGGATTCGATCATCGAAGCCGTGGCCGCGACGCACATCGCCGGCGCCGGTTTCGCCAAGTTTGCCGTGCTGGCAGGCGTGTTCGTGACCGCGTTCTACTCGTTCCGCATGTACTTCCTGGTGTTCCACGGTGAAGAGCGCTTCGGCAAGGCGCATGCCCACGACCATGGCCATGACGACCATGCGCACGACAAGCATGCGGCCCCGGCGCACGATTCCGACGCGCACCATGACGAAGAAGACGACCACGGCCACCATGGCCTGGGCCCTGGCGAAAAACCGCACGAATCGCCATTCGTGGTCTGGTTCCCGCTGGTGATGCTGGCGATTCCTTCGGTGCTGATCGGTTTCATCGCGATCGAGCCAATGCTGTATGGCGAATTCTTCAAGAACGTGATCTTCGTGTCCGAGCACCATGAAGCGATGGCTGAACTGGCGCACGAGTTCCACCACGTCGGTGGCGCCATGGGCATGGCCCTGCACGCGCTGACGTCCGTGCCGCTGGCCCTGGCCGCTGCCGGTGTGGCGTTCGCGTACTACTGCTACATGATCAATCCAAAAGTACCGGCCTGGTTCTACGACAAGTTCAAGGCCATCCACACCTTGCTGGATAACAAGTACTACATGGACAAGTTCAACGAAGTGGTGTTCGCCGGTGGCGCGCGCCTGCTGGGCAACGGCCTGTGGAATGTGGGCGACCGTACCCTGATCGACGGCCTGGTGGTCAATGGTTCCGCCAAGGTGGTGGGCTGGTTCTCGTCGCTGACCCGTTTGGCGCAGACCGGTTACATCTACCACTATGCGTTCGTCATGATCCTGGGCATCGTTGGTTTCCTGGTCTACTTCCTGCCGTTTTGGCAAGCTTAACCGCTGACACGCAAAGAGAATAAGATGCAGTCAACAACAATATTATTTAGTGCTACTCCTTACCTGAGCCTGTCGATCTGGCTGCCGGTACTGTTCGGCCTGATCATCCTGGCGATCGGCCGCGACTCGCGCGCCGGCCTGGTGCGTGTATTGGCGCTGGTCGGTTCGCTGGTCTCGCTGCTGCCGACCCTGCCGCTGATTACTCGTTTCGACAGCGCCCACCACGGCGTCCAGTTCGCCGAGAAATCCGCGTGGATCGAACGCTTCAACATCTTCTACTGGCTGGGCGTCGACGGCCTGTCGCTGTGGTTCATTCCACTGACGGCCTTCATCACCGTGATCGTCGTGATCTCCGCCTGGGAAGTGATCCAGGAACGCGTGGCCCAGTACATGGGTGCTTTCCTGATCCTGTCGGGCCTGATGATCGGCGTGTTCGCGTCGCTGGATGGCCTGCTGTTCTACTTCTTCTTTGAAGCCACGCTGATCCCGATGTACATCATCATCGGCGTGTGGGGCGGCGCCAACCGCGTGTATGCGGCGTTCAAGTTCTTCCTGTACACGTTCTTCGGTTCGCTGCTGACCCTGGTTGCAATCATTTACCTGTACAACAAGTCCGGTTCGTGGGACGTGCTGGCATGGCATCAGCTGAAGCTGTCCATGAAAGAGCAGACCTTGATCTTCTTCGCCTTCTTCATGGCCTTTGCCGTGAAAGTGCCGATGTTCCCGGTCCACACCTGGTTGCCGGACGTCCACGTGGAAGCGCCGACGGGCGGTTCCGCCGTGCTGGCCGCGATCATGCTGAAACTGGGCGCGTACGGCTTCCTGCGTTTCTCGCTGCCGATCGTGCCGGACGCATCGCGTGACCTGGCCTGGTTCGTCATCGGCCTGTCGCTGATCGCCGTGATCTACATCGGCCTGGTGGCGCTGGTACAGAAAGACATGAAGAAACTGGTGGCGTATTCGTCGATCGCCCACATGGGCTTCGTGACCCTGGGCTTCTTCATGTTCAACGACATGGCGGTGCAGGGCGGTATCGTGCAGATGGTGTCGCACGGCTTCATCTCCGGCGCGATGTTCCTGTGCATCGGCGTGCTGTATGACCGCGCCCACTCGCGCCAGATCGCCGACTACGGTGGCGTCGTGAACAAGATGCCGCGTTTCGCAGCGTTCTTCATCCTGTTCTCGATGGCGAACTGCGGCCTGCCGGCGACTTCGGGCTTCGTGGGTGAATTCATGGTGATCATTGGCGCCGTGAAGTTCAACTTCGTGACCGGTATTGCCGCCGCCACCGCCGTGATCTTCGGCGCGGCCTACTCGCTGTGGATGGCCAAGCGCGTGATCTTCGGCAAAGTGACGAACCACCACGTGGCGGAACTGACCGACATCAACAACCGCGAATTCCTGATGCTGGGCATTCTGGCGATCGCGGTGCTGGCGATGGGCCTGTATCCGGCGCCGTTCACCGACACGATGCAAACCTCGGTGGCCGACCTGCTGAAGCATGTCGCAATCAGCAAGCTGCCATAAATAAACAGGGATTTTTGTAATGATGACACCTGAAACGACCCAGCAAGCGGCCAATATGGCGCCGCTGTACGCTGAAGTCTTCCTGCTGGTCGCCGCTTCGGCGATCCTGCTGATCGACATGTTCCTGGCCGAAAGCAAGCGTTCGGTCACTTACGTTCTGTCGCTGCTGACCCTGGCCGGTTGCGCCTTCTTCAGCCTGGCCGACTACAACACCGGCGCCACCGTCTACACGTTCAGCAACATGTTCGTGTCCGACCCGATGGCCAACCTGCTGAAACTGGCGTCGTACGGCGCCGTGGCAGTGACCCTGGTGTACTCCCGCCAGTACGCGCACCAGCGCGGCATGCTGGGCGATAGCCTGGGCGGCGAGTTCTACGTGCTGGCGCTGTTCGCGCTGCTGGGCCAGATGGTCATGATCTCGGGCAACAACTTCCTGTCCATTTACCTGGGCCTGGAACTGATGTCGCTGTCGCTGTACGCACTGGTGGCGCTGCGCCGCGATCACTCGATCTCGACCGAAGCCGCAATGAAATACTTCATCCTGGGTGCGCTGGCTTCCGGCTTCCTGCTGTATGGCATTTCCATGCTGTACGGTGCAACCGGTTCGCTGGACGTGACGGAAGTGGCCCTGAAAGCCGCCAGCGGCACCATCAAGCCGACCATCCTGGTGTTCGGCCTGGTGTTCGTGGTTGCCGGCCTGGCGTTCAAACTGGGCGCCGTGCCATTCCACATGTGGGTGCCGGACGTCTACCAGGGTTCGCCAACGCCTGTGACGCTGCTGCTGGGCGCCGCGCCGAAACTGGCCACGTTCGCCATCTGCGTGCGCCTGCTGGTGGAAGGCATGCTGCCGCTGGCCAAAGACTGGCAGCAGATGCTGATGATCCTGGCTGTGCTGTCGCTGGCCGTGGGTAACCTGACGGCAATCGCTCAAACCAACCTGAAGCGTATGCTGGCGTACTCGACCATCGCGCAAATGGGCTTCGTCCTGCTGGGCCTGATGGCTGGCGTGGTCGGCCTGGATAAATCCAATGCCGCTGCCGCGTACAGCTCGGCGCTGTACTACTCGGTAGTCTATGTGTTCACCACGCTGGGTACCTTCGGCCTGATCATGGTGCTGTCGCGCCAGGGCTTCGAAGCGGACGAACTGGCTGACTTCAAGGGCCTGTCCAAGCGTTCGCCAACGTATGCGCTGATTATGTCGCTGCTGATGTTCTCGCTGGCCGGTGTGCCGCCGATGGTGGGCTTCGCTGCCAAGTTCTCCGTGCTGCAAGCCGTGCTGAGCACGGGCGCAACGTGGCTGACCGTACTGGCTGTGATGTTCTCGCTGATCGGTGCGTTCTACTACCTGCGCGTCGTGAAAGTCATGTGGTTTGACGAGCCGACCGACACCGCGCCGATTTCCGTGTTCGCCGACACCAAGCTGGTGCTGGGCCTGAACGCGGTGGCCGTGGTGGCGTTTGGCGTGATTCCCGGTCCGCTGCTCAATGCATGCCTGACCGCGATGACCAAGACCCTGGCTTCGTGATGGATATTGGCGCCTCCAGCTGGCTGGTGATTTTGCTCGCGATTGCGGGCGCCAACCTGCCTTTCTTTAATGACAAGGTATTCGCCGTGTTTGCGCTGAAAGGCGCAACCGGCGAGGCAGGGCAGCCGTGGCACAAGCCATTGCTGGCCCGCCTGGGTGAAATGGCGGTACTGTACGCGCTGGTGGGCGGCATCGCCGTCGCGCTGGAAAACCGCATTGGAGGCGTATTCCCGCAAACGTGGGAGTTTTACGCCATCACCGCCTGCTTCTTCCTCGTCCTCGCTTTCCCCGGTTTTACGGTGCGCTACCTGCTCAAGCATAGGCATACCCACTAAGCTGATACACTGCGGGTTTCGATCTCAGCAGAGGAGAGCGCATGGATGCACACCTGAAAGAAACCCGCATCAGTGGTGAAATTGCCTACGATGGCAGCTTCCTGAAAGTCCACCGCGACATGATTCGCTTGCCAGATGGTAAGGAAGTCAGCCGCGAATACATCAAACATCCTGGCGCCGTCGTGATCCTGCCTGTGCTGGATAACGGCAATGTGCTGCTGGAACGCCAGTTCCGCTATCCCAACGACCGCGTGTTTATCGAACTTCCAGCCGGCAAGATCGACCCGGGTGAAGACCATCTTGCTTGCGCCAAGCGCGAACTGGTGGAGGAAACCGGTTATACGGCGTCGCAGTGGGACTTCGTCTGCACCATCCATAACGCCATCGCGTACTCCGACGAATTCCTCGATATCTACCTGGCGCGGGGCCTGGTGGCCGGCGAAACGCAGCTGGACGACGGCGAATTCATTGAAACCATTTCCATGCCGCTGGCCGAGATGCTGGACGCCATCCGCACGGGCGCCATCACGGACGTGAAAACCATCATCGGCGCCTTCTGGCTGGAGAAAATCCAGGCTGGCACCTGGCAGCCGGGTTGATTGATGCGCAAGTGGCTGTTCCTGCTGGTGGCGTTGGTGTGCCTGTATACCGGATCAGCGGCCGCCGCGCCGGCCCGCACGGCGTTCCAGGCCCGCTGCGAAGATACGCTGGACAAGACGATTTCCGTGTTGACGGCCCAGCAAAATGGTTATTCGATCAATACACAACTGTCGTACAAGGCGCTGACTGCCATGGGTGGCCGCGGCGGCCACCATGAGTTTGTATTGGGCCTGACCAAAGCGGAATCCTGGATTCAGCTGAATCCGGTTCACCTGAAAATCCTGCCCGATGCGCTCAGCGGCTACGAGTGCATCGCACCGAAATTGTCGTTCAGCCTCAGCTATAAACCCTTTGTGATTTACGTGGGCAACGAATTCGTGCCGGGAACGTGTGCATACAAGGAAATCCTGGCGCACGAATTCAGCCACATGCAGGCATACCTCGACCACTTGCCGAAAGCGGAACAAACCGTGCGCGACGCGCTGGCCAGGCGCTTTGCCGGCAAGCCGTTTTATGCGCCGCAGGGCACGGCGGTGTCGGCGCTGAACCATGAAGTGTCCGCGTCGTGGCTGCCGTTTATCCGCAACGAAATGCAGAAAGCGGAGTTGGCCCAAGTGGCGATCGATGCGCCGGAGGAATACCAGCGCATCAGCAATGCCTGTGACGGCGAGATTCAACGTATCCTGAAACAGGGCCGCAGCCAGCGTTGAGATGCCGGTTGGCCCCCTAAAAACATGACAGAAAATCCACAACATTCACGGCGTTGCGTGGCGCTGATCCCCGCCGCGGGAGTCGGCGCCCGCATGGCGGCCGCCAGTCCCAAGCAGTACCTGGCCATTGCCGGCAAGCCGATGCTGCGCCATACGGCCAATGCATTCCTCGCCAGCCCGCTGATTTCCCATACATATATCGTCGTCAGCGAAGGCGACGGCTACATCGACAGCGTGATTTCGCCTGACGAACCCGGCGTCACGGTACTGCGGTGCGGCGGGGCCACCCGCATGGATTCCATCCTCAACGGCTTGCGCGCCGTGCGTGCCGAGGTGGCCGATGGCGACCTGGTGCTGGTGCACGACGCGGCCCGTCCCGGCCTGACACCCGGCCTGATCCGCAAACTCATCGATGGCGCAGGCGATGCGCCGGGCGGCGGATTGCTGGCTTTGCCCGTGGTCGACACCGTGAAAAGCACCAGGGGCGAGGGCCTGGCAACGGTGCCGCGCGATGGCTTGTGGCTGGCGCAGACGCCGCAAATGTTTCATTACGCCTTGCTGTTGCGGGCGCTGAGCGAAGCGCCCGATCCCCATGCGATTACCGATGACGCCAGCGCCGTGGAGATGCTGGGCTTGTCGCCGCTGTTGATCGAAGGCCATCCCCGTAATTTAAAAGTCACTTTGCCATCGGATATCCGCATTGCGGAAATGTATATGGCGCAACCTGATCAGGAATAATCATGAGTGTTTTACTTCCTTTCCGAATCGGCCAGGGCTACGATTGCCACCAATTGGTCGAAGGCCGCAAGCTGATACTCGGCGGCGTTGAAATTCCCCATGTGAAGGGCTTATTGGGCCATTCCGACGCGGATGCCTTATTGCATGCCATTACCGACGCGATTCTCGGCGCGGCGGCGCTGGGCGATATCGGCAAGCATTTTCCTGATACCGATGTGGCTTTTAAAGGTGCGGATTCTCGCGTATTGCTGCGCGAAGCCGCCAAGCGCGTGAAGGCGACCGGCTACGATATCGGTAATATCGATTGTACGATTATCGCGCAGCGCCCAAAAATGGCGCCCCATATTCCCGTGATGGCGGCCAATATTGCGGAAGACCTGGGCATTACTGTCGGGCAAGTGAATGTCAAAGCCAAGACCAATGAACGCATGGGTTATCTGGGACGGGAAGAGGGAATTAATGCGGAAGCCGTGGCATTGCTGATCCGCCGCGATTCCTGATTTTTCACAGCATCGTTGAAAGCCGGATGGCAGCATGCCCTCCGGCTTTTTTTTGCCCGAAAAGGGGCGAAAAAGCCAGTTTCATACCACAAACTGGCGCAATCAAGCCAGGAGTTGGCATAAACTGCCATGTCGGCGCAAAATCCGCAGGGTGGGTTGGCGCAACAGCGCCAAGCCGCCAGTGCGTGCAAGCCGGTCAAGCAGGCAAAGGCGGCTTTCGCTGACGCGAAAACCGCCCTACGTATTTCAATACAACTTAACTCAAATTTCGAATATCAAGCAGGTCGTTGTCGCATGCGCATAAATCTTCCCGTTTGAATCGATAATCCGCCCTTCGGCCACCGCCACCTGCCCGCCTGCCGTAATCACTTTCCCCTCGGCGCGAACCGGCCCGGTTTTATCGCTCATCCCGCGGATATAATTAACCTTCAATTCCAGCGTGGTAAAACCTTTACCAGCGGGCAAAGTGGAATGCACAGCGCACCCGACCGCGCTATCCAGCAACGTGGCGGCATAACCCCCATGCACCATCCCGCTGGGATTGTAATGCTGCGGCCCTGGCGTTCCCTGGAATACTACCGTCCCATTCTCCGCACTGATCAGCACGAACCCCATCAATTCCGCAATCGGCGGCGGCGGAGTTTCACCCGTATTCACCCCATTTAAAAAATCCTTGCCGTTACGCGAACGCAGGTATTCACGGCTGGATACGCCGAACGGCGACACTTTCGCGCGAATAGCTGTTTCTTCGGCCAGCCACGTCTGTAACAATGTTGTTTCCATGCTCATGGTTCCTCAAAGTAGGTGGGGGAATCGGTGTGCATACACTATAATGGTTTTTCAACACTTATGTGTAGCTACACGCATGATTGCCGACCCGGACTTCGAGGCCATTTCCAGCGCCTGTACTTTTTTTCAATTGCGCAAACTCACGCGCACCGTGTCGCGCCTGTATGACCGCCACCTGGCTGCCGCCGGATTGAAGACCACGCAGTTTTCCGTGCTGGTCCATGTCAGCGTCAAGGCCTTGCCAATGATGCAACTGGCTGCCTTGCTGGGCGCCGAGCGCACCACGCTGACGCGCAACCTGAAGCCGCTGGCCGATGCCGGCTGGCTGACCGTGGCGCCGGGACCGGATCCCCGCCAGCGCATCGTGACCATCACGGAAGCGGGCAGGGCGAAAGTCCGCCATGCGCGCCACGCATGGCGGGCGGCGCAGGACGAGATGGGGAATTTGCTGGGTGCGGGGGCGTTGAATACCCTGCATCAGGATTTGTCCGCCCTGCAAAGCAAACTGGAAAAGCTCGAAGCCGGCGGCAAGGACGGGGAGGAAAACGATGGGGCGTGACACTTACGCGTACCGCGACGTGGCGGTGCAATCATGTATATTGGACAACGAGGTCAAGATTTGCCCGGTGCCTGGACAGGCTTATTCGCCGGCGCTGATTGCGCATTGCTCAAAAGCCATGTCGGATTTGGCGCAATATCCGCTGGGAACGTATTTCCTGGTGTCCGCCAAATTGACGGACCGCATGGGTGGCTTGCCATACTTATACGTCTACCATGGCGATCCCGTGAAAGTGTTGTCTGCCGAACAAGCGGCTAAATTCCTTGCGGAATTCAAACGGGGCCGCATATAGTTGAAACTACAACTTTGCCGGAGTTGACATGATCAAGCTGCGCGACATCGACCACATTGTTTTGCGTGTCCGGGACCTGGACAACATGATCACCTTTTATACGCAAGTGCTGGGGTGCTCCATTGAAAAGCGGCAGGAAGCCATCGGCCTGATCCAGTTGCGGGCGGGCGCGTCGCTGGTCGACCTGGTGCCTGTCGATGGCAAGTTGGGCAGGATGGGTGGCGCCGCGCCGGGCAAGGAAGGGCGCAATGTCGATCACTTCTGCTTCCGCGTGGACGGATTCGATGAAGCGGCCATCCTCGCGTGGCTGGCGTCGCATGGCGTCGAAGCAGGGCCGGCCGAATCGCGCTATGGCGCGGAAGGCGAGGGGCCGTCGATTTATGTGAACGATCCGGAAGGCAATACCGTCGAGCTGAAAGGACCGGCGTGGCAATAAGCCCGATTTCCTTCGTTGAACCGATCCCTCACCTTGGATAACACACTGATATGAAAACAGCCCTGCTCATCATCGACGTCCAGCAAGCCCTGTGCCACGGCGAATATGCCGCCTGGGATAGCAGCCGCATCCTGGCCAATATCAACGCCGTCGCAGCCCGCGCGCGCGTGGCCGGTGCACCCGTGTTCTTGATCCAGCACGACGAACCGGGCGGTCCGTTGGCGGCGGGCAGCGCAGGCTGGCAGCTGGCTGACGGACTCGATACGGCGGCCAGCGATCTTCGCTTGCGCAAGCAGGCGTCGGACTCGTTCCACAACACGGACTTGCACGCGCAATTGCAGCAGCGCGGCATCGACAATCTGGTGATTTGCGGCTTGCAAAGCGATTTTTGCGTCGACACCACCACCCGCCGCGCGATGGCGCTCGGTTATCCGGTACAACTGGTGGCCGATGGCCATTCCACCGTCGACAACGACGTGCTGACGGCGCAGCAGATTGCCGCCCACCACAATGCCACGCTGTCCAGCCTGTCCAGCTTCGGTCCCCGCACGAAAGCCGTGCCTGCCACCGGCGTGGAATTCCACTGAATGTCCCGGCCTGCCATCGGCAACCTGCACGCGGATGCCGCGCCGCCAGAGCAGGGCGAACGCTTCGATGTCCTGCTGTCGCACAAGGGACTGGTGATCGAGCGCATCGTCAGCACATCGAAAATCGCTTCGCAACAGTATGTGCAGGAACAGGATGAGTGGGTGGTGCTGTTGAAAGGCAGCGCCACGCTGGATGTCGCCGGCGAGCAAGTCGCGCTGCATGACGGCGATTACCTGTTCCTCCCCGCGCGCACGCCGCACACGGTGCTCACGGTGTCGGACGGCGCCATGTGGCTGGCCGTGCATTTGCATTAGGCGAAGGGCGCCCCTTCCCGCGCCCGGTATATCCAACACCTCTGATTCCCTTATCTGAAATTGCCTGAAACGGCAGGTGCTTGTCTGCACCTGTCAATTTTGACAGTTGTATTCCTTTCACATGTCAGTTATTGTTTACACGTGAATACAAAATTAAACCCTGAAATCGACTCTGGTGATGGCGACCGGCTGCTGGCGGTGCTGAATGCGCTGGCCAACCCGCATCGCCTGCGCATCATTGCGGCGCTGCAGGGCGGGGGGCGCAACTATGTGAGCCAGCTGGCGCGGGAAATCGGCATCAGCCGGCCGCTGCTGCACTTGCACTTGCAAAAGCTGGAAGCGGCGGGGCTGGTCAGCAGCACGATGGAACTGTCGCACGATGGCAAGGCGCTCAATTATTTTGAAGTGAATGCTTTTAATGTGCCGCTGACGCCGGAGGCGATAGCCGGCGCGGCGAAAACCCTGTCCCACAACCCTGATTCGTAGAGATTGCCATGTCTGAAAATGTATATTTCGCGGCGTTTTTCTTCCCGGCCGCCGCCGCCGTCGTGATTTTCTTCTGGAAGTATGTGGCCGCCGTGATGGAGGCGAAAGTCCGGCTGGCGCAGGACGAGGCGTACCGCGACATCGCCGCCAAAGCCGTGGCGGCGCAGGCGGATACCGCGCAGGCGCTGGCAACGGTCGGCGCCGCGCTGGCCGATATCCAGTCGCGCGTGACGTCGCTGGAAAAAATATTGAAGGAAGTCGAGTAGTCCCACCGTATCCCATTATCAGGAGCCGATCATGAACGAAGTACCGCTGTACCGTTTGTATATGCTGCGCGCCATGTACTTGTTGATCGCCGTGGCGATGGGTTCGCAGATTTGGCGGGATATCCTGCTGCACGCCGCGTCGTGGGAGCGCAACGAGGGTGTCATGATGTGCATGCTGGGCGCACTGTCCGCCCTGTGTCTGCTGGGGTTGCGCTACCCGTTGCAGATGCTGCCATTGCTGATGTGGGAAGCCGCATGGAAAACCATCTGGCTGGCATTCGTGCCGCTGCCGCAATGGTGGGCCAATGGCCATGTCGATGCGGCCATCAGTTCCACGGTCTTTGACTGTTCGTTCGTGGTGCTGGTCTACATTGCCATCCCCTGGGGCTACGTGGTGCGCCGCTATGTGAAGCAGCAGGGCGAGCGCTGGGGGGCGATCGCCGGCCGCGCGGCGGTGCACTGAGATGGCCGTCTCCCCGGCGTTTTTTGCGGCCGAGCGGCCGCACGCTTGGCAGTTGCGGATGGCGGGCCTGCTGTACCTGGTGCTGATCGTGCTGGGCGCGTTTGGCGAAATGAAAGTGCGCGGCGCGCTGGTGGTCTCCGGCGACGCGGCGGCCACGGCGCACAACATCATGGCGTCCGAAGGCTTGTGGCGCGCGGCCATTGCCGGCGACTTGCTGATGCACGTGCTGGACTTGCCCGTGATCGTCGTGCTGTACCTGCTGCTGCGGCCCGTGCATCGCGGCGTGGCGTTGTTCGCCACCTTGATCAACCTGGTGCAGACCGCCGTGCTGGCGGCAAATAAATTGAACCTGCTGCTGCCGCTGTTCCTGCTGGGGAATGCGGCATACCTGAAGGCGTTTCCGCCCGAGCAGTTGCAGGCCATGGCGTACCTCGCCGTGAAAGTGCACGGCTTCGGTTTTGGCATCGGCCTGATTTTCTTTGGCGTGGCCTGTGTGGCGCGCGGCTGGCTGCTGTTCCGCTCCGGCTTCGCGCCGAAGGCGCTGGGCGTGCTGATGGCGCTGGCGGGCGCCAGTTACCTGGTCAACAGCTTTGCGCTGCTGCTGGCGCCAGCGGTGGCGGACATGCTGTTCCCGTTCATCATGCTGCCGCCGCTGGTGGGGGAAGCCGCATTTGCCTTGTGGCTGCTGGCGGCGCGCCACAGTCGTTAAGGATTCGCCTGGCCGAACAGTTGGGCCATGACCGGCAAATCCACGTTGCCGCCGCTGACGATCACGCCCACGCGCTTGCCCTGCAGCGGCCAGGCGCCGTGCAGCGCGGCGGCGGCGCCCAGGCAGCCGGTCGGTTCCACCACGATTTTCATGCGCGATGCGAAGAAGCGCATGGTGTCGGCCAGTTGCGCATCGCTGACCGTGACGATCTGCTTCACATGACGCCGGATCACGGCGAAATTATGCTCGCCGATGTGGGTAACCTTGGCGCCGTCGGCAATGGTGTCCGGCACGGGAATATGGACGATGCGGCCTTCGCGCAGCGATTGCTGGCCATCGTTGCCCGCTTCCGGTTCGACGCCGATCACGTCGCAATCCGGCGCCATGCCGGATGCTGCCAGCGCGGAACCCGCCAGCAGGCCGCCGCCGCCAAGGCAGACCAGCAGCACGTCCAGCGTCCCCACTTCCTCGAACAATTCCAGCGCCGCCGTACCCTGGCCGCAAATCACGTCCGGATGGTCATACGGCTGCACCAGGGTCATGCCGCGCGTTTGCGCCAGCTCGCGGCCGATCGCCTCGCGGTCTTCCGTATAGCGGTCGTAGGCCAGCACTTCCGCGCCATAGCCTTTGGTGGCGGTGACTTTGGTTTGCGGCGCGTCGTGCGGCATCACGATGGTGGCGGGAATACCCAGTAACCGGGCCGCCAGCGCGGTGGCCTGCGCATGGTTACCTGATGAATACGTCACGACGCCGGCCTTGCGCTGTTCCGGCGTGAAGCGCGACAGGGCGTTATACGCGCCGCGGAATTTGAACGCGCCCACGCGCTGGAAGTTTTCACATTTGAAGAACAGTTCCGCGCTGGCCAGCTGGTTCGCGGCGCGCGACGTCAGCACCGGCGTGCGGTGGGCGCTGCCCGCGATGCGCGCGGCGGCCTGGCGGATATCGTCGAATTGCAGGGGAGTGTGGTGCATGGCATGTCCTTGGCTGGTCAATGAAGTGCAGGCAGTGTAGTTGCCCGATCCGGCGCGTTGTTGCAATATCTTGTTGCGGAAATCGCGTTTATTGAAGGAGAACCATGCAAGGTCGCACATTGTGGGAACTGAAAGTGTTTTGCGCCGTGATCGAACGCCACAGCTTCGTGACGGCGGCGCGCATGCTGGGCATCTCGCCCAGTTCCGCCACCCGCACCGTGCAGGCGCTGGAAACCCAGCTGGGCATGGCGCTGTTGCAGCGCTCGCAAAAAAGGGTGGCGCTGACGGCGGCGGGCGACGTGTATTACGACTATGCGCGGCGCATCCTCGACATGCAGGCTGAAGCGGAAGAATCGCTGGCGGATGTGCAGGAAACGCCGAAAGGGTGGATCCGGTTTTCCGCGCCGGAGATCGGCAGCCGCCATTTCTTTCCCGCGCAGATAGCGCGGCTGGCGGCGCGCTTCCCGGACGTGCAGATCGATGTGCTGTATTCCGATGCGCTGGTCGACCCGATCCAGGAAAAACTGGATTTCGCGATCCGCGGCGCGTTTCCGGCGCCCAGCGATTTACTGGGCTATCCGCTGTGGGAATACGACCGCCTGCTGTGCGCGGCGCCGGGCTATGTGGAGCAGTGGGGCAGTCCGGCCGAACCGGAACACCTGGCGGAACACCGGCTGGTGCAGCATATTGCGCCGCGTATTTTGAAGGACTGGCACTTTGCGTCGGCACAGCGCACGGTGCGCGTGCATATGCGGGCGGCGCACCGCGTCAACACGGGCAACGGCTTGCTGGAGCTGGTGCTGGCCGGCGCGGGGATCGGCCGCGTGGCCAGTTGGGTGGCGGCGCCATACCTGCAAAGCGGCGCACTGGTGCGGGTGTGTCCCGCTTACGTCGTGGTATCGGCCAGCGGGCAACCGGCGCAAATGCACGCGGTCTATGGCTCGCGCGGCTTGCCGAAGCGGACGCGGATGTTCCTTGATGCGCTGCGCGTGGCGGCGCGGCAGCAGGGGTTCAGGGTTGCCTGAGCTGCCGATGCGGTACGAACGGCGGCGCATGTGCCGACCCTTATGGCGGCGTCATGACTTCCAGCGGGGCCAACTGGGCGAGGAATACCAGGTGCTCGACGGCCTTGACCTTTTGCAGGTGTGCCAGGTCTGACGGGCCGCACAGGGCCAGCGCGGGAACGAAGCCGTACATGTCGTCGTAACCCAATGGACCCAGCTTGTTCATCGCTGGTGCAAACAGGTCCGCGAAATCGTTCTCCTTGCGTTTCCGTGCGCCGAAAAACATGCGTAACTCAAAATCGAGATCGTCGTCCGGGGCGACTTCGTCGCTGGGGAAGCAATAGGTTCCAGGCGCGAAAATCTTTAACGAATGGCCGGTGCGTTCGCCCCAGAGGTACAGCTTTCCAAAGGCGCTTCTTGCGATGATGTGATAAGCATCCTTTTCCATAAAGGATGTATCCCCGATCCAGGCCTCCAGCACAGGTTCGTACTCTTGCGGATCAACGGTCCAGAACAAGCCATCGGCGTAACCACACCAGCCATGTTCCTGCCAGTATGCCAGCAACTGGTCGGGTAACTTGCCCCGGTAACGTTCTATGCTGGACAGCGGGACAGGTCGTCGGTGTATGTCCGGGCCCATCTTCGCCAGAAAAAATTCGAAATCCTCGTCCATAAGTCTTGATGACTTACCTCATAGGCAGGGCGGCGTCATGATTTCCAGCGATTCAAGCTGGGCGAGGAATACGAGATGTTCGACCGCCTTGACCTTTTGCAGGCGCGCCAGATCTGACGAACCGCCCAAGACCAGAGCCGGAACGAAGCCGTACATTTCGTCGTGAGCCAGCGGCCCAAGTTTCTTCAATGCGGGTGTGAACAAGTCACCGAAATCATTTTCTTCGCGGTCACGGTTGCCGAAGAAAATGCGCAACCCAAAATCCAGCTCACTTTCTTCATACATCGCTTTACGAGGGAAGCAATACGAGCCTGGCGCGAAGACTTTCAATGAGTCGCCAGTGCGTTCACCCCAAAAGTACAATTCGCCAAATGCGCTCCGTGCAATGATGTGATAAGTGTCCTTATCCATTAAGGACGTCCCCCCGATCCAGGCCTTCACCACAGGTTCGTACTCCTGCGGATCGACGGTCCAGAACAACCCATTGGCGTAGCCACACCATCCGTGTTCCTGCCAATATTCCAGCAATTGGTTGGGTAACTTGTTGCGGAAACGTTCCACGGTTGATCGTGGCACATGACGTTGGAGTATGGCTGGCCCCATCGTCTGCATGAAATATTCGAAATCTTCATCCATAAGTTTTGATGACTTACCTCATTGTCAGGGCGGCGTCATGACTTCCAGCGGTGCGAGCTGGGCGAGGAATACCAGGTGCTCGACGGCCTTGATCTTTTGCAGGTGAGCCAGGTCTGACGGGCCGCCCAAGGCCAGCGCGGGCACGAAGCCGTACATTTCGTCGTGGGCCAGCGGCCCGAGCTTATCCAGGGCAGGAGCGAATAGGTCTGCAAAGTCGTTTTCATCACGATCTCGGTTGCCGAAGAACGCACGTAGCCCGCGTTCCAGTTGGCCGTTCTGATATAACGATTCGCGAGGAAAGCAACACGAACCTGGCGAGAAGACCTTTAATGACTCTCCTGTACGCTCACCCCAAAAGTACAATTTCCCAAAGGCGCTTCTTGCAATGATGTGGTACGCATCCTTTTCCATGAATGCCGTATCGCCGATCCAGGCCTCCAATACCGGCTCGTATTCTTGCGGATTGACAGTCCAGAACAATCCATCAGCGTAACCGCACCATCCGTGCTCCTCCCAGTAGGCCAACAATTGCTCGGGGAGTTTGCCGCGATAGCGATCAATGCTTGAAGGCGGTACGAGGCGCGTGTGAGTGGCAGGTCCGAATTCCCCCCAGAACATTTCGAAGTGTTCATCCATTCCCAATTCCTATTTTCCTCGTTCTGGGTTTATTCCATTCTGGTACGGATGTGCCCAAGTGTGCTAACTACGGCGGCGTCATGACTTCCAGCGGTGCGAGCTGGGCGAGGAATACCAGGTGCTCGACGGCCTTGATCTTTTGCAGGTGCGCCAGGTCTGACGGGCCGCCCAGTGCCAGCGCGGGCACGAAGCCGTACATTTCATCGCACGTTAACGGTCCCAGCTTATTCATCGCTGGAGTGAACAAGTCATCGAAATCATTTTCTTTGCGGTCCCGGTTGCTGAAGAATATGCGCAACCCAAAATCCAGCTCACTTTCTTCATACATCGCTTTACGTGGGAAGCAATATGAGCCTGGCGCAAAGACTTTCAATGAGTCGCCCGTGCGTTCCCCCCAAAAGTACAATTTGCCGAAAGCACTCCGAGCAATGATGTGATAAGCGTCTTTTTCCATTAGCGGTGTGTCGCCTATCCAAGCTTCCAGCACTGGCTCATATTCTTGCGGGTCAACTGTCCAGAACAGGCCATCGGCATAGCCACACCAGCCATGTTCTTCCCAGTACGCCAGCAGTTGGTCCGGAAGTTTTCCTCGGTAGCGCTCAATGCTTGAGGTGGGGACGGTGCGTTTGTGAGTCGATGGCCCCATTTGTTCCAAGAAATATTCGAAGTCCTCATCCATAATTTTCGTTCCTATTTGCATCGCTCAAGTTTTGCATTCATTTTGGCATGCGGTCGCATTGGTTCCGGTACTTCTGCTGCGGCGTGATCTAGAATTCCTACACGGCTTCTCCACTGAGGTCCGATACGTGAATTAATGTTACGGTCACCAAAATCGCGGATCACGTCTTGGCCACCTGCAATCATGTCGGGATTGTGCAAAGCCGCCAACGCACTCATTTTTTTAGCAGCATCTCCTTCAGCTTTAACCCGTGCGTCGTGTGAAGACCACCCCGCCTTACGAAGCTCTAAGTGTATCGATTCGATGAGTTCCTTCTTGTAATCCTCCCGAGCACTTCTTGCTGCGGATGCGCTGCGTTTGATATCGCCATTTTCAAATGCTTCCCGTCCCTTAAGATATTGCTCCACCGTCATATCATTCAACCCCGCCTCCTGCCCGGCCAACTGCCGGTCAAACTCCGGATAGCTGGCCTGCGGCAAGTCGTTGGGCTGGAAGCAGGGGACCTTCTTCTGCGGCATGCCGGCTGGCGCCCGGCGCGGTTCGTTTTCCTCGGGCTGGCGGCCGCGTTTCGGCGGCGGAGGTGGCGGCTCGCCGGCGGCGCCGCCCACTGCATTGCTGCGGCGCGATTGCAAGGCTGGATGGTTTGCCAGCTTTTGTTCGTTTTCCTCGATCCACCGGGCGACTTTCGGGCCCAGGCGCGCGCTGTCGCGGATCTCCTGCAATACCAGGGTCTTGCTGCCTTTGCCGCGCGATACATACGCCATCAGCGCCGTCAGGATGGCCGCGACCATCACCACGTGGCCATTGGCGAACTCGAAGGCAGCCTGGCGTACGTTGCCGCCGGCACTATCGCCAAACACCTGGATGGCCGCCGGCCTGTCCTGCGGGGCCGCACCCCACGCTTCGCGAAAGCCCCGTTCGTAGTAGTGCAGGGCATCGGGAATTGCCGTCGCCAGCCCCTCCACCAGTGACTTCAATCCCAGCGCCGCCATGACCCAGCCGCCGACCTGGGCGCCTGCCGTGGCGCCCACTGCCGCACCGGGGATGGCGCCCACGCCGCCGAAAAACGCACCGCCCGCCGCGCCGACCGTGGCGCCGGCCACCACCGAGCCGCCGTAGTAGAGGGCGATGTCTTCGCAGCTTGCGATGAGTATGGGCCAGATGGCGTCGAGGGAGATGCCGGATAGCCGGTTGATGAGGAGGCGCCGGGCCAGTTCGCCCGAATCGGCAATGGCCTGCCGCACGCGCTCGACACGGGACAATTGGCTGGCCAAGTCGCGCAGGCCGAATCCGTGCGATGCGTCCTTTACCCGCCCCAGGCTGTCATAGCCGGGCCGCCAGCCATCGCCATGGCCAAGCCGGCGCTCGTGCTGCTCGAGCGCAAACCAGATACTGGACGAATTGTTCGGCAAAACGGCTCTCCGCAGTGGAAAGCCGTCAGGATATCAAAATAATAAAATTTCAATTATTTCAATTGTGCGCCGATCAATCCCCATCGTCATCATCCAGCTCCGCCTTCACGGTCTTGGCCTTGGCCGCATCGGCCTGGTGCTTCAGCTTGGCGGCCTGCTGCATGAAGTCGTCGACGGAATGGTCGGGGCTGTGGCGCGCCACAGGCGGCAGCAGCACCGACATGTACAGTTCATTCGACAGCCGGCCCGTGCTCTGGTAATTGTTCATCAGCATCAGCCCGGACCCGGCCGCCATCAGCAGGCAGGACATCGCGGCCAGGCGGCGCGGGTGGCGGGGCAGGATGGTGCGCAGGTGGAAGAACACCATGCCGCAGCCCAGTCCCAGCGTGGCAAGGTTGCCGTAGCGGGTAAACACTTCGGCCGACCACGCATAGGCCAGCACGCTGCTGATGGCTTTCCAGGCGCCGATGGCAATCAGGCCGCTGCCGAGGATGAACAGGTGGCGGCCGAAGCGTGCGTGGCCGCCGAACAGCCGGTTGGCCAGCGCCCACACGCCGCACCAGACCAGCCCCGCGCCCAGGCCGGACGCGATCACCAGCAGGTAGCGGATGGCGTTGAACGATTCCGCGTCCGACAGCGCCACGTCGACACCGGTGAACAGCGCGATCAGCGCCAGGCCCGCCAGGGCGGGCACGCCGCCTTCCCACGCATGCATGGTGGTGTCGGCCACTTCCGGCGGCACGGGGAAATCCGCGTTGCGCACGCGCAGCCGCGTGTGTCCCAGCCGCACCACCGTGGTGCCGGACAGCGGCACTTGCGGCAAGCGTTTGCCGAGGTGGATCACGCCATTCTGGCTGCCCAGGTCGTGCATCACCAGGTGGCCGTCGGCATCGGCGTCGATTACCGCGTGGCGCTCCGCCGTATGCGCATCGTCGAGGATGAATTCGTTGTGGTAGCCACGGCCGATATGGATCGGCAATTGCTCGAAGCGGTGGCGTTGCAGGATGTCGCCGCTGCGCGACAAGACTTCAATATAGTAAGGCGCGGTCATTGGGCCGTCCCGCGCGACAGCGCTTCCAGGAAAGCGCGCGCGGTGCGCATGCCGTTTTCATAGGACACGCCCCGCGCGTCGAGGCGGCTCTGCAAATTCATCAGTCCTTCATCGGTGCTGGCTGTCAGCAGCGCGAAATCGTATAAACCCTGGAACTTGCGGTAGGCCCGCACGCACAGCACGGCGCGCAGCGGCACGCTGTTCGGGCCCTGGCCGCGCACGAATTCTTCCGTGCATTGCGGTCCCGTCAGGCGGCTGTCCTTGTGGCTGCCAAAGCCTTCGTTCTTGAACGACGCGCTGGACAGTTGTGCGAAGCGCACCGGGTCGAGCCCCGTGCTGCGCATGAACTGGTGGCGGATGCCGATCGCGCCCGTTTGCAGCGTGCCCGACACGAAGATCGCCGATTCCATGGCGCAGCTGGTGATATCGACCGTGAACGGTTTATCCGCCTTGACGTTGGAGCGTCCCCAGCAGCGCATCTGTTCCGATTCGCGCACCGGCACTTTATACGGGCCCATGGCTTTCATGGTCAGCGGCGTGGCCAGCAACTGGTCCACCATGGCTTTCTGGTGCGCCAGCAATTGCTGCGCCACGATGTTGGTGAAATCCTTGGGCGGCGCGCTTTTCGGCGTCACGGTTTTCAGCAATTCCTGCGCATAACGGGCCGGCACCAGGAAACTCACCAGCTCGCCGTCGAGACGCTTGGAGACGTTGACACCGGCGATCTCGCCATTCACCGTCACGCTGGGCCCGCCGCTCATGCCGGAGTTGATGGGTCCCGTGAACATCAGCTGGTCGTAAAAACTGCGCGCGATCACGCCGTTGTAGGCGCCTTCGGAAATCGCGAAGCCCAGGTCGAGCGGATTCCCCAGCGAGTACAAATACTGGCCCTGCGACAGCCGCGCCAGGTGTTCCGGCATGTTGAACACGCCCGTGCCGTTGCGGTTGACGCGCACCACGGCCAGGTCGTGCAGCACGTCGACCGCCATCAATTCCACGTTGCCGCGCTGGCCGCCGGTATCGACCCATTCGCCCGCATAGGTATCCGGTTCCAGCGCGAACTCCGACACCACGTGGTAATTGGTCACCACCAGGTTGCTGTTCCCGATCAGGAAGCCGGAGCCGACCGACGATTGCGTGCGGCCGCTTTTCAGCAGCGAGCGCACTTGCAGCAAGTCGGCCTTGGCGCTGGAGTACAGCTTTTGTGCGGAACTTGACGGCTGCGGCAAGGCGGCGGCTTCCGTAGCGGAAGCGGCGCCGTTGCCGTTATTGGTATTGAGCGGTGCGCGCGGCGCATCGGCCGGCGAGGTGGCGGGGGCGGCCAGTGCAGCGGTGCTGCCCCATGCGATCGTGAGTGTTACGGCGAGTTGGCGTAGTTTCATGCGGTAGCGACCAGGGCCGCCGCGCCGTAACCGCTTGCGCTGCCCCAGTGAATCAACGTTGTTACAGGATGAATGGTCAGGTTCATGCGGGGCGGGCGAGGTGGGCCGGGATTACAGCTCGCCATCCTCCGCGGCGGCAGGTGGCGGGGTCATCATGTGGCCCAGCTTGGCAGCCTTGGTGTTCAGGTAGTGCTGGTTGAACTTGTTGCGGTTGACCAGCAGCGGCACGCGTTCGGCGACTGTGACGCCCAGTGCTTCCATCGCGGCGATCTTGCGCGGATTGTTCGTCATCAGGCGCAGGCTGCTGATATTGAATTGCTTGAGCATCGGTTCCACCAGCGCGTAATTGCGCTGGTCGGCCTTGAAGCCCAGTTGTTCATTGGCTTGCACGGTATCGAAGCCCGCTTCCTGCAGGCGGTAGGCGCGCATCTTGTTGATCAGGCCGATGCCGCGGCCTTCCTGGCGCAGGTACAGCACGACGCCGCGGCCTTCTTCGGCCACGCGTTTCAGCGCGCCTTCCAGTTGCGCGCCGCAATCGCAGCGCTGCGAATACAGCACGTCGCCCGTCAGGCACTCGGAATGCACGCGCGCCAGCACCGGCGCGCCGTCCGTGATATCGCCCAGCACCATGGCCAGGTGTTCCTTGCCCGTCGCGTGCTCGACGAACGCGTGCAGCGTGAATTGCGCCCAGGGGGTCGGCAACAGGCACGACGTGACGTAATCGAGTTCTTCTTTGACAGGTGTTTCTGCAACGGGCTGCATAGCGTTCTTTCAAATGCTTCAAAATAGACAAGCATGCGCTTCTTTGACGAAACGCATGCCTGCATCATAGCAAAATTTGCGGAATGTCTATGCTGCCTATATTAGGTTGCATATTCACTTTTTCAATATGGCAAGTCAAACACCAGCAATTCCGCCGCATCCGCACTGTGAATCTCGACTTTATCTTCCGACAAGATTTTCAGTGCATCGCCGCCTTGCAGCAGGGTCCCGTTGACGGTGACTTTGCCCCGGATCACGTGCACATAGGCGGCCCGGTCCTTGTCCAGCGCGTGCTCCACGCGATCCGCGCCATTCAGGATGGTGGCGTAAATCGCCGCATCCTGGTGGATCAGCACGGAGCCGTCGCGGCCATCGCTGGAGGCGATCAAGCGCAGCTGGCCTTGCTTGCTTTCCGGCGTGAAATGCTTTTCTTCGTAGCCGGGAGCGATCCCGGTTTGCGAAGGCTGGATCCAGATTTGCAGGAAATGCACACCCTCCGTTTTCGAATGATTGAACTCGCTGTGGCGCACGCCGGTGCCGGCCGTCATGCGCTGCACGTCGCCGTAGTGCAACACGGAACCGTTACCCATGCTGTCCTGGTGCTCCAGCGCGCCGTCCAGGACATAGGAAATGATTTCCATGTCGCGGTGGCCGTGGGCGCCAAATCCCTGGCCCGCCGCCACGCGGTCTTCATTGATTACCAGCAGAGGACCAAAACCCGTGTGCTGGGGATCGTAGTAGTGGCCAAACGAAAAGGTGTGGTGCGAATCCAGCCAGCCGTGGTTGGCGTGGCCCCGGTCTTCACTTTTACGTACTTGCAGCATGTTGCGCTCCTTTGTGTGGGTTATGCGATAAATTCGAACGTTGTTTCCTGCGTTGCTCTTGTCTTTACCGCTTCGATGGAACACAGTATAGGCCGCCCGGTTTGTTTCAAAAAATGGAAAATATCCGGTCGAATCATCAAAAATTTCGAATATTGGGCGCCGGATGTGCTGGCGCCGGCAGCCTTGGGGCGTCACGGTAGTTGACCATCGCCAACAGTTTTCGGAGTACCATAATGAGACTACAACTGTTCCACCTTGCATCATGACCGTACCTGGCATCACCCCACCTGTCTTCCTCGAACACCTTGCCGACCGCAACGGCAAGCTGGCCGGCCTGTTGCTGGCCGCCGCCGCACCATCCGCGCAGCCCGATGACGAACTGACCACGCTGGCTGGCGCATTCCCCTGCTTTATTCCGGATGGTCTGGACGATGCACAGGCGTGGCTGGACGCTGGCTGGAAAGTGTTGCCGGAGGAGCAGGTGCAACGGGTCGATGGCGCCTTCGACAAGGGCGCGCTGGCGCCCAATGCGGCATGGCTGGCGGGCGACTGGCCGCTGGCGCCGCCGGCCAAGGCGGTGGGGGCGCAAGCCGCGTCGCGCGCGCTGGCGCTGCAACTGGTGCAACTGGTGTCGAACGACGCCGACACCCACGAAATCGAAGCGCTGCTGCGCCGCGATCCGACGCTGTCGTATCACTTGCTGAAGGTGGTCAATTCGCTGTCGATGGGTTCGGGCCGCAAGGTCGGCAGCTTTGCGCAGGCGATCCTGATCCTGGGCCGCCAGCAATTGCGCCGCTGGCTGAACCTGATGCTGTTTTCCGCGCGCGAAGGCGACGTGCGTTCGCCGATGCTGCTGGCGCGCGTGGCCGTGCGGGCACACGCGCTGGAAATGCTGGCGCGCGAAACCGGCATGGGCAAGCCGCAGCAGGAACAGGCGTTCATGGTCGGCATGTTTTCGCTGCTGGGCGTGCTGTTCGGCATGCCGCTGCCGGAAGTGCTGGCGCCATTGACGGTCAGCGATGCGGTGGCGCATGCGCTGCTGGACAAGGAAGGAGAACTGGGCGCCTTGCTGGCGCTGGTCGAAGCGGCCGAGCGGCGAGACTTTGCCGCCATCGCGGCGCGGTTGCCGGCGCTGCCGCTGGAGCCGGACGACTTCAACCGCATCGTCGGGGAATCGCACAGCTGGATGCTGAGCGTGGCCACCGACAGGGGATCGGCCCATGGTTGACAAGGCGATCGAGCGCTGCCTGGCACTGAGCCTCGCCGCCCGAACGCAACAGGGCGAAGCCCTGGCGGCCACGCTTGCCGAACTGGATGCGGCGCTGGCTGAAGTACAGTCCCGCTCCGGGGTTGGCGCCAACTTGCCGGCCGAGCCGGCGGCGCCGCCCGAAGCGATTTTGACGCTGGACCTGGCCGGGTACCTGACGTCATGGAATGCCGCAGCCGAAACGCTGTTTGGCTACACGGCCACCGAAGTATTGGGACAAAACATCCTGTTCCTGCATGCCGACGACGATGAAGACGACCACATCGCCGACCTGTTCATGGCCCAGGGCGACAACCCGGAGAACTCGGATAACCGGGTTACGGCGGAAGTGCGGCGCCGCCGCAAGAGCGGCGACGTGATCTGGGTCAAGCTGGCCATGCGGCTGTTGAAGGATGACGGCGGCGAACCGGTCGGCATGCACGTGGCCATGAAGCAGGTGCATGAACCGTTGTCCGAAGTGGACAAAGTCAGCCTGCACGCCCGCATCATCGAAGACAGCGACCAGGGCGTGCTGATCACCGATTCCAGCGAACGCATCGTCTCGATCAACAGCGCCTTCACCCGCATTACCGGCTACACGCCGGGCGAATCGCTGGGCCGCACGCCGGACTTGCTGCGTTCCGGCGTGCACGACGCGGAATTCCGCGCCAAGGTGCGCGCCGCGATGACGGGCGCCGGCCCGTGGCGCGGGGAGATCATCGGCCGCCGCAAGAATGGCGAACTGTTCCCGCAATCGGTCACCATCAGCGCCGTGCGCGACGAGGCCGGCAACATCAGTCACACGTTCTCGCTGTTTTCCGACATCAGCGTGCACAAGGATGCGGAAGCGCGCATGCAGCGCATGGCCAACTACGACACGCTGACGGGCTTGCCGAACCAGTGCCTGCTGTCGCAACTGATGGGGCAGGCGCTGACGGAAGCGCGCCGCAGCCACGAGCATGGCGCGCTGCTGTCGGTGGAAATCGGCCGCCTGGGCGCGATCAGCGATACGCTGGGCCATGACGTCGGCAATGAACTGTTGCAGGCCGTCGGCAAGCAATTCCGCGGCGTGCTGCGCGAAGGCGACATCCTGGCGCGGCTGGACGGCAACCGCTTCGCGGTCGCGCTGCTGCACATTGAAAAACGCGAACACGCGGCCATCGTCGCGCAAAAGCTGGCCAGTTCCGTGGCCGCGCCGATCGAACTGGCGCAGCACACGTTGCAAGTGCGCGTGCACACCGGCATTGCCGTCTATCCGGAAGATGGTTTCGATACGAACAGCCTGATCCGCCATGCGGATGTGGCGACGTCGAAAGCCGTGCAGGGGGAAGCGGAATTCCTGTTCTACAGTGAAGAAATGAACCAGCGCGCGAAAGAGCATTTGCGCATTGAAAGCGAATTGCGCAGCGCGCTGCACAACAATGAATTGCTGCTATATTACCAGCCCAAAGTCAGCCTGCGCAGCGGCCGTATCGTTGGTGCGGAAGCGCTGCTGCGCTGGAAGCACCCGGTGCGCGGCATGGTGTCGCCCGGCGTGTTCATTCCCGTGGCGGAAGAGACGGGCCTGATCCTGGAACTGGGCAACTGGGTGCTGGAAGAAGCGTGCCGCCAGGTGCGCGCGTGGCAGGACGAGAACCTGATCATGACGCCGATTGCCGTCAACCTGTCGGCGCGCCAGTTCGATGCGCGCCTGCCGGAGCGCATGGCGGACGTGATGCAGCGCCATGGCGTGCTGCCGGAACAGCTGATGCTGGAAATCACGGAAAGCTTGCTGGTGGGCGGCGCCGACAACGTCATCAGCATCATGAACGAACTGGTGGCCATGGGCCTGGCGCTGGCGCTGGATGATTTCGGTACCGGCTATTCCAGCCTGGCTTACCTGAAGAAATTCCCCATCAGTACACTGAAAATCGACCGCTCCTTCGTCATCGGCTTGCCGTACGAGGAAAACGATTGCGCGATTGCGCGGGCCATTGTCACGATGGCGCAGCAACTGCGGCAGGAAATTGTGGCCGAAGGGGTGGAAACCGCGGAACAGATGAGCTTCCTGCGGGAGCTGGGCTGCGACCAGTTACAGGGCTATTTCTTCAGCCCGCCCGTGCCGCCGGACGACTTTGCCCACATGCTGCGGGAAGGGAAGCGGCTGGCGTTCACTTCCCGCTGAAGATCGGGGATTACTGGACGGTGCGGCGCGCTTCGCGGCTGGCCGTGATCGGCGTGTCATACTCCGCTTTCATCATCTGGCTGGGCGTCGTGACTGCCTGCGCTTGCGCAGTGGTTGCAGCAGGTTGGGTGGCGCAGCCCGTCAGGGCAAGGCTTGCAAAGACAAGCAGGGCGAGTGTCGTTTTCATTGGATTTCCTCCACGGGTGATATGACACCATTCTAGCGTGGCATTGTGGAAATGTTGTCTCAAAAATGCCATCATCTTCCTAATTTAGTATCGGAGTTTGCAAAATAATGAGCCGCCCAGTCCTCGAGGAATCCCGCATCCACCCCGCCATCCGCGCGAAGATCAGCGGCAACCATGCCGATATCGTGCAGGAAGTGCAGGCCGCCGTCGCGGCCAACAAGATCGTCGTGGTCGGCATGGCCATGAATCCCTTCCCCCGCAAGGCGCGGGGCTTGCTGGACCGCCAGGGCGTGCAATACGCGTATCTCGAGTACGGCAGCTACTTGAGCCAGTGGCGCCGCCGCACGGCGCTGAAGATGTGGTCGGGCTGGCCGACGTTGCCGATGGTGTTCATCAACGGCACGTTGATCGGCGGCGCGCAGGATTTGCAGCGCCTGATCGACAGCGGTGAGTTCACGGCGCTGACGGCGCCCAAGATCGGCGGCTGATTACAGTGCGTCCGGTATCAGCACCAGCAAATCCGTAGCGCCGATATCCACGCCCGCCTGCGTCAGCAACGTCGACACCTGGCCCCGGTGGTGGGTCTGGTGGTTGAAGAAGTGCATCAGGACGCCGGACAACTGGCGGGAGTAGGGGATGCCCTTGGTGTTCGCGTAGTGCAGGGTGGACGCCAGTTCGGCGTCCGTGACGGTGTCGGCAAAGGCCGTGATGACGCCGTCGAGCCAGACGCGGTGCACCGTCATCGGCGCCAGGTCCGTGAACAGCATGGTGTCGAGCCGTTCCGGCAGCGGCAGTGACCGCACGGCTTCCAGCGCGGCAAATTGCGACGGGTGCGCGGCGAAGCGCTTGAGCCAGATGGTGTCGGCCACCAGCAGGTGGTTCAAGGTACCGAGGATGGAGCCGAAAAAGGCGCCGCGCTCGCGGGCCAGTTCTTCAGCGGGCAGCTTGCCGGCTGCCTCGTACACTTTCGCATTCATCCATGCGTTGTATTCGGCCATCTTGCGCACGTAGCTGGTGCCTGCCATGTCTGTCTCCACCATTAAAACTGCCATTGTAGGCCGCTCAGCGGCGCGGCGCGCGCAGCGGGTCCAGCAGGGCGCGCAGGTTGTTGTGGTCCAGCTCGTACATCAGGGCCAGCAGGCTGCCCAGCTGGCCCTTGGGAAAGCCTTCGCGGGCCATCCAGCCCAGGTAGTGGCCGGGCAGGTCGGCCAGCACGCGGTCTTTGTATTTGCCGTAGGGCATCTTGTAAGTCAGCAATTGCGCCAGCGCTTCTGCATTCATGATTGTTGATTTTCACTCAAATATATTCTGCCGAATGACGTATTTTTCGCAAAGACGATAGGCGCGATACTGCCGGGCATCCAACCTCGACAGGAGTTATTCATGCCTATTGCCTTGCTGGCGCTGACCATCAGCGCGTTTGCCATCGGGACCACCGAATTCGTTATCGTAGGGCTGCTGCCCACCATCGCCGCCGACCTGGGCGTCAACCTGCCATCGGCCGGGCTGCTGGTCAGCCTGTATGCGCTGGGCGTGGCCGTCGGCGCGCCGGTCTTGACCGCGCTGACGGGCCGCGTGCCGCGCAAGCAATTGCTGCTGGGGCTGATGGTGCTGTTCACCGCCGGCAACTTGCTGGCTTGGCTGGCGCCCGGTTACGGATCGCTGGTGGCCGCGCGCATTTTAACGGGGCTGGCGCACGGCGTGTTCTTTTCCATCGGTTCCACCATCGCCACGTCGCTGGTGCCGAAAGAAAAGGCGGCCAGCGCGATCGCCATCATGTTCACCGGCCTGACGGTGGCGCTGGTGACCGGTGTGCCGCTGGGGACGTTCATCGGCCAGCACCTGGGCTGGCGCGCCACCTTCCTTGCCGTGTCCGCGCTGGGCGTGCTGGCGTTCATCGGCAGCCTGCTGTTCGTCCCTTCCAATATTCGCCACAGCCCGCCCGCATCGCTGCTGCAACAGGTCAAGGTGCTGGGCCAGCCGCGCTTGCTGCTGGTGTATGCGATGACGGCGGCCGGTTACGGCGGTTCGTTCACGGCTTTTACGTATCTGGCGCCGATCCTGCAAAAACTGGCGGGCTTTGGCGACAATGCGGTGGGGCTGGTGATGCTGGTGTATGGCGTGTCGGTGGCCGTCGGCAATATCTGGGGCGGCAAGCTGGCGGACCGGCGCGGTCCGATCGGTGCGCTGAAGATCATCTTCGCGGGGCTGGCCGCCGTATTGCTGGTGCTGTCGTTCACGGCGCCGCATCCGGTGTTGGTGGTCGCAACCGTGCTGCTGTGGGGCGCTGTGGCGTTTGGTAATGTGGCGGGGTTGCAGGTGTATGTCGTGCAGCAGGCGGAGCATTACACGCCGCGTGCCGTGGATGTGGCGTCCGGCTTGAATATCGCGGCGTTCAATCTCGGGATTGCAGGCGGCGCGTGGGGCGGGGGCTTGATTGTCGAGCACCTGGGGCTGGTGCATACGGGGTGGATCGGGGCGCTGGTGGTGATGGGGGCGTATGGGTTGACGGCGTTTAGCGGGCGGCTTGATGTGCGGGATGGGGGACGGGTGGTGGCGGTGCGGCGGGTGGTGGGCGGGCATTGATCGGACAGGAGGCGAATGCGCTTACCTGGCATCAAGCAGTGGTATCGCCTGAAATCGTCATAATTGCACGCTGCACCTCATCCCACGAGGTGGTCACGGCATTCCCACTCGCGCGCTTGAAGGCCGAGTCAAGAAACCGGTTAAAGGACAATGCGTCCGCATACCCAGTTAGCCGCCAATATTCGTCTTCGTCAATCACATCGAATTGTTCGATGGACCATGAGGAAAGCTTGTTGCGCCACTTCTTCCCCGAATCGCCCGAGAGATACTGGACCAGCGCCGGTGGCACGGGCTCCATGACCGAAGGGAGCATGTCGAGGATATCTTCAAGCAGGCGGGCAATCTGGTAATCGCAGTAGCGCCGCGCGCCGGCGCTGCGTGCGTGTTCGCTATATTCGAAAAGCGAGGCCTCTCCGGCACTTATCCAATATTGGCCATCCGTTAAGCCAAACCAGGAGAGGCCGAGATTGTCTGGCTCCCCCCATGGCGCCACATTTTGAAGGGGAGTCAATTCGAAATTAATCAGCATGGGAAGCAAGTAGGTATGAAAAGCGTTCGGCAAGCATGCTCACAGGCTGCTCCACGAAAGGCCGGTATGCTTGCTGAACGCTTCCAGCAAGTCCACCGGCATGAAAATCGTGCGGTTAATGTGGGGCATGGCGGTCTCCTCGAAAAAGCCGGTTTTGCTAACGGCTGCTACCTCACACGAAGCAGCGCGGTTCAGCGATAACACGTACTAATTCTTGGACCGCTGTCACACGGTTTAGTTCCCCGCTTTTTGATGGCAGATTCAATCAGAACGGGAAAGCGGCAGGTAGCAAGGGATAGCGTAAATTAGTAAATCCGGAAAACGGGAAGGGCGCCTCCGTCGCCGGCAACCGCACTGCCGCGTCAGTAAATCGCCTCCAGGCTGCGTGGCCCGAAGTACTTCTCGTACTCCTGCGCCGCCGACGTATCCATCATCCCCGCAATGTAATCGATCACCAGCCGCTCGCGGCTGTCCTTCAGGCTGCGCAGTTCCGGCGGCAGCAAGATGTTGTCGCGGTTGTAGTGGCGGTCCGTCAGCACTTCGAACAGGCCGCGGATGATTTTCTCGCCCCGCTTTTCATACAACTGCACATCCTTCTTGCGCAGGATGGCCCGCCACAGCAAGCTTTTCAGGCCCTTGGCCAGCAACAGCTTGGAGCTGTACCCCAGCTGCCCGTCGACCACCGCGATATCGCGGCACAGTTCGTAGACGATCTGCGACGTCAGTTCCTTGCGCAGCACGATCGAATATTCTTCCGACGATGCATGCTGTTCGCACTTCAGCGCTTCGCTGTGCGCGAAATCCGCGATGCGGGAAAACTGGTCATAGGCGCCGCTGTAGTCGGGGCTGATCTTGAATTCATGGGCGATTTCCCCCACGGTGATGATGCCGAACGACAGCGCGTCTTCCACGTCGTGCGCCGCGTACGCGATTTCATCGGATAAATCCATGATTTGCGCATCGATGCTTTTCGTGACGGTGATGCCGTGCTTCGCCAGTTCGCCGGACAGGAACGCGTAATCGTCGTCGTACAGGAATTTCTTCGGGTTTTCCGCCCGCGTGTGGAAATACTTGGTGATGCCGAACAGCGTGCGCACCGTCAGGTTCAGGCCCGGATAGCCGTAGTGGCGTTTTTCCAGCGTGCGCAAGATACGGAACGCCTGTGCATTGCCTTCGAAGCCACCGGCGTCCGCGCACAGGCTGTCGAGGATTTTTTCGCCATAGTGGCCGAACGGCGGATTGCCGATGTCGTGCGCCAGCGAGCAGGTTTCCGTCACGACGCTGCGCTCCAGCCCCAGTTCGGCGGCGATCGAACGGGCGATTTGCGCCACTTCCAGGCTGTGCGTCAGCCGGTTGCGGTTGAAGCGATTGGCGTCCACGCCGAGCAGTTGCATCTTGCCCTGCAGGCGGCGGAACGATGCCGCGTACAGCACGCGCGCATAATCGCGCATGCCGTCTTCGCGGGCTTCGCTGCGGCCGTCATGCTGGGCGTGTGCGCGGTATTCGAGGGGGCGGATCAGGGTTTCCTGTTGCCGGGCGTAGGCGATGGTGTCTTGTGAGTACATGGCGCTATTTTAAGGCAGTGATATATTGCGCCCCAGTGTTTTCTGTAATGGAATTGTATGTCTCCCGCTTCCCTGTTTGCCGTCGTCCTCGCGTATTTCGCCCTGCTGCTGGGTGTCGCCTGGCGGACGTCGCGCAACGCCACCAACGACAGTTTTTTTATCGGCAACAAGAACAGCAACTGGCTGCTGGTGGCGTTCGGCATGGTGGGCACCACCTTGTCCGGCGTGACCTTCATCAGCGTGCCGGGCGCCGTGGGCCGCGACGGCTTCGGCTACCTGCAAATCATGCTGGGCTATGTGCTCGGTTACGTCACGGTGGCCTTTGTGCTGTTGCCGCTGTATTACCGGCTCAAGCTGACGTCGATTTACCACTACCTGGACGTGCGGCTGGGACGGCGCTCGTACCAGAGCGGCGCCGCCTTCTTCATCCTGTCGCGCACGCTGGGCGCCAGCGCGCGGCTATACCTGGTGGTCAATATCCTGCAAGCGACCTTGCTGGACAGCCTCGGCGTGCCATTCTGGGCCACGGCGCTGGTGATCCTGGCCATGATCCTGCTGTACACCTACGACGGCGGCGTGAAAACCATCGTCTGGACCGATACCCTGCAAACGGCGGGCATGCTGGCAGGATTGGTGGCTTGCGCCGCGTTCCTGCTGCATGCGCAGGACCTCGACGTGGCGGGGGCGCTTGCGCGCATGGACGGGCAGGGCCTGTCGCGCGTGTTGACACTGGATGTGCACAGCCCCGCGTATTTCTGGAAACAGGTGGTGGCCGGCATGTTCATCACGATCGCCATGACGGGCATGGATCAGGAAATGATGCAAAAGAACATTTCCGTGCGCACCCTGGCCGATGCGCAAAAAAACATGGTGCTGCTGACGGTGATTTTGACGGCGGTGCTGGCGCTGTTCCTGTTCCTCGGCGGCTTGCTGCACCTGTATGCGCCGGTGGCGGGCGTGGCCGCGAAGGGCGACCAGCTGTTCCCGGCGATTGTCATGGGCCATCTGCCGGCCGCGCTGCAACTGGTGTTTTTCATTGCGCTGATATCGGCCCTTTTCCCCAGCGCCGATGGCGCGATCACCGCGCTGACGTCGTCCGTGTGCATCGACTTGCTGGGCATTGCGCGCCGGAATGACTTGTCCGAAGCGCAGCGGGTCCGGCTGCGGCGGCGCGTGCACCTGGCTTTCTGTGCGCTGTTCCTGGCCCTGGTGATGGTATTTAAATGGATAGCCAGCCCCAGCATGATCGGTGTGATCCTGAAGCTGGC
The DNA here is from genome assembly GCF_009674485.1 of Pseudoduganella rivuli. Lineage (GTDB taxonomy): Bacteria > Pseudomonadota > Gammaproteobacteria > Burkholderiales > Burkholderiaceae_D > Rugamonas > Rugamonas rivuli_B. Next base: position 45,684 of record NZ_WKJJ01000025.1, on the reverse strand, counting down.
TGGTTACACGTATGGACCGCTGCTGGGCCTGTTCGCGTTCGGCATCCTGACGCGGCGCACCGTCGATGACCGCATGGTGCCGCTGGTGGTGCTGGCCGGGCCGGCGCTGTGCTGGCTGATCGACCTGTGGCAGGGCGCGCTGTTCGGCTCGTACCGGATCGGCCTGGAGCTGCTGGTGGTCAATGGATTGCTGGTGATGGGCGGGTTGTTTTTGATCTCCCGTCCCAGTGGCAAATCGGCCCCGTATCCGTTAAAGTGTTGCCAGAAATTAAATTTCAACAAGGAGTAACGATGTCACGATCCATCTTTTCCTATGTGCGCTCGGGCTTCGGCTTTGCCTGGCGCGCACTGGATGCGGGCCGCAGGGCCATTCTCAATTTACTGTTCCTGATCGTGCTGCTGGCGCTGGCGTGGGGCATCTTCTTTGGCGGCATCAAGCCGCTGGGAGAAAAAACCACCTTGGTGCTCGAATTGAAGGGCGACCTGGTGGAACAGTCGGCCAGCGGCGTGCGCGATGCCGTCAAGGCCAACCTGACGGGCGGGGAAACCCATCGCACCGTGGTGCTGCGCGACGTGCTGAACGTGCTGGACGCCGCCGCCAAGGACCCGAATGTCGGCAGCGCCTTGCTGTTGCTCGATGAAATGGAAGGCGGCGGCCAGGCCAGCCTGCGCGAAGTGGCGCGCGCGGTCGAGCGCTTCAAGGCGTCCGGCAAGAAGGTCGTCGCCTGGGGGAACAACTTCAGCCAGCGCCAGTACCTGGTGGCCGCGCATGCCAGCGAAGTGTACGTGCATCCGATGGGCGGCGTGTTGCTGGAAGGCTTTGGCCGCCACCGCAATTACTACCGCGACGCGCTGGACAAGGTCGGCATCACCGTCAACCTGATGAAGGTCGGCACCTACAAGAGCTTTGCCGAACCGTATATCGCCAATGGCCCGTCGCCTGCCGCGCAGGAAGCCGAGGCGTACCTGCAAAACGCGCTGTGGGCCAGCTACACGGACGAAGTGGAAAAAGCCCGCAAGCTGCCGCAGGGCCAGATCATGAAAATCATCGACGACTTGCCGGCGCTGTTTGAAAAGGCGGGCGGCGACCTCGGTAAATTCTCGCAGGAATCCAAGTTTGTCGACGGGCTGAAAACCCGCGATGAAATCCGCCAGATGATGATCGACCGCGGCGCCCGCGATGCGCAGGGCAAATCGTTCCGCCAGGTCGGCTTCGACGAATACGCGGCCCGTGTGCGTCCGAAACTCATGGGCGATGCGGTTGGCGTGGTGATGGCGGTCGGTGAAATCACCGACGGCACGGCGCCACCGGGCCAGATCGGCGGCATTTCGACCTCGAACCTGATCCGCGCGGCGCGCGAAGACAAGAACATCAAGGCCGTCGTGCTGCGTGTTGATTCGCCTGGCGGCAGCGCGTTCGCGTCGGAACTGATCCGCCGTGAGCTGGAACTGACCCGCGCTGCGGGCAAGCCGGTGATCGTATCGATGGGTAACGTGGCGGCATCGGGCGGCTACTGGATTTCCATGTCGGCCGACGAAGTGATCGCGGAACCGAACACCGTGACGGGCTCGATCGGCGTGTTCGCCCTGATGCCGACGGCGGACAAGGTCATCGACAAGCTGGGCATCCATACGGGCGGCGTGACCACCACGTGGCTGGCCGGCGCCGGCAACCCGCTGCGTCCGATGGACCCGCGTTTCCGCCAGTTGATCCAGACCAGCGTCAACCACATCTACAGCGATTTCACGACCCGCGCGGCGGCCGCGCGCAAGACCACGCCGGAGAAGATCGACGAAGTGGCGCAGGGCCGCGTCTGGACCGGTACGCAGGCGAAAGAGCGCGGCCTGGTGGACCGCCTGGGCAGCTATGGCGATGCGCTGAAAACCGCGGCGGAGCGCGCGAAACTGGGCCCGGATCACCGCGTGGTCTACATCGAGCGCGAAGTGTCGAAGTTCGACAAGCTGCTGGAACTGTTTGGCGGATCGGTGGCGCAGGCTTTCGCGCCGTTCGTGAAGGCGTCGATTGCGCCGACCGGCTTGCCCATGGGCGCCGCGGCGGAAACCGCGAAGGAATTGAACTGGCTGAACGACGTGGCGGCCCAGCGCAAACCATTCGCCGCCATTACGCACTGCCTGTGCGAGTCGCCCTGAGCGTCATCAGCAGGTTCTTCATCCATGAATGGGCGGCGGTCCGGCTGTGCCGGACGTGCCCATACACCTTGACGGTGTAGCGGGGAATGGCGAACGGCGCATCAAAGATGTTGATGGCCGCCGCTTCCCGCAGCGCCAGCGCCGCCTGGCGCGGCACCGTCATCACCAGTTCCGAGCCGCCGATCACGAACGGCGCCGCCAGCACGGACGGCAGATACAGCGCCACGTCGCGCCGGTGTCCCATCTTTTCCAGCACCTTGTCGATATAGCCGGACGATTCGTTCCACGGTGTGACCACGGCATGGCGCGCGGCCAGGTATTGCTGCAGCGTGATGGCGCCCCGGATGGCGGGATGGCCGTTCGCCGCGATCACCACGTAATCGTCCACCAGCCAGTCGAAGCTTTCGATGCCGGGCGCCGGCGCGATCGGGTCTTCCTCATAGCCGATGCCGAAGTCGATGCGGCCCGCCGCCAGCTCGTCGCTGGACGCGCGGCCGCTTGAATAGATGACCTTGCAGCGCAGCCGGGGCGCGGCCTGCTGCAAGCGCTTCAGCAGTGGCGGCAGCACGGCAAAGGCCGTGTAATCGGTGGCGGCCAGCACAAACGTACGCTCGCTGGTGGCGGGATCGAAGCCCCGCGCTTCGCCCAGGCCCTGCGTCAAGGCTTCCAGCGCCGCCGCCACCGGCGCGGCCAGCGCTTCCGCGTACGCGGTCGGTTGCATCGCGTTGCCGATGCGGACGAACAATTCATCGGCCAACGCTTCGCGCAGGCGCGACAGCGCGTGGCTCAGGGCCGAAGGGCTCATCGCGAGTTCATTGGCGGCGGCCGTCACGGAGCGGTGGCGCAGCAGCGCGTCAAACACGGGCAGCAGGTTCAAGTCGAGGCGGCGCAGGATGGAATGCATGGTGTTCAATTCTTTGTGAAATAAATGCACTTCATGCATTCTAATGGCTGGCGTAGCATGGCGCTTTTCCTTTGCCGAGATTTGCCATGACCATCCACATCCGTCCCGCCACCGTCGCCGACGCAGAACTGATCCTGCGCTTCATCGTCGAACTGGCTGTCTATGAAAAAGCCGGCGACCAGGTGGCTGCCACCGCCGACACGATTGCCGCCAGCCTGTTCGGCCCCGGCACGCCGGCCCGCGCGCTGATTTGCGAAGCGGACGGCGAGCCGGTGGGGTTTGCCGTGTATTTCTTCAATTATTCGACGTGGCAGGCGAAGAAAGGCTTGTACCTGGAGGATTTGTACGTGTCGCCGTCCAGCCGCGGCCGGGGCGCGGGCAAGGCGCTGCTGCGCCACCTGGCCGCGCTGGCCGTGGAAGAGGGCTGCGGGCGTTTCGAATGGAGCGTGCTGGACTGGAACCAGCCCGCGATCGACTTTTACCTGTCGATCGGCGCGTTGCCGCAGGACGAGTGGGTGCGCTACCGCATGCACGGCGCCGCGTTGCGCGATTTCGCGGCGGGCCAGGCCGCATAACCGATACGCTGCTTTCCGCGCAGCGGAAGCCGCCATGCATGCGCCGCCGATAGCGCACGCATGGTTCAGCTTCCCAGTACCGCAGCCGGTTGTAGCCGGACTGCCCGCCACGTATGCCGCGCCCCCGCGACACCGGTGGTGACCACCCCCAGCACCAGCGCGCAAACCAGCGGCCACCACCCCATCGGCGCGCGCTCCACATAGCCCGATAGGTAGCGCTCGATCGCGACCGCCGCCAGCGGCAAGCCCGCCACGGCGGGAATCGCCCCCAGCGCGGCCAGTTCCCGCGCCACCAGCCTGCCGATATCGCGCCCCCGCGCCCCATGCAGTTTGCGGATCGCGATTTCCCTGGTGCGGCGGCTGATGGCGTCCGCCGCCAGCACGTAGGCGCCGCTGGCCGCCAGCATCAGCGCAATTGCCGTGGCCATGGCCAACAGGCCCGCCAGCCGCAGTTCGTCGGCATAACCGGAGGCGTAGATATCCTGCGCGCCGCGCACGTCCAGCGGCGCGTCCGGGAAATAGCGCTGCCATGCCGTGCGGATGGCCTGTTCCGCCGCGGCGGGGGCGGCGGCCGCGCGCACCGTCAATACGGAACCGGCGGTCCACAATTCATAGGCGACGGGGCCGGGCGTAACCTTCATGGACTGGAAGCGCACTTCCGGCGCCACGCCGACGATGCGCTTGGCTATCCACTGCTTGCCCTTACGGAATTGCACGACTTGTCCGATCGCCTGGTCCGCATGGGCAAAACCCAGCAGGCGCGCGGCCAGTTGATTGACGACCAGCGGTTCCACATCGTCTTCGCGGTCCGTGCGGGAAGAAAACAGCCTGCCCGTGACGGGGGCAATGCCATACACGGTAAAGAACTCCGAGCTGACGGACTTGATGTCGGTGGCCACTTCCGCGCCGCCGACGCTGCGCAACCCCGTATGCCACGGGTCGCGGGCGGCGCCCACCGGGTCGGTGGAAATCGCCACGCCGGCAACAGCGGCATCCCGCGTCAATGCCTGCAGCAAGCCGCGCGCGGGCGCGCTGATCTTCGGGTTGTGCTGCTCCGGCAATTCCAGCACCAGCAGCGGGCGGGGATCGAAACCCGGCGACGCGTGAATGGCATGGCGGGTTTGCCAGCCGACGGCAATCGCATAGCTGGCCAGCGCCAGCGCGGCAGCCACCTGCAGCATTGCCAATGCCTTGCGCAAGCGCGCGCCGCCCGGCGCTTCGGCATCCGGCCGTCCCGCCAGCGCGTGCGCGGGACGCACGCGGAACGCCGTCCACGCGGGATAGGCGGCCGTCACCAGTCCCAGCCCGACGCCGGCCAGCAGCGCCGCCGCCACGTTCTGCGCCGACAGCAGGGTGGACAAATCCCGGTTCATGGCCGCGCCGAACAGGGGCAGCGCCAGCCAGGCCAGCAGCAATCCCAGCAAGGTGGCCAGCAGCGACACGGCCAGCGCCTCGGCCGTGAATTGCAGCGCCAGCCGTCCCAGCCCCGCGCCGAGCACCTTGCGCAAGCCGATTTCGCGGCGGCGCCGGATCACGCGGATGGTGGCCAGGTTGGCGTAATTGACAGCCGCCAGCGCCAGTACCAGCACGCCCACCACGGCCAGGCCGCCGGCGACGGCCCGGTCACCCCGTTCGATACGCATGGAAAAGAAGTTGACGGCCACGTCGTGGTCGAAATACGCGTCCGTCAATGGCGCGAGCTGCACTTCCATGGCCTTGCGCGACCCCAGCGCGGTGCGCGCATTGGCCGCCACCGCTTGCGCGAACGGCATGCGGTCCAGCGCCTGTTGCAGCCCGGCCGCCACGCCGGCAGGCGATGCGCCCGGCGCCAGCTTCACCAGCACATAGCCCCACCAGCCTTGTTCGCCTGTCAGCGCTTCCTGCCGCGCGTCGGGCGGCACGATGGCGGAAGCCATGCCATGCAGCGCTTCAAACGGTATCGTGGAATTGGCGGGCGGCGTGCGCACGACGGCGGCGATGCGCAGCGCGGCCCGGTGCTCGTGCACGGTGGCGGCCGCCACGGTCCGGTTCAGGACATCGGCCGTGCCGAACAGCCGCAGCGCCGCCGCTTCCGTCAGCACCAGCCCGTCGGGCCGCGCCAGCGCTTCGGCCACGTCGCCGTGGATGGCCTGTACGCCCGTCATGCGTTCAAAACCCGGCGTCACGGCCAGTGCTGCGACTTTATATGGACGGCTGTTCTCCGTGAGGGTCAGTGGGACCCACGTCACATAGGCTGCCGCCTGTTCGACACCGGCAAGCTGTCGCGCCGCGCCATACAGCATGGTGGGCGCCTGGTCATAACTGGGCGCGAGCGGGTCCGCGTTATGGCGCTGCTTGACGACATACACGCGCGCCGCATCGGGCACGTGCGCGTTGTATTGCCACGAATAGCGCACAAAACCCAGCAACAGCAGGCAGGCGGCCAGGCCGATGCCCAGGCCCGCAATGGCCGTCATCGCATAGGCGGGTTCGCGCGCCAGCAGGCGCAGGCCGACGCGGAAGTCCTGGACAAGGCTGGTCAACGTTCGTTTCATGATAATTGCGGTGGTGGTGAAGGATACCAGCGCAATCGCAAGAGGTGTGCCACACCGAAAACTGCATGCAGCGGAGCCGTGAAGCGCAACAAAGTGTCCGCCGCCGGACGGTGCGCCGGGCGCACTGTCCGGAAGCGGACAGCCGGTGCGGCAGGATTGCCGGCGTTGGCGGTCAAGCCAGCGGCAAGGTCACGACAAAGCGGCTGGTCCCGCCCCGGACCTGTTCGCAGCGCACGTCGCCGCCGTGGCGGCGCGCGATTTGCCGCACCAGCGCCAGGCCCAGTCCCGTGCCCGTGCTGTCCTGCACGTTGCCGCTGCGGTAAAACGGTTCGAAAATACGGTCCTGGTCGGCGGGCGGCACACCGGGGCCGGCATCCTGCACCGTGACTTCGGCCTGGTTGCCCGCGCAGCGCACGAACATGCGGGTGGGCGGCGCGCCGTGGCGGCGCGCGTTTTCCAGCAAGTTGCGCAACAGGCGGCGCAGCAGGCGCGCTTCGCCGTTCAGCACGGCCGATTCGCCTTCCAGTTCCGCTTCGTCGTAGCGCGCGCATTCCTCCGCCGCCAGCGCCAGCAAGTCCAGTTGCTCCACTTCCGAATGAGCGCCGTCCTTGTCGCGCGCCACGTCGGCCATGTCGAGCCGGCTGGCCAGCAGGATTTCATCGATCAACTGGTCCAGTTCCGCGATATCCTGCTCCAGGCCCGCGCGGCGTTTGTCCTCGAAATTCTCTTTCGACAGTTCCAGTGCGAGCCGGATCCGCGCCAGCGGCGTGCGCAATTCGTGCGACGCGTTGGCCAGCAAGGTCTTGTGCGCGCCCAGCAGCGCTTCGATCTGGTCGGCGGAGCGGTTGAAGCTGGCCGCCAGCCGCGCCACTTCATCGTTGCCTTCCACCTTTACCCGGGCCGACAGCTGGCCCGCGCCCAGCGATTCCACGCCGTGCTGCAAGCGCTCCAGGCGGCGCGTCAAGCGGCGCACCACCGGATAGGCGCCGATGGCGATGATGACGGCCAGCGCGATCAGCATGTAGTGCAGGCGGTAGCGGGGCGGCATGGGGCGCAGCGGCGTGGACGACACCACCAGGCGGCCATCGTCGAGCCGCATGAAGAAGCGGCGCGGGCGCAGGTTGCCATCGTCGTCACGCTCGACGAAGCGCGCCATCATGCGCTCGTGTTCCGCCACGGCCGATGCGGGGCCGTGTTCGATCATCATGCGCCGCTCGCGCCACATGCCGCGCGTGGGGCGGGGCAGCGGTTCGCCCACGTAGGCGAGGCGCTCGCCATCGCGGCTGTACAGCGTGATGTCCGCCTTGATGTCCTGGGTCAGCCGCGTCAGCGCCGCCTGCTGCTCGGCAGGGGATGTACTGGCCGGCGGCAGCGTGTTACGCAGCAGGACGCCCAGCGCGCGGTCCGACGCTTCGAACGGGCCGGCGTAATGCCACAGCAGCGCGGCCGCCGCCGTGAACAGCGCCAGGCTGGCCAGCAGCGCGATATAAAACCTGAAATACAGCCGTGGCATCGCGTACTCCGTCAATCCTGGTCCTTGGCGAACACGTAGCCGGCGCCGCGCACCGTGATGATGCGGCGGGGATGTTTCGGATCGTCTTCGATGGCGGCGCGCAGGCGCGACATGTGGACGTCGATGGAACGGTCGAATACTTCGCTCTGGCTGCCGGACGTGGCGTCCATCAGCGCTTCGCGCGACATCACACGTCCGGCGTTGCGGGCCAGCAGCAACAGCAGGTCGAACTGGCAGGCCGTCAGTTCGCACTGTTTGCCGTCCAGCCGCGCGGCATAGGCAATGGGTTCGATTTCCAGGCGGCCGTAGCGCAGCACTTCCTTCGATACGCGCTGCGGCTCGCCGCCCCGGCGCAGCACGGCGCGCAGCCGCGCCAGCAATTCGCGCGGCTCGAACGGCTTGGGCAGGTAATCGTCGGCGCCCAGTTCCAGGCCGATGATGCGGTCGATGGCGTCGCCGCGCGCCGTCAGCATCAGCACTGGCACGGTGGACGAGGCGCGCAGCTGGCGGCAGATTTCCAGGCCATCCATGTCGGGCAACATCAGGTCGAGGATGACGGCGTCCGCCCGGTTGTCCGCCAGCCAGGCCAGCGCCGGCTTGCCCCGCATGTGCGTGGTGACCGTGTAGCCGGATTTGGCCAGGTACTCCGACAGCATGTCGCACAGCCGCGGATCGTCTTCAATGATCAGGATATGTTCGCTCATGGTCGGTATTGTACGGACCGAGGGTGTCCGGCTGATAGGGATTTGTAGCGCCTTTGTATCAAACTGTGAAAGGCGGTAACCATCGCGGCGATGCCTGCCGGGCAAGGGTGTCATGTCCTTGCAGGGGCGGGCGCAAGGACTGAAGGCCCGTTCTATCGTGCTCCCGGCGTCCGATTGTTTCCGCCAGAAGCATTGCAAAAATAACCCTGTGCTAGTGTCCCATCAGATCCATTTGATCCTCCAGGGAATTGCCATGCAAGCGCCGACACCACCCCAACCTCCCGCAGCACAGCCCCGGCGCAGCCGCCGTTCCACCATCATCGGCGCGGTGATCGCCGTTGCCGCCATGGCGGGTGTGGGCTGGCTGGCGTGGCACTTGACGCACCCGGCGGCGGGCGACAAGCCCGCCATGGGGGCCGCGGGTGCGCCGGGCGGTCCCGGCGGACCGGGAGGGCCCGGCGGTCCAGGCGGCGGGCGGCGGGGCGGCGGCGCCACCACGGTTGGTGTTGCCACAGCGGAACTTACCGATATTCCCGTCGTGCTCGATGCGCTGGGCACCGTGACAGCGGCGGCCACCACCACGGTGCGCCCGCAGGTGTCCGGCATCCTGCAAAAAGTGCTGTTCAAGGAAGGACAGATGGTGCGCGCCGGGCAAGTGCTGGCGCAAATCGACCCGCGCCAGTTCGAGATGGCGCTGATGCAGGCGTCCGGCCAGCGCCAGCGCGATGAAGCGCAGCTGGAAAATGCCCGCCTGACCTTGGAGCGCTACCGCACGTTGCTGGCGCAGGATTCCATTGCGCGCCAGGACGTCGACACGCAAGCGGCGCTGGTCAAGCAGCTGGAAGGCACGGTCATGACGGACAAGGCCAACGAAGGCAGCGCGCGCCTGAACCTCGGTTATACCAAGGTGGTGGCGCCGATCAGCGGCCGCGTGGGCTTGCGCGTGGTGGACGTGGGCAACCTGGTCAGCACGGGCGACGCCAACGGCATCGCCGTCATCACGCAACTGGCGCCCATCGACGTCGAATTTTCCATACCGCAAGACCGTGCGCCGGATGTGATGGCGGGCATGAACGCCGGCGACAGGCTGTCTGCCGTGGCATTCGACCGCACCCGCACGCAGGAACTGGAGCGGGGCGCGTTTGCCGCGCTGGATAACCAGGTCGATACGCAGACGGGCACCATCAAGGCCAAGGCGCGCTTTGCCAATGCCAAGAACACGCTGTTCCCCAGCCAGTTCGTCAACCTGCGGCTGGAATTACGCACCATCAAGGATGCCGTCATGGTGCCGGTCACGGCGCTGCGCCACGGCCCCGGCGGCGATTTCGTCTATGTGCTGAAGGGCGACCGCACCGTGTCGCAACGGGCCGTCACGCGGGGGCAGGCCACCACCGACAAGGTGCAATTGGCCACCGGCGTGCAGGCCGGCGAGCAGGTGATCACCGAAGGCGCGGACCGGTTGAAGGATGGCGCCAAGGTCATGTTGCCGGGTGATAAGCCGCAGCAGGGCGGCGAAGGGCGAAGGGGACGCCGCGGCGGTCAGGATGGAGCAGGGCGCGATGGCGCCACGGATGGCGCGGCGCCGCGCGACGGAGCACGGCGGCATGGCGCCGAAAGCGGACAGGCGGGAGCCGCTGGCGATGGCACCGCGCGGCACCGCCGCCACCGCGACCAGGCCAGCGCGCCGGCGGGATCGACACCATGAGTCCGTCCCGTCCCTTCATCCAGCGTCCGGTGGCCACATCGCTGCTGATGCTGGCCATCGTGCTGGCGGGGCTGGTGGGCTTTAAATTCCTGCCGCTGTCGGCGCTGCCGCAAGTGGATTTCCCCACCATCCAGGTGCAGACGCTGTACCCGGGCGCCAGCCCGGAAGTCATGGGCCAGACCGTGACGGCGCCGCTGGAGCGCCAGTTCGGCCAGATGGCGGGCTTGCAGCGCATGAGTTCCACCAGCGCGGCGGGCGTGTCCATCATCACCTTGCAATTCGCGCTGGGCCAGACGCTGGACGTGGCGGAGCAGGAAGTGCAGGCCGCCATCAATGCGGGCGGTTCGCTGTTGCCGACGGACTTGCCGGCGCCGCCCGTCTACGCGAAAGTCAATCCGGCCGACGCCCCCGTGCTGACCTTGGCCATCACGTCCGACCAGATGCCGCTGACGGAAGTGCAAAACATCGTCAACACACGGCTGGCGCTGAAGATTTCCCAGGTATCCGGCGTCGGCCTGGTGACATTGAGCGGTGGCCAGCGTCCCGCCGTGCGCATCCAGGCCGATACGCAGGCGCTGGCATCGTATGGGCTCGGGCTGGATACCTTGCGGACCGCCATCACGGCGGCCAACGCCAACAGCGCGAAGGGCAGCTTCGACGGCCCCACGCGCTCGTTCACCATCAATGCCAACGACCAGCTGCTGGCCGCCGACGATTACCGGCAATTGATCGTCGCGTGGCGCAACGATGCGCCCGTGCGCCTGCAGGACGTGGCGCGCGTGGTCGACAGCGCGGAAAACGTGCGGCTGGGCGCCTGGTCCGGCAACAAGGGCAAACTGACCCCGGCCATCATCCTCGAAGTGCGGCGCCAGCCGGGCGCCAATGTGATCGCCACGGTCGATGCGATCCGCGAACGCTTGCCGGAATTGCAGGCGGGCTTGCCGGGGGCGTTGAAAGTCGACGTGCTGAGCGACCGCACCAATGGCATCCGCGCCTCCGTCGAACACGTGGAAATCGAGCTGGTGCTGGCCGTGGTGCTGGTGGTGCTGGTGATTTTCGCTTTCCTGCACAGCCTGCGCGCCACCGTGATCGCCAGCCTGGCCGTGCCGATTTCACTGATCGGTACCTTCGGCATCATGTATTTGCTGGGCTACAGCCTGAACAACCTGAGCCTGATGGCGCTGACGATCGCCACCGGTTTTGTTGTGGACGACGCCATCGTCATGATAGAAAACATCGCCCGCTACATCGAGGAAGGCGAATCGCCGATGGACGCCGCGCTGAAAGGGGCGACGCAAATCGGCTTCACGATCATCTCGCTGACGGTGTCGCTGATTGCCGTGCTGATCCCGCTGCTGTTCATGGGCGACGTGGTGGGGCGGCTGTTCCGCGAATTCGCCGTCACGCTGGCCATCACGATTTTGATTTCCGCCGTGGTGTCGCTGACCCTCGTGCCGATGATGTCGGCGCGCTGGCTGAAAAGCCATGCGCATGGTGAGACGGGTTCGAAGGTGGGCGACGCGATCCAGCGCTTTTTCGACAAGGTGATCGTGCGCTACGACACGTCGCTGCAATGGGTGCTGGAACGCCAGGGCATGACGTTGCTGGTGGCGCTGGCCACCCTGGCGCTGACGGTGGTGCTGTACGTCTTCATCCCGAAAGGCTTGTTCCCCACGCAGGATACCGGCCAGCTGCAGGTGCGCATCGAAACCGCGCAAGCCGTGTCGTATGAGCGCATGGCGCAATTGCAGCAAGCCGCCGCGCAAGCCATGCTGCAAGACCCGGATGTGGAAAGCCTCAGTTCCGTGGCGGGCGTGGATGCGGCCAACAACACGATGCTGCACACGGGGCGCGTGCTGGTCAACCTGAAGAAGGACAGGGGGGACCAGCAAGCCATCATGGAACGGCTGAAGCGCCGCGTGGCGGAAGTGCCCGGCGTCACGGCTTACCTGCAACCGACGCAGGACTTGACCATCGATGCGGAATCCGGACCCACGCAATACCGCGTGTCGCTGGAGGGCGCGGACAATGCCACCGTTACGCAATGGGCCGGCAAGCTGGCCGCGCAAATGCAGCGCAAGGCGCAATTGCGCAATGTGGTGTCCGACGCGGGCGCCATGGGCGTCGCCGCGCACGTGGCGATCGACCGCGACACGGCGTCGCGCCTGCAAATCACGGCGGCTGCCATCGATGATGCGCTGTATTCCGCCTTTGGCCAGCGCATCGTGTCGACCATCTTCACGGAAACCAACCAGTACCGCGTGATCCTGGAAGCGCAGCCGGGGAGTTTGAGTACGCCGGAATCGCTGGGCAACCTGCAATTGCGTACCGGTTCCGGCAAGCCCGCGCCGTTGTCGGCGGTGGCCACCGTGACGGAAAAACCGGCGCCGCTGCAAATCACGCACGTGGCGCAATATCCCGCCACCACCCTGGGCTTCGATACGGCGCCGGATATTTCCCTGGGCCGGGCGGTGGAAGCGGTCAAGGAAGCGGCGCGGGAAATCAATTTGCCGCCGTCCGTCACCATGACGTTCCTCGGCGCGTCCGGCGCCTACCAGGCGTCGCTGACCAACCAGCTGTGGCTGATCCTGGCCGCCGTCATCTGCGTCTACATCGTGCTGGGCGTGCTGTATGAAAGCTATATCCACCCGCTGACGATCCTGTCGACATTGCCGTCGGCCGGCGTCGGCGCCTTGCTGGCGCTGCTGGTGACGGGGCAGGACCTGGGCGTGATCGGCATTATCGGCATCATCCTGCTGATTGGCATCGTCAAGAAAAACGCCATCATGATGATCGACTTCGCGATCGAAGCGGAACGCGACCAACACAAGGCGCCGCGCGACGCGATCCACCAGGCGGCGCTGCTGCGCTTCCGGCCCATCCTGATGACGACGCTGGCCGCGCTGTTTGCCGCGGTGCCGCTGATGTTCGGCTGGGGCGAAGGGGCGGAATTGCGCCGCCCGCTGGGCCTGGCCATCTTTGGCGGCCTGATTGTCAGCCAGGTGCTGACGCTCTATACGACGCCGGTGATTTACCTGGCGTTTGACCGGCTGGGACGGCGCTGGCGGGGGCGCAGCAGCGAGGTGGCGGCATGAACCTGTCCGAACCGTTTGTCCGGCGCCCGATCGCCACGGTGCTGCTGACCATCGGCCTGGCGCTGGCGGGGATTGCCGCCTTCTTCGTGCTGCCGGTGTCGCCGCTGCCGCAAGTGGACTATCCGTCGATTTCCGTCAGCGCCAACCTGCCCGGCGCCAGCCCGGACACGATGGCGTCCAGCGTGGCCACGCCGCTGGAGCGGCGCCTGGGCGTGATTGCCGGCGTCAATGAAATGACGTCCAATTCCGGCAACGGTTCGACCCGCATCAGCCTGCAGTTCGACCTGAACCGCAAGATCGATGCCGCCGCGCGCGAAGTGCAGGCCGCCATCAATGCATCCCGCGCCGATTTGCCCGCCACCTTGCGCAGCAACCCCACGTACCGCAAGGCCAATCCGTCCGACGCGCCCGTCATCATCCTGGCGCTGACGTCGCCCACACGCTCGCCGGGACAGATTTACGAAGCCGTCGCCAACGTGGTGCAGCAAAAGCTGGCGCAGGTGCAGGGCGTGGGCGACGTGGAAATCGGCGGCGGCTCGCTGCCGGCCGTGCGGGTGGAAATGCTGCCGTATGCGCTGAACCGCTATGGGCTGGCGATGGAAGACGTGCGCGCCGCGATCCAGGCCGCCAATGCCAACCGCCCCAAGGGCGCGCTGGAAAACCAGGGCCGGCGGCTGCAAATCTATACGCATGCGGGATCCGCCAACGATAGCGACAAGCGCGCCACGGCGGCCGATTACCGCGACCTGGTGGTGGCGTGGCGCGGTGACACCGCCATTCGGCTGCGCGACGTGGCCAGCGTGACGGATGGCCAGGAAAACCGCAACACGCTGGGCCTGTTCAACGGCGACCCGGCCGTCATCGTGCTGGTGACGCGCCAGCCGGGCGCCAACGTGATTGAAACCGTCGATGGCGTGCGGGCGCTGATCCCGCAATTGCAGGCGCAGTTGCCGCCCGACGTGAAATTGCAGGTGGCGTCCGATTCCACCAATTCGATCCGCTCGTCGCTGCATGAAATCGAAGTGACCTTGCTGATTTCCATCGTGCTGGTGGTGCTGGTGGTCAGCGCCTTCCTGCGCAGCGCGCGCGCCACGGTGATTCCCGCCGTGGCCACCGTGGTGTCGCTGCTGGGCACGTTCGGCGCCATGTACATGCTGGGCTTTTCACTGAATAACCTGAGCCTGATGGCGCTGACGGTGGCGACGGGTTTCGTGGTCGACGACGCCATCGTGGTGCTGGAAAACACGGCGCGCCACGTGGAGGCGGGCATGGACCGTTTCAAGGCGGCGTTGCTGGGCGCGCGCGAAGTGGGTTTTACCGTGCTGTCGATCAGCCTGTCGCTGGTGGCGGTGTTCATCCCGCTGCTGTTCATGGGCGGGCAGGTCGGACGGCTGTTCCGCGAATTTGCCGTGACCCTGTCTGCCGCGGTGCTGATTTCGCTGGTGATTTCCCTGACGACGACACCGATGATGTGCGCGTGGCTGCTGAAGCCGGGGCAGCATGGCCGGCAGCAGGGCAGGGTGGCGCGCTGGTTCGAGCGGGCGTTTGGCGTGGTGCTGCGCAGTTATGAACATTCGCTGGACTGGGCGCTGTCGATGCGCTGGCTGGTGATGGCGATCCTGGTGTTTGTCGTGGGCCTCAACGTCTACCTGTTTTCCGCCGCGCCCAAGGGCTTTTTCCCGCAACAGGATACGGGCCAGGTCAATGGCGGCTTGCGTGCGGACCAGAGCATCTCGTTCCAGGCCATGCAGCAAAAGCTGAAGCAGCTGGTCGACATCATTCGCGACGACCCCGCCGTCGCCACCGTGGTCGGTTTCACGGGCGGCGGCAGGGCGGGCGGCGGCTTCATGTTCATCAACCTGAAGCCCGTGTCCGAACGCAGCGATTCCGGCCAGGCCGTGATTGCGCGCCTGCGTCCGCAACTGGCCAAGGTGACGGGTGTGTCGCTGTTCCTGAATCCCGTGCAGGATTTGCGCATGGGCGGGCGCGCCAGCAGTTCCACTTACCAGTACACGCTGAAAAGCGATAACCGCGCGGACTTGAAAAACTGGGCGGCCAGGCTGGCCGATGAAATGAAACAGTCGCCACTGCTGACGGACGTCGACACGGACCAGGCGGAAAACGGCGTGGAAACGTTCGTCCATATTGACAAGGACACGATGACGCGCATGGGCGCCGGCGTGCGCGACGTCGACAATGCGCTGTACAACGCGTTCGGGCAGCGGCAGGTCGCCACCATTTACGATGAGCTGAACCAGTACAAGGTGGTGATGGAAGCGGCGCCGATGTATGCGCAAAGCCCGGAAGCGCTGAAGGATGTGTATGTGCCGGTGAAGGGGGCGTCGGCCGGCGCCGCGGCCAGCGGCGGCGCCAACAGCACGGCCAACAACGTGGCGGCCGCGCGCGACCTGTCGTCCGGCTCCGCGCTCAGCACCAGCGTGAAAGCCATGGCGCCGTTGACGGCGATGGCCACGTTTGCCGAGCGTTCGACCCCGGCTTCCATCAACCACCAGGACGGCGAACTGGCCACCACGGTGTCGTTCAACCTGCCGGAAGGAGTCAGCCTCAGCGAGGCGCAGAAAGCCGTCAAGGATGCGGAAAACGCCATCGGCATGCCCAACAACGTGCGGGGCAGCTTCCAGGGCACGGCGCGCAGCGCGCAGGAATCGAACCAGCAGCAACCGTTGCTGATCCTGGCCGCCATCGTCGTCATCTATATCGTGCTGGGCATGCTCTATGAAAGCCTGGTGCATCCCGTCACCGTGCTGTCGACGTTGCCATCGGCCGGCGTCGGCGCCGTGCTGGCGCTGCTGATGTTCAGGATGGAGTTTTCCATCATTGCGCTGATCGGCGTGTTCCTGCTGATCGGCATCGTCAAGAAAAACGCCATCCTCATCATCGACTTTGCGCTCGATGCGGAGCGGGCGCGGGGGCTGACGTCGATCGAGGCCGTGCGCGAAGCGTGCCTGCTGCGCTTCCGCCCTATCCTGATGACGACCCTGGCGGCCGTGCTGGGCGCGTTGCCGCTGGCCATCGGCTTTGGCGAAGGGTCGGAGTTGCGCCGCCCGCTGGGCGTGGCCATCATCGGCGGGCTGATCGCCAGCCAGTTATTGACCTTGCTGACCACGCCCGTGGTGTACGTCCTGATGGACAAGCTGCGCCGGCCCGGCCAGTCCGAATCCCATTTAAGCCGCCATGCGGGCGGCCCGATCGAGGTTGCGCCATGACTCACCCCATTCAACCACGACACCTTGCGCTGATCGCCGCCGTACTGGCGGCGCTGGCCGGTTGCGCCGCGGCGCCGCCGTATCAAACACCCGCCACCGCCAGCCCTGCCGCCTTCAAGGAAGCGCAGGGCTGGGCGCCGGCCGCACCGGCCGACTTGCTGGACAAGGGACCGTGGTGGACCCTGTTTGGCGATCCGGTGCTGGACCGGTTGATGGAAGCGGTCAACGTGTCGAACCAGAACGTGGCGGCCGCCAGCGCCGCCTATGCGCAAGCCCGGGCGCTGGTGGCGGAACAGCGCGCGCAATGGTTCCCGCAGGTGGACCTGGGCGCCAATGCGTCGCGCAGCGGCGGGGGCGGCGCCACGCGGACCGCCGGCCAGTACCGGGTCAATATCGGTGGCAGCTGGGAACCGGATATCTGGGGCAGGCTGGGCGCCGCCGTTTCCGGCGCGCAGGCCAGCGCGCAGGCGTCGCAGGCGGACCTGGCGGCGGCAACCTTGTCCGCGCAGGGGGAACTGGCGGCCAGTTATTTCGCGCTGCGCGCGGCCGATGCGCAGGCCGCGCTGCTGGACGCCACGGTGGCAGGGTATGAAAAGGCGCTGCGCATCGCGGACAACCGCTTCAAGGCGGGGATCGCCGCGCGCACGGATGTGCTGCAGGCGCAGACGCAACTCGACAATGCCCGCATCGACCGGCTGTCCGTGACGCGCCAGCGCGCGCAGCTGGAACACGCGATGGCCATCCTGCTGGGCAAGGCGCCTGCCGACTTCACGCTGGCGGCTTCCGCGGAGCGGAATCCGCCCTACGGAACACCGCCGCGGACTGCGGACCTGAACGGACCCGCCGCTGTGCCCGTGATTACCGTACCGCGCCTGCCGGACGTACCCGTCATCCCGGCCGGCGTGCCGTCCGAACTGTTGCAGCGGCGTCCCGATATCGCGGCGGCGGAGCGGCGGGTGGCGTCGGCCAATGCCCAGGTGGGCGTCGCGCGGTCCGCATATTTCCCCAGCCTGACCCTGAGCGCATCCTATGGTTTCGGCGCCAGCCAGGTGGCGGGCTTGTTCAGCGCATCGAACAGCCTGTGGTCGCTGGGGCTGGCGGCCGCGCAAACGCTGTTTGACGGGGGCGCCATCAAGGCCCGCGTGGCTGGCGCGGAAGCGGCGCGCGACGAAGCCGTGGCGCGCTACCGGCAAACCGTGCTGGCCGCGTTCGGCGACGTGGAAGACCAGTTGGCGGCCGGCCGCGTGCTGGAACAGCAGCAGGCGCTGCGCCAGAGCGCATCGCAGGCTGCCGACCTGGCGGAACAGCAAATGGTCAACCGCTATCGCGCCGGCCAGGTCGGCTATACGGACGTGGTGCAGGCGCAGGCATCCGCGCTCAGCGCCCGCCGCGCCTTGTTGCAGGTGCAGTCGGACCGCCAGGCGGTGGCCGTGGCGCTGATCCAGTCGCTGGGCGGCGGCTGGCATGCCGGGCGCTGAATCGATGGGCGGGGCGGCAACGGCCAGGTGAAGATATTCTCGCCATGGCTGGCGGGGGCTTTGTATAATCGGCAAACCGAAGCTTCCTTTCCTGGTGTCCGCGCCGGACCCGCAACTTGATGAGCAACCCCAAGAACGTCTTCGCGGAGCAAGCCGAGCCGCCGGGGCCGCCTGATTCGCCCCCATTGGCCCCCCCCTCGATTGAACCGGCACAGGCGCTCACGCCCGTGGTGGGCATCGGCGCATCGGCCGGCGGACTGGAGCCGCTCAGCGCATTTCTCGCCGCAGTACCGGCGGACAGCGGCATGGCCTTTGTCGTGGTGCAGCATTTATCGCGCGACCACGACGGCGCCTTGCCGCAGTTGCTGCAGCGTGCCACGGCGATGCCGGTGCGCGAAGCGTGCAACGGCATGCGCATCGAGCCCGGTTGCGTGTATGTGATCCCCCGCAACGCCGAACTGACCCTGTCGCAGCATGCGCTGGTGGTGGCGGAACCGCGCCAGAAACAGGGTTTGCGCCTGCCGATCGATATCTTTTTCACGTCGCTGGCGCTGGAGTATGGCGAACTGGCCACCGGCGTGGTGTTGTCCGGCATGGGGATGGATGGCACCTGCGGTTTGCGGGCGATCCAGGATGCGGGCGGACTGGCCATCGCCCAGCATCCCGATTCCGCCCAGTTCGCCCCGATGCCGAAAAACGCCATCGATGCCGGTGTGGTGGATATCGTCGAGCTGCCCGGGCGCATGCCCCGGCACATCCTGGATTGGGCCAGCGGCTGCACCCCGCCGCAATGGCTGCGCGAGCCGCGCCTGGCGCACCGGGAAGCGCTGGGCGAATTGCTGGCCATGCTGCACGAACAGACGGGTAATGATTTTTCCGACTATAAGATGAATACCATCATGCGCCGCATCGAACGGCGCATGAACCTGCACGGAGTGAAAACCCTGGTGCAGTATGTGAACGTGCTGCGGGAAAATCCGCCGGAAGTCGATTTGCTGTTCAAGGAATTGCTGATCGGCGTGACCAGCCTGTTCCGGGATCCCCGCGTGTGGGATGAGCTGAAACGCCAGGTGCTGCCCGAGTTGCTGGCCCAGCATCCGAACGGCGCGGATTTCAAGGCGTGGGTGCCGGCTTGTTCGACGGGGGAAGAAGCGTATTCGCTGGCCATCACGTTCAATGAAGTGCTGGCCGAACTGAAGCCCGGCGCCCGCTACACGCTGCAAATCTTCGCCACCGACCTGGACCCGGATGCCATTGAGCGGGCCCGCCAGGGCTTGTTTCCACGCGCCGTGGAATCCGTGCTGCCACCCGAGCGCCTGCGGCGCTGCTTCGCCGAAGAAGATCAGGGTTTCCGCGTCCGCAAGGATGTGCGCAACATGATTATCTTTGCGCAGCAAAACGTCATTTCCGATCCGCCGTTTACCAAGCTGGACTTGCTGAGCTGCCGCAACCTGCTGATTTACTTCAGCACCAGGTTGCAGCAGCAATTGATTCCACTGTTTCACTATGCGCTGAAACCAGGCGGCAGCCTGATCCTGGGGAATGCCGACACGCCGGGCCGGTTTTCCGAATTGTTTGCCGCACGGGCGCCGGGAAGCCGGATTTACCAACGCCTGGAGGCGAGTGGCCAGCGCAGGCTGATTTACTTCCCGAGCCGGGTTGCGCTTGCGCCCCCCGTCATTCCTTATGAAACGAGAGCGGCAAACATGAGCAGCAATTTGCAGAGCCAGGTGGAACAGCACTTGCTCAAGAACCACACGCCGGCGTCTGTCCTGATCAATAAAGAAGGCGACATCCTGTATATCCACGGCCGTACGGGGGCTTACCTGGAGCCGGCGGCAGGCAAGGCCAACTGGAATATCCATGCCATGGCGCGCGAGCCGCTGCGTTATGAACTGGACGACTTGCTGCGCCGCGCCGCCCAGGGTGACAGCCAAGTGGTGCAGCGAGGCGTGCTGATCCAGGACGCGGGCGGGCAGCCTTTGCAGCTGGACATGACGGCGGAACCCTTGCGGGCCGACGACGGGTTGCAGGATACGCTGTTGGTGACATTTTCCACGTCGGTCCCGATGGCCGGCCGCGAGCGCGACCCGGCCGCCCATGCCCCGGTGACGGAGCTGGAGCAGCAGTTGTCGCAAGCGCGCCTGGAAGTGCGTTCCGTGCGCGCTGAAATGCAGGCATCGCGTGAAGAATTGCGCTCCGCCAATGAGGAATTGCAGTCAACCAATGAAGAATTACAGTCGACTAATGAAGAATTGACGACCTCCAAAGAAGAAATGCAGTCGCTCAACGAAGAGCTGTATACGCTGAATGCGGAGCTGCAAGCCAAGGTGGATGACTTGTCACAGTTGAACAGCGACATGAAAAACTTGCTGAACAGCACGGATATCGCCACCATCTTCCTGGACAGCGCCCTGCATATCCGCCGCTTCACCACGCCGGCCACCCAGCTTTACAAGCTGATTGCCAGCGATGTGCAACGTCCCTTGTCGGATATTGTCAATGACCTCGACTATCCGGAACTGGAACGCGATGCGCTGGAAGTGCTGCGCACCCTGATGTTCAGCGAAAAGAAAGTCGCCGCCCGCGATGGCCGCTGGTTTACCGTGCGCATCATGCCGTACCGGACGGCGGATAATGTGATTGACGGCGTGGTACTTACCTTTATCAACATCACGGAAGCAAAGCGCCTGGAAGCGCAATTGCTGGCGTTACAGGGCGGAACATGATGCAAGTGGAACAGGCACAGTTGCGGGAGCTGGCGGAGCGCCGGATCGGGCGTGCGCCGCTGGGCCCCGAAAGCACTGACGTGCTGCGTCAGCGGCACGAACTGGAAGTGACACAGGTCGAGCTGGAGATCCAGACTGAAGCGCTGCTTGAATTGCAGCAGCGCCATGACCGTGCGCAGCAGGAACTGGAGCGCGAGCAGCGGCTGTTCGGCCACTTGATGCGCGACCGTGAAAACGAACGGCAGCGGCTGGCGCGGGAAATCCATGACGACCTGGCGCAAAACCTGCTGGCGCTGCGCATCGATGTCGCCATGTTCGGTTCCCGCACGGCCGGCCGCCACGGGCGGTTGCATGAGCGCGCGGAACAAGTGTTGGGCCACGTGGACGTGGCCATCCGCAAGGCGCGTGGCCTGATCAATGAGCTGCACCCGCCCGTGCTCGAACTGGGCTTGCCGGCGGCCATGGAGTGGCTGACGGCGCGCTTCCGCCGCGAGACCTTGCTGGGCTGTACCCTGAGCGTGCCGGACGACGCCGCTTGCCGGGCGATCGCGCCCGCCACGGAGGTCGCGCTGTACCGCATGCTGCGCGAAGCGCTGGCCAACGTGCGCCGCCATGCGCATGCCACACAGGTGGAGGTGGCGCTGCGCATCAGCCATGGCAACGTCACACTGTCCGTGGCCGATAACGGCATCGGCATCGCCCCGCATATCCAGGGCAAGCCGGACGCGTATGGCTTGCAAGTGATGGCCGAATGCCTGGCGGAGATGGGGGGCGACATGGTGGTGGATGAATACGCGCCGGGGCGGGGCTGCCGCCTCGCGATCAGCATGCCGCTGGCGCAAGCCATGCCGCCGCAGGCGCGCTAGCGGGCGGCCGGGCCGGGCAATGGCCCCGGCCTGGAATGGTCTATACTGCCGGGGCTTCACTACCCGGAGACCCGAATTGTATAAATTGCTAGTCCTCCCGGCCGCCCTGCTGGCCGTGTCCGGCGCTACCCGCGCCGACGAAGGGCAATGGCAGCCGCACCAGCTGCTGCAGCTCAAAGCTGAACTCAAGAAAACCGGCATCGCGATCCCCGCTGAAAAGCTGGCCGACCTGTCGAAACACCCGATGAGCGCCATCGTGTCGACCGACGGCTGCTCCGCGTCGTTCGTGTCGCCCGACGGCCTGGTGGTGACCAACCACCATTGCGCGTATGACGCGATCCAGCGCAATTCCACGCCGGAACATAATTACATCGCCAACGGCTTCCTGGCGAAGACCCGCGCGGCGGAATTGCCGGGCGGCCCGAACCTGCGCGTCTACGTGACGGACAAGGTGGAAGACGTCAGCGCCCGCGTGCTGAAAGGGCTGGACGCCATGTCGGGACGCCAGCGCCACGAAGAAGCGCAAAAGCGCATCAAGGCGCTGATCGCGGAATGCGAAACCGACAAGATGTACCGCTGCTCCGTGCCGAGCTTCCACCGGGGCGCCGAGTACTACCGCATCCGCCAGATGATGATCCGCGACGTGCGCCTCGTCTATGCGCCATCGGACAAGATCGGCAATTACGGCGGCGACATCGACAACTATGAATGGCCGCGCCACACGGGCGATTATTCGTTCCTGCGCGCCTACGTCGGCAAGGATGGCCGTCCGGCCGATCCGTCGCCGGACAACGTGCCGTACCAATCCAAGGACTTCCTGGTGGTGTCGGCGGAAGGCTTGAAGGCGGGCGACGCGATCCTGCTGGCCGGCTACCCGGGCCGCACCAGCCGCTACAAGCTGCCGGTGGAAATCCGCTATGCGCGCGACCACGCGTATCCGCTGCAAGTGGCGGAATACCAGGCCGACCTGGACACCATCGCGGCCGCCACCAAGGGCGACGATGCCGCCGACGTGCGCTATGCCAGCGTGGTCAAGGGCATCAACAACCGGATGAAGAAAACCCAGGGCTTGCTGGACGGCTTCGCCCGCAAGGACCTGGCCGCCATCAAGGATGGCCAGGACGGGGAATTCCGCGCGTGGTATGCGAAGCAGCCAAATAAATCGGCCACCATGCTGGCGGAACTGGACGCGGCGATTGCCGCCGACATGGCGCTGTCGAACGAGGAATTCGCGTTCGCGGTGGCCACCAACAGCGATTTGTTCAAGAGCGCCCGCACCCTGTACCGCCTGGCGCTGGAAAAGCAAAAGCCGGACGCAGAGCGCAAGGCGGGCTACCAGCAGCGCGACCTGTCGTTCATCAAGGCCCGTTTGACGCGCCTGGAACAGTCGTATGACGCGAAAGTCGACCAGGCGCGCTATGCGGCAGGTCTGGCGCGCTATGCGAAGCTGGCGGCCGGCACCCATCCGCAAGGCCTCGACGCGCTGCTGCCGGCCGCGCAGGACGTGGCCGTGCTGTACCAGCAATCGCGCCTGGGCGACACGGCGCAGCGCGTGGCGCTGATGGAGCAGGACGCCGCCGCCTTTGCCGCTTCCGGCGATGCGTTCGTCAAGCTGGCCGTCAAGCTGCACGCACTGGGCATGTCGCTGGAAGAGCGCCGCATGGAAGTCGACGGCAACCTCGAACGCATCGTGCCGCAATACATGGCCGCCGTGATTGCGTGGAAAAAGTCGCAGGGCAAGCCGGTCTACCCGGACGCCAATTCGACCTTGCGCGTGACGTATGGCACCGTGTCGGCTTACTCGCCGAAAGACGGCGTGACCAAGGGCCCGTTCACGACGGTGGAAGGCATCGTGGAAAAGCACACGGGCAAGGAACCGTTCGTGGCGCCACAGGCGCTGATCGACGCGGTGAAAGCCAAACGCTATGGCCAGTTCAAGGACCCGGTGCTGGGCACCGTGCCGGTGGACTTCCTGTCCAGCGCGGATACCACCGGCGGCAATTCCGGCTCCGCCGTGATGAACAGGAACGGCGAACTGATCGGCCTGAATTTCGATTCCACCTATGAATCGATCACCAAGGACTGGTATTTCGACACCGCCATCACGCGCGCGATCCACCTGGATATCCGCTATATGCTGTGGGTGATGAAGGAAGTCGACCATGCCGATAACGTGCTGAAGGAAATGCGCATCAAGTATCCGAAGCGTTGATACCGGGTATCCCGATGCATGGAACGGCGGCTTAAGGCCGCCGTTTTCCTTATAATTGCAAGTTACCATGAACGAATCCTTCTCCCTGCTCGGCTTGTCCACCACGCCGCTCGAACTGCTGTCCTTTATCCTGTCGGTGGCGACGGTATTGCTCAACATCCGCCAGAACCACTGGGCATGGCTGTTTGCCATCCTGTCGTCGGCCACCTATGGCGTGGTGTTCGCCGGCGCCCGGCTGTATGGCGACATGGCGCTGCAACTGGTCTTCATCAGCGTCTCGTTCTGGGGCTGGTACCAGTGGCTGCACGGCAGTTCCACGCATGACAAATTGCCGGTGACGGAACTGGACCGGCGCGGCATCGTGCTGTCGGCCGTGGGCTGGCTGGCCGGCTTTGTCGTGCTGGCGTCGTTCCTGAGGCACTTTACCGATACCGACGTGCCGAACATGGATGGTTTCCTGACGGCGGGCAGCCTGGTGGGCCAGGTGCTGTTGTCCCGCAAGAAAGTCGAGAACTGGCACGTGTGGATCATCGTCGACATCATTTATGTCGCGCTGTACGTGCACAAGCATCTGATCCTGACCGCCGTGCTGTATGGCTTGTTCGTGCTGATGGCGGTGGCCGGCATGGTGGCGTGGAAGCGCGCCGCGGAAGGCGTGGGCGACGCGGA
The DNA here is from genome assembly GCF_009674485.1 of Pseudoduganella rivuli. Lineage (GTDB taxonomy): Bacteria > Pseudomonadota > Gammaproteobacteria > Burkholderiales > Burkholderiaceae_D > Rugamonas > Rugamonas rivuli_B. The sequence goes on along the minus strand of NZ_WKJJ01000025.1, from coordinate 21,322 downwards.
CGAAGCGGTGGTCTTGAAATGACGCGGCGCGTCGCCATCGTGGGCGCCGCGTCGGCCGGCAAGTCCACCTTGGCCGCGCGTCTCGCCGCGCACTATGGCACCGTGTGGGTGCCGGAATACCTGCGCGAATTCGTCGACGTCCATGGCCGCATGCCGGTGGCGGCAGACCAGATCGCGATTGCCCGCACCCAGGTGGCGCGCGAGCAGGCGGCGCTGGCGCAGGCGAAGGGCTTCCTGTTTTGCGACACGTCGCCGCTGATGACGGCGGTCTACAGCCGCCACTATTTCGGCGGTATCGACAGTGAACTGGAGCGGCTGGTGCAACGCTGCCGCTATGACGTCACCCTGGTGTGCGCGTCCGATATTCCGTGGGAACCGGATGGCCAGCGCGAACCGCTGGACGAATGCGCCGTCATTGCCGGCTTGCTGTTCGATGAACTGGACAAACGCAACATTTCCTATACGATGGTGGCGGGCGACGCGGCGCGGCGCCTGCTGAAAGCCGAGCAAGTGCTTGGCAAGCCTGCTACAGTTGGGGAATGACTAGAAAACTCTTCGCGGCAATCACACTGTGCGGCTTCCTGCCATGCGCGCAGGCGGCGACCGGTTATTACCTGGTGTCCGTCTATGACGTCGAAGGCCAGCACGGCATCGACTACAAATACTGGAACGCGGACTACACGAATTCTTCCAGCAGATCTTCCCCTGAAATCGGCTACAGCTACGGCGTGACGTCGCGCTGGTACACGGAATTGAGCGCGGTCTGGTTCCGCGCGCACGGGCGGGATGGCAGCGAACTGTCAGCGTTCAGCTGGCAAAACGATGTGCTGCTGACACAGGGCCAGTATGCGGCGGACGTGGCGCTGCACACCGAGCTTGCCCGCAGCACGGACAAGCCGCATGTGACCAGCCTGGAAATCGGCCCCGTGCTGCAAACCGAGTATTACCGCACGCAGTTCAACGCGAACCTGTTCCTGCAACGGGATGTGAAGGGCAAGCCGGGTGCGGAAACACAGTTGGCCTACCAGTGGCAAATCAAGCAGCGCTGGAAAAGCTGGCTGCAGCCCGGCATTCAGGGCTTTGGCGAAGTGGGGAAGTGGAATGACTGGCTGCCCCGTGAACGGCAGTCGCACCGCGCAGGGCCTGCCGTGTTTGGCAGCGTGGACGCGGGGCCCGGGCAGGAAATCAAATATGAGGCGGCCTGGCTGGTCGGTAAAAACTCTGCGCGCAGTGCGCAGAGTTTTACCATGCGGGTGCAGTACCTGTTCCGGTGACGCTTAGAAGTCGACCTGCGCCGACAGTTTATAAGCGCGGTCGCCGCCAGGGAACAGGTAGCCGCCCAGGTCCGGCGTGACGTCGCGCCAGTAGAACTTGTTGGTGGCGTTGCGCACCGATGCGCGCAGCACGGTCTTCACGTCACCCACCTTCATCGCATACGACGCACCCAGGTTCAGCACGCCGTAGCCCGGCACGAACACCGTGTTGGTCTCGTTGAAAGCCTTGCGGCTGGCGTATTGCCAGTTCGCGTTCAGCTTCAGGCCATCGATTTGCGGCAGCGCGTATTCCGCCCACAGCGACGTCTTGAACTTCGGCACGTTGGTGACGCGCTTGCCATCCATGGCAGGATTGCCGGTGCCGCTTTGTTCCGTGTCCAGCGCCATGGCCGTGAACCACAGTTTCAGGTCGCGCGTGAGCTGGCCGTTGGCGCGCATTTCCAGGCCGCGGTGCTGGCGCTCGCCGCCCCGTACGAAGGTGCTGGCGGCATTGATGTAATCGAGGCCCTTGCGGATCTGGAACACGGCCATGGCCAGGCTGATGTCCTGGCCGATATCGGCCTTCACGCCCAGCTCCACCTGCTTCGAGACGGACGGCGCCAGCGCATGGCCGACATTGGTGGTGCCGATCGGCGCCACGTCGCCGTATTCCAGGCCCTTGGCCCAGCTGGCGTAGGCGGTGGCGTTGGCTTTCGGCGCGTAGACCAACGACAGGTTCGGCAACAGGAAGTTCTCGTCCACTGGGGCGACGCCGGCTTCGTTGCGCTTCAGTTGCGCGCTGCGCACACCGGCATGCAGTTTCAGCTTGTCGGTCAGGCCGACGACGTCCTGAACAAACACGGCTTGTTCGCGGTCCGCGCGGCGCTCCGACACGGGGCCGGTGCCGCCCACGGCAGGCTTGACGACGACGGGCGCGTACAGGTTGCTGGTGCCGGCGTAGTCGTACAGGTAGTCGCCCCATTTCTCGCTGTTCCGGAACCATGACCAGCCAACCGTCACCGCGTGGCGCAGTTCACCGGTGGCGAGCTTGCCTTGCAACATGGCTTGCGCGGCTTGCGGCGATTTGCGCTCGCCCGTGCTCTGGTAATCGTACACGTCGAAGTCGCCATTGCCGCAGAAGCCCGGATACAGGTCTTGCGCGCCGCAGCCATACGGGAAGGCGGCATAGTCGTCGCGCTTGAACGAGTGGCGGTTGGCCGAGACGGTGGCGCTCCAGTCCTGGTTCAGTTGCACCAGCAGGCGTGCGCCGATGTTGCTGGTCTCGGTTGTGACAGGCTTGCTCCATGGCTGGGCGTTGAGCTGCATGTCGGCCGGCACGTTGGGGAACGTGGCGTTGTTAATCAGCTGGAAGCCGGGCGCCGTCACCTGTGCTTTTTTCTGGTAATCACCATCGATTTGCAGCAGCGCATCGGGCGTGATTTGCCAGTCGAACGCGCCGGACACAAAGTTGCGGTGGCCGTCGGAACCCTTGATGTACGAACGCAGGCGCTCGCCGGCCACGTTGATGCGGTAGCCGAAGCGGGTATCGGCGAAGCGGCCGCCCAGGTCCACGTGCCCCAGCAAGGTGCCGCGTTCGCTGGCTTCCACCGTCACGCTGCGCAGCGGCGTCGACGTCGGGCGTTTCGTCACGTAGTTGACCACGCCGCCCGGCGCCGCCACGCCGGCCTGCAAGCCGGCCAGGCCTTTCAGCACTTCGATGGCTTCCTTGTTTTCCAGCGGGATTTGCGTGTCGCCGGAAATCGCCAGGCCATCCTTGCGGTAGCTGTTGGCGTTATTCAGCTTGAAGCCGCGGATCGAAAATTGTTCGGCATAGCCGACCGCGTTATACGCATCGCTGATGCTGGCGTCGAATTTGGCCGCATCGGTCGTGGTGCGGATATTCAATTCCTGCATTTTTTCACGGTCCAGCACATTGACGGACGCCGGCGTCAGCAACAGCGGCACGTCGCCAAAGCCGCCGACGGCAGCATGGGTGCCGGGCAGCTTGGTGCCGGTGATGACGACTTCGGCCATGGCCTGGTCTTCGGCATGGGCGTGGACGGCAAAGGCCTGGGCCACCGCCAGCGCGGCGGCGGATACTGCGAATTCTCGTTTGAACATAGTGGCTCTAAAAACTTGTGAGCCAGCGGAAGAAAGGGAAACGGCGGAAGGGGGTATCGGCGCGACGCTTTCCTTCGCTGGCATTATCCAGATCAGGTACGGAGGGTATCTCTCACCCAGGCCGCTTGTTCATGACAAAGCGCCCAGGACCCCTAGCGAAGCGGCAAGTGTAACACAAAGGCACGGAACCCCTGATTCACCGCCACGCCAGCCCTGCGCCGCCCTCGTGATAATTGGTGATAATTGCCCGGGCAGGGGCAGCGCATAATCGGCCAAGGCGGCGCATATTGCGGCAGATCATCATGCGCATCCACATATCGTTATTAAAACGCGACCGGACGTGGAGGAAGTATGAGGAACTTGAAAATCGGCACCCGCATGGCGCTGAGCTTTGCCGTATTGCTGGCGCTGATGACGATGCTGGCGGTGATCGGACTGGGCCGGATGGCGGACATCCAGGACAAACTCGATGACGTCGTCAACGACAACATGGTGAAAATGAACCTGATCAGCCAGATGACGGACACTATCCGCGTGCGCGCCATTGCCGTGCGCAACGTGGTGCTGCTGACCGATGAAACCGAGTCTGCCGCCGAAGTCAAACGCATCATGGATGAGCGGGAAAAATATGACCGCTTCAGCAGCCAGCTGGCGGACAAGGTGAAAAGCGACACCGGCAAAGCATTGCTGGCCCGGATTGCCGAAGCACGGGCCGAGACCTTGCCGCTGATGGAGCAGGTGATCGTGTTGGGCAAAGCCAACAAGAATGACGAAGCGATCAGGATGTTGATCAAGCAAGTCCGCCCGGCGCAAAACAAGTGGCTGGCGGCGCTGTCTGAACTGGACAATTTCCAGGCGAAGAACAATGCGCAAAATGCCGAGCAAGCCATGCAAGCCTATACCGGCGCGCGCACGTTGATGCTGTCGCTGACGGCGCTGGCGATTGCATTGGGCGTGGTGATCGCCTGGCTCAGCACGCGGTCGATCACGGTGCCGATGCGGGCGGCGGTCAAGGCTGCCGAAGGCGTCGCCAGCGGCGACTTGAATTGCCACATTGAACTCAATTCGCGCGATGAAGCGGGGCAGTTGCTGGCGGCGATACGCCACATGGTGGGCAAAATGACGCAACTGGTCCATGGCCAGCAACAGGCGGTGGAAGCGGCCAACCGGGGCAATTTCGACGTGCGCATCGACCTCGCCGGCTTGCAAGGCTTCCAGAAAGAGCTGGGCGACGGCTTGAACCAGTTGATGGGCACCACCGGCGCGTCGATTGCCGACGTGGTGCGCGTGATGGGGGCGCTGTCCGAGGGTGACTTGAGCAAGAAAATCGACAAGCCATACCAGGGCGCGTTCGACGAATTGAAGCGCTATGCCAACAATACCGTGGACAAGCTGAACCAGGTGATCGATGGCCAGCAGCGCGTGGTCGACGCCGCCAACAATGGCGACTTCGCGGCCCGCGTCAAGCTCGACGGCTTGCAGGGTTTCCAGAAAGACCTGGGCGAGGGCTTGAACCGGCTGATGAGTACGACGGGGGCGTCGGTGGCCGACGTGGTGCGCGTCATGAGTGCGCTGTCCGAAGGCGACTTGAGCAAGAAAATCGACAAGCCGTACCAGGGCGCGTTCGATGAATTGAAGCGCTATGCCAACAACACCATCACCAAGCTGAACCAGGTGATCGAAGGGCAGCAGCGCGTCATCGACGCGGCCAACCATGGCGACTTCAATGCCCGCATCAACCTGGACGGGTTGCTGGGCTTCCAGAAAGACCTGGGCGACGGCTTGAACCAGTTGATGGCCACCACCGGCGCATCGATTGCCGACGTGGTGCGCGTGATGAGCGCCTTGTCCGAGGGCGATTTGAGCAAGCGGATCGACCAGCCGTACCAGGGCGCGTTCGATGAATTGAAGCGCTATGCCAACAATACTGTCGACAAGCTGAACCAGGTGATCGATGGCCAGAAGCGCGTGGTCGAAGCGGCCAACCACGGCGACTTTACCGCGCGCATCGACCTGGCAGGCTTGCAGGGATTCCAGCGCGAGCTGGGCGATGGCTTGAACCGGCTGATGGTGACGACCGGCGCATCGATCGACGACGTGGTGCGCGTGATGGGGGCGCTGGCCGAAGGCGACTTGAACAAGACCATCGACAAGCAATATGAAGGCAGTTTCGGCGAACTGAAGTCGTATGCGAATAATACGGTGTCCAAGCTGTTGCAGGTGGTCACCGAAGTCAACGATGGTGCGCAGGCGCTGGCCAGCGCGTCCGAACAAGTGTCGGCCACGGCGCAGGCGCTGTCGCAGGCGTCGAGCGAACAGGCCGCCAGCGTCGAGGAAACCAGCGCGTCACTGGAACAGATGACGGCGTCGATTTCGCAAAACACGGACAACGCCAAGGTCACCGACGGCATGGCGGCCAAGGCGGCGCTGGAAGCGACCGAAGGGGGCGATGCCGTCAACGCCACGGCGTCGGCCATGAAACAGATCGCCACTAAGATCGGCATCATCGACGATATCGCGTATCAAACCAATTTGCTGGCGCTGAATGCGGCCATTGAAGCGGCGCGCGCGGGCGAACACGGTAAAGGCTTTGCCGTGGTGGCCGCCGAAGTGCGCAAGCTGGCCGAACGTTCGCAGGTGGCGGCGCAGGAAATCGGCGAAGTGGCCAGCAGCAGCGTGGAACTGGCGCAGCGCGCCGGCCAGTTGCTGGGCCAGATGGTGCCGAACATCAAGCGCACGTCGGACCTGGTGCAGGAAATTTCCGCCGCGTCGACCGAGCAGTCGTCGGGCGTGGCGCAAATCAATTCCGCCGTGCTGCAACTGTCGCAGACCACGCAGCAAAATTCCGCCAGTTCGGAAGAGCTGGCGGCCACGGCGGAGGAAATGAGCGGACAGGCGGAACAGTTGCAGCGCGTGATGTCGTTCTTCCGCATCGACCAGGCCGGGCAGCGTGAAGTTGTGTCGAAAGTGCGCAAGGGATCGGCGGCGAGGGCGCCGATCCGCAAGGTGGTGGGTCAGCAGCCGATGCCGCTGGACACGGACGAAGCGAACTTCGCCCGGTTCTGAGCCGGGCGTCCTTAGCGGCTCAGTTCCAGCGCGGCGCGGCTGGCGTCCGCATCGACGTCGCGGTGCTCGCCCAGCTTGACCATGCGGTGTTCGACCAGGCGCGCCACCACGGCATCGATGGCGCCGCCATCCAGTCCGTAATCGGACAAACGGGTTTTCACGCCCATCTGTTCGAAGAAGCCGCGCGTGCGTTCGATCGCTTGCGCAATGCGCTCGTCTTCGCCGCCTTCCGTGATGTTCCAGACACGGGCCGCATATTGCAGCAGCTTGGCGCGCTTGGCGTCCCGGCGCACGCCCAGGATGCCGGGCAATACCACGGCCAGCGTTTGCGCATGGTCCAGCCCGTACAGCGCCGTCAGTTCATGGCCGATCATGTGGGTGGCCCAGTCTTGCGGCACGCCGACGCCGATGATGCCGTTCAGCGCCATCGTCGCGCACCACATGATGTTGGCGCGCACGTCGAGGTTTTCCGGTTCCGCCAGCGTGCGGGGACCTTGCTCCACCAGCGTTTGCAAGATGCCTTCGGCCCAGCGGTCCTGCAGCGGCGCGTCGACCGGGTAGGTCATGTACTGTTCCATCGTGTGCACGAACGCATCGACCACGCCGTTGCCGACCTGGCGCAGTGGCAGGGTGAAGGTTTTCGACGGGTCCAGCACGGAGAATTTCGGGAACACGGCGCGGTGCATGAAGGCGCGCTTCTGCTGTGTGGCCGCGCGCGTGATGACGCTGGCCGCGTTCATTTCGGAACCGGTGGCCGGCAACGTCAGCACGGCGCCGAAGGGCAGGGCGGACGTGATGGTTTTGCCGCCTTTTTCCAGGATCAGCCACGGATCGCCGTCATGCTGCGCCGCCGCCGCGACGAACTTGGTGCCGTCGATGACGGAACCGCCGCCCACGGCCAGCAGGAAATCGATGTTTTCCGCCTTGACGATGTCGACCGCCTTCATCAGGGTTTCATAGTGCGGGTTCGGTTCGATGCCCGCGAATTCGATGACCGTGTGGCCCGACAGTGCAGCCTTCACTTCGTCGTAGACGCCGTTGCGCTTGATGCTGCCGCCGCCATACAGCATCAGCACGCGCGCGCCGGCCGGCACCAGCGGCGTGATGGCCGCGATCTGGCCCTGGCCGAACAGGATCTGTGTGGGATTGTAAAAATCAAAATTGAACAAGGCTGCCTCCCGGTTGGTAAGGCAGCTATTATCGCGCAAGCGGGAAAACCGTGCGCGCTGCCAGGCAGCTAGACCAGGACCTCGGCCGCCGCCACGTTCATCGGATGCACCTTCTGCACCACGCACGCATCGAGCTGCAACGCCAGGTGATGGACGAAGGAGACGGTTTCGCTGTCGATGCCGGGAAAGTACAGGCGGCCCTGCGTGATTTGCACCGGCAACTGTTGTCCGGAACTGTGGCCCAGCCAGATATAGACATTGGCCGCGTCCAGCTCCACGTCGCCAATATAGATGTGGCAATCGAGGGAGCGGTCGGGCAGGGTGAAATCGGCGCGCTGCGCGATCAGGCTCTCCCACTGCGCAAGCGTCACCGGCGGATGACGCACGATATACAGTTCGTCGAAGTATTCCATGCCGCCATGATAGCGTGTTACGGCAGCGCCGGCACGCAGGCGGCGGCACGGGCCAGCAGCAAATCGCGTTCCCGTTGGTTTTGCGCCAGTGCGGCGGCCCGTTCGAATTCGCCGCGCGCTTCGGCAATCCGGCCCAGCTTGAACAGGAAATCGCCCCGCACGCTGGGCAGTAAGTGATAATTTTTCAATGCCGGCTCGTCCAGCAGCGTATCGGCCACTTCCAGCCCCGTTTCCGGGCCAAACGCCATCGACAGCGCCACCGCGCGGTTCAGTTCCACCACGGGCGACGGCGCCAGCTGGGCCAGGCCGTCGTACAAGGCGGCAATGCGGCCCCAGTCGGTATCGGCGGCGCGGCGCGCCCGCGCATGGCAAGCCGCGATCGCCGCCTGCAGCGCATACGGGCCCAGTCCCCGCTGCTGGCGCGTGCACAGCGCTTCGGCGCGGGCCAGCGCGGCCAGGCCGCGGCGGATCAACAGCTGGTCCCAGCGCGAGCGGTCCTGGTCCAGCAACAGCACGGGATTGCCCTGCGTATCGACGCGGGCCCGCATGCGCGACGACTGGATTTCCATCAGCGCGGCCAGCCCGTGCACTTCCGGTTCCAGAGGCGCCAGGCCGGCCAGCACGCGGCCCAGCCGCAGCGCTTCTTCGCACAGCGTGGGCCGCATCCAGTCGGCGCCCGCGCTGGCCGCATAGCCTTCGTTATAGATCAGGTAGATCACTTGCAGCACGGCGGCCAGCCGTTCGCCCAGTTCCGGGCCGCGCGGCACGTCGAACGGCACCTTGGCTTCGGCCAGCGTGCGCTTGGCGCGCACGATGCGCTGCGCCACCGTGGGTTCCGGCACAAAGAAGGCGCGCGCGATTTCATCGGTGGTGAGGCCGCCCAGCAGGCGCAGGGTCAGCGCCACCCGCGCTTCCATCGACAGCAGCGGGTGGCAGGAGATGAAGACCAGGCGCAGCAAGTCGTCGCCGATGTTGTCGTCCAGCGCCTGCTCGACGGACAGCGCCACGTCCGGCACCGTGTCTTGCAGCTGGCCTTCGATTTCGTACGTGAGCTCGAATTCCTTGTCCTGCTGCAGCTGGCGGTGCCGCAGCAAGTCCAGCGCGCGGTTTTTCGCCACCGCCATCAGCCACGCGGCGGGATTGTCCGGCGTGCCTGTTTCCGGCCATTTTTCCATGGCCGCCACCAGCGCATCCTGGGCGATTTCCTCCGCTTCGCCCACGCCGCGCAGCATGCGCGCCACCACGGCGATGATGCGCGCGGATTCGATGCGCCAGACAGCCTCGATGGTGCGGCGGATGTCGCGCTGCGTACCTTGCTGGGCGCTCACGCCTGGGCGGGAAGATGCACGGTGCGCAATTCCACTTCCAGCGCATCGGGATGGGGGAACGGATAGTTGCGTACCCAGTCCATCGCCTGTTCCAGCGTATCGGCCTGGATCAGCCAGTAGCCGGCGATCAGTTCCTTGACTTCGGCAAACGGGCCGTCGATGAATGAGGGCTTGCCGCCGGAAAATTTCACGCGGCCGCCCCGGGCCGTGGATTTCAATCCTTCGCCGGCCAGCGCGATACCGGCCTGGATGCCGGCCTGGTTGGCGCGGTTCATGGTGTCGATCACGGACGGCGGCGGTTCCAGGTCCGCTTCGCTGCCGGCGTCGGAGCGCAGCAGCACGGCATAGGCCTTGCCGCGCGGGGTTTCCCCCGTATCGAAACCGACGCAGCCGCCGGGGCAGCCCGCTTCCCGTACTTCCAGCACGGCGTCGCCTTCGCCGTCGGCCGTCGGCCAGCCGGCCGCCCAGGCCAGCGCCTGTTCGCGGCTGTCCGCTTCGATGAAGGTATAGCCGGCCACCAATTCATCCGTGGGTGCAAACGGCGCCGGCGTCACGCTCCACTGGCCCGCGGCGCGCGCCATGCGCACGCCGGAGGCCGAGGGATGCAGCCATTTCGCGGCAGGCACGGCCTGCACCAGTTGCGGCGGCGGAAAGCCTTCCGCTTCCGTGCCCTGGTCGGCCCTGCGCAAAATCATGAATTGCATTGCATCCCCCTGTGGTGTGTGTTGGTGGTTCAGGCGTTGGCGGCCGCCTTCGCCATGGTGCGCGCTTCCTGCTCGCGTAATTCCGGTGTGAATTCGGCGCCGAAATCCTCGGGATCGAAGACCTGGCGGATTTCAATGTCGGAATCGCTTTCCATCGGGTTGGGGCAGCGCTTGACCCACTCGATGGCTTCGTCCAGCGACTTTACCTGAATCAGCCAGAATCCGGCGATCAATTCCTTGGTTTCCGAGAACGGGCCGTCCACCACGGTGCGCTTGTTGCCGGAAAAGTGGACGCGCACTCCTTTCGAGCTGGGGTGCAGGCCTTCGCCGGCCAGCAGCACGCCCGCGTTGGCCAGTTCTTCATTGTATTTACCCATTGCCGTCAGCAAGGCTTCGCTGGGCATCTTGCCGGCTTCCGATTCCGGGCTGGCTTTCACGATGATCATAAAACGCATGGCAGTCTCCTTATTGGCCTGGGCAGCCCGGGGTTTGCTTTTTCATTTCTTCCTGCATCTGTTCCGGCGTCAGGTCGCGCTGGTGGGTGGCGATCGACCAGGTATGGCCGAACGGGTCGGTGACCTGGCCATAGCGGTCGCCCCAGAACATGTCGGCCGGCGGCATCTTGGCCGTGGCGCCCGCTTCGACGGCGCGCTTGAACCACGCGTCGGCATCTTCCACGTACAGGTGCATGACGACAGGGGAGCCTTTCAGCGCTTTCGGGCCGAGGCTGCCCCAGTCGGGGAAATCGTCGACCAGCATGACAAACGCGTTGCCGATCTGGATCATGGCGTGCATCAGTTTGCCGTCCGGGCCGGGCATGCGGCCCAGTTCAACGGCGCCAAACGCCTTCTTATAGAACTCGATCGCGTTGGCGGCGCCTTCGCAGACGAGGTGCGGGGTGACGGTGGAAAAACCGGCAGGAATCGGGGCAACTTGGGTCATGACTATCTCCTTTAAAAGTAGGGAATCAGAGCGCATGGTTATTCAGACAAGTCCGGGCGCTCATACTCACACGACGTGCGGCGAAATGCCAGATCGACACGGCAGAAAAAAATATTTGTGGTTTTCTTGCGGCGCGTGCATTTAGGTTGTACGATGACATACAACTGATCGTGCCATGCACACCCCGTGGAGACCGGGGCGGATCGTCAACCATAACCACAAAGTGATCGACCATGAACCTGAGCGAGCCCGTCAATCAGCAAGTCCTCGGTAAATACCGCTGGACTATCTGTGCGCTGCTGTTTTTTGCCACCACCGTCAATTACCTGGACCGCCAGGTCCTGAGCCTGCTGGCGCCGGACTTGTCGAAGGAATTCGGCTGGTCCAATTCCGACTACGCCAATATCACGGCCGTGTTCCAGTTCGTGTATGCGATCTCGATGCTGTTTGCCGGCCGCGTGGTGGACCGCATGGGCACCAAGCAGGCGTACATCCTGGCCATCGTGGTCTGGTCGCTGGGCGCCGTGCTGCACGCGTATTCGGTGCCGATGGGCGAGGGCGTGGCGGCGGTGCTGGGTGCGTTCGGCATGGCCGCCGTGCCGGTGTCGATCGCCGGCTTCATGCTGTCGCGCGCCGTGCTGGCCGTGGGCGAGGCGGGCAACTTCCCGGCCGCCATCAAGGCCACGGCGGAATACTTTCCCAAGAAAGAACGTTCATTCGCCACCGGTATCTTCAATTCCGGCGCCAACGTGGGCGCCATCCTGGCCCCGCTGACGGTGCCGTGGATCGCGCTGAACTGGGGCTGGCAAGCCGCCTTCATCGTGATCGGCGTGGTCGGCTTTGCGTGGATGGTGGCGTGGCAACTGATGTTCGATACACCGGAAAAGAAACTCGGCGCGGCGGAACTGGCGTATGTGCGCAGCGATGCGGTCGCGCCGTCCACCGCCCAGCCTGCCGCGCAGGGTGCCAAAGTGCCGTGGACCCGCTTGTTCGGTTACCGCCAGACGTGGGCCTTCGTGACCGGCAAATTCCTCACCGATGGCGTGTGGTGGTTTTTCCTGTTCTGGCTGCCGAAATACCTGTCGGCGCAATACGGCATGGGCAAGGCCGACATCGTGGTGCCGCTGGCCGTGCTGTACAGCATGACGATGATCGGCAGTATCGGCGGCGGCTGGTTCCCTGCTTACTTCATGAACAAGGGCATGAATCCGTATGACGGCCGCATGCGCGCCATGCTGGTGATTGCGCTGTTCCCGCTGGTGGTGCTGCTGGCGCAGCCGCTGGGTTATATCAGCTACTGGGTGCCCGTGCTGCTGATCGGTATCGGCGCTTCCGCCCACCAGGCGTGGTCGGCCAACATCTTCACCACCGTGTCGGACATGTTCCCGCAAAAGACCGTGGCGTCAGTGGTGGGGATCGGCGGCATGGCGGGCGGCCTGGGCGGCGTGCTGGTGTCCAAGCTGGGCGGCTGGCTGTTCGACTACTACGGCGCGCAAAACCAGATCGCCACCGGCTACATGATCATGTTCTCGATCTGCGCGCTGGCTTACCTGGTGGCGTGGAGCATCATGAAGGCGCTGGTGCCGCACCATAAGGAAATCACGGACTTGTAATTGTCCGGTTGACGTAACGAAGGCGCGCCGTCACAGCGCCTTCATCGTGATCTGGAACACCAGCCCGCCGCCGTCGCGGTTCTTGACATGGAGTTCGGCGCCGTGGCGCTGCAGCACGCGGTCGACGATGGCCAGGCCCAGGCCGGCGCCGTTTGCCTGGCTGCGGGCGGTATCGAGGCGCGTAAACGGCTTCAGCAATTGCGCGATCTGTTCATCCGGCACGCCGGTGCCATGGTCTTGCACTTCGATCGTCACGCGCTTGAACGCGCCCATGCCTTTGACGTCGCAGCGGACGTCGATTTCCGTGACGTCCTGGCCCGGCGTCTTGCCGTAGCGGCGTGCATTTTCCACCAGGTTGTTCAGCACCCGCTTCAAATCCGTGCCGTTGCCCAGCACGTGCGCCCGCTCATCGATCTGCGTGGTGATCTTCACGTCCGGCAGGCGCGCCGCCTCGTTGGCGGTTTCCTGCAGCAGCGCCGCGATATCGACGTTGACGAAGCTGGACGCTTCCGTCGGCTTTGCGTAATCGAGGAACTGGCCGATGATGGCGTCCATTTGCGCGATATCGGACTGGATGCCGTCGCGCGCTTCCGCCGACAGGTTGGCCATTTCCACTTCCAGCCCCATGCGCGCCAGCGGCGTGCGCAAGTCGTGTGAAATGCCGGCCAGGATCACGGCGCGGTCCGATTCCACCTGCGCCAGGTCTTCCACCATCTGGTTGAAGCTGCGGTTGGCCTGGGCGATTTCCGCCGGCCCCTTTTCCGGCAGCGGATCGGGACGGCGGCCTTCGGCCACGTCGCGCGTGGCCGTGGTCAGGCGCGCCAGCGGCTGGTTGATCAGGCTGGAAATCAGCGCCGCGCCCAGCAGCGACAGCACGGACACCACGCCGGCCCAGCCCAGCCACTGGATACCCGTCAGGCCGCCGATGCGTTCGCGCTCCAGCATCAGCCAGTAACTGTCGTCGCCGATATTGAAACTGACCCAGAAGCCGGGCATGCCGTTGACGCTGGACGAAAAGCGCGTGTGCGGGCCCAGCTTGGCTTTCACCAGCGCTTCGATTTCCGGCATCAGCGCGTTATCGGGCGGCGGCTCGACTTCATCGTCGTCTTCCAGCGTGAAAATGCGGATGCCTTCGTTCGACACCAGTTCGAACAGCAATTCGCGCCGCAATTCGGGCGCCGAATGGGTCAGGGCCGCATGCGTGATGGTGACGACGGAAATCACCTGGGCGGAGATTTGCTGCACTTGCGGTTCGCGCTGCACCACGCTGATCATGTAGACCCAGGCCGACATCGACAGCGTGGTGAGCACGCCCAGCAGCAGGAAGGTGCGCCAGAACAGGCCGCTTTTCAGGGCGGCCAGCGACAGCAGGCGGGATAAGCGGGACAAACGGGAACCCATCGTTGCCGCCCGGTCAGCGCGGCTGGCCCTCCGGGATGAACACATAGCCCAGGCCCCACACGGTCTGGATGTACAGCGGGCTGGACGGGTCCGGTTCGATCAGTTTGCGCAGGCGGGAAATCTGCACGTCCAGCGAACGGTCGAACACTTCGTATTCGCGGCCGCGCGCCAGTTCCATCAGTTTTTCGCGCGACAGCGGCTGGCGCGCATGGCGCGCAAACACTTTCAGTACGGAGAATTCACCCGTGGTCAGCGGCACGGTTTCGCCGTTTTTCTTCAGGGTGCGCGTGCCCAGGTCCAGCACGAACTGGCCGAATTCAAAGGTTTGCGGCGTTTCCGACGGCGCGCCCGGAATTTCGTCCGGTTGCTTGCGGCGCAGCACGGCGCCGATGCGGGCCACCAGTTCGCGGGGATTGAACGGCTTCGGCAGGTAATCGTCGGCGCCCATTTCCAGGCCGACGATGCGGTCCACATCCTCGCCCTTGGCCGTCAGCATGATGATCGGCGTCTGGTCGCCGGCGCCGCGCAGGCGGCGGCAGATCGACAAGCCATCTTCGCCCGGCAGCATCAAATCCAGCACCAGCAAGTCATAGCGCTCACGCAGCCACAGCTTGTTCATGGCGGTGGCGTTTTCCGCCGTGAAGACATTGAAGCCTTGCTCCGTCAGGTAGCGGCGCAGCAAATCGCGCAGGCGGACGTCGTCGTCGACCACCATGATCTTGGCTTGGTGGCCCGGGGTGGTGTTGCCTGGTTCGTTAGGAGTCGTCATCATGGTTCTGGAATTGTGTAAAACGTACTTGCTATGGTAACGTCATATTGGCTTGGAGCAAACGTTCGCACCAACCCATTACAAATCGTTACAAACTTTACCCTATAGGCATTACCCTGTGCGGCAATTGCCCATACACTGCGAACTACGGTGGCAAGAAAGAGGAAATCCATGAACAAGCACTCCCACAAATCGAACCAGGCACAGCAGGCCACTGCGCATGTGCCGCCGTTCGGCCGCGTTGCGGTGGGTGCGCTGGTGGTTTCCTGCACCTTGCTGGCCGCCGCGGCGCCGGCCCACGCATTCGGCCCTGGCGACCGCGAACCGCCCCGGCGCGAAGAACGCGATACCCGGGACAACCGCAGCGACCGTGAACGCGAACGCGACAACCGCGCGTTCGAACGCGCGGAAGAACGCCGCCGCATCATGCAGGAATCCGGCAATAGCGACATGTCGCGCCGCGTCGACCGCATGACGGCCGACGAACGCCGCGACCTGCGCCGCCAGATCAACGAAGCGGGCCAGGAAATTTATGTCCGCCCGCAGCGCCGCTGATTTTCTCTGCTCTTTCACGCCATCCCGCTCAGCTTGACATAGTTCCGCCACGGATGGCGCCGCCGACTGGCGGCGCTTCCGCCATCGGCGTAGCATTGATGCATCACTTTTGACTTTTTCCCTGCTGCTTGACGTACCTGTAATATTTATTCCTTGCAAGAATGTTGCTTGCAACGGATGATATTGGCGCCGGTATTGGCCCTGTCAGGAGGATCTTGTGGTAGACAAAGCAGCTGAAGCCGCCGCTACAGCTTTGCCCAATGGCGTGTCCATGCGCCAGGATGGCGTGTACCTCGATGTTTCGCTGCCGCCATCGCAACTGGGGGCGGCCGTGTCGCAAATCTTCGCCGCCGGTTCGTTCCTGGTGGAGCTCGATTATCCCGCGTTCATCCGCGCGCTGTTCCAGGTCGGGCCGCCGTTGCCGCCCGGCTTGCCCGGCGACACGTGCGTGCGGGTCGCGTCCGCCATCCAGAAATTCGACCCGCGCCGCCAGGCCCTGTACCGGGGCATGAAAATGGGGCGGGGCCTGGCGGAATACGTATTTGAACCGCTGTTCTTTGAAGAGCAGGAATTGCCGGACGGCACCATCATCCCGGAAACCCCCGTCAAGCTGGATTTCGATGAATTCGTCGCCGACATGTGGATCAAAGGCGTGCGCTACGGCATCGAAGAGCAGACTGTGCGCAACGGCATCAATGCCGCCAAGGGTGACCGCGTGACCGTGGCGCGCCGTCTCGAGCCGGAACCGTCGATCGATGCGCACGTGGTGGAAGTGTCGCAAGACTTGCACCGCAGCGACGCGCCGAAAGCCCGGGCCGACGGCCGCATCGACTTGCACAGTTTCCAGAACCGTTTTCCGCAAATCCGCAAGGGCATGCGCCTGCTGCGCAAGATGCCCGGCGTGCAGGGCGCGCGCGGGCTGGAAGTAACGGGCACGGTGCTGCTCTCGGCGCCGCCGGCCGACCTGGATTTCCGCCGCTGGATCGGCGAGGGTACCAGCATCGACCGGGGCGAGCAGGGCGAATACCTGGTGGCGGACAAGGATGGCTTCCTCGACGTCGACGCCAAGGCAGGCACCATTTCCGTGCGCGACAAGATCGTCAGCCGCGAAGGCGTCAGCGGCCGCACCACGGGCAACCTGGAACTGGCGGGCGCATTCGAGGAATTCGGCGACGTGCAGGAAATGCGCGACGTGCATGGCAGTGACATCACGATCCGTGGCAACGTGTTTGGCAACATCCATTCCACCGGCGGCGAGATCCTGCTGGGCGGAAATGTCGTGGGCGGCAGCGCCATCAACGCCAGGGGCGACATCAAGGTCAAGGGCGTCGCATCCGGCGCCACCTTGCACACGAAAGAAGGAGAAATCGTCCTGAAAGGGCGGGCCGAAAATTGCGTCATCATCGGCACCAGGGTCACGATCGAGGAAGCGTCGAATTGCGACATCATGGCCGATGAAGTGCACATCGTGCTGGCCGAAGGGTGCGCGGTGGCGGCGCGCAGTATCGATATCGACAGCGCCGGGCCGCGCCGCCAGACGGAAATGCTGGCCCTGGTGCAGATTCCCGACACCACGGTGCTCGATGCGCAACTGACCGAACTGGAAGGCAAGGTGGGGGCGCTGGAAGGCTACCGTGCGCAATTCCAGCGCGAAGCGGAGCAGATCACGTCGGTGCCGCAAGTGCGCGCCTACATGAACCTGACCGCCCGCCTGCGCAAGGGTGAAGCGACCCTGACGCCGGAACAGGCGCCGCAACTGAAGAAGATGGCGGCGCTGGTGGAGCCGCAACTGAAGCAGGTCGGCCAGTTGTTGCAAAAAATGAAAGCGGCGGAATCGCAGGTGGCGGTGCGGCGCGCGCAACTGGCAGAAGTCCGCAAGCAAAAGGACGAACTGGTTGCGCAAGCCCACTGTACAATCAAGATGGTGTCGGGTGACGTGACCGTACGCAGCCTGGCGTTGACGCCGGGGGCGCCGGCCGCCGCGACGCTGGCGCCCAAGGACGTGCGGCCTTTCCTGCGTGGCCCGCTGCCTGCCGCCACGGTGATTTTTTCCGACAGCATGGGCTCGGTGAGTTGGGTGTGCCGCCCTGACGCCGCGCCGGCAGCGCAGCCTGCCCAGGCGGAGGATATGGCAGACCCGGCGGAAGAGGAGTAAACGGTGGCGGAACATGTGAAGGCCGTTGTCATGCCCTCCGAAGGCGAATTGCCCTCGTCGCTGGTGCAGCGCGACGACGGCGTGTATTTCCGCGCCGATGCGACCGGGGCGGCGTGCCAGGCTGCCGTCAACCAGGTCTTTCTTTCCAACGGTTATTTTTCCGGACTCGATTACGCGGTCTTCATCCGCGTGCTGTATGACGCCGGCGCGGAATTGCCCGCCGCGCTGAAGGGCCAGGAACTGGTGCGCTTTGCCGACACCGTGCTGCCGTTCCATGCGCAGCGGCGCGAATTGTACAAATCCGTCCGCATCATCAATGGCGAAGCGGAGTATTACTTCGAACCCGTCTTCTTCACGGTGCCTGACATGCCGCCGACGCCCGCGCGCCTGAATTTCGACGAATTCGTGGCCGACATGTGGGTCAAGGGCATCCGCTTCGGCATCGATGCGCCAGCCGTGAAAGCCACCATCGCCGGCGGCCGGGTCACGCGCCTGATCGCCGCGCGCCGCCTGA
This sequence comes from Pseudoduganella rivuli, assembly GCF_009674485.1. Lineage (GTDB taxonomy): Bacteria > Pseudomonadota > Gammaproteobacteria > Burkholderiales > Burkholderiaceae_D > Rugamonas > Rugamonas rivuli_B. The sequence continues at coordinate 3,319 of NZ_WKJJ01000025.1, read as the reverse complement.
ATGCGACGCCGGGACGCGATGCCGTCATCGTCGAAGTCGCGCAAAACATCCACCGCAGCAACGCTCCCCGCGAAATGGCGAACGGCCGTTTCGACCTGCACACGTTCCAGAACCGATTTCCGCAAATGCCGCCCCACGTGCGGCTGCTGCGCAAGGTGCCGCGCGTGCCCGGCATCCGTGGCTACGAATTGTCCGGCATCCCGCTGGAACCGCCGCAGCCGCGCGATGTCGACCTGGCCGCCATGGCGGGTCCCGGCACGGCGGTGGAAGAAGCCAACGGCGTGGAATTCCTGGTGTCGACCACCGAAGGTTTCCTGTCGATCGATGGCAGCAAGCGCGTTTCCATCGGTCCCAAGATCGTCAGCCGCGAAGGCGTCAGCGTGCGCACCACGGGCAATTTGCAACTGACGGGCGAATACGAGGAATTCGGCGAAGTGCAGGAACAGCGCAGCGTCGATGGCGGCAACATCACGATCCACGGCGACGTGTTTGGCAACATCAATTCGCGCGGCGGCGTCATCAGCCTGCGGCGCAACCTGATGAGCGGCACGGCCGCCAATGCGGATGGCGACATTGAAGTGAAAGGCGTGGCGTCCGCCTCCGTGGTGCAAACCAGGAAGGGCACGGTCACGCTGGGCCGCGCGGAAAGCTGCGTCATCACCGGCACCCGGGTCGTGATCGGCGAAGCGTCGAACTGCGAAATCATGGCCGACGAAGTGGAAATCAAGACGGCCGAGGGTTGCGCGATTGCCGCGCGCCGCATCGCCATTGGCCGCGCGGGACCGCGCCGGCAAATTGAAATGCTGCTGTTCCCGCTGGTACCCGATACGTCCAAGTACGACAAGAACATCGCGGAACTGGAAGAAAAGGCGGCGCGCCATGCCGCCGCCGCGGCGAAGGTCAAGTCGGAAATCGACGCCATCACCAACGAGCCGGACGTACGCAATTACCTGACCCTGGCCACCCGCGTGCGCAAGCAGGAAGTGGTGCTGACGCCGGAACAGCTGGCGCTGTTCCAGAAAATGGCGGTGCAGGTGGGCCCGGCGCTGCGCACGGTGGGCAAACTGTCGCTGGGCGTGAAGGAAGCGCAGGCGGAGCAGGCCAAAGTCCAGGAACTGGCGGCGCAGGTGCGCCAGCGCAAGCGGGAAGTGGCGGGGCAGGGTATGTGCAAGGTCGACATGGTGACGGGCGACACGGTGGTGCGCACCATGGAATACAACCCGGACCATGGCGCCGCGTACGACCAGCCGGCCAAGGACATCAAGGCCCGGCTGCGCGCCGCCACGCACCGCACGGCGCCGGTGTTCTCGGGCAGCGCCGGAATGGTGGACTGGAGCTCGGCCGGTCTGCCGGCGCCCGCTTCCAGCTGATCCTTGCGTTACTGGTAATTCCCCGACGTCTTCACGATACCCGGATAGCACGCCTGCACGCTGGCGGACAGGCCGTCGAACAAGCCTTCTTCCTGCGCCGACACCTTGCCCTGTTCCGCCAGGATTTTCACCTTGCACAGGTATTCGGCCTGCGCCAGCAGGCGGCCCATGGCGGACATGGCGGCCCCTTTGCGCACCGCCACCTGTTCGGTCAGCGCCTGGCTGACGGCGTCCGGGAAGCGCCACTCTTTGGCGATGCCGGAGGCGACCAGCCGCGCCGCCGGCGCCAGGCGCGCCGTGAAAGCTGTGCTGCCGAGGCGCTCGCCATCCCTGGCGTTGCGGTCCATCATGCCCAGCGAGACCATCAGGCCGGCATTCTGCACCAGCCCGGCCAGGAAAGCGTCCAGCGGTTCCACGCCGAATTCCGGCGCCAGCTTGCGGCACAGGTGGGCGCAACGCTCCGAATGGTCCCAGATGCGGGGCGCGATGCGCCGCGTGTGGGGCCCGGCATTGAGGTCGATGATGGGGCGGAATGCCACGGAGGTGACCAGTTGCCGCAAGCCTTCCTGGCCGATCACCAGCACGGCGTTTTGCACGCTGGCGACGGGTTGCCCGGACGCCAGCGCGGAACTGTTGGCGAGGCGGATCACTTCCGCCACCATCACCACGTCGCTGGAAATCTTGCGCGCGATGTCCGCGCCGGAAAACGTTTCACTGCGCAAGCTTTGCAGCAATTGCGGCACCACGCCGGGCATGCGGCGCATCAGGTCCGCGCCGGAGTGCTGCGAGCGGGCGATGGCGTTCAACGCTTCCAGCACCCGCGCTTCGGCCGCGCCGCTATCGGCGTCGGCATGGCCGTCGCGCCAGGCGCCGAACAGCCAGTCGGCAAAGGCGGTGTCGATGCGTTCTTTTTGCTGGTACGCGGGAGCGGCGGCAGGCTCGGCAGTGGTGCCGTTGACAGTCATGTCCGCGGCGTCCGCAACATCCCCGGCGTCTTCCTGCGGCGGCGTTTCCGCCACGGCGGGGGCTGGCGTTTCAGGCTGGCCGGCGTCTCCGAGCAAGCGCTTGAGCCACTGGTACATGCATGCCTTTCAGGGAGGGATGGCGTAGGTCGCAATCCATTGTACCGGCTCTTTGCTCGAATGCAATCGCTCCGCCGTCACGGGGCTTTTGTTGCGCACAATCAATTTGTTGCAGCTAGGCACGGTTAGCATGGTTCCAACGCGTGACTCACAGCGAAAGGAACATGATGCTCACCTCCAAGATGCCTGGCGCCGCCAGGGCCGTCCTGCGGCAATACCTGAGTTTCCGCCTGGGCGGACTGGAATATGCGCTTGATTACCGCAACGTGCGCGAATTGCGGCCCTTGTCCGCCATGGACCGCTTTGCCGAGGATGGCACCCTGCTCAACGGCGTGGCCATGTCGCGCGGTGTGATCATGCCCATCGTCGACATGCGCATTGCCTTCGGTCCCCGTCCGCCACAGCACGACCCGCGCACGGATGTCATCGTTCTGCAATTAACGAACTGCGTGATGGGGATGGTGACGGATGGCGTCACGGATGTGGTGCTGCTCGATGACAAAAGCATCCAGCCGATGCCGGGCGCGGCGCGCGACGTGGATTACCTGCTGGGGATCGGTGAGACGGCGGCGGGGCGGCGGCTGATCGTGGTCGACATCGACAAATTGATGGCGATCCGGCGCGGGCGGGAATTGCATGCCGCGTAACGGCATGCAACCCAACCACGTCACTCTATGCGAGGGCACGAATGCGTAGGGCGGGTTTTATAAACCCGCCGTGCGTGCGTCAACGCGGCGCAAGCAGGCGGCTTTGTAAAAGCCGCCCTTCTATGAAGTTTGTCCAGGTACGTCAGCAAATTCTTTCCAAACTGTGCTCCGCCTATTCGCCGACTGGCCCGGGGTCAAGGGTGTATCTTCCTTGACGCCG
>NZ_WKJJ01000024.1 GCF_009674485.1 Pseudoduganella rivuli | reverse complement strand
GTACATCCACTACTATAATCACGAGCGTATCAAGCTTAAACTAAAAGGGCTGAGTCCTGTGCAATACAGGACTCAGCCCTTGGCTACCTAGCAAACTAAACCGTCCAAATTCTGGGGGTCAGTTCAAGCTGGCGGGTTTTGTTTTTTCCGGAAGGATTATGGCGTTTGCTTGAGGTTGAGCAGGCGTTCAGCCAATTCATCGGCCTCGCTGGGCGACAGAAAATGGGGATACAGCGAGCGCTCACCGCCGGCCCGCATGCCCGTACCGCCCAGTTCTGCAATTTGCTGGGCCACGTGGTCCATGCTGGTCCACAGCAGGTAGCCCGGCGCATTGACCCGCTTGTTGATGCGCTGTTCACCCAGGCACCGGAATCCCAGCATGGTTTCGTAATAGCGCCTGTGGCGGGGATTGACTTCAATGAACACATCCGTGCAGCGATGCTTGGTATGGCCGTAGATAAACATCACATGGCACAGCGAGGCCAATGTCTTCCGTGAGTTGGCTTTCGGTGCAATTGCCAGTTTGGTGATTTCACACACGCGCCCGCCCTGCATGCGGTAAGCGTCGATCACATCCTTGAAATCCGCATCGGCCTGCAAGCCTTCCGCTGAGTCGAATCCCAGCGTGACCGTACCCACCGTTTCGCCACGTTCAGTGGCAAACAGTGTTACGCGATGTGGATGCTCTTCGACGCGGTGCGTGCCAGTGTAGCCGCGCCACGCATACATCTTCCCCAGCAACTGGCTGGCGGAAAAACGCGCTTCATCGGTATCTGCAAGGCGGATGCCTTGAGCAAGGTCTGGAATAGTCACCGGAAAAATATAACAGAGCCCGCCGGAGGCGGGCGCACGGCTGAGACTGTAAGCGTCAGCCAGTGGGTTGATCCAACTTCAGCAAACGGTTTGCCAGACCGGACTCTTCCCGGCGCGACAGGAAATACGGATACAGCGAACGTTCATTGCCCGGATGGTCACTGGTGCCGCCCAGGCGGGCAATTTCCGCATTGACGTGCGCCATGCTAACCCATAACAGGTAGGCCGGCGCATCGACGCGGGGATTGGTGCGCACGTCGCAGACGGCCTGGAAGCCCAGCATCGCTTCGTAATAGCGGCGGTGGCGCGGATTCACTTCGATGAACACATCCGTGCAATGGTGACGGTAGTGCGCATAGATAAACAGCACATGGAACAGCGACGCCAGCGCCATTTTTGAGCGCAGCGTAGGGTCGAAGGCCAGCTTGGTGATTTCACATACCTTGCCGCCACGCAACCGCACTTTTTGAATTTCATCGTGGAAAATTTCATCGGCAAGGATGCCGGCATCGGAATCGATGCCAATGGTGACAGTGCCGATTACGTTTCCCTTGTCCGTAGCGGACAAGGTAATGCGGTTGGGATTTTCTTCGACTTTGTGCTTGTCGCCATAGCCGCGCCACCCATACATCTTGTTGATCAGCATGCTTGCTGAATTGCGTCCGACTTCGGTATCGGCAAGACGAATGGCAAAATGGTCTTGCTGCATGATGACTTCGTTGCCCAAGGCAACGGGCTCCATGCACACAACGTGGGAACGGGGCGCCGGCGGCTTGATCATCAAGCCGTTATCCGGCACCTCGGATTTCTGGTCCATGGGAACTCTCCTGGGGGGCGGCGGTGGTGTGGTCGAAGAGCGGGCTGAAGTATATCGTACCGCTCCCGCCCCACACCGGCAAACCAAGTGTCAGCCGTGCGCCACCATTACTGTAATTGTTTCAATAAGGCTTGCGCTTCATCAGCCTGGGCAAACCCTTTGCCGGATGCCAGTGCCTGTTCCGCTGCCTTGCGCGCACCGGCCTTGTCGCCCGACTTGAACAGCGCTGTCGCCAGGTGGTACTGCAGCGTTGCTGCTTGCGGCGCCTTGGCAACGGCTTGCTGCAGCAATGGCACGGCGCGCTTGGCGTCGCCCTGCTCAACCAGGATCCAGCCCAGCGTATCGATGATGGCCGGTTCCGAGCTGGCCAGTTTGTAAGCCGCTTCTGCTGTTGGCAGGGCGCGGCTATCCTTGCTTTGCTGGTAAGCAAACGCAAGGTTATTCAGGATCGCCGCGTTGTTCGGCGTTTCCTTGGACATGGCTTCCAGTTGCTCGGCTGCCTGTTTGTATTGCTTGTCGCGCAGGCTCATTTCGGCACGGAACAATTGCAGGCGCAGGTCCTTCGGATACTGCTGAATCGCCTGGGCCAGGCGCTTGTCTGCTTCCGCGCCTTTTCCTGCGGCGCGTTGCGCCGTCAAGACCCTGATCAACAGGTCGGCCGTTTTCGACAGCGACAGCGATTTTTCATATAACGGCAGCGCCTGGGCCGGCTTGTCCGTTTTCATCAGGATGTCGCCTTCCACGATAAAGCCGGCAGCCGACTCCGGATGTTTCTTTTGCAGGGCACGAGCCTGGGCCAAGGCCTGGTCGACTTGCTTTTTGTTGAACAGCAGCTCCGCATAGGCAATTTGGGCGGCCGGAAAATCCGGCTGCAATTGCAGCGCTTTCTTGACGTCTTCTTCCGCCGCGGTGGGGTTCTTCAGCATCATGTGCACGTTGGCGATTGCCATTTGCACGAGCGCATTCTTTGGCTGCGCTCCTGCCAGCTTGCTGTAGGTTTCCAGCGCGCCGTCCAGGTCCTTGTTGGCCATTTGCGATTTGGCCAGCATGTCCAGCAGCTCGGGATTGTCCGGATTGGCCACCTGCATCTTGCGCGCCAGGGTCAGGGCTTTTTGCTGTTGATTGGTCGACAGGTATTGCGTAATCAGGCGGGTTGCCGGACCCACGGCTTCCGGATTTTCCGCCTGGGCCTGCTCCAGCCAGCGCGTCGCCTCCGGAACGTTTTTCTCCATGCCGGCCAGCGCCGCCAGCGCCGTCATGGCCTCGGCACTCTTCTTGTTCTTGTCGAGGAAACGCTGCAATACCGCTTTGGCTTCAGCCGGCTTTTTCTCGGTGATGGCCAGCATGGCCAGGTTGCCCGTGGCGGGATAATAGTCCGGCTTCAGGCTGGCAGCCTTTTCGAAACTGGCGCGCGCTCCGGCCAAGTCTTTCTTGCCCGTCAATACAAGGCCTTTCAGCTCGTGCACCGCAGCATTGTCAGCGAACTCCTTTTCCAGGGCGGAAACAGTCGCCAGCGCCTTGTCATAGTTCTTGAGTCCCAGCTGTGCACGTGCCAGCACCATCCCCGCCTGCGGCGTCTTGTCGAGCTTGACCGCCGCTTCGAGTTCCGCCAGGCCTTTGGCTTCTTCGCCTTTTTGCAGCTTGCTGATGCCCAGCTGGATGTGCAGCGCGGCGGAGTCCGGCGCTTTGCTGCTGGCTTTTTCAAAGAATTCGGATGCTTTCGTGAAGTCGCGCACCTGCATATACGTTTCGCCAGCCAGCGCAAATACTTGCAAATCGTCGGTGCCGCCTTTCAGCGCCGGGGTCAGCACGCTCAGTGCATCCGGGCTCTGGCCGGTTTTTAACAGCGCCATGGCCAGCATTTTGCGGGCATAGACATTGTCGGGATATTTCTCCACGTATTTGCGGAGATGCCGCTCGGCCTGTTGCACCGAGCCCTGGCGCAACGCCACGGCGCCGGCCAGCAAGATGGTCGGCATATGCTCGGGTGCGGCGCGCAGCACTTTCTGGATGCTTTCATCGGCAGCCGCATTCTTGTTTTGCGAAAAGTCCAGCAGCGCTTGCGTGTACGTGACGAGCATGCTGCCCGGCGTGATTTTCTTGGCCTTGTCCAGATCGGCCTGGGCCTTGTCATATTGGCCGGCGGACAGTTCCAGGTACGCCTTTTCAATATTGACGGAACGGTGATTCGGCTTTACCGCCAGCACCTTGTCGTACTGGGCGATCGCTTCGTCCGTCTTGTGCTGCACGCGCAGCAAGTCCGCCTTGAACATCAGCGCTTCGACACTTTGCGGTTCCGCCGCCAGCGCCTCATCCGCCAGGCGCATCGCGCCTTCCGGATCGCCATTCATTTGCAGCAAGCGGCCTTTCGCCGACAGCGCCAGCGCGTTCTTCGGCTGCGTTTGCAATACCTGGTCCAGCACGGCTCCCGCTTCGTCGCGCTTTTTCAGCGCAACCAGCGCTTCAGCGCGGTACAGCGCCAAATCCGCGCCATTTTTCTTGCCTTCTTCCGCCGTCTCATCCAGTACTTTCTGGAACTGGCCTTGCGCCAGCAGCGCCTTGGCCAGGATCGGCATGGTTTTATCCGATGGGTACTTCAGGCTGATCGCGCGGCGGATTTCTTTTTCCGCCGCGGCGCCATCGCCATTGTCGACGTAGGCCGATGCCAGCATGAAGCGCGCTTCGCCATCGTCCGGATTGGCCTGCAAGGCATTTTTCAGCTGGATCATGGCGGCATTCATGTCGCCTTTTTGCTGATATTGCTTGGCTTGTGCCACCAGCGTCTCACTCGATTCTTGTTTTTTGCATGCAACCAGACCGGTGGACAGTGCTGCGACCATGGTGGCGAGCGCCAGCTTGTTTACGCGTTGGGACATAGGATTCCTTTGAGATGAAGGGCTGCGCACTGCTGACGTGAGCGTGCCAACTTGCCATCCGTTATGTTGGCATGTTACACGCGGTGTAGCAATAGAAATAACAATGCAAGTCAGGCATGCCAAAGATATGCCGTTGGCGATATGCGCCAGGCATGCCTGCCGGTCAGCTGCGGCGGCCGACCAGCACTTCCACGGCGGCCGGGTGGCTGAGGAAGGCGCCGGGGCTGGCGCTCAAACCATACGCGCCCGATTGCAGCACGGCCACCAGGTCGCCGGGACCGGCTTGCGCCAGTTCCATCTGGTCCGCCAACAAGTCCAGCGGCGTGCACAGCGGCCCGACCACGGAGGCGGTTTCACGGGGACCTTGCGCCACGCGGTTGCCGATGACCACAGGGTAATTCTTGCGGATCACCTGGCCGAAATTGCCGGACGCCGACAAGTGGTGGTGCAGGCCGCCGTCCGTCACCAGGTAGGTGCGGCCGCGCGATTGTTTGCGCTCGATAATGCGCGTGACATAGACGCCTGCTTCGCCCACCAGGTAGCGTCCCAGTTCAATGACGATTTGTACGCCGGGCAGGGCGCGCAGCACCTCGGGCAACAGCGCGCGCAAGCCATCGCCGACAGCCTGCAAATCCAGCCGCTCTTCGCCGGGGAAATACGGAATGCCGAAGCCGCCGCCGATGTTCAGCGTGCGCAGCGGCGACGGCGCGTGGGCCGCCAGGCGCAGCGCCAGCGCAAAGGTTTTTTCATGGGCTTCGCGCAGCGCCGCCGGTTTCAGGTTTTGCGAACCGCTGAAGATGTGGAACCCGTGGAAATCCACGGCCAGTTGCGCCAGGCGCGCCAGCACGTCGGGCGCGATTTCCGCATCGATGCCGAATTGCTTGGGACCGCCACCCATTTTCATGCCGGACGATTTCAGTTCGAAGTCCGGGTTGATGCGCAGCGCCACTTGCGGGCGCACGTTCAGTTGCTGGCCGATGCCGGCGATGCGCTCCAGTTCCCCGCTTGACTCCACGTTCAGCACGATGCCGGCGGCGATCGCACTGGCCAGGTCCGCATCGCTCTTGCCGGGACCGGCAAAGCTGATGTGCTGCGGGTCGATGCCGGTATCGAGCGCCACGCGCAATTCGCCGCCGGACGCCACGTCGAGTCCGTCCACCAGTCCCGCCATGTGCTGCACCACGGCCGGCATCGGGTTGGCCTTCATCGCGTAGTGCAACGCGATTTCCGGCGGCAGCGCTTGCCGTAGCGCTTCGACGCGGCGCGTCAGCGCACCCCGGTCGTAGGCATAGAACGGCGTTTGTCCCACTTGCGCGGCCAGGCGGGGCAACGGTATGCCACCCACCACCAGGCTATCGTCGGCGACGGGGAATTGCTCGAGCGGAGCGTGCTGGGGACGGGCTGGCGTGGTCATAGCGAATATGGACGGATATCAGGAGGCAGCCATGGTCAGGCCTGGAAACAGTCTGCGTAGTGCAGGCTCAATGACTTGCGGTCGATCTTGCCGTTGGGATTGCGCGGCAGCGGCGCGTCCGCCACGACGATACGCTGCGGCAGCATGTAGGCGGGCAAGTGCGGCTTGACAGCGGCCAGCAGCGTTTCCGCCGTCGTGCCCGGGGCGCCTTGCGCAATGATGACGATGGCTTGTCCCAGCGCGGGATGGGGCGCGCCGATGGCGGCCGCTTCCAGCACGCCGCCGCGCGCATACACGACTTCTTCCACTTCCGTCGGGCTGACGCGGTAGCCCGACGTCTTGATCATTTCATCGGTGCGGGAAATAAAGTACAGGAAGCCTTCCGCATCGCGGCGTACCGTGTCGCCGGACCACACGGCCCATTCCGGCACCGTCAGTCCGGCGCCGCCGGGCTGCACGAAGGGCTTGAAGCGCTCGGCCGTCTTGGCCGGATCGTTCCAGTAGCCCAGCGACACCAGCGCGCCGCGGTGCACCAGTTCACCCGGCTCGTCCGCGTCGCATTCGCTGCCATCGGGGCGCAGCACCAGCACTTCCGCATTCGGGATGGCCTTGCCCATGGAATCGGGACGCCGTTCCAGTTCGGACGGCGGCAGGTACGTCGAGCGGAACGCTTCCGTCAAGCCATACATCAGGTAAGGCTGCGCATTGGGCAGCGCCTGCCGCAGCGCGTCCAGCGTCGGGCGCTGCATGGCGCCGCCGGAGTTGGTCCAGTAGCGCAGCGTGCAGTCGGCTGGCCACGCCAGCGGCGCCAGTTGCAGCCACAGGGGCGGCACGGCGGCCAGGCCCGTGATGCGCTCGGCCACCACGGCTTTCAGCACGTCACGCGGCAGCAAGTGGTTCAGCAATACCGCCGTGGCGCCCACGCGGAAGGCCGTGGTCAGCTGGCTCAGGCCATAGTCGAAACTGAGCGGCAACACGGCCAGGAGGCGGTCTTGCGGCGTATTGTTCAGGTAAGTCGAGACGCTGGCGGCGCCGGCCACCAGGTTGCGGTGCGACAGCACCACGCCTTTGGGTTTGCCCGTGCTGCCCGACGTGTACAAGATGGCAGCCATGTCCGTGTCGATGCCGTGGCGGGGCGGCGTGCCGGGCGGCGCGGCCAGCGCGCTGTCCCAGCCGAGTACGCCAACGCCGGGCACCTCCGGCAGGGCGGCGCCGGACGGATTGACGGCAATGACGGTCGCCAGGTCCGGGCACTGCGCCAGCGCCGGCGCCAAGAGGCGCAAACGGTCGGCGCTGGTGACCAGCACGCGCACGTTGCAGTCGGCCAGGATATACGCCACCTGTTCCGGTTTCAGCAGGGGATTGACGGGAACAAAGACGCCGCCGGCGGCCGCCGCGCCAAACATGGCGGCCACGTTTTCCACGTTTTTTTCCATGCAGACGGCGACCCGCTCGCCCCGTTCCAGCCCGACGGCGGCCAGCGCATCGGCCGCGCTGCGCACGGCGCCGGCCAGCGCCGCATAATCGAGGCGGCGCGCGCCATACACCAGCGCTTCGGCGCCTGGCGTGCGGCGGGCGCTGTCAAAAATGAATTCGTGTATCAGCTCGCTCATGGGGCCGCATGGTACGCGCAGGCTGTGGGGCTGTCCATCGCTGAGGCAGGTCGGTTGTGATAAAGTGGCAACTCTTTCCGCTGTTCTATCTGCTGCCGCCCCCTGCCTTCATGACCTGGACCCTGACCCCGGCAACCGAATTCGCCACCCATGCCGGCCGCTGGAATGCACTCAATGCTGCGGGGCCCGCGTCGCCATTGCTGGAAGCGGATTTCATTATTCCCTTGCTGCAACACTTTGACGGCGGCCGCGCGCTGCTGGCCACGTGCGAACAGCAAGGCTGCACGGTGGCCATGACCGTGGTGGTGCAACAACGCCAAGGTGTGTGGGCCACGTTCCAGCCCGCGCAACAGCCACTGGCCCTGTGGCTGCAATTGCCGGATCAGGACGCGGCCGGTTTGCGCGACGGACTGTTGCGCGCGTTGCCCGGAAGTAATCTGATCTTTGCCGTCATGCAATGCGACCCCGCACTGGCGGTCCGTCCTCCTGACGCGGGGCGGGTGCAGACGCTCGATTACATGGAGACGGCCCGCATCACGCTGGGCGCGCCTTACGACGACTATTGGGCGGCGCGGGGCAAGAATTTGCGCAACAACCTGAAAAAACAGCGCAGCCGCCTGCAGCGCGAAGGCATCGCCACGCGGCTGGAAATCTGCACGGCGCCGGAACAGATGGCCGCCGCCGTGGCGGATTATGGGCGGCTGGAAAGCAATGGCTGGAAAGGCGCGGAAGGCACGGCAGTCCATGCCGGCAATGCGCAGGGCCGGTTTTACTCGGACATGCTGGCCGCGTTTTGCCGCCGCGGCGCGGGCAGCGCCGTGCGCTACTGGTTTGGCGACCGGCTGGTGGCGATGGACTTGTGCATCGAAGGCAACGGCGTGCTGGTGGTGCTGAAAACCGCCTATGACGAAAGCGTGGAATCGCATTACTCGCCTGCCTTGCTGATGCGCGACGAAAGTTTCCGGGACGTGTTTTCCCGACCCGGCCTGCAGGTGGTGGAGTTTTATGGCAAGGTGTTGCCCTGGCACCGTCAATGGACTGACGAGGTGCGCACCATGTACCATATCAACCATTATCGCTGGCCACTGTTGCGGCAACTTCACGCCATGCGGCGCACATCTACGCGAATTTCCTCGGAGTAAGTAATGTATTTGCAAGAAATCAAGACCATCCTGGCCGACACCCTGAGCCTGCCGCCTGGCGCAGCCGATGCGCTGACGGCGGACTCGGCGCTGATGGGCAGTATCCCGGAACTCGATTCGATGGCGGTGGTGCAATTGATCGCGACCCTGGAAGAACAATTCGGTTTCACCATCGATGACGATGAAATCGATGCCAGCACGTTTGCCACGGTCGGCACCCTGGCCGCCTTCGTTCAGTACAAACTGACCGCTTGACGTCCTCCCCTCCCGCACCCGCACCGTTTTTCCTGCCTGTTGCAGGGCAGGGCGCCCGGTTCTGCCTGTACCACGCGCCTGCCGGGCCTTGCACGGCGGCGCTGGTGTACCTGCATCCGTTTGCCGAAGAAATGAACCGCAGCCGCCGCATGGCGGCGCTGGCGGCCCGCGCGCTGGCCGCGCAGGGCGTGGCGGTGCTGCAAATCGACTTGCTTGGCTGCGGTGACAGCAGCGGCGACTTTGCCGATGCGAACTGGGAGGCGTGGCGCGCGGACGTGGCGCTGGCGGTGTCGTGGCTGCGCGAACGCAGCGGCCACGTGCCGGGCCTGTGGGGCTTGCGCACCGGTGCTTTGCTGGCGCTCGATTGCGCGCGCGGCACCGGGTGCGCGCGCCTGCTGTTATGGCAACCGGTGCACAGCGGAGCGCAGTATCTGACGCAATTCCTGCGCCTGCAATTGGCGGCCGACATGCTGGACCAGCAGCAGGCCGCCCGCAACACCACGGCGGCCTTGCGCGCTGCGCTGCGTGCGGGCACGCCGCTGGAAGTGGCCGGCTATACCTTGTCGCCGGCCCTGGCCGATGCGCTCGATGGACTGGACAGCAAGACGCTGGCGCCACCCTGTCCCACGCACTGGTTCGAACTGGCGCCCGATGCCGGCCGTACGCTGCCACCCGCCGGCGCCAGTGTGTTGCAGGCATGGCAGGCGCAGGGGGCAGACGTGCAGGTCCAGGTCGTGGCGGGAGCGCCATTCTGGAGCACGCCGGAAATCGCCATCAGCCCGGCGCTGCTGGACGCCACCACCGCCATCTTTGGAGCCGGCCATGCAGCGTGACGGTGTTTATCAGGAGCAGGCGCTGGCGTTTGCCTGCGGCGCGGAGCTGCTGCCTGCGATTATCACGTTGCCGGACAATCCGGGGCCGCGCGGCGTGCTGGTGCTGGTCGGCGGCCCGCAATACCGGGCCGGCAGCCACCGGCAATTCACGTTGCTGGCGCGCAGCCTGGCCGCGCAAGGCACGGCCGTCATGCGTTTCGATGCGCGCGGCATGGGCGATGGCGAAGGCGCGCAGCGCAGCTTTGAAGATATGGGCGACGACGTGCGTGCGGCCACGGATTGCTTCATGCAGGCGGTGCCGGGCGTGCGCGATATCGTGCTGTGGGGCTTGTGCGATGGCGCGGCGGCGGCTGTGCTGCACGGAAGCATGGACCCGCGCATCAGCGGCATGGTGTTGCTGAACCCGTGGGCGCGCGATGAAGCGGGCCTGGCGAAAACCATGTTGAAGCACTATTACCTGCGCCGCCTGACGGACCCTGCGCTGTGGCGTAAAGTGTTCAGCGGCCGCTTCGATGTGCGGGGTTCCGCCGCATCGCTGGCCGCACACATCGGCAAGGTGGTGCGGCCCGCATCCCCTGTGCCGGCCGGTGCGCCGCCGGCTGTGGACACCATGCCAACCGGACATGCCGTTGCAGCGCCGCCACTGGGGCCGCGCCTGTATGCCGGCTTGCAGCGCTTCCCGGGACGGGTCTTGCTGGTCATCAGCCCCGGCGACCTGACGGCCATGGAATTCCTGGAACTGGCCGGCAGCAGCGCCGCCTGGCGCAAGCTGATGCGCGCCCCCCGTATCACGCGCCACGACCTGCCCGGCGCCGACCATACGTTTTCCAGCCGTGCGTGGCGTGACCAGGTCGCCGAATGGACTGGACAGTGGCTGCGCACGTGGTAAATTACTGCAGGAAACATTCGGAGATCCCATGAAATGTCTACCTGCGCTGGCGGCTGTGTGCCTGCTGGCCACCGCAGCCGCTCCGGCGCTGGCTGCCGCGCCCAAAATCTGTGGTGTATTTGATGATCCCGCTGCCCTGTCCGACTACCGTAAAGGCAGGACGGAATTCGCGGCGAAGCTGGCGCAAGTCGAACGGTCGTCATTCCCGTCCGACGTGGAAAGCGGCGCCGCCGGGCTGGCTGGCGCCGGCGCCCTGGAAGCCACGCTGGCGGCGTTCCCCAACCATGCGCCCGCATTGAATGCGCTGACCCGGCTGGCGCTGAAGGAAAAGCGCGCCCGCCTGCCTGGCATGAAATACCCGGTCGAATGCTATTACGACCGCGCCCAGCGTTTTGCGCCGGATGATGCCGCCGTGTATGCGTCGTATGCCACCTTCCTGTACGGGCTGGGCTTGAACGACAAGGCGGTCGAAATGTATTTGCGCGCCGTCGAACTCGATGGCAGGAATGCCGTGATCCAGTACAACCTCGGTCTCGCGTATTTCAAGCTCAGTAATTTCGAGCTGGCCAACAAATATGCGCAGCGCGCCTATAACGCCGGCTTCCCCCTGCCGGGCTTGCGCACCATGCTGCAAAACGCGGGCAAGTGGCGCCCCATGCCGGACGAAGTCATGCCGCCGGCGCCAGTGCCTGAAGGGGCGGAGCCGGATACGGAACCGGTTGAGCCGCTACCGTCGCTGCCGCCGGGGCCGGCGCCGCAAGTCAAGGAGTAAGCCATGCAACGATATTGGGTAAGCGCCGTGCTGGCGCTGTTTGTCTGCGGTGCGCAAGCGGCATCCGATCCCCGTCTCGACGGCTTGCGGCAAGTGGAACGCAGCCGTTGCGTACGGGCTGGCAATACCGGTCCCGGGGCGCCGAAAAACCTGAAACTGGTGCCGAAATACTGCGAGTGCGTGGCGAAGACGTATTACGACAACTTGCCGAAAGAAGAAGTCGACCAGTTGCTCAGCGCGGGCCAGTCGGCCGCTGTCGACGAGCAACGCGAAGCGCGCATGGCGCAGGCACGCACCGCGTGCAAGGTGCAGTAAGGCTGGCGCCGATGCGGGCCACCCTGGCGTCGCAGGACTGGACGTTTGACACGGACGGGACCACCACGCTGTTGCGGGCGGCCGAGCAGGGCGGTATCCGGCTGCCCAGTTCATGCCGCAACGGCACGTGCCGCACGTGCCTGTGCAAGCTGGAAAGCGGCGCCATCCGCTACCTGATCGAATGGCCCGGTGTCAGCCGCGAAGAAAAGCACGAAGGCTTGATCTTGCCGTGCGTGGCCGTGGCGGAAACGGATGTCGTGTTGAACGTGCCCGCCGCGCGCCGGATTCCCGGCTGATCAGGATTCGCCGCTGTCAGGATCCTTGCCCTGGCGTAGCCGGCTCAGCAGCGCGTTCGCGGTGTCACTCATGGGCAAGCCGTGGCGGCGCAGCAGTTGGATGTGCAACACCATGTTTTCCAGCACCAGCTTGGCCGCCACCGCCAGTAACGTCAGGCGCCGGTCTTCTTCGCTGAACGATTCCATCGCATCGGCCATTTCACACAAGTGATTGGCCACCAGGCTGCGCAAGTCGTGTTCGTCAAACGGCAGGTCGGCAAAGTCGATCGGGTCTTCCTGCTCCACTTCCTGCATTAACGCTTGCAAGTCTTCCGGGGTGATTGCCATGTGTGGCTTTCAGAGTTGCCGTGATTTCATTTTAGCGCTAAGCCATGTCAAACCGCGCTAGAATTTCCCGCAAGGGGACTTACTTTGGCGCAAATAATCTTCACCCAACAACTTGCCCGGTTTTTGCCGGTGCCGGAATTGTCGACACAGGCAGCCGACTTGCGCAGCGCGCTCGATGGCGCGTTTGCCGACAATGCCCGCCTGCGGGCCTATGTGCTGGACGACCAGGGGCATTTGCGTGACAACGTCGTGATCTTTGTCGATGGCCAGCGCAGCCGCGACCGCGTGTTGCTGGACGATCCGCTGCGGCCCGATTCCCGCGTCTATATCTTGCAAGCATTATCCGGAGGTTGACATGACAGACCGCGCGTATATCGCGACCCGCAAAGGCTTGTTCGAACTGGCGCAGAAAAATGGCGAATGGGAAATCGATGTCCGCCATTTCCTCGGCGAGCCGGTCAGCATGGTCTTGCCCGATGCGCGCGACGGCACCCTGTATGCCGCGCTGAACCTGGGCCACTTCGGCGCGAAATTGCACCGGCGCGATCCCGGCAGTGCGGACTGGACGGAAATCAGCGTCCCGGTCTATCCGGAAAAGCCGGCGGACAGCACCGACAAGACGGAGTGGAAACTCAAGCAGATCTGGTCGCTGGAAGCTGGCGGCGCGGATGAACCCGGCGTGCTGTGGGCCGGCACGTTGCCCGGCGGCCTGTTCCGCTCGGCGGACCGGGGCGATACGTGGCAACTGGTCGACTCGCTATGGAACATGCCGGGGCGTCCCGACTGGTTTGGCGGCGGCTATGACACGCCAGGCATCCACAGCATTTGCGTGGACCCGCGCGACAGCCGCAGCGTGCTGATCGGCATATCCTGCGCCGGTGCATGGCTGACCACGGATGGCGGCGCCACGTGGGCGTTGCGGGCGCAGGGCATGCAGGCGCGCTACATGCCGCCCGACATGATGGACCAGGGCGTGGTGCAAGACCCGCACCGCATCGTGCGCTGCCCGGGCGAGCCGGACAAGCTGTGGTGCCAGCATCACAGCGGCATCTGGCGCTCGGTCGACAATGGCGCGCTGTGGACCGAAGTCACCGCGCCGCTGTCGAGTTTCGGCTTCGGCGTGGCGGTGCATCCGCGTGATGGCGACACCGCGTGGTTTGCGCCCGGCGTGGCGGACCAGCAGCGCATCCCCGTCGATGCCGCCATGGCCACCACCCGCACCGCGGATGGCGGCCAGACCTTTACCGTGCAACGCAACGGCTTGCCGCAAGAGCATTGCTACGACCTGGTCTACCGCCATGGGCTGGTGGTGGCCGACGATGGCAAGACTTTGCTGATGGCGTCGACCACGGGCAGCGTGTGGCTGTCCACCAATGGCGGCGACTACTGGCGCACGATTTCGCAAAACATGCCGCCGGTGTACGCGGTGCGCTTTGGCTGATGCGCTGATCAATCCCGCCGGCGCGCGGCGTAATCCGGGTTCAGGATATTCGCCGGATTACCTTCGGCAAACGCCACCACGTTCTTGAACGCGGCATTGAAATACAGCTCGTAGCTGTCCTTCTCGACGTAGCCCAGGTGTGGCGTAGCCAGCACGTTCGGCACTTTCAGCAGGATGGAGTCCGGCGACAGGGGTTCCTGTTCAAACACATCCAGCGCCGCCGCGCCGGGACGCCCCGCGCGCAGCGCCTGTTCCAGCGCGCCTTCGGCCACCAGTTCCGCGCGGCTCGTATTGACGAACAGGGCAGTGGGCTTCATGCGCTGCAAATCGTCGGCCGTGACGATGCCACGGGTCGCGTCAGCCAGCCGCAAGTGCAACGTCAGCACGTCCGCCTGTTCAAAAAACTGTTCGCGCGTGTCAGCGGCCCGGCAGCCATCGGCCACGGCGGCTTCCCTGCTGGCCGGGCTGCCCCACACCAGCACCTGCATGCCGAAGGCTTTCGCATAGCCGGCAATCAGCTGGCCGATCTTGCCGTAGCCCCAGATCGCCAGGGTGCGGCCTTTCAAGACCGTGCCCACCGTGTTGTATTCGGGCAGGGCGGACGCGGTCTGCCACTGGCCTTTTTTCAGGTTGCTGGCGTACGGCACGATCTTGCGCTGCGCCGCCATGATCAAGGTCCACGTCAGCTCGGCCGGCGCCGTGGGCGACCCCACGCCTTCGGCAATCGCGATCCCCAGTTCCGTGGCGGCCGCCACGTCGACATGCCCGCTGACCTTGCCCGTCTGCGAAATCAGTTTCAGGTTGGGGAGCTTGGCCAGCAGCGCGCGGTTGAACGACGTGCGCTCGCGGATCAGCACCAGCGCATCGAACGGCGCCAGCCGGACGGCCAATTGGCCCACGCCTTTGGGGGAATTGTTGAAGACTTTGACATCATGACCTTCCAGCAATTTCATGCATTCCAGGCTACGAGTTGCTTCTTGATAATCGTCTAGGATGGCAATTTTCATATGTGTTGTCAGAGAAGAAAGATCATTTCGTAGTGTAATAACAGGATTCAAAAATCATCCAAATAGCCTACTACATCAGTCAACCAATTCTCCTACATTTCTGTCGGAATCGTCCGTAGACGGGTGTACAATCGGCGCAGATTTCAGGCCCAACAGCGGGTCTGCGCAATACGTTCCATCAGTCCGGATGCATAATATGGACTGGGCGCCTGTGATTTTTTCCGGGCGCACCGACAAGACCGCCGTACCGCCGAAGCATGATCAAACATGCCTTCCTGAGCGCATAGCCACAAGCTGACGACGATCCTGCCGTGCCGGGACAAGACAAAGAATTTCTTTATTGGCATTGGAGGTACTATGAATCAGCCCATCATGGGGGGCGTTGCAGCACTGAACGTCCCAGCTTACGTCAAGCATCAAGGTCTCATTAACTGGGTCGCCGAAGTCGCGGCGTTGACCCGTCCGGCCCGCATCTACTGGTGCGATGGCTCGAAAGAAGAATACGACCGCCTGTGCGGCGAAATGGTTGCCGCCGGCACCATGAAAAAGCTGAATCCGGAAAAGCGTCCGAATTCGTACCTGGCGTGCTCCGATCCGACCGACGTGGCCCGCGTGGAAGACCGCACGTTCATCTGCTCGCAAACCAAGGAAGCCGCCGGCCCGACCAACAACTGGATGGCCCCGGCTGAAATGCGCACGACGCTGAACGGCCTGTTCGACGGCTGCATGGCCGGCCGCACCCTGTACGTGGTGCCGTTCTCGATGGGCCCGCTGGGTTCGCCTATCGCCCACATCGGCGTGGAACTGTCCGATTCGCCGTACGTGGCCGTCAACATGCGCATCATGACGCGCATGGGCAAAGCCGTGTTCGACGTGCTGGGCGCCAATGGCGAATACGTGCCATGCGTGCACACCGTGGGCGCGCCGCTGGCTGCCGGTCAACAGGATGTGCCATGGCCATGCAACAGCACCAAATACATCGTGCATTTCCCGGAAACCCGTGAAATCTGGTCGTACGGTTCCGGCTACGGCGGCAATGCGCTGCTGGGCAAGAAATGCTTCGCGCTGCGTATCGCCTCGAACATGGGCTTCCAGGAAGCTCAGCAAGGCGGCAAGGGCTGGCTGGCCGAACACATGCTGATCCTGGGCGTGGAATCGCCGGAAGGCAAAAAACACTATGTGGCGGCAGCGTTCCCGTCCGCTTGCGGCAAGACCAACTTCGCCATGCTGATTCCGCCGGCATCGTTCAATGGCTGGAAAGTCACCACCATTGGCGACGACATTGCGTGGATCAAGCCGGGCGCCGATGGCCGCCTGTACGCGATCAATCCGGAAGCCGGCTACTTCGGCGTGGCGCCGGGCACCAACACCAAGACCAACTCGAACTGCATGGCGTGCCTGGGCGAAGACACCATCTTCACCAACGTGGCGCTGACCGATGACGGCGACGTCTGGTGGGAAGGTTTGACCAAGGAAGCGCCTGCGCACCTGATCGACTGGCAAGGCAAGGACTGGACCCCGGCGTCCGGCACCAAGGCTGCGCACCCGAATGCCCGCTTCACCGTGGCGGCAACGCAAAACCCGGTCATCGATCCGGCCTGGGACGATCCGGCCGGCGTGCCGATCTCGGCCTTCATCTTCGGCGGCCGCCGTTCCACCACCGTGCCGCTGGTCACCGAAGCGCGCAACTGGGTGGAAGGCGTCTACATGGCTGCCACCATGGGCTCGGAAACCACTGCCGCCGCTGCCGGCCAACAAGGCGTGGTACGCCGCGATCCATTCGCGATGCTGCCGTTCATGGGCTACAACATGAGCGACTACTTCCAGCACTGGCTGAATCTGGGCGAGAAAATCGGCGCAGCCGCACCGAAGATCTACTGCGTCAACTGGTTCCGCACCGATGCCGACGGCAAGTTCGTCTGGCCAGGCTTCGGCGACAACATGCGCGTGCTGAAGTGGATGCTGGACCGCATCGAAGGCAAAGCGGGTGGCGTGGAAAACGTGTTCGGCACGACGCCGGAATTCGGCGACCTGAACTGGGACGGCCTGGACTTCACGCAAGAACAGTTCAACCAGATCACGTCGATCGACAAGGCCGCATGGCTGGAAGAACTGAAACTGCACGCGGAACTGTTCGACAAGCTGGCTTACCACCTGCCGCAAGAGCTGGTGGCCACCAAGGCCGCCATCGAGCAGCGCCTGGCCAACTAAGTTTGTAGCATTTATGCATCAAGAATGCGCCCTGCGGGGCGCATTTTCGTTGTAGATATTGCAATGCGTTATCATTTCGATTTTTTGTTAAATGGATAATGCAATGGCGGAACTGGAAGTCGCGAAGCACGGCAAGAATGTGATCCAGATGGCGGTGGCCAGGGAACATGGCATAGGCCACAAGTTGCGTGAAATCGCGCTGGAAATCGTCATCATCGTCTTTGCCGTCAGCATCAGTATCTGGTTCCACAGCATGAGCGAGCACCGGCACGAGCAGCAGCAGGTGCGGACTTTCCTGCTGGGATTGAAATCCGACTTGAAGCGCGATGTGGAACAGCTGGGCGGCGTGGTCCGCGATTACCGCGAATCCGACGCCACGTACAAATACCTGGCGGAGCTCGATCCAAAAGGCCAGCCGGATGGCGAGAAATTCGACAAGGCGTTTGAGGCGCTGAACACCAACACCTTTTTCGTCCCTGAACGCAGCCGTTTTGAAGGATTCAAGAGTAGTGGCAGGCTGACCCATATCGAAGATGATGGCTTGCTGAACGACATCCTGGATCTGCACCAGTCGGACTACCCGGCGATCCGCCGTTCCGAAAGCGGTTGGGAAAGCAGTCAGAAGAAGCTGATGGCCTACCTCGACATCGCATTGGAACAAGGCGAAACGCCGGCGCAACGCTACGCGGCGCTGACGACGCCGAAGGCCAAACGCATGCTGCGTGCGCTGGTCGCCCACGCGCAAATTTACGACCGTTACCAGCAATACGTCACACACAGCCAGCAAATCATCAAGCAGATCGACGCCGCCTATCCCGGCGCATAGCGATTACCGTGCGCTGCGCATCGCCCCCGCGCGGCGCACGATATCGGCTTCCAGATCCTTGCGCAGTCCCAGCAGGAACAGCAATTCGGCCACCACGAACAGCGGGCCGATGATCAGCCCGCTGAGGTCGTCGACGAACGCGGGTTTGCGGCCTTCATAGTAGTGGCCGACAAACTGGAAAATCCAGCCCACGACAAAACCGCCCACGCCCAGCGCCAGCCACGTGGCGGTGTCCTGCGCGGCGCTCCACTGGCCCAGCCACAAGGCGGCGCCCATCAGCGCCGCCATGATGAGGCCGAAGCCGATATCCAGCATGAAGTAATACGCCAGCGCCGCCGCCGTCAGCACGGTGGCGGCGGACAAGGTAATGCCGCCGGCGCTGAACGCGGGCCGCGACAATAAAATCGCGACGGCGGCCACGATCATGGGAATGCCGATGAAGTGGGTCGCGATGTTGCGCGTGTCGCGGTGGTATTCCGCGTACTTCGATAATTGTTCGGTGATGGTTTTCATGGGTGTCTCCGAAAAGGGGGAAAACGCATGATGTACGGCCCGGCGTGGCGGCGCTGTCGGGTAGCCGACACAAGCCGTAGAATGGCACCATGAATACCGTGACCGACTACGCCGCGCTGCTGCGCATGGGCAGCTGGTTCCAGGGACTGGCGCCGGCGCTGCAGGACCAGTTGCTGGCGCTGGCGCAGTTGCGCCGCCTGCATGGCGGCCAGCGTCTGTTTGCGCGGGGCGATGCACCCGATGGCGTGTACTGCGTGCTCGATGGCGCCATGCGCATTGGCGGCCTGTCCGAGACCGGCAAGGAAGCCGTGCTGGCGCTGGTCGAGCCGCCCCACTGGTTCGGCGAGATTGCCCTGTTCGATGGCTTGGCCCGCACGCACGATGCGTGGGCCGAAGGCGAGGTCACGTTATTGCATTTGCCGCAGCAAGCGCTGCTGGACTTGCTGGCCATGGAACCCGCCCACTGGCGCGTCTTCGGCCTGCTGCTGACGCACAAGCTCAGGCTGACCTTCACCATGATGGAGGAAACCGCGCTGCTGCCCGCCAGCGCGCGCCTGGCGCGGCGCCTCGTCACCATGGCCGAGGGTTATGGCGACTGGAAAGACCGCAACCGCCGCATGCTGCACGTGCCGCAGGAACAACTGGCCATGATGCTGTCGCTGTCGCGCCAGACCGTCAATCAAATCCTCAAGCAATTCGAAGCGCAGCAAGCCATTGCGCTGGTGCGCGGCGGGATTGAAATCCTCGACATCGGCAAGCTGCGCCAGCTGGCGTAGCCCTTCACGGCGCCCGTTTCAAGTCGTCCAGCCGGAACCATAATTCCTTGCGCGCCAGCGGCGTCTCCGGCGGCAGCAGGGGATTGGTCAAGTCAATCACGCGGCGCTTGTCGAGCGCCGCTTCGCGCAGCAGCGCGCCATAGTGGCGGTAAAACAGCTGGTCCATCGAGCCATCCGCGATGGCCGCTTCCAGCCCTTGCCGGATCTGGTCCGCCAGCCGGGTATTGGCGCGGTTGACAAAGAAATAGTCGGCGGCGGGGTAGCGCAGCACCAGGTGCGGCTCGATCGCCAGTTCCGGGTGGCGCGCCGCTTCGGCCCAGATTTCCTGTACCGAACGCGGCAGGTAATCGATGCGGCCAGCCTTCAGCATGCCGAACAGGCTGCTGTAGCTGGAGACCGGGGCCGGATCCACGCCATTGGCGCGCAAGATCGTCAAGTCCGGCCAGTCATGGCCTTGCGCCACCTTGTACGGTCCCAGGTCGGCAATGGAACGCACGTTGCGGTAATGGCCATGGTCGGCATGCCGTACCAGCAACAGGCGCCAGCCGATCAAGCCTTTGCTGATCGGGATGCGTATCGGCAGCAATAGCTGTTCGCGTTCCATCGACGTCATGGTGGCCGTCACGTGAACCTTGCCCGTGGCGTTCGCCACTTCGATGATCGACCGGTTTTGCTGCATGTAGTGCGGCGACATGACCACTTGTTCCGCGCTGCCGGCCTTGATCAGCGCCAGTTGCAGCAGCTGGAACGGATAGTCGCCCCGTTCGTCGTCCAGGCTTTCCGGGCGCGGATAAAACAGCACCTCGGCCAGCGCGCACGGCATGGCCAGGAGGGCGGCCAGGACGCCGGCAATCAGGCCGGCACATAAGCGTAACCTGGTCTGCAACATGCGCTGCTCCGACGAAGGTGGGTAACCAATAGTCGCGCAATGGGCGGGACGCGTCAAGCCGGTCCGGGGCGTTGCAAAAGCGCAGTAGTCGTTGCGAAGATTTAACAATTCATTCCTGACGGTAGCTTTGTAATCAAGGCAGTATCAGGCTTGGATCAACACTCGGTTACTTGCATTCCACAATGTTTGTGTTGTTGCAATGTGACAGTTTTTTCATTGTTTTTAATGCATGATGGCATCTACTGATCAGCCGGGGAGATGCCATGAGCGTTCGCAGGGGGATGAACATACTGGACTTGCTGCCGATGACGACGGGCCTGGCGCCCATCGTTCCTGACGGCATCCTTGAACAAGTCGCCGCGCTCAACATCGTCGACCACCGCTCGACCGCCAGTCCCGGCTTTTACTTGCATGAAGGCACCTTGCAATCGATCGCCGACCAGTTCGACCTGAACACGGCCAACTGGATCCTCAGTGTGCCCGGCGTCGCCACCGGCTTGCCGTTCCGCCTGTCCGTGACGCGCGCGGCGCCGTTCCCCGCCACGTCGGGTGGCGCCCCGGTCCCGGGCGGCTTCGTGCAGGAAGACATCCCCGTGCAATGGGCGCTCGATATCAAGGTCAACCCGGTCTCCGTGATTTTGCCGGGCTTGAACGCGGCCACCATCAACAGCAGCGACCCCATGAAAACGCCATCGCTGCAAGCGGCCGGCGGCCCGCCGGCGGCGCGCCGCGTCACGTTGCAGGCGTCGTGCGTGCTGCGCATCAGCGGCAACGGGGCCGGCACCCTGGTGCAATTGATGGATGCGCCCGACCCGCTGGATCCGAACGCGCCGTCCGGCGGCGTGGTGCGCGCCAATATGCAGCCGAATACCGCCGTGATCGGCAATTCGCAATTCGGCTTCAAGCTCGATACGCTGGTGGCCGACGTGTCGCCGACCTTCACCCCGGCGGAAATCGAAGCGCGCGGCAAGGATGAAAGCTTCATGGGCATTTCGCTCAAGGAACTGACATTCTTCCTGCCGCTGAATACGCCGCTGGTCGACAACATGACCATCGGCGGGCGCGATTTGCTGGTGGGCGTCCCGTTCGGCATGCAGGGCGAAATCGCGGCCGATTTCAGCAAGGACTTCCCGCAGCAACTCAACACCTACCTGACCATCGAGCAATTCGAGGCCGGCACGCTGACGGGCGTATCGGTGCAAGCCAATCCGCCGCTGTACGCCTACGCCGTGCCGACCGGGCCGCAGGCGCAATTGCAGCGGGTGCGGGCCAAGTTCAAGCTCAATGAATCCATTGGCGGCGGTGTGGCCGACATGAAAGTCATCGGCGTCTGGTGGGAAATCCCCGGCGGCATCGAAGGCAACAGCGACACCACGCCGTGGTTCGACGCGCCGACCGACGCCGTGCTGCGCTACCGCCTGCGGGTGGTGGATGCCACGCTGGTGGGGCAACCGGCGCCGCAGCCCAGCCTGCCGAGCGCCATCCCGTCCGGCCAGACCGAACTGCAGCAAATCACGGTGACGTTCCCGCGCCAGAGCGGCAGCGCCAGCGGTGAGCCGCCGATCATCGACGCCACCGCCAACGGCGGTCCGCTGCGCCACAATGTGCTGCACTTGCGGGGCCCGGCCCACTTGCTGCGGCAGGTGGCGCTGCAAACGCGCAACCAGGCCATCGCCGTGCGCTGGACCCTGGGCGGCGGCAGCGCGCCGGTGGTGGCACGTTCCGCCAATACCTTCACGCTGGCCGGACTGCCCAACGGCAGCGGCCCGTTTGAATTGCTGGTCACCGATGACAATGGCGAACCGGGCGACACGCAGGGCGTGCGCCGCATCCGCATCGACGTGACGCCGGCCGGTCCGCTGGCCATCGGCCACCAGGACACCGACGCCGCCAGCTCGCCCGGGCTGGTGTCGCTGGAAGGCGAGCCGGCGCCGCTGCAGCCGACCCGCGTCAGCGACACCTTCCTGGCGCGCGAATACCACACCACCGGCGCCCGCTCGACCGCGCCGGTGCCCGCCACGCTGGCGGGCGCCAAGGTCACGACACAGCAGGGCACCGATGCCGAAGTCGAAGTGCTGGTGCCGTCCGGCGACAACACGCCGGTGCCCGTGCCGCCGACGCAGGTGTTCGTCACGCGCACGGTGCAGGTGCTGTACGAATACGGCGAATCCACGCCGATCGGCGTCAAGAACGAAGATGAAAACGTCACAGCCGCGCCGCCCGGACAGACGCTGCAAAAGCACCAGCCGCTCGCCTATCCGATGGCGATCAATTTCCTGGGCCGCAACGGTCCGCCGGGCGCCACGCTGGAACAGCAGATCGCCGCCTGGATCGCCGGACTGGAAGCGGCCAATCCGGGCGTCGACCGCAAGTTCTACGTGGTGGGCCGCACTGACGACCTGTGGTACGGCGCCAACCTCGCCACCAACAATCAAAAGAATGACGAGCTGGCGGACCAGCGCAAGGATCGCGCCATGGCCGCCGTGCTGGCCGTCGTCAACGATCCGGCGCGCGTCATGGGGCGCCGGGAAACCGAAGCGCCGGTGAACTGGCCCACCGTGCTGCAAGGCGCGCCGCAGCGCATGATCGACACGCGCCGCCTGGCGCTGCCGCCGGGCAATGCACCCGATGGCCAGCCTTACCTGCAAACGGGCGCCAACGGCACGCCCGTGTGGCGCCACGACTGGACCCGCGACGCCACCGACAATATCCAGAGCGGCCAGCATGCGCTGGCCAAGGCCGACCTGGACCGCGCCGGCTACCGCTGCGCCGAAGTGTTCGCCATCGAGGCGGGCCAGCAACCGCAGCCGCCGGTGCCGGGGCCGGATGGCCGCAGCTCGCGCGTGACCATGCTGGTGCCGGGCGCCGATGGGCCGATCACGCAAATCGTCACGACCACGCCGAGCAATGCGCAAAACGATTACCGCGTGACGCTGAAGGTGCGCTGGGACAGTCCGTCCGCCACCGGCGCGGCCGACTTCATTCCGACCCTGGCCGAAGCGAAGGTGCGCTGGCGTCCCACCGACACCAACTTGCCGGCCGTCGGCGGCCAGCAACCGGCGCTGGCGTCGACCCAGCCGGGCGGCCCCGATTACTGGGAAGTGCTGCTGAACTGGGCCTATGACGCCAGCACCGGCCAGACCGAAGCCACCGGCGCGCTCAGCATCCCGTATGGCAAGCTGCAACTGATCAGCGATGTCTGGGCCAGCGGCCTGGCGTTCGGCCCGGCGCTGGCGGCCAAGCTCGATGAAGCGGACATCACGGGTTCCGAAGCGGGCGATTTCGTCGGCGGGCTGGCGTGCATCGCGGCGGGCGCCGTCATCGGGCTGTTCATCAACAAGGATGCGGGGCAGGGCGACCACCACGGCAGCGTGGTGTTCGAGAAATTCACGCTGTCGTACAAGTGGAATGGCGCGCCGCATGCGGCCGCCACCACGGATTACACGGTCGACTTGCGCATCAAGACCGGCATTCCCGGCGTGTTCATCGTGCAGGGCAACCTGAAGCTGGCATACAAGGGCGTCGGCATCATGTTCGACGGGAACAATACCGGCGGACTGCAGGACATCAGCCTGTGCATGAAAGACTTGTCGGTGCAGGTGGTCGATCCCGGCACCTGGACCCTGGGCGGGCCGCTGGGCGACTTGATCCGCGTGGCGTCCAGCCGTCTCGGCAACGGTTCCGACTGGATGGAATTCGACCTGGAATTCGCGATCGACCTCGGCGTGATCCGCCTCGAAGGCGCTGTGATCCGCATGCGCTTCGAAAGCACGCCGGATAAATCAGCGGTGGAATTGCGCGGCCTGACGGCCGTGGTGGAAGTGCCGAACACCCTGGTTGGCAAGGGTTCCGTGACCATTGGCGACGGCGGCGCGTTCCGCGCCATGCTGGCGCTGGAAGTGATTCCCGCCAAGCTGTCGGCCTATGGCGCGCTGGCGGTCGACCACGATTTCGTCTCGGTCGAAGTGGGCATCCAGCTGCCGGTCGGCATCCCGCTGGGCGGCACCGGCTTCGGCCTGTTCGGCTTCATGGGCCGTTTTGTCGCCAACGGCACGCGCGACTTGTCGCTGTGCACGCACGCGGACCCGGTGGAACGCCAGCTGCAATGGTATGGCTTGCAGCCCGATAAAAAATACAAGCGCCTGTCGGGCCAGTTCGCGTTTGGCGTGGGCGCCGTGATCGGCACGCTGCCGGACGGCGGCTTCAGCTTCAACGCGGAAGGCGCGCTGACCCTGGGCTTCCCGGACATCTCGGTGGTGTTCAGCATCGACGCGCACCTGATCACGCAGCGCAAGGGCCAGGCCACGGCGCAGGGCAGCAACAGCGGCTCGTCGACCCGCATCCTCGGCATGGTGGTGATCGAACCGGATGCGCTGATGGTGGCGGTGCGCACCACGTACAAGATTCCGAAAATCCTGGAATTGAAGGTGCCGATTTCCGCGTACTTCCCGCTGGCCGGCAGCAACCTGGCCTGGTATATCCGCATCGGCAGCGATAACGGTCCGGGCCGCGCCGGCGATCCCGTCACCATCGTGCTGTTCCCCGAAGTGCTCGACGTGAAGGCATGGGCCTTCCTGATGTTCGAAGAGCGCGAAATGAAGCACTTGGGCGGCACCTTGATTCCGTCGTGGGCCGACATCCCGCCGCTCGACTTCGACGGGTTCTCGATCGGCTTCGGCGCCGGTTTCGACTTGCGCTGGGAAGCCGATCCGTTCTCGCTGGAGATTTCCGCCTTCCTGATTGTCGGCCTGGGCACCAAGCCGCTGCTGTGCGCGGGAGCGGCCGGCGTGGCCGGTTCGCTCGACCTGGTCGTGATCACGCTGGACGTCAATGGCTGGCTGTATTTCCGCATCGAAGAAGGCAAGGACCCGTATGCCAAGGGCCACTTCTGCGCGTCCATCGATTGCTGGCTGTTTGAAATTTCCGGCTGCGTCGATATCGAGATCGGTAACAGTTCGCAATCGGGCATCCCGAAACCGGCCGCGCCGATTTCCGGCATGGACCTGGTCGACCACCTGGCCATCGTCAAGGGCAAGGCCGCCGTCAACGGTGGCGGCGACGTGCCGGTGGTGTGGCCCGACACGGTGGGCGTGCTGAAATTCACGCACTATGTAGCGGATACCGATCCGGGAGCGACCTTCACGCGCGAAGTGCCGGCGCCGGCCGCGCTGACGGCGTGGAGCGGTTCCAACCAGCTCAAATACGCGTACCGCATCACCAAGGTCGAATTGCAGAAGTGGGATGGCGCGCAGTGGCAAACCGTGGGCGGACCGTTCCCGTCCGCATGGTGGCTGCCGACGCACCGCAAGGCGCTGATCGAAGCGGCGCCGCAGGGTATCCCGCCCAGCAGCGAAGAGGGCCGCGAACTGGGCTTGTGGACCATCGATCCCGCGCCGTGGGCGCGCTGGCTGACACCGGAATCGCTGAACGTGCCGGGCAACCCCGCGAACACCTTTGGCGAATTGTGCGACCCGCGTCCGGCCGCCACGCCGTCGTGCGCCCTGGGCAAGGACCGCGTGTGGAGCTATGCCGGTTTCGGCGCGTTCCACGCGGTACCGCCGGCCAATGCGCCGTATCCGAGCAAATTCAAGGCGGTGGCCAAACTCGACAGCCACCACACGCTGGCTGAATTGATCGCGCTGGGTTCCGCCGCCGGCTTCAACTATGCGCCGGGCGCCGTGGCCGCGCTGGCCGGCACCGTGGTGCATGAAGGCATGGCGATTGCGCAGGGCTGGCGCTTCCCGGGCTTCCGCAAGCAGGGCGCCATGGTGTGCACGGTGCCGCTGGCGTTCGATTTGTCGAAGACCTTGCTGGAGGGCGAGTTGCTGCTGCAAGTGTGCATGGAGCGCGGCGCGCTGCCGCCGCCGACACGCCGCGTGTGCGACACCATGCCGGCCCGCGACGAGTGGATCACCACGTTCACGGGCGCGTCCGGCGCCGTCTATGAAGGCAAGATGGAATGCGTGGCGCAAGGCGGCGAGCGGCTGGTGCGCGTGCACAGCGCACTATCGGGCATGCATGCGGCCGGCGCCGTCGATGAAGTGTCGGTCAACCTCGATCCTGGCAAGGATTCCGTGCTGTTGACGGCGTTCGACGCCAATGGCGCCATCGTCGGCCGCGTGCAGACGCGCGATCCGGGCCGCCAGTGGCTGACGTTACCGGCGCAGGGCATCGTATCGGTCAAGGTGGACGCCACCATGGGCTTGCTGCCTATCCTCGTGTATGCCGTGTGCTGGGGTTCGGCCGGCGAGCCGGCGGGATCGACCGAACCGGGACGCGTGTGCGACCGCATGCCGGAGAAGGACGGTGAATACAGCAGCTTCGCCGGCGCGTCCGGCGCCAAGTACGAAGGCAGGATGCTGGGGGGTAAAAATGCGGGCGAATGGACTGCGGCGCTGCTGGGCCGCGTGAATGGCATGCACCTGGCGGCGCCGGTCGATGAAGTGTCGGCCGAAGTCACCCCTGAAATCACGCCGACCACGGGCACCAATCCCGGCTGGGTCATGCTGGTGGCGCTCGATGCGGCGGGCAAGGTGCTGGCGCGTGTGCAAAGCCAGGGCCCTGGCCGCCAGTGGCTGATCCTCCGCAACGCGGGCATCGCGCAAATCCTGCTCGACCGCAATATGGAATCCAAACAGCCGCCATTGCTGCACACGGTGTGCTGGGGCGCGCAGACGGTGCGCACCACGCCGCTGTCGCTGTATGACCTGGTCGCGGTGGATGCCGCGCCGGCACTGCTGGTCAAGGCCATCGACGAACAGGCCGGCGTGCTGGCGCTGCAGGGCGAGCCGGTGCCGTTCAAGGAAACCAGCCGCCTGCCATGCCGCGTGTACCGCTACAAGCTGCCGCCGCGCAAGGATGGCAAGGCCTGGACCCGCATCGAAGTGGCGCCATGGTACAAGGGCAATGTCAGCCTGGTGGCGCTGTGCGGCCTGACGCAGGAAGCGTGGCAGGCGCAGCACGATGACCAGGCATTCCAGGATGGCTTGATCGCCTGGGTGCAGGACCAGACGCAGAACCAGCAAAACAATGAACCGGGCAAGGACACCGCGCTCGATGCCGCCAGCAGCTACAAGGTGCGCGTCACGTGGGAATACCAGGGCTGGCAGGCGGCCGATCCTGGCGACGATCCGCCGGCGCCGGCGGCCAACGGCTGGCTGGCGGGTGGCACGGAAGAATTCACGTTCGATACGGCAGCCTTTGGCGTGACCGACCCGAACGCCTTGCCATCGGCGCAGACCGCCACGCTGGACATGGATCCGGCCCAGGGCGGTCCGGGCTTCGACGAGCGCAGCTTCGATCCGCGCGGCCTGGCGCGCTACATCACGCACGCGTCGCCGACCCATGAAGATCCGCCGCACTTCCTCGACGATCCAATCGGCTTCTGGTTCCGTGTCGACCATCTGCGTTCGCTGGTCGCCAAATACGATGGCCGCGAATTGAAGGTCAAGGTCTACCACACGCGTCCGCCGGCCGGTTCGTTGCATGGCTACACCTTGCACGTCGATGGCAGCCGCCACATCCTGGACGTCACGCGCGACGACCCGGCGCTGCCGGGCTACGTGGCGGACAACCCACTGTGGCAAGTAACCACCGACGCGTGGACCGTCGTGGACGTGCAGGTGCAGCAGGTGCTCGATGCGCTGCCGTGCCTGAACGTCAATCCCGGCAGCGGCGCCTCCAAGGTCACCGTCATTGCGGACCTGGTGCCGAACAGCGAATACGATTTGCTGCTCAATACCGTCAAGCCCGGGGACAGCAGCGTGAAAGAAGTGCTGGTGGCGCGCAGCCATTTCCGCACGTCGCGCTACCACAACCCGACCGGCATGCTGCGCGCGCTGGGCTTCGAACCGACGCCGGATGGCGGCACGCCAAACGACGCCATCACGACCTTCAACCTGCAAGCCAAATATGCGGCGCAGAGCGAGCCGCTGGTGTCGGACGCCGCGCTCGACGAGGCATTGCGCGATTGCGGCATGGATCCGTGGCCGCTGCCGCCCGCCCCGCGCACGACAGTGATCTGGCGCCAGACGGGCCTGGCCGCCACGCCATGGGAAATCGCCGGCGTGCTGCTGGAAGCCGATGAACCGGTATGGCGCGCCGGCATGCGCACCGGCGCCCTGAACGAGCCGGAGCCGAAGCCGCGCCTGGAAATCGGTTCGCTGGAAGTGTTCCGCACCGACGATACGCAAACCATCGTCAACGGCCAGCCGCAATGGAGTTCGGCGCGCACCAAGCTGGGCAGCGCGATGAAGGAAGCGGTGCGCAACGCGGCAGGCACGCGGGTGCTGTTCGTGGCCGGCGCATCGGCGCCACGGCCGGCGCTGACCAGCCGCCTGTTCGATATCGAGCTGAAGTTCCGCGAGCATGGCGCCGCCGGCGCATCCGGCCAGGTACAGATTTTCAACCGTCCCGCCACCGTGGCGCTTGAATTGTGATGAAGGAGAAGTACGTATGAGCACACTCGCTCCCGCATGGGCATGGATCGCCGGCGCCATCGATGGCGTTGGCGACAGCCACCTGCCACCCGGCATCCACGTGCGCTGCCTGCCGTCGCCGCGCCTCGGCGTGCCCGCCACGCCGCTGATGGTCACGCGCACCATCATCAGCGCCAGCGTGGTGGAGCAGATGGCCCGCAGCGATGGGGTGACGTGGATCGACAGCCAGGGCAACACCTTGTCGCTGCCGTTCACGGTCACGCCGGACAATCCCGTGTATGGGTATTTCAGCGAACCGGATGTGATCTGGGCGCGGCTGCAGGTGCGCGCCAGCACGGTACCGACGACGGCGCCGACTACCGCACCGACTACCGCGCCAACCACGGCGCCGACGGCTGCGCCAACCCTGTCGCCAACGCTGGGACCCATTCCGAGGCCGACCTTGGCGCCCACATTGATGCCGACGCTGGCGCCCACCCGGATGCCGACCCCGGCGCCGACCTTGAGGCCGACCATGGCGCCGATTCCGATTCCGATTCCGATTCCGGTGCCGCGCGCCGCCGCGGCAGGCATCAGCGCCGGGACGGTGGCCCATGCCGCCGCCAGCGCCACGGTGCAGGAAGGCCTGGTGTTCGAAGC
This sequence comes from Pseudoduganella rivuli, assembly GCF_009674485.1. Taxonomy (GTDB): domain Bacteria; phylum Pseudomonadota; class Gammaproteobacteria; order Burkholderiales; family Burkholderiaceae_D; genus Rugamonas; species Rugamonas rivuli_B. Next base: position 82,099 of record NZ_WKJJ01000024.1, on the reverse strand, counting down.
GCTGGCCGACACGGAGCACGGCCCGACCGTGATCCAGGCCGCCAGCCAGGATCCGTATGCGCTGTGCCACTGGTTCATTCCCCGCGTGCGGGTGCGCGGCAATGGTTACGTGGCGGGCATCCGCTGGATCGATGCGACCGGCGTGCAGCGCCATGGCGAAGCGCGGCTGTGGGAGTGGTGGAGCTTGCCGGTAAGCCCGGCGCCGCGCTATACGCCGCCCGCCAACGCGGTGGCCGAAGCGGATCACCGCGTCGACCGCGCGGCCGTGCTGCGCCAGCCCATGTACGTGGCGTACACGGCCGCCAGTCCCGCATCGGCGCCCGCTGCCGGCGGCGCCGATGCGGCGCAGCGCGTGGCGCAAGTGCGCCCCCGCGTCGACACATGGCTGAAATCCCTGCTGCACGACTTGTCGCTGCCCACCTGGTTGCTGCGCGACCAGCGGCCGATCACCAGCCAGGCCGCCGGTTCCCAGCCAGGCAACATGGGTGTGGGCATCGAAACGTCGCTGCTGGCCAGTTCCATCGATCCGGACCTGGGCCACCTGCTGGGGTTGGGCGACGTCGACCGCGATGCCAAGGCGCCGGCCGGGTCCCTGGTGCTGTACCGCATCCGCGGCCTGTTCCGCTGGAACAGCGCGGCGTGGACGCAAGCCGAAGCGCTGTCGTTCCTTGGCGCGTTGCGCGCCGGCCGGGCCGATGCGCTGGCCCAGTTCCCGGAGCTGGACCAGTTCAAGATCCCGCCGGCGGAAGACATTCCCTACCTCGACCTGACGCAGTGCGCGGTGGCCATTGCCGGCCAGCCGCCGCAAGGCATGGGGGCGCCCGTGATCGCGTCGTGCGATGACCGTGGCTGGCTCAGTACACCGCCGCCACCCAAGGTCCGGCGCGCGCTGCGCCTGCTGGCCAAGGGATTCCAGGCGCCGGCCGTGGCCGCCGTGGCCGCGCATGACCAGTACGGCGAACGCACGCTGCATGCCTTTGCCAATGGCAAGCGCATGGCGTATGGCAGCAATGCCGCGCCGCCCGGCACGCCGCTGCCATGGGTGGTGTCGCAGCCGGAAGATCCGGCCGAGGCGGGCGAAGCGCGCATGGAAGACCGCAATGGCGCGCCGGGCGCGATCGACTACCGCATCGCCAAGGGCGACTGGTTCGGCCGCTGGTCGGGCTGGGGCAAGCGCACCGCGCCGGCCAAGGCGCGCACGGCGCCGATGCGTCCCGCGCTGTTGATCTTCCCGTCGCCGCCCGTGTTTGCACCGCCGCCGGCCGACCCGCCGGCCGGGCTGCTGGCGGGCACCATTGAAATCCGCATCCCGCTGCCGAACATCGCGGAATTACCGGCCGGGGGCGCGGAATTGACGGGACTGGTGCTGCTGGAAACGTTTGGCGCCAACCCGGCCGCCAGCGCTTACTATGACCTGGCCAACTTGCCGAATGCGCCGGGCAACAAGGCGCACCTGGAAGACGATCCATCGAGCAGCCCTGGCCATCCGCAGCAATTGCTGGTCATTACGCGCACCGGCCCGGCGCTGTACCCGGCGCAGCAAATCCAGGTCAGCTACACGGCGCGCTGGCGCGATGTGCTGAACCATGAATCGCTGGACGCGTATCCGGCGAAAAAAACCATCACCGATCCGCGCCCGCCGGAAGCGCCGGTGATCATCCGGCCATTGACCTACACGTCGCGGCCCGATGCGATGGGCCACGCGCGCGCCGAATTCGCGTTCAACGGCGCGGCCGGCGTCGGCTACCGTGTCTACACCAGCACGGAATCGACGTTGCTGAAAGCGCTCGATGGCGGTATCGACAGCGGGCTGGCCAACACCGTGCGCAGCCTGGCGCTGATCAACGACCGCGCCGGACTGCTGGTCGACAACAGGACGCTGTTTGGCTGGGACCATTTCGAAATGATCACGCCGGAACCGCTGCATGCGGGAGCCGACGGCAAGGTGCATTTCACGAACCGCGTGTCGGCCGGCCTGAACGTGGCCGTGTTTTACCGCGTGGTGGCCGAAGGGCCGGGCGGCGGCTTGTCGGAATTGTCCAAGAGTTCCATGTTCGCCTTCGGCGTGCCGAACGTGGGCGGACCGGGCCAGCCGCTGGTGGCGGTGGTCAACGCGCCGGGCAAGAATCCGGTCGAGCATGGCGTGGTGCTACGCGTGCGCGTGCCACACGGCGCCAGTGCACCGAAAGCGTGGCGCCTGCGCCGCACGTCGACGGCCGGCGCCGATCCGCTGCGCATGCCGACCGTGCTGGCGGGGACTTTACTGCCGGGCGACCTGGAATCGAACGACGAAGGCCACAGTTTCGACATCGTCGCGCCGCAACCGTTGAAGCCGTGGGTCAATTACCGCTTCGTGGTGGAAGTGCAGGGCGAATCGCCGCCCGGCGCCGATCCGGTGCTGGTGGCCGGCGAATGGGGCGACGCCAGCGGTCCGGTCAAGCTGGCGTCGGTGCCGAAAGGCGCGCCGCCGCCGGTGCAGCAAGTGGCCGTCAGTGCGGCTGGGGGCGGATTGGCCATCACGGTGACGCCGCCGCCCGCGCAAACGTTACAAGGCACCATGATGGGCAATTTCCGCTTCGATGCCTGGCGCATCGAGCATGGTGCGCGGCCGCGCAAGCTGGAACTGCCATTCAGTTACGACCCGGTGGCGCAGACCTGGCAAGCGTTCGATGCGCAAGCCGTGCCGGCGGGCGCAGTGACCCGCGTGTCGGTGCGCGTGATCGATCCGCTCGGCCGCTCCGGCGACGCCACCTTGTCCAACCCCGTTTAGGAGAGGCGCATGACGACTCTGTACCAGCCGCCCGTCAACACCCTGGGCATCATGGCGCCCGTGCTGGGCCCATGGTTCACCGGCGGCAACGCCATGCCGGTCTTGCCTGCCTTGCCGGGGCCGGCCAACCTGCCGACCCAGCTGCACGTGCCAGTGGCGCTGAACAATACCAACTGGCTGCCGCCCGCCACGGGCAATCTCAGCCTGTATTACGTGCAAAACAATGCCGTGCCGCCCGCGCTCGACACCTTGCGCAACATCGATGGCAACAATCCGTTTGCCGCCAATGGCGTCTATGCGGGGCAGACCCGGCTGGTGGCCTGGTTCCGCCTGCTGCCGGAAGTGGAACAGCGGCTGCACCAGTGCCTGTCGCTGTTGCCCGCGCCGACCGCCGCCGCGCTGGGCGCGTTGGCGCCGGTGGCCGGTGTGCCATCGCGGCCGCAGGTGCGCAGCTTCATGATGGTCTTTCCGAATGGCGGCGTGACCACCGGCTTCATCGACGCCATGTTCAATGGCGGACTCGATGGCGATAACGTGTTTGAACGGATGAATTGCGTGGGGCTGGTGACGGCCGACGGTGTCAATGTCACGGGCAACATGGCGCTGCCGATGACGCATTTGCGCCGTCCCGGCGGCCAGTCGCCCGACACGCTGGTGGCCAACATGACGGCGCAGGTGGACCTGTGGTGCTTCGACCGGCGCGGCCGTCCGATCGACCCGGGCGCGGTGGCGTGCTGGTGGTCGTGGCTGCTCAACTATGGCATCGGTGAAACGGCGCCCGGCAATGGCAATTTCCAGCTGCTGGCGCCCAATATCCAGGCCGCCAACCTGGCCACGCCGGGCGCCGTGCTGGCGCCGGTGCCGGCGGCCGGCGCACCGGCCAGCCTGCCGCACGTGGCCAACTTCGCGCCGGGCCTGACCGCGCACCTGGTCAATCCGCACGAGGGTGTGCTGGGCGCGCCGTTCCTCTCGGTCGATGGCGACACGGCCGACACCAACAATGTGCAGCGCCTGACGCTGTCGGTGGGCGGCACGGCGATTCCGAATCCCGCCGGCAGCCTGGCCGGCGGCGGCGCGGGCGGCAACATCGTCATCAATTTCACGGCCGCGCCGACCGTCTCGGTGCCCCCGCCGGCAGGCGGCGCGCCCAACGTGCCTTACAACCCGCCGGCCGACAATGCGCCACTGGCGCGCGTGGCGGTGCTGCCGGGCGGCCCCTATGCGGCGCCCGCGGCGGCAGGCGTGACCCTGTGGGCGGGCGGACCGCTGCATACCAACCTGACGCGCGATTTCGTGCGCGTGGCCGTGGTTGATGAGGAAGCGTTCCTGGTCGGCTACCGGCGCCGCCGCAGCGACAACGCGGCCGCCAATCCCGCCTTCCCCGATGCGGCAACGCTGAAGCCGGGGCAGTTGCGGCGCGAAATGGACCAGAACCGCCCCAGCACCCGCATCACGGTGGCGCCGTCGGCGGGGCCCGTATTGCGCGCCACCAGCGGCGCCGTGGCGGCGGCCATGCTGACGCTGCCCAATGCGGCGGCCAATCCGGCGCGGCTGGTGCTCGGCGTGACCGATACCGCGTGGGGCGCGCCGGTGGCCCCGGCCGGGCTGGTGCCGGCCGTCCCCGCAGCCAACAGCCCGTTCCCGGCCGCGCTGGCCGATGCGGCCAATACGCCGCCCGCCGCGCTGGCCGTCGGCCAATACCGCGTGTTGCCATTGCAGGGCGACGGCGGCCAGGCGGCCGACCGCCAACTGGTGCTGCTGGAGGTCAACCTGGGGCCCGCCTGCGCCGGCGCCAATGTGCGTGCGTGGCCGCTGGGGTTCGACCTGGCCACCGGCAACCATTTCCGCCTGACTGGCGGTTCCGCCATCGTGGGCCTGAATGGCACCGCGTTTGCCGTGCTGGCGCTGCCGGACGGCCTGGCCAATCCGGTCGGGCAATTGCGCTTCGATCTGCAGGCCGTGATTCCGGGCGCCGCGGGCACCCCCTTCACGCGCCGTTACGCGGCGCAGCCCTTTACCCGGCCTGCGGCGCTGGGCGGCGTGCCGGTGGCGGCCAATGCGCTGGCGGGCGGCTGGGTGGTGTGCGAAACGGGGCTGGTGGGCGCCGCGCCGCCGCTGGCGCCGGGCAGTATCCCGGCCGGCGCGCACGTGGTGCAGACTGGCGCGCCGGCGGTGCTGGTGGATCGCAACACGATCGCCGTGGCCGACCTGGTCGGCACCCTGGCCAATTACCTGGCCGCCAATCCGACCGCGCTCTTGTCGCTGACGGAACCGGCGTTCGGTTCCACGGCGGACCGCGCCGACAGCGTGGGCCGTCCGCTGGCCAGGGCGCGTCCCAGCGTCCCGGCCCCCGGCGCGCAGCCCGGCGATTTGCCGCCGGGGCAGAACGGTCCGGGGGGCGGCGTGCTGGGCCTGGCCGGCAATGGCGTGCATTTGCTGGGGCGCGGCGCGGCCGAGGCGGGGTCCGCATCGCTGCCGCTGGGCTTGATGAACCGGCAGGAAGTGGTGGGGGCGTCGCTGGGCGCGGCGGCGCAGGCGGCCGTGATCGGCGCGTCGCCGCCGGCGCCGTGGGCGCTGGAACCGGCAACTAATCATTTCCTCGGTTATCCCGGCGTGCCGGCGTCGATCGAAGTGCATGGCGCGGGCGCCGTGCTGTCGGGCGGGGCGGCGATCGCGGCCGGCGAATATGTGCGCGAGCGCACGGCGGGCCTGGGCATTGCCGCGTTCCGGGGCGTGGCCGATCCGACCTTGCGCGGCCTGCTGATGCAGTCGGAAGTGGCGCTGGTGGCCGAGGCGTCGATGACCTTGCTGCCGCCCGCCGCCGCGGTCGCGGCGCCCAGTCCCGTGGTGGCCGTGCTGCGCACCAGCGCGATCGGCGTGGAAGGCTTGCCGCTGCTGTGCCAGACCATCCGCAACAATGGCTATTACCCGACGCTGACCAACGTGCTGGACACCTTCTATGTGTGGCTCAACACCAATATCCCGGTGCCGGCCGGCATTCCCGGCGGCGGGCCGACGCCGGGCCAGCTGGGCACGTGGCTGAGCAACCAGAATCCGCCCGCCACCAATGCGCTGGCGGCGTGCCGCGCGCTGGACCGGCGCATCCAGAGCAGCGTGTTCGGTTCGCGCGAAGCGCTGTATTCGCTGGTGGCCGCCATCAACCGTGCCGAAGACTTGATCTACATTGAAACGCCGGAGCTGGACAACCTGGTGCTGCGCTGCGCCGATGGCAATCCGGCGCCCGCCGCGGCGGAAAACGTCAGCCTGTGGCAAGTCCTGCTGGCGCGCATGAATGCCCGTCCCGGCTTGCGCGTGGTGCTGTGCGTATCCAGCCAGCCCGCGCCGGGCACGCCGCAGCGCCTGCGCGACGTGCGTGACCAGTCGCTGCTGGACGCCATCACGGCCGCGCGCACGGCGGCCGGCGCGCGTTTCGTCGTGTTTGCGCCGGGTGTGGGCGCGGGGCGCGCGCTGCGCCTGGCCAGCACGTCGGTAGTGGTCGACGATGCCTATGCGCTGACCGGCAGCACGCACTTGTCGCGCCGGGGCCTGAGCTGGGATACGTCGCTGGCGGCAGCCGTGTTCGATGAAAACCTCATCGATGGCCGTCCGGCCGACGTGCTGGGTTTCCGCAACCAGTTGCTGGCCGACCGCCTCGGCATCCCGCTGGCGGCGGTGCCGCTCGATGCGGCCGAACTGGTGCGCGCCATCACGGACCTCGATACGCAGGGTTCGAACCGCCTGTCGGCGGTGCCGATCGTGCCGCCGGCGACCGCCGTGACGCCGCTCGACCAGGATGTCTGGCTGCCCGATGGCAGCCTGTCGAACGCCGAGCGCAGCGATTTGCCGGGTTGGTCCGCATTGTTCCTGCAAAGCACGGCGCAAACCGACCCGGCGCACGCGATCACGGAAGGCTAGCAACTTTCGCACAGGTGTGCTAAAGTGCTTGCATGGATACCCCGACCAGCAAGAGCGAAGCCACCTACACTGCCATCGTGCAGGCCGCCTATGAAATGGCGGCCGCCGAGGGCATCGGCAAGGTGTCGCTGGGCGAAATCTCCAAGCGGCTGGGCATCAGCAAGAGCGGCGTGTTTTCCCGCGTCGGTTCGCTGGAAGCGCTGCAGGAAGCGGTGCTGGATGAATATGACCGCCGCTTTGCGCAGGATATCTTCCTGCCGTCGCTGAAGTTGCAGCATGGATTGCCCCGGCTGACGGCGCAGATCCAGGCCTGGATCCGGCGCTGCTGCGAAACCGGTCCGCGCACCGGCTGCCTGTACACGGCGGGCGCGTTTGAATTCGACGATTTATCGGGCCCGCTGCGCGACCGCATCGAGCAGGGCGTGCTGCGCTGGCGCGCGTCGCTGCGCAAGACGGTGCTGCAAGCGGTGGAAGTGGGCCATTTGCGGCCCGACACCGACCCGGAACAACTGGTGTTCGAGATTTACTGCCTGATCGTGGGTTTGCTGCACGACGCCCGCTTCATGCGCGATCCGTCCACGTTGAAGCGCATTTCGGTGGCGTATGGCCGCCTGATTTCCACCTATAAAAGTTTCACGTACCAAGATTGAACGGTTGCCGCGCCCGGAGTGCGGCGTTTTTTTCAACTAAATTCGCACACCTGTGCGAAACAAGGAGAGCATCATGACCAAGGTCTTGTTTGTTACCGTTGTCGCCTTCTTCCTGCTGTTTAACCCCAGCTTTGCGGAAGCCCTGAAATCGCTGCCGGAGTCCAACGACGATTTCGGCGCGGTGTAGCATGGAACCCATCGATTTCTACTTTGATTTCGGCTCGCCCTACGGCTATTTCGCCGCCACCTGCATCGATGAACTGGCGGCGCGCCACGGGCGCACGGTGCGCTGGCATCCCGTCATGATGGCGGCCATGCTGCAGGCGACCGGCGGCACGCCGTTGCCGCTGGTGCCCATCAAGGGCGATTACGTGCGGCACGACATCCGCCGCACGGCGCGCCAGCATGGCATCGCGTACCGCCAGCCGGACGTGTTCCCGGAATTGCTGCTGGCGCCGGGCCGCGCCATGCTGTGGCTGCGGCTGCAATATGGCGACGAACTGGCCGTGCGCTTCGCCAAGCGCTGCTATCACGCGTATTTTGCCGAGCGGGCCCGGTTGGCCGACCCCTCCACCGTGTGCCGGCTGGCGGCGGAACTGGGCGTGGTGGAAGAAGCGTTGGCGGCCGCGCTGCTGGCGGACGACGTCAAAGCCCTGTTCAAGGTGGAGACGCAGCAGGCGCTGGAGCGCGGCGTGTTTGGCGTGCCGTTCGTGATTGTCGACGGCGAACCGTTCTGGGGCTTTGACCGCTTCGGCCAGCTGGAAGCGTGGCTGGCAGGGCGGGGCGCATCGTGGCGCTACTGGGCGCGCAAGGCGCGGGGACCGGTGGGGGCGAAATGGAAAACGCCGAAACCGCAAGCTGCCGACACGCCGGCCAGTGCAGCAGCCTGATCCGGCTCATCACGTGCAGGCGCAATTCATGCCGTTGTTTTAACATTTCATCCGATTGTGCGGGTATCAAGGCGCGCAGGTCGATACAGTGCAGGCTCCACCATCTTTTTCTCGAGGCTTGCATGACAACGTTACCCCGCCGCCTTGGCGCCGCCAGCGCATTGCTGTTTTCCCTGATGTTGGGCGCGGCCCATGCCGACACCGCCGCACCGGACCTGGAGAGCCGCCGCGCCGCGCTCAATACGCTGATCAAGGAACAGTGGGAACACACGATGCGCAACAGCCCGGAATGGGCATCGTTGCTGGGCGACAAGCGCTACAACGACCAGTGGTCGGACTTTTCGCAGGCGGGCATCGATGCCGATAACCAGGCTGCGGCGGCATTCCTGAAGCGCTTCGAAGCCATTGACACGAGCGGTTTCCCGCTGCAGGAAAAGCTGAACCGCGATTTGATGGTGCGCGAGTTGCGCAAGAATGTCGAGGGCGTGCGCTTCCGCGACTGGGAAATGCCGCTGGCGCAAAATTCCGGCGTGCACCTCGATATCCCGATGGTGGTGTCGGCGCTGCCGTTTGAAACCGTCAAGGATTACGAAGATTACATCGCCCGCCTGCACAAGCTGCCGAAGCTGTTCGCGGAAACCCGCGTGCAGATGGAAAAGGGCGTGAAGGACGGCCTGATGCCGCCGAAATTCCTGATCCCGAAAATCGCCAAACAGTGCGACGACGTGGCGGCAATGAAGCCGGCCGCGTCGCCGTTCGCCGAACCGCTGAAGAAATTCCCGGCCGATTTTTCCGCCGCCGACAAGGCGCGCCTGACGAAAGACATCCTGGCCGCCGTGCAAAAGGATGTGGCGCCCGCCTACAAGCAGCTGGGCGCCTTTGTGAAGACCAAATACCTGCCGTACGGCCGCAAGGACGTGGGCATGTGGTCGCTGCCGGACGGCGCTGCGCGCTACAGCTTCAAGGCCAAGCATTCCACCACCACGGACATGACGCCGGAAGAAATCCACCAACTGGGCCTGTCCGAAGTGGCGCGCATCGAAGGGCAGATGCTGAAGGTGGCGCAACAGCTGGGCTACAAGGATTTGAAGTCGTTTAACAAGTCGCTGGAAGCGAATGCGGCATTGCATCCGAAATCGCGCCAGGAAATCGTCGACCTGTACCAGAAATACACGGACCAGATGTACACGCAGCTGCCGCAGCAATTCGGCATCCTGCCGAAGGCGAAAGTGGAAATCAAGCAGGTGGAAGCGTTCCGTGAAAAAGGCGCGTCCGCCGCCGCGTACATGCCGGGTTCGCCCGATGGCAAGCGTCCGGGCCGCGTGATGGTCAACACGGGCGATTTCGCCAAGCGTTCCACCGTCAGCATTGAAACCACGGCGCTGCACGAAGGCGTGCCGGGCCACCACATGCAATTATCGATTGCGCAGGAAATCGACTCGCTGCCGATGTTCCGCCAGCATGGCAATTACACGGCCTATGCGGAAGGCTGGGCGCTGTATTCGGAACGCCTGGGCGAGGAACTGGGCTTCTTCAAGGACCCGTACAGCAACTACGGCCATTTGCAGGATGAAATGCTGCGCGCGATCCGCCTGGTGGTCGATACCGGCCTGCATTACAAGAAGTGGACGCGCCAGCAAGTGGTGGACTTCTTCCACGACCATTCCGGCATCGAGGAAGTCGACGTGCAGAGCGAAACCGACCGCTACATCGTGTGGCCGGGCCAGGCGCTGGGCTACAAGATCGGCCAACTGAAAATCCTGTCGCTGCGTGACTACGCGAAGCAGGAACTGGGCGCACGTTTCGACATCCGCAAGTTCCACGACCAGGTGCTGGGCGCGGGCGCGTTGCCGATGGATGTGCTGGAAGCGCAGATCAAGGGCTGGGTCGCGGCGGAAAAGCTGAACGCCACCGCGCAGCAGTAAGCCCCGGGACTGCCAACGTAGTCCGGTAGCCACTGCACATGGCGGATTCTACGAACCCGCCATGCATGCGTTAACGCGGCGCCGGCAGGCGGCTTTGTAAAAGCCGCCCTACGGGTTCACCGTCCCGGTTGAACGAGACGGTGCGGCCCTTACGCCTTTTTCCGCTTCGGCGCCAGCGCCGGCAGCAGCGGCACCAGGTATTTGCCGGTCACGCTGTCCGGATTGGCCGCCACGTCTTCCGGCGAACCGGTGGCGACGATCCGGCCACCACCGGCGCCGCCTTCCGGACCCAGGTCGACGATCCAGTCCGCCGTCTTGATGACGTCCAGGTTGTGCTCGATGATGGCCAGCGTGTTGCCCTGGTCGCGCAGGCGGTGGATCACTTTCAGCAGCAAGTCGATGTCGTGGAAGTGCAGGCCGGTGGTCGGTTCATCGAGGATGTACAGCGTGCGGCCCGTATCGCGCTTGGACAGTTCCAGCGACAGCTTGACGCGCTGCGCTTCGCCGCCCGACAGCGTGGTGGCGCTCTGGCCCAGCTTGATGTAGCCCAGGCCCACGTCCAGCAGGGTTTGCAGCTTGCGGGCAATCAGCGGCACGGGTTTGAAGAATTCGTGCGCATCTTCCACCGTCATGTCCAGCACTTCGGTGATGCTCTTGCCCTTGTACTGCACTTCCAGCGTTTCGCGGTTGTAGCGCTTGCCGTGGCAGACATCGCACGGCACGTAGACGTCCGGCAGGAAGTGCATTTCCACCTTGATCACGCCATCGCCCTGGCACGCTTCGCAGCGGCCGCCCTTGACGTTGAACGAGAAACGGCCGGCGCTGTAGCCGCGTTCCTTCGCCATCGGCACGGTCGAGAACAAGTCGCGGATCGGCGTGAACAGGCCCGTGTAGGTGGCGGGATTGGAACGCGGCGTGCGGCCGATCGGCGCCTGGTCGACGGCGATGACCTTGTCGAAGTGTTCCAGGCCGCTGATCGATTCGTGCGGCGACGGTTCCGTCTGCGAACCGTACAGGTGGCGCGACAGGGCCGGGTACAGCGTATCGTTGATCAGCGACGATTTGCCGGAACCGGAGACGCCGGTCACGCATGTCATCAGGCCCACCGGCAATTGCAGCGTGACGTTTTTCAGGTTGTTGCCGGTCGCGCCCGTGATCACCAACTGGCGCTCTTCGTCGAACGGATGGCGCTTCTTCGGCACTTCGATTTTCTTCGCGCCGGACAGATATTGCGACGTCAGCGATTCCTTGTTTTTCAAGATGTCCTTCAGCGTACCGGAGGCAATCACGTCGCCGCCATGCACGCCTGCGCCCTTGCCCATGTCGACGATGTAGTCGGCGGTGCGGATCGCATCTTCGTCGTGTTCCACCACCAGCACGGAATTGCCGATGTCGCGCAAGTGTTTCAGCGTGTCGATCAGGCGGTCGTTGTCGCGCTGGTGCAAGCCGATCGACGGCTCGTCCAGCACGTACATCACGCCCGTCAGGCCGGAACCGATTTGCGACGCCAGGCGGATACGCTGCGCTTCGCCGCCAGACAAGGTATCGGCGCTGCGGTCCAGCGACAGGTAATCGAGGCCCACGTTGTTCAGGAACTTCAGGCGCGAGACGATTTCCTTGATGACGCGGTCGGCGATTTCCTTTTTCGCCCCCGCCAGTTCCAGTCCTTCGAAGTAATCGAGGCAGTCGCGCAGCGGCTTGTGGGCGATTTCATAAATCGCCCGCTCATGGTCGCCCATGCCGACCTTGACGAAACGGGCTTCCACGCGCAGGCGCGCGCCGGCGCACGACGGGCATTCCTTTTCGTTGATGAACTTGGCCAGTTCTTCCTTGACCGCCATCGAATCCGTTTCACGGTAGCGGCGCGACAGGTTGTTGACCACGCCTTCGAACGTGTGTTCCTTGACCACGGCGCGGCCACGCTCGTTGATGTAGGTGAACGGGATCGCCTGCTTGCCGGAACCCTGCAGGATGACGTCGCGCGCGTTTTTCGGCAATTGTTCGAACGGCGTGTCGAGGTCGAATTCGAAGTAGGCGGCCAGCGCCGTCAGCATCTGGAAATAAAACTGGTTGCGGCGGTCCCAGCCCTTGATGGCGCCGGACGCCAGCGACAGGTTCGGGAACGCGACAATGCGCTTCGGATCGAAGAATTCAATGTGGCCCAGGCCGTCGCACTCGGGGCAGGCGCCCATCGGGTTGTTGAACGAGAACAGGCGCGGTTCCAATTCCTGCAGCGAGTAGCCGCACACGTTGCAGGCGAACTTGTTGGAATACACGTGCTCTTTGCCGGTATCCATTTCATACGCGACGGCGCGGCCATCGGCCAGGCGCAGCGCGGTTTCAAAGCTTTCCGCCAGGCGCTGCTTGATGTCGGCATTGACCTTGACGCGGTCGATCACCACGTCGATCGTGTGCTTTTCCGTCTTTTTCAGTTTCGGCAAATCGTCCGCGTCGTAAATCTTCGCGTCATGGGTGCCGCTCTGGATGCGGAAGCGCACGAAGCCATGCGCCTGCATTTGTTCGAACAGGTCGACGTGCTCACCCTTGCGGTTGGCCACCACGGGGGCCAGGATCATCAGCTTGGTACCTTCCGGCATGGCCAGCACGGCGTCGACCATTTGCGACACGGATTGCGCGGCCAGCGCATTTTCCGGGTGGTCCGGGCAATACGGGGTACCGACGCGCGCATACAACAGGCGCAGGTAATCGTGAATTTCCGTCACGGTGCCGACGGTGGAGCGGGGATTGTGCGACGTGGCCTTTTGTTCAATGGAAATCGCGGGCGACAAGCCTTCGATCAAGTCCACGTCCGGCTTTTCCATCAATTGCAGGAACTGGCGCGCATAGGCCGACAGCGATTCCACGTAGCGGCGCTGGCCTTCCGCATACAGCGTGTCGAACGCCAGCGACGATTTGCCGGAACCCGACAAGCCGGTGATGACGATCAGCTTGTTGCGGGGCAGGTCGAGGTTGATGTTTTTCAGGTTGTGCGTGCGAGCGCCGCGGACGCGGATGTATTCCATTGCTGTGCCTGGAGGTAAGGGTAGGTGGCCAAAGATCGAACCCGGTACTATATCCGGGTTTGCCCCGCGCCGCGCTGCTTCCATTGATATGGGACAGGGGCATCGGTGGCAAATACTGTATATAATACCAGTGTTCGGCTCAGGATGTTCACCGCCCCAACAATTTCTCGGGCCCGGTTGGCGTTGGCTTATAATCGCTGTCTACGCAAATTCCAGCCCGCCCGTTTGCAAGATGGACACGAGGGGCGGCCGCAGTTAAACAGGAGCAATTCATGGCATCAGTCAATAAAGTCATCATCGTCGGCAATCTGGGCCGTGATCCGGAAATCCGTTACATGCCGAGCGGTGACGCCATCGCCAACATCGCCGTGGCGACGTCCTACAAATCGAAGGATCGCAACACGGGCGAACAGAAAGAGCTGACCGAATGGCACCGCATTTCGTTCTTCGGCCGCCTGGCGGAAATCGTCGGCCAATACCTGAAAAAAGGTTCGTCGGTGTACGTGGAAGGCCGCCTGCAAACCCGTAAATACACGGACAAGGACGGCGTCGAGAAATACGCAACGGACATCATCGCTGAAAACATGCAAATGCTGGGCGGCCGTGCCGGCGGCATGGGCGGCGGCGACAGCATGGACGACGGCGGCGGCTACGACGCCCCAGTTTCCCGTCCGGCCCCGCGTCCACAACCGCAGCAAGCCGCTCCGGCGCCACGTCCGGCCCCGCGCCCGGCGCCGAATTTCTCGGATATGGATGACGATATTCCGTTCTAGACTGGAACTAACTCAGTTTTGTCCATAACCCTCTGTAACTCATTGAGTTACAGAGGGTTTTTTGTTTGTTGACAAATATGGGAATGCACCTATTCTGATACTTAACGTCTACCTGCAAAAGGTGTCAACATGACACTTGGATTCCGGGTTCAAACAGTCGTTTTCGTATCGGGAGAACGATTTCCCCTGCTAGTGAAATCCCGCCACCGGCATTCCATTGTTTTATCCCACGCTCTTCACTGTATCTGAGTTGCGTCCCTGTAATTTAGCGTCCGCAACCTTAGCGCAGGCTTTGCGACCGAAGCAAGCTGGAGAAATGATGGCAAGCGGACAGCAGTTAGCAGAGGAAACGTATACCGGTTTACAACTTGGGCGGCGTTCAAGCTAAGCTTTAAGAGATTCCAATATCAAACTTAGGTCGATCGGGCCAGTTATTGGCCAGTGACAACTATTCATTTGAGCCAAACATTCATCCGCGAACGAAGAATCGACCATTCTGGCATAGGATATTAATCCGAGAAGATGATTTTTAAGGCCAATAACTGAATCGAATTTTCGAGCGACCGCATGCGCTTGTGGGCTTCTGGTCCGGCAGAAGTACAAGTGCATTTTCAACTTATCTTTGAACTCGGATGTCAGTCGCGGCTTGTTGCCATCTACTAGCAGCCCAAGAGCAATCATTTTAGAGCCAGGGCCGCTAACCTTCGTTTTCTCCATATTCGGCTGAAAACCGGCGCGCCGCAAAATAGCATATAACTGCCCGATAGCTTTTGCTGCATTCGCCTTGCCGAAATCGTTTGATTTTGAAGACAATACTATATCGTCAGAGTACCTAGTGTATCTTAAATCAAATCTGTCTGCCAGTTCGGCAATTTTTTCGTCGATATCTTTGGCAATTAAATTTGCCAGCATTGGGCTTGTCGGAGCGCCTTGCGGTAGATGTCCAAGCGCGCTCGACGCATAAGCTTCGATCACGTATTTGGTTCCTTTCGTCTTGACTTTTGCAAACCCATTAATCGAGTAGGCTCGCTCCAGTTCAGGATTTGCAATGCGAGTGCAAATTCGTGACAACTCGAAACTCAACAATGGCTGGTACCCCGCATCCAGAAATATCTTATAGATACGAGTTTCGAGGACGGTTTCGAAAAAATTTTCGATGTCGACCTTCATAAGCCATTTTGCGTTTTTATGAACGATAGCAGCCTTATATGCGGATCGATCTTCTAAATATGCGAAAGCAGCCTCATTAACAGGCAATTTTTTTAATATATTGTCATTTATCCAGCGCTGTACCCTTAATAGAAATGGATGAGGCGCCGCAATCCATCGATACTGTTTAATAGCATTTTGCGAGCGTTTTTTGATTTTAAATACGGTGTAATGCTCAGTTGCCCCAGTGCGGGCGACGACCGAACGTAAGAATTTATACGGAACGCCGGTTTCATGCGCCAAGTGTGCGAGCGTAAATAATGGGGGCAGAAAGGGATTTGTCGAACGAATTTCGCTAGCAATTGCGATAGCTGCACTGACAGGAGCGCCCGGAGGGGCATCTTGTTTGAAAAGCTGAGATTGCCAATTACTCATTCATTTACATTTGTTGACATTCCATGGAGGATTTGAGCCTCGCTCATTCGCCAGACATCCACCGCGAAGCCTTTGAGCGAGGCTCAAAGGTTCCGTAAAGCGTAAGTTCCTCTCAAGGGGCGCGGGAATCCGGCCCCCTGCCTACCAACAGCATAGGCCGTGACTAAATGGATTTTGACGGCAATCTCAGCTGTTTCGGATAGTAATACGATTTCTCAACTTTAGGAAGGTTTTCAGCGAGATTTTTTGTTATAACTGACCCCAACGTGCCGACACCCAAGTCAGTGAGCCTACATGTCCGGGTCAGCAGTCCCTGATGAATTCCAATTTTTAACAAATCATCAATTTCGTGAAGGGGGAGCTTTGTGCCTGCGCATAATGACTCCGGTTTTACCATCCCCTTCCTAATCGCGCACATCACTAATATCATTTTTTTTCCGCTATCGGGAAATTTTAGAAAGAATTGCTTTCTTCCCAAGTCGGACAATCCCAAGCTATCAAGGATATCCCCGTATTGGACGCCGGTGAATTTCGGGCGTAAGTCATCAAAACCAATGCTCCCGATCCGTCCAGGGAAAAGCGGCAACCATCCTTTATCCGCCTCGAAAAGAATTCTTGGCACATTGTTTGGGCAGCCATGCCGGAAAATTATTAACGCTCCGGTATCTTTATACCCTAAAGGTTCTTTCGTTCCGCGATAATATTTCTTGCACAAGTTGGGAATATTGGTGTTGAAACCAAACTCTGTACGAATAGTTGGACATTCACGCCCCTTAACAACTTCTGGACCGCATGGGTGGGACCTGACTCGCGCCTCACCTGCCTCGGTGCTAGCATAGGCAAGCACAGTAAAGCGAATTAGGCCCTTTGAGTGCCAACTCCTAACGGTTCGAACACGCCAAGCTGATTCTAGAAAATTCCAGACTCTGTCGCCACTACCAATCAAATCAGTGACAACGAAGAAATGCCTAATCTTCGCTCGTCTGAACAAATTTGGTGACGGATTGGTAACGAAATGGAGATCTCTATTTCTCGCTAATTGTCCGGTGATTGAGGCCATCAACCCCTCACTTCCAACGTCGGTCTTATCCCCCCGCGAGAAGTAAAGAACTGCCGGACTGGCACCGCAGGCGCGAACCGCTTGCTTTCGACGCCCGACGACCGGGACCTTCTCTTCTTTGAACATCTTGCAGGGGCCGCCGCTCCGGCTCTTCTTCACTTCCCGCTCAACGAAAACTGCGGTTGGCTCGCTGTGGAGTTCATACTGCCTCCTAATGAGCCGCTCTAGCACGCGTGCGAACTCATCATGGGAAACGGTATGCACGGCCGCTAAGAGCTTCTCAGCGGTAGGTTGGTCATTCGCTTCAAACTGCGACAGCCACTCTTTTTTTGATGTCATATCTTTATTTGCGCGACGAACTATGGAGCACTTAGCGGGCTAAGCATCGCGGTCACAGCGCTCTTTCTATTGCCGGAACTGGGCCACAGCACACGTCGCAGAGTGCTTTCTTACTAATACTCACTCTAGCGGCAGGCAACCTCGAGTGTGACTATCTTATGCCCCCATATGCTGTGATTGTAATGGTGCACTGTTGCTAGCATAATAAGCGATGTTGGATTTCTAGAGTTGCGGCTCTCACAAACGGACATTCCTAAGATGTCTTGAACGGGCAATTCGTAAGCGTCTTGCCAGCGCCGTCTTGAGCAACGCATCAGTTTAGTTGTAGTAGTTGAGACTTGATTTGGCAATGACTGTCTGTTCGAAGGCACCTGTCGCCCTGTTGCCGTCACTCGTCCAGAAGCCGAAATTGCTGGGCTACTGCCGCGGCAACCTACCCCTGGGCTGTGGGGCGGACAATAATCTCGCCCACGTCGACATCGGAAGGCTGCTCGATGGCAAACGCAATCGCCCGGGCAATGGCATCCGGCGGCATGGCGAACTTATCCATTGAGTCGGAGATTTGCGCCTTTGCTTCCGGATTCGTCACCGAGTCCGCAAAGTTTGTCCGCGTAAAGCCTGGTGAAATGACTGTCACGCGCAATTTGTCTCCCGCCTCCTGCCGCAAACCCTCCGAGATTGCCCGCACCGCGCCCTTGCTTGCGGCGTAGACCGCCATGTTCGGGGTGATGCGATGAGCGGCGGTGGAAGCGGTATTGATGAAATGTCCAAAACCCTGCGAACGAAAGACCGGCAATGCGGCGGCGATTCCATACAGCACGCCTTTGATGTTCACGTCGATCGTATTGTCCCAATCGTCCACGCGCAGCTCGTCGAAGGGAGAGATCGGCCCGACGCCGGCGTTGTTGATCAGCACGTCGAGCTGGCCATATCGCTCGCATGCCAGATGTACAAGATGCGACATGTCCTCTCGCCGCTTAACGTCCGTGCATGCCCATGCACAATGCCCCCCTGCCTTGCCAATCCGGTCGGAGAGGTCGCGAAGCCGACGCTCTCCACGCGCTCCCAGCACCACCTTCGCCCCACGCTCCGCTAATAGCAGAGCCGTTGCCTCACCTATGCCGCTGCTCGCGCCCGTGATAACAACGACCTTATCCATGATTGTCGACATGATATTTTCCTCATCGCTTGTTTAAGAGGGCGAACATCCTGATATTGCTCCGGCACGCCCGACACACCCATGTTCGTCTAGTTTGGCGCGCCAATCTATAATCCAATTACCGTTTTTCTTTATTGATCGTACGGATTGCAATGGACCCTCTCTCGGATATCTTTCATCTGCTCAAGGTCGAAAGCGTGCTGTCGGCGCGGTTTGAAGCGTCCGGATCCTGGTCGCTGCGCTTTTCTGCTTATGAACACATCAAGTTCGGCGGCATCCTGGCAGGCTCGTTCTGGCTATGGTTCGAAGATGACGCCGCGCCGGTCGAACTGAAGGCCGGCGATTTCTACCTGCTGACGCAAGGACAGCCGTATTGCGTCGGAAGCGATCCCGCTCTTGCTCCGGCCGATGGCCGTGAAGTGCTTGTCACGCACCGTTGCGCAGACGGAATCGTGCGTTATGGCCAGACTGGGGCGAAGGCCAGTGCAACGGGAGGCCGCTTCGTCCTGGATGCCAGCACCTGCGAACTCTTGCTGAAATCCCTGCCGCCGCTTATCCATATCCCGGCTGCCGCTGAAACGGCTCCGGCGCTGCGGTGCTTGCTCGATCTTTTGCGGCTTGAGACAGAGACGCCCCGTCCCGGCGCATCGGTTGCCGCGGCGAGCCTCGCCAACATGGTGCTGGTACAAGTCCTGCGCGAGCATTTGGAGTCAGGAGCGTATATGCGGGGTTGGCTTGGCGCACTTGCCGATCCAAAGATCGGAGCCGCCCTTGCTCTCATCCATGCGGACGTTGCCCGGCGCTGGAAAGTGGGCGAACTTGGGGCGGCGGTGGCGATGTCACGCACAACGTTTGCCGAGCGCTTCAGGGAGCTCGTTGGCATGGCGCCCATCGATTACCTGACCAATTGGCGTATCGCAAAAGCTGGTGCCGCGCTGCGAGAAGGGAAAAGTATTGCCTCGGTCGCTGAAAGCGTCGGCTATGGTTCCGAGGCGGCCTTCAGTTCCGCCTTTAAACGGATCGTGGGAGAAAGCCCGGGGCGGCACCGGCAATTACGTTCCGGGACCTTCAGCGAGATCTGACGCGCGGTGTCAGAGCAAGTCTGAACCAATACAGTTTAGTTAATGATGGCTGGCCGCAGGCCAGCGTTCATTTATTTGCCAGCCGCGAAGTGCTGCACGCAGCTCCAGGGCAGGAAGTCGTCGACGCGATTGACCGGATGATCGGCGATGTGCGCCAGCACATGGCGCAGCCAAGCTTCAGGATCAACGCCATTGAGCTTGGCGGTGCCGATCAGGGAGTAAATGGAAGCAATCCGTTCACCGCCGCTGTCGGCCCCGGCAAAGAGGTAGTTCCGCCGGCCGAGGGCGATGCCGCGCAGCGCCCGCTCTGCGGCCGAGTTGTCGATCTCGATCCGTCCATCGTCACGGTAACGCGTCAGCGCCGGCCACAGCTTCAAGGCATATAGGATGGCGCCAGCGGTATCGGATTTACGCGACAACGTTTCCAGCGTGGCGCGCAACCATCGTTCCAGGTCATCGAGTAGTGGTCGTGCTTTTGCCTGGCGTACCAGACATCGCTGCTCTGGTGGTTTGCCGCGCACTTCGGCTTCGATGGCGTACAGGGCACCGATCCGATCCAGCGCTTCGGTTGTGATGGCCGAAGGCCGCACGGCATGCAGGTCATGGAACTTTCGACGGGCATGGGCCCAGCAAGCGGCTTCAACCACCTGATTCGTTTCGAAGATGGCGTTAAAGCCGGCATAAGCATCGGCTTGCAGCACGCCCTTAAATTCGGCGAGATGGGTTTGTGGATGGATACCTTTGCGGTCCGGTGAGTAAGCAAACCACACAGCCGGTGGCACGTCCGAGGCGCTGTCGCAGTCATCGCGCACATAGGTCCACAGCCGCGCGGTACGGGTGCTGCCATTGCCGGGTGCCAGCACCGGGATCGGCGTGTCGTCGGCGTGCAGCTTGGCAGCGGCAAACACATGCCGCTGCACGGCATCGACCAGTGGACGCAGCAAGGTGTGGCAGGCGCCGACCCAGTTGGCCAGCAGCGAGCGGTCCAGTTTCACACCCTCGCGCGCATAGATCACGCTTTGGCGGTACAGCGGCAGGTGGTCGGCATACTTCGCTACCAGCACGTGTGCCAGCAGGCCAGGGCCAGGCAGGCCACGTTCGATGGGACGGCTGGCCGCCGGCGCCTGCACGATTCGATCGCAGCAGGCGCAGGCCAGCTTGGGACGCACGTGACGGATGACACGGAAGCTGGCCGGCACAAACTCCAGCTGTTCCGATACGTCTTCGCCCAAGGCCTTGAGTTCGCCGCCGCAATCCGGGCAGGCCTCACTGGATGGAAGCAGTACGCGGTCTTCGCGCGGCAGGTGCGACGGCAGCGGCTTGCGTTCGGCCTTCCTGCGCGGCGCCATTTCCACAGGTGCCTGTGCTTCGGCCACCACCGCTTCTGCTTCCAGGTCTTCGAGCTTGAGTTCCAGCTGTTCGATTTGCTGGTCGAGCTTCTCGGAGCGGCGGCCAAACTGCATGCGTCGCAGCTTGGCCAGCACCAGCTTGAGGTGCTCGATTTCGGCCGTGCGGGTCGATAGTTCAGCGGACAGGTGCGCCACGCGCGCTTCGCTGGCCTGCAACGCCGCCTCGCGCGCCAGCAGCATGGCTTTCAAGGCGGCGATATCGTCGGGCAGGTGGGCGGCGTCAAGCATGCGGCCCAGTTTACGCGGGGCGCGCCACGTTTACAAGGCCGACTGCGGGCGCCAGGTGCGCTCGGGCCGGCGCCAGTCGATTCCTTCCAATAGCATCGAGAGCTGGGCCTGCGTCAGCGTCACCGTGCCTTCACTGGCCTGGGGCCAGACGAAGCGTCCGCGCTCGAGCCGTTTGCACAACAGGCATAGGCCATCGCCGGTCCACCATAGCACCTTGACCAGGTCGCCGCGCCGGCCGCGGAACACGAACACGTGCCCGCTGTACGGGTCTTCCTTCAGGGCCGTCTCCACCTTCGCGGCCAAGCCATTGAAGCCGGAGCGCATATCGGTCACGCCGGCCGCCAGCCAGATGCGGGTGCCAGCGGGCAGACCGATCACGGACGCAACCCCTGCAATACCAGCGCCAGCGTGGCCGGATCGGGAGCACCACGAATGCAGACTTTGGCCTGGCCCAACTGGATCTCAATGCTCCCGGCGCCACCGGCACCGACGCCGGGAAGTGCTTTCGGCTCGGCTGCCAACGCCACTGGCAGAAACTGCGCTGTCGTGTCGAGCAAGCCGGCTCGCAGTTGGCGTCGCCAGCGAAACAGCATGTTCGTGTTCAGCCCGTGCTGCAGCGCCAACTGGGCTACCGACACCGACTCATCGCAAGCTTGCTGCGCCAGCTGCCGCTTGAACGCCAGCGGGTAGTTCGTGCTGCGTCGGCGCTTCTTCTGTTCTGCTTCACCTACCAAAATAGTCCCCACCAAAAATAGTGGGGACTACTTTGCGTCTGAAGCTGTCGAGTGTCTACACGGTGCGGAGACGACGCTTACGGCAATTCTCCCTCCCGAAAATTAGTATGAGATGTAGCTCAGAAGTAGTTGACTAAGCAGTCCGCAGCTGGCCGAAGTGCGCCGCGCATCGTGAGGCAAATGGTATCTCAATGCTTCT
The DNA here is from genome assembly GCF_009674485.1 of Pseudoduganella rivuli. Classification (GTDB taxonomy): domain Bacteria; phylum Pseudomonadota; class Gammaproteobacteria; order Burkholderiales; family Burkholderiaceae_D; genus Rugamonas; species Rugamonas rivuli_B. The sequence goes on along the minus strand of NZ_WKJJ01000024.1, from coordinate 60,359 downwards.
TTACGGCAAGTGCAGGCAGGGCCAGCCGGCCGTTAGGAGAGGCTCCGGCGCCAATCAAATGATCTGCTCGCTCGGCATTGCACACAGCGCTGGCGATTGCGTAAATAAATCTTGGATCGCGCCGCGGCAGTATCCCGTAAAGCCGGTTGCTTGCCCACAAATCGAGGCCTTGAGCCCGATATTTACTATAAAAAAGTGTGCGTCCATCAAGGTTGCCAACAATCTGATGACTGGATTGGGCATTCACTCACTCTCATGGAGGGGGCTAACAACACTTTTTAGTAGGCATAACCGTTCTAGTACGTACCTAACGCCGTAGTGTAAAGAAGCCCTTGTAACTGATTGAAGTTACAGGGGCTTTTGCATTATGGGATGGTCTGAGACGTAAACAACGGTTTGGCACTTCCACGTACCCGCGCATGACGTAAACAAGTCAGCTCACCAGTTTTATAGCTACTCTAAATTCAGACAGATTGACCCTAGCGGTTCCAGGCGCGAAGAGCGTCCACTAGTGCCTCGATGCGCGTCAGCAGCGTGTCGGGGCGGTCGGCGCAGCCGTCCCAGCGCGCGTGGGTGCGGACGTATTGGTTGGCGATGGCTACCTTGTTGCGGTGCTTCTTCAATACGAGACGGCCGTTGTCGACGTCGAAATGTTCGGTCTGAAGCGCGTGGGGTAGGTAAGACTCGATGGTGTACCCGTCAGTGACCCATGCATGGGTGCGCGCACCTTCGAAGGCGGCTAGCGCGGAGAGGACCCTCTGCTTGGCGGACGACGGGCGCATGCAGATAAGCTTGCCGTCCGGGTCGTCGACGAAGTCCAGGTCGCGGTCCATGACGATGGCGAGGTTGCGGTTAATCCTGAGCATGTCGATGAAGGCATCGATCTCGTCGATGCCGAAGTGGTTCAGCGCCGCGCCGCCATACAGCAAGAACGAATACTCGACGTTCTCTAGCGGTTCCGGCAGGCCCTTGGCTTGGCAGTACAGCTTGATCCAGTGCTTGACGTACAGGCGGTCGGACGGTCCCTCGACCCAAATTACACCGTTGCTTTGCGACAGGTCCGAGCCCTTGATGCCGAGCGCATCGAGCACCCGCCAGGCCGAATCCAAGGTGGACAATTCGGTCGGACGCGCCTCGAACAGCCGCACGCCGTGTGGCCAAGCATTCATTTGCTGGAACACCGTGGAATGAGTGGCAATGAACAGCTGCAGGCGCCGCTTCTGGGCGATGTCGCCGATCCGACGCGCTAGATAGCGCTGCAGGTGCGGATGTAAATGGGTCTCCGGCTCTTCGAGGAGACAGATTGCGCCGTCTGGAACGTGCTTCAGCCAGGTCAGGATTGACCCCAGTTGGCGCCAGCCCGCTGGCAGCGCCGTGACCGGCACCATATTATGCTGACGTGCATCGTCGGAAAGATAGATGCCGACGCGCTCGTCCTCGGCCGCGTAACAAGGCGTCTGGCGGATTTTGCTGCCCACGCCGTCCCAGCCCGGGGGCGCATGGCGATCCATCCATTCCGTTTCGGAGACGATGCCGCACAGATAGACGCGCGCGGCATTTAGTTCGTCTACCAGCGCCGTGGCCGACACAGGCGCGGATGGCTCCCAATAAGCGATCTCGACCCCGAAGCGGGAGAAACCCTGGCGCAGGCACTCACTCGAATCCCCATCGAGTTCGATTTTGCTGATGTTTCGGTTGAAATTGAGGTACTTGTCGTCTCCTTTGCCTCCCAGCAGGGTGACAAACTGGATGTCGAGGCGGCGTGTCGTCCGGTCGATATTGTCAGCGTCCGGTTGGCCGTTGATCGCGTGCGACTTCGCCATGCCGATCAATTGCGCTCCGTCCGACAGGATGATGTCGAAGGCGCTCAATTCGAAGGCCGTCTGGTTTTCGCGCGGTAGCGTCACTAAACGGTCCGGATTGCGCAACAAATCCACTAGTTCCAAAACAGTAGACTTGCCGGCGCCGTTCGCGCCAATAAACACGTTGACGTCGCCGAATTCATGCCATGCGCGTGCGCGCAGCCAAGCCGGGAAAGGATCGCCGGCGGAAAAAACGAAGGGGTTGAGGCGGCGCAGGCCGCAGAATGCGATCTTTTGGATGTGATTGACAGGTTTTTCTTTCGGCACGACCGCTCCGTTGCCTGGGGGGAAACAGGCATTCTACGTAAAACTCGCGATCTCAGCCAAAGAACCGGTCCTGTGGCCCGGCTGGCATGGCGCCTGCGTCCATGACCAGTCCTCAACTTCAAAAAGGGCCCATTTACGGGTCATGGTCACCCCGTACTCTGTGTTCATCATCAACGCAGGAGAAAAAAGATGACAAAAGTGCTGACCCAAGATATCCGCGTGACGTTTGCTCGTATGGCCGATCAGGCGATCATTAATCGCCACGAGCTCGCCGAGCTGCTCTCTACGTCGCCCGAGGCTGTCAGCCAAATGGGCTACCGCAGCGAGTTGCCGATGAGGGCGTTCCCATAGAAGCGCAAAGCGTGTTGGTTTGCGGTCGACATCCGCACTTGGCTCGACGCTGCGGCCGCACGTCTGCAGCTAGCAACCGCCAGCACACCAAGTACAAGTCTAGAGCGCCCTGGGCGGCCACGGCTGTCCGTTCTTTCTAATGCGGAACGACACAGAGATCTATCGGGCTGATCGAAATCGTTGAACTAAACTCAGTTAGTTCAAGGTGTAGAGGTGGCCACGTTGTTTACAAGCGCCGACAGATTGCCCAGCGAAAGGTGTACACGGAGCCCGAAGCTACGGGCGCGATGCAACTGTTGACATCGTTGTTTACGTCCGCAGGTACGCACAACCGTTCTAAACCGATCCCGGAACCGGTTGTGAACCAAGCCCCGTAACGCAATCACGTTACGGGGCTTTTACATTGGCGGTCAGGCGCGCTGGCTCGCAGCCACAGTACGCACGGCCAGCGCTTCCGTGATCCAGCACAGCAGGGCCGCGGCCGGGAAAGCCATGCCGGTCAGCAGGGCCGCCCGCCAGCCGTGGGTGGCCAGCATCCAGGCGCCGGTGGCCGAACCAAGTGCCCCGCCCGCGAAGAACAGCGCAAAGTAAATGCCGTTCAAGCGGCTACGTACTTCCGCGCCCATGGCGAACAGGGCGCGCTGGCCCAGCACCAGGTTGGCGGCCACGCCCATGTCCAGCACGATGGCGGCGATCACCAGCATGCCCAGCGCGACCGGACGCGACGCTGGTTCCCACAGTGGCAGCGCAAAACCCAGGATGCCGAGCAGCAGCGCGCCGGCCGTCGCCGCCAGCGTATGGCCTTTGTCGGCCAGCTTGCCTGCGAAGGGCGAGGCGATGGCGCCTGCCATACCGGCCAGGGCGAACAGCGCAATGCCGGTCTGGGACAGGTGGAAGCGTTCACCTTCCAGCACCAGGGGCGCCACCGTCCAGAACATGCTGAAGGCGCCGAACAGGCCGGCGTGATAAGCCGCCCGGCGGCGCAATACCGGCGTGGTGCGGAACAGGCGCCACAGCGAGCCGATCAGGGCGCCGTAAGTCAGACCTGAAGACGGCACCCGTTCCGGCAGCCGCGCACGCAGCACGAAGGCCAGCAGCGCCACCAGCACGGATGCGGTGCTGAACACCACGCGCCAGCTGGCGTGATCGGCAATCAGGCTGGCAGCGGGACGCGCCAGCATGATCCCCAGCAGCAGGCCGCTCACCACCTTGCCCACCGTCTGCCCGCGCGTCGCCTCGTGCGACAGGTGGGCGGCGAACGGCACCAGCACCTGGGCCGCGACCGAGCCGAGGCCGATGGCCAGCGACGCCAGCAGGAATTGCGTGGCGCTGTGGCTGGCTGCCGCTGCCGCCAGCGCCGCCGCCGCGAACAGCAGGGCGCAGAACACCAGCTTGCGGTTTTCCAGCAGGTCGCCCAGCGGGACCACGAACAACAGGCCGATGGCATAGCCGGCCTGCGTCAGGGTCACAATCAGGCCCGCTGCCGCAGGCGACAAGCCGGTCGCCGCGCTGATGGGGCCGACCAGCGGTTGCGCGTAATACAGGCTGGCGGCAATCAGGCCGGAGGCGCCGGCCAGCAAGGCCACCATGCCGCGTGAAATATCGTTTTTCATGAGGAAACTCCAGTGGTGGAAAGGTTGCAGCCATTGTGCGGGACGGTGCGGCAAAGATAATTAGCAAACAAATGCCCTATACTTTTCACATTAAATGAACAATGAACGTCAGGAGCGCGATGGACCGCCTGAAAGCCATGCAAACCTTTGTCCGCATCGTGGAGGCGAACAGCTACACCAAGGCGGCGGAAACGCTCGACCTGCCGCGCGCCGCGCTGACGGCAACCATCCAGAAGCTGGAAGCCTATCTCGGCACGCAACTGTTGCAGCGCACCACGCGCACGCTGTCGCTGACCAGTGACGGCGCTGCCTACTTCCGCCATTGCATGGCCATCCTTGCCGCCGTGGACGAAGCCGAAGCGCCGTTCCGCGCCAGCGATGCCACGCGGCCGCAGGGCCGGCTGCGCGTGGAGTTGGGCGGCGCGGTGGGCCGCAACGTGGTGCTGCCCCGGCTGGGGGAATTCCGCCGCGCGTATCCGGATGTTGAACTGGTGCTCAGCCTCAGCGACAGGCTGGCGGACCTGGTGCGCGAAGGCATCGATTGCGCGCTGCGCGCGGGCGAGCTGCAGGACTCCGCGCTGATCGGCCGCCAGATCGGCACCATGCGCTTCGTGACCTGCGCCGCGCCTTCCTATCTCGCCGCGCATGGCACGCCGCAATCGCTGGACGACCTGGCGCGGCATACGGCCATCCTGCATTTTTCGGGGCGGACCGGACGCCCCTTCGACTGGGCCTTCATCGATGGCGACGCGGTGCGCAAGATCGACATGGCCGGCATGCTGGCAACCAACGACGCCGAAGGCTACGTCACGCTGGGCCTGCAGGGGCTGGGCCTGATACAGACCGCCACCTACCTGGCGGACCGCCACCTCGCCAGCGGCGCGCTGGTGCAGGTGTTGCACGATACGCCGCCGACGCCGATGCCCGTATCGCTGGTCTATCCGCAGGGGCGCATGGCGTCGCCCAAGATGCAGGCATTCGCGCGCTGGCTGGAAGCGCTGTTTGCCGCCGAGCCGGCCCTGCGGCGCGCTGCCTGATGTCGTTGCGGTTTTTAGAGTCCTTCCTCTAATCGCAGTGCAGCATCTTTAATTTTTATCAATTTATGCCAGAATGAATTCACGAACTTACTGAAGAGCAACAACAATAATCGTGTTTGATTCAGTGTCACCGGCGCGTTCCGCGCCCCCTCTGCCCCGCCTGATCGCCCACGCGACCGGCTTGTGCAAAACGGCATATGCCAACCCCCACTCCCCGAATTCTCCCGTCGCGGCGCCGCCGCCGCGCTGACGGCGCCCGCCTCTTGCGTGCGCCTTCGCGCCGCACGGACGTCGTCCTGTCCGCATCCGTATTCCCAGTCTTCTCCACAACCGAAAGGTATGTATGTCTAGCCTGCTTGCTGGCCCGTTAGTCGGCCTGATGGTAGTCGCCGCTGTATTGTTGATCGTGTTGTTGCTGTTGCTGGTCTCTGGTGTCATCAAGTACATCCCGAACGACCGTATCGGGGTCGTCGAAAAACTGTGGAGCCCTTCCGGCTCCGTGCAAAGCGGGTTGCTCGCATTGAACGGCGAAGCCGGCCTGCAACCTGAACTCCGCCGTGGTGGTTTCCACTTCTTCGCGCCGTTCCAGTACCGCGTCCACATTCATCCCATGGTGTCCGTCACGCAGGGCACCATCGGCTACGTCTTCGCGCGCGACGGCATCGACCTGCCCGCCGGACAGACGCTGGCCGACAATGCCGCCATTGCCGACTTCCGCGACGTGCGCGCCTTCCTTGGCAACGGCGGCCAGAAAGGCCCGCAGCGCATGATCCTGCGCGAAGGGACGCACATCATCAATCCCGCCCTGTTTGTCGTGATGACGGAAGAGGCGACGTACTCGATGTCGCTGGACGCCAAGGAAAAGGCGTATTACGAGCAGATGCGCGGCTTGCTCGATGAACGCAGCGGCTTTACGCCGGTCGTGATCAAGGAAACCACCGGCTCGCACGATTCCGACCAGCTGGCCGTGGTGACGGTGCAGGACGGTCCCGGCCTGGTGAAGGATGAATTGCTGGCGCCCGATGTCGGGGACAGCCACAACGCGTTCCAGGAGCCGGAAAAATTCCTCGCCGCCGGCGGGCGCCGCGGCCGCCAGGAACGGGTGCTGGTGGAGGGCACGTACTTCATCAACCGCCTGTTCGCGACGGTGGAATTCATCAAGAAAACCGTGATCCCGGTCGGCTTTGTCGGTGTGGTGGTGTCTTATACCGGCCACAAGGGCGCCGACTTGTCCGGCACCGAATACACGCACGGCGAACTGGTGGAAAGCGGTTGCCGCGGCGTCTGGCGCGATCCGCTCATGCCTGGCAAGTACGCGTTCAACACGTACGCGGGCAAGATCGAACTGGTGCCCACCACGAACTTTGTGCTGATGTGGAAGTCGGGCGAAAGCGGCTCCAACTTCGACAAGAACCTGCGCGAAATCACGCTCATTACCAAGGATGCATTCGAACCGCAATTGCCGCTGTCGGTGGTGGTGCACATCGATTACCGCAAGGCGCCGATGGTGGTGCAGCGCTTCGGCAATGTGGCGCAACTGGTGGAACAGACGCTGGACCCGATGGTGTCGTCGTACTTCAAGAACGTGTCACAGACCAAGACCTTCATTGAACTGATCCAGTCGCGCAGCGAATTGCAGGCCAACGCGTCGGAAGACATGCGCCAGCGCTTCCAGGCCTATTCGCTGGAATTCCAGGAAGTGTTGATCGGCACGCCGAAACCCCAGGAAGGCGACAACAAGATCGAAAACATCATGGCGCAGTTGCGCGACCGCCAGATCGCGCGCGAACAGGTGGAAACGTTCGCGCAAAAGCAGATCGCCGCCGACAAGGAGCGCGAGCTGAACGAAGCCGAGCAGCGCGCCGCCAAGCAGAAAGAGTTGACCGGCTCGCTGGTGGACATCTCGATCAAGGAAAACCAGGGTGCGGCCAACGTCAAGGCGGCCGAGAAGCGCCGCCAGGAAATCGAGGCGCTGGCGCAGGCCGAACGCTTCAAGCAAGAGATGGAAGGTTCGGGCCGCGCTTCCGCGATCCGCTCGGTGGGCGAGGCGGAAGCGGCGGCGATCCAGGCCAAGTCTGAAGCCATGCAGGGCGAGGGCGCCGACAAGCAGCTGACGCAAACCGTGATGCTGCGCCTGGCCGAAGCGTTTGAAGCGGCGAAAGTGCCGCTGGTGCCGCAAGTGCAGATGGGCGGCGCCGACAGCAACGCCTTCAGCACCTTGCTGGGCTTGATGAGCGCCATCAAGGCGCGTGAACTGGCGGCCACGCCCGGCAAGGAATAACGCCGCGGCGCCATACCCCGCGCCGCGGCGTTATTCCAGCCCGTATTTCGCCAGGATCTTTTTGCTGGCGCCATCGGCCGCCATGGCGTCGGCCAAGCGCTTGAACAGTTGCGCATCGTCCGCCGTGAAATCCAGCGAACCCGCCAGCCAGGCGGTGGTCGTGCGCACCGGCGCGCTGACGTCGAAATCCGCTTCCGCGTGACGGCTTTTCAGCGAGGCGCGGATGATGTTGCGTTCGCCAAACGAAGCGTCGGCCATGCCGCCCACCAGGAAGCGGTGGACTTCGTCGATGGACCGGGCTTCGACAAAGTGGTGGTAGCCCAGTTCCCGCAACATCACTATTTGCGCCGCACCCCGCAGTATGGCGATGCGGGTGTTTTTCATCCGTTCGGGCTGGCCGATGTCGAAGCGTTTGCCGCGCGGGGCGACAAAAACATAATGTTCGTCGTACAGCGGCGCCAGCCAGCGGAATTGCGCTTCCCGCTCCGGCAGCCGGGTCAGCGGATAAATCGCCGTGGCCGGCATGGTGGTGGCCAGGAACAGGGCGCGGCGCCACGGGACGAACGCCGTGTCTGGCGACAGCCCCGCGCGTTTGCACAATTCCGCCACCAGTTCCTGCAATGCGCCGGGGCGTTTCGGCTGGTTTTCCAGCACCAGTGGCGGCAAATGGGTGGTGACGATGCGCATCGCCGCCAGCGGCGCCGCGCCGGCATGGGGCAAGGCCGCACTGAGCGCGGCAAAGGTCAGGAATGGTCTGCGCTTCATGTTGTGGCGAGGGTAGCACTTTCCGCCGCCCGGCGCTTGTCCCATGCCGGCGGCTGCATTACAGTCAGATTGTCGCGCTATCTATATATAACGATGCCATCATGCGACGGCCCCGGGAGACATTGTGACGCGCTGGTCCATCTGGATTGCCCTGGTGCTGGCTTGCCAGTCCGTGCCGGCGGCCGACCTCAAGGTCGGCTTCAATATCGACCGTCCCCCGTACGTGTATGTGGATGGCGCCGGCAATGTGGCCGGTATCGAAGTCGATGTGGCGCGCGCCGCGCTGGCCCGGCTGGGTTTTGGCATGAAAAGCGAAGTGATGTCGAAATCCCGTATGCTGCCGGCGCTGAAAGGCGGGCAGGCCGATATCATCATGTCGGTCCATGGCAAGGACGAGCCGGGCGTGTATTACTCGGACGGCGTGGTCGAGTACGTCAATATCGCGATTTCCCGCAAGGCCGACCGCATCCGCCTGGCCAGCGACATGGACCTCGACCAATACCGCTTCGTCATCTGGCAACGGGGCTGGGCCGACCTGGGACCGGCCTTCGCAGCGCGCTACCGGCCGGATGAACAGGGGCGTTTCCGCGACAATTACTTCCAGAGCAGCACCCAGGATGCCCAGGCCCGCGTGTTCTGGGCGCGCCGGGTCGACGTCATCGTGGTCGACCGCTACGTCTTCCACTGGTACCGGCGCCAGCTGGCCGGGTCCATGAAAACCGACGACGAAGTGGAATACCACGACATTTTCCCCAATACCACCGTGTTTGCCGCCGCCTTTGCCGACCGCGACGTGCGCGACCGTTTCAATGCGGCGCTGAAAGCCATGCGCGCCGACGGCGCCTACCAGGACATCGTCAACCGCTACCGCTAAACGGCGAACAGGGGCGGGAAGGGCGGTCTGCTTGTCATCTGCCGGTTGTATTTCCTTCATAAAATAAGCTGTGCCAACCTGTCTAGCCACTTCGTGGTGACAGCTTGTCACTTGCATGACTGCCTAGTTGCAGACCGGAGACAATGCGAAAAAAGGTGCCCCAAGGCAAATTTTGCCTGGAACACTTACGTTATACTCGTAATTGCGTCCCGTAAACTTTAGCCGTTAAAAGTTTACTTAACGAAAGGCTTGCAGCGGTCGCTTTGTACTTGGCGCACCGTCGGATTGAGGGCCAAACTGCCCCCTTTTGTTTACTAAAGTAAACGGCTCTGTTGTCGTTAAGAATGAAAAGCGGAGTCTTCGGCGACTGGTTTCAGCAGTTGTGAACACAAATTCAAGCAAGACTTTTTAAAACATCGGTAGGGAATGGCGCCAGTCGGCTCCCTTTCATACCCACTCAGAATTCTGTAGTACCCCTAGGAGAATGAAATGAGCATCGTCACCAGCTTGACTACGTTGCAGATTGCTAATTTATCGACTTTGCAGATTGCCAGTCTGGCGACCTCCGACATTGCCGGTTTGAATACCGACCAATTCGGTGCTCTGACCACGGATCAAATGGGGGTATTTACTTCGTCCCAGATCCCGGCATTCAATACGGCCCAGCTGGGTGTGTTGTCCACGTCGCAGGCTGCGGCGATGACCTCGTCCCAGTTCGGCGCGATCACCACGCTGCAAGCCGCCGCGCTGAACACGGATGCGCTGGCTGCGATTGAAACGTCGGACATTACCGGCCTGCGCAGCAACGCCATCGCAGCCCTGAAGTCGACGCAACTGTCCGTGCTGACCACCGACCAGATCGGTTCGCTGGGCACCAACCAGATTGCAGCAATGACCACGCTGCAACTGTCGACCGGCCTCGCCACCAACCAGATCGTCGCCCTGACCTCGACCCAGGCTGCCGTCCTGAGCTCCGCGCAAGTGGCTGCGCTGTCGTCCGACTCCATCGCCGCGATGGAAACCGACGACATCAGCGCCCTGAAAACCAGCGCGATTGCCGGCCTGAAAACTGTACAGATGGGTGTCCTGACCAGCGACCAGGTGGTTTCGCTGAACACCCAGCAAGTTTCCGTATTCGGCAGCGCACAAGTGGCCGCACTGACCACCAATGCCGTCGCTGCGATGGAAACCAATGACCTGGCCGCGCTGAAATCGAGCGCCATCGGCGGCTTGACCACCGATCAGATCGTCGCCGTCACCACCGACCAGATCGGCGCACTGACCAACGCCCAAGTCGGCGCACTGAACACCAACCAGCTGGCCAATGGCTTGTCCACCAGCCAGGTTGCAGCAATGAATTCCAGCCAACTGGGCGCCCTGTCGACGGTCCAGTTCGGCGCACTGTCCAGCGATGGCATCGCCGCGATTGAAACGTCCGACCTGGCCGGCCTGAAGTCGAGCCAGATCGCCGCCCTGAAAACGGCCCAGGCTGCTGCCCTGACCACCGACCAGGTTGCCAACCTGGGCACCAACCAGATCGCCGCACTGACCACCAACGTGCTGGCCAATGCCCTGTCGACGTTGCAAATCGTGGCCCTGAACACGGCCCAGGCTGCAACGCTGAGCTCGTCGCAAGTCGCTGCCCTGACCTCCGACTCCATCGCCGCACTGGAAACCGACGACCTGGCCGCCCTGAAAACCAGCGCGATTGCCGGCCTGAAGACCGTGCAGCTGAATGCGCTGGATACCGAACAGGTCGTGGCACTGGGCACCAACCAGGTTGCCGCCCTGTCCAGCCTGCAAGTATCGTCGCTGAGCACCGCCGCCATCGCCGCCCTGGAAACCAATGACCTGGCCGCGCTGAAATCGAACGCGATTGCCGGCTTGACCACCGACCAGGTGGGCGCCATCACCACCGACCAGATCAGCGCGCTGACCTCGGGCCAGGTACTGGCCCTGACCACCAAGCAGTTGGCCGAAGGCTTGACCACCAGCCAGGTGGCCGCCCTGACGTCGACCCAGCTGGGCGCACTGAACACCACGCAATTCGGCGCGCTGACGTCCGACGCCATCGCCGCGATCGGCACGGATGACATTTCCGCACTGAAGACCAACGCGATTGCCGCACTGAAGACGCACCAGGCTGCCGCACTGACCACCGACCAGGTGGGCGCACTGGGCACCAACCAGATCGCCGCGCTGACCACCAACGTACTGGCCAACGGCCTGAACACGGCGCAAATCGTCGCGCTGAACACGGCGCAGGCTGCAACGCTGAGCTCGTCGCAAGTGGCCGCGCTGTCGTCCGACTCGATCGCCGCCCTGGAAACCGATGACGTGGCCGTGCTGAAGTCCAGCGCGATTGCCGGCCTGAAAACCGTGCAGCTGAACGCCCTGGATACCGACCAGATCGTTGCCCTGGGCACCAACCAGGTTGCCGTGCTGTCCAGCGCCCAAGTTGCCGGCCTGAGCACCGCCGCCATCGCCGCGCTGGAAACCAACGACCTGGCCGCACTGAAGACCAACGCGATCGCCGGCATGACCACCGACCAGGTGGCGGCCCTGACCACCGACCAGATCGGTGCGATGACGTCGTCGCAAGTCGGCGCCATGACCACCAACCAGCTGGCCAACGGCCTGTCCACCAGCCAGGTGGTCGCGCTGAACTCGGCCCAGCTGGGCGCCCTGAACACTGTTCAGTTCAGCTCGCTGTCGACCGAAGCGATTGCCGCGATTGAAACGTCGGACATCATCGGCCTGAAGACCAACATCATTGCCGGCCTGAAGACCCACCAGATCGCCGCACTGACCACCGACCAGGTCAACAACCTGGGCACCAACCAGGTCGCCGCGCTGACCACCAACGCCCTGGCCAACGGCTTCAACACCGCCCAGATCGTTGCGCTGAACACCGCGCAGGCTGCAACCCTGAGCTCGGCTCAAGTCGGCGCGCTGTCGTCCGATTCGATCGCCGCCCTGGAAACCGACGACCTGTCCGTCCTGAAGTCCAGCGCGATTGCCGGCCTGAAAACCGTGCAGCTGAACGCCCTGGATACCGACCAGATCGTGGCCCTGGGCACCAACCAGGTTGCCGTACTGTCCAGCGCCCAAGTGTCCGGCCTGAGCACCGCCGCCATCGCCGCGCTGGAAACCAACGACCTGGCCGTGCTGAAGACCAATGCGATTTCCGGCATGACCACCGACCAGGTGGCGGCCCTGACCACCGACCAGATCGGCGCGATGACGTCGTCGCAAGTCGGCGCCATGACCACCAACCAGCTGGCCAACGGCCTGTCCACCAGCCAGGTGGTTGCGCTGAACTCGGCCCAGCTGGGCGCCCTGAACACGGTTCAGTTCGGCTCGCTGTCGACCGAAGCGATTGCCGCGATTGAAACGTCGGACATCATCGGCCTGAAGACCAACATCATTGCCGGCCTGAAGACCCATCAGATCGCTGCACTGACCACCGACCAGGTCAACAACCTGGGCACCAACCAGGTCGCGGCCCTGACCACCAACGCCCTGGCCAACGGCTTCAACACCGCCCAGATCGTTGCACTGAACACGGCGCAGGCATCCATCCTGAGCTCGTCGCAAGTGGCTGCGCTGTCGTCCGATTCGGTCGCCGCGCTGGAAACCGACGACCTGTCCGTGCTGAAGTCCAGCGCGATTGCCGGCCTGAAGACCGTGCAGCTGAATGCGCTGGATACCGACCAGATCGTGGCATTGCAGACCAACCAGGTTGCAGCCCTGTCCAGCTCGCAAGTTGCCGGCCTGAGCACCGCCGCCATCGCTGCGCTGGAAACCAACGACCTGGCCGCGCTGAAGACCAATGCGATTTCGGGCATGACCACCGACCAGGTGGCCGCCATCACGACCGACCAGATCGGCGCGATGACGTCGTCGCAAGTGGCCGCCATGACCACCAAGCAACTGGCCGAAGGCTTGACCACCTCGCAAGTGGTGGCCATGACGTCGTCGCAGTTGTCCGGCCTGTCGACCGCACAGTTCGCTGCGCTGACGTCCGATGCGATTGCCGCGATTGAAACGTCCGACATCATCGGCCTGCGCACCAACGTGATCGCCGCACTGAAGACCGTGCAGGTTGCCGCGCTGACGACCGACCAGGTCGGCGCACTGGGCACCAACCAGATCGCCGCCCTGACCACCAACGCGCTGGCCAACGGCTTCAACACCGCCCAGATCGTTGCACTGAACACCGCGCAAGCTGCGACGTTGAGCTCGGCACAGGCAGCAGCCTTGTCGTCCGATTCGATCGCCGCCCTGGAAACCGATGACCTGTCCTCGCTGAAATCCAGCGCGATCGCCGGCCTGAAAACCGTGCAGCTGAACGCACTGAAGACCGACCAGATCGTCGCCCTGGGCACCAACCAGGTTGCAGCACTGTCCAGCGCACAAGTGGCTGGCCTGAGCACCGCCGCCATCGCCGCCCTGGAAACCAACGACCTGGCCGCGCTGAAGACCAACGCGATTGCCGGCATGACCACCGACCAGGTGGCCGCCATCACGACCGACCAGATTGGCAACATGACGTCGGCCCAGATCGCTGCGATGACCACCAACCAGCTGGCCAACGGCGTCACCACCAGCCAGATCGTGGCCATGACCTCGGCCCAGCTGGCCGGCCTGTCGACGTCGCAGTTCGGCGCGCTGTCGTCCGACGCGATTGCCGCGATTGAAACGTCCGACATCATCGGCCTGCGTACCAACGTGATCGCCGCACTGAAGACGCATCAGATCGCTGCACTGACCACCGACCAGGTCAACAACCTGGGCACCAACCAGGTTGCAGCCCTGACCACCAACGCCCTGGCCAACGGCTTCAACACCGCCCAGATCGTTGCACTGAACACGGCGCAGGCATCCATCCTGAGCTCGTCGCAAGTGGCTGCGCTGTCGTCCGACTCGGTGGCTGCGCTGGAAACCGACGACCTGCAGGCACTGAAATCCAGCTCGATCGCCGGCCTGAAAACGGTACAGCTGAACGCGATGGACACCGAGCAGATCGTTGCCCTGGGCACCAACCAGGTTGCCGCGCTGTCCAGCGCGCAAATGGCTGGCCTGACCACGGCGGCTGTCGCTGCGATGGAAACCAGCGACCTGGCTGTCCTGAAATCCAGCGCGATCACTGGTCTGAACACCGACCAGCTGCGCGCCATCACGACCGACCAGATCAGCGCCCTGGGCACCAACCAGATCGCTGCACTGAAGACCAGCCAGCTGACCGACGGCTTCACGACGTCGCAAGTACTGGCCATGACGTCGAACCAGCTGGCGGCACTGACCACCGCGCAGTTCGGCGCCCTGACCTCCGACCAGGTTGGCGCAATCGGCACGGATGACATCAGCGCACTGAAGACCAACGTGATCGCCGCACTGAAGACCCTGCAAGTTGCGGGCCTGACGACGGACCAGATCGGCGCCCTGGGTACCAACCAGGCTGCCGCCCTGACCACCGCCGTGCTGTCGGTTGGCTTCAACACCGCGCAGATCGTTGCCCTGACCTCGGCCCAGGCTGCGGTACTGAGCTCGTCGCAAGTGGCGGCCCTGTCGTCCGACTCGGTGGCGGCGCTGGAAACCGATGACCTGTCTGCACTGAAGACCTCGTCGATCGCCGGCCTGAAAACGGTCCAGCTGTCGGCCCTGTCGACGGATCAGATGGTCTCGCTGACCACCGGCCAGGCGGCCGCGCTGACCAGCAGCCAGATGGCAGGCTTCAGCACGGCAGCGATTGCCGCGATGGAAACCAGCGACCTGGCTGCCCTGAAGACCTCGGCCATCAGCGGCCTGACCACGGATCATGTGGCCGCGCTGACCACCGACCAGTTGATCGGCATGACGACGGCGCAGTTCGCCGGCTTCACCAGCACCCAGATCAAGGCGCTGTCGACCACGCAGATCGCCAATATCGAGACCAACGATATGGCTGCGCTGAAGACCGCGACGATCCGCGCGCTGACCACCGACCAGGTGGTGGGCCTGACCACGCTGCAAATCTCGACCCTGGCCAGCGCGCAAGTGTGCGCACTGACCTCGGATCAGATCCAGGCGATGACCACGGATCAGATCGGCGCCTTCCACAGCCCGTTCTACACCCCGATCGTGCTGGACCTGAACAACAACGGTATCGATACCCTGGCGTTCAACGCAGGTGTCCAGTTCGACATGCAGGCGACCGGCTCCAAGGCTGGCACCGGCTGGGTGGGCGGCGGCGACGGCTTGCTGGCCCTGGACCGCAACGGCAACGGCGCCATCGACGATGGTTCCGAACTGTTCGGCTCCGGCACCACCCTGGCGAACGGCCAGAAAGCCGGCAACGGTTACGAAGCCCTGGCTGAACTGGACAGCAACGGCGACGGCGCCATCACCAGCGCGGATGCCGCCTTCGGCAGCCTGAAAGTGTGGGTGGATGGCAACGCCGACGGCGTCAGCGATGCAAGCGAACTGAAATCGCTGGCAGACCTGAGCATCAGCAAGCTGAACCTGAACGGCAAGTCCGATGTGTCGCTGAACAACGGCAATATCGTGGGGATGACGTCCACCTACGAAACCGCCGATGGCCAGACCCACGCGGCAGCCGACGTCTGGTTCGCCGGCAGCAACGTGACGCCGGGTGCAGCCGACCTGCGCGGCAACGTCAGCGGCCTGGTGCAGTCGATGTCGACCTTCGGCAGCGCGGCGCCGGTAGCAAGCGGTTCGCTGACCCTGGAAGCCGGCAGCAACGTCAACAACAGCGTGGCGACCCTGGCGGCAGCGATTGGCCAGTTCGATGCGGCCAAGCTGAATGGCGCGGCAGACCTGGCAGCCACCGACAGCGACCTGCGTCTGAAGGCACTGTCCAGCAGCGCCGGCCTGGGTGGCATCCTGGCTGCAAAATAAACGGTAGCGGGCGGGAGCGATCTCGCCTTGCGCTGAAAAACGGCAAGACTGCGGTCTTGCCGTTTTTTTTTCTAGAGGAATTTTTCCTGACGGCATCTTGTTTTTTAGATAAAATCAAAGTTCCGTCTTTACGCCCTGCGAGATAGCATGTCTTTTACGCTTTCCAATTATCGAACTGATCAGCTGGCCTCTTTGTCGAACGAGACCATGGCTGGTATGACCAGTTCTGATCTGGCGGCATTGAGCACGGCTCAGTTGCGCGTGTTTTCTGCTACGCAAATCGGCGCGCTTCCAACGCTGGCCATCGCCACGCTCGGCACGCAACACTTCAGCGCGCTGAGTACGGTGCAATTGGGCGGGCTGCAAGCGGCGCAGGTGGGTGCACTGACTTCCTTACAGACATCGTTGCTGGACAGCACACGGGCAGCAGTGCTATCGACCGCCGCCGTGGGCGGATTGGCGCCGGCTGGCTTGGCCGGGCTGTCCAATACCGCGTTGGCCGTTTTCACGGCGAACCACCTGGCGGCGTTGAAAACCGCCGCCATCGCGGCCCTGCGCAGCGACCAGGTGGCGGCCATCGATGACACGCTGGTGGCGGCGCTGACCACGGCGCAAGCCGCCGCACTGGGTACCTTGCAAGTGGCGGGCCTGGATGCGACCGCCGTTGCCGCGCTGGAGGCGGCGGACGTTGCCGCATTGCGCCCGGCAGTCGTGACGGGGTTCAGCAATACGCAAATTGCCGCGCTGGGCGCGTCGCGCTTTGCTTCGCTGACCACGGCGCAAACGGCGGCGCTCAGCACGGCGCAGCTGGCGCTGGGCGTGACCTCGGCCCAGGTGGCGGCATTGAATACCGCGCAAGCGGGCGTGCTGGCCAGTGCGCAACTGGCCGCCTTGCCGCTGGCGTCGCTGGCAGCGCTGCCGACCCTGCCGATGGCGGCCCTCAAGCCGGCGACCCTGGCCGGCCTGACGACATCGCAAGCCGCCGGCTTGTCCGCCACGCAATTGGCGGCGCTGACCACGGCGCAAGCCGCCGCGCTCGGCAGCGCCACTGTGCGTGCGCTGGGCGCCACCGGCATCGCCGCGCTGGAGAGCAGCGACCTGGCGGTACTGAAAACCAATGCCATTGCGGGCTTGTCTTCCGCGCAGGTGGCCGCGTTGAGCACGCTGCAGGTACGGGCGCTGAAAACCGCGCAAATCGCGGCGCTGGGCACGGAACAACTGGCGCAGGGCTTCGATATCGACCAGGCCGCTGCGCTGACGTCGGCGCAGTTCGCCGTCCTGAGTGGGGCGCAATTCGATGCGCTGCCCGACGACTTGTACACCGTGCTGGACACGGCCGACGTGCGCGCCTTGTCCGCTGCCGCGATCGGCAAACTGTCGTCCGCCGACCTGGCGCACTGGAGCAGCGCGCAATTGCTGGCGCTGACGACGGCGCAACTGGTGGCATTGCCGACCGCCGCCATGCCGGGCCTGTCGTCCAGCCAGCTGGCGTCGCTGGGAACGCTGCAGATTGCCAGGCTGTTGCCGGCCGCGCTGTCGGCCTTGTCCAGCGCGTCCTTGCCGGGACTGGGTAGCCATCATATCGCCGCCATCACGCCGGCGGCGCTGATCGCCTTGCCCACGGCGCTGCTGGCGCGCCTGGATACGGCGCAGATCGTCGCGCTGACCACGGCGCAGGTGGCCGCGTTCAAATCCGATGACCTGGCGGCATTTACCACGGCGCAGATGGCGGCGCTGGAAACCCGCGACTTTGCCGCATTGTCGGCCGCGACGTTTGTCGGCATGTCGAGCGCGCAACTGGCGGCGCTCAGCACCGCCGTGATGCGGGCCATGACACCGGCCCAGGTGGTGGCGCTGACGACGGCGCAACTGTCCAATGGCTTGACCTCGGCGCAACTGGCTGTCTGGAATACCGCGCACCTGGCCGCACTGACGGCCAGCCAGGTCACGGTCTTGCCGGCGTCGGCATTGGTCAATATCGGCGGCCTGAAGCCGGCCGCGGTGGCCGCCCTGACATCGGTGCAGGTGGCGGACTTGTCGACCTTGCAGCTGACGGCGTTCAATACCGCGCAAATCGTCGCGCTGACGTCGGCCGCGCTGGGAGGCCTGGACAGTGCGCAATTGCGGGCGCTGTCCGCGCTCCAGGCCGGCGCGCTGACCGCCGCGCAAATGAACAGCCTGGACCTCGATACGCTCGATGGCCTGGGCAGCGAAGAAATCGGCGCATTGAAACCGGCCGTGCTGAACGGCATGAAGACGTCGGCACTGGCGGCGCTCGACACCGCGCAAATCAAATACCTGACCACGCTGCAAGCGGCGGCGCTGGGCACCAGCCAGCTGGCCGCATTCGGCACTGTGGGCCTGGCGGCAATGGAAACGTCGGACATCGCCGTGTTGCCGGCGCCCGTGATCGGCAAGCTGGACTCTGCGCAATTGCAGGCGCTGCCGGATGCGTCGCTGCGCGCGCTGACCACGTGGCAAATCGTCGCGTTGACCTCCGCGCAATTGGCCGGACTGACGAGCAACCAGATTGCCGCGCTCAGTTCGCGGCAAATGGCGGCGCTCAGTTCCACGCAATTCGCCGCGCTGCCGGGCAGCCCGGCAGATTTCCTTGGCACGGCCGCACTGGCCGGCTTGAATCCCGCCATGCTGGCGGCGCTGAATTCCGCCGAGCTGGCGGCCTTCGGCACGCATCAGATGGCCGCGCTGGGGTCGGCGCACCTGGCGGCGCTGCCGAGCGCCAGCATAGCCGGATTGTCGTCGGAGCAGGTGCACGCCTTTGGCACCGGCCAGCTGAGTGTCTTGCCCGCGTCCGTGCTGGCCAATTTGTCGACCGCCGCCCTTGCCGCGCTCGACAGCCGCCAGTTGGCCTTCCTGTCGCTGACGGCCTTTGCCGCCCTGACGTCGACCCAACTGGCTGGTATGGGCACGCAGCAACTGGTGGCGCTGACCACCGCGCAAGCGGCAACCCTGACGTCGCGCCAGATGGCGGCATTGGGTTCGTCGGGATTGGCGGTGCTGGAAACCGTGGACGTGGCGGCATTGAAAGCCAGCGTGCTGTCGGCCCTGACGTCCAGCCAGCTGGCCGGACTGGGCACTGCGCACGTGCGGGCGCTGACCAGCGTGCAGCTGGCGGCGCTGACCACGGCGCAATTGGCTGCGGGCTTCAGCACGGCGCAATTGGCCGCGCTGACGCCGGCGCAGCTGGCGGCATTGAACAGCGTGCAGTTTGGCGCACTGCCGGGCGGCCCGCTGGCTTATCTGAGTACGGCGGCCATCCTTGAATTGAAGGCGCCGATGCTGGGCACGCTGGCATCGCAATATGTAGCGCAGATGACGTCCACCCAGTTGGCGGCGCTGCGCAGCGACCAGATTGCCGCGTTGTCCTCGGCGGGTATTGCCGGGCTCGATTTCGACCAGGTCGGGTATTTGAATTCCATGCAATTTGGTGCGCTGACGCCGGGCCAGGCGGCCGCGCTGTCGACCAATGCAGTGGATGGCCTGACTTCCAGCCAAATCGCGTGGCTCAAGCCTCTGACCGTGGCGGGACTGACGTCGAAGCAATTGGCGGTGCTGGACGCGGAATTGGCGGGTTTGACCACGACGCAGGCCGCCGCGCTGACCAGCACGCAAGTGGCGGCGCTGGGCAGTGATACTTTGCTGCAATTGGAAACCGGCGACTTTGCGGCGCTGAAGCCGAATGTGATTGCGGCGCTGTCGACCGCCCAATTGCGCGCCCTGGACGAGACGCTGTTGTCCGCGCTGACGCCGCTGCAGTTGGCGGCATTGACCACTGCGCAACTGGCCAATGGCGGCCTTGACACAGAACAGCTGGCTTCGCTGACGACCGCGCAACTGGCCGCGTTCAACAGCAGCCAATTTGCCGCACTGCAGACGGCGCCCGCGGTCTTCCTGGGGCGCGACACCATTGCCGGCCTGAAATCGTCGCTGCTGGGCGCGTGGAATTCCGCACAGGTGGCCGCCTTGTCCAGCGAACAATGGGCCGGGCTGACGCCGGCGCAAATACTGGCGTTTTCCACGGCCGCGCTGGGCGGCCTGACTTCGGATGCGGTTGCCGGCATGCAGACCAGCCAGGCGGCCGCGCTGCAATCGCAGCAATTACGCGCATTGTCCACGGCGGCGCTGGCGGCATTGGCGCCGGAAACGCTGGCGTGGTTGAAGCCTGCCGCACTGCCAGGCTGGTCCACCAGGCAAGTTGCCGCGCTGACGATGGACCAGGTCATTGCGCTGACGACGGCGCAGGCCGCGGCATTGGATGCGGTACAGGTTGCGGCGCTGACGACGGATGCCGTCGCGTCGCTGGAAGTGGACGATTTGAATGTGTTGCGCACCGCGTCGATTGCCGCGCTGACGACCGCGCAAATGGCGGCGTTGGACTGGCGCGCCGTTTTCCTGACGCCGGCACAAATGGCCGCGCTGTCGACTGCCCAGCTCGCAAACGGGGTTGCGACGTCAGCCATGACCTCCATGAACTCGGTGCAGCTTGCCGCACTCGATAGTCGGCAATTCAACGCCTTGCCAACGTCCGCCCTGGCCTGGCTGTTGCCGCCCGCGCTGGACGCCGTGAAGCCCGCCGTCGTGGCGGCGTGGACGTCGCAGCAAATTGCCGCATTGGCGGATGGCTTGGTGCTGGCGGCATTGAAGGCGGATCAGGTGGCCGCGCTGTCGACCGCGGCAATGGCTGCGATGGGCACCAGCCACGTGGCGTATTTCAACAGTACCCAGGTCGGCGCATTGTCGGCGGCCCAGCTGAATGCCTTGTCCACGGCGGCGATGGCGAAGCTGGTCGAGGACCGGATCGAAGCGTTGAGCACCAGCGCCATCGCGGGCTTGAAGGCGGAGCATTTGACGCAATGGGGCTGGTATGAAGTGTGGGAGCTGTCGACGAAGCAAGTTGCGGTGCTGAATTCGCAGCAAGTGCGCGCGCTGTCCACATATGCGATCAACAGCCTGGAAACCCAGGATATTCCGGCGTTGCGCACGGCGGCCATTGCTGCGCTGACGACAGCGCAGATGGCGGCGTTGCCCGGCTACTTCCTGCCGCTGCTGACGCCGGCCCAAATTGCGGCGCTCAGCACAGCCCAGCTTGCCCAACTATCGTCGGCCCAGTCCATGGAACTCACGTCGGCGCAAATCAGCGTGTTGAGCACGGCGCAATTGGCCGCGCTGGCTGCGGATACGCTGACGCACCTGGATCCGTTGGCGTTCAAGGGATTGAAGACCAGCGCGATCGCTGCGTTGAAATCGGCCCAGGTCGCGCAACTCACCGGCGAACAATTGGGAGCCCTGTCTGCGCAACAATTCGGCGCGCTGTCGCCGGATGGTATTGCGGGCATGAACAGTGCGCAAACGTTCTGGCTGACGACCAGCCAACTCGGCGCATTGTCGTCCGCACAGGTCGGCGCACTGCCGCTGGATGCGTTGAAGTGGATCGAAACGGTGTCGGCGCTGCGCAGCAGCAGCATTGCCGGGCTGAAAACCATGCAGATCGCCGCCTTGTCGCCCATTCAGGTGATGGGGCTGACGCCGCAGCAAGCCTCCGTACTGGGCTCGGCGCAAATGGCGGCGTTGGCCACCGATGCATTGGCTGCCATGGAAACCCAGGACTGGCGGGCGCTGGTACCCGCGGCGCTGGCCGGTTTGACCAGCGTGCAGTGGGACATCCTTCCAAGCGACACGCTGGCGCAAATGACGACGCTGCAAATATCGGGCCTGTCGACCGCGCAGCTGTCGGCCTCGTTCGGTACGAAACAAATCACCGCGCTGCGATCGAACCAGATTGCCGCCCTCAGCAGCGCGCAATTCCGCGCCTTGCCCACCACCACGATCGCGGCGCTGAACACGTCGTCGATCCTGGGCTTGCGCACCAATATGCTGGCCGCGCTGACGGCCAGCCAATTGGGCGGCATGACCCTGGAACAGGTGGCGGTGCTGGCCACCTGGCAAATCCAGGCGCTGAGCGCCGACGCCTGGTCCGGCATCACCCCGGACCAGGTGCAGGCGCTGACCACGGCGCAGGCCCAGGCGCTGCGCTTCAAGCACTTGTTCGCGTTGTCCGTGAATGGCACGCTGGGCGCGCTGGAGACGCAGGATGTGGCGGCATTGGCCACCAGCGAACTGGCGCAACTGGCGCCGTTCCACTTGAACTTGCTGACGGAAGAGCAGATCACGGCCATGACCACGCTGCAATTCCGCGCGCTGACTTCCAACGCGCTGACCGGCTTCAGCGCCAGCCAGATTGCCGCCATTGAAACCCGCGACCTGGCCGTGCTGCCGCTGGCTAACCTCAAGCTGTTCGATGAAGAACAGATGGCGGCGCTGACCACGGCGCAAATCGTCGGGCTGCGCTCGGACCAGGTGTGCGCATTGAATCCGCGCCAGGTGCTGGCGCTGACGGACGAACAAATCGCCGCGTTCACACAACCGTTCTACACCCCCGTGGTGCTGGACCTCGACGGCAACGGCATCGACACGGTGGGTGTCGACGCCGGCGTGCATTTCGACATGCAAGCGGATGGCGGCAAGGTGGCCACTGGCTGGGTCGGCGGCAACGACGGCTTGCTGGCGCTGGACCGCGACGGCGATGGCGCCATCACCAGCGGCGCCGAACTGTTTGGTTCCAGCACGCCGCTCGGCAATGGTGGCCATGCCGCCAATGGCTACCAGGCAATGGCTGAACTGGATGGCAATGGCGACGGTGCGTTGACGGCGGCCGACAGCGCGTGGCAGCAGTTGCGCGTGTGGACGGACAACAACGGTGACGGCGTCAGCGAGGCATCGGAATTGCACACCCTGGCGTCGCTGAAAATTGCCCGCATCGGCCTCGATGCGCAAGCCACTTTGGCATCGAATAACGGCAACATCGTTGGCCTGATGTCATCGTACCTGCTGGAAGACGGCACGCGCCGCGATGCGGCTGACGTGTGGTTTGCCGGCGCCGCGCAGGATGCGCCAGGCAGCCTGTCCACTGGCGTGGCAAGCCTGGCGCAAGCACTGGCCCAGTATGCACAGGCATTGCCGGCGCCGGGTACGGCGGCACAGGCCGATGCGGAAGCATTGCGGCTGCGCGCGCTGCATGGTGAAACGGCATCCGGCTGGCTGGCCGCGCCGAAGTAAGCACAGCATCAACAAGGCAGCTCAGCAGTAGAAGAAAAGCGGCAGGACAGCCCGTTCTGCCGCGCTAATCCGGGCTTTGAAAAAGCTCCGGCGCCGACATCTCTGGGGTAGAATCCAAAGGCGGGTGCACCTTGCAAGGGTGCAACTCGCGCTTTCCACATGCTCAAGCGAATCGATGCACGATAAATTCCCCCACACTGCCATCCAATGCCTGACGGCGATCGCGCAACATCATGGTTTGCAGATCAATCCGGAACGGCTGATCGACGAATACGCGCTGGGCGCGGAAGAACCACGTGACACACTGCTGTTGCGCATTGCCAATGACATCGGCCTGAAAGCCAAAGCGGGACACCTGACCTGGGAAGGACTCACGGCGCAAGAAGGCGTGTTCCCGCTGATGGCGCGCCTGCAGGACGGCAATATGGTGATCGTGGTCGGCGTCAAGCGCGACGGCGACAACACGCTGGCGGCGGTGCTGAACCCCGTCAACAGCCAGGCCGGCATCGTGCTGGTGCCGCAGGCGGACTTCTGTGCGCGCTGGCAGGGCGAGGTGCTGTTCCTCAAGCGCCAGCACAAATTGACCGACCCCAACCAGCCATTCGGCTTGCGCTGGTTTATCCCGGAAATCCTGAAGCAAAAGGCCGCGTACCGCGACATCTTCATTGCCGCCGTGGCCATGCACTTGCTGGCGATGGCGTCGCCGATCTTTTTCCAGCTCGTCATCGACAAGGTGCTGACGCACCAGAGCGTCACCACGTTGTGGGTGCTGGCGGCCGGTATCGTGCTGGCGCTGGTGTTTGACGCCACGTTCGGCTTCCTGCGCCAGATGTTGACGCTGGCCGCGTCCAACAAGATCGACATGCGCCTGACGCGGCGCGTGTTCAGCCACTTGCTGTCGCTGCCGATCGATTATTTTGAGAGCCACACGGCCGGCGTGATCACGCGCCACATGCAGCAGCTGGAAAAGATCCGCAACTTCCTCACGGGCCGCCTGTTCTTCACGGGCCTGGACTTGATTGCGCTGGTGATTTTCCTGCCCATCCTGTTCAGCTACTCGGCCAAGCTGGCGCTGATCGTGCTGGCCTTTACCGCCGTGATCGGCGCGATTGTCGCGGCCATGGTGCCCGCGTACCAGCGTCGCCTGAATGCATTGTATGCGGCCGAAGGCCAGCGCCAGGGCATGCTGGTGGAAACCATCCACGGCATGCGCACGGTGAAGGCGCTGGCAATCGAACCGGCGCAGCGCCGCAGCTGGGACCAGCGTTCGGCCGAAGCCATCACCATGCACTTCCGCGTGGGCCAGATTTCCATCACGGGTAACGCCATCACGGACTTCCTCGGCAAGCTGATGCCGATCGTGATCATCGTGCTGGGTGCGCAGGACGTGTTCGACAACACCTTGTCGGTCGGTGCGCTGATCGCGTTCCAGATGCTGTCGCAGCGCGTCACGCAGCCGCTGATCGCGCTGGTGGGCCTGGTCAACGAATACCAGGAAACCGCGCTGTCCGTGAAGATGCTGGGCGAAGTGATGAACCGCGCGCCGGAAGGCCGCGCCGGCGCGGGCGGCCTGCGTCCGATACTGAACGGTGAAATCCGCTTCGACGACGTGACGTTCCGCTATCCCGGTTCGCCCAACACGGCGCTGGACCGCACCACGTTCACGATCCAGCCCGGCACCGTGGTCGGCATCGTGGGCCGTTCCGGTTCCGGCAAGACCACCTTGACCAAGGTGATCCAGGGCCTCTATAACGTGCAGGAAGGCATCGTGCGCTTTGACGGCATCGATGCCCGTGAAATCGAATTGCCGCACTTGCGGCGCCAGATCGGCGTCGTGTTGCAGGAAAACTTCCTGTTCCGCGGCACCGTGCGGGAAAACCTGATCGTCACCAAGCCGGACGCCACGTTCGAGGAAATCGCCGAAGCGGCGGCGGCGGCCGGCGCCGATGAATTCATCGAGCGCTTGCCGAACGGCTATGACACCTTGCTGGAAGAAAACGCCACCAACTTGTCGGGCGGCCAGAAACAGCGCCTGTCCATTGCGCGCTCGCTGCTGGCCAAGCCGCGTATCCTGATCCTCGACGAAGCGGCGTCCGCGCTGGACCCGGAAAGCGAAGCGATTTTCATCAAGAACCTGTCGCGCATTGCCGTGGGCCGTACCGTGGTGATGATTTCGCACCGCCTGTCCACCCTGGTCAATGCGGACTCCATCCTCGTCATGCAGCGCGGCCGCCTGGTCGACGCGGGCCGCCACCAGGAATTGCTGACGCGCAGCGACACGTACCAGCACCTGTGGAACCAGCAGACCAGCCATTTGTAAGCCATGGAACCAAACAAATCTTCCGCCGCCAAGCGCGGCCCGTCCGACCAGACGGAAATCGATTTCCTGCCGGATGCGGACGCCATCGAACGCAATCCGCTGCCCCGTTATGTGCGCCTGACCTTGCACGTGATGGCGTTTGCGTTTTTCTCGTTCATCCTGTGGGCCAGCCTGTCCAAGGTGGAAAAAGTCGTCGTGGCCCATGGCCGCCTCGTCAATCCGCAACCGAATATCGTGGTGTCGCCGCTCGATACGGCCATCGTGAAAGCCATCCACGTCCGCCCCGGCCAGGTCGTCAAGAAAGGCGACTTGCTGGCGACCCTGGACCCGACCTTCACGCAGGCGGACGAAACCCAGTTGCGCAACCGCTTGCGCAGCCTCGATACGCAGACCGCCAGCCTGCGCGCGGAACTGTCCGGCAAGCCGGTCGAAGCCCGCGGCGCCAGCGACGCGGACCAGCTGTTGCAGGCGCAACTGGCCAGTGAGCGCCAGGCCAATTTCGACGCGCAGAAACAGCGCATGGAACAGAACGTGGCGCGCCTGAAAGCCGCGATCGAGACCAACCAGCGCGACCAGGTGGTGCTGGCGCAGCGCCACAAGTCGCTGGCGGAAATCGAAGCCATGCAGGAAAAGCTGGTGGCGGAAAACTTCGGCGCCAAGATGCAATTGCTGGAAGCGCGCGACCGCCGCCTGGAAGTGGAACGCTCGATGGTGATGGGCCGTAACAAGGATGCGGAAATGCAGCGCGAGCTGGCCGGCGCCCAGGCCGAGTTGTCGGCCTTTACCCGCAACTGGCGCCAGCGCGCGATGGAAGATTTATTGGCCGCCACCCGCGACCGCGACGGCATCAACGAGCAATTGGCCAAGGCCGACTTGCGCAACAAGCTGGTGCAGCTGACGGCCCCGGCCGACGCCGTGGTGCTGGAAATCGGCAAGGTCGCATCGCAGGGCGCCGTGGCGCGCGGCACCGAAGCCATGTTCACGCTGGTGCCGCTGAACGCGAAGCTGGAAGCGGAAATCCAGGTGGATTCGCTCGATATCGGCAACATCAAGAAGGGCGACATCGCCCACGTGAAGCTCGATGCCTTCCCCTACCAGAAGCACGGCATGCTGGACGGCAAAGTCACCACGATCAGCGAAGACTCGTTCAAGCGCGACCAGGTACGCCCCGGCGAAGGCACCAATGCGTATTACCTGGCCACAGTGGAGTGGGGCGACGACAGCAAGCTGCGCAAGATGGAAGGGGGCGCCCGCCTGTTGCCAGGCATGACGGTGACGGGGGAAATCGTGGTGGGCAAGCGGTCCGTGATGTCGTACCTGCTGTGGCCGCTGACCAAGGCGCTGGACGAGTCGCTGCGGGAACCATAAACAGAAACGGCCGGTGCAAATACCGGCCGCATCCTCCGCCAGGAGGGCCTTACAAAATGAAATGGCTCTGCGTCTGGTCCGCAAACTTCAGCAAATCATGGCGGAATGTCGCCACCGCATAGCGGGCCCGGGCCTGCGCCTCGTCGGCCGTGCGGATTGCGCGGTCGATTTCCGCCGGCGAATCGCCGAACGCCATGCCGCCGGTCCCCAGTTCGTAATATTCCATGTCTTCGCGCGTCCACTTCATGTCGTGGTAGCTGACGTGCTTGAGAATCACGATGGCGCCGCACAGCACGGCTTCGTTGTTGGTGCAGCTCAGCGCGTCATAGGAATACATGTAGCGTGTCTTGCGCAACTGTTCCGCCAGCTCGGGCCGCGTGGCCGGCCACTGGTACGTGATGTCGACCACGTTGGCGGGCTTTTCCGTGCAAAAGCGCGAACCCTTGCCCAGCCACAGCATGTCCTGCGTGCGCTCCGGCGCATTGCGCGTATTGAACAGCGATAGATCCACCGGGAAGTAGAACAGCACGGGCGCGGATTTGCGCTTGTCGAAGCGGTACGAGCGCGAGTAGTAGACGCGGAATTCATCGTCCGGCGCCGGCTGGGTTTCCGTGCCCAGGATGTACATCACGTAGCGCTTGGCATTCAACGGATTGCCGCGGATGCTGTCCGGGTAAATCACGATGCAATCCTCGTTCATCGCCGCCCACCACTCTTCGTTGAAGTCCTGGTTGATGGTGGGCGTGTTCAGTGCGGGATTGAGCAGCGGCTGGCCGGGCGGCGACAGGTTCGACGTCAGCATCAGGCGCGCATCGAAGCCGATGGTGTTCAATTCGTGGCACAGCTGGTGCATCACGCGCACGCCGGCGCTGACGCAGTACGTCGGGGTGAGGATGATGTAGGGGCGGGTTTTCATCGGATTCCTAAGTGAGGGAGCGGGTAACCCAGTTGTCCAGGGTCAGTCCCATCTTGTCGCGCAAGTAGTCCTGGCTGCCGGCAATGCTGATGAAGGCATTCGGGATGGCAATGCGTTTCACGGCCGGCAATTGCGGCAGAGCGCCGTCGTCCAGCAAGTCGTGCAGGCGTTCCAGGATGGCCGAGCCCATGCCGCCGTTGGCCTGGTGTTCTTCCAGGGTGGCCAGGTGGCGGTAGCGCTGCGCAATGGCGGCCAGGTGCGCGGTATCGATCGGGTTCACGAACGGCACGCTGTACAAGTCCACCTGTGGCGCGTGCTGTTCCAGGAAACGCGCCGCATAGCCCACCATGTCGCCCGTCGCCAGCACGGCGGCCGTGGCGTTTGCCGTCGTGCGCACGGGCAGGATGGCGCCCAGGGTCAGCGTGGGCGGCTGCGCATGCAAACGCGCTTCGCCGGCCTTGTTCAGGCGCATGTAGCATGGGCCCTGGTGCTGCGCGATGAAGGCCGTCATGGCGTCGACTTCGGACGGGTCGCCGGGCGCCGTCACCACCATGCCGGGGATGGTGCGCAGCATGCCCAGTTCTTCCGTCGTATGGTGCGACGTCGACAGCGGGCCGTAGGCATAGCCGCCGCCCACGGCAATGATTTTCACATTGGCTTCGTGGTACGCGACGTCATAGCGGATTTGTTCCATCGCCCGCAACGTGGGGAAATTACCGATCGAATAGCAGAACGGCGTGTAACCCTCCATGCTGAGACCGGTCGCCAGGCCCACCATGTTTTGTTCCGCGATGCCCACGTTCAGGAAACGGTCGGGGAACGCTTCCGCGAACGGTTCCAGCACCGAGTAGCCGAGGTCGCCGCACAGCAGGAAGATGCGTTCGTCCTGGTACGCCTGCGCCATCAAGGTCTTGATAAAACTGTTTCTCATGCGATTCCCTGCAATTCCGCCTGCGCGGCCGCCAGTTGCGCCGCATCGGGCGATTTATAGTGCCACGCCAGCTGATGTTCCATGAAGCTGACGCCCTTGCCCTTGACCGTGTGGGCAATCACCACGCGTGGCTTGCCGGCAATGCGGCCTTCCTTGCCGAGGGCGGCCGCCAGTTGCGCATGGTCGTGGCCATCGACTTCCCGCACGTCCCAGCCGAAGCTGGCGAATTTCGCGTCGAGCGGATCGAGGTTCAACACTTGCGCCGTATGGCCGAAGCTCTGGATCTTGTTGTAATCGACGACCAGCGTCAGGTTGTCCAGCCCGTGGTGTGGCGCGAACAGGATGGCTTCCCAGTTGGAGCCTTCGTCCAGTTCGCCATCGCTGACGATCGCATACGTGTGCCATGGCTGCTTGCGGCGCAGGCCGCCCAGGGCGACGCCGGCGGCCACCGGCAAAGCATGGCCGAGGCTGCCGGTCGACAGTTCCACGCCGGGCACCTTGTGGTTGACGTGCGACGTGAACACGCTGCCGTTGTCGGTGTACGTGTCCAGCGCTTCCACGCCATAAAAGCCTTTTTCCGCCAGCGCCGCGTACAGCGCCGTGCAGGCATGTCCCTTGCTGTAAAACAGGCGGTCGCGGCCCGGCCATTTCGGCTGGGCCGTATCGACCTGCATCACGCCGCCGTACAGCACCGCCAGGATATCGGCCACGGAAAACGCGCCGCCCAGGTGCGAGGCGCGCTTGGTATGGCACATCTGCAGGCAATGCAAGCGGATACGGCGCGCCAGGTCCACAGTACTCGTCATCATGCTGCTCCGTGCGCGCCTCGCGCTGCGGGTTTGGTCAGCAACATGCGCATGGCATGGCTGATGGTTTCCTCAATCCTGGCGACGTCGAAATTGCCGTTGCGGATTTCTTCGCGCATCGTGCCCAGGTACCAGATGCAGGTGGTCAACTTGCTGGCCAGTTGTTCGTCGGCGGTCGGGCTTTCCAGGAAGCGGCCGTGTTGCAGCGCATCGCTGTACAGCTGGATCCAGTCGACGTTGGCGCGGATGGCCTGGCCATTGCCGCGCTGGTCCTGCAAGCCATGCAGGCGGAAATAGCTGAGCGTTTCCGGCAGGTAGACAGCATCATGATGGGTCAAAATCGCCAGCCATGTCGCCACGTCGGACAGCACCATGTATTGCCGGCCCGTGAACACGCCGAATTTTTGTTCCATCGCGCTCTTGCGGATCAGCACCGTGGTGGGTTCGCCGATCAGGTTGCGGCCGCCCGTCAACAGCAGGTGGCCCAGCTGGGCGCCGTTCAGGCGCACTTCCGTTTCAAACAGGCGCTCGGTGCCGGGAATCGGCGCGATATCGTTGCCGACCGCATCGATCAGCTGGCGGAACGACGTCACCAGGCCGATTTTTTCATCGGTCAGCATGAACGACATCATGCGCATGATCTTGTCCGGATGGAACAAGTCATCGTCCATCAGGTAATTGAAGTAATCGCCACGCGAATGCTTGAGGCAATTGACGCCATTGTCGTACTGGCTGTAGCCCGGTACGCGGTAATAGCGGATTTGCGGGTGCTTGGCGATGTACGGCGCAAAGCGGGTGCGGGTGGCTTCGTCATCGCTGTTGTCGCTGATGATGATTTCCACGTTCGGATAGGTTTGCGCCAGTGCGCTTTTCAGCGCCAGTTCGCAGTAATCCGGCCGGTTGTGGGTCGGAATCAGGATCGATACCAGCGGGAAACCGTTGGGGGCGATGGCGCGGTCCGGGTCGACCACGATTTCCAGGAAGCGCTCTTCCAGGTCGCGCACGAAGCGCTCGCTGTCGAACAGCGGCGCGGTCAGGCGGTTGTCGTCCAGCTTCTTGTGCAACTCGGCCGTGGCGGCGCGGTCATTGCCCAGCTTGATGGCCAGCGCTTCATAATCGGCCATCGTAAACGTCACCAGTTCCGGCAAACCGACGGCGCGCAGCAGGCTGCCCGCCATGCGCGACGAGAACGTCTTGCCGGCGCACGTCAGTACCGGCAAGCCGGCCCACAGCGCATCGCTGGCCGTGGTGCCGCCGCCGAACGGGCTGGTGTCGAGGAACAGGTCGGCCACCTGGAAACGCGCCAGGTAATCGGCCGGCGCCACGCGGGCGGCAAACAGCAGGCGGTCCGGGTCGATGCCGCGCAGCTTGGCTTCGCGCTGCAAATTGGTGCGCACGATGTCGCCATCGGCCACCAGCCACAGCACGGAGTGCGGCACTGCGTGCATGATGCGCATCCAGCTGTCGAACACTTCCGGGATGATCTTGAACGTATTGTTGAACGCGCAGAACACGTACGCGTCTTCCGGCAAGCCGCAGGACTGGCGCGAGGGTTTCGGGCCGATCTGGCGCTGGCGGTCGTTGATCTGGAACGTGTGCGGCATGTGCAGCGGCTTTTCAGTGAAGAAAGGCTCCAGCTCGGGCGGCATCACGAACGGATCGGAAATCACGTAATCGATTTCCGGCAGGGCGGTCGGACCGGGCAAGCCCAGCCACGTCACCTGCACGGGCGCGGGGCGGTACGACAGGATGTTGTGGCGCGCATTCAAGGTCAGGCCGTGCAGGTCGACCAGGATGTCGATTTCACAGGCGCGGATCAGTTGCGCCGCTTCCAGGTCGGACAGGGCGCCGATGCGGATATGGTGGTCCATGCCGGCAATCACGCGGGCGCGCAGCGGCGAACCGTCTTCGCGGCTCCAGCAAAAACCGAACACTTCGAATTTGCTGCGGTCGTGCAAGCCATACAGCTCGGCCGTCAGGATCGATACCGCGTGCGAGCAGAAGTCCGACGACAGGTAACCGATGCGCAAGCGTTCATGCTTGTAGCCGGCGGTCGCCATCGGCGCCACGCCTTTCAGCACCTTCTCTTCCACGTAGCGCTGCGACGCACCCACCTGTTCGATCGGTTCCGGCGACGCGCTCAACATGGCCAGCGCGGACGTGCCGTCCAGCAGCTTGCGCTCGGTAATGCCGATCGACTGGTCGAACACAGGCCAGTTGCACTGTTTCTGGCGCAAATGCACCCAGTGCGTGATGACGTTGCGCTGGTCCGGTTCCAGCCGCAGGCTTTCCGCCAGCGCCGCTTCCGCTTCCGGCATGCGCTTGAGGATTTCCTGCAGGCGGCCGATATTGTTCAGCGCCTGCACGCGCAGGGCGCGGGTCGGGGCCGTGTTTGGCGGCGACAGGTTGACAGCGCGGTGCCACAGTTCCAGCGATTCTTCCGGGCGCTTCATGCGCTCCAGCAAGGTACCCAGGTTCAGCAAGCCTTCGACGAACTGGGGATTTTGCGCCAGCGCGGCGCGGTACGACGCTTCCGCGGCAGCCTGGTCGCCTTCCACTTGCAGCACGGCCAGGTTGAACCACGCGGCGTACGCCAGTGGCGACTTGGTATTGTCCAGCCACACGCGGTACAGCGATTGGGCGTGGTCGTTGCGCTGGGCGCCGCTGAGGCGCTGCGCCGTGTCGAACAATTCCACGATGCCCAGGTTGCCGTCGCTGGCCAGCCGTACCGCCGCGTTATTGAGGCGTTCGACATCGTTGCTGGCGATGGCGGCTTGCCATTCCTTTTGCTGTTCCGTGACGGAGTTGTCGCTCATGTTTTTCCTTACCTGTCTTATTGTTGGGGCTGCCAGCCGTGCCACATGGCCGTGCGGTAAATCGCCTGGTCCAGGCTGACGGTTTCGCGCACGCCCAGTTCGCTGCGGATGCGGCTGGTGTCCGGCACGTAGCGGCCCGGGTTCCAGCCCTGGTCGGCCGCGCCCAGCACCGTATATTCGCCCTTGGCCAGCACGGCGGATACGCGTTCCGCCAGTTCCGCGATCGACACGCTGCGCTCCGAGCCCGCGTTGTAGGCGCGGCCTGCCTGGCCCTTTTGCAGCAAGTGGAGCAGCCACGTGGTGAGGTCGCCCGCGTACAGGTACGAACGGCACGGCTTGCCGTTGCCATTGACGGTGACGGGCAAGCCATCCATCGCATTACGGATGAAGTTGCCTGCGGCGAAATGGATGCCCAGCGCCAGGTATGGGCCCAGCAGCGTGAAGATGCGCACGGTCGTGACCTGCACGTTGAATTGCTTGTGATAGATCGCGCACAGCATTTCCGCCGCGCGCTTGGCTTCGCCATAGGCGTTGCGCGGCACGGTCGGGTCGGGGCTGCCCGCATAGGTTTCCGGCACGCCTGCCAGTTCCCATGGCTGCTGGCCATACACGGCGCCCGAACTGAGGAACAGCACGCGCACGCCGGGATGGCGGGTGGCCAGTTCCAGCACGCGGCGGGTGCCGTCGACAATGGTGTCGTACATGCGCAGCGGGTTGTTTTCGTTCAAGTCCGCGCTGGCATCCGTGGCCGCATGGATGATGTGCGTCAGCGGTTGCTGCAGCGCTTGCAGGCTGCCGATATCGCCTTCCACCAGTTCAAACGACGGGAAATCCGCCAGGTGCGGCGCCTTGGCGCGGAACGCGGCGGCATTGCGGGTCAGCACGGTGACGTGCAGTTTGGCCTGGCCTTGCAGCACGGCATGGCGCAGGGTTTCCAGCAGCCAGCAACCGATGAAGCCGGTGCCGCCCGTCAGGAAAATGCGGGCGCCGTCCAGTTCCGGCCACAAGGTGGCGGTATCGGTAAGAATCTGGTCGAGGTCCTGGCTCAGTGTCCAGGTGGAGGTCGGGTGTGTCATGACGTCATGGCTGGCAGCAAGGCCAGCAGTTCAGGAAGGCGGTCGATGCTGGCATACGGGGTGCCGGGCACCACGCCATCGTCATAACCGCCGGTGAAGAAAATAAACGGGATGCCGGCTGCCGCGGCGGCTTCCTGGTCGACGGTACTGTCGCCGATCAGCACGGCGGGCTTGCCGGCGGCCGAGAGCGCGGCCAGCGCATGGTCCAGCGGCGCGCGGTGCGGTTTCGGCGAGGCGGCGCTGTCGCCGCCCACCACGCTGCCGAAGCGGTGCAGCAAATCCAGGTCTTGCAGCACTTTGATGCACAACACTTCGGGCTTGTTGCTGCACACGGCCATGGGGTAGTCCTGGTCCGCCAGTGCGGCCAGGGTATCGGCCACACCGGGAAACATGGTTTCCGGCGGCGTCGGCAGTGCGCGGTAGCGGCGGCGGAATTCCGCCAGCGCGGCCGGCACCGCGTCCATGTGCAAGCCGAGGGCGTTGCCGACCAGTTGTTCGGCGCCCAGGCTGATCCAGCCCCGGTAGCTCGCCACCGGCCATGCCGCCTGGTCCTGTTCCGCACGCATGCCGTTCAGCACCGTCGCAATCACGGCGGCGCTGTCAACCAGCGTGCCATCCAGGTCGAACAGCAGGGCAAGCGGCCGCATGGTCAGCGCGGGATGGCGTACAGGACGCAATCGAAGCTGTTGCTGTAATGCTGGCGCACGTAGAAGCGGTAATCCGGGCACATGCTGCGTACCAGCGCTGGCAATTCCCATGGATCGGCCGGCTTGTGGTACAGCGACATGGCCAGCACCGGACGGCTGCGTTCGATCAGCTTGCGCGCGCCTTTCAGGGCTTGCGCTTCGGCGCCTTCCACGTCCAGCTTGACGAAGGACACGTGCTGCGTCGGCAACAGTTCATCCAGCGCCAGCGCGGCAATGTGCTGCGCGCCTTCAGCCTTGATGGCGCCGCCTTCGCCGTCCGCATTGAACGACAGGATCGCGTACTGATCCGCCACGGCCGTCGGCAGGCACACCACGGACTTGCCGGTGCTTTGCACGTTGCGCACCAGCGCCGCGTAATTGGCCGGGTCCGGTTCGAACAGCCATGCTTCAGCGACGTCGGCCTGGCGGCACAGGTCCAGGTAGGTGTCGCCGTTGTAGGCGCCCGCATCGACAAAGCGCAGCGGCTTGCCGGCCAGCGGCGGCAGGGTCAGCGCATTGAAGTATTGCGCATCGCCGTGCTGGAAGTGCGCGTATTCCGGGTTCTGGCCCAGGCGGAACGCCAGCAGGTTCAGCAGGCAACGGCGGCTGGCGTCATCGGCCAGGCTGTGCCACGTGGCTTCGATTTCCGGCAGCGCCTGCGTGATGGTGTCCGGCTGCGTCAGCCAGTAGCGCCAGCCCAGCTGTTCGCCGAATTGCGCGTACAGGTGGATCGGCGAGTAGATATTGCGGAAACCGGCCGCGCGGGCGCGCGCTTCCAGTTCGCTGAACGGTGCGCCGCGGTTGTAAATGCCGATCGCCAGTTGCGCTTCGCGCGCCGCATCGTCGAGCTGTTCCCAGCTGCGCACCGGCAAGCCCATCAGGCTTTCCTGGCGTGGCTGGCTGTCGATGAAGCCGGCCAGCGCATAGCCTTGCTGTTGCAGCACTTGCGCCAGGTCGCGGCCAAAGCCGCCGGCGCCAAAGATCCACACGGGGCGCTGCGGCGCCAGGCGCGCCGGCTGGCGCTCCGCCAGCGATGCGCACAGGGCGGCAAAGTCGTCCCAGTTCTGCGGGCCCGCCAGTTGCGGGGCGGCGGTAATGTTTTGCGCCGACTGGCGCACGGCTTGCAGCGTTTCCACCGGCAGGAACGGGAACATGTCGTCCAGTTCCGGCGTGACGAACTTGCCGTTTTCATCGACGCGCGACTTGATGCGCGGGTTGAATTCCTGCTGCGGATCGACGATCACGTCGACCACGGTCGGCGTCGCCTGGCCCAGCACGTTGTCGAGGATCGGCAATGCGGCTTCGCCCATCACGGTGGCGCTGCCCAGGCCATAGGCGGCCGCGACGGCCTCGAACGGCGGGAATTCCACGCCGGACGCCGGGTGGGCGCCGATCACGCGGCCGAAGAAGTTTTCGTGGGTCTGGCGGATCGACAGGTAACCCGCGTTGTTCAGGATGATGACCAGCACCGGCAAGCCCAGGCTCTTCAGTGTCTGCAATTCCTGGATATTCATTTGCAGGCTGCCGTCGCCCGCGAAACAGATCACGCGGCGGCCCGTGCCCTGGCCCGCGATGGCGGCGCCGATCGCGGCCGGCAAGTCATAGCCCATCGAGGCCGAGCCGGAATTCGAGAACAGGCGCTGGCCGCTTTGCAGCGCGCCGATCTGGAACGGCAGGATGCAGGCGGACGCATTGCCGCATACAAAAATATCGTCCGGGCGGGCTTGCGCAAAGATGCGCTCGACCACCAGGTAAGGATTCAGTTCGCGGCCAGGCTGGTGCGCATGTTCGTCGCGCACGCGGTATTGTTGGCCGATGTCGCGGCACCAGTCGGCCCACGGCGAAAAGTCCGGCACGCCGCCATGGTCGAGTTCCTGCAACAGCGCGTCGAGGAACGGCGCGACGTCCGCTTCGATCGGCATGTCCGGCTTGACGAACGGCTTGCGCAATTCGTGGCCGTCGATGTCGACCTGCACCAGGTAGGCATCCTTGGCGAAGCACGCGTAGTTGTAGCTGGTCTGGCGGATATTCAGGCGCGAGCCCAGCACCAGCACGAAGTCCGCATTCTGCAGGCAGAAGTTGCCGGAGCGGGTGCCGATGGTGCCGGGACGGCCCGCGAACAGCGGGTGGTCGGACGCGATCAGGTCGTGCGTCCACGCGGTGGCGACCGGCACGCCGGCGCGTTCGGCAAACGTGCGCAGCGCATCGACGGCGCCGCCCAGGCGCACGCCGGTGCCGCCCAGGATCAGCGGACGGCGCGCCTGGCGCAGGCGTTCCAGCACGTCGCGCGCCGAGGCCGACAGGCTTTCCGGTTCAGGTTTGGCAGGCAAGACTAGCGGAGCAATGTTCAGCTGGTCCGTGGCCGACTGGATATCGAGCGGGATATCCAGCCACACGGGGCCGGGACGGCCGCTGATGGCGGCCGCCACCGCTTCCGGCAAGACGGTTTCCAAGTCTTGCGCGGTGCGGATCAGGCGGCTGTACTTGCAGATATGGCTGGCCATCGCAATGGTCGGGCCTTCCTGGTCGCCCAACTGGCGCAAGCCAGGCAGATCGTTGAAGTCCAGGCAGGTTTCACGTTTGACCTGGCCGGAAATCACGATCATCGGGATCGAGTCCGTGAAGGCGCCGAACACGCCGTTGAAGGCGTTGATGGCGCCAGGGCCCGTGGTCAGCATCAGCACCGCCGGCTTGCCCGCGACGCGGGCATAGCCTTCGGCAGCGAAGGCGCAAGCCTGCTCATGGTGCATGAAGGTGCACTTGAGCTCGGCGTGGCCGCCGATCGCATGGTTGAGGAACATGGCGCCACCACCGGTGACGCTGAACGCTTGCTCGATGCCGTGCTGCACCAGCCAATCTGCAATTTGCTCCGCGACGCGCATGGTTTACAGGCCTCGTTCCATGATCAGGCTGCGCATGTGCTCGTTCTCTGCGTACGGACCGTCGATGTCATTGATGGTCAGCATGGCGTCGGCGCTCAGGCCGCGCGTCAGTTTTTCGCCATTCATGACTTCGCGGCACGACAGCTGGCCTTTTTGCAGCGGGATCGCCAGGTAGAAATCTTTTTCCAGGCTGTCCTTGGTGAACACATAGCCCGGCTCCAGGTCGCGCTTGGCGTACACGCCGCGGACCAGCGCGTTCAGGTACTCGATTTCCTTCTTCGAAATCGGACGCTTCTGGGTCGAACGGCCACCGCACATTTCCGCGGCTTTTTTCATGGCGCGGAACCAGGTGTCGCACTGTTCCGGCAGCGAGCAATACGACGACACGGCCACGCCTTCGTAATCGATGTCGATGTGGCGTTCCCAGCTGCGCACGCCCTTGCCGTAGGAAATCAGCATCGACGAATGCCAGTCATGGTATTCGTGGGTCGACAGGCCGATCACGTGGTTCGGGTAGCGGTTGCGCAGGTAATCGATCTGGTCCAGTTCCAGTTCCGAATCTTCGGACGGGTACAGCGAGACGCAGTGGTTGATGGCCAGCGGGATGTCGCGGTTTTCATAGAAGCGCACCAGGTCGTCCAGGTCTTTCTCGGACGCGCCGCCGGTCGACACGATGGTCGGACGGCGGGTCGACGCGATTTTCTCGATCAGCACCCAGTCATTCATGTCCGAGCTGGCGATCTTGATGATCGGCATGTCGAATTCCACGCACAGGTCGACGGACGCTTCGTCGAACGGGGTTGCCATCGGGATGCAGCCCAGGTGGCGGATTTCTTCCACCATGCGCGTGAAGTCGGCCTTGGACAGCTTGGTGTCTTCGGTTTTCTTGATGTAGCGCTGTTCGACGCTGCCTTTGAAATCGCGGTGGATGAATTCATCGACATCGCGGAATTGCAGCTTGATGGCTGCCTTGACGTTGTTGTAACGCACCACGCGCGCATGGTCGTTGATGATTTTCAGGCCTCGCTCCAGACGACCCCAGTGATTGTTGGCGAGTTCCAGAACGAACAGGTTCTCGAACAGGTCCCTATCCTTTTGCGAAATTGCGCTCATCTTGTTTTCCCGTGCTTGTTGATGAATTGAATAAATAAGTGCGCCGCGAGCGTCGCCGCGGCGGCGGTGGTGGAGGGCGAAATGCCGAGGTCAGAAACCTACGCCAAAGAACTCTTCAATCTTGGTAGCGGCATATTCCAGCATTTCCTTAGTCAAACCTGGATAAACACCGATCCAGAAGGTATCGTTCATGACGATATCGGTATTGGTCAGCTCGCCGGACACACGGTAATTACGGCCCACCATGTACGGTTGACGCGTTAAGTTGCCTGCGAACAACAGGCGGGTGCCGATTTTATGCTGGTCCAGGTATTGCAGCAAGTCCACGCGCGACACG
Organism: Pseudoduganella rivuli; assembly: GCF_009674485.1. Taxonomy (GTDB): domain Bacteria; phylum Pseudomonadota; class Gammaproteobacteria; order Burkholderiales; family Burkholderiaceae_D; genus Rugamonas; species Rugamonas rivuli_B. The sequence goes on along the minus strand of NZ_WKJJ01000024.1, from coordinate 22,021 downwards.
TTGGCTTCCTGCTTGATGGTGATCGGGAAACCGAACCACGACGGGTCGGAGTTTTTCGTCGCTTCCGGCAGGATCAGGAATTCCGCGCACGTTTGCAGGCGTTCCTTCAAGAACTTGAAATTGTCCTTGCGGGCCTGGACGAAGCCCATGGCGCGGTCGATCTGCGCCACGCCGCAGGCGGCCTGCATGTCGGTAATCTTGAGGTTGTAGCCCAGGTGCGAGTACGTGTACTTGTGGTCGTAGCCTTCCGGCAAGGTGCCCAGCTTCCAGCAGAAGCGCTTGCCGCAGGTATTGTCCTTGCCCGGCGCGCAATAGCAGTCGCGGCCCCAGTCGCGGAACGATTCCGCGATCATCTTCAATTCCGGGTTGTTGGTGAACACGGCGCCGCCTTCACCCATGGTGATGTGGTGCGCCGGGTAGAACGACATGGTGCCGATGTCGCCGAAGGTGCCGACCATCTTGCCGTTGAAGGTCGAGCCCAGTGCGTCGCAGCAATCCTCCACCAGCCACAGGTTGTATTTCTTGCAGATGGCGGTGATGGCTTCCAGGTTGTACGGGTTGCCCAGCGTGTGGGCAAGCATGATGGCCTTGGTTTTCGGCGAAATCGCCGCTTCCAGCTTGGTCACGTCGATGTTGTAGGTACCCAGTTCGACGTCGACGAATACCGGCACGGCGCCGAATTGCAGGATCGGATTGACGGTGGTGGGGAAGCCCGCCGCCACGCCAATCACTTCATCGCCCGGCTGGATCGCTCGGTCGCCCAGTTTCGGCGACGTCAGGGCGCTGAACGCCACCAGGTTGGCCGACGAACCGGAGTTCACGGTGATCAGGAATTGCACACCCAGCAGCTTGGCCAGCTTGGCTTCGAACTCGTCATTGAAACGGCCCGTGGTCAGCCACGCATCCAGCGACGCGTCGACCATCAATTCCATTTCCGGCGCGCCCACCACCTTGCCGGCCGGCGGGATCACGGTTTCACCCGGCACGAATGGCTTCGGCTGGCTTGCCAGCGCGCCATATTGGCCCACCAGCTTCAGGATTTGCTCGCGCAGTTGTTCTTTGCTCAGTTGCGTGGAATCGTTGCTCATAATGCTGCCTTACTTGATTTCAGTGTTTTGATAGGAGGCGATTTGTGCCAGGGTCATGGCGCGCATGTCGGCGCCGGCGGCGTGCGCCTTGTGCCAGGCGACAATCTGATCGATGGTGTGCGCCAGGTTCCAGCGCGGCTGCCAACCCAGGCGGCTTTTCGCCTTGGAGCAGTCCAACTTCAGATAGGTTGCCTCATGTGGCTGCGGCGCGGCGTCCAATTGCCATGCCGCGCCGTTACCCCAGCTGTCGCACAGGTGCGAAATGATCCATTCCACCGGGCGGGCGTCGGCATCGTGCGGGCCGAAATTGAAGCCTTCCGCAAACGCGGCGCCGTGCGAATACAGTTGTTCCGCCAGGGTCAGGTAGCCCGACAGTGGCTCCAGCACGTGCTGCCACGGGCGGATCGCATGCGGGCTGCGGATCTGTACTGGTTTACCGGCAGCAATCGCGCGCACCATGTCGGGGATCAGGCGGTCTTCCGCCCAGTCGCCGCCGCCAATCACATTGCCGGCGCGGCCGGAGCCCAGGGCAATGCCGTGTTCGCCGTATTTGGCCGGATTGAAATACGAATTGCGGTAGGCGCTGGTGATCAGTTCCGCGCAACCCTTGCTGTTGCTGTACGGGTCGTAACCGCCCATGGGTTCGTTTTCACGGTAACCCCACGGCCATTCCTTGTTTTCATAGCACTTGTCGCTGGTGACATTCACCACCGCCTTGACGCCAGGCGTGGCGCGCACCGCTTCAAACACGTGCACCAGTCCCATCACGTTGGTGGAATAGGTTTCCACCGGGTGCGCATACGAATAGCGCACCAGCGCCTGGGCCGCCATGTGGATCACGATGTCCGGTTGCGCGGCCTGCATGGCGGCGCGTACGGCATCCGCGTCGCGGATGTCGCCCAGGGTCGAATGCATGCCTTGCGCGACATTGGCGGCCTCGAACAGGCTGGGCTGGCTGGGCGACGGCAAGGCAAAGCCATGCACTTGCGCGCCCAGTTGCTGCAGCCACAGGCTGAGCCAGCTGCCTTTGAAACCCGTGTGACCGGTCAGGAAGACCCGTTTGCCTTGCCAGAACGATGGGTTCATGCCCAGCGCTTCCATGGCGCTTTACCGCTGGCCCACAAGTCTTCCAGCAAGACGCGGTCGCGCAGCGTATCCATCGGCTGCCAGAAACCATCGTGGTGGAAGGCGTGCAGCTGGCCATCGTTGGCCAGGCGTTCCAGCGGTTCCTTTTCCCACACGGCGCTGTCTTCTTCACCGATGTAATCGATGACTTTCGGCGACAGCACGAAGTAGCCGCCGTTGACCCAGTTGCCGTCGCCTTGCGGCTTTTCCTTGAAGGCGCTGATGCGGGTACCGTCCAGTTCCAGCGCACCGAAGCGGCCCGGCGGCTGCACGGCCGTCATCGTGGCCAGCTTGCCATGCTGCTGGTGGAAGCGGATCGATGCGCCGATATCGATGTCGGACACGCCGTCGCCATACGTGAAGCAAAACGCTTCATCCTTTTCCACGTGCTGGCGCACGCGGCGCAGGCGGCCGCCCGTTTGCGTGGATTCGCCGGTGTCGACCAGCGTGACTTTCCACGGTTCCGCATGGCGCTCGTGCACTTCCATGGAATTCTGCTGCAAGTCGAACGTCACGTCGGACGTGTGCAGGAAGTAGTTGGCGAAGAATTCTTTGATGATGTAGCCCTTGTAGCCACAGCAGATCACGAAATCGTTGATGCCGTGCTGGGAGTAGCTCTTCAGGATGTGCCACAGGATAGGCTTGCCACCGACTTCCACCATCGGTTTGGGTTTGATCGTCGTCTCTTCGCTGAGACGTGTTCCCAGGCCGCCTGCGAGAATGACTGCTTTCATGGTGCTCCCTTTTTATGATTGAACTGATGGCAGCGGAATGCGCATGGAGGCGGCGATTCGTCTGTTGGTCCTATTATGGGCCAGCGAGAAGTATTCTAAACCAGAAACAAAGGGGTTGTGGACAGCTTTCTTGCCGCTTTCCCGGGGCAAACTGCCCGGTCGTACGGGCGAAACTGCCTGCTTGCAAACAATCGACGGCGCGCGGCTTGTGAGACTGAAAATGATGAGGCGACCACACCTGTTGCCTGCTGCTTAGTCAGGGTGGCGGCATCGCCGCCGAACCTCAGGTAATTTGATGCGAACGTCGCTGTAACGGGATGGCGCGGGTTGCGCCTTGCACGCAACGGGGCTGGTGACGAAATGTGAAGTGGTCTTGCCGCTCCGGCATGGCGCGCGGAGGCAGGCGCCGCGCGGGGCGGCGTTGTGGCGCTACAACCGGCAGGCGCTACAAGCCGGCGCTTTGCGCCGGCTTGTAGCGTCAGGGATTACTTGCCTGGCAAGGCCAGCCAGCCGGTCTGCCCCTGTTTCAGGCTTTGCATGCCATCCGGACGTTCCACCGGCGCCGTCGACAGCAACGGCGAGTGGGTGGTGAAGTCGCGCATGGCGTCGGCCATTTGCTGCACGGTCTGCGATTGTTCGCTGCCGGTATCGAGCGTGAACTGGACGGTGACCGGCGCGGTGCTTTGCGCCAGTGCGTAGCTCGACAGTGCATGCGACAGGCTGCTGACCTGGGCCGACATTGCCGACTTGCTGGTGCGGAACCAGACGTCGGCGCTGTCGCCGGTGCTGCCGTCGCCCCGGGTGTAGGTCGACTTCAGGCCCACGATGTTGCCATGGTCGACGCTGCCGTCGGTTTGCGCTTTCACCGTCACGGACGTGATGTCCAGGCTTTGCAGCGTGTGCAGTTCGGCGCTCGTGCTGACGCCATCGGTATTGGCGTCGACCCACACGCGCAACTGGCTGTACGCCGCGTCGCTGCTGTCGATGACGCCGTCCGCGTTGGCGTCCAGCGCTGCCAGCGCCTGGTAACCGTCGCTGGCGGTGCCGCCGTCGGCCAGTTTCGTATGGTCGCCGAACAGTTCGCCGGCATCGTTGACGACGCCGTCATTGTTGCGGTCCAGCGCCAGCAAGCCATCCTGCGGCGCCACCCAGCCGGTTTGCACCGGCTTGCCGTCGGCGTAGATGTCGAACGCCACGCCCTGGGCCAGGCTGACGGTGGTGACACCGTTGCCATCCAGGTCCAGCACCAGCGGCGACGCGTAGTACGACGAACCGGCGTTCAGCGCCATGGTCTGGTCGGTGGTCATCGCGGCAACCTGGCTGGCGCTGAAGGTGTTGACTTGCGCCAGCGACATGGCGGCCAGGTCGGCCACTTCCAGCGCCTTGATTTGCGTGGTGGTGAACGACACCAGCGCCAGCGTGCTCAGCGCGGACGCTTGCAGCGTGTTGAAGCCGGCCACCTGTTCCGTGGTCAGCGCCTGCACTTGCGTGGCTTTCAGCGCCTGCAGTTGCAAGGTGTTCAGCGCGTTCAGCTGCGTCAGCGGCAGGGCCGACACTTGCGCCGTGGTCAGCGCCGCCACGTGGGCCGTGGTCAGCGCCTGCACTTGCGCATCGCTGAGCGACGACAGCTGCGTCGCGCTCAGGACCGACACCTGGCTGGCCTTCAACGCCGCCACTTGCGTGGTGGTGAAGCCTTCGAACTGGCTGTCCTGCAGGTAGCCGATCTGGTCGGTGCTGAGGTTGCTGATCTGCGACGTCGTCATCACACCCACCTGTTCGGTGGTCAGTGCGCTGATGTGGTCCACGGTCCAGACCGCCAGTTGCGAATTCTTCAGCGCGGTAATTTGCTGCGTGGCCAGGGTCGACGCTTGCGAGCCGGTCAGGGCGGCAACCTGGGTATTGCTGAGGTTGCTGATCTGCAGCGTCGTGAAGCTGGTCAACTGGTCGCTGGACAGCAGGCCGATCTGGTCGACCGACAGCGATGTGATCTGGCTGACCTTGATGGCCTGGATCTGGTCGGTGGAAATCGCCGCCAGCTGGGCGTTGGTCAGCGCCGGGAGTTGCACCGTGCTGAGGTAGCCGATCTGGGCCGTCGTCAGCGCGCCGATTTGCAAGGTCGTCACGGCCAGCATCTGGTCGGCCGACAGCGCGGCAATCTGCACGCTGGTGAGGGCCGGGATCTGGTCCGTGGTCAGCACCGGCACTTGCGTCAGCGCCAGGCTGGAAATCTGCAACGTCGACAGCGACGCCAGCTGGGCGGTCGCCAGGCTGACCAGGTTGCTGGTCGGCAGCGTCGACAGGGTGCCGGTATCGATGGCGCGGATTTGCGTGGACGTCAGGGCCGCCAGCTGATCCGTGGACAGTTCCGCGAAGTTCGCGGTATCGAGCGCCGCCATTTGCAGGGTGGTCAGCGACCGCACTTGCAACGTGGTCAGGGCCGCCACTTGCGCGCTGTTCAGTTCGAGGAACAGCGTGCTGTCCAGCAAGCTGATCTGCTTGGTGGTCAGGACGGCCAGGTCGCTGGTTTCAAACGCATTCAACTGGTCGCTGGTCATTGCATTCAACTGCAACGTGGTCAGCGCAACCGCCTGGGCAGTCGTCAGTGCGGCAATGTTCGTATTGCTCAAGCCATCGTTGATCAGCGCGGTGCTCAGCGACGCGATCGCCGCCGTGCTCAGCGCACTGATTTGCAGGGTGTCGAGCGCATTCAACTGGTGCGTATCGAAGCCTGCCATCTGGACGCTGGTCATCACGCCCAGTTGCTGCGTATTCAGCGAAGCCAGGTGGCCATCTTGCAGGGCCGAAATCTGGCTGGACTTCAAGGTCGTGATGGCTGCCGTATTGAACGCCGCCACCTGTTCGCTGGTCAGGCCCAGCATGATCTGGTCCGTGGTCAGCGCCGCGACAGCCTTGGTGCCGAGGGCCGCCATCTGGACCGTGGACAGCACGGCGATTTGCTGGCTGGCCAGGGTCGAGAATTGCAGCGTCGACAGCGCGTTCAGCTGGTGCGTGCCCAGCGTCGACAATTGGTCGGACGTGATGCCTTCCGACAGTTGCAGGGTGCTGAGGCCGGCCAGTGCCGACGTCGACAGCGCATTGACTTGCATGGTCGTCAGCGACGACAGCAAGCCGGTGCCCAGGGTCGACATTTGCAGCGAGCTCAGCGCGCCGAGGTCGGTGGTTTCAATGGCCGCCACCTGGTCCGACGTCATCGCGTCGAACTGGGCGCTGGACAGCGCGCGTACTTGCAGCGTGGTCAGCGCGGCAACCTGGTCGGTGGTGACGCCGGTGTTGATTTGCGACGCGGACAGCGCGGCAATCTGCGCCGTCGTCAGGATGCTGAACTGGTCGGTGGACAGCGCCGCCACCTGCGTGCTGGACAGCGCCTGGATCTGGCTGGTCTTCAGCGCTTTCAAATCAACGGTTTCGATCGCCGCGATTTGCGTGCTGGTCAGCGCATTCAACTGGTCGCTGGTCAGGATGGCCGCCTGCTGCGTGGTCAGGGCCGCCACCTGGTCGGTGGACAGCACGCTAACTTGTTCGGTGTCCAGGCCGCCCAGTTGCAAGGTGGTCAGCAGGGCAAACAGGTCGGTGGACAACGCACCCACCTGGACGGTGGTCAGCGCGGCGATTTGCGCGCTCTTCAGGGCGCGCAAATCATTGGTTTCCAGCGCGTTCAACTGGTCGCTGGTCAGTGCGGCCACCAGCGTGGTATCCAGGGTCGATACTTGCAGCGTGCTCAGCGCCGCCACCTGGTCGGTGGTCAGGCCGCCCAGCTGCACGGTGTCGAGGGCATTCAGTTGCAGGGTGGACATGCGGGCAACATTGGCCACGTCCAGCGCCGCCACTTGCGTGCTCAGCAGTAATCCGATCTGGTCGGTGGTCAGGCCGCCGGATTGCACCGTGGTCAGCACGGCGAACTGGCTGGTGGTCAGCGATTGCAATTGTTCGCTGTTCAGCGCGTTCAACTGGGCCGACGTCAGGTACACCACCTGGTCCGAGCCCAGGCTGATCAATTGGTCGCTGGTCAGCGCCGTCACGTTGCTGGTGCGGATCGCGGCCAGGTCTTGCGATTCCATGGCCACCAGTTGCGACGACGTCAGCGCCTGCAACTGGCCGGTGGCCATGTTCGCCAGGTGCGCCGTGGTCAGCGCCTGCACCTGGTCGGTGGTCAGCTGGCCGACCTGCTCGCTGGTGATGGCATTGATTTGCGCCGTGGTCATGACGGCCACGTCGTCGACGGCAATGGCGCGCAACTGGTCGCTGCGCAGCGCCTGCAACACGCTCGATTGCAGTGCCGTGACCTGGTACGTGGTCAGCGCGTCGATCTGGTCGGTGGTGAAGGCGCCCACCTGGTCGCTGTCCATGGCCGCCAGCTGGCTGGTGGTCAGGTTCGGGATTTGCGTGATGTTCAGCAGTGCAATCAGGTTGCTGGTCAACACCATCGCCGGGTTGTACGCCAGCACGGCCAGGTCTTCCGCTTCCAGCGCGTTGAGCTGGTCGGACGACAGCGCCTGCAACTGGTCGGAGTTCAGCGCCGAGGCTTGCAACGTGGTCAGCGCAATGATCTGGTCGGTGGTCAGCGCATGTACTTGCTCGCTGGCCATGTTGGCGATCTGGCGCGTGGTCAGTGCAGCGAAGTCATCGATTTCAATCGCCCGGATTTGCAGGGTCGTGAAGTTCGGAATCTGGGCCGACGTCAGCGCATTCAGTTGTGCGGACGTCAGCGACACGATGCGTGCGGTGCTCAGCGCGCTCAGCTGGTCGGAATTGAGTGCACGCATTTGCAGCGTGGTGAAGCTTTGCAACTGTTCTTCCGTCAGCGCTTCCAGTTGTTTCGTGCCCAGTGCGGACAGTTGCAACGTGGTCAGAATCGCGATGTCATCCCACTCGATCTGCTGCAACTGCGCCGTGGTCATGGCCAGCAACTGGTCGGTGGTCAGCGCCGCCGTTTGCTGCGTGGCCAGCGAAATGATCTGGTCATTGCTGAGCCAGGTAGCCTGGTCGGTGGTCAGCGCGGCAATCTGGTTGGTTTTCAGCAGGGCGAAATCGTCCAGTTCCATGGCCGCCAGCTGCGTCGACGTCATCGTCGAAATTTGCAGCGTGTTCAGCGAACGGATTTGCGACGACGTCAGCGCCACGATCTGGTCGGTGGTCAGCGACTGGAATTGCTCGCTGTTCAGCAACGTCAGTTGCAGCGACGTCAGCGCCTGCACCTGGAAGTCTTGCAGCGACGTCAGTTGCAGGGTGGTCAGTGCGCCCAGCTGGTTGGCGCGCAACGTGGCCAGGTCGACCACTTCCATGGCGCGCAACTGGTCGGTGGTCAGCGACGCGATGTGTTCCGTCGTCAGTGCGCCGATTTGCAGGCTGGTCAGCGCCACCACCTGGTCGGTGGTCAGCGCGGCAACCTGGGCGCTGGTCAGGTACGCCAGCGGGCCGACCTTGATGACGGCCAGGTCTTCCAGTTCGATGGCGGCAATGCCGGCCGTGCTCAGGGCCGACAACTGCGTGCTGGTCAGCGATGCGGCCTGCAGCGTGGTCAGCGCCTGCACGTGCAGGGTGGTCAGGTTGTACGCCTGGTCGCTGGTCAGCGCGGCCAGTTGGGTGGCTTTCAGGCTGGCGAAATCGTCGGTTTCCAGCGCGGCCAGCTGGCTGGTGGCCAGCGCCTGGATTTGCGCCGTGTTCAGGCTGGACACTTGCAGCGACGTCAGCGCCGCGATTTGCAGCGACGACAGGCCCGGCAGCTGGGTGCTGTTGAAGGCCGTGATTTGCGATGCCTTCAGGCTTTGCAGCTGGTCGGTGGTCAATGCGCCGATCTGGTCCGTCTTCAGCGATGCCAGCTGGTTGGTCTTCAGCGAACCGAGATCTTCCGTATCGAAGGCCGCCACCTGGTCGGTGGTCAGCGCGCCGATTTGCAGCGTGGTCAAGGCCGCCGCTTGCAGCGAGTTGAGCGCCACGATGTGGGCGGTGTCGAGACCGGCCACCTGCAACGTGGTCAGCGCGGCAATTTGCGTGACTTTCAGGCGCGAGAATGCGGTGGTCGACAGGCCGGCCAGCTGGTACGTGGTCAGGCCGATGATTTGCGCCGTCGACAGCGACGTCAGCTGGACGGAATTCAGCAAGCCCAGCTGGTCGGTGGTCAGCGCCGAGAATTGCAGGCTGCTCAGCGCCGCCATTTGCGTCGACGTCAGCGCCAGCAACTGGTCGGTGGTCAGCGCCGCCAGGTGGTCGGTGGAGAGGCCGCCCAGTTGCGCCGTCTTCAGCGACGCCAGGTCATTGGTCTCCAGCGCGCGGATCTGGTCGGTGGACAGCGATGCGATTTGCGGCGTGGACAGCGCGCCGGTTTGCTGCGTGGTCAGCGCGGCCAGCAGGCTGGTCGACAGCGTACCCGTTTGCAGCGACGTCAGCGCCGCGACCTGGTTGGTGCGCAGCGCGGCGAAGTCGATGGTTTCCACCGCGCCCAGCAGATCCGTCGACAGGGCGGCGATCTGGTTGGTGCGCAGGTTGGTCACTTGCAGCGTGGTCAGCGCGGCGATATTGTCGCTCGACAGCACGTTCAGCTGGACCGACGTCAGCGCGCCGATTTGCAGCGACGTGATGGCGCGCATTTGATCGGTGGTCAACGCGGCCAGGTTGTCGGTGCCCAGCACCGCCACCTGGTGCGTCTTCAACGCGGCCAGGTCGTTGGTTTCCATGGCCTTGGTCTGGTCGGACGTCAGGCTGGCGATTTGCTGCGTGGTCAGGTTGCCCGCTTGCAGGGTCGTCAGCGCGACCACCAGCGCGGTCGGCAGCGCGGCAATCTGGTCGGAGGTCAGCGCGGCGGTCTGGTGAGTCTTGAACGCGGCGAAGTCTTGCGATTCCAATGCACCGAGCTGGTCGCTGGTCAGCGCCACGACCTGGCGGGTGCCCAGGTTCGACGCCTGGCTCGTGGTCAACGCCACCACCTGGTCGGTGGAAAGGTTCTGGACCTGGGTCGACGTCAGCGAACCCAGTTGCAGCGACGTCAGCGCCTGCACTTGCGTGGTGGTCAGGCCGGTCATGGCGTCGGTCGACAGCGCCGCCACCTGGTTCGAGCGCAATGCGGCCAGGTCGGACGTTTCCATCGCGGCCAGTTGCAGGCTGGTCAGCATCGACACTTGTTTGCTGGTGAACGTGACCGCTTGCGCCGTCGTCATGCCGACGATTTGCGACGTGTTCAGGGCCATCAGCTGGTCGGACGTCAGCGCCACCAGCTGGTTGGTTTTCAGCACGGCAAACGATGCACTTGGCAATGCGTCCAGCTGGCTGGTTTGCAGGGCCGCCACTTGCTGCGACGACAGCGCCGCCACCTGGCTGGTGCGCAAGCCGATGATCTGGTCGGACGACAGCGCGGCGATTTGCGACGTGTTCAGTTGCGTGACTTGCAGCGTGCCCATGCCGGCCACCTGCGCGGTGGACAGCAGGCTTATCGTGTCGCTGGTCAGCGCGGCCAGCTGGTTCGATTTCAGCGCGGCAAAGTCATTGCTTTCCATCGCCGCGATTTGCGTCGTGTTCAGTACCGACACTTGCTTGGTGGTCAGCGCGGCAGTCTGCGCCGTGGTCAGCGCGGCAATCAGGTTCGTCGCCAGCGCGCTCACCTGGTCGGTGGTCAGGGCGATGACTTGCTGGGTCTTCAGCGCGGCCCAGTCGATGGTTTCCATCGCATTGACCTGGTCGCTGTTCAGCGACGCCAGCTGGCGCGTATTCAGCGCGCCGGCCTGCAAGGTGGTCAGCGCCACCATGTGGCCCGTGTTCAGCGCGGTCAGCTGCAGCGTCGTCAGCGCACCCAGTTGCAGCGAATTGAGCTGGGCAAACTGGCTGGTCGCCATCGAGGCGATGTTATCGGTGGACAGCGCGGCGATCTGGTTGGTCTTCAGCGCGGTCAGGCCGGCGCTGGCGAAGGCCGCCATTTGCGCGGTATCGAGCACGCTCAGTTGCAGCGACGTCATGGCGCCCGCTTGCAGCGACGTCAGCGCGGCGATCTGGCTGCTGGCCAGCGCGACGATCTGCGCCGTCGTCAGCACGGAAATCTGGTTGGTCTTCAGGCTGCGCAAGTCCGACGATTCCAGCGCGTTGAGCTGGTCGGACGTCAGCGCCAGCATCTGGCGCGTGGTCAGCGCGCCCGCTTGCTGGGTGTTCAGTGCGACGATCTGGTCGGTCGTCAGCGATGCCAGTTGCAGCGTGTTCAGCGCGGCCAGCATTTGCGATTGCAGGCGTGTAAAGTCCGCGGTTTCCAGCGCCATCAGCTGGTCGGTGGTCAGCACGGCAATCAGGCGCGTGCCCAGCGCATTGGCTTGCTGGCTGGACAGGGCGATGATCTGGTCGGTGGTCAGTACGCGCGCCTGCAGCGACGTCAGCGCCGCCACTTGCAGCGTATTCAGTGCCGCAGCCTGGGCGGTGCCCATGCCGGCAATGGCGTCGGTCGACAGCGCGGCCGACTGGTGCGTCTTCAGCGCGGCGATCACGTTGGTGGCCAGCGCGGCGATTTGGTCGCTGGACAGGGCGCGGATCTGCTTGGTGTCGAAGCCCGGGATTTGCGTGGACTTCAGCGTGGCGATAAAGCCGGTGTCCAGCACCGACAGTTGCAGCGTGTTGAGCGCGGCCAGCTGCGTCGACTTGAGCGCGGCAAAGTCCGTGGTTTCCATTGCCGTCAGCTGGCTGGTCAGCAGGGTGGCCACCTGGCGCGTCGCCAGCGACGACGCCTGCAAGGTATTCAATGCCGCGATTTGCGTGGCATCCAGCGCTTGCAGCTGCTTGGTGGTCAGCGCCTGGATTTGCAGGCTGTTGATCAGGCCCAGTTGCAGCGTGTTCAGCGCGCTGACGGTGGCGGTCGACAGGGCGGCGATCTGGTGGGTCTTCAATGCGGCAAAGGAGACCGAATTCAGCGCGGCCAGTTGCGTCGAGCTGATGCGCGCCATTTGCAACGTGGTCAGCGACGTCGATTGCAGCGTGTTGAAGGCGCCCAGCTGGGCGGCCGTCAACCCTTCGATTTGCGCCGATGTCAGTATGCCCAGCTGGAACGTGGTCAGCGCGGCCAGGTCATTGGTTTCCAGCGCATCGACCTGGTCGGTGGTCAGCGCGGCCAGCAAATTCGTGGTCAGGCCGCGGATTTGCAGCGTGTTGAAGGCGGCGACGTGGCTATCGTCCAGGCTGCGCATTTGCGCCAGCGACAGGGCGTTCAGCGACGCGGTGCCCAACGCGGCGAAGTCCGACGTTTCCATCGCGTTCAGCTGCGCCGTGGTCAGGCCCGCCACCTGGCGCGACGACAGCGACGCGGCTTGCTGGGTGGTCAGGGCGGCCAGGTTGGCATCACTGAGGAAGGCCAGTTGCCGGGTGGTCAGCGCATTGATCTGGCGCGTGCCCATGTCGGCAATGTCGGACGTCTCAAGTTGGGAAATCTGGTAAGAGTTCAGCGCGGGGATCTGGATCGACGTCAGCGCACCCAGTTGTGCACTGTTCAAGCCATACGAAAACTGGCTGGGCGACAGTGCGGCAATCTGGTTGGTGCCCAGGTTCGGCACTTGCAGCGTGGAGAATCCCGCCAGCTGGTCCGTGCTCAGGGCCTGGATGCCGGCCACTGTCATGGCGCGCAGCGTGGTGCTGTTAATGGCCCGCAATTGTGCTGTACTCAGCACTTGCACCTGATCCGTTGTCAGCGCGGCAAGGTCCTGGGTACCCCAGATGGCAACCTGTGCCGTGGTTAAACCGGCAATTTGTGCCGTGGTAAATGTGGTGACGATCGAGGCCATTTTTTATCTCCTAACAGCAATATATCTTACCTGCAATCGGAGCCATTTTGAGAAAAGGGAGCGAAAAGTATCGTAAATCTTGGTCTGGAAACAATGACTTAGCGCTTAATCATTAACAATGCAAATAGAAGTCGGGTTATGCTTCGTTTAATATTTTTTTGAAAATACTTACCATGCTGAAAACTCCCGAATCATTCCAGCCTGCCATTAATCATCCCGGCCCCATAGGGGAAACCCGCATTTTCCTGTTCCACGGCGGCCGCGTCCTGTTGCGTACTTCCGACCTGTCGCTGCCGGGGCCTGATGCAGGGCTGTCAATTGATCCGGAGGCAACTCACCCTGTTGGCGTATGGCAACAAAAAGTGTACCAGACTTCATGGTCGAGTAGTGACGTTGTGCAACATCCAGATTATTCGTGGCACAGCCTGCGTTCGCTGCTTGGCGTGCTGGACGGCGAGTTCCTGGGCCTGGCGGGCCGCGCTTACCAGTTGGCGGAGTGGGCGCGGACGCACCGCTATTGCGGCGCTTGCGCCACCCCCATGAAACTGGCTACCGGCGACCGTAGTTTTATTTGTCCCGCGTGCGGCATGACCGCTTATCCGCGCATTTCTCCCGCCATGATGGTGTTGATTCGCAAAGGCGACCAGGTCTTGCTGGCCCTGCACGCCAATGCCCCCTATAAACGGTTTACGGCACTGGCTGGATTTCTTGAGGCCGGCGAGTCGGTGGAAGAGGCAATTCATCGCGAAGTTTATGAAGAAGTCGGGCTGAAGGTGCATAACCTGCAATATTTCAGCAGCCAGTCGTGGCCTTTTCCCCACTCGCTGATGCTGGCGTTCACGGCCGATTACCTGGAAGGGGAAATCCGCGTCGACCCGAACGAGATCGCCGAGGCGCGCTGGTTTGGTCCGGATGACGAGTGGCCGGAGCGGCCGGCCGACGGGGCGATGGTGTCGATTGCGTCGGCGCTGATCAATGCGCACCGTCCGCCGGGGAAATAACCCCCGGGGCCGGTGCCTTGCCGCTGTTTTCTATATACTGGCGGCAATCGCATTTTTTATGGCCCCGCATTATGACAAAAGAAGCATTTAACGAGAACGACTGGCGCCGCCTGCTGGCCAGCCTGGGCGAAGATCCGGACCGCCCCGGCCTGCTGGAAACGCCACACCGCGTGTCCAAAGCGTGGAAGCAATGGACCGCCGGCTACGAGCAAGACCCGGTCGATTTGCTGAAAGTGTTTGAGGACGGCGCCGAGCAATACAATGAATTGATCGTGGTGAAAGGGATTCCCGTCTACAGCCATTGCGAACACCACCTGGCGCCGTTCTTTGGCAAGGCCACCGTGGGGTATGTCCCGAATGGCAAGATTGTCGGTTTGTCCAAGCTGACCCGCCTGGTGGATTGCTTTGCCCGCCGCCTGCAAGTGCAGGAGCGCATGACGCAGCAAATCGCCAATGCGCTGATGGATGCGCTGGAACCGAAAGCGGTCGGCGTGGTGGTGAAATGCCGCCACCTGTGCATGGAAAGCCGTGGCATCCGTACTCCTGGTGAAGAAACCGTGACGTCGTCCATGCTGGGCGAATTGCAGCCGAACCTGGCGCTGCGCACGGAATTCCTGGCCCTGGCGCGCGAGGCATAAGACATGGGCGGCGCGGCGATCGAGTGGCAAAGCGGCGACCTGGGCGCCGCCTTCAAACTGGCGGCCGGCAACGGCCGTCCCCTGTTCCTGTACTGGGGCGCGGGCTGGTGCCCGCCGTGCAACCGCGTCAAAGCGGATATCTTCAGCCGGCCTGATTTTGCGCAGCGCATGCGCAACCTGCTGCCGTTCTGGCTCGATGGCGATGCGCCCGGCGCGCAGGCGCTGGCCGCGCAATACCGCCTGCGCAGCTATCCGACCCTGGTGCTGTACACGCCCGATGGCCGCGAACTTACGCGCCTGCCGTGCGAACTCGATGGCGAGCGCTTTATTGCCGCGCTGGACATCGCGCTGGCGGCCCAATACACGGCGGCCGAATCGCTGCATGCCGCGCTGACCGGCGCCCGTGCGCTGGACGAGGCCGAGTGGTCGTTATTGAGCCTGTATTCGTGGGATACCGACGAAGGCAAGCTGTCGGCCGCGGCCGAACAGCCTGCGGTGCTGGCGCGCCTGGCCGCAGGCTGCCCGCCAGGCGATGCCTGCGCCCGTTTGCACCTGCACGCGCAAGTGGCGGCGGCCGGCCGGATCGCGACCGGCGGCCCGGCCGGCAATGCGTCGGCCAGCGCCGCGCAGGCAGCGGCGGCGATTGCCGCGGCGGCCGACCGTTTATTAACCGTGTTCGGCGACCTGCGCCTGGCGCGCGCCAACATGGATATCCTCGTCAACAGCGGCGTCAACCTGATCAAGTGGTCGGGCGCCCGCCAGGCTGAACTGGTGGCTGCGCTGGGCCAGGCCGCGCGCAATTTTGCCGCCGACGCCAGCCTGTCGGCCGGCGACCGCCTGATGGCGGTGCGCCTGCAAATGCGCATGGTGCGCATCGGTGCGCCGGCGGAAGGCATGGTCGACCTCGTCAAGCACACGGTCGAACAGGCGCTGGAAGCGGAAGCCGACCCGGCTGCGCGCCATACGCTGGTCAACACCGCCGTCAGCGCCCTGAACGACGCGGGCTTGCCGGAACAGGCGGAAGCGTTGCTGCAAGCGGAACTGGCGACGTCGCACTCGCCGTATTACTTCATGCTGAGCCTGGCTTCGGCCGCGCGCCGCCGTGGCGATGTCGCGGCGACATTGGGCTGGTATGAACAGGCATGGAATGCCGCCGAAGGCAGCGCCACGCGCCTGCAGTGGGGCACGACGTACCTGACCAGCGTGATCGACTTGTCGCCGCAGGACTTGCCCCGCATCGAAGCGGCCGCCGCCGAACTGGAGCGCGAAATCGCCGCCAATCCGGATGCTTACCAGCAGCGCAACCGCACGCAATTGCAGCGGCTGGCCAGCAAGCTGGCGTTGTTGACGGTGCCCGGGCCGCATGCCGGCGCGTTGCAGCGCACGTTGACCGCCAATTTGTGATTGTGGGGGGGCGGCAGCTTATTTCCCAGCCGCCGCCTCCCGCACCGCCTTGAACTCCGCTCCCGCCTTCCACTGCGGTCCGCTGGCCTCCTGCGCCGCCCGGTACCCCGCATGGAACAGCAATTCCGCATCCTGCGCCGCGCCTGCCATATCCCAGTCCGGCTGCACGGTATCGTTGACCGTGTGGTAATCGTGCGCTGTATATTGCGCCAGCTTGCCCGCCTGGCCGGGTGGTTTGCCGATGTAATCGACGCCGCCCTGGGTAAAGATGACCGGTACGCCGGCGCGGGCAAATTCAAACTGGTCGCCCCGGTAAAACATGCCCGATTCCGCGTGCATTTCCGGCTTCACGATGCGGCCCTGCTGCTTGGCCGCCGCCATCACCAGGTCGTCGGCGGCGGATTTGCCGTGGCCGGATAAAATCACGTCGCGTGTCTTGCCCCACACATTCATGCCGTCCAGGTTGATGGACAACACGGTTTTGGCCAGCGGCAGCACTGGATGGCGCGTGTAGAATTGCGCGCCCAGCTGCCCCCGTTCCTCGCCCGTGGTCAGTACGAACAGCACGGTGCGCTTGGGCGCCCGGGCCGGCGGCAGCGCTTTGTAGGCGCGGGCGATTTCCAGCAGCGCCGCGACGCCGGTGGCGTTGTCCAGCGCGCCGTGGAAAATTTGTTTCGAACGGGGACCGGGCAACGTGTCGTCGATGCCGAAATGGTCCCAGTGCGCCGTGTACACCACGGCTTCATCCTTGAGCTTGGGATCGCTCCCGTCGATCTTGCCCACCACGTTGTGCGACGCCATGTCGCCCCACGCATTGGCCACCGCGATGCTGGCCGTCACACCCAGCGGCACCGGCTTGAAGTCGCGCGACAGCGCGGCTTTTTTCAGCGCATCGAAATCGTGTCCGCCCGCCTTGAACAAGTCGCGCGCCCGCGCCAGGCTCAGCCAGCCCGGCACCGGCGGCAAGCCTGGCGTATCGCCCTTGACCTTGATGCCGTAATTGCCCCGGCCGAAGCTGTTGCGCATCACGTCGAACGGATAGCCGGCCGGTTTGGTTTCATGCACGATCAGCGCGCCGGCCGCGCCGAGTTTGGCCGCCATCGCGAACTTGTACGTCCAGCGGCCGTAATACGTCATGGCCGCGCCGCCAAACATGGCGTCGTCCAGCTTGCCTTTCTTTTTCGGGTCCGGCAGTGGCGGATCGTTGATCAGCATGACCAGCGTCTTGCCCTTCAAATCCGCGCCCTTGTAATCGTCCCACTGGAATTCCGGCGCCGTCACGCCATAGCCGACAAACACCAGTTCCGAATTGGCGACGCTGACCTTGCGCTCGGCGCGCATCGACCATGCAATGAAATCGTCCGGATACGCGAGCGTCACGGACTTGCCGCCCACCGGCGCATAGGACAGCGACGGCGTCGACTGCATGTACAGCATCGGCACGTTTTGCAGGTAGCCGCCATCGGGCATGGCGGGGGCGATGCCGGTCTTTTTGAAGACGTCCTGCAGGTAGTTCAGCGTCACGGTCTCGCCACGGGAACCGGGCGCGCGGCCTTCGAATTCATCGGACGCCAGCGCCTGGACATGGCGCAGCATGGCGGCGCCATCGATTTTCACGGCGGCAGTCTCGGGACGGGCTTCGGCGCGCGGCTCCGCGCGCACCGAGTGCGCGACGAGGGGCGCCGCTACGGCAGCCTGTGCCAGGGTCGGCGTCATGGCTGGTATGAACAGCGCCAGCAAGAATGCCTGGACCGGGCGGGACGGTGTGATCATGGTAAAAATGTTGCTTAAAGTATCTATTGTGTCACAGTTATTCCAGCTGCATCACGTGCGCCAGCCAGTCGACAAATACCCGTACCCGGGGTGACAAATGCCGGTTATGCGAGTAGACAATCGACACCGGGAGCGGCGCCGGCTTCCATTGCGGCAGCACTTCCTCCAGTTCGCCGGACGCCAGCAAGCCCTGCAGCCCCGCGCGCGGCATCTGGATCAGCCCCAGTCCCGCGCGGCACGCGGCCAGGTACGCTTCCGTGTTGTTGACGGACACGCGGCTGCGCAGCGCCAGCGTTTTCACGGCGCCGTGTTCGTCGACGTATTCCCACGGCGCGTCGCGCCCCGTCATGCTGGAAAAGTAATTGACCACCTGGTGGCGGGAAAGTTCCGCAGGCGTTTGCGGGCGGCCATGCTGCTCGAGATAGGCGCGCGCCGCCACGTTGATTTGTTCCATGTCGCCCAGGCGGCGCGCAATCAGCGTGGAGTCGCGCAGCACGCCGCCCCGGATCGCGCAATCGATGCCTTCGCCCACCAGGTCGGCAATACGGTCGCTGGAACCGAGCCGCACGGCGATGTCCGGATACTGGCGCAAAAAATCCGGCAGGGCGGGGATCACCGTGTGGTGCGCCACCCGCTCCGGCAAATCCACGCGGATGGTGCCCGACGGCCGCCGCCCGTCGCCCAGGAACAGCGCGTTGACGTCTTCCAGTTCGCTCAGCAGCGCCGTGCAGCGGTCCAGGTAAATCATGCCTTCCACCGTCAGGCTGACCTTGCGGGTGGTCCGCTGCAACAGCCGCACGCCCAGCTTTTGCTCGATCGCCTGCACGGCATTGGTGACTGTCGGGCGAGGCAAGTCCAGTTGTTCCGCCGCCTGCGTAAAACTGCGGGCGTCGGCAACGGCCTTGAAGATTTGCATGACGCGGAACTGGTCCATTGTTAATCCTGGCCGAATAAAGTTCGATCGAATGCCTTATTTATTAGTAAATCGCACCATAGCACAATGGCTGCGGGGAGAGCGCGGTCGGCCAGCGACGGCGGATGATGATCGGATTATCAGATAATTCTGTGCGGAATTTTGCGCTTTTTTATCGGTAAATTAAATCCTAAGATGGCTTCATCGCAATCACTTCTCCAAGGGAGATCACCATGAAAGCCAAATTCTTCGCTACCGCAACCCTGCTGCTGGCCACCGGCGCCGCCTTTGCCCAGTCCGACCTGGACCAGTTCATCCACGAGGCCCAGCAGCAGAAATCCACGCTGACGCGGGAACAAGTGAAAGCCGAGGTCTTGCGCGCCCGCGCCGCCGGCGAGCTGGACTTCAACGAATACAACTACCCGCCCGTGCAGCCGGTGGCGTCGACGCTGACGCGTGAACAGGTGAAAGCGGAAGTGCTGGCAGCCCGCGCCAACGGCGAACTGGATTTCAATGAAGCGCAATACGGGGGCTATTTCGATACCCGAGGCAGCCAGCGTGCACAGGCGACGTTGACGGCGACCGCGAAAGCCAAAAAGGCCGCGCAGTAACCAGGTGATGAGCAGTTAAACCCGTAGGGCGGTAAGCTGAAAGCTTGCCGCCGTGCGTGCGTCAAGGAGGTGGCATAAGCCACCGGGGCGCAGGTATTAATTGGCCGGGGCTGCCGGCGCTGGAGCCGGCGCAGGCGCCACGGGCGGCACCGCCTCTTCAAACACCAGCTTGTTCTTGGCATCGACCTTGAACGCTCCCACCTTGTCGCCCGCCACCGGTCCCCCTTCGCCGATCAGCGCGCAGCTTTGCGTTTCCACTTGCCACACCTGGTTCGCGGAGCGCAGGGTCCAGTGATTTTCCGGCTGGGCAAACACTTCGATATCCACTTCGTCGAGCAGCATCTCGCCTAGCGGAATCTGGCGCATGCAATCCGGCATCCGCGTCGCCACCAGGATCACGCGCACGTTATCGTTCCAGAAGTAATCCTGCTGGCGCCGCAACGACAAGTTGTGCTGGTTGCTGGCCTTGTCCACGTAATAGGTGGCGGTGTCGCGCACACAGGCGGTCAGCAATAACGGAAGCAGGACAATCAGGAGTCGGCGCATGGCAAACAGGCAAAGTTGGCGGGTCAGTCCATTATAGCCAGCACCATCTTGCAGCGGTACAGCGGGCGCACGATTGGCTGCCGCGGAGGCGGAAAAAATTGCTTTTGGAATAAACTTGTGGCTCCCAAGCGAAAACCCAGATTCCGACCATGACTGGACCAGGCCCCCAGGACGACCGCAGTTTCCGACGCATCCTGAACCGCAATATCACGTTGCCGCTGGTGGCCGGCGTGGTCAACGTCGCCGTGTTTATCGGCTTGCTGCTGTACCTGCTGAACGTCCTGTCATGGGTCGAGCATTCGGAGCGCACCATCGCCCAGGCCAATGAAATCGGCAAGCTGGCGTCGGACATGGAATCGGGCATGCGCGGTTTCCTGCTGACGGGCGATGAAGACTTCCTGGCGTCTTATCAGTTGTCCAGGCCCCGGCTGCAGACGGGACTGGTGGAATTGAAAAAACTCGTGGAAGACAATCCGCCGCAAGCGAGCCGCGTCGCCACCATCGCGGCCCAGCACCAGCAGTGGGAGCGCTTTGCGCAACTGGTAATCGACTTGCGCCGCAGCGGCGGCGATTACCTGGGACCCGTCAAGGCGGGGCGGGGCAAGCTGGAATTCAATGAAGTGCGCTCGCTGCTGCAGCAATTCCTGGCCAACGAACAGCGCCTGCTGACCGACCGCAATGCCGAGGCGCGCACCGTCACCAACTGGTCGGTGGCCGCCTTCTTGATCGTCAGCCTGCTGGTGGGCGGCATCCTGGCCATGAATGGCCGGCGCGACATGACGCACCTGACCACCCTGTTCGGCGACGCGCTGCGCGAACAAGGCGAGCACGCGGCGCGCTTGCAGGAGCAAAACTGGCTGCGCGGCGGCCAGAGCCGGCTGGCGGAAAAGGGGATCGGGCAGATGGCGCTGCCGCAACTGTCGGAAGCGTTGCTAAGCTTCCTGTCCGAATACCTGGGCGTCGCGGTGGGCGCGCTGTATGTGCGCGAAGCCGACGGCACGCTGCGCCGCACCGCCGCCTACGGCTATGGCCGCGACGATTTGCAGCGCGACCCGGTGGTGCTGGCCGGCGAGGGCCAGGTCTGGCAAGCGGCCGAGCAGCGCCGCCTGATCCGGCTGGACCAGTTGCCGGACGATTACGTGAAAATCAGTTCCGCGCTGGGGGCGGCCAAGCCCCGCCATGTGCTGCTGACGCCTGTCGACAGCAATGGCATCGTCAACGGCGTGGTGGAACTGGGCTTTTTGCAGGAACCGGAACAGCGCCATATCGATTTCCTGAACCAGGCGGCGGCCAGTATCGGCACCGCCATCGAGGCCACGCTGGCGCGCCAGCGCATTGCGGAAGTGCTGGCCGAGACCCAGCAATTGAACGAGGAATTACAGGTGCAGCAGGAAGAGCTGCGCACCGCCAATGAAGAACTGGAAGAACAGTCGAAGGTGCTGGAAGAATCGCAGGCCAGCCTGGAAAACCAGAAGGCGGAACTGGAACAGACCAACGAGCAATTATCGGAACAGGCGCAGGTACTGGACCAGCGCAACGCGGCGCTGGCCGAAGTCCAGGGCTTGCTGGAAGACCGGGCGCGCGAGCTGGAGCGGGCCAGCCAGTACAAGTCGCAATTCCTCGCCAACATGTCGCACGAATTGCGCACGCCGCTGAACAGTTCCCTGATCCTGGCCAAGCTGCTGTCCGAAAATACGCCGGGCAACCTGAATGACGAGCAGGTGCGCTTCGCGCAAACGATTTATTCGGCGGGTAACGACTTGCTGAACCTGATCAACGATATCCTCGACATCTCGAAAGTCGAGGCCGGCAAGCTGGAACTGGCGCCGGAACAGCTGGACGTGCGCCACGTGGCGGACAACCTGGCGCATACCTTCGACCCGCTGGCCCGCCACAAACAGCTGGCATTCACCGTCGACATCGGGCCGGACGTGCCCGCCGCGATGTTCACCGATCGCCAGCGGCTGGAGCAAATCCTGAAAAACCTGCTGTCGAATGCCGTGAAATTCACGGAGCACGGCCAGGTCGCGCTGCGCATCACGGCGGATGGGCAGGGGAACCTGCGCTTTGCCGTCAGCGATTCCGGCATCGGCATCGCGCCGGAGCAGCATGAAGCGATTTTCGGCGCCTTCCAGCAGGCGGATGGCACCACCAGCCGCCGCTACGGCGGCACCGGGCTGGGTCTGGCGATTTCGCGCGACCTGGCGCGCCTGCTGGGCGGGAATATCACACTGGCCAGCGCGCCGGGCGAAGGCAGCACATTCACGTTGACGTTGCCGGTGTGGTACGCGCCGCCGCAGGAGGGCGCCGCGCACACCGGCGCTCCCGGCACGCATGGTGCGCATGGCACGCAGCCCGGGGCAGCCGGCGTGGCTGCGCAGCCGGTTCCTGCGCCATCGCACGGCGCGGCGCCGCCCGCGG
>NZ_WKJJ01000023.1 GCF_009674485.1 Pseudoduganella rivuli | reverse complement strand
GATTTGCCATGAGAGCAGTGGATTAGTTTTTGGGTTTGGTCGCACAAACACAATAACTCTTCCTTACTGCTCTCTTGCGTTTACGGCATGCTCATCCCGGCAATCCGTGAAGAACCAATAAAAAGCCCTTATTTAGTCACAGAATGGTATGCAAAAGATAATAAAAATGCGTATTTTGGGGCAGCACAGTTCCGGATAGTTGGGAAGTCTGAATTACTTGGTATGTATGTTGGGCACTCCAACAGAACGTCTGAAATAGGAAGTGCAGAATGGCATTGGAAAAAGCATTCTTGAGCTTCCCCAAGTATCATATCTATTCGCTTTTCTTATCAGGAACAAAGAGAAGACGCGTTATACTTTGCTTGCCTGACGGGAGCACATCAACGGGCATTATTCTCTCGCCTTTTGCATGCAAGCACGTTATCCAAGGCAGCCTAATAGCCATCAATAAAGTTGCTAAAACATGAGTTTTGGGGCCCATTGGCACGACAACAATATGAGAATCCCTTTCTATACAAATTAGATGATCACATAGCTGTCGCATAGCTTCTGCCACATCGATTAATGGCAACTCTATCACTTTCACAGCAGAGTCGACGATTACCGAATTTTCGATTAATGCGCGTTCCGCGCTCTCATCCTGTGGCCATTGTTTTGCAACACAGCAGTAAATGTTATCTGGCTCAATTCTATCGTAAACTGCCAAAGTAGCATATTTATCATAACCTAGTCCAAATATAGCCGTTGTACTTCTGAAGCCACTTGAGACGCCCTCAAACCCCGGAAGTGATTCAATTTCCGAAATAGATAATGGTGGGTAGTTATCTTCGTAGATCCCACAAGTATACGCAAAATCTATCTCTATTTCAAAATGAATAGCAGCATGACGCAACCAAGTGAGAATTGCTGCATACCACGAACGCGTCATTACAGAATAGTCTACAAAAATTCTGACGGGGCCATTTCCCCAATGCAAACTGCTCTCATTTAAAATTTCAAAAATAAATTCATCCTCAAAATCAGAAATAATCTCTACATCCTTACTTGCCCAGTTCTGAAAGTGAGCATCATTAGACTCCCGCTGTAGCTCAGATCTGCCGTCCAAAAAACCAAGAATTCGAATACTCTTAAAACGCTCACTTCCTATTTTTCTCGTAAAGAATGTCGACCTTGTTTCGTATCCCGACGCAAATATTCCTAGTTCATACGTCTCATCAATTTCTTTTTTTGAAAAAACCGTAGCTAATTTCATAGGAACTCCAACGTACCTTGCATCTGCTGCTCAACAGGAACACTTTTGAGCTCTTCAGATAAAATCTTGGGCAAACGTTGAGAACGATTTCTTCTTGGCAGCAATCCAAAGAGTGGAGAAAATAGGAATGCGAAGTGGAATTCCCCCTCGACCGTAGCGTTAGGCCCATTATGAGAATTTTCTGCTGCAGGAGTTAGCAAAGTAAGCTGAACTGCTTGCTTGATAAACCGCTGAATAAGCTCTCCATCGTCTTTCGAAACTAAAATTGAAGAAACAAAATCTGATCCAAGACGTTTACCGCGGAAATTTCTTTTCATATACTCCCCGATTTTCATAAGATACTCATGTACTTGTACGCCATATGGAGGTTCACTTTGGACTCTATTTAAAGTATCTCTAGCGATCGTTTCCAAAACTTCATTTTGAAGAGCAGCGTCTAATGGATATTTAATCGATGCAGCTTGCGCGGACGTAATGTTCTTGAGTAATGCATTCAATATCCGCATTAGTCTTCTTGGATTGCCATCACTACACCGAACAACTGTCAACTCACCTGAGTAAACATTTGGTTTTGAGTTGCCAATATTGCCGCTAATTGCTTCCCGAAGAACTAATGCACCGTGCATTTTTCTAGAAATTTCATTTCGAAATTTCCTCATATCGGAAGCCAATAAGCGTTTAGCACGCTCAATGGTCACAGGATTAGCATGTTTCTCCAACAAGTCCATAAAATATTTTAAGTCTGCATCAGTTTGAACCAGTTTTTCATCTAACAAAGAGGATGCACCAAGCAATTCATGGAGAGTTAACTTATCACGACCGACATTCAGGAAACTTACTCGACGCTGAAAGACCTCTCTGGCAAATTTTAAAAATTCAATTTCATCCTTTTGCCTATTATTAACTGGACTACGATCAACGTATATATAATCGAAATCATGACCGTCGCGCACTGGATCAGCTGCATTGGTTGCTAGGGTGTGGTGAGCGAATGGCATCGTAGCAATTTTGAATACCAAATTCCCAGAAGCTGCCCGCAAGTGCGTATTAAGGATTCGATGATGCGCTTCAGAAAGGTACTCAGCTTCATCTATACATAACATCCAAACGGCTTCTTCCGGAATACCTATAAAGAAGGTTAAAACTTGGATCGCATATTTTATCGGATGAAATAAATCGCCATCAAAATAATCAATAACTTGATCGCTAGAAATGCTTCTTGCGCGAAGCATACTAATGTTAGTAATCTTCTGAGTTTCAAGCGTAGCTAACTCAAACCTCAGCGCTCCAAGGTTTCGGCAATTCGATGATCTTGTGGGGAACCAATGCTCTGATAGCGCACGGCAAATCTTCAATTCTGCCAATGCTCGATGTGCATCGTCCGAAATATAATGGTCGATGCAGCTTCGTATAGTTGGTATCAGCGCTGTACAGCTCTGAAGATTCAATCTCCATTGAAAGAATTTCTCAGCGCTCTCTTCACTCTGCCAAGGCTTATTCTTCAGGCTTCCTATAAGTCCAATGTTTGTTGGAACATAAATTCCGATTACATGGTTTGATAATGCAGTTCTTGCATACTGATGAGAAACACCTGGCTGACGAGCCGCCAATAAGACATGATCATGTGCCAACATTCTGACCCAAGTCGTTTTACCAGATCCGCGCGCACCAAGAAGTATATGATTTTTTCTCGTAAACAAATTCTCAAAATTCTTCGGAGGAACAAAATACTTTACAGTATTTTCCACTGACAGTTGCTTAGCATTATCTACCTCGAATGCCTTAATTACATTCGAAAGATTGTCCGCTTCATAATCTGCCGAACTGGGCCGAACTCCAATTCGCTTTGCTCTTTTTGGATTTCCTGACAATCGAACTACGTTTGTTTTGCGCTTCATATTAGATTCCGTCACTCGATTTAACGATCATCCAATTTTGCTTCTTGGTATCCATTCCTGCGACTACTTCCACACCTATTGCCTCTGCTGCTTTACATAAGGCTTCATATGCCACTTTGGTACTAGCATATCGCAACGCGGGAATGGCTTCTTCGAGCAGATTCCATCGGCAAAAGGCAGTGGAGGAAAAATATGAAGTCAGTTGATTTTCTATTGACTGTTGCAATTCAATAGGAGTGGACCGAGATCCAAACCCTTCAGTAGCACAAAGGCCTAACTGATGGTGACTTTCTTTCCAAACACCGCCTGCGAAATTCCAAGTCGCAACATTCCCATAGGCAATTGATGTTTCATCATTTCGCCCAGCAACTTCAATTACATGGAATTGATTCTGAGCAACCCCATACCATTCACTGTTAAGTTTTGCAGATAAGCTTCCTGCACCTAATATTGTAATAGGATGCCCATTGGTAGTTGTGGCTCTATGCAACAACTGCGGAATATGGCGATGTCCATGTATTATTAAGTCAAATCGATTTCTTGAAAGCAGTTCAAAAAGATTCCCTGCGTTTGTTGCCAAACTAAAATCCGGGTAGTTCGGATTCACATCTGAGTAATTAATAGGGTGATGATGAAGTAAGCAAATCCTGAGCTCATCAGAAGCAATTGATATGCTATTTAGATAATTTTCCAGTGAGTCCAGCGTTTCCTGATGAACAATTCCGTGATGTTTACCGTGCTCTGGCTCTGGAGCATCAAAAGCAGCCGAATTAATTCCAACTATCAGACGTTTTTCCGAGTGCCACACTACAAAGTGAGGATCTGTATCAAATGCGCCGATCTTTTTTTCATTGTGGCGTCGCTGAAAAATCAAATCTGGCTGGAGCAACGGTTTATAACGATATTGCTGCCAAAATGTCTGTGGTTGCAATTGCATAACTGGCCAGTGAACATCGTGATTTCCCGGAACATAATAAACCTGTTCCTCAGGAATATTCAACGCGACCGCCAGTTTTGAAACAACATCATTTGCGTGGCGGAACTCATTTGGATTCGCTTTGTGACTAATATCTCCCGTGATACACAACATATCAATTGAGCCGGCCATCTTAAAGCTATCGCTTGAAACATACTTTTCAAATGTCTCAAGAAAACTTTTTGGCAAGCCAACTTTTTTCTCCTCAGGCAAGTCATGAGGGGATAAGTCTAGTGCAATAGGGTCATCACCGATATGTAGATCACTGATAACAGCAATTCTTGTTTTCGCCAGCATATTATATATTTGAAATTAAGAGCTCGGTAGCGCGGCCGCGTTTTGATATATCTGCTGCGATTGTTCGCTTTACCTGGACTTCAAATGGCGCCCAAGTTTTCACGAACTCTTTCACTTCATCACACTGCACGTAAGAAAAAACGAAGTAGGCACCTTTTTTATCAATATATTCAAGAAGAGAATATAATCGTGATAAATCATCTACCCCAAACACATCAGGGCCATATTGCAGATCAAGTGAATGGTTACGCTTTGCGTAAGGAGGATCAAGATAGACAAAATCTCCTTTTTTCACATTTTTTCGAATAACGGAAAAATCATCATTTAAAACCCTGACATCTCTCAACGATTGGGATGCCTGCAGCAACTGATCTAAGGTCGGCAAACTACCATTTCGCCCAGCCCCAAAAGGAACGTTAAATTTTCCTTCTCTATTTGTTCTATACAAACCGTTAAAACAAAACCTATTCAAGTATATAAATCGTGCAGCGCGGCTTAGTTTACTTCCTTGGTACTCCCCACTATCTCGTAGTTCATAATAAAAAGACTCCCCTATAGGAAATTCATTAATTAGAGCTGACAACTTTCGTGGCGAAGTTTTTACCACCTCATACATCTCAACCAAAGGTTGGTTCACATCGATCAATATACCGGCCTTCGGCTTCAATCGAAAAAAAAGAGATGCTGAACCGCAAAATGCTTCGATATAACGTCCGCTTCCTCCTAGAGTTTGTGCGGCATACCAGCAATTTTCCAGAATATCTCCCAGCTGCTTTTTACTACCTGCCCATCGCAAGAAGCTCATTGCTTAGCCGCCTCAGACATAGCTTTCCTCATACATTGAAGGTACATATTACTTATATAGCATGCAAAAATGCAACTAAGAATCACGTTGAGCTATAAAAAAACGGCGCCGAGGCGCCGTTTTTTGCTACTTTTGTACTGATTATTGGCTATCGCCTTCCGGATGCTGAGCAGCGTGTTCCGACAGCTCTTCCTGGGCGGTGGCGATGGCGGCAGCTTTTTCGGCTTCCAGCAGCGCTTTGCGCTCTTCGGCTTCCCACACTTCCTTCTCGCGGCGGGCGCGGTGGAAGGCCAGACCGGTACCGCCTGGAATCAGACGGCCGACGATCACGTTTTCTTTCAGGCCGCGCAGACCATCGCGCTTGCCCATGATCGCAGCTTCGGTCAGCACGCGGGTGGTTTCCTGGAACGATGCGGCCGAGATGAACGAGTCGGTCGACAGCGATGCCTTGGTAATACCCAGCAGCACGTTTTCGTACGTTGCAGGGATCTTGCCCACGGCGTTGACCTTGTCGTTCTCTTCCAGCAGTTCCGAACGCTCCACCTGCTCGCCGACGATGTAGTCGGTGTCGCCGGCATTGACGATCTGAACACGGCGCAGCATCTGGCGAACGATCACCTCGATGTGCTTGTCGTTAATCTTCACGCCCTGCAGACGGTACACGTCCTGCACTTCGTCAACGATGTAACGCGCCAGCGCTTCGATACCCAGCAGGCGCAGGATGTCTTGCGGATCGGCCGGGCCGTCCACGATCATCTCGCCCTTGTTCACCACCTGGCCGTCGTGCACCAGCACTTGCTTGTCCTTGGTAATCAGGAACTCGTGCTTGTTGCCGTCCATGTCGGTGATTTCCAGACGCTGCTTGCCCTTGGTTTCTTTACCAAACGCAACCGTACCGGTAACTTCCGCCAGCATGCCCGCGTCTTTCGGCGAACGGGCTTCGAACAGTTCTGCAACACGTGGCAGACCACCGGTAATGTCACGGGTTTTCTGCGATTCGGTCGGGATACGCGCCAGAACCTCACCCACGGACACTTGCTGGCCGTCTTTCACCATGATCAGTGCGCCAACCTGGAAACCGATCGCCACAGCGTGTTCGGTACCGGCAATCTTCACTTCATGGCCGTCTTCGTTCAGCAGTTTCACCTGCGGACGCATGGTCTTGGTCAGGTTACCGCGGCGTTTCGCATCGATGACCACCAGGGTCGACAGACCGGTCACCTCGTCCACCTGACGGGCCACGGTCACGCCTTCCTCGACGTTCTCGAAGCGCACCGTACCGGCGTACTCGGTAATGATCGGACGGGTCAGCGGATCCCACGTTGCCAGGGCGACGCCGGCTTTCACCGTCATGCCATCCTTGACGATCAGGGTCGCGCCGTACGGCACCTTGTGGCGCTCGCGCTCACGGCCGTGGTCGTCGGTGATCAGGACTTCGCCCGAACGGGAAATGACGATCTGCGCGCCTTTGCCGTTGGTCACGTAACGCATGGTCGACGTGAAGCGGATGGTGCCGTTCGACTTGGCTTCCACCGACGACGCCACTGCCGCACGCGATGCCGCACCACCGATGTGGAAGGTACGCATGGTCAGCTGGGTACCCGGCTCACCGATCGACTGCGCCGCCACCACGCCAACTGCTTCACCGGCGTTGACCAGCAGGCCGCGGCCCAGGTCGCGGCCGTAGCACTTGGCGCACAGGCCGTAACGCGTGTCGCAAGTCAGCGGGGTGCGGACTTTGACTTCGTCGATGCCCATGCGTTCGACTTCTTCGACCATGTCTTCGTCCAGCAGGGTGCCGGCTTCGTACACGGTTTCCTGGGTTTCAGGATTGACGATGTCGGTGCCTGCCACGCGGCCCAGGATACGGTCGCGCAATGCTTCGATGACTTCACCGCCTTCGACCATCGCCTTCATCAGCGTGCCGTTCGAGGTGCCGCAATCGTCTTCGATCACCACCAGATCCTGCGTCACGTCCACCAGACGACGGGTCAGGTAACCCGAGTTTGCGGTCTTCAGTGCCGTATCCGCCAGACCTTTACGAGCGCCGTGGGTCGAGATGAAGTACTGCAAAACGTTCAGGCCTTCGCGGAAGTTCGCGGTAATCGGCGTTTCAATAATCGAACCGTCCGGTTTCGCCATCAGACCACGCATACCCGCCAGCTGGCGAATCTGTGCCGCCGAACCACGGGCGCCCGAGTCAGCCATCATGTAAATCGCGTTGAACGATTCCTGGGTGGTCTGGGTGCCGTCGCGCTTGGTGACGTTTTCCACTTTCAGGTGGTCCATCATGGCCTTGCCGACTTCGTCGGAGGTTTTACCCCAGATGTCGACCACTTTGTTGTAACGCTCGCCAGCGGTCACCAGACCGGAAGCGTACTGCTGCTCGATCTGTTTGACTTCCGCTTCAGCGGTGGAAATCATGGTTTTCTTGACTTCCGGAACCAGCATGTCGTCGACGCAAATCGAGATACCGGCGCGGGTTGCCAGGCGGAAGCCCGACTGCATCAGCTGGTCGGCAAACACCACGGTGGCGCGCAGGCCGCACTTGCGGAACGACGTGTTGATCAGCTTGGAAATCTCTTTCTTCTTCAGCGGACGGTTCAGTACGCTGAATGGCAAGCCTTTCGGCAGGATTTCCGACAGGATGGCGCGGCCCACGGTGGTTTCGTAGCGCGTCAGCGTGCGCACGAATTCGCCCGTCACCGGATCCTTTGGATTTTCAACGATACGCACCGTGATGCGGGTCGCCAGTTCCACTTCCTTGTTGTCGTACGCGCGGATCACTTCCGACACGTCCGGGAACAGCATGCCCTCGCCCTTGGCGTTGATCGCTTCGCGGGTCGCGTAGTACAGACCCAGCACGATATCCTGCGAAGGAACGATCGATGGTTCGCCGTTCGACGGGAACAGGATGTTGTTCGACGCCAGCATCAGCGTACGGGCTTCCATCTGTGCTTCGATCGACAGCGGCACGTGAACTGCCATCTGGTCACCGTCGAAGTCAGCATTGAATGCCGCGCAGACCAGCGGGTGCAGCTGGATGGCCTTGCCTTCGATCAGCACCGGCTCGAACGCCTGGATACCCAGACGGTGCAGCGTTGGTGCGCGGTTCAGCATGATCGGGTGTTCGCGGATGACTTCTTCCAGGATGTCCCACACGACTGGTTCTTGCACTTCCACCAGCTTCTTCGCCGCCTTGATGGTCGTTGCCAGACCCATCAGTTCCAGCTTGTTGAAGATGAATGGCTTGAACAGTTCCAGCGCCATCAGCTTCGGCAGACCGCACTGGTGCAGTTTCAGCTGCGGACCCACCACGATGACCGAACGGCCCGAGTAGTCGACGCGCTTACCCAGCAAGTTTTGACGGAAGCGGCCGCCCTTACCTTTGATCATCTCTGCCAGCGATTTCAGCGGACGCTTGTTGGCGCCGGTCATCGCTTTGCCGCGACGGCCGTTGTCCAGCAGCGAGTCCACTGCTTCCTGCAGCATACGCTTTTCGTTACGCGTGATGATCTCTGGAGCGCGCAGCTCCATCAGGCGTTTCAGACGGTTGTTACGGTTGATGACGCGGCGATACAGGTCGTTCAGGTCGGAGGTCGCGAAGCGGCCGCCATCCAGGGGAACCAGTGGACGCAGTTCCGGTGGCAGCACCGGCAGCACTTCCATGATCATCCAGTCAGGCTTGATGCCGGAACGCTGGAACGCTTCCAGCACTTTCAGGCGCTTGGCGTACTTCTTGATCTTCGCTTCGGACTTCGATTCCTTCAGTTCCACGCGCAGGGCTTCGGCATCGCGGTGGATGTCGATCGAGCGCAGCAGTTCACGGATACCTTCGGCGCCCATGTAGGCGGTGAAGTCGTCGCCGTACTCTTCGTACTTGGCGGCGTAATCGTCTTCCGACATGATCTGGCACTTCTTCAGCGGGGTCATGCCAGGATCGGTCACGACGTATGCTTCGAAGTACAGCACGCGTTCGATATCGCGCAGCGTCATGTCCAGCACCATGCCCAGGCGCGACGGCAGCGATTTCAGGAACCAGATGTGGGCGGTAGGCGAAGCCAGCTCGATGTGGCCCATGCGCTCACGGCGCACCTTGGCCAGCGTGACTTCAACGCCGCACTTTTCGCAGATGACGCCGCGGTGTTTCAGGCGCTTGTACTTGCCGCACAGGCACTCGTAGTCCTTGATCGGGCCAAAGATCTTCGCGCAGAACAGACCATCGCGTTCCGGCTTGAAGGTACGGTAGTTGATGGTTTCCGGCTTTTTAACTTCGCCGTAGGACCACGAACGGATTTTTTCAGGAGAAGCCAGACCGATCTTGATCGCGTCGAAGCTCTCGTTTTGCTGTACTTGCTTGAATAAATCGAGCAGGGCTTTCATGTATCACTCCAGGTAGTGATGAATTCTTAAACTTGCCCGGCCACCGCAGGTGCGGATGGCCAGGCTGCGTGCAGTGTCTTAGTTGCGCTCGAGGTCGATATCGATACCCAGCGAGCGGATCTCTTTCACCAGCACGTTGAACGATTCCGGCATACCTGCGTCGATCACGTGATCGCCCTTCACCAGGTTTTCGTACACTTTGGTACGGCCGTTCACGTCGTCCGACTTCACAGTCAGCATTTCCTGCAGCACGTACGATGCGCCGTACGCTTCCAGTGCCCACACCTCCATCTCACCGAAGCGCTGGCCACCGAACTGGGCTTTACCGCCCAGCGGCTGCTGCGTCACCAGCGAGTAAGGACCGGTGGAACGGGCGTGCATCTTGTCGTCCACCAAGTGGTGCAGTTTCAGCATGTGCATCACGCCCACGGTGACTTTGCGCTCGAACGCTTCGCCGGTGCGGCCGTCGTACATGGTGACCTGGTTTTTCGACGCGGTCATGCCCAGTTTGGTCGCGATCTCGTCAGGGTACGCCAGGTCCAGCATGCGGCGGATTTCCGACTCGTGCGCGCCGTCGAACACCGGCGTGGCGAATGGCACACCTTTCTTCAGGTTGTACGCCAGGCCCATGATTTCCTCGTCGGTGAAGCTGGCGATGTCTTCCTTGAAGCCGGTCTCGTTGTACACGGTGGTCAGGTACTTGCGCATCTCTTCAACCTTGATGTGCTGCGCCAGCATTTCACCGATACGGATACCCAGGCCCTTCGCTGCCCAACCCAGGTGGGTCTCGAGAATCTGACCCACGTTCATACGGGATGGAACACCCAGCGGGTTCAGCACCACGTCGGCCGGCGTACCGTCGGCCATGTATGGCATGTCTTCCACTGGCACGATACGGGAAACCACACCCTTGTTACCGTGGCGGCCTGCCATCTTGTCGCCCGACTGCAGGCGGCGTTTCACGGCCAGGTACACCTTGACCATCTTCTGCACGCCAGGTTGCAGTTCATCGCCCTGGGTCAGTTTCTTGCGCTTCTCTTCGAAGGCCAGGTCGAACTGGTGACGCTTCTCGTTGATGGATTCCTTGATGGCTTCCAGGGCAACGGCCGCGTTGTCTTCCGCCGGGCGGATGTCGAACCAGTGGTACTTGTCCAGATCGGCCAGGTATTCCTTGGTGATCTTGGCGCCTTTGGCCAGCTTCTTCGGACCGCCGTTCACAACCTGGCCGATCAGCATTTTTTCCAGACGCTGGAAGGCGTCGCCCTCCACGATACGCATCTGGTCGTTCAGATCCAGGCGGAAACGCTTCAGTTCATCGTCGATGATCTGTTGCGCGCGCTTGTCACGGACGATGCCTTCGCGGGTGAACACTTGCACGTCGATGACGGTACCGACCATGCCCGAAGGCACGCGCAGCGACGTGTCTTTCACGTCGGATGCTTTTTCGCCGAAGATCGCGCGCAGCAGTTTTTCTTCCGGGGTCAGCTGGGTTTCGCCTTTTGGCGTCACTTTACCGACCAGCGTGTCGCCGGCTTGCACTTCCGCGCCGATGTACACGATGCCGGACTCGTCCAGACGGGCCAGTTGGTTTTCCGCCAGGTTCGAAATGTCGCGGGTGATTTCTTCCGCGCCCAGTTTCGTGTCACGTGCCACGACGGACAGTTCTTCGATGTGAATCGACGTGTAACGGTCGTCCTTGACGACGTTTTCCGAGATCAGGATCGAATCTTCGAAGTTCAGACCATTCCATGGCATGAACGCCACAGTCATGTTCTGGCCCAGCGCCAGTTCGCCCAGGTCGGTCGATGCGCCGTCGGCGATCACGTCGCCCTTGGCCACGCGGTCGCCCACTTTGACGATCGGACGCTGGTTGATGTTGGTGTTCTGGTTGGAACGGGTGTACTTGATCAGGTTGTAGATGTCCACACCGACTTCGCCAGCCTGTGCTTCTTCATCGTTCACGCGAATCACGACACGGCCCGCATCGATGTAGTCCACCACACCGCCACGCAGCGCTTGCACGGTGGTGCCGGAGTCAACGGCGACAGTACGCTCAATACCGGTACCGACCAGCGCCTTTTCAGGACGCAGGCAAGGCACGGCCTGACGCTGCATGTTGGCGCCCATCAGTGCACGGTTCGCGTCATCGTGTTCCAGGAATGGAATCAGCGATGCTGCAACGGACACGATCTGGCCTGGCGCAACGTCCATGTACTGGATACGCTCTGGCGACACCAGGATGGTTTCGCCGGCTTCACGGGCCGATACCAGCTCGTCGGAGAGCTTGCCTTCTTCGTTGATGGTCGCATTCGCCTGGGCGATGATGTAGCGGCCTTCTTCGATCGCGGACAGGTAATCGATCTTGTCGGTGACGACGCTGTTTTCCACTTTACGGTACGGGGTTTCCAGGAAACCGTACTCGTTCAGGCGGGCGTACAGTGCCAGCGAGTTGATCAGACCAATGTTCGGGCCTTCAGGCGTTTCAATCGGGCACACGCGGCCGTAGTGGGTCGGGTGAACGTCACGCACTTCGAAGCCGGCGCGTTCGCGGGTCAGACCGCCTGGGCCCAGCGCGGATACACGGCGCTTGTGGGTGATTTCCGACAGCGGGTTGGTCTGGTCCATGAACTGCGACAGCTGGGACGAACCGAAGAACTCGCGGATGGCAGCCGAGATCGGCTTGGAGTTGATCAGGTCGTGCGGCATCAGGTTGTCGGCTTCCGCCTGGCCCAGACGCTCTTTCACGGCGCGCTCAACGCGCACCAGGCCGGCGCGGAACTGGTTTTCCGCCAGTTCGCCCACGCAGCGTACGCGGCGGTTACCCAGGTGATCGATGTCGTCGACTTCGCCGCGGCCATTGCGCAGTTCCACCAGGATCTTGATGACGGCCAGGATGTCTTCGTTCGACAGGGTCATCATGCCGGTCAGTTCATCGCGGCCGATGCGGCGGTTGAACTTCATGCGGCCGACGGCCGACAGGTCGTAACGGTCAGGGCTGTAGAACAGGCCGTTGAACAGGGCTTCCACCGACTCTTCGGTTGGCGGTTCGCCTGGACGCATCATGCGGTAGATCGCGATACGGGCCGCGGTCTGGTCGACGGTGTCGTCGATACGCAGGGTTTGCGAAATGTAGGCGCCCTGGTCCAGGTCGTTGGTGTACAGCGTCTGGATGTCGGAAATGTTGGCGTCGCGCAGCTTGTTCAGCGTTTCTTCGGTCAGCTCGTCGTTCGCGTTGGCCACGACTTCGCCGGTTTCCGGATCCACGATGTTTTTCGCCAGCACGCGGCCCAGCAGGTAATCCTCTGGCACCGAGATGTGCTTCAAGCCGGCGGCGTCGATGTCGCGCACGTGCTTGGCGTTGATACGCTTGTCCTTCATGACGATGGTCTTGCCCGTCTTCGGATCGACGATGTCGAAACGCGCAACTTCGCCACGCAGGCGCTCAGCCACGAATTCCATTTCGCCGCCTTCCGAACGCAGGTGGAAGTTGTCGAACACGAAGAAGTTCGCCAGGATCTGCTCCGGCGTCATGCCGATGGCTTTCAGCAGGATCGATACCGGCATCTTGCGGCGGCGGTCGACGCGGAAGTACAGGATGTCTTTCGGGTCAAACTCGAAGTCCAGCCACGAGCCGCGGTAAGGAATGATACGTGCCGAGAACAGCAGCTTACCGGACGAGTGGGTCTTGCCACGGTCGTGCTCGAAGAACACGCCAGGGGAGCGGTGCAACTGAGAAACGATCACACGTTCGGTCCCGTTGATCACGAACGAACCCGTCGTCGTCATCAGCGGCAATTCGCCCATGTACACTTCCTGCTCTTTCATCTCTTTCACCACCGGCTTGGTTGGCGATTCCTTGTCCAGGATCACCAGGCGCACTTTGGCGCGCAGCGGGGAGGCGAACGTCAGGCCACGCAGTTGGCATTCCTTGACGTCAAACGCGGGGTCACCCAGCACGTACGACAGGAACTCCAGGCGTGCGAAGCCATTGTGGGAGACGATAGGGAAGATGGACGTGAAAGCCGATTGCAGGCCTTCATTCTTGCGGGTGGATGGAGCGGTGTGCTCCTGCAAGAAGTTTTCGTAGGACTCGAGCTGGGTCGCCAGCAGGAACGGAACGTTGTGGACGTTGGCGCGCTTCGCAAAAGACTTACGAATGCGTTTCTTCTCAGTAAATGAGTAGTGCATGGACACTCCGTGAGTGACAGGAAAGGATAGAAAATTCAAGTTTCAGCTGGTTTAATACCGGTGAAACTTCAATCCGCTATCGTCTCCAGGTCGGTGGTACGAACAAGGTGACTTACTGCTACAAATACGATACAGACGACAAAGGAGCCAAAGCCGACACTCCCCCCTTCCAGGAGGAGTATCTGGCTTTGGCTCTCGGCGTTTAAACTACCCGCCGGTACAACAAGATTACTTCAGTTCAGCCTTGGCGCCAGCTTCTTCCAGCTTCTTCTTAGCGGCTTCAGCGTCAGCTTTCGACATAGCTTCTTTAACGGTCTTCGGTGCGCCGTCCACTACGTCTTTGGCTTCTTTCAGGCCCAGACCGGTGATTTCACGAACAACTTTAATCACGCCAACTTTGTTCGCGCCAACTTCGGCCAGAACCAGGTTGAACTCGGTTTGCTCTTCAACTGCCGCAGCAGCTGCGCCGCCGCCGGCTGCTGGAGCAGCCATTGCTGCTGCCGACACGCCGAATTTTTCTTCGAAAGCCTTAACCAGTTCGTTCAGGTCCATTACGGACATTTCGCTAACTGCGTTCAGGATGTCGTCTTTGGAAATTGCCATTTGAAACTCCTAATTTGTTTGTATGCTACAGAATTGATTACTTGAAAGAAAAAGCGCACTACTGCAATTAAGCAGCAGCTTCTTCGGCAGCCGGAGCGCCTTCGCTTTTCTTCGCTGCCAGAGCAGCCAGACCACGTGCAAAGCCCGACACCGGAGCCAGCATAACGCCCAACAGCTGCGAGATGAGGACTTCACGGCTAGGAATGCTCGCCAATGCGGCAACGCCAGCTACGTCGAGCTGTTTGCCTGCATAGTTACCAGCTTTCACAACCAGTTTGTCGTTGGTTTTTGCGAAATCAGCGATGATTTTCGCAGCAGCAACGGCATCATCCGAGATCGAGTAGATCAGCGGGCCGGTCATGGCGTCAGCCAGAGGGGCGAACTGCGTACCTTCCACGGAGCGACGAGCCAGCGTGTTCTTCAGAACACGCAGGTAGACGCCCTGGGCACGCGCATTGGCACGGAGTTTAGTCAAGTGACCAACCTGGATGCCACGGTACTCGGCCACGACGATGGTTTGCGCAGTTGCTACTTTTGCGGAAACTTCGGCGACGACGGCCTTTTTGTCATTCAGATTGAGACCCACGGTCAACCTCCTTAAATGATACTGGGCAAATGCCCGGTATCGGTTCGAACAACGGCGTCCGAGGTTAGGAGTCCAATGGACTGCAAAACTTGATCGGGTACACCATCTGCGTTGGGCGCCTCACGGCGATTAACCTTCGGCCTGCCTGCTGCCTCCAGCCCAACGGTCTTTGATTGCCTGATGGCGCGGCTTCCGCCACACCACCAGCCCAAAGATCCGCCCGGCATTTCTGCCGGGACTTAATTCTTTAAAACTTAAGCGGACAGGCCAGCGTGGTCAACGCGGACACCAGCGCCCATGGTCGACGAGATGGCGACCTTGCGCAGGTACACGCCTTTCGACGATGCTGGTTTCGCTTTGTTCAGCGCGTCGATCAGGGCAACCAGGTTGCTCTTCAGGTCAGCGTCAGCGAACGATTTGCGGCCGATGGTCGCGTGGATGATACCTGCCTTGTCGGTACGGTACTGAACCTGGCCGGCTTTCGCGTTTTTCACGGCGGTAGCGACGTCAGGGGTAACGGTGCCAACTTTCGGGTTAGGCATCAGGCCACGTGGGCCCAGGATCTGACCCAGGGTACCAACGATACGCATGGTGTCTGGCGAAGCGATGACGATGTCGAAAGGCATGTCGCCGGCTTTGACGCGCTCAGCCAGGTCTTCCATACCAACCACGTCGGCGCCAGCTGCTTTAGCAGCTTCAGCCTTGTCACCGGTTGCGAACACAGCAACGCGCACGGTCTTGCCGGTGCCTGCTGGCAGAACCACGGAACCGCGAACAACCTGGTCCGATTTCTTCGGATCCACGCCCAGTTGCACGGACACGTCGATCGATTCGTTGAACTTGGCGGTAGCCAGTTCTTTGACCAGGGCGACAGCGTTGTCGAAAGCGTACACTTTGGTACGGTCTACTTTAGCCTTGATGGCTTGAGCGCGCTTGGACAGTTTTGCCATGATCAGATGCCCTCTACGGTGATGCCCATCGAACGAGCGGAGCCAGCGATGGTGCGCACAGCGGCGTCCAGGTCGGCAGCGGTCAGGTCCGGGGTTTTCAGTTTAGCGATTTCTTCCGCTTGAGCGCGGGTCAGCTTGCCAACCTTGTCGGTATGCGGCTTGGACGAACCTTTGGTCACGCCCGAGTGCTTCTTGATCAGGTAGGTTGCTGGAGGGGTCTTCATCACGAAGGTGAAGGACTTGTCGGCAAATGCGGTGATCACGACTGGGATCGGCATGCCTGGTTCCATACCTTGGGTCTGCGCGTTGAACGCTTTGCAGAATTCCATGATGTTCAGACCGCGCTGACCCAGCGCTGGACCGATTGGAGGGGATGGGTTTGCTTTACCTGCTGGCACTTGCAGCTTGATAAAGCCAATGATTTTCTTTGCCATTTGGGCACTTCCTATCGTTGGATTGAGTAGTAGCGCCCCACCTGGTCATACAACCTGGCAGGGCTCCTCTTGTTTCACAGATTTGACCGGAGCCGCGCTCCGTGCGGGCGCTTGATACGTCAGACTTTCTCGACCTGGCCGAACTCGAGTTCGACTGGTGTTGCGCGGCCGAAGATGGTGACCGAGACGCGCACTTTGGATTTCTCGTAGTTGACTTCCTCGACGTTGCCGTTGAAGTCGGTGAACGGACCATCCTTGATGCGGACTTGCTCGCCCACTTCGTACAGCACTTTTGGCCGAGGCTTTTCCACGCCTTCCTGCATTTGCTGCATGATCTTGTCGATCTCGCGCGCAGGAATCGGGGTTGGCTTGTTCGATTTGCCGCCGATGAAACCGGTGACTTTGCTGGTGTTCTTCACCAGGTGCCACGTTTCATCCGTCATTTCCATTTCAACCAGCACATAGCCAGGGAAGAAACGGCGTTCGGTCACGGACTTCTGGCCATTGCGCACTTCGACCACTTCTTCGGTCGGCACCAGGATCTGGCCGAACTGGTCTTGCATGCCGGCGCGCTCGACGCGCTCCATCAGAGCGCGCTGTACGCTTTTCTCCATGCCGGAATAAGCGTGCACCACGTACCAGCGCTTGTTGCTGACTGGCTTGCTCAGCTCTGCGCCAGCGTCTTGCGCCGGAACACTGTCCGGCGCGTTATCTTGCACATTGTCGCTCATTATTGTTTCCAACCCAGGATTACGTCGTACAACAGGAATTCCAACAGCTTATCCGTGCCCCACAGGAACACAGCCATGACCAGCACGAAACCAAACACGATCATCGTGATCTGCGTCGTTTCCTTACGGGTCGGCCAGACGACTTTTTTCGTCTCGCGGACAGATTCTTTGGCAAAATTCAGGAAATCGCGGCCAGAGGAAGACGTGTACGCAATGCCGGCGGAAATAAGCAAACCAACCACAAGCGCAGCTGCCCGCACCAGGGTTGGTTGACCTGCCAGGTAAAAGAACCCGACTACGCCCGCAATCGCAGCAACCACGGCCAGCACGACTTTGAACTTGTCGTTCGACGTGCCAACGGTTTGCACGGATTGATTAGACATTTATTTTACTTTCGGTGCCCTGCACCAGAATTCGGTGGCAGGGGCGGAGGGCATCGAACCCCCAACCTTCGGTTTTGGAGACCGACGCTCTGCCAATTGAGCTACGCCCCTACGTAAAACTTACTTACTTCTAACTTGCTGAATCCGTTATTCTAGCACCCAACAGCGTTGGGCGCTAGTACTTTGGCAGGATTCTTAGGCGATGATCTTAGCAACCACGCCGGCGCCGACGGTACGGCCGCCTTCACGGATAGCGAAGCGCAGACCTTCTTCCATAGCGATCGGGCTGATCAGTTTAACGGTGATCGACACGTTGTCGCCTGGCATAACCATTTCTTTGTCTGCTGGCAGTTCGATCGAACCGGTCACGTCAGTCGTACGGAAGTAGAACTGTGGACGGTAGTTGTTGAAGAACGGAGTATGACGGCCGCCTTCATCTTTCGACAGAACGTAGATTTCGCCGGTGAAGTGGTTGTGCGGCTTGATCGAGCCTGGTTTTGCCAGAACTTGACCACGCTGAACGTCTTCACGCTTGGTGCCGCGCAGCAGCAGACCAACGTTGTCGCCTGCTTGACCCTGGTCCAGCAGCTTGCGGAACATTTCCACGCCGGTGCAGGTGGTTTTCACGGTGTCAACGATACCAACGATTTCGATCTCTTCGCCGACCTTGATCACGCCACGCTCAACACGGCCGGTCACCACGGTGCCGCGACCCGAGATCGAGAACACGTCTTCCACTGGCATCAGGAACGTGCCGTCAACAGCGCGCTCTGGGGTTGGGATGTAGGTATCCAGGGCTTCGGCCAGGCGCTCGATGCACGCTTCGCCCATTTCGCCAGCTTGGCCTTCCAGCGCCATACGTGCCGAACCTTTGATGATTGGCAGGTCGTCGCCTGGGAATTCGTATTTGGACAGCAGCTCGCGCACTTCCATTTCAACCAGTTCCAGCAGCTCGGCGTCGTCAACCAGGTCGCACTTGTTCAGGAACACGATGATGTACGGAACGCCAACTTGGCGGGCCAGCAGGATGTGCTCACGGGTCTGTGGCATTGGGCCGTCAGCAGCGGAGCAAACCAGGATCGCGCCGTCCATCTGCGCGGCACCGGTAATCATGTTCTTGATGTAGTCGGCGTGGCCTGGGCAGTCAACGTGAGCGTAGTGGCGGTTAGCCGTTTCGTACTCAACGTGAGCGGTGTTAATGGTAATGCCGCGCGCTTTTTCTTCTGGAGCAGCGTCGATCTGGTCGTAAGCTTTGGCTTCGCCGCCGAATTTCTTCGACAGAACGGTTGCGATCGCAGCGGTCAGGGTCGTTTTGCCATGGTCAACGTGACCGATGGTACCAACGTTCACGTGCGGTTTGGTCCGCTCGAATTTCTCTTTTGCCATTTTAGACTCCTAACAATATATGAGAATGCCGGGCAATCGCCCTTCTGTCTTGTGGGATACGTACTGCAGGTACTGCGAATTCTGGTGCCCTTGACGTGGATTGAACACGTGGCCTCTCCCTTACCAAGGGAGTGCTCTACCACTGAGCTACAAGGGCTTATATTTGCGATGCCTGACACATAATGACATCGTGGCATTGCAAGAATCTCTGGAGCGGGTGAAGGGAATCGAACCCTCGTCGTAAGCTTGGAAGGCTTCTGCTCTACCATTGAGCTACACCCGCGAGGTTTCCACTTCACTGCTATACCCACTCAGTCTCTTGCAAGAAACTTGGTGGAGGGGACTGGATTCGAACCAGTGTACTCTGAGAGAACGGATTTACAGTCCGTCGCCTTTAACCACTCGGCCACCCCTCCGCGGGAACCGCAGAGTATGAAGCACTTACTTTGACTTGTCAACCTTGCCTACATTGTCGCTTTTGCTTTCGCATCTGCTTTACTCTGTAAGCGACGATGTTTCGTCTGCTTCGGGGCGAGATTATAAGCACACATTTTTCAAACTGCAAGGGCATTTTTTTAGATTTTTCTCATAATCCCCGTACAATTAAATTTATCGACGACAACGGAGTTACGCAAAGTGGAACGGACTTCTGCCTGGCGCGCTGCATTGCCTTCTTGCCTGCTCCTGTATATGGCCTACGTGGTGGCGGGCCGGCTGGGCCTGGCGCTGACAGTCGGCCCCACCTATGCGTCACCGTTATTCCCTTCCGCCGGCATTGCGCTGGCCGCCATCTTCACGTTCGGCCCCCGCCTGCTGCCCGCCGTCGCGCTGGGCGCCATCACCGTCAACCTGGTGCCGCTGGCGAACGGCGTGCCGATCGACAGCGGCCAGGTAGCGGCGGCGCTGGCCGCCGGACTGGGCGCTACCCTGCAGGCGTGGATCGCCATGCTGGCCCTGCGCCGCACGATCCATCCGGCCATCGGCGCCGGCCGCCACGTCCTGACCTTCATGCTGGCCACGCCCGTGCTGGCCACGATCAGCAGCACGGTGGCCATTTGCGGTGCAGCCCTGATGGGCAAACTGACGCAGGAAGAGCTGGCCATCAACTGGTTCACCTGGTGGCTGGGCGACACCATCGGCATCTTGCTGGCGGCGCCGCTGACCTGGATCGTCATCGGTCAGCCGCGCGTCCTGTGGCGCCGCCGGCGCATGCTGGTGGGCTTGCCGCTGCTGCTGTCGGGCGCCGCCTTCATTGCGATTTACTTCCAGGCCGAGCACTGGGAAAACGCGCAGCAAATGCAAACTTTCCGCCTCAAGGCGCAGCAGGCGGGCGATTTGCTGCAGGCACAGTTTTCCGAACACGAACGCTTCCTGCATGCCATGTCGCGGGCGCTGGGCGATCCGCGCCGCACGCTGGCGGCCGATGATTTTTCCGCGCTGGCGTCCGGCTACCTCGACAAGCGGCCGGAACTGGCGTCCATGAGCTGGCTGGTGCCGGTGCGGCGCGAACAGCGCGACGCATTCGAACAATGGGGCCGCGAACAGCTGGCGCCGGACTTTGAAATCCGCGAAGTGGGCGGTCCGCAGCATTTGCAGCGCGCGGGCGAGCGCGACCTGTACATGGTGCCCACCTTTATCGAACCGCCCCGCACCCGGCTGTACCGGGGCATCGACTTGCTGAGCGAGCCGCAGCGGTCGGACGTGGTGATCCAGGCGCTGCGCACGGGCCAGCCTGCCGCCAGTGCGCCGCTGAATTTCCTGCAAAAACAGACGGCGCGGGCCCTGCTGCTGCTGCAAGCCGTGCACCCGGCCGGCGGCGGCGAGTCGCCGGGCATGCTGCTGATCTCGATCCAGATCGAGCCGTATTTGCAGCGCATGCTGCAACAAGTGAATTTCCCGTCGCTGCAGGTGCGCCTGGAAGACATCACTGGCGGCAGCGGCATACCGCTGGTGGACCAGGTCCACCGCACGGCCCGCAATGGCGATGTGCAGCGCGTCATCAACTTTGGCGGCCGCCAGTATTTGCTGTTGCTGGCCCCCACTTCCGCTTACGCGGCGGCGCAGCGGGGCTGGCAAAGCTGGACCGTGCTGACGTGCGGCTTGCTGCTGACGGCGCTGCTGGGCGGCATGATGCTGCTGATCTCCGGCGAGCGGGCGCAAATCCAGGCCCAGGTGAAGGACAGCACGGCGCGCCTGCGCGAGCGCGAAGCGCGGCTGCAAGCGATCCTCGACAAGGCGGCGGACGCCATCCTCACCATCGCCCCGGATGGCGTGCTGCTGTCGGCCAATGGCGCGGCGGGCCGCCTGTTCGGTTATCCGCCGGAACAGATGGCCGGCCTGCCGCTGGCGACCTTGCTGCCGCCGCGCGAAGACCAGACTCCGGCCGACTTGCTGCGCATGGTGGCCGGCGGCGGCAGCCACGAGCATGAGGCGCAGGGTTTCCGCAGCGACGGTACCGATTTCCCGCTGGCGATTTCCGTCAGCGAAGTCGAATTACCCGATGAACACCTGTTCGTCGCCATCCTGCACGACTTGACGGAACAGCGCCGCGCCCAGGAACACATCCACCGCCTCGCTCACAACGACCCGCTGACGGGGCTGGACAACCGCCTGTCGCTGAACCTGCGCCTGGACCAGTTGCTGGCCCGCGCCCGCCGTACGCACGGCACGGCGGCCGTGATGTTCATCGACCTCGACCACTTCAAGAAAATCAACGATACGCACGGCCACCAGACCGGCGACTTGCTGTTGCTGGCCGTGGCCAACCGCTTGCGCGACATGCTGCGCGAAGTCGACACCATCGCGCGGCTGGGCGGTGACGAATTCATCATCGTCACCGACTGCGACATCACGCCGGAAGCGGCGTCGACAGTGGCGGTGCGCATCGTCGAAGCGCTGGCGGCACCGTTCGTACTGGCCGGAACAACCGTGCACACGGGCACCAGTGTCGGCGTCGCCATGTATCCGGCCGACGGCGACGACAGCGCCACGCTGCTGCGCCACGCGGACACCGCCATGTATGCCGCCAAGAGCCAGGGCCGGGGCAATTTCCAGTTCTTTTCCAGCACCATGAACCGCGCCACGCACGAGCGCCTGCTGATGGAAAGCCGCCTGTCGCAGGCGCTGGAAAAACAGGAATTCGAACTGTATCTGCAGCCGCAAGTAGCGATGTCCACTGGCCGGATCATCGGCGCGGAAGCGCTGCTGCGCTGGCACCATCCGGAACTGGGCATGATCAGCCCGGACCGTTTCATCCCCATCGCGGAAGAGTCCGGCCTGATTTTGCCGCTGGGCGACTGGGTATTGCGGCGCGGCGCGCAATTGCTGGTGCGCTGGCGCGAACAGGGCCTGGGACATTTGCGCCTCGCCATCAACCTGTCGGCGCGCCAGTGCCGCGGCACCAGTTTATTGCCGCTGCTCGATAAATTGCTGGCCGACAATGGCATCGCCCCATCGCAGCTGGAACTGGAAATCACGGAATCGGCCGCCATGCAAGACCCGGAAAGCAGCAGCATCCTGCTGCACGAATTGCGGGTGCGGGGCATCAAGGTGGCGATCGATGACTTCGGCACCGGCTACTCGTCGCTGAGCTACCTGAAGCTGTTCAAGCTGGACCGGCTGAAAATCGACCGCAGTTTCGTCAAGGATATCGAAACCGACCCCAACGATGCGGTGATCGTCAGCGCCACCATTGCGCTGGCCCATTCGCTGGGATTGGAAGTGACGGCCGAAGGCGTGGAAACCGAGGCGCAGCGGGCCTTCCTGTGCGGCAAGGGCTGCGAAACCGCGCAAGGGTATTTGTTCGCGAAGCCGGTACCGCTGGCGCAGTTCGAGGACATGGTGACCGGCGTCACCGTGTAGCCCGGTTCGAAGGTACGCCGGCTCAGGCCGGCGTCAGCGCCACGATCAACTGC
Organism: Pseudoduganella rivuli; assembly: GCF_009674485.1. Classification (GTDB taxonomy): domain Bacteria; phylum Pseudomonadota; class Gammaproteobacteria; order Burkholderiales; family Burkholderiaceae_D; genus Rugamonas; species Rugamonas rivuli_B. Next base: position 107,730 of record NZ_WKJJ01000023.1, on the reverse strand, counting down.
GCCTTCAGCGCGCGGATCAGCGACGCCTCGTCCGGCGGCACCCCTTCCGGCGCCGGCACGGCGCGGTCCGCGTAAAACAGGCCCAGTTGCTGGCCCTGCACCACCAGCGGCAGCACGATGAAGCTGCGTGCATCCGGCAGCAACGTGCGGTGCCAGGGCGGCAGCAATTCGCGGATCTTGTGCGTGGCCGCCTCCGAGATCATCAGGTCGGCGTCGTTTTGCATCGCCAGGTGGAACAGGTCCGCGCCCGTCAGCGGGAAGGTAAAGCCCGCCATGCGCTGCGCATGGTCGTCGCCGAACGCGATGCGGGCGCGGTACTGGCTGGTCCGCATATCGCGCAGGCAGACCGTGGCAAAACGGAAGCCCATGCTGCGGTACAGGGTTTCCAGCACGGCCTGGATCAGTTCATTCAAGCGGCTGTGACCAGCGGCGCGCATTTGCGCCACTTCCTGCACCCCGGCCAGCAATTGTTCGCGCGCATTATGCGGCTTGCCGCTGGGATGCACGCCGGACGGCGCGCTGTCGCTGTCATTCATCGTGGCCATCAACAGCACATCCGGCAAGACATGGTCATCGGCTTCGCTTTCCTGGTCGCGCGGCCGCAATTGCATCGAATCCAGCAAATCGTTCATGCCGCTGCGCACATTGGCCAGCAACGCGGCCAATTGCTCGCGGTCCAGCCCCAGCGCCACGCCATAACGGTCCAGCAGTGCCTGCAGCACGCCATGCGCAGGCCCACCCTTGCGCGCCAGGATGCGCGCGACTTCCATGCTGAATGACACCACCACGCGCACCCATTCCGCCTTGCCTTGCGGCGCCTTCACGACGCCGGGCGGCAGCGGCGCAATCGAGCGCACGATCGGGTCCGGGATTTTCCACTCGTTGAGGATGGCGGCCGACAAGGTGTCGTAACTGCTGCCGAGCACGGATTGCGACGCCTGGTTGACGGTATGGGTACCGGCCGTGACCAGCGCCCCGATGTCGCGGTAGCGTTCATGCTGGTGGGCGGCAATCAGCAGTGGCCCGATATTGCGGAACAGCGCGCCGATGGACGCTTCTTCCGTGCCCTGGTGCGCGCCCGTGCGCGACATTTCCCGTCCCACCAGGCTGGCGCACAGCGCGGCTTCCAGTTCCGTGCGCACGCTTTGTTCCTGGCGTGTATTGATCAGCGTATCGACCAGCATCATGGCCAGCGCCGATGCTTTCACATTGTTAAAGCCCAGCAGTGAAATCGCGCGCGACACCGTGGTGACGGGCGTGCCGGCCTTGGTGCGGTATTGCGGCGTATTGGCCAGGCGCAGCACTTTTTGCGTCAGCCCCGCATCCGACAGCACGTAGTACGCGAGGTCGTGCGTGCCGCCGTCGTCGGAATCGATCAGTTGCACCACGCGCGCCACGGACACACCCAGCGCAAACACGTTTTCATCGCCGCACAGCTTTTTCAGCAGCGGTCCACGCACCGGCCGGGCAGGCTGATCCGGAGGTTGAAAGGCGATGCTCATGAAGTCTCCTGCAAGCGCGGCGCGCCCGGCTGTCTATGTGAAAGTATATGCCGGTGGTGCAGGAAAGAAACAGAATTCCGTGGGATTTGGAGAGAATTATCCCTGCGGCGGTGCTGGGCCGCCACAGGGTGTCAAATTGAACATGTCAGAGTGTCACGCCGCGTCATGCGGCGGCTGCTGCCCCAGCTCCGGGTCGCGCTCGATGACGTCCAGCAGCGCCTGCACCACGGCCGGATCGAACTGGGCGCCGGCACGCGCCTTTATGTACGTCATGACTTCCGGATAAGGCCACGGTTCCTTGTAAGGCCGTTCGTGCAGCAGCGAATCGAACACATCGACCACGGCGACGATGCGCGCGGAGATGGGGATTTGCTTGCCTTTCAACCCATTCGGATAGCCATTGCCATCGAAATGTTCATGGTGCCCGCCAGCGATTTCCGCACCGTAAGTCAGGTAGCTGACGCCATCGACCATGTTGGCGGCGCGTTCGAGGATGGTGCGGCCCACGCCGGCGTGGTCTTGCATCAGCGCCCGCTCTTCCGGCGTATGCGCGCCCGGCTTCAGCAGGATATGGTCGGGTGTCGCCACCTTGCCCACGTCGTGCAGGATGCTGGCCAGGCCGATCATGTCGACCAGTTGCGGCGTCACTTCATCTTCGTAAATGCCCTGCTCTTTCAGGCGGTTGGCGATGGCGGACGACAGCGCCTGCACGCGGCGCACGTGGCCGCCCGTGCCGCGGTCGCGGAATTCGGCCAGGTCGGCCAGCGCCACCACGGTGGCTTCCTGCGCCTTGCGCAACTGGCCGAAGATATACAGGTTGTCGAACGCCGCCGCGATGCGCTGGCAAAACACTTCCAGCAAGTCGCGCTGGATTTGCGCCAGCGGCCATGGCGGGGTGACGGAAATCGCCACTTCGCGGTTTTCCTGCGTGTGGATGAACAACACGTTGGCCGGATGGTCGAACTGGCTTTTCTTCTCGGCAAACGCCTTCGCAATGGTGGGCCACAACGGGTGGTTCTGCGGCATGCGCTCGTTTTCCGCCAGCGGCGCATAACCGCCGGTGGCCGCCACCACGGTGGCCGGTCCCGTATCGCCCTGCATCAGGCACAGCACACCGTCCGCGCCCACGTCGAGAATGGCGGAGACCTGGTTCAGCACACCGGAAGCGAATTCGCGCAGCGAATGGATTTGATACAGGTTGGTCGCGCCGGCGAGGATTTTGCCCAGGCCGATGCGCGAGCGTTCCAGCATGTTCAGGCTCTCGTATGCGCGCAGCGCGGAAATCACCGTGGTGAACAGCTTTTGCGTGGTCAGTTCCGTCTTGGCCTTGTAATCATTGATGTCATATTCAATGATGACGCGCTGCTCGGGCGCCTGGCCCGGCTGGCCCGTGCGCAGCACGACACGGACAATGGAGTTGTGCAATTCTTCGCGGATGCGGCGCGCCAGCAGCAAGCCCGCATCGTCTGTTTCCATCACGACATCGAGCAGCACCAGCGCAATGTCCGGCGTGTCGCGCAGGATTTCAAATGCTTCGCGCCCGGAGTGGGCGGAAAACAATTCCAGTTCCCGGCCTTTGAAGCTGACATTGCGCAGCGCCAGGCGGGTTACGGCGTGGACATCGACGTCGTCGTCGACAATCAGGACGCGCCAGAGGCGCTGATCGGGGGACGGCTGGCCGGCAGCTGGCGTCTCATCTTCATCCTCGTCGAGCAGCCAGTTGTCATCTGCGGCAGTTGAATCGGTCATACAGTCTCCCAGGTCGCACGGGCCGGATTGCGGCTGTGCGGTTCGCGCTCGAGGCGGCGCTCACATCACGTCTAGTTCCCAGCATAATCAGAATTTAATACCATGACAACCCCTGTTCCTGGCAGCGCCGCATCCTGGCAACATTCTGCAGGAAGCACTGAAAACCGTTACTCTGATGGTCTGGCGCGGCGCTGCCGCACGTCCACTTTCGTTACAAGGATGACATTATGCAAGTCCCCACCACAGCAAATACCGACAGCGATATTGCAGGCCGTGAATTCCTCGCTTTCAGACTGGGCAAGGAAGAGTATGGAATCGATATCCTGAAAGTGCAGGAAATCCGCGGCTATGAAGCCGTCACCCGCATCGCCAGCGCGCCGGAATTCATCAAGGGCGTCATCAACCTGCGCGGCATCGTGATCCCCGTGGTGGACATGCGCATCAAATTCCAGCTGGGCGAAGCCGTGTATGACCAGTTCACGGTCGTCATCATCTTGAACATCAATGGCCGCGTGGTGGGCATGGTGGTCGATTCCGTGTCGGACGTGACGACCTTGACGCAAGACCAGGTCAAACCGTCGCCGGAAATGGGCACGGCCTTCTCGACGGAATACATCATCGGCCTGGGCACCATCGACGACCGCATGCTGATCCTGGTCGACATCGACCGCCTGATGACCAGCCCGGAAATGGGCCTGACCGATCCGACTGCCGCCTGATTATTTCATGAACCTGTCCCGCTATAACATCCGTACCCGCCTGAACGCAGCGTTCGGCATCATGGTCGTGCTGCTGGTGATCGTCATTGCGGTCGCCTTCGCCCGCTTCACGGCAATCGACCGCGACAACCGCCACATGCGCGAATTCGACTTCGTCAGCGCGCGCGCCGCCAATACCGTCGATGCGCTGGCCCGTGAAAACGCGGGCCGCACCCTGGCCCTGTTCATCCTGCCGGACAAGGCCCAGCGCGGCCAGTTCTACGGCATCATCGACGCCAACAAGAAAACCATCGAGGAAGCGCTGTCGGCCATGGAAAAAACCGCCGATACGCAAACCGACAAGGATGGCCTGGCCCGGATCCGCACCGCCCTGGCCACGTACACCACCGCTTATATCAAGGTCGCGGAACTGGTCGAGGAAGACCGCAAGGACGACGCGGCCAAGCAAATGAACAGCGAAGCGTTCCCTGCCCTCAATACGCTGCTGGAAGCCACCAAGGCCATGGCGCAAACGCAGATCGCCGACATCGACAACGCCAGCAACAGCAATGAGCGCGATATCGCGTTTTCGCGCGGACTGATGATCGCCATCGGCGTCGCCGGCCTGGCGCTGACGGCGCTGCTGTCGGTGCTGATCACCCGCTCGATCACCGGTCCGCTGGACAAGGCCGTCAATGTGGCCAAGAACGTGGCCGACGGCGACTTGACGGCATCGATCGCGGTCGACGCCAACGACCGCACGGAAACCGGCGAATTGCTGCTGGCCTTGCGCCATATGAATGAAAGCCTGTCGATGACGGTGTCGGGCGTGCGCGCCAGTTCGGCCACGATTTCGCGCGCGTCCAGTGAAATCGCCAGCGGCAATATGGACTTGTCCGGCCGCACGGAATCGCAAGCCAGTTCGCTGGAAGAAACCGCCAGCTCGATGGAAGAACTGACGTCGACCGTCAAGCAAAACGCGGACAACGCGCGCCAGGCCAACCAGCTGGCGATCTCCGCTTCGTCCGTGGCGCAACAGGGTGGCCAGGTGGTGTCGCAAGTGGTCGAGACCATGGGGTCGATCAAGGAAAGTTCGAGCCGCATCGTCGACATCATCGGCGTGATCGACAGCATCGCCTTCCAGACCAATATCCTGGCGCTGAATGCTGCCGTGGAAGCGGCCCGCGCCGGCGAACAGGGCCGGGGCTTTGCCGTGGTGGCGTCGGAAGTGCGGTCGCTGGCGCAGCGTTCCGCGTCCGCCGCGAAAGAAATCAAGACGCTGATCGGCGATTCCGTGGACAAGGTCGACAGCGGCGCCAAGCTGGTCAACGAAGCGGGCCAGACCATGGAGCTGATCGTCACGTCGGTGCGCCAGGTGGCCGACATCATGGGCGAAATCACGTCCGCCAGCCAGGAGCAGAGCGCCGGCATCGAGCAAGTCAATGAAGCGATTTCGCAGATGGATGAAATGACGCAGCAAAATGCCGCCCTGGTGGAACAGGCGGCCGCGGCGGCGCAATCGATGCAGGACGAGGCGGGTACGCTGGCACAGTCGGTCAGCATATTCAAGCTGCTCGGGGAAAGCGCGGTAACGCCACCTCCTGCGCCCAAGGCGGCGTCCAAGCCGGCCTCCGCGCAGCGGCAGCTGGCGGTGAAAGCGCCGGTCAAGGCGGCGCCGGAGAATGACGGCTGGGAAGAGTTTTAAGCGCTTGAACAGCCATGCATGCGCCACGTTGACGGATGCATGGCGGCTTGATGAACCCAAGCCGCCCTACGGAGTAACGCCTCGCGCAATCAAACGGAACGGCCTGTCTACTTGCGCCGGCAACCGGCGCGGTCTATCCCCATATCCAGGTTCTGGTAGCGGATTTCATACTTCCCCGCCATCAGCTTGTCCACCACCAGCGTATCGCGCGGCTGCACGTACGCATAGCGCACATTGGACTTGCGCTCCAGGTCGAACACCTTGATGAACACGGCGGACGTATTGTTGCTGTTGTCCAGGGTCAGCTGCATGTCGTCGCCCTTGTTGCCGATCGGGAAACCGTCCACATAACCCGATTGCGCGGGCCACGCTTCGCCATTCGGCGCCACCAGGGTCGGCTGGTCCGCTTCGCAATCCTGTTGCGCCGAGGGGCCCGGTAACACCACCTGCGACAGCGCCATCACCTTGATGGCAGGGGGACGCGCGGCGGCATCCGGTACATGGGGTTTCACGACGGCCCAGCTGTCGGTCAGCGGATCCGGCTTCGGCTGCACTTCCGCCGGACGCAGCGGCACATGGGCGCTCACCATGGTCGCGCTTAATTCACTCTTGCCGCCCAGCGCGGACGCCAGCGCGGCTTGCAAGCGGGGTTGTCCCGCCGACAGCACGCCGCCGATCCAGCCGCCGATAATGCCGACACCCAGCGCCACGCCCCACTTCCAGTTGCGGCGCAAACGCGATTTCACGGGGCGCGGTTCGCCCACGTGGCCCGGCCAGTGTTCGCCGCGCGCGGCCGGCCGGGTTTCACCATCGTCGTGCGTGCTTTCCAGCCAGCCGATTTCCCATTCCTCGGCCGCGATCCATTCGTCGTGTTCCTTGCGCTTTTGCGGATCCGACAGCGTGCCGTAGGCGGTATTAATGATCGCCATGATGCGCGCAGCCTTGTCATCGCCCGGGTTTTTATCCGGGTGATATTTCTGGCTCAGCGCCTTGTAAGCTGCACGTATGACTTCCTGCGGCGCCATGCGGGACACCTTCAGGTTGTCATAGTGAGAATGTACTTTTCCCATCGTTACGTTCGTTGTTGGAGCTGTGCGCCGCGCGGCAGGATTGCCACGCCCGGCGAAATATCATAGCGGATTCCCATTGCCAAGGCGCAGCGAACACGGCAGGTAAACGGTGCTATTTCTTCATCTTACAACTTGTGAGTGCGGTCTGCGGCAGCAATTTGCGGCGGCAATTCGATGTTTTTCCCGACAATCAGCACCTTGAACAATTCGCCCATTTCCGCCGGCGATAACAGCTTTTGCACGGCGTTGGCTTGCGGCAAATACGCTTTGGCGTCGGCCGGATCGGTGCGCGTCAACAAGTCGCCGATTCCCGCCGACAACAGGAAGGAAGCCTGATTCATATAGCCCAGCACGTCCGCGCCGGCATCCTGCGCGGCAATCGCCATGGCCGTGAAATCCACGTGGGCGGTGATGTCCTGCAAGCCCGGCAGGTAGAACGGTTCCCCGTGCGCATGGTGGCGGTAATGGCACATCAGCGTGCCCGCATCGCGCTGCCCCAGGTAATACTCGTGGGCCGGGAAACCATAGTCGAACAGGAAGGCTGCGCCGTTGTTTCCACGCGACAACATTTGCCCCAGGGTGGCCATGAACCCGCAACCGGCGCCATGCACTTCCGTCGTGTAGCCGTCGGCCAGGTATTCCTGGTCAGGAATTTGCGCGGCAATTTGCGCGGCCAGCGCGGCGCCCGGCTCCCGTTCGACATAGGCGAATTCGCCGTCCGCCACCGTCACGTACAGTTCGCGCCAGCCGTGCGCGGTTTTCTTCACCAGTTGCACGGGCATGGCGTCCAGCACTTCATTGCCGAACACCACGCCTTCAAATGACTCCGGCAAGGCATCGAGCCACTGGACTTGCGGGAAGGGCGCCAGCAGCGCTTGCTGGCGCGCGCGCAATTCGCCGGACAGTTCGACGATGGCATACGACGCCACGGCAATGCCGGACGCTTGCGCCTCGGTCAGGATATCGAATGCGAGTTTGCCGGTGCCGGCGCCGAATTCGAGGATATTGGGCGCACTTTGGGCGATAATAGCGCCTGCCAAATGCGCCAGCGTGGCGCCGAACAGTGCCGACATTTCCGGCGCCGTAGTAAAGTCGCCATCTTTTCCCAGCTTGGCGGCGCCGCCGCTGTAATAGCCGAGGCCGGGCGCATACAGCGCCAGTTCCATAAAGCGGGAAAATGGGATGGCTCCCGCGTTCGCGCCGTCCTGCTGCGCGATTTCCGCGGCAATCAGGCGTTGCAGGGCTTGGGACGCTTCCAGCGCGTCAGGGGTGGGTGCAGGTAAGGACATCCCGGCATTGTAGATTATGTTGACCACGGACCATGAATTTGACCACCGCCATACCCGACTCTGAATCCCCCCGCGTCGCGCTCGTGACGGGCGCCGCGCGCCGCATCGGCCGCGCCATTGCCCTGGGCATGGCGCAGGCGGGCTGGGATATTGCCGTGCATTACCGGCATTCGCACGCGGAAGCCTTGCAAGTGGTGGAGCAGATCCGCGCACTGGGCCGGCGCGCCGTGGCGCTGCCGTGCGACCTGTCCGACGAAGCCCGGACCCGGGCGCTGCTGCCGCAGGCGATCGCCGCGCTCGGCCCCGTCCACTGCGTGGTCAACAACGCGTCGCTGTTCGACTATGACAGCGCCGCCGACTTCACGCAGGCCCGGCTGGCGTCGCACATGTCGGCCAATGTGGCGGCGCCATTGCTGCTGGCGCAGGCGCTGCATGCGGCCACGCAAGATGGTCATCAGGCCGTGGTTATCAATCTGCTTGACCAAAAACTGTACAATCTCAATCCCGACTTCCTGTCCTATACCCTGTCCAAGGCTGCGCTGCATACGGCGACCACCTTGCTGGCGCAGGCCTTGGCGCCGAAATTGCGCGTGGTCGGCATCGCGCCAGGCATCACCCTGGTGTCCGGCGACCAGACCGAGGAAGGGTTCGCCAACGCGCACCAGCAAACGCCGCTGGGCCGCTCCAGCACGCCGGACGACATCGTCCAGGCCGTGCTGTATGCAGCCCGGGCCGCCGCGCTGACCGGCAGCACCTTGCTGGTCGATGGCGGCCAGCACTTGATGGCCTTGCCGCGCGATGTGATGTTCCTCGCCAAGTAATTACAATTTTTAGTAGAAAGTTCAACCATGTTGTCCGCCCTCACCCACCCGCGCCTGCAAGACTGCCGCCGTTTATTCCTTCGCGATTACGAAGTGATGATCAACATCGGCGTGCACGAATTTGAAAAGAAGGGCGAGCAGCGCGTCCTCATCAACGTCGACCTGTACATTCCGCTGGCCGTCTCCACGCCGCATGCCGATGAATTGCACGAAGTGGTCGACTACGACTTCATGCGCGACACCATCGCGCGCCGCATGGCGGAAGGCCACGTGCACTTGCAGGAAACCCTGTGCGACGACGTGGTCAAGGCCATGCTGGCCCACCCGCGCGTGCGCGCCGTGCGCGTATCGACCATGAAGCCCGACGTGTACCCGGATTGCCTGGGCGTGGGCGTGGAAGTGTTCAGCATCAAGGATGACGTGTAATGAATGCCGTAATTGACAACCTGCAGGCGGCGGAGACCCCTGCCACCGGCAAATCCGCCGACAAAATCGCGCGCGAAGACCACAAGCTGCACAAGCGCCTGTGCCGCCTGGTGGGCCAGGCCATCGGCGACTTCAACATGATTGAAGAAGGCGACAAGGTCATGGTGTGCCTGTCCGGCGGCAAGGACAGCTATGCCTTGCTGGACATCCTGATGACGTTGCGCGAACGGGCGCCGATCAATTTCGACATCATCGCCGTCAACCTGGACCAGAAGCAGCCGAACTTCCCGGCCGACGTGCTGCCGCGCTACCTGACGGAACTGGGCGTGGCGTTCCACATCGAAAACCAGGATACGTATTCCATCGTCAAACGCCTGATCCCCGAAGGCAAAACCACGTGTTCGCTGTGCTCGCGCCTGCGGCGCGGCATCCTGTACCGCGTGGCGGATGAACTGGGCGCGACCAAGATCGCACTGGGCCACCACCGCGACGATATCCTGGAAACCTTCTTCCTCAACATGTTCTTCGGCGGTAAGCTGAAAGGCATGCCGGCCAAGCTGGTGTCCGACGATGGCAAGCACGTGGTGATCCGCCCGCTGGCGTACGTGAAGGAAGAAGACACGGAGCGCTACGCGCAAGTGAAAAACTTCCCGATCATTCCTTGCGACCTGTGCGGCTCGCAGGAAAACCTGCAGCGCAAGCAAATCAAGGCCATGCTGCGCGAGTGGGAAAAGAAAACGCCGGGCCGCGTGGAAAACACGTTCTCGGCCCTGTCGACCGTGGTGCCGTCGCACCTGATGGACCGCGATTTGTTCGGCTTTGCCGAGATCAAGGCCGATGGTGTGGCCAATCCGCTGGGCGATATCGCGTTTGATGAAGAACCGTGCTCGACGCCAGCCACGGTGCCGGGCATCATTCCGCTGCAGCAGGGATAAGCGCAGCGAAAAGCGCCCGCGTGCGGGCCGTCAGTCTTCCGACGGCTCCGCCAGTTTGATGCGCGAGCGCGCCAGCTTCCAGTCGCCGCCGCGCGTCATGTCATCCAGGCTGCGCACCGACATCGTCGGCAGCGCGGCAAAATTGCCGTCAAACGCACCCAGCGCCGCTTCCATCGCCGCGGCTTTGCGTTTCTGCTCGTCATACAACGCCGCCGCCTGTTCCGGCGTGGCGGCGTTGGCAAAAACCGGCGCTGCGCGTGGCGCAACCTCGCCATCAGGAATGCCGTCGAGGCTGGTGCTATCGGTGCGGGTCATGGTGTTACCTCTTCAAAGCTGCGGATCTGGATAATGCTGGACGATGCTGGAACTCAGTATCAAATTACTATTAACTAATTGATAATTTGATTTCCAATTTTACCAGCAATTATCCGATGCGACCCAGAGTGTCGCGCCAATGACAATGATTAGAGTCAACGCACCACGGCGCTGCGCAGCACCGGATACAGCTGATAGCGTTCATCCCACGACGCGTGGCGGCGCGCAAAGAAGTCCAGGCGGGCTTCCGGATTGGCGGCAAACGCGGGATCCGTTTCCAGCTTGCGCTTGAAGGCCGCCGCCAGTGCCGGATCGGCCGCCAGCTGTTCGCGCGCCACCTGTTCCGCCACGTACTCTTCCATGTATTCCTTGCGCTCGTAAGCCGTGTTGAACACGCCCCACGTGTGCAGCGAATCGGCGCTCAGCGGTTCGAGCATGGCCACCACCAGCCGCACTTTCGGCTGCGCGGACGGCACGAACAGCGCGCCCTTGCCGACGTCGCGCTGTTCCGCCTTCCATGCCCCCGTCACCGTCACCGACTGGTGGCCTTCGAACGATTGCGCATTGAATTTCATGGTGTCGGCGCGGAACGCTTCCACCGCGACCTTGCCCAGTTCCTTGTCCAGCACCTTGTACGTGATGCCGTGCTGTTTCAGCTTGGCGCCGATCTGTTCCGCCCACGCGGCCGGCACGATATAGCCGCCTGCGGGCGCCGCCACCTGCAAGTCCGGCACCACTTCGTCGCGCAGCGGCACAGTCCACATTTGCGGTTTGCTCTCGTCATAGCGGGTCCACAGCGCGCCCGACACGTCGGACGGCGTGCGCGTGTATTCATAGCCGGCGAACTGGATCAGCCGCACCTTGTCTGTCGCCTTGTAGCTGAGGGGAACCGGCTGGCCGCCCAGCGCCAGCGCGCGCTGGTCCGCTTCACGCGCCTGTTTGCTCCACACGGCGCCGTGGGCCGCCACCTGCGACAACAGCGACACGATGGTGTTGCGCGTGATGCGCACGCGGGTTGGATAGTCTTTCCACGAATGGGTTTCCACCAGCATGGCAAAGCGGTTACGCAGCGGGAAATAACCGGTCGAGAAGCGGGGTGGCGCCATGCTGTCGACAAAGCCGGACGTGGGATCGTCGGTCTTGTCGAACGAAATATAGAAATGCTTGGGATCGGAACCCGCCGCGCGCAAGTCCGCCATCACGGCGTCGCGCAGCGCCACGCCGGATTGCATCAGCGCCGCATCGCCGCCGTGCACGGGTTCGACCTGGATCGACACGTCCGGCTGGAACTTGGCGCCATCGGTGACGTGCAGGTCGATATACGCGAGCGGATCCCACTGGTTGACCAGCGCCAGCATGGCTTGCATCTCGGGCGCGTCCGCTTTCACGTAATCGCGGTTCAGGTTGTAGTTCTGCGCCGTGGTGCGCCAGCCCATCTCGACCGGGCCGCGCTGGTTGGGGCGGTTGTTCGGGCCGAAACGTTCATGGCCATCGACGTTAAACACGGGGACGAACAGCAGCACCTGCTTGTCCAGCGCGCCCGGCGCCGCCTTGTTTTCCAGCGCTTCGCGCAGCGCCAGGAAACCGGCGTCCTTGCCATCGATTTCACCGGCATGGATGCCGCCCTGCACCAGCAGCACCGGCACGTTCTGCTTGCGCGCCTGCGCCGCCGTCAGCGCGCCCGTGCGCGACACGGCCAGCGCCAGCATCGGCCGCCCCTCCGGTGTGCGGCCGAACTCGAAGCAGCGCACGGCCTTGGGATAGGCTTGCTGGAAGGCGCGGCACAGCCGCTGCACTTCGTCATAACGGCCCGTGGCCTGGAAACCCGAACGTTCGGAGACAGTCGTCAGGGCAGGTTGGGAAAAGGCCAGGGGAACAGCGGCGGACAAAGCGAGCAGCAGGGCGCAGCGTTTCATCAAAAAGTCTCCGGAGGTTGATAAAGATCAAACAGCCGGAAATTATAGACAAGCAAACGATACCTTGCTCAGCCGGTGCGGAATGGCTGGCGCACCGGCAGCAAAATGCGGAAGGTGGAACCCGCCCCCGGCGTGCTGTGGACTTCCATATTGCCGCCATGGCGCTGCACCACGCCGCTGGCAATGGCCAGGCCCAGCCCCGTTCCTTTCACCTTGGTCGTGTAAAACGGTTCAAAGATACGCTGCTGTACTTCGGGCGGAATGCCTTTGCCATTGTCCGCCACTTCCAGCCATACCAGGCCGTGGCCGGAACGTCCCGTGCGGATATGGATGACACCGCGCTCGCGTCCCATGGCTTGCGCCGCGTTGACCAGCAAATGCATGACGGCCAGGTTCAGGTGCGATGGCTGGCATTCGATTTCCGGCAAGTCGCCATATTCCTTGACGACGTCGGCGCGTGCGCGCAGTTCGCTGGAGGCCAGGTTCAGGGTGGCGTCGATGCCGCGGTGCAGGTCGCTCCATTGCCACGGCTCGGCGGTATTCACGCGCGAAAAATCCGTCAAATCCGACACGATCGCACGCACCCGCTCGATCCCGAGGCGGGAATGGTCCATCAGCACCGGCACGTCGTCCTGCAGGAAGTCGAGCTCCAGCCGGTCGTACAGCTGGTCCAGGCGCAGCCGCGCCGGGCTGTCCGGCATGGCGCCGAATTCCTTGCCGTAGGCGGTCAGCATGGCTTGCATGGCATTGAAGTATTCCGCCAGGGTCGAGAGGTTGGCGTACACGTAATCCATCGGCCCGTTGATTTCATGGGCAATGCCGGTGGTCAGCTGCCCCAGCGACGCCAGCTTGTCCTGCCGCAGCATCTGGTTTTCCAGGTGCTTGCGTTCAACCATCTGCGATTCCAGCGCCGCGTTGGTGCGGCGCAGTTCCGACGTCCGCTGCAGCACTTCATCTTCCAGCCCGCTCATTTGCAGCGACGCGCGCAGGCTCATGTTCCACTTGGCGGTCAACGTGCAGGCCATCTGGCTGACTTCGATACTGTCGAACGGTTTCTTCAGCACCAGCAAACGGTCGCGCACGTCGAGGCGGCGTAACATCTCCGCCCACGAGTAATCCGAAAAGGCCGTGCAGATAACGACTTGCAATTGTGGATCGAGGCGCCACAGCCGCTCGATGGTTTCGATACCATCCCAGCCGGGCGGCATGCGCATGTCGACAAAGGCCAGCGCAAACGGCCGTCCCGCCGTCAGCGCTGCATCCACCCTGGCCACGCCTTCCTGGCCTTGCAGCGCAAACTCCACCTCATATTGCGCGGCAGCCGCACCGGAGGCCGGCAGTGGCGGGGCATCGTCGAACAGCGCCATTTCCAGCGCCGCCACTTCGCTGCGCGCGGACGGCGCCGGGCACAGGATCTTGCGGAAATCGTCGTGGATCGACGGCATGTCGTCGATCACCAGCACGCGCAGGTTGGGCGCCAGTTTGATCATGCTCGGCCATCCTTCCGCTGTGCCGGCAAGACGGGCAACTCCAGCGTGAAGATGGCGCCCTTGCCGGGACCATCACTGTGCGCTGTCAGTACACCATTCATTTCACGGGCGGCGATGGCGCAACTGTGCAAGCCATAGCCATGGCCGCCGCGCCGCGTGGTGTAGCCATGGGCGAAGATGCGCGTCAACTCCGCCGCCGCGATGCCGACGCCCGTGTCGCTGACGCAAAACCGCAGCCGGTCCGGCGCGGGCTGGTCCAGCGTCACCGTGATGTCGCGGGGTTCCGGCCGGCCTTCCATCGCGTACTTGGCATTGCTGATCAGGTTCAGCAAAATCATCAGCGTACGGTGGCGGTCCAGCGGCAATACCGGCATCGCTTCCACCTCGCGCCGCACCGTCACGCCGTGCCGTTCCAGCGCATCGGCGCTCATGCGCAGCGCATCGTCCAGCAGTGCCGCCGGCGCCACGTCTTCCGACAAACTGGCCACGCCCGCATACGATTGCTGGATCGCGACAATTTGCTTGATATGTTCAACGCTGGACATCAGCGACGCCACTTCCTCGGCAATGCTGTGCTGTTCTTCCGTCAGAGCATCGGACAGCTTGGCAAGATAGGCAGGCAACAGTTTTCCTTTCGGATCTTCGGACAGGAACGTGGCAAGGTCGCCATCGGGCCGGTCCATCAGGCGCACGGCGCGCGCCAGGCCGGACGCTTCCGATGCCTGCACCTTGTGGCCGATGACATTGGCCGACACATTCACACTGTTGAGCACATTGCCGACATTGTGCAGCACGTTGGTGGCAATTTCCGACATGCCGGCCTGGTGTGCCGCCACCAGCAAATCGGCCTGCGCCTGTTCCAGTTCGCGCGTGCGGTCGCGGATGCGCTGCTCCAGCTCTTCGTGCAGCAGCGACAAATGGTGATTGGCGGTTTCCAGCTCGGCCGTGCGGTCGCGCACGCGCTGTTCGAGTTCCAGGTTCAAATGCTTCACTTGCTGTTCCGCCTCCTTGCGCTCGGCAATTTCACGGCGCAGGTTCTGGTGCACGGTTTCCCATTGCGCGGGCCCCGGCAACGCAACGGCCGCCGGCAGCAAGGCCCCCAGCGCGATGGCCGTGCCCACGGAGGCGATGGCCGTCACCACTTTCACCATGCCAGCCACGAGGTAATCCGGGCGCCACAACGTCCACAGGTTCATCACGTGGGTGGCGCCGCACGCGAGGATAAAGACGCCGAACAGCACGAACATCCAGCTGAACTGCAAATCCTGGCGCTGGCGCACCAGTTTCAGCAAATACGCGGGAATCACGAAATACGCCAGCGACACCACCAGGTCCGCCCCCGCATGCAGCCATAGCAGGCCGGGTTGCCACGACAGGCAATAGCCATGCGGATACAGGTTAAATGCCACATCCGACCAGTTAACCATTGTCGCCTCACGAGCGCTGATTTGCGCTGATTTGCGCAGGATTGCACGGGCAGCGTTGCAACGGCTTACCCGGGAGTAAGCCATTCTACAATGTAGCTACCGGCGGCAAATACCGTCCGTTGTTTTTGTCACTCAGGGCAGCGGTCAGAAGCCGCGAATGGCGATTTCGCTGACGGGATGGCGAACCGGCACCGGCTGCGGCGCCATGCCGCCGGCCCTGGCGCGCACGCTGGCCGCGCTGCACTTGCCCGTGCGGCGGTAATGCAGCGCCTCCGCCAGCAATGCCTCTTCCGGGTCGCCCTGCGCGCGGGTAAAGTCATCGGCCACCTGGCAGGTCGGCGCAAACCCGTCGCCATAATCGCCAAAACCCTTGTGGTTGACACCCTGCAGCTGGATCGTGAAGTACGTGGTGCCGCAATTGGGCGTGGGATAGAACGCATACGGCTTGCCGCACGTCTGGCCGCCGATCAGGTTCACTTCCACATCGATGCCGCGCAGGCTGTTGATGATGGATTCGCTGGCCGAGCACGTGCCGGGGCCCGTCAGGATGGTGACGCGCTTCAGGTTCAGCGAGGGCAGCGGCTTCAGGTAAGGGGCGGGTTTGGGTGCGTTCAGGCCCATCGACAGCGGCAGGAAAATCAGCGGCGTTTCCGGCTTGCCCTTGCCATTGTTGAGCGTCAGTTCAAACGTCTTGCCGGTCGTCTGCGCCGATCCGGCAATCATGTACGCCACTTCGCTGGCCACGGCCAGCAAGCCGCCGCCGTTATAGCGCAAGTCCAGCACCAGGTCATCCACGCCCGCTTGCGCCAATGCCTTGAACCCTTCGATCAATTGCAGTTCCGATACCACGTTGTGGCTGTTGAACGTCATGTAGCCGACTTTGCCGGTCGACGTTTCCAGCACCCGCGTATTCTGCACCGGCGCCACGTCGACTTTCGCGGCCTGCATGAAGACCATCAGCTTTTGCAGGCCACGGGAAAAGATCATTTCATGGGTGTCGCCCGCCTTGGAGGGGAACAGGCCCGCGTTGAGCAGATCGACCGTTGCGCTGTCGCCCGCCCAGACGAAATCCTGGTAATCGACCTGGTCGAGCCGGTCGCCCCGCTTCAGTCCCGCCTTTTCCGCGGGAGATCCCGGTGCAACGGAAGCGATGCGCCACTCGCGGGGAATATTCGGCGCGGCATTGCGCATGAATGACAAGCCATAGCCCAGTTCCACGCCGCGCGACAGTTCGTCATATTTGGCGCTGTCATAGGTGAAGTGATAACGGTCCTTGGGCTTGCCGCTGGCGGTCAGCGCCGGGGTCTTGAGGACGGCAAAGTAATCGGCGGCGGTCGCGTAGCCGGCCGGGTCCGCGCCGGGGATTTCGTTGTACCACAGATAAGTTTCATCGCTCCACAGGCGCAGGAAGGTTTTTTCATCCCCCATCGTGCCCTGGCGGTCCGGGTAGTAATGCGTGGCGTCCGCGACACGGGGCGCCGCGCACAGGTGCTGGTAAGCCGCCGATGCGGGCAGCGATGCTTCCGCCCCCGCCATGACACGCTGCACGGCGGCCACCTGTTCGGAAGTGGCCTGGCTTTCGGCAGGCACGGCGCCACCCTGGCGCTGTGCGTTGACACGACCGGATTGATCGGCGCCGCCGCAGGCGCTCAACAAGGCTGCGGCGGCCAGCGCCAGCGCGGAAAAATATGCGATCTTCATCCACGCATTATAGGGTGGCAGACTGGCCTTGCCACCCCGTTGTTACATTACGTTGCTAGCGGAAATACGGCCGTTCGCTGGCAAATAATAAACGCTTGCTTGCCAGCCGCCAGGCGGCAGGCGCCTTGTCGCCCGCTAGCACCAGCGCCGCGCTGTAGGCCAGCATGCGCGCTTCCGGATGGGTTCCCTGCAGCAGGGATTCCGCCCCCTGCCCTTTGCCGGCGCGCACGGCGTCCAGGAACGCGCTGATACGGGGCTGTTCCGGGCCGAAACGGGCGCGGGCCGCATCCAGGTAGGGCGCAACGGGCGCGCCATGCTTCATGGCGAGCGCCACGGCCACCCAGATGGTCGCCTCATCCATGCCCTGGTCGGGCGGCAATGCCAGCGCGCGTTTGATGGTTTCCTGCCCGGCGCCGTCCGATGCCGCCGTCAGGCGCAGCACGCGCGCTTTTTCCGGCACGTCATCGGTCAGCGCCAGCGCGGCGGCCAGCGCCCCCTTGTTCAACTGGGCGTAGGCGCGGGTCGGGGCGTTGGTCTCGCCATAACCGTCTTCCAGCGCCGACAGGTGCCGCAGCCGGGCCGACGCGGGCGACAGCGCCGCAAAATCCATCCAGCCCCGCTGCAGCCGCTGGATACGCGCCAGCATCAGGCTTTGTTCCGCCGCCAGCGATGGCAATTGCTTGCGTGCGAAGTCGACGTGCGCTTCCGCCGCCGCGAAGTCGCCGTTGCGCAGCAAATCCCAGCCCACCGCATTGCGCAGCCAGGCATTGTTGGGCCAGCGCTGCGCCGCCTGGCGGAACGCCGCATCGTTTTGCGGGCCGTCCGGCGCACAGCGCAAGGCCAGGTAAGCCAGGTCCGCATTGTCGGGAGCGGCCCTGGCGCGCGCGATGTGGCGCGCACACACGGCCGCGTGCCCGCCACCCGCCGCATCCTGCTCCATCCGCAACAGGACCACGTCGTCCGGCGCCGCCCGCACCCGGCTGGCCAGCAGTTCGGCGCCCGCCTTGCTGGTCTCCGGAATCCCCGCGGCATACGCCAGCCATTCCGCCGTGGCGGGCCGGCGCGTCTCGTCCCAGCGCGCGTGCAACAGGATGACGCGGTGGCGCTCCGCGTCATCGGGCAGCAATTGCACCTGCTCCGACGGCGCCAGCGCCGCCATCCCTTCCAGCACCGTGCGGGTACTGCCGCTGCGCGACGATACTTTTTCCGGCGGCTTGGCAAACAGCACGTCGGCGTGGCTGCCCAGCCAGCGCGGGGCGCCCAGGCGGCGGTCCGGCACCTGCCCCGCGCGGCCATAGGTGGCGGTCCATTCCATCAGTGGCGCCGCGCCCGCGACGTTGTAGACGGCCGCGCCGCCCGCATCATTGGCGTCGAACTGTTCGATCAGGCGGCCGTTCGCCGTGTAGGCGGCCAGCTGGTGGCTGTCTTGCGGCGCGATGGGCAGTTGCGCCGTCGCTTGCGGCGCCACCGTGGTTTCATGGCCATCCGCCACCACCCGCACCGCCGTACCCAGGCCGTTATAGACCGTCAGGGTGGCGTCGCTTTGCTGGCTGCCGGCCCCCAGCACCAGGGCGACGATGCCACCCGCCGCCGCCAGCCGCGCCGTGGCAGGGGCGATGCCTTCCGCTCGCAGGAAGCGGGCCCACAGCCCAAGCTGGGTCTGGCGTTCCCGTTCACCGCCCTGTGGCAGCAATTCATAGCGGCCCGGCACGCGCGACGGTTCCGGCGCGGTCTCCGCAGTGACTTCGGAGGCGGCGCCCTGGTGCGCCTGGCGCGCCACCTGGGTTTCCGTCAGCAGCAATTGCTCCAGTGCGGCGGAGCGCACCGCCAGCAAGACGCCGGTCGCATGGCCCACCCAGCCGCCGATCGCCCCCATCCAGTCATTGAGATTTTCCCGCTCCGCCTGCGGCAGATGGAATTCACCCAGCATTTCTTTCCAGTTGCCCTGCAATTCCAGGCGCGCCACCAGCTGCGCATCGAGCACCACGCCCGTACTTTGCTGGTACTGCAATTCCAGCAGCAGGTGCAAGGCATTGGCGGCGCCCTGGATACGCGCAATGCCCTTGTCCGACACGCGGCGCGTCGCGGTTTCCACGCCCGTCGCATTCAGCAGGAAACCATACGCGTCCGACAAATTGGCTTCCGTATGCTCGCAGTAATGCAGCAGCGCCAGCAAGCCGTTCAGGTAAGCGTCCCAGCCCCCGCCCAGCCGCGCGGCGGTCGCCACGTGCCAGCTGCGGCAACGCAAGTCATGCGCACGCAGGCGCGCTTCCACGGCAGCCATGTCTTCCTTGACTTGCGCCAGCGCGGCAGGCAAGTCCTTGCGGCGGTATTCGGCGCCGCGCACATGGATACTGCGGCCGTGCAATTCCGCGACACCCGCCACCAGCGCCTGCAACTGGTCCCGCTCATCGGCCAGCGCGCGCAATTGCGCCACGTCCGCGCGCAGCGACGGCGGATAAAACTGCGATGCGTCGCCCTCGGCGGCGGACTCCGGCGCCACCAGTTCCGACGCCCTGGCCACATGGCGCGTCAGCGCGCGGCCGAAATAAATACCGCAATAACGGCGGTGGTATTGTTCGCGGCGGTATTGCTCGCCCAATTTGCGCAGCGACGTTTCCAGGTCCGTCTCGTCCAGCGGCGGCGCATCGGCCGCGCGCCCGTCCAGCAATTGCGCCGTCATGCGCTGGCGCAGGCCGGCCGGGTCGTCGAACAGCGACCAGGCGCTGGTCTGTTCGATCGCCACCGGCACGTAGACGCGCTTGGCGTTGGCTTCCCGCTCGTGATTGAGCGGGTGGGTCTGCCACATTTTCGGCGGCTGGGCGAAGCTGGTCTTGAAAACACGGTGCGATTCCGGCTGCTCGGCCGGCACCTCGGGCACGCGGCCATACAGCGGGTCGTCCAGGATGGCGGCCATGCGCTGCGTGATATGGCTTTGCACGGCAAACGCGTCGCGCGTGGCGCGCTTTTCCGCCGCTTCGCCATGCACGAACGACACCGCGCGGCCCCAGGCGTCATCGGCCGCGTTCAGGCGGTGCAGCGCATGCACCAGCGCATCGCTGCCCGTCAGCGACACAGCCACCAGGTCGGCCTGCATTTCCATTTCGCGCGACAGCGCGCTTTGCATGGCAATCACCACCCGGAACGCGGATTCCACCAGCGAGCGGATCGCCCACACCACCAGTTGCAGCAGCCACGCAAACAGGCGCAGGCGGATATCGATGCGGCCCAGGCCATCGAGGAAGCCATCGAATTTATCGCGGTGCGATACCAGGTGCGTGGCCACCTGCTGCGCCACATAAGCCCAGCGTCCCACGGCCATCGACCGCTGCGCGAAGTGGCCGAATTCATGCGCCAGCACGGCGCGCAACTCGCCCAGCGGCAGTACGTTCACCAGCGGCAAGCCGATTTCCAGGTTTTTCCTGGATGGGAAAATCAAGTTCAGCAGCGACAGATCGTAAAACACGGCCGCGTTGACCCGGTTCGACAGGAACACCCGGTGCGGACGCGGCGCGCCGGCCTGGTCCGCCAGGCCATGCAGGAAGGCGAACAGTTTCGGCTGCTCCTTGGCCGTCACTTCCGTCAAGCCTTCCGGCAGCGGTTTGCGGATCGACAGCACGGCTTTCAGCATGAAGAGGCCGAAGAACGCGGCGCACAGCGCGCCCACGCCGAGCCAGAAGCCGTTGTTGCCGGAATGCTGCACCACCAGCACCAGCCGGTACGCGGTCCACAAGAACCAGCCGGCCATGGCGAAATACAGCAGCACAAAACCCAGCAGGCCGGCCACGGCCAGCCGCGCGCTGCGCTTGTAAGCGGCGGAAGGTTGCGTCAGGCGCTCCAGCAAACCCTCCGGCGCCGTCGCCAGGGTGGTGGAAGTAGCGGTGGTGTCGATGATCATCTCCCATGTGTCCAATGGGAAATTGTATTGGATAGTTAGCGGATTGACTATTTAAAAAAACAACACCGGCAGCCGCCAGGCGGGTGCCGGTGTTGTTCAGGTCAGCAAGCCGGAATTATGCGGCGTGCGGCGCCTTGGCGGAGGCCGGGGCGTGGAATGCCGCCAGCAGCGCGGCTTCTTTTTCCTTGGCCGACTTCAGGTGGCGTTCCTTCACGTGGCCATAACCACGGATGTTTTCCGGCACGGAAGCAATTGCCACGGCTTGCGCCAGGTTGTCCGCCGTCAGCTTGCCAAGCAGGCCGGAAACGGTCTGCTGGTATTCACCGATCAGGGCGCGTTCCATCTTGCGCTCGTCCGTGTAGCCGAAGACATCCAGCGCGGTGCCGCGCAAGCCTTTGAATTTGGCGAGCACGTTGAACGCCTTCATCATCCACGGGCCGAACTGCTGCTTGATCAAATGGCCTTCCTTGTCCTTCTTGGCCAGCAGCGGCGGCGCCAGGTGGAACTTCAGCTGGTAATCGCCCTCGAACATGGATTCGATCTTGGCGCGGAATGCCGGGTCGCTGTGCAGGCGCGCCACTTCATACTCGTCCTTGTACGCCATCAGCTTGTACAAGTATTTCGCCACGGCTTCCGTCAGGCGCAGCGGCTTGCCGTTGGCGACCTTGTCTTCGGCGGCGCGCACCTGGTCGACGAACGCCTTGTACTTCGCGGCATAGGCGCCATCCTGGTACGCGGTCAGCAGTTCGACCCGGCGGCTGATCACGTCGTCGAGCGACTGGATGCGCTTGAATTCGATCACCTGGGCCGGCGTGGTCAGTTTCGTGACCAGTGCCAGGTCGTGCGCGGCGGTACGGCCCCACGTGAAGGCAGCCTTGTTGAAGCCGACCGACACGGCGTTCAGTTCGATCGCCTTCATGATGGCCGCTTCCGACAGCGGCACGTGGCCCTTCTGGAATGCATAGCCCAGCATGAACATGTTGGTGGCGATCGAGTCGCCCATCAGCGCCGTGGCGATCTGGCCCGCGTCCACGAACTCCACGCGGTCCTGGCCGCACGCCTTGATGATTTCAGCCTGCGACGACGCGCCCGGGAATTGCCAGTCAGGGTTTTTCACGAACGCCGCCGTGGTGGCGCCGGTGGAATTGACTGCAGCCCACGTGCGGCCCTCACCCATGCGCGACAGGGCGTCGCGGCTGGCCGTGACGATCTGGTCGCAGCCGATCACGAGGTCCGTCATGCCGGTGCCGACGCGGGTCGAGTGCAGGTCGGACTGCTTGTCCGCCAGGCGCACGTGCGACATCACGGGGCCGCCTTTTTGCGCCAGGCCGCTCATGTCCAGCACCACGGCGCCTTTGCCTTCAACGTGCGCCGCGACCGCCAGGATCTGGCCCACGGTCACCACGCCAGTGCCGCCGATACCCGTCACCAGGATGCCGAACGGTTCCGCCGTCGATGGCGTGGCCGGCGTCGGCAGGACCGGCATGGGCGTGTCACCGGCAGCGGCTTTCTTCGGCTTCTTCAGCGCGCCGCCTTCCACCGTCACGAAGCTCGGGCAGAAACCGGTCGTGCAACTGAAATCCTTGTTGCACGACGACTGGTTGATCTGGCGCTTGCGGCCCAGTTCCGTTTCCAGCGGTTCCACCGACAGGCAGTTCGACTGGACCGAGCAATCGCCGCAGCCTTCGCACACGGCTTCATTGATGACGGCGCGCTTGGCCGGATCCGGGAATTCATTGCGTTTCCGGCGGCGGCGCTTCTCGGACGCACAGGTCTGGTCGTAAATCATGGCCGACACGCCCGGCGCGTCGCGCAATTCGCGCTGCACGTCCATCAGTTCGGAGCGGTGGCGCACCGTGACGCCCGGCGCCCAGTTGTAGTCATCCGGGTATTTTTCCGGTTCGTCCGTGACGACGATGATCGGGCTCACGCCTTCCGCGGCGATCTGGCGCGAAATCATGCCCGGATCCAGCGGACCGTCGAAGGTCTGGCCGCCCGTCATCGCGACCGCGTCGTTGAACAGGATCTTGTACGTGATATTGACCTTGGCGGCCACCGCGGCGCGGATCGCCAGCAAACCGGAGTGGAAGTACGTGCCGTCGCCCAGGTTGGTGAACACGTGCTTTTCATTGGTGAATGGCGCCTGGCCGACCCACGTGATGCCTTCGCCGCCCATATGGGTGAACGTCGACGTTTCGCGGTCCATCCACTGCACCATGTAGTGGCAACCGATACCGGCCAGCGCGCGCGAACCTTCCGGCACCTTGGTCGAGCTGTTGTGCGGGCAGCCGGAGCAGAAGAATGGCGTGCGGTCTTTTTGCGGATCCGGCTTGGTGTTGATGTTCTTCAGCACCAGCTCTTTCTGTTCCAGGAACGCGATCCGCTCCGCTACGCGCGCCGCCACCGGATGGCCGGCGCAATAGTGCGAAATGCGGGAAGCGATGGCGCGTGCGATTTGCGCCGGCGACAGTTCGTAGGTCGCAGGCAGCAGCCAGTCGCCGTGGCCGGTTTTCGGGTTCAGCGACCATTCGCCCGTGTCGTCGAACTTGCCGACCACGCGCGGACGCTGGGCATCCGGCAAGTTGTACAGTTCTTCCTTCAACTGGTATTCGAGGATCTGGCGCTTTTCTTCGACCACCAGGATCTCGTCCAGGCCGCGCGCGAAATCCTGCACGCCGGACGCCTCCAATGGCCACGTCATGCCGATCTTGTACAGGCGCAGGCCGATATCGGCGGCCGCCTGTTCGTCGATACCCAGGTCGGCCAGCGCCTGGCGCGTGTCCAGGTACGACTTGCCGGCCGTGATGATGCCGATCTTGGGTTTCGGGCTGTCCCAGATGATCTTGTTCAGCTTGTTCGCACGCACATAGGCCAGCGCGGCATACCATTTATAGGTATTCATGCGCGCTTCCTGGTCCAGCACGGCGTCCGGCCAGCGGATATTCAAGCCGCCCGCAGGCAGTTCGAAGTCGGTCGGTGTCTGGATTTGCACGCGGTCCGGATCGAAGTCCACCACGGCGCCCGACTCGATGATGTCGGTCACGCATTTCATCGACACCCACAGGCCCGTGTAGCGGCTCATGGCAAATGCGTGCAAGCCGTAATCCAGGTATTCCTGCACCGACGACGGGTACAGCACGGGGATGCCGCAGGCATTCAGGATATGGTCGGACTGGTGCGCGATCGACGACGATTTCGCCGCGTGGTCGTCACCGGCCAGCACCAGCACACCGCCGTATTTCGACGTGCCCGCATTGTTGGCGTGCTTGAACACGTCGCCACAGCGGTCCACGCCCGGGCCCTTGCCGTACCACATGCCGAATACGCCGTCATATTTCGCGCCCGGGAACAGGTTGGTCTGCTGCGTGCCCCATACGGCGGTGGCAGCCAGGTCTTCGTTCATGCCCGGGTGGAATTTGATGTGGTGGGCGTCCAGGTATTTCTTCGCCTTCATCGCCGTCATGTCGACGCTGGTGACGGGCGAGCCACGGTAACCCGTGATGTAGCCGGCCGTATTCAAGCCGGCCTTGACGTCGCGCTCGCGCTGCATCATCGGCAGGCGGATCAGCGCTTGCGTGCCCGTCATAAACGCGCGGCCACGTTCCAACGTCCATTTATCGTCCAGCGTAATCTCGTTTGCCGGCGAACCCGGTTCCAGGTCGGAACCTTTGACTGGTGCATTCATTCAATGTCTCCAATTGTTACTCGGGACGCCCCTCGTGGGAGCGCCACCGCAAAATAGATGTAATGGCCATGCAACCCGGTGGATTCAGGGTAGCACAGCCAGGCGCGCCATTCTGCCGTGGCGCTGCCGTTTAAAAGTCAGGTTTTCGCCGTGTCGTCTTTCAGCACGCCGCGCTTGATCTGGTCCAGTTCAATGGACTCGAACAGTGCGCGGAAATTGCCCTCGCCAAAGCCCTGGTCGCCCTTGCGCTGGATGATTTCAAAGAAGATCGGGCCGATGACGTTTTGCGTAAAGATTTGCAGCAGCAACTCGCGTTCCTGATCATTGCTGTGGCCATCGATCAGGATGCGCAAGCGTTTCAATTCTTCCAGGTTTTCGCCATGGTTCGGCAGGCGGCGGTCGACCAGTTCGTAATAGGTGGCGATGGTGTCCTGGAACACGATGCCGGTGTCGCGCATGGACTGCACCGACTGGTAAATGTTGTCCGTGCCCAGCGCAATATGCTGGATGCCTTCGCCGTGGTAGGCATCGAGGTATTCCGCGATTTGCGACTTGTCGTCCGACGATTCATTGATCGGGATACGGATCTTGCCGCACGGCGACGTCATTGCCTTTGACTTCAGGCCCGTCAACTTGCCTTCGATATCGAAGTAGCGGATTTCGCGGAAGTTGAACAGGTTTTCATAGAACGACGCCCATTCCTTCATGCGGCCCCGGTGCACGTTGTGCGTCAGGTGGTCGATGTAGGTCAGGCCGTTGCCAACCGGGTTGGCGTCCGCGCCGGGAATGGCCACGAAGTCCACGTCATAGATGGAAATGTCGCCAATGCCGCCCTGCGGATTCTTGCCGCGCCAGCGGTCGACGAAATACAGCAGCGAATCGCCCACGCCCTTGATGGCGGGGATGTTCAGTTCCATCGGGCCGGTTTTGTTGTCAAAACCCCACGCGCCCATTTCCAGCGCCCGCTGGTAGGCAAACGCCGCATCGTTGACGCGGATGGCGATCGCACAGACGGACGGACCGTGCTGGCGCGCAAAGCGCTGCGCAAACGAATCCTGTTCGGCATTGATGATGAAATTGATGCCGCCCTGGCGGTACAGGGTCACGTCCTTGTGGCGATGGCGGGCAATGGCGGTAAAGCCCATGCTTTCAAACAGCGCGCCCAGGGCCTTCGGGTCCGGCGCCGCATATTCGACGAACTCGAACCCATCGGTCCCCATCGGATTGTCCCACGGCTCAAATTTCATAGTGCCTCCGGTTTACGTATACGTAAAGTATTTTTCGCACAGTATAGACCCCAAAGGGCGGCATTTAATTGCGAATAATTCCTGAGCGCACAGAAATTGCGCAATAATATTGCTGAATGCCTGACAAAAACAGGAATTTGTGACCAAGACTGCGGTCGGCAAAACCGATCGCAAAAAGAACAAGAGGAATTTATGACCAAAATTGCGCTCGACAAAACCGACCGTAAGATTTTGTCCATTTTGCAGAACGATGGCCGCCTGTCGAACCAGGACGTGGCCGAACAAGTCAACCTGTCGCCATCCCCGTGCCTGCGCCGCATCAAGCGGCTGGAAGAGGAAGGCGTGATCCGCCAGTACGTGGCGCTGCTGGACCCGGACAAGATCGGCCTGGGTTTGCTGGCCTACGTGAACGTGCGGCTGGAAAAACACAGCGACGCGGCGGCGCACAGCAATGCCCGCGCGCTGGGCGTGAACCCGGCCGGCGCGTCGCCCCGCGCGGATTTCGCGGTCGCGGTGGAACAGTGGCCGGAAGTGGTGGCCTGCTATGCGATGACGGGCGAGATGGATTACCTGTTGCGCGTGCACGTGGAAGACATGGACCACTTTTCGCGATTCATGATGGCGACCCTGCTGCGCCACCCGGCGGTGCTGGATGTGAAGTCGTCGTTCGCGCTGCAACGGATCAAGGATACGACCGCCCTGCCGCTGCTGTAAGCGGCGCTGGCGTACGCGCTATTCGTGTTCATGCTGGCGCAGTTGCGCCGCTTCCAGCCGGCGGTATTCCGCCGTGGCGCGCACCGTGGCGATGGCGTTCCAGATCGCCTCGAAGCGCGCCGGTTCCCTGTCGAACGCCTTGCGGCCGATCAGCAGGTGAAAGTCGAAGGTGGCGAACGGCTGGCGCGCCACCACGATCTTGCCGTGGAAACGGGGATCGTCGCGCAGTGATTCTTCCGCGCTCCGGCCCATCAGCACCGCCACGTCGGCCGCCCCCACCGCCATCAGGCGCAAGCCCTCTTCCGCCGACTTGGGCGTGTCGATGACTTTCTGGCCCAGCGCCTGAAGCATGTCCACCGTGTAGTAACTGCGCTGCGCCACCACAACGCCGCGCGGGTTGACCAGGTGCTTGCCATCCCAGCTGGCGCCGCTGCCGGTGCGCAGGAACAGGTCCACGTGGTCATGGTACATGGCGCGCTCCGGGTCCTGGCTGCCGTCCGGCTTTTGCGGCGGCACGCTGAAGGCACGACGGCGCGGGTTGTCGGACGGCCCGATCATGCCATCCATGACGCCGCTGCGCGTTTCTTCCTCGCAGCGCTTCCAGGGCCGGGAAATGTAATTGAAATGCTCGCCGGTCAGGCGCTCGACGCGCTTCAGCAATTCGATGTTCAAGCCGGTACCGTCCGGCATGGTCCAAGGCGCCTGCGGGATGTCTTCGTAGCACAGGTTGAGCGGGGCGGCGGACACGCCGGTCATCAGGCCCGCGGTGAACAGGACCAACGCGCATGATGTGTACCGCATGACCGCCTCCTTGTCGGAATTGTTATCGTGGTTCAGTCGTCGGATTTCATGCCCGGCAGCTTGTCGAGCAGTTTGACGGCGGCGCGCGTGTTGGCCTTCAACGCATAGTCGAGCGTCGCCAGTTGCTCGTCCAGCGCTTCCTGCAGTACGGTGGCGGGGCTGGGCGCCGGCAGCTTCAGGTAAGCATCCGCCTCGCCGTAATCGCGATGGATTTCCATGCCCGCCTTTTTCGCGATATGCATCATGGTCTTGTTGGACGACAGACAGTGCATGTACAGCGTATCAACGTCATTGTTGCGGCAGTGGATGGCGGCGCGCTCGAACAATTTCGAGCCGATGCCGAGGCCGCGCGCCGCCTTCAGCACGGACACGCCGAATTCAGCCACCCGCTCCTTGTCCGACGTCGAGTTTTTGGCTTCACGCGGCGCAAACGCCAGGTGCCCGACCGCCACCAGCTTGAAGACGCGGTTATAGACGCCAAACACCATGTCGCGGGAAAAATCGATGCCGAACACATAGTTGCCGATCTGGTCGTCCGTCGTGTGGGCGCCAAAGCGCAGCAGGCGGTCCGGTTTTTCCAGCGCGAGGAAATGCTTGAGCATGCGGCGGCGGTCGCGCTCCGCCAATTCCTTGACGGGCACCGTGGGACGGTCCTTGCCATCGGCGGACATCCAGCGGCGGAACGGGTTGCGGAACAGGTTCAGCTTCATGGGGAGGCTCCCGGCCGCAGGATGCGGCGCAGCATTGCCTCCATCTTACCTTATGCCTTTAAATCAGGCAGTCCGAGTGCCGCCCGCACCGCCGCCACCCGCGCCTGGTGCACCCTCTCCGGAATGCGCTGGGGCGTATCCGCACAGGACTGGGCGATTTCCCCAGCATTGACCGCGCGGGCGGCCGACAGGGCCTTTTCCAGGTAGTCCCGCTGCGGATAAGAACAGTCCTGGCTGCCGCCGGCACAGGCGCCTGCCTGCGACGCTTGCAGCAGCTGGCTGAAACGGGCCGGTTTGCGGAAGCCGTCGCAGCGTTCCAGCAGCTTGACGATGGCGCCGGCGTCCAGCGCGAGCGCGCCGGCCACGGCGCCGCGTTCGCGCACCGCCATCACCGCCAGGTCGCGGCACTCGGCCGGCACTTTCAGGCGCTTGCACAATTGTTCGACCGCCTTGATATCGCCGCCGCCATCGCCCTGCCCTTGCAGCAGTGCGGCAAAGCGCACCGGCAAATCCAGTCCGAGGAGCGCCGCATGATCGATCACTTGCATGGCCTGCTGCCCTGCATCCAGTTCCGGCATGATGCGCTCCAGCGCACCGCACTCGCGCAGCACGTCGAACATGCGCGACGGCGCCGCTTCCATCAGCCCGCGCGACACTTCCTGCCACACGCGCTCGGCCACCAGCGCATCGGCTTCGCCCTGCTCCACCATGTGCCGCATCAGCGCATTGGTTTCCGGCGCCACAGTGAAATCGCGATAGCGGGCCGCGAAGCGCGCCACGCGCAGGATGCGCACCGGGTCTTCGGCAAAGGCATCGGACACGTGGCGGAACACGCGCCGCGCGATGTCGGCACGGCCATTGAACGGATCGATCAGTGTTCCATCTTCCGCCTTGGCAATCGCATTGACAGTCAGGTCGCGCCGGATCAGATCCTGCTCCAGCGTCACGTCGGGCGACGTGTGGAACACGAAGCCCTTGTAGCCGGGCGCGGTCTTGCGCTCGGTACGGGCCAGCGCATATTCTTCCTGGGTCTTCGGGTGCAGGAATACGGGGAAATCCTTGCCGACGGGGCGGAAACCCTGTTGCACCATCTGTTCCGGCGTCGCCCCCACCACCACGTGGTCATGGTCCTGGACGGGCAATCCCAGCAGCTCGTCGCGCACCGCACCGCCAACCACGTAGATTTGCATCGCCATCAGTCCGGCATTTCCGCGTCGTGCAGCGGGCAGGTTTCCGTTTCCGCCATGGCTTCCGCGACCCAGCGCGCCACGGCAGGATGGTTGCGCACGCGTTCGCAATAGCCGTTCAGCGCGGGCGGCAGCGTCACGCCATACGTGTGGAAGCGCATCACCACGGGCGCGTAATAGGCGTCCGCAATCGAGAATTCGCCGAACAGGAAGCCGGAATGGCCGCCCGTGTGGCCAAAGCGCGCCAGGCATTCTTCCCAGATTTCACTGATGCGGCCGATGTCGGCCTGGGTGCCGGGCGTGCGCCCCTTGCCCGGATAGCGGCCCTTGATGTTCATCGACATCGACGTACGCAGGCTGGAAAAACCCGAGTGCATTTCCGCGCAAACGGACCGCGCCATGGCGCGCGCCGCCACATCCTGCGGCCACAAGTGTTTTTCAGGGAATTGCTCGGCCAGGTATTCGCAGATCGCCAGGCTGTCCCAGATCGTCATGTCCCCCGCCAGCAGCACGGGTACACGGCCGCAGGCGGAATAGGCGGCGATTTTCGTCGCCGTATCCTGCTGGTCCAGCAATACGCGCACTTCATGGAATGGAATATTGAAAGCAGTCATTGCGACCCAGGGCCGCATCGACCACGACGAATAATTCTTGTTGCCGATCACCAGGGTCAAGCCTGGTTCACGGGCGGCAGCGAGGGTTTGCGACAGCAGGGGATCGAGTTCAGTTTGCATGGATGGGGGTTCCAGTAGTGAAGTGTTTAGCGGCCGCCAAAGGCGGCTTCCTGCAATTGCTGTTCCGTGTAGCCCTTGGGCGCCACGGCGCCGATGCGCGCTTTCAGCGACTGCGGCTTGCCCTCGAACAGGGCGGCGTAATACGTGGCGTTGGACATCACATTTTTCACGTAGGTGCGGGTTTCCACGAACGGGATCGATTCGATGAACACGGCCGATTCCATCGGCTTGTCCAGCGTGGCGCGCCAGGAACGCAGGCGCCCCGGCCCGGCGTTATACGCGGCCGACGCCAGCACTTGCGAGCCATCCATGTTCCCCAGCACCATGTTCATGTAATTGGTGCCCAGCAGGATATTGGTGCGCACGTCGGTGATGGCGTCGGACACGTAATCCGTCAGGCCGATTTTTTTCGCCACCCAGCGCGCGGTGGACGGCATCACCTGCATCAGGCCGGACGCCCCCGCATGCGATTGCGCATCCATGATGAAACGCGATTCCTGGCGGATCAGGCCATATACCCATGCTTTATCAAGGCCCAGGGTTTGCGTGGCGGGATGCATGATGTCGTCATGCGGCGCGGGGAAGCGCTGCGTATAGTCCACCTGCACGCGGGTGCGGTCCGACGTGTTGACCATGCGGTCCAGGATATGGTTTTGCCGCGCGAATTCCGCGGCCGCCAGGTGTTCCCGTTCGTTCAGGCTGCGCAATTCCCAGTTCCATTCGCGCGTGCCTTCGAACCGCAGGCGCATGCCGAAGAATTTCAGCGCGCGCTGAAAGCCGGGACGGGCGGCAATCGCCGCCACTTCGCTGTCCGTCAACGGCGCGCCTGGCGGCGGGATCGTCACCAGCTTGCCCAGTTCTTCCTGCGCCAGCAAGCCATAGAAATTCTGCTGGTCCGCGATCGAGCGCAGCAATTGCGTGGCTTCGGCGGATGGCTGCGCCCCCGGATGTTCGGCCATCAGCGCGCGGGCTTTCCAGTACACCCACGTGGGGTCGCTGCGCAGCGCTTCCGGCATGGCGTTGATATTCTTTTTGACTTGCTTCCAGTCGCCGCTGCGCAAGGCGAAGCGGGTCTTCCACTGGTGCTGGTCCAGCGACAACGGCGCGCCGTTCGACTTGTGCCAGTATTCCGCCGCTTCCGGCGCCAGCGTATATGACGCTTGCAAGGCGATATTTGCCCAGCCGATCGCCTGTTCCTGCGCCGTCAGTTTCGGCGCCGCCTTGTTCAGCGCCAGCACGGCGAGTTTCATGCTGGTCTTGGCGGAACGCCCCACGGCGACCAGGAACGTTTCGTGATCCGCCTTGGTCGCTCCGGCGCCTTTGGCCAGGGCCAGCAGCGGCACGTCGACCGCCTGGGAAATCTTTTTGTCGACGCCGCCCAGCAGCAGGATGGCGCGGCGCGCCTGTCCAGTGGCGTTGAATTCGCCGGACAAGCGCACCTGCGCCCACACGTCGTCGGCGGAGAACTGCCCCGCCTGGTACAAGGTGGCGATCAGGCCCGCGCACGCTTCGCCATAGCCATTCGGCTGCGTCAGCAGCGCGCGCGCATCGTCCGCGACTTTCAAGCCTTTCAACGCTTTCGATTGCAGCGCGTAGCATTTGACCTGGGTATCGTCGTTCAAGACAAACAGCGGCAACTGGTCGTCGAAATTCGGCCAGTCTTTCTTGCGGCCCAGTTCCAGCAGCCAGTCATTGCGCAGGCGGTCGGCAATGGCGCTGCCTTCGTAGCGCTTGAGAAACTCGCGGATATCGTAGGTAGGCGCATCCCGCAGGCGGGATTTCAGCCGATAATAGTCGACGTACGACGGAATGGAATAATTGTTCAGGCGCGCGCCGTAAAAATCCACCTTGGCCGGTTCTTCCTTGCGTACGGCTTCGCGCAGCAGCAGGAAGGCATCGTCTTCCTTGCGGGTATCGATGTCGTCGGCGTGGGCTTGGGATGTTGCGGATGCGAAAGCACAGGCAATCGCAATGCCGGCTATCCATTTCGAAGGGGAAATCAAGGTACGACTCTCACAAAAAATCCAGACATGACCAGCGATCCAAGAATACCACGCAACCCAGCCGCCCCACCAGATAAACTGCCCGTAGGCAAGGCCGAACTCCGCAAGCAACTGCTGGCGGCACGCCGCGCCCTGGCGCCGGAAACGCGGGCTGCGTGGGACCAGGCGTTATGCGTCAAGGTGCTGGCGTGGCAGGCGGAAAACAAGGTGGAAACGCTGGGTGTGTACTGGCCGCTGCGCGACGAGCCGGATTTGCAACCTGCTTATGACGAACTGGCAAGGCGCGGCGTGCGCCTGCTGTTGCCGGTGGTGGTGGCGAAGCATACGGCGCTGGAATTTGCCGAATGGACCATCGGCGAAGCCATGGTCAAGGACACCATGGGGGTGGCGGTGCCGGCCGACTTGCGCATGGCGGCGTATCCGCCCGCCCTGCTGGTGCCGTGTTTAGGCTACAACGCGCACCGCTTCCGGCTCGGTTATGGCGGCGGCTTTTATGACCGCACGCTGGAACATACGCCGCGTCCGCGCACGGCGGGCATTGCCTACAGTTGCCTGCAGGCGGACTTTCCGGACGATCCGCATGACGTCGCGCTGGACGTCATGCTGACGGAAGCACAATCCATATGCTCCCCTTAGAATTGGCCGACTTTCTGGTTCCGAATATGGCACTGGGTTTCCGAGTGCGAAACTATTTCATATAGTGGTAGCGCCAAACGAACCAGAAGAGCAGCGACGATATGACACCTATCGCGGTGCTCACCAAAACGTCGCGAAGCGCAGCCATATCCGGAAATCGAATAACGTACGCACTAAGAAAGGCGATCGCAGTGCCTCCCAGCAAGATTGTTAGGAGGTTCAGCCTGCGGTAATAATTTAAGACAAGATAAAGCGGGATGCCAATTGCGAATGAGGGTGCCGCAGCAAAGAAATAGAAGATGGGAATTAGCCCAATCATACTTAAAAAATCAAATTTATCTGCTACAGGCGTCAGAATTGCCATCATCACAGCAGCTCCCATCGGTGCAACGATGAATGCTGTAATAATTGGCCAGGATCGGACGTTTTTCATGCTATTGCTTGCATCCACATTTTTTGCTGACTCGATAATTTTGCTCATCTGACGCCCCCATAAGGCTTCATTTGCAGCGGACTGGACCGCGTGGCTGGTAACGGCTGGACTTTGCTTCCAATTTGTCCCCTCTCCTGCCGTATGTGCCACACCATCTCTCACGTAACGCGCGACATAGCCAGGACCAAATAACGACCCATCCCCCACCCCCGCTATGTTTACCTCAACCAACGCGCCCGTGACGAGGTCATTTGTGCGATATGACGTCACCCAGTTATCAACGCCTCCCACTACGGCATTGTTTCGAGTCCCTTGGGGGAGTGCGGGACTTGGAGACCCTGGCGTTGGGGCCTGCATCATACCTTCAATTACACAAGAACTATCGGCACCGTTAAGGTCACGCTGAACATCATAGGCATGGTAAAAATCATCGCCTGGCCCCATTGATTGTGGAAAACCTGGAGGAGTAGGGACCCTGAAAGTCGGGCCGCCTGCACCGAAGCATGTGGTAAATCCATTTCCGGAAACACACATGAGGCCGAAAGGGTCGGTGTAGCCGACTGGGTTATTGGCAACGTACCCATAGGTATTGATTCCGCCACGCAGCCCAATCGGATCACTCTGCACATACCGCCCCGTCTGCGGATCGTAATCCCGATAGTAGTTGTAGTGAAGATTACTCTCCCGATCAAAATACTGCCCCGCAAACCGCGGATTGAACTCAAACGCCGGCGCCGTTCCCGGCTGCTCGTTCGGTGGCATCGAGCCAAACCCGTCGCTCTCCCACTTCCACACCACCGCCTGGCTCTGGTCCGCAATTACGCGCGGGGTATTGAGCTGGTCGGTATGAATATAGTACACAGCGGCGCTGGCCGCCGTTCCGCCGGTAATCGTCAGCGCAACGGGGGTGGAGGTCAGCATCGTATTTTGTCCATCCGCCAGCGTCACGTAAGCCTTGATGACGTAGTACCCGGGACCAAGATTGGGCAAATTCAGGCTGAACGGCGCAGTGGTGACGACACCCAGGGAACTGTTGCCGTTAACGTATTGGACGCGCGTCACCGTAACCGGATCGGGATCAGCCGTCACCGCCACGGACAGCGTGACGTTGGCCGGCGCCACCGCAGACGACGGCGACGCGACCACACTGGCCGATGGCGCCGCCCAAGCCGCCGTGCAGCAGAGCCAGGCCAGCACCAGCCATACGGCCATCAACATGGTTTTAAGTACGCCCGGGATTGGATGTTTGATGTGCATGTCTGGTGCTCCTAGAAGCTGCCCTGATAGAGCGCGGGTGTGTATGTAACCATCAAACGTGCCGGGCCGCTGAACGTCAGCGGCACACTGATGGTGGCGTCCGCGTTCAGTGGACCGGACACCGTAACGTACGGTGCACCCGCATCGATGCCGCTGGCGTTGTCCAGCGTAAGGCCGGAGGTCAGGTTGTTCAGCTTCAGCTGCAAGGGCCCCGCCAACGCTGCGCCGCTGGTATTGGTCACCGACACACTGGCGACATATTTGCCGGTGACGCGGTTGTACGCCGCGCCCTGCTGTGTCAGGCGCACAAGGCCGCTTACATTGAGCGGACCGCCCATATACCTCAGCACAGCAACCGGCACATCATCGAGGTAGACATATTCGGTGGTGGCGGCGCCGGTGGTTTCGGCGATCAGCCTGCCGGCCAGGTCGTAATGAAATACGGTCGTGGCCGTTGGCGTCACCTTTTGCACGCGCTGGCCCAGCGCGTTGATCCGGTAACTGACCGTTCCGATGGTGGTGGTCGCCGACACCATGCGGCCGCGCGCATCGTAATTGAACTGGCTGCCGGCGCCGTTATTCGTGGTGCTGCCGTTGGCATCCAACGTGACGGTATTGCCTCCGGCTGTGGCAAGGCGGTTGCTGGTGGCCGCGTACGTGTAGCCGGTGACGGCGGCATTCAGCGTGGATTGCGTGCGGTTGCCCACGGCGTCGTAGGCATAAGCGCGGCTGCTGTTCGGGTACTGTTCGCTGGTCAGGCGGTCCAGCTGGTCGTAACCGTAGGTGCGGCTGTTGTTGGCGTTGCCCGCGTCGGCAATACCGGTTAAACGGCTGGCAGCGTCATAGCTGACCGTCTGTACCTGGCCGTTGAGCGTAAAGCTGGAAAGGCGGCCATCGAGGTCGTACGTGCGGCTGTAGGCCTGGCCATTGCCCAAGGTCAACGACTTCAGCGGACCAAATGGCTGATATTGCGCATCGCTGGCCAGCGTCGCCGTGACGCCCTCCACCGTGGTCGTGACGGTGACAATGCGTCCCATGGCGTCGCGCGTGTAATCGACGCCGCGCCCGCTGGGATACGTCATGCCGGACAGGCGTCCCGCATCGTCATACCGGTAGGCAGTGGTATAAGCCTGCCCGCCGATGGTGCGGGTTTCCTGCGTCACATGGCCCTGCTGGTCGTACACGTACCGCGTGACGCCGCTGATGTCGGTTACCTGCGTCAGCCGCCCAATCCCATTCGTGCCCTGGTCATACACATACGTTGCGCTGCCGCCGTCGCCATATGCCACGGACGTGACGCGATTGAGGACATCGTACTGGTACGTCGTGACCTGATTCTTCGCATCCGTGCTGGTTTTCAGGTTGCCCGCTTCGTCATAGGTCCGGTTCGTGACGCCCGTATCAGGACTGGTGGTTTTACCGAGATTACCGAGACCATCGATCGTGTAATTCGTCACCAGGTTGCGCGCATCGGTCACCTTGTTCAGTTGGTCCAGGCCGTCGTAGCCGAACTGCGTGATGCCGTTTTTCGCATCGGTGGTCTTGATGCGGCGGTTCAGGGCGTCGTAGTCGTGCCTGGTGATCTGGTTCAGCGGATCGGTCACCTGTTTCAAGTTACCCATCGTGTCATAGGCGTATACCGTGGTGGTGTTCTGCGCCTGGGCATAAGCGACGCCGCCCAACGATGCCAGCACCATGGCGAGAACGGTAGGGATGGGGCGTTTCATTGCAGGGCTCCGGTAATCTGGGTCAGGCGGTTCAGCGTGTTGTACGTGCGGCTGATCTGGCGCGCCAGCACGCCACTGCTGTCCTTGACTTGCTCGCCGATGCGGTTGCCCGCCAGGTCCAGCGTGTAGGTGACGCTGTTGCCGTTGCGGTCGGCAATGGCGGTCAGGCGGTGCGCGGCATCGTAGGTGTACGAGACCCAGGCGCCATCAGGCAGCGTGGCTTTGGTGAGCTGCCCCACACCATCGTATTCATACACGGTACTTTCCCCACCCGTGGTGCTGGAAGCCAACCAGCCACGCGGCGTATAGGTCATGTCGGTAACCAGTCCGTTCGGATCCGTGATCCGCCCAAGCCTGCCGTTGGCGTCGTAGTTGCTCAAGCTGGTGATGTGGCCGGCCGCATTGGTGACGGTCGCCAGGCGTCCTTCGCTGTCATAGGTATAAGTGGTGGTTGCGCTGCGCGGCCCGGCTACGCTGGTGACTTGCCCCAGGTCGTTGTAGGTATAGGCCCAGTTGCGCGCAGTGCCATCGGCCGTTGCGCTGAAGCCCTGTGCCCCGGATGCATCCGTGGTCGGCTGAACGGACCTTGTGGCGAGGTTGCCATTGGCGTCGTAGGTGTACGTAGTGATGCGCAGCGGCTCCGCCATCCTTGCCCGCAGTCGCAGCGTGGGGTGCCATTCTGTCGTGATGGTACGGGCCACGCTGCTGCCTGCCGCTTCGACCCGGCGGGTTTCCAGGTTGCGGGCGAGGTCATAGGTGTAATTGGTCTGATTGCCGTTCCAGTCCCTGGCGGTCGACACGTTGCCATTGGCATCGTAAGTTCGCGCCATCATGCCGTCGCAGCCGGCGCAGGGCTGGTCCAGCGTATCCCCCTTGGCAACGCCCAGGATGACCTTGAAGTGGTAATTACGCACGATGGTGGCCGGGCTGGCCGTCGTGCCCAGATAAGAGGTGACGGTATTGGTTTGCGAACCGTCGGCGGCACGCGTGCCATAGGCGATCCTGACTTTATCGACACCACCCGCATGCTCCGATCCAACCACCGCGCCCTTGCAGCTGTAATCCCAACTCGCGTAACGAACACCCTTTTCATCAGTGATGCCGGTCAGCGCATTGAGCAAATGACCATAGGTGACGCTGATGTTCGTCACGTTATTGGTGCAGTTCGATCCATCGTTGATCCGTGCACGCTCGTTGTAGTGGTAAGTCTTTTTCTTCCCATCCGGGTAGGTCACCTGCGTCAGGTTGCCCGCGCTGCAGGCCTTGTTGGTGGTGCCATCGAGTACGCAACCTCCAGTACTGCCGTCGTAGGCATAAAGATAAGCCTGGTTGGCAGGATCGTAGGCTTTGACGACGCGCCCCAGTGCGTCATATTCATACTGCACCTGCCGGTTCCAGTTATCCGTCACGCACACCAGCAAGCCCGCCTTGATTACCGCGCCCGCCTGCACATTCGGGCACACCGGCGCATCGGCCGGCAGGCGTGCCACGCTGGTGTCGTTGCTGGCGCCGTCGCTGTAGGTAAAGCGCTGCGAAGCGCCAGTTCTGGCGGTCAGTGCTATCAGCCTGCCATTGGCATCGTATTGCTCGGTGTCCTCGTGTGGTGTGGTGTAGGTCCACACTGCCGGCGTCACGCCGTCAGCCCCGTACTGCGCACTGATGCGGGCATCGACATCGGGATCGCCCACCCAGCATTACCCGAGCGGACGAAAATATGGATTTTCCCATCCGGCCTGGTGACGGAGACTGCCTGAGGCGCATTCGCGACCGGGGCGTTCTCGCAAAACTGCGCGCCAGTGTCATTGCGCGTATAGCACTTCGTTTCGACCCGGTTGGGCAACAATTGCACCTTGCGGTCGATCGGGTGCGTCCAGTTGCTGCCGAAGGAACCGGCAACGCCCTCTATCGCGTTCTGGCCATAGTTATAAGTTCGGGTCAACGACAGTGGCAAGCCTGCGGACCGGTCTTCGTAATCAACTTCCTGCTGTACCTTGGTGCCGGAACCGATGCCAACTGGGTTACCGCAGGATGGCTGCCGGTTCTGCGGATTGACGGGGCAGGATGGCCCATTGTCCTTGGGATTGGAGGGCGTCGGTGTGGGTACCGGGGTGGTCCCCACACACTTGTTGACATCGGTGAAGTAGCGGATCTTATCGCTGTTCTTACAGGCATAGGCCGCAAGCAAATAAAACCTGTAGGTGCCTGGCGGCGTGGTTTTATCTTGAATCCATCCACCATAAATATTGCTATATCCGTCCGTGGGAACTGTTGGCGCGCTGGCGCCGCACCACGTCGCCACACTCTGGCCGATGCTGCCAACCAGGCTGGCGCATTCGGCATATAATGCGGCCCCTGTTTCATAATTGCCCACCCATTTGAAATGGGTGCCTGGCAATACGACTTCCAATGCCGCATGGGCATTGGCGCCCGCCAGCAGCGCGGTCACGCATGCGAGCTTCCTGATTGGCGTCAGGGCATCAGCTAACAGGGGAATCGCTGGAACGCTTGCAGAGAGAAAACGCATCTCGGTGCTGGGAAAGGGCATCGCATCACTCCGGGAAACGTAATTGTTTCCACATGGAAACATTGGCACTATAACCCGAAGTTCCTGCGCAAATTCTCACCAATTGTTTCCTGGTGGAATTTTTTTAAGCACGCATGGTATCCACAGTCCTGTCGGCTTAGCGCAGGAAGGCATGAGCCACCGGATTGGGCGCGATATGATGCGCGCTAAATCAACAAAGGCGCCCGCAGGCGCCTTTGTTCTTTACACCAGGCGCTGCCACAGCGCCGTGGTCGGCGCCGCCTGGTTCATGCTGTAGAAGTGGATGCCGGGCGCGCCGCCGGCCAGCAGGCGCTTGGCCAGATCCGTCACCACGTCGAGGCCGAACGCCTTGATGGATGCCGTGTCGTCGCCAAAGCTGGCCAGTTTCAGGCGCACCCAGCGTGGGATTTCCGCGCCACACATGTCGGAAAAACGCATCAGCTGCGTGTAATTCGTGATCGGCATGATGCCCGGCACGATCGGCACCGTGACGCCGGCCTTGGTCGCCTGGTCCACGAAGTTGAAATACGCATCTGCGTTGTAGAAATACTGCGTGATGGCGGCATTGGCGCCGGCATTCACCTTGCGCACGAAGGCTTCCAGGTCATGCTGGGGCGAACGGGCTTGCGGGTGCACTTCCGGATACGCGGCCACCTCGATGTGGAACCAGTCGCCCGTTTCCGCGCGGATGAATTCCACCAGTTCGTTGGCATAACGGAATTCGCCCGCCGCGCCGTAGCCGCTGGGCAAATCGCCGCGCAGCGCCACCAGGCGCTTGATGCCATGCGATTTGTATTCGTTGAGGATGGCGCGGATCGATTCGCGCGTGCCGCCGATGCACGACAGGTGCGGCGCGGCATCCTCGCCGGCCGCCATGATTTCCCGCACTGTGTCCAGCGTGCCGGTTTGCGTGGTACCGCCGGCGCCGAACGTGACGGAGAAATACTTCGGGTGCAATTCGGACAGCTTGGCGCGCGTCACGCGCAGCTTTTCCGCCCCTTCCGCCGTCTTGGGCGGAAAGAATTCAATACTGAAATTAGGAGTTTCCATCTGCATTCTTCAAAAGTAAGGTAGACAGAGCCCAGGAAATCACGCTGTACAGGATGGCGCCGCCCATCGCGGACCAGAAACTATCGACGTGGAAGCCGTCCACCCATTGCGCCACCAGCCAGAACATGAAGCCATTGATGACAAGGATGAACAAGCCCAGCGACAGCACGGTCACAGGCAAGGTGAGCAGCAGCAAAACAGGACGTATCAGGGTGTTGACCAGGCCCAGCACAAGGGCTGCAACCAGGGCGGCGCCGATGCTTGTGACATCGACGGAATGCATCAGGTAGGGCACGGCAAGCAGGGCGGCCGCATTGATTAACCAGGTAAGGACCAAACGCATAGAGAGCCTCGCAACCGCGAGTTGAAAAGGGCCGCCGGAGCGGTCCTTTTCAACGGTCTACGGATTAATAACGGTAGTGATCAGGCTTGTATGGGCCTTGCACTTGCACATTAATGTAAGCAGCCTGCTCTTCGGTCAGGGTGGTCAGCTTCGCGTTCAGCTTTTTCAGCTGCAGGCGGGCGACTTTCTCGTCCAGGTGCTTCGGCAGCGTGTACACGCCCACCGGATACTGCTTGGTGTTGGTGAACAGTTCGATCTGTGCAATGGTCTGGTTCGCGAACGACGACGACATCACGTACGACGGGTGGCCCGTGCCGCAACCCAGGTTCACCAGGCGGCCTTCAGCCAGCAGGATGATACGTTTGCCATCAGGGAAGATCACGTGGTCCACTTGTGGCTTGATGTTTTCCCACTCGTATTTTTTCAGCGCCGCGACGTCGATTTCATTGTCGAAGTGGCCGATGTTGCAGACGATGGCCTGGTCTTTCATGGCCAGCATGTGCTGTTCGGTCAGGATGTGATAGTTGCCCGTGCACGTCACGAAGATGTCGCCCTGCGATGCGGCTTCATCCATCGTCACCACGCGGTAGCCTTCCATCGCGGCTTGCAGTGCGCAAATCGGGTCGATCTCGGTCACCCACACTTGTGCGGACAGCGCGCGCATGGCCTGGGCGGAACCCTTGCCCACGTCACCGTAGCCGGCGATCACGGCGATCTTGCCAGCGATCATCACGTCGGTGGCGCGCTTGATGCCGTCCACCAGCGATTCACGGCAGCCGTACAGGTTGTCGAACTTCGACTTGGTGACGGAATCGTTGACGTTGATGGCCGGGAAGGCCAGCTTGCCATCCTTGTGCATCTGGTACAGGCGGTGTACGCCGGTGGTGGTTTCTTCCGTCACGCCCATGATTTCCGGCAGGC
Organism: Pseudoduganella rivuli; assembly: GCF_009674485.1. Lineage (GTDB taxonomy): Bacteria > Pseudomonadota > Gammaproteobacteria > Burkholderiales > Burkholderiaceae_D > Rugamonas > Rugamonas rivuli_B. The sequence goes on along the minus strand of NZ_WKJJ01000023.1, from coordinate 66,795 downwards.
GCTTCGAGTACCAGGTGGCGTCTTTCGCCAGGTGGGCCTTGATCGAGTTGAACAGGCAGATTTCTTCTTCCGAGCCAGGGTTGTTGAGCACGGAGATATCTTTTTCAGCGCGCACGCCCAGGTGCAGCAGCAGGGTGGCGTCGCCGCCATCGTCCAGGATCATGTTCGAGTACACGGCATTGCCGGCGGCGTCGTTCGGCCATTCGAAGATGCGGTGCGTGTATTCCCAGTATTCGTCCAGGTTTTCGCCCTTGACGGCGAACACTGGCGTACCGACGGCGGCAATCGCGGCGGCGGCGTGGTCTTGCGTGGAGTAGATGTTGCACGATGCCCAGCGCACTTGGGCGCCCAGTGCTTCCAGCGTGCGGATCAGCACGGCGGTCTGGATGGTCATGTGCAGCGAACCGGTGATGCGCGCGCCTTTCAGGGGCTGGGCAGCGGCGAATTCTTCACGGATGGCCATCAGGCCAGGCATTTCCGTTTCAGCAATCTTGATTTCTTTTTCGCCCCAGGCAGCCAGGCCAATGTCAGCGATGATGTAGTCTTGCGAGGATTTCAATGCGGCGTTCATCACGCCCTCCTTTCAGTTAGTTGAAAAAAGTAACGTGAGCGCGGTGTTGATTTTTCCGAGCCTGGCCAGGTGACTGGTCGCAGCGCTCCTCGGAGGGAGATGATTCTAGCACACGGATGCGTCTGTTTGAACAGACGCATCGACGCATGCATGGCGGCTTTCGCTTCGCGAAAACCGCCCTACCGTGTTGACGACAACTTACAGGCCGGCAGCGGCGCGCAGGATCGCAGCCTTGTCGGTGCGTTCCCACGTGAATTCCGGTTCTTCGCGGCCGAAGTGGCCGTAAGCCGCGGTTTTCGCGTAGATCGGACGCAACAGGTCCAGCATTTGCACGATGCCTTTCGGGCGCAGGTCGAAGTGTTCCTGCACCAGTGCGGCGATTTTCTCGTCAGAAACCACACCCGTGCCTTCGGTGTACACGGTGATGTTGATCGGACGGGCCACGCCAATCGCGTACGACACTTGCACCTGGCACTGGCGCGCCAGGCCGGCGGCCACGATGTTTTTCGCCACATAGCGTGCCGCGTAAGCTGCGGAACGGTCGACTTTCGACGGATCCTTGCCGGAGAACGCGCCGCCGCCGTGCGGCGCAGCGCCGCCGTAGGTGTCGACAATGATCTTGCGGCCGGTCAGGCCGCAGTCGCCCTGCGGGCCGCCGATGACGAAACGGCCGGTCGGGTTGACCAGGAATTTGGTGCCGTTCAGCCATGCCGATGGCAACACCGGCTTGATGATTTCTTCGATGACGGCTTCTTCGATCTGCTTGTGCGTGACATCCGGGTGGTGCTGGGTCGACAGCACGACGGTATCGACCGCCACCGGCTTGCCATCCACGTAGCGCAGCGTGACTTGCGACTTGGCATCCGGACGCAGCCATGGCAGGCGGCCGTCCTTGCGCAGTTGCGACTGGCGCTCGACCAGGCGGTGCGAGTAGTAGATCGCGGCCGGCATCAGTTCCGGGGTTTCATCGCAAGCGTAGCCGAACATCAGGCCCTGGTCGCCGGCGCCCTGGTCCAGGTCGATACCCTTGCCTTCATCGACGCCCTGCGCGATGTCCGGCGATTGCTTGTCATAGGCAACCAGCACGGCGCAGCCACGGTAATCGATACCGTAGTCGGTGTTGTCGTAGCCGATGCGCTTGATGGTTTCACGCGCCACGTTGATGTAATCGACGTTGGCGTGGGTGGTGATTTCACCTGCCAGTACGACGAGACCGGTATTGCACAGGGTTTCAGCGGCGACGCGGGCTTTGGGGTCCTGCGCCAGGATGGCGTCCAGGATGGCATCGGAAATTTGGTCGGCAACCTTGTCCGGGTGGCCTTCCGAAACGGATTCAGAGGTAAACAGATAATCGTTGGACATCGCAAGCTCCTGATAATGGTTGAATAAAAATTGTCGCAACAACCAAAACCGGCTTGCGACGCTTTAGCGAGATTTATATTCCGCCTCGCAAGTTGTCTGTTAACTCAGCGGATACTACGAACGTGGTATTTTACGCTTCTTTGAAAATTTTGGCAGGGCAAATGCCCTTGCTGCACCGAATAATACATGCTCGTTTCCATCTTTCGCTTCTTCTCACACTTCCCCTTGCCGGTGTTGCATGCACTGGGCGCTGCACTGGGCTGGCTGGTGTATTTACTGTCGCCGTCGTACCGCCGCCGCATGAAATCCAACATGCGCCAGGCAGGCTTTGAACAACACTTGGGCGCCGCCATTGCCGAGTCAGGAAAAAGCATAGCCGAACTGCCGTTCATCTGGTGCGCTCCGCCTGAAAAAGTATCGCGCCACGCCACACTGGAAAACTGGCAACTTGTGCAAAGCACACTGGAAGCGGGACGCGGCATTGTGTTCCTGACGCCACACCTTGGCTGCTTTGAAATTGTCGCCCAGGAAATCGCTTTGCGGCAGGAATTGATGGTGATGTATCGCCCGCCGAAGAAGGAAGCGCTGAAGCCGCTGATCGAAGGCGCCCGCGCCCGCAAGAACCTGTTGCTGGCGCCGGCCAACATGTCGGGTGTGCGCATGCTGGCCAAGTTCCTGAAAAAAGGGTCGCCGGTCGGCATCTTGCCGGACCAGGTGCCGCAGGAAGGCGAAGGCGTATTTGCGGATTTCTTTGGCCGCACGGCCTATACGATGACCCTGCCCGCCAAGCTGGCGCAGCTGGGCGACGCCATCGTCATCGCCACCTTTGCCGAGCGCCTGCCGTTCGGCCGCGGCTACGTGATCCGCTTCGTCCCGTTCGACGGCACGCTCGATGGCGACTCGGCGCAGCAAGCGCGCGCCATCAATGCCTCGATGGAAAAACTGATTGCCCGCGCACCCGCGCAATATTACTGGAGCTATAACCGCTATAAGGTTCCCGCCGGCGCTTCCGCAAAACAGGAGGCGGCATGAGGGTCTTGCTGGGATTCATGTGGCTGCTGCACTGGCTGCCCTTGCCGGTGCTGGGCCGCTTTGGCACGGCGGTCGGTTCGCTGCTGTTCGTCGTCATGAAACCGCGCCGCGAGATCACGCTGACGAATTTGCGCCTGACCATGCCGGAATTGACGGAGCAGCAGCGCGAAGACCTGGCGCGCCGCCATTTCCAGGGCTATGCGCGCAGCGTGTTCGAACGGGGCATCCTGTGGTGGGCGTCGGAACGGCGCCTGAAGCGGCTGATCACCGTGGTGTCGTACGACGGCCCCCATCCGGAAACCAATGGCGTGCCGGTGGCCGCGATTTCCGAAAAACCCACCATCATGCTGTGCCCGCACTTCGTGTGCCTGGACGTGGCGGGCGCCGCCATCGCGATGGAAATGTCCGCGTCGTCGATGTACGTGCAGCAAAAGAACAAGGTGTTCGACCAGGTATTGCGCGATGGCCGCGCCCGCTTCAAGCCCGTCAAACTGTTCACGCGCCACGACGGCATCAAGCCCATCCTGCGCGCGCTGAAGGACAAACTGCCCTACTTCATGTTGCCGGACATGGATTTCGGCGAAAAGGATGCGGAATTCGTCCCCTTCTTCGGCATCGAATGCGCCACGCTGACCGCCACGGCGCGGATCGCCGCCGCCACCAGCGCACAGGTCATGCCCGTTATCAGCACCTTCCTGCCCGGTTACCGTGGCTGGCAAGTAAAATTTTATGCGCCATGGCAGAATTACCCAGGCCCTGACATGGTGGAAGCCACGCGCCGCATGAATGCCTTTATCGAGGAGCGCGTACGCGAGGCGCCGGCAGAATATTTCTGGACGCATAAGCGATTCAAGACCCGCCCGAATGGCGAACCGTCGCTCTACACAGGAAAGTAAAGATGAAACTGAAGTTCACCAAAATGCACGGCGCCGGCAACGACTTTGTCGTGATCGACGCTATCAACCAGAAAATCGATTTCACGCCGGCGCAATGGAAGCACTTGGGCGACCGCCGCTTTGGCGTGGGCGCCGACCAGATGCTGGTGGTGGAAAAATCCACGCGCCCGGATTGCGATTTCCGCTACCGCATATTCAACAGCGACGGCGGCGAAGTGGAACAGTGCGGCAACGGTTCGCGCGCCTTCGTGAAATTCGTCGTGGAAAAAGGCCTGACGGACCGCAAGAGCATTTCAGTGGAAACCATGGCGGGCGTGATTGCGCCGCGCCTGGAAGACGACGGCTCCATCACGGTCGACATGGGCGCCCCGATCCTGGAACCGGCCCTGGTGCCGTTCGACGCGGAAGGTTTAACCGGCGTCAAGGAAGGCCGCGACACGCTGTGGCCGCTGACCCTGGAACTGGGCGGCGACAAGGAAACCGTGCTGGTATCGGTGGTTTCGATGGGCAATCCGCACGCCGTGCAAATCGTGGCCGATGTCGACACGGCGCCGGTCGAACTGACCGGCCCGCTGATTGAAAACCACCTGCGCTTCCCGCGCCGCGTCAACGCCGGCTTCATGCAACTGGTGAACCGCCAGCACGTGCGGCTGCGCGTGTTCGAGCGGGGCGTCGGCGAAACGCTGGCCTGCGGCACCGGCACGTGCGCGGCCGTGGTGGCCGGCATCCGGCGCGGCTTGCTGGATTCGCCGGTACGCGTCGATGCGCGCGGCGGCCAGTTGTCGATCGCATGGGAAGGCGAAGGCCAGCCAGTGTGGCTGACGGGCCCCGCCGTCACCGTCTACGAAGGCGAAATCGAAATTTAAAAGTCACGCCACCGCCAGCCCGTCGTCTTCCGCCGCCTGCCACGTCTTCAGGCGGTACAGGCGCTGGCGGTAATTCCCTTCCGGACCATCCACGCTGCAATCGACGGCTTCGAACAGCCGTGCGATGCGGTCCAGCGCCTGCCGCTGCTGGGCCGTCCGCACCAGCACCAGACGGCGCTTGCTGCGGCCGTAACTGGCGCGGATGTCGACCACCAGGCAATGCCCCTGGTCTGCCGCACACACATCGAGCAACAGCGCTTCCGCCCGCGTCAAGCCAAACAATTGCGCCAGCTCGATACGGGCCGACAACAGCGGCTGGCTATGCTGCCATTCCCGTACTTCCGGCAATCCGGCCGCCCAGGCCGCCGCGTCAGGCGTGTCCGGCGCGATGCGCAACAACGCCGCTTCCGCTTCCTTCGCGCCCTGCGCCGCCGCCTGTTGCAGCCAGTACGCGGCGCGCACGTCGTTTTGTTCATCGCCGCGGCGCGCGCGCCACGCATGAATCCCGCACTCGAGCTGGGCGCCGCTGTGCCCCATGCCCGCCGCGCGCTCCAGGCAAGCCTGCGCTTCGGCCACGCTGCGCTGGGAAAATTCCGGTTTGATGTAGATGCGCGACAGGGCAAACCACGCGTCGGCCAGTCCCTGCTCGCCCGCCTGCGTCAGCCAGCGGATGGCGCGCTTGAAATTGGCGGCCGCGATGCCGTCCGACACGCGGACGCCGTCGCACGTCATGCGGGCAAACCACAGCCCGAGCGCCAGTTGCGCGGCACGGTCGCCGCCAAAAGCCGCCAGCTCGCAATAACGCTGCCGCTCGGCCTGGCGCGCCTGGTCGCCCGGGTCATCGGTTTCCGCCATGGCTTGCGCACAACGGGCCAGCAACAGTACCTGGTCCGGCGTGGGCTGCCAGCCACAGGCGCGGGCCGCTTCCGCATCCTGCGGCGCGTCGTGCACCAGTTGCCGTGCCAGCGGCAGCGCCTGCGCCAGGAACAACGGGCGCGGCAACTTTTCCCACGCTTGCGTCAGTGCCGTACGGTGGCTGCCGGCATCGCCGCAGTCGGGCGGCGCCAGGGGCGGGACGGCAGCGCTGCCGGCGGGACGGACCTGGCGGCGCTGTTGCCCCAGCAGCCGGACCGCGTCGGGCAAGCCGGCGCGGGCCGCGGTTTCCAGCGCCTGCATGGCCTTGGCGCGCAACGGCGCGCTGACGGCTTCCGGCGCCAGCAAGACCAGTTGCGCCAGCACCAGGCCGGCCTGGGTCACGCCGGCATCCCAGGCCCGCTCGTACCACGGCAGCATGCCCGGATTTTGCCGGGCATGTTCGAATCCCACGTGCCGGCCAATCAGGCGCCATGCCTCGTCCCGGCCCTGTAAAGCGGCGCGGTTCAGCCAATGCAGCGCGGTCGGCTGGCTTTGCGGCAGGCTCGCGCCGCCGAACAAATAAAGCTTCCCCAATGCCAGCTGGCATTCAGCATCGCCGGCGCGCGCCCCTCGGATCATTCCTAGTTCTTCACGATTTGCCATCGTTCCACTATTAATATGATTCATTCAAGAAAACGCCGCGTTTAGCCGCAAAATTAAATCCCTTCGGCCAGTGACATTTACTAATATTGCCACATTCCAACAATACGACACTACTCCCACGTACCGTGCTGTGGCGTTCACACGCCATACAACAACGGCGTCAGTTTTACGTAAGTATTTGATATTAATCAATTATTCCATTACCTCACGGCAGTTACTCTGTACTACTACGTATTTACAACCGAAAGGAAATATGGATAAAACGACAGCAATCGTGGACAATAGCAAGCGTTACAAAAATACAACAGAAAGCCCGGCATCTTTGGCTTTCAACCAATACTAACCATCATAATCGACCAATCCATCGTCGGAATTCGCGGCTGGCAATTAAGGTTTAGGCCAACTGCGCGCCATCGGCCGCACTTTATGCTTTTGGATTGTTGAACGATTTCTATGAAAAGGAACAGCAAATGAAAAAATCATTGGTGGCCCTGGCATTGTTGGGGGCATTTTCCGCCGCGCATGCTCAGTCGTCGGTAACGATTTACGGCACCCTGGATGCAGGCTTTGCCAAAACAACCAATACCACGCCTGGCGTGTCCAGCCCGACCACCATCGGCAAACGCGACAACAACAAACTGGGTTTCCGTGGCCAGGAAGACCTGGGCAGCGGCCTGAAAGCGCTGTTCCAGTTGGAAATCCGTTTCGAGCCTGACACCGGTACCATCGAAGGCGTGACCCGTCCGCTGTTCCAGGGCCAGAGCCGCGTCGGCCTGCAAGGCGACTTCGGTACCATCCGCCTGGGCCGTGGCCTGACCGCGCTGCAGGAATCGACCGTGGCTTATGAGCCATTTAACGGCTTGCCGAACGTGGCAGGCTTCCAGACCGACCTGCAAGTGGGCGGCTACCGCACGTCGCTGGCCGGCAGCGGCAGTGATCCGCTGGGCCTGGCGGGCAATTCGGGCAACCGCTTTGCCAACGGCGTGTTCTACAACTCGCCTGTCTACAACGGCTTCCAGCTGAACTTCACGTGGGGCACCAAGGAAAACAATGGCGGCCCGGGCGCGGCCATCGTCGGCCGTGGCACGGCAGCGGCGCCGCAATACGCGGCTGGCGCGATGGGTTCGGCCTATCCGTATTCGGTCAGCGCCACCTACACGGAACCAGGTTCCGCACCGCGCTATTCCATCCTGCTGGCCAACGAGCGCAACGCGACCGAAGCCAAGCTGTGGCAGATTGCCGGCTATGTCCGCCCGATGCCGGCGCTGAAACTGATGGCAACCTACAACAAGCAAGACCTGGACAACTTCATCGCGGCCGGCAAGCCTAACCACGAAATGGATTCGTGGGTGGTGGGCCTGAACTACACGATGGGCCCGGGCAAGCTGTTGCTGGGTTATGGCCAGAAAAACCCGGACATGGTGGCCAAGACCAAGCAGGCCTCGATCGGCTATGAATACAGCCTGTCGCCACGTACCTATGTGTACCTGGACCTGTCGAACAAGAAGCTGCCAACCACGGCGACTGCCACCACCGAAATCACGCAAAACCATTATTCGATGGGTATTCACCACAACTTCTGATGGTGTAAGACTGCCACTAGTTGCCTGCAAGCCTCGGACTGGTTCCGGGGCTTTTTTTTGCACTTCCTTTGCCGCACTGTGTCATTTTTGCAACCATGACCGTTCGAGCCACGTGGCTCCCTGTACAACGCGGCGGATAACTGTCATCCTTGCGATCAAGAATAGTACGCACGTACTATTTCAACTCAACTACAAAAGCAATCTCACCGGAGACACTAATGAAGGCCAAGTTACTTGCAGCTGGTATTGCAGCCGTATTCGCCGCGCCTGCCATGGCGCAATCGTCCGTGACCATTTACGGTATCGCCGACGCCGGCATCATGTACGTCAATAACGGCGGTGGCGACTCCAAGACCAAGCTGGTCAGCGGTATCGCCGACGGTTCCCGCCTCGGTTTCCGCGGCACGGAAGACATGGGCGGCGGCTTCAAGGCCATCTTCAACCTGGAAGCCCGCGTCGAACTGGACAACGGCAAGCAACAGACGGGTAACTTGTCCAGCAACCAGACCATGGCGCTGACGGAAGGCTTGAACTACACGCTGCCGGCAGCCGCCGGCGGCGCCGCAACCGCAGCCAAACTGCTGGCCGGCGTACAAGCCGCGCTGAATCCGGCAGTGAACGTCAATATCAACAATGCGCTGTTCGACCGTACGTCGATGGTCGGCCTGGTAACCCCGGCCGGCGCCATCTTGCTGGGCCGCATGTACACGCCAGGCTATGAAGTGCTGGCGGCCGGCGACGTGTTCGAGTCCGGCACGGCAGCGGGTTGGGGCGGCATCGTGGGCGGCACCGGCGGCCTGCTGACGGCCGGCGTGTCGATCCGTTCCGACAAATCGGTCCAGTACCGCATTGAAACGCCGTCCGGCTTCAAGGCTGCGCTGATGTACGGCTTTGAAAAATCCGGCTACGTCGGCATGGACAAGCGCACGTGGGGCGCCAACGCCCGCTACGTGGCCAACGGCTGGGATGTCGGCCTGGGCTACAACTACGGCACCGACCAGGTTGGCGCCAAAGGCCTGGTGACCACCACGCTGGCGGGTTCGTACAGCACCGGCCCATGGAAAGTGTTCGCCGGCGCCCACAAGCAGGAAAACCCGAACTCCGTCATCATCCGCTTCGCCATGGATACGCTGGCGCCGACCTTTGCCGCATTCGGCACCACGCTGGGCCCGATCCTGACGGCCCAGACCACCGCCGCGCTGAAACGCAACTTCAACCTCGATGCGATCAGCTACCAGGCCGGCTTCCACTACAGGATGGGCCAGGGCCGCGTGATGGCGTCCATCGTGCGCCAGGATGACAAGCGCGCCGACGCCAGCGACGCCACCCAGTATGGCCTGGGCTACGACTACAACCTGTCCAAGCGGACCGACGTGTACCTGATCGGCGCCTACATCAAGAATGAAAACGACGGCCAGTATGCGATTGGCGCGGCCAGCGCATCGGGCGGCTTCACGGCCAAGCCGGGCATGTCCAGCAAGGGCGTGCAGATCGGCATGCGTCACCGCTTCTGATCAGTTCTGTGTCTTGAGCGGTCCCCTCCCGCTCACTTCCCGACGGCGCGCCGCCACCCGCGGCGCGCTGCCTCACAGGCGCCCCGGCTTCAAAAATGCCGGAGCGCCTTTTTTGTAGGCTATGTCACCGCAAACCGTGGAAAGTGTCCAATTGCCGCTTTAAGCAGACATTCCGGCGTATCGATGCGATGTGCATCAAGGATGCAGCGCCAGCCCAGGTAGTTCGGCAGGTAGCGCGTGGCGACGCCGTGGAAACGGTGCAGCCAGGCGCGGAAACGGCTGTGGTAGGCGTTGACGTTTTGCAAATGCAGCGCGCCGCGCGTGCGCGCACCGGCGCGCAGGTTGACCGCTTCATGGGTGATCCCGCTCTCGCGGGCAAAGGCGCGGTAGGCGGCGTTGGCATCGGTCACCAGCAGGATGTCGGGATCGAGCGCGGGCCGCAGGCACTGGTGCAAGGCGGTGCGGGTGAGCGCGCCGCGCCCGGTGACGAAGTCGAGCGTGCGGCCATTGCGGTCGCGCGCCACCAGGATGCACACCTGCTCATGTGAAATGCCGCGCCGGCGTGCGTGCCCGCCCCGGCGGCGCGGCGGCCGGTCCAGGTGGCGCGATCCTTTCTGCGATTCCAGCAAGAACATTTCGTCGGCCTCGGCAATGCCATGCAGCAGCGGTGCGCGGTCGGTGCGCGGCAGCGCCAGGAAGCGGTGGCGCCAGCGGAACGTGGTATTGCGGTGCACGCCGAGGCGGCTGGCGGCATGGCGCAGCGAATGCGACGCCAGCATGCCGTCGAGGTAGGCCAGCCACCGTTCCTTATAGTGGAGCCGGGCCAGCGGCGTGCCGGTCAGCGTATTGAAGGTTTTGCCGCACGTGCGGCAGCGGTAGCGCTGCAGGCCGCTTTCGCGGCCGTGCCGGTACCAGCCGGTGCCGGCGCAGCGCGGACAGCACAGTTTTTCCTGCGCCGCCTGGTCCAGCAGCCTGCCCACGTGCTGCCTGGCGTCGGCCTGCCCCAGCCGGACCTGCAGTTGGGCGTATTGCCGTGAAGTCAGTAACGCCAGTTGCGCCAACAGAGATGCGAATGCCTGCGTTTCCATGATCTGTCTCCAGTCCCGGGATGATATTGCTTGGACCGGGAGCGGAAAGCAGAGTTCCACGAAGTTTGCAGACAGCGCCTTTTTGTATGCCGTCTGTCCTGCCGGCTCGGTTAGAATGGGGGTTGCTATTGCCCAGACTATCAATAAAGATGATCACCACCCTGGATTCCGCCGCTGTTGCTCAGTACCTGACCGACCATCCGCACTTCTTTGAAGAACACGCCAGTTTGCTGGGTGAATTTAAACTGTCCAGCCCGCTGACTGGCCGCGCCGTCTCGCTGCAAGAGCGCCAGATGGAAGTCATGCGCGACAAATACAAGGCGCTGGAATTGCGCATGGCCGAACTGGTGCGCCATGCCAATGAAAATGCCGCCATTGCCAACCGTTTCCATGGCTGGACCCAGGCGCTGCTGCAAGTGCGCGACGACGCCGACATGCCGCGCGTGCTGGTCGACAGCCTGAAATCGAATTTCCACGTGCCGCAAGTCACGTTGCGTCTGTGGAATGTCGCTGCCGCGTTTGGCGACAGCTGGTTTACCAGCGGCGTGTCCGACGATGCCCGCATCTTTGCCAACAGCCTGCAAGCGCCGTACTGCGGCAGCAATAACGATTTCGAAGCCGTGCGCTGGCTCGACGATGCGGCGGCAATCCAGTCGACCGTCATCATCCCGCTGCGCAAGCCGGGGACCAAGACCGGCACGTTCGGCCTGCTGATCCTCGGTTCGCCGGATTCCGAACGCTTCACGTCGCTGATGGCCACCGACTTCCTCGTGCACATCGGCGAAACCGCCGGCACGGCGCTGCAACCGCTGCTGGCCTGATGTGATGGACAGCGTGCGCGGCAAGGACGGGTGGCTGGATGCTTACCTGGACTGCCTGCGCACGCAACGCCAGCTGTCGCAGCACACGGTCGACGCGTACCGCCGCGACCTGACGGAATTGCTGGCCCTGTCCGGCGACAAGGCCTGGCCGGCGCTCACGCATGCCGACGTGCGCCGCTATGCCGCGCAATTGCATTCCAAAGACCTCGATCCCCGCTCGATCGCCCGCAAACTGTCCGGCTGGCGCGGCTTTTTCACGTGGCTGAGCGGACAAATTCCGCTGGCCGCCAATCCGGTCGACGGCGTGCGCGCCCCCAAGCGCGGCAAACCGTTGCCCAAGGCGTTGTCGGTGGACGACGCCGTGCACCTGGTGGCCAGCCATGCCCGCACGGCTGCGGCCGGCGATGAGCCCGCCGAACTGTGCAACCGCGCCATGTTTGAATTGCTGTATTCCAGCGGGCTGCGCGTGTCGGAACTGGCGGGCCTGGACGCGGCGCCCTCCAGGGCAGCGCTGGGCTGGCTGGAAGCGGACAACGCCGAAGTCATCGTCACCGGCAAGGGCAACAAGCAGCGCCGCGTGCCGGTGGGCCGCGCCGCGCTCGACGCGATCGCCGCCTGGCTGGCGGTGCGCCCCGCGCCCACCGACGGCTCGAACGCCCTGTTCGTCAGCACGCGCGGCACGCGGATTTCTCCCCGCGTGGTGCAATTGCGCCTGAAAGCCCACGGCCTGAAGGCAGGAACCCCGGCCAATGTGCACCCGCACATGCTGCGCCACTCGTTCGCGTCCCACGTGCTGCAATCGTCGGGCGACTTGCGCGCCGTGCAGGATATGCTGGGCCACGCCAGCATCACATCGACCCAGGTATATACGGCGCTGGATTTCCAGCACCTGTCCAAGGTATACGATGCGGCCCATCCGCGTGCCAAACTTAAATAGTTTTCGAAATTCCGGCATAATCCCCCGATTCCCGGGCCCGCCTGGCGGGCCCCAACCCTTACCGGCACGCTGACGACCATGAACCTGATCCCGACCACCATCCTCACTGGCTTCCTCGGCGCGGGCAAAACCACGCTGTTGAACCGCATCCTGCAGGAAAACCACGGCATGAAGATTGCCGTCATCGAAAACGAATTCGGCCAGGAAAACATCGACAACGAAATCCTCGTCCAGGACAGCAAAGAGCAGATCGTTGAAATGAACAATGGCTGCATCTGCTGCACCGTGCGCGGCGACCTGATCGTCGCCCTGGACAGCCTGGCATCGAAGCGGGAAGCCGGTGAAATCGCCTTCGACCGCGTGGTGATTGAAACCACGGGCCTGGCCAATCCAGGCCCCGTCGCCCAGACTTTCTTTGTCGATGAAAAAGTCGGCGCCGCCTATATGCTGGACGCCGTCGTCACCGTGGTCGACGCGCGCCACGCCATGCAGCAACTGGACGACAATGAGGAAGCGCAGCGCCAGGTGGGCTTTGCCGACAAGCTGCTGCTGTCCAAGACCGACCTGGTGCAGCCAGACGAACTGGAAGCGCTGACGGCCCGCATCAAGCGCATCAATCCCCGCGCGCCGATCACCAAATCCGACTTCGGCAAGGTCGATATCCGGGAAGTGCTGGATTTGAAAGGCTTCAACCTCAATGAAAAGCTGGAAATCGACCCGGATTTCCTCGCCGCGGAAGAACATGAGCACGACCATGACCACGATCATGGGCACTGCGATCACGACCACGAACATGGCGAACATTGCAATCATGCGCACGACCATCACCATTCGCACCATACTGACGAGATAGCGGCATTTGTATTCAAGAGCGACCGTCCGTTCGATAGCGCCAAACTGGACGAATTCCTGGGCGGCCTGATCAACGTGTACGGTCCTCGCATGTTGCGCTACAAAGGCGTATTGTTCATGGAAGGGGCTGATCGGAAGGTAGTTTTCCAGGGCGTGCACCAGATTATGGGCAGCGACCTGGGCGCAAAATGGGGTCCAAACGACACTCGTGGCAGCAAAATGGTGTTTATTGGCAAAAATCTACCAAAAGACGTATTTGTTCGCGGTTTGGAACAATGTTTGGTATAAACTAACCGGGTTTTGTGGGGTGCCGGTTAGCAATTAACGTGCCGGTACAGTTGTTGGCAAGGCCGCATCAACTGAAATTTGAAAACTTGTCGTATCGAAGGTAAGCGAAGTGATGACTAAAACTAATAAAACCCCTGCCGCCAGCGAAGAACGTATCCTCACCGAAGAAGAAATTCTGAAGATGAGCGACGCCGACTACATGAACCCGGCGCAAATGGCGTTCTTCAAGGCCAAGTTGCAGGCATTGGAGAAAGAGTTGCTGAAGAATGCCGGCGAAACGACCGAACACTTGCGCGAAACCGTGCTGGTGCCCGATCCGGCTGACCGTGCGACCATCGAGGAAGAACATGCACTGGAATTGCGTACGCGCGACCGCGAACGCAAACTGCTGAAGAAAGTGCAACAGTCCATCGTGGCCATCGACAATAACGAGTATGGCTATTGCGAAGAAACGGGCGAGCCTATCGGCATTCCCCGCCTGATCGCACGCCCGACCGCTACCCTGTCGCTGGAAGCACAGCAGCGCCGCGAACTGAAGCAAAAGCTGTACGGCGACTGACCGCCGCCACAGCGTCACCGTTCCCCGGCCTCGCGCCGGACTGGGACCTACTCACCAAAAAAAAGCATGCGGACCGCGTGCTTTTTTTGTTTCTGCGTACGGCAAGACACAGAATAAGCTTGCTCCTGGGCTACACTAGCAGACACTAAGCGAGGGGCAAAGTGGGACTGTTTTCACTATTCAAAAAAGGCAAGGATGCCGCCACTGCCGACAGCGATGACGCTGCCGCACGGCTGGCTGCCGACAGTGAAATGCAGCGCCAGCAAGCCCATGCCAAGCTGCAGCGCGACCTGGCCCGCGCCACGGCGCTGAAGATCGACGCCATCGAAGCGGCCATGGAAGCGGATATCTTCAACGATGCCGAACCCGCCTGGGCGCCGCCACCCCGCCCCCGCCTGCCCGACACGGATACCGACAATCCCGCCACGCTGCCGCTGCTGGACGCTCCCACCACCTTGCTGCTGGCCGACGATGAAATGCCGGTCCCGGCGCCCGCCGCCGCCAGCGCGCCAGCCATCGATGAAAGCGCGATCCTGTACGCCAATGGCCAGGCCGACGTAGCCGGCCATGTGCTGGCAGGCGCCATTGCCGAGGCCGCCGGCGAAGGCGCGCAGCAAGACCGCACGGCCTGGTGGCTGCTGTTCGACCTGTACCAGGCCACGGGGCAGCAGGATGCGTTCGACAACCTGTCGATCGATTACGCCAGCTTGTTTGAAACGTCGCCGCCGCCATGGCGCGACATGCTGCCGGCCGCCGCGCACGTGGAACCCGCCTACAGTGGCGTGACGCCCACCCATATTTTCAGCGCGACGCTCGATGCGCGCAGCGAGCCTGCGCTGGCCCAGTGGCGCAGCCAGGCCGGCGACGCGCCGGTATTGCGCCTGGATTTCAGCCGCATCGCGGCCTGCGACGATGCGGGTTGCGCCGTGCTGCTGGAACACTTGCAGGCGCTGGTGGCGGCCAGACGCGAACTGATCGTGGTGGCGGCGGACGAACTGGTGAAATTGCTGCGCTCGTGCACCTGCGTGGGCCGCAAGGAAGATGGCGCCGCCACCTGGCTGCTGTTGCTGGAATTGCTGCAATTGCTGAACCGCGAAAAAGAATTCGAAGAAACCAGCATGGATTACTGCGTGACCTTCGAAGTATCGCCGCCCTCCTTCACCGCCCCGTACAAGGTGGAGACGGCGGCGCGGCAACTCCTGTCCGCCGCGTCCGACCGTTTCATGCTGCCGCCTGTCATCGAGGGCAATGTGGCGCCGCTGCTGGCCGCCGTCACCGCCTATGCGGAACAGTACGACGCGCTGGTGTTCGATTGCACGCACCTGGCGCGCATGGACTTTGCTGCCGCCGGCCAGTTGCTGTCGCACCTGCAAAGCCTGGCCCAACGCGAACCGCCGGAAGCGGGACAACAGCGGGAACGCCGGCGCGTGGAGTTTCGCGAAGTCAACCACCTGGTGGCGGCGCTGATGCGGCTGTTGGGCTACACTGGTCTGGGACGCATCTTCGCCCACAAATATTAGCTGCCGTTGTTGTTGTGCATTAAGTGTCTTGCAATTTCCTGCTTAAACCCCATTTGGGCGGCTGGCGCGCAAATCGATACGGTATTCGTGCGCCCTTACTTTGAGGTCTACAATGGAACAATTTCACGGCACCACCATCCTGAGCGTGCGCCGCGGCAATCAGGTTGCGCTGGGCGGCGATGGCCAGGTTACGCTGGGCAATATCGTCATGAAGGGCTCCGCGCGCAAAGTGCGCAAGCTGTACCAGGGCAAAGTGTTGTGCGGCTTTGCCGGCGGCACCGCCGACGCTTTCACCCTGCTGGACCGCTTCGAAGCGAAGCTGGAAAAACACCAGGGTAACTTGCTGCGCGCCTCCGTCGAACTGGCCAAGGACTGGCGCACCGACCGCGTGCTGCGCCGCCTGGAAGCCATGCTGCTGGTGGCCGACGCGCAATCGACCCTGGTCATCACGGGCAATGGCGACGTGCTGGAACCGGAAGATGGCATCGGCGCCATCGGTTCCGGCGGCACCTATGCACAATCGGCCGCCAAGGCGCTGCAGGAAAACACGGACCTGAGCCCCGCCGACATCGTGAAAAAATCGCTGACCATCGCCGGCGAACTGTGCATCTATACCAATCTGTCGCACATCATTGAAACGCTGGACGGAACCGCATCATGAACATGACCCCACAAGAAATCGTCGGCGAACTGGACAAACACGTGGTCGGCCAGGGCAAAGCCAAGCGCGCCGTCGCCATTGCCCTGCGCAACCGCTGGCGCCGCCAGCAGGTGGCCGAACCGCTGCGCCATGAAATCACGCCGAAAAACATCCTCATGATCGGCCCGACCGGCGTCGGCAAGACGGAAATCGCGCGCCGCCTGGCCAAACTGGCCGATGCGCCCTTCATCAAGATCGAAGCCACCAAATTCACCGAAGTCGGTTACGTGGGCCGCGACGTCGACACCATCATCCGCGACTTGATCGACATCGGCGTCAAGCAGACGCGCCAGTCGGAAATGGCGAAAGTGCGGGCCCGCGCGGAAGACGCCGCGGAAGACCGCGTGCTCGACATCCTGTTGCCGCCGCCGCGCGACTTCGGTTTTGCCGCCGCCAACAGCGACGACAAGCCGGACACCACGCGCCAGACGTTCCGCAAGCGCCTGCGCCAGGGCGAGCTGGACGACAAGGAAATCGAGATCGAACTGGCGGACAGCCTGCCGCAAATGGAAATCATGGCCCCGCCCGGCATGGAAGAAATGACGGAGCAGATCAAGTCGATGTTTTCCGGCATGGGCGGTGCGCGCAAGAAGTCGCGCAAGGTCAAGATCAAGGAAGCCATGAAGATCTTGCTGGACGAGGAAGCCGCCAAGCTGGTCAACGAAGACGAGATGAAGCAAAAGGCGATTCAAAACGTCGAGCAGAACGGCATCGTGTTCCTCGATGAGATCGACAAGATCGCATCCCGTTCCGAAGTGGGCGGCGCCGACGTGTCGCGCGCCGGCGTACAGCGCGACTTGCTGCCGCTGGTGGAAGGCACCACTGTCAACACCAAGTACGGCATGATCCGCACCGACCACATCCTGTTCATCGCATCGGGCGCGTTCCACCTGGCGAAACCATCGGATTTGATCCCGGAATTGCAGGGCCGCTTCCCGATCCGCGTGGAACTGGAATCGCTGTCGATCGCCGACTTCGAACGCATCCTGACCAGTACCGACGCGTGCCTGACCAAGCAATACCAGGCGCTGCTGGCAACCGAAGACATCGTGGTGGAATTCACGCCGGAAGGCATCACGCGCCTGGCGGAAATCTCTTACCAGGTCAACGAGCGCACGGAAAACATCGGTGCACGCCGCCTGTACACGGTGATGGAAAAGCTGCTGGAAGAAATTTCGTACTCGGCCACCGAGACCACGGAAAAGACGCTGACCATCGACGCGGCCTACGTCAATGCGCGCCTCGATGCGCTGGCCGTCAACGAAGACTTGTCGCGCTACGTGCTGTAAGCGGGACGACGGGGCGCAGGTCATGGCAAATAAGGCATTGGCGACGCGGCAAAAGATGCAATTCCGCGTCACGCCCTCCAAACCCCGCAATCCCTATGCGGCGCTGGCCAAGAACAGGTCGGCCGGCCCGCATGTCAAAAGCCAGTCGGCACAGCGCCAGGCCGCCAAGGTGGCGCTGAAAAAAGCCGACCCGGAAAAACCCGAAGAATAATCCCCGGAATACGGACTCATATTGCGTAGGGCGGTTTCGCGCCAGCGAAGCCGCCATTGCGCGCGGGCCTGGTACTGTAAGCGCCGGTGGCGGCGCATGCATGGCGGCTTTGCTATCGCAAAACCGCCCTACGGGACATGGCCGCTGGCCGTATCGAACGTCGTAGCCTTCCGTGTTGTTTACTGCCGCGGTGGCGGCATTGCACCGCCACCCGTCATCGGGGTTTGCGGTGGCGGCATGTTTTGCGGGACCGGCATCGGCGGCGCCGGCTGCATGGCCGGTGGCGTAGCTGGCGCTGGAGCCTGCGACGGCAGCGGCGGCAGCATGGCGGCCGCACCGCCACCGGACGATGGCGCATCCGCCGGCAAATCGATCCGTTTCGGTATGCCGCCCTCGCTGAGCATCACGTGGCGCGGCGCCACTTCCTGCACTTTCACGCCGGGCGCCACTTCCGCGCCCACCGGATACGCTTTCGGCGGCTGGCCATCGGCGGCAATGATGGCCACGCTGTGGCGGCCATTGATGGCGGCCACCACGCCCTTCAGCTGGTAATTGCTGGCCACGGCCACCGCGACGTCGCCGCCGAACAAGCCCTTGGCCGCTTCGATCGATGGGACCAAAGGCGCCTGGTGCACCACGGCGGCGATCGGTCGCTGCTGTTCTTTGAACAGCTGCATCCCCCAGTAAGCCATCGAAGCCGACAACGCGGCAATGGCGCCAAACGTGGCGGCAGTCACAGGTACAGGCAAACGCTTCATAAACTCTTCCCGGCGCGGCTCAGCGCACCAGCTGGTTGATTTCAATAATAGGCATCAGCACCGCGAGCACGATCAGCAGCACCACCACGCCCATGGCCAGGATCAGCGCCGGCTCCAGCAGGCCGGCAATGCGCAACGTGCGGCGCTCCAGGTCCGCTTCCTGCGCGCTTGCCGCCCGTTCCAGCATGGCCGGCAATTCCCCCGTGATTTCGCCCGCGCGGATCATGTGGATCAGCATGGGCGGGAACAGCTTTTGCGCCGACAGCGCCCGCGCCAGGCTCACGCCTTCGCGCACCGCATCGGCCGCCTCGTCCACCAGGTGCTGCATGGCCACGTTGTTCAGCGTATCGCGGCTGGTCTGCAGCGCGCGCAGGATCGGCACGCCGGAACCGGTGGTGATCGCCAGCGTGCTGGCAAAACGCGCCGTGTTCAGGCTGCGCTCGAAGCGTCCATACAAGGGCGCCGTCAGCAGCCACGTGTGCCAGCGGGTTTTCAGCGCCGGATTTTCCAGCGCGCGGCGCCAGGCGAACCACGCGCCGACCAGCAGTATCGCCACCACCACGCCATAGGCGCGCACAAAGTCCGACACGGCCAGCATGATGACGGTCAGCAGCGGCAGCTTTTGCTTGGTGTTGGCGAATACGGACACGATCTGCGGCACCACGTAGGTCAGCAGGAAAATCACGATGGAAAACGCCACCACCGTGACGATGGCCGGATAGGTGAACGCCAGCTTGACCTTGTCGATCAGCGCATTGCGGCGCTCGATGTAATCGGCCAGCCGCGACAGCACGCGCGACAGATGGCCGATCTGTTCACCCGACGCCACCAGTGCGCGGTAAATTTCCTGGAAGTCGCGCGGATGGCGCGACAGCACGTCCGACAGCGCGGCGCCGCCGATGATCTCGGAACGGATCGATGCGATCAGGTCGCGCACGTACGGGCGCTCGGCCTGTTCCAGCAGCGCCGTGAACGATTGCTCCAGCGGCAGCCCGGCTTCCAGCAGACTGGCCAATTGGCGCGTGAACAGCGCCAGTTCCGTCGACGACAGCTTTTCACCGAAGCCGCTCCGGCGCGTCGCCTTGCCGCTGGCGTCCACCTGCGCGGCAATCGCGTCGACTTTTAACGGCGTCAATCCCTGCGAACGCAGGTCGGCGCGGGCGGCGCGGGGACTGTCGGCATTGACCACGCCTTTTTTGGTGGAGCCGCCCGCATCGACGGCTTCATAGCGAAACGCTGGCATGCTTGGTCCTTAATCCTTGGCCACGCGCAGCAATTCCGCGCGCGTGGTGATGCCGGCCTTCAGCCAGCGCTCGCCATCTTCGCGCATGGTCACCATGCCGTCGGCCTGCGCCGCGGTGCGGATCGACGCTTCGGAAGCCTGGTCGTGGATTTGCGCATTGATTTGCGGCGTGGTCTGCAACAGCTCATAAATACCGACCCGGCCGTGGTAGCCCGTGTTGCCGCACGCTTCGCAGCCCACCGCATGCCACTCGCCCTGCTCGTCCACGCGCTTGCATTCGACGCACAGCTTGCGCACCAGCCGCTGCGCCAGCACGCCCAGCAGCGACGACGACAGCAGGAAGGGTTCGATGCCCATGTCCAGCAAACGGGTGACGGCGGCGGCCGAATCGTTGGTGTGCAAGGTCGCCAGCACCAGGTGGCCCGTCAGCGACGCCTGCACGGCGATCTGCGCGGTTTCCAGGTCGCGGATCTCGCCGATCATGATGACGTCGGGATCCTGGCGCAGGATGGCCCGCAGCGCCTTCGCAAATGTCATGTCGATCTTCGCGTTGACCTGGGTTTGGCCCACGCCGTGCAAGTCATATTCGACCGGGTCTTCCACCGTCATGATGTTGGTGGTGGACGCGTTCAGCATCGACAGCGCCGCATACAGCGTGGTGGTTTTACCGGAACCGGTGGGTCCCGTGACCAGCACGATGCCGTGCGGCTGGTTGATCAGCTTGTCGAACTGCGCCAGCATGTCGCCGCTCATGCCCAGGTGATTCAGGTCGAGGCGGCCCGCTTCCTTGTCCAGCAAACGCAGCACGGCCCGCTCGCCATGGCCGGTCGGCAGGGTCGACACCCGCACGTCGACCGGCTTGCCGCCCACGCGCAACGTGATGCGGCCATCCTGCGGCAATCGCTTTTCCGCGATGTCCAGCTGCGCCATGATCTTGATACGGGAAATCAGCGAACCGTGGATCGCCTTGCGGGGACGCACGATGTCGCGCAGCGCGCCGTCGACGCGGAAGCGCACCACGGACGTCTGCTCGAACGGTTCGATGTGGATGTCCGATGCGCCTTCGCGCAGCGCCTGCGTCAGCAGCGCATTGATCATGCGGATCACGGGCGCGTCGTCGGACGATTCCAGCAAGTCTTCAATGGCCGGGACATCCTGCAGCAACTTGGTCAAATCCAGGTCCGCATCGAATTCATCGGCCACCTGCGACGCATCGTTGCCGCCACCCGCATAGGCCGCCGCAATCGCTTCTTCCAGGTCGGCGCGGCCCATGTGCTTCAGGTTGATGCGGCCAAAGCGCCGCGACACTTCCGCTATCGCGGCCGGCGTCGTTGCGCCGGACACGAACACATCGACCGCCGGGCCATCCGATGGCTTGGCCAGCACCGCGTAATCGCGGGCGAAAGCGTAGGGCAACAGGTTGCTCATTGCTTTTCCGCCGGAGCAGGTGCGATCGGCGTCACGGGACGCGCCAGCTGGCCCACGCCCGGCGCCGGCTGGCCATTGATCAGCTGTGGCAGCATCGGCTGGCCCAGGTCCTTCAACAGGATCGTGTCGTCGGGCTTGACGGCTTGCTGGGTGGCGCGCATGTAGTCATAGCGGTCGGCCGCCAGTTCGTTGTTCTGGTCGCGGCTGCGCATCACCACCGGACGCAGGAACACCATCAGGTTGGTTTTCTTGCGCTGGCGCTTCTGGTACTTGAACAGGTTGCCCAACACGGGAATGTCGGCCAGGCCGCGCACCTTGTCCGCGCTGTCGTTGGCATCGTCGGAAATCAGGCCGCCCAGCACGATCACCTGGCCATCGTCGGCAATCACGTTGGTTTCAATCACGCGCGTCTTCAGGATGATGCCGGAAGTCGAGCTGACGGAATCGTCGATGCTGGAACTCTCGTTATAAATCGCCAGCTTGATGGTGCCGCCTTCGGAAATCTGCGGACGCACTTTCAGGGTCAGGCCCACGTCCTTGCGGTCGATGGTCTGGAATGGATTCGAGTTGGTGCCGGACGTGGTGGTGAACTGGCCGGTCAGGATCGGCACGTTCTGGCCGACGCGGATCTGCGCGACTTCATTGTCCAGGGTGACCATGTTCGGCGTCGACAGGATGTTGGTGCCGCCATCGGTTTCCAGCGCATGCGCCACGGCGCCCAGGCCCAGCGCGCCGCTGGCCAGTTGCTTGAACACGCCGATCGTCAGGCCGTTACCCACCGACGGGGTGCCGGCCGCCATGCCCTTGTAAATATTGGCGAGGTTGTTGGAACCGTTGCTCAGCGATTGCAGGCCGCCCACGCGGTACGTGCTGTTTTCATTGCCGGTCGCGCCCACCCACTGCACGCCGAATTCCGACACCTTGTCGGACGCCACTTCGACCACCAGCGATTCGATGTACACCTGCGCGCGGCGCACGTCGAGCTGGTCGATGACGGCGCGCAGGTTGCGGTAGACGGATTCCGGCGCCGTGATGATCAGCGTGTTGGTCGATGCGTCGGCCTGGATAAAGCCGCCCGCGCCGCCCGCGTTCAATTGCTGGCCGCTGCTGCTGCCGGCATTGAGCAGCGGGTTGGTCGAGCCCGTGCCGGCCGGGTTCATACCGCCCTGCTGTTGCTGGCCGCCCGCCAGGCTGCCGCCGCTCTGGCCCTGGCCCAGGCTCGAGTTCGAGCCGGAACCGCCCAGCGCCGCGCCGGTGACCGAGCTGTCGCCCGACACCACGGCGCGCAGGGTTTGCGCCAGCTTGGTGGCTTCCGCGTTTTTCAGGTACACCACGTGCACATTGCCCAGTTGCTGCGTGGGCTGATCCAGCTTGGCAATCAGCGACTTGGCCAGGTTGGCGCGCGCTGCCGACGGTGCGCGCAGCACCAGCGAATTGGTGCGGGGATCGGCCAGCACGGAGACGCGGCCAGAATCACCGCCACCGCCCGCGCCGGGTTCCAGCAGCTTGTTCATCATCGTGGCCAGGTCGCTGGCGATCGCGTAACGCACCGGGATAACGTCCACGTCCACGTGCGACGGCGCATCCAGCGCGGCCACGATCTTGCCCAGGCGTTTCAGGTTGTCCGCGTAATCCGTCACCACCAGCGTGTTGTTGCCGGGGTTGGCGTTGATGGTGTTGTTCGGCGTGATCAGCGGGCGCAGCACCGTCACCAGGTTGGCGGCCGATTCGTAATTGAGCTGGAATACCTGCGTGGCGATCTGGTCGCCCTTCAGCGTCGAGCCGCCCACCTGGGTCGGCGTGGCTTGCAGCTTCGCTTCCGCTTCCGGCACCACTTTCGCGTAACCGTCGCCGCTGACGATGGCGAAGCCTTGCAGGCGCAGCGCGGACGTCAGCAGGGCAAAGGCCTGGCTCTTGGTCAGCGGACCTTCCGACACGAGGGTCAGCTGGCCCTTGACGCGCGGGTCGATCAGGAACGTGATGTTGGTGTAGTGGCCGACCGCCTTGATGACGGCTTCGATATCGGCGCCGACAAAATTCAGGACGGTGTCATCGCCGGCGGCCGCCCATGCCGGGGGTTGACTGGTCACCATCGCGCAGCACAGCAAAGCTGCAGCACCGATGCGGCGCAACTGGAAATTCGATTTGTTCACAGACTGTTTTTTCATTATCTGAACTCTAAAGCGATGATGTTTTTGCCGTCATTGGTAGGACGGCGCTGGCCCAGCAAATTCAACAAATTGCCCAGCGACTGCTCGTAGCCGTCGGCGGCCTGGGCTTGCCCTGAAAACTGCAGGCGGCCGTTGTTCAGGCTGCCTTTCCCGCTCAACAGCAGCGGGCCCTTCACGGAATTCAAATCCAGTTGCGCCTGCTGGCCGCGCCAGTCCAGCGCCAGCTGGTAACTGCCAAGCGGCTTGATGGGCGACAGCTTGGACGACATGTCCGTCATTTCCAGCGTGGTGCGGCCATTGATCGCGACGGTCTGGTCTTGCGCGGCCAGTTCCAGCGCGCTCCACGACAGGCGCATCACACCGGATGGCGCCAGGGTATTCAACGGTGCGCCCAGCCCGGCCAGGCCATCGGCAGGCAACAGCAGCGCGGACGGGCTCAATTGCCACTGCTTCCAACTGCCCCGGAAATTCACCGGTTGCGCCAGCGCTTCCGGATTGCCCAACTCCAGGTCGACCATGCCGAACACCACCAGCGGCGACAGCTTCCACGTGAAGCGCCCCGGCAGCAACGGCGTCACGGCGCCGCCGCTGCTGGCCGCGCCGCCAATGAAGGCGGAACCGCGCCACAGCGTACCCTGCGCATCGCCCAAGGTCAAACGGCCGCCAGTCTGCTTTTCCACCATCCCCGCCATCCACGTGGCGGGGAAGAACAGCAATACCGTGACCAGCGCGCCCAGCAGCGCGGCCAGCAGCCATAAGCCCAGACGTTTCACTGCGCCGCTCCCGCTGCGCGCTGCTGCAACGTGAAGGTCGCATCAACCATACCCGGCGTCGCCGTGGCCGTGATGTTGGCGTCCTGCACGGCAATCGCGTCCGTCCGGCGCTGCGTATCGAGCCAGGTGGCGATGGCGGCAAACGGCGCGCCTTTCAATTCCAG
This sequence comes from Pseudoduganella rivuli, assembly GCF_009674485.1. Taxonomy (GTDB): domain Bacteria; phylum Pseudomonadota; class Gammaproteobacteria; order Burkholderiales; family Burkholderiaceae_D; genus Rugamonas; species Rugamonas rivuli_B. The sequence goes on along the minus strand of NZ_WKJJ01000023.1, from coordinate 42,651 downwards.
TTTGACATAGTCGCCCGTGATGGCCAGCGATTGCGCCTTCAAGCCGGTGGCGGCCAGGCTGGCGTTCAACGTGTCGTTACTGAGGCGGTTGGGCTGAATCGGCGTACGCGCCTTGTATTCCATCGCGGTGCGGCCCAGCGCCTGCAATTCGGCAGCCTGCTGTCGCTGCACCGGCAAGTCCTTGCGCAATTTCGCGCGGCCTTCCAGTGCCGGGTCGATCAATACGCCATAAAACAGGCCCAGGCCCACCACCACGCCGCCAATGGTCAGCATGCGGCGCTCCTGCTCCGTGCGCTCTTGCCAGAACGCTTGCGCAGTCGCCTGCAGCTTCTGCATTTTTGCAGTGAATTCGCTCACGATTTACCTCCAGCCATGCGAATTTGCCAGGCCCCGCCGTCCACTTCCGACAGCGCCAGGTTGCGCTGCGCCAGCAGCGTTTTCACCTGGCCCACCGCGCCGGCGTCGACCGTATTGGGTTTGAGTTTGACGGTCAGCACGCGGTCCTTGTAGCCGAGCCCCGCGACCACGTCGCGCTTGCCGGTGGCGGCCAGTACTTCGCCCAGCGCGGCCGCCAGCGCCGTGAATTCGTCCGCCACCATTTCACCGCTGCTGGCTTTGGCCTGCGCGATATTCCTGCGCATTTGCGCCACCGGATCGAGCATGGCTTCCTGTGGATACGCGGCGCGGAACGTCTGTTCCATGCCCTTGCGGATATCGGCCGACTCGCGCTTCAGGCGCAGCCATTCGATATTCAGCCCCGCGACGTTGACGGCCACGGCCAGCACCGCCAGCACGGCAGGCCAGCGCCAGCGGCGCCATGCGCGCGCCTGCGTGCCTGTCGCCATGCCGGCGGCCAGGTCCGGCCCCGCCGTGCGGGCGGCTGCCACCCAGTGCGTCCAATTGTCGTGCTCCACCGAGACGCCCACCATGTTGGCGGCCACCGGCTGGTATTGCGGCGCCAGCGCGGCCGGCAGGTACACGGTCAGCGGCGCTTCGCCCGCCAGCGCGCGCAGCGTATGCAGCGCCGCTTCCGGTTCCGGCGCCACCGTCAGGCCCAGGCCCGCATGGTGGCCCGTGCGCAGGGTCAGTTCCAGGCCCGCATCGTCCAGCGCAATGGCGGCCGACGCGCCGCCCGGTTGCAGCGGCAGGCACAGTTGCGCCGGCACGGCCGACACCGAATGCGCGCCCTGCGCCACCAGCGCCTTGACCAGCACTTCCAGCCACGCACGCTGCACCACGGCCACCGTGCGTTCGCCTTCCGGTTCGTCCGGGCCCGGCAATGCCAGCGCCAGGATGCAGTCGGCGGGATCGCCCAGCAACTGGTCTTCCACCAGCGCCGGCAAGGCTGCTTTAAGGCGCGCGGCGGACAGCGGCGGCGTTTTCACGCGCAGCAGGGTGACGTCGGCGGCGGCCAGCAACAGCACCACGCGGCGCGCGGAAGCCACCAGCTCGGCCATGTTGCCCAGCGCGGAAGCGCCCTGCTGCATGACATTGCCGCTGTCGCCCAGCAGCGCGAAGTGGCACTGCTGGATGGCGCCACTGTCGGCCGCGGCCCGGGCAGGATACCGGATGTATAGCGTCGTCAAAGCATCTCTCTTTCGTTATTTCTTTTCAGTTTTCCCTGATCCACACCACATTGGCGCTCTTGCCGCCGCGCTTGACCAGCGCTTCCGCATCCAGCGCCGCCCTGCCCAGGCGGATGTGGCTCTCCACCAGGAAGTAGTTGCTCATGACGCCGTAGGGGACTTTGACACCGCGGCCGGCGCCGATGTAAGTCGTGAAACCCTGCTTGTCGTAGAACGGCGTGCGCTTGCGGTACTGCACCAGATTGGCCGCTTCCGACACGGAAAAATTGTCGATCATGGCCGCCAGCAATTCCGGCGCCGCCATGTTGACATTGATTTCCGTGTATTCCTGCTCCGGCGGCAGCACGATCACGAAGGGGCGCAGCTTTTCCACCGCATCCTGCGAAAAACCCGCCACGGCCAGCAAGTCTTCCACCCGCTGCGGCGGCAGCGGTTCGCGTCCATCCATCGCGAGCGCCGTCGACGGCGGCTTTTGTCCGCCACCACCGCCCGGCGGGTTGGCCGGCGGCGCTTCGACTTTCGGCGCCTGGCCGCGCGCCACTTCTTCCGCCACGCCCTTGGCCAGCGTACCGTTCAGGCGCAAGCCTTCCAGCAAGCGCTGGAATACCCGCAACTGGTCCGGATTGATGTCGCGGTTCCTGGCCAAATTGCCAAGATTGTATCGCGACTGCGCATCCATAATCCGCCCCGACAGGGTGGCATCGTATTTTTCGTTGTCATTGCGCTCGCGCTCCACGTAATCGTCGAGCCGCGTTTCCGCCAGCGCCGTGGCCCACACGCTGGTTTCCGCCGTCACCTTGCTGTCGACCGCATCTTGCTGCAGGATCAGCCGCGCCCAATCCAGCGCGCCGCGCAAGATCCAGCGCGTCTGCAAGTGCATACGCTGGTTTTCAATCGAACGCACCTGCACCTGCTGTTGCCAGAACAGGCTGGCCACGATGGTGACTGCCAGTGTCGTCAACAGCAGCGCCGTGACGATGGCCACGCCGCGCTGGCGCACCCGCGAACGTAATGGTGCATGGCGGCGTGTCACTGCGCCCCCACCATGAAGAATTTCACGAGGCTTTGCTGCGGGCTTTCACCCTGGCTTTGCAATTGCAGCGTCCACTCGATGCCCGTAAAACCCGTCTGTTGCAGCGGCGCCTGCGGCGCGGCCACGGCGCCGGGGCCGCCGGTGAGGCCTGCGCCGGTGCCGGCATTGGCCGGCACCGGCGCAGGCTGCCAGCCGCCCGCTTCCCACACGCGCGACGTCATTTTCGCCACGCCGTTTTGCAGCGCCACGGCCGGCGCGGGCCCGGTATCGGCCAGCGCCGCCTGCCACAACATGTCGAGCTGGCGCAGGTCGCGCGTGGCGACGGATTCCTTGCGGATCAACACGCTGTCGCGGATGCGGTACGACACGGTTTGCACCCGGCTCGGTTCTCCTTCGGCCAGCACATTGCGGATGAACACCATGCTGGTTTCGTCGGCCACCAGGCGCGGACGATCGCCGATCACGGTCTTGTCGGATAATTGTTCGAGGTCGTTTTGCAGCTGGGCGAACGCCAGCTGCGCGCCGCGGGTCTGGTCCATCTGCGCCGTCAGCGCCTGGCGCGAACGGACGATGCCATCCAATCCCCGCCAGCTCATCACGGCAATAAAGGCCAGGATGGTAATCGCCACCAGCAATTCCACCAGCGTGAAGCCATGCGGCCTGTCCTGTACTGGCCGCATCATCATTCCTGCAGCACCAGCTGGACCAGCTTGATGATCAGCCGCTCCGGCTGGTTCTGGTCATAGACACTGACTTCCACGCGGCGCAGGCGCGGGTTCGGCGTGGCGATGACGTCTTCCATGCAGGTCAGCTTCAAGTCTCCCTGCGGACAGTCGAAATTGCTTTTCCCCAGCGGCGGGAAGCGCTTGGCCAGCCGCACTTCGACCAGCCGGTTTTCCGCCGACCACGTTGCCATCATGGTGGCGCGCAAGCCATCGCTGTTTTGCGTCAGGCTGCCGATCGCGCGCAGCGACGCGCCCAGCGCGGTGCCGACGATCATCAGCGCAACCAGCACTTCCAGCAGGGTGAAGCCAGGGGAACGATGGGATTGAATGCGGCGCATGGCTTATTCCACCGTGAAATGGCCGATGCCATCGGCATGGATGGCGACGGAGACGTCGCCGTTGACCATGGTCAGCGTGAACGGACGGTCGACCGGTTCGCGGCCGAAGACCACGCGCAGCTTGTCGCCGGGAACCGTCGAGGCGGGGTCCAGCAACAGGGACACGGGAGCGTTCTTGAAAGGGCGCTCGCGCAGCAAATCGTCCTGCGTTACCGGTTCCCACACGCGCTGTTCGCCGCGCACGAAGAAACGGTACGCCTCGGAGTCTGCTTCGAACGCCACCGGACGGTTGCGCACGATGGCTTCGTCGCGCGCCAGTTGCAGCAGCATAGCGATGCGCTGCGCTTCCTGCTGCATGCCCTGGCGCCGGCTGGGCGCCATGTTGACCGAGACCACCCCCAGCAAGATGCCGAGGATGACCAGCACTACCAGCAGCTCGATCAGCGTGAAGCCGCGCTGGCGGCTGGCAGCAAACATGGCAGCCCGGTCCGGAACAGCTTAGTTGTCCCAGGAACCGATGTCGGCGTCGTCGCCCGTGCCGCCAGCCTGGCCATCGGCGCCAAACGAGAACACGTCGATTTCACCGCGCACGCCCGGCGCCAGGTACTGGTAAGGGTTGCCCCACGGGTCTTTCGGCATCTTTTCCAGGTAGCCGCCGGCTTTCCAGCCATTGGCTGCCGGACCGGTGGTCGGCTTTTCCATCAGCGCCTTCAGGCCCTGCTCCGTGGTCGGATAGCGCTGGTTGTCCAGCTTGTACAGCTTCAGCGACTGCACGATGTTGGCGATGTCGACCTTGGCGGCCGCGACTTTCGCCTCGCCGGTACGGTTAAGCAGCTTGGGCACCACCAGCGCAGCCAGCACGCCCATGATGACGACCACCACCATGATTTCAATCAGGGTGAAACCGCGTGCGCGGCGTTGGGAAATCACTTTCTGCATGAAAACCTGTCCAAATAGCTAATTTAACAATGGGGTCCTGAAGTATAAGCGCTAAGCGCCTGCCAGCATAGCTGCATTGCAGCGGAAGTGCCATGGTCTGTAACACTTGGACATCCTTGTTAAGACCATGGGCACCCGTGCGCGTGACGTTAGTCGCGTTCGCGGGCGCTCAACCCCACGCGCTGCAACACACCGTCATTGCTGCCCGCGATATTCGACGACACCGGTTCCAGCGCCTTCACCTGTGGCGCGGCAGACACAAACGGCTTCACGCCCAGCGCCTGGTCCACTTCGTGCGGGTAGACCAGGTAGCCGCGCGTGATCACGGCCGCCACTTTGCGAATGTCAGCGATATTGTTCGTCGGGTCGCCGTCGACCAGCACCAGGTCGGCCAGTTTGCCCGGTGTGATGCTGCCCCGCTCGTGGGCGGTGCGGGTATACAGTGCGCCGTTGCGGGTCGCCACCTGGATCGCCTGGGCCGGGGTCAAGCCCGCCTGCACCAGCAATTCCAGTTCCGCCTGCAAGGTAAAGCCCGCCAGTTCATCGGTACCCGCCACGATCGGCACGCCCGCCTTGTACAGGCGGCCAACGAAATCCACCATCTTCGCGTATGATTTTTCGTAACGCTTCAAAGTCGCGTCATCCGCGATCTTCATCGTGCCGACGTGGAAGCCGCGCCGCACGTCCGGCGGCATATGGCCGGCAATCGGGGCGAACGGCGTATTGATGTCGCCATCCTTTTGCTTCAGGAACGCAAACGTGGCCAGGGTCGGGTCGACCACGGTTTTCTGCTTCGCCAGGCGGGCGATGAAGTCCTTGACGCGCTGCGAATTGAAGTCCAGGTTGGCCGTCTTGTCGGCCGGCAGGATGAAGCGTTCCAGCGTGCGGGTTTCCGTTTGCGGCGTGGCCAGGAAGTTCAGCATCACCTGATTGATGTGCTGGATTTCATCGTAGCCCGCGTCGAGCGCTTCGAATGCGCGCAAGCCGGCCGGAACGTGGCCCGACACGCGCAAGCCGCGCAGGTGGGCGTACGCCACGGTCTCCTTGAGGATCTCTTTCGGGAACGAGTTGTAAATCTTCAGTTGCGGATAGCCGTGCTGCGCATACCAGTCGATGGCGTTCTTCGCTTCCGCCAGCGTCTTGACGACGAAGCCGCCGTTCGACGAATACGGGCTTTCGCCTTCCAGGAAGCCGGCCGGCACCACCTGCGGCGACAGCAGCTTGCCTGCCGCGGTTTCTTCCATGATCAGTTGCAGCTGGGCGTTGTCGTTGCCCAGGTCGCGCACCGTGGTGACGCCGGCCGCGAGATTCAGGCCGCCTTCCCAGCGGCCCACGTGGCCATGCATGTCGAACAGGCCCGGCAACAGCACGCGGCCGGCCGCATCGATTTCATTGACGGCGCCGCGCACGGGGGAACCTGCCGGCAGCACGGCGGTGATGCGGCCACGCAGCACGTACACGTCGGACGGCGCGCCCAGCACGGCCTTGTCGCTGTCGAACACGCGCGCGTTTTTCACCACCGTCAGGCCGTTCAACGGATGCTGCAAGGTCGCGGCCAGGTCGGCCAGCATTTTTTGTTCCGCATCCTTTTGCAGCGCGGCCAGCGTCTTGCCATTGCCTTCCCAACCCTCTTCCACGGCCACGAAGGCGCCCGGCGCGACGACTGCAAACAGGCGGGCGGGCTTGCCGTTGGCGCCCGTCGTGGCCCAGAAGAATTGCGGCGACAGGCCCAGGCCGGTCTGCGCCAGCAGTTGCACGGTTTGCGCAGTTTTCCCTTCCCCTGTGCCCCGTGTGACGACGGTTTCCGCCAGCTTGCGGTGCGTCAGCGTGCCCGATGGCAGCAGCGCCAGCTTGTTGTCGGGCGTCGCGGCCAGTGCGGCAATCGCGGCCGACGCGGTCTCGAAGGAACTGTTCAGCGGCACGTACATGGCCGGACCGTTGACGGGTTGTTCGCCTTTTTCCGTGGTGGACTTCCACACGGCCTTGCCGTTGGTCATGTCGAACTGTTCGTCCACCACGGCGCCAAAGGTGGAATTACCCTTGACCGCATAGCTGGCAATGGTGCCGTCCGGCGCATAACGGATTTTCTCCGTCAATTCCGGGCCGCGGCCATTGTCCTTGTAGATGAAACGCACGCTGGTCTGGCCGTCATCGGAGCGCTCGACCACCTGTTCGCCGGCCTGTTTGCCGTTTTCCGACATGATCACGTAGCGGGTGGTCGTGGTGACGGCGTAGGCAGGCGCGGAAGAAGCGGCGGAAAATGCGGCGGCGATCGCCAGCGCCATGACGGTGGTAATGCGTTTCATCGGATTGTGTCTCCAGAGGTTTTTCAGGCTGCGCTTGTGGCGCAGACGGGGCATGAATCGTTGCGGGTAATTGCAATACTGGTCCATTCCATGCGCAAGCCATCGAGCAGCAACAGGCGCCCGGCCAGCGTTTCACCAATGCCCATCAAGACCTTCAGCGCTTCGGCCGCCTGCATGGCGCCGACCACGCCCACCAGCGGCGCAAACACGCCCATGGTGGAACAGGCCACGTCTTCGAAGTGCTGGTCTTGCGGGAACAGGCAGGAATAGCAGGGCTGATCGCCGCTGCGGGTATCAAATACGCTGACCTGGCCGTCAAAGCGGATCACGGCGCCCGACACCAGCGGCACCTTGTGGGCGACGCACGCGCGGTTGACGGCATGGCGGGTGGCGAAATTATCGGTGCAGTCCAGCACCACGTCGGCCTGGCTCACGAGCGCTGCAAGGCGGGCGTCGTCGGCCCGCTCCACCAGCGCTTCGATGGCGATGGTGGGATTGATCGCGGCCATCGTGGCTTTCGCGGATTGCGCCTTGGGCTGGCCCACGCGGGCCATGTCGTGCGCGATCTGGCGCTGCAAATTGGTCAGGTCAACCGTGTCATTGTCGACCAGCGTGATGTGGCCGACGCCGGCCGATGCCAAAAACATGGCGGCCGGGGAACCGAGGCCGCCGGCGCCGATGATCAGCGCGCGCGCGTCGAGCAGCTTTTGCTGGCCCTCGATACCGATTTCATCAAGCAGGATATGGCGCGAGTAGCGCAACAGCTGGGAGTCATCCATTGAATCTTACTTCTTTTGATTATTTTTTGGATTTCTCGGTCTTGCCGGCAGCAGGTTTATCGTCAGCTTTGTCCGCTTTGGCGGCCGCTTCGAAATCGCGCACCACTTCGGTTTTCGACAGCTTGACGGGCAAGCCCTTGAAATGATTGATGGCCTGCGCCAGCTGGAAATCGTCCTTGCCGCCGAATTCCACCGGCTTCTGGTTTTTCGCCAGTGCCGCCAGGCGCAGTTCTTCTTCCAGTTCGTCGACCTTGGCCGACGGCGCCTCGTCGCCATCCTTGTTGTGCAAGTGGCGCGCCAGGTCCGCTTCGCGCAGGCGCAAGCCGTTCAAGCCTTCGCCGTCGGCGGTTTCGTCGACCAGCATGTCGGGGACAATGCCGCGCGCCTGGATCGAGCGGCCATTCGGCGTGTAATAGCGGGCCGTCGTGAGTTTGACGGCGGTGTCGGCGGTCAGCTGGCGCAGGGTTTGCACCGAACCTTTACCGAACGTCTGCGAGCCCATGATGATGGCGCGCTTGTGGTCTTGCAGGGCGCCCGCCACGATTTCCGAGGCGGAAGCGGAACCGGAATTGACCAGCACCACCATCGGCACGTTTTTCAGGCCGGCCGGCATTTTTGCCAGCGGGTCGCCATGGCTGCGGCTGGAATAAAACTCGGGACGGCCATAATAGGTTTGCTTGGAATCCGGCAACTGTCCGTTGGTCGACACCACCACCGCATCTTTCGGCAGGAAGGCGGCCGACACGCCGATGGCGCCCGGCACCACGCCGCCCGGGTCATTGCGCAAATCCAGCACCAGGCCCTTGATGCCCGGGTTCTGTGCATACAGCGCGGACAGCTTGCGCGCCATGTCGTCCACCGTCGGTTCCTGGAATTGCGCAATGCGCAGCCACGCGTAACCCGGCTCCACCATTTTCGCCTTGACGCTTTGCACGCGGATTTCTTCGCGCACGATGGGCACGATGACGGGCTTGTCTTCGCCCTTGCGCGACAGGGTCAGCACGATTTTCGAATGGGGTTCGCCGCGCATTTTCTTGATCGCGTCGTCCAGCGACAGGCCACGGATCGGCTCGTTGTCCAGGCGGGTAATCAAGTCGCCGGCCTTGATGCCGGCCTTGAAGGCGGGCGAATCTTCGATCGGCGACACGACTTTGACATAGCCGTCTTCCATGCCCACTTCGATCCCGATGCCGACAAACTTGCCCAGCATGGTTTCGCGCATTTCCTTGAAGGCTTTTTTATCGAGGTAGACCGAATGGGGATCGAGCGACGCCACCATGCCGGAAATCGCGTCCGTCACGAGTTTCTTGTCGTCGACGTCTTCCACGTAATCGGTCTTGATCAAGCCGAAGACGTCGGATAACTGGCGCAACTCTTCCAGTGGCAGCGGCGTGCCCATGGGCTTTTGCGCGATAGCGGAAAACTGCATGGAAGCGGCGATGCCGGCCACCATACCCAGGCCGACCAGGCCGAAACTCTTGATTTTATTGCCCATGATGCGCCAGCGTCTCTGTGTGGCGGGCGGGTTGCCCACCGTTTTCTTGTCCTTGCAGCAGGTAATGCCGCCCGGATCCCTTTAAAACTTTACCCAGGAAGCAGGATCGAACTCTTTACCCCGATGCCGGAGTTCAAAGTATAAACCCGATTCCTCGTTGCCACCGGTATTTCCGGCGGCGGCAATCACGTCGCCGCTTTTGACGGCATCCCCTTCGCGCCGCAGCAGCGACTGGTTGTTTCCGTAAATACTCATGTACTGGCCGCCGTGATCGACAATGATCAAATTGCCGAAGCCCCGCAGCCACTGGGCAAACACCACGCGGCCGGCGGCAATCGCATGGATTTGCGCCCCTTCCGCCGTGCGGATGAACATGCCTTTCCAGCTTGGGCCATCGCCCCGCTTGGTGCCGAAGCGGGCCCCGACCTTGCCGGCCACGGGCGGACGCAACTGGCCCTTCATGGCGGCGAACGCCCCTTCCGCGGCGGCGGGCGCCAGCGCCACGTCGGCGGCGCGCGCGGGACGGGCCGGCGGCTCGTCGTTCGGCACTTCGCGCACGGCGATCGGTTCGCGCGCGGCGACCGCGGTGTCCTTCGACGGTTCTTTGACGGGTTCCTTGACCGGGGCCTTAACGGGCTCCTTCGCCGGCTCGGCGGCAGGCACGGAGGCCACGCGCGGCTCTTCCGGCGCCGGCTTCACCGGCGTGCTGACGGGCGCCGGCGGCGCCGAAGCCACCGGCACCGACGCGCCAGGCTTGCCCTGCTTCGCCAGCCGCTCTTTCTCGGCTTGCTGCGCTTTCGCGCGCAATTGCGCCAGCTGGCGCGCTTTCGCGTCCGCTTCAGCTTTGGCTTTGGCCTTCGCTTCGGCTTCGGCCTTGGCTTTGGCGGCGGCCACCAACTCCAGGCGGCGCTTTTCCGCCGCCGCGGCCCTGGCCTGTTCTTCGATTAACTTGTTGAGGCGGTCGACCAGCGCACCCATGCGCTGTTCATCCTGCGCCATCTTGCCGGCTTCCTTGCGCTGCGCCACCAGGCGCTGCGACAGACCCGCCAGCACGGCGGCGCGCTTGGCTTTTTCCTGCTCCAGTACGGACTTCTGGTGCCGTTCTTCCTGCGCAATTTCTTCCAGTTCGTTGCGCGCGTTTTCCGCTTCGGCCTGGTTGCTTTCCACGGCTTTCAGGTTGGCGCGCAGCGATTCCAGCAGCCGCGCCTGCGCCTGCGACACGTAGGCCATCAGTTGCAGGTCGCGGTTGATGCGGTTCGGGTTATCCCCGGACAGTAATAACTTGATGCGGTCTTCGTTGCCCGCCACGTAATGCTCGCGCAACAGCTTGGCCAGCTGCTGTTTTTGCTTGTCGACGGTGGCTTGCAACCGAGCATGTTCCGCCGCCAGTTCCGCCAGCCGGGCATTGGTTTGCGCCTGCTCGTCACCCAGCTCGCGCAACGTGCGGTTGGCCTTGGAAATCGCTTCTTCGGATTCGGCCAGCGTATCGGCCGCATCTTCCCGCGCGCTTTCCGTCTTGCCGATGTCGCGCTTGAGGTTGCTGAGCTTTTGCTGCAACTCCGCGCGCTCCGCTTCAGCGGCGGCTTTTTGCTTGCTGCGCTCGGTAGGCTTGGCGGCAGCGCCGTGCGCCGCCCCCGCGGCCAGCACGGAGGACAGCAACAGGGACGCCAGCACAGGCAACCGCGCCCGCCGCGTCGTTACGCGGCGGAAAATCGAAGACCACGACATCAGGGATTACTTGGCCTTACCCTGGTTGGCAACCGCTGCTTGCGCTGCGGCAATTGCTGCCGGGTCGCCCAGGTAGTAGTGGCGGATCGGCTTGAGGTCCGCGTCCAGTTCATAGACCAGCGGCTGGCCGTTCGGGATGTTCAGGCCGACGATGTCGCTGTCGCTGATGCCGTCCAGCATCTTGATCAGCGCGCGCAGGCTGTTGCCGTGGGCGGAAATGATGATTTTCTTGCCGGCGCGGATGGCTGGCGCGATTTCCTCGTCCCAGGCCGGCATCACGCGGGCCACGGTGTCTTTCAGGCACTCGGTCAGCGGAATCGACGCTTTCGGCAGGCCGGCGTAGCGCGGATCGTTGAACGACGTGCGGTCATCGTTTTCAGCCAGGGCCGGCGGCGGCGTGTCATAGCTGCGGCGCCATACCAGCACTTGCTCGTCGCCATACTTGGCGGCGGTTTCCCCCTTGTCCAGGCCTTGCAGGGCGCCATAGTGGCGTTCATTCAGGCGCCAGTCGTGCTTGATCGGCAGATACATCATGTCCATTTCGTCCAGCGTCAGCCACAGCGTGCGGATGGCACGCTTCAGCACGGACGTGTACGCCAGGTCGAACGTAAAGCCCTCGTCCTTCAATACTTTGCCGGCGGCTTTGGCTTCCGCCACGCCCTTTTCCGTCAGATCAACATCGGTCCAGCCAGTGAAGCGGTTTTCGAGGTTCCAGGTGGATTCGCCGTGACGCATGAAAACAATTTTGTACATAGCTCTGTCTATCAAGTGTGAAAAAAGCTGCTGAAGTAGGTTTCAAGCTTCTATTTTATAATGCTCGGATACCCTTAAACCATTGGAACACCGTGAAATTCCTCATCGACCAAATCTTTCTCATTGGTATCGCCGTCCTTTCCGGCGGTGCGCTGCTGTGGCCAGTCCTCACGCAACGGGGCAAAAAAGCCTCTCCGCAGGAAGTCACGCTATTGATAAACCGGACCAAAGCCGCCATTGTGGATGTCAGGGATGCCGCCGCTTTTACGGCCGGCCACTTACCTGACGCGAAAAACATTCCGTCAGGCGAACTGGCGAACCGCACGGGCGAGCTGGAAAAATTCAAGAACCGCACCATCGTCGTCGTGTGCCAGCAAGGTTCGCGCGCATTCGGCGCCGCCAAAACCCTGGAAAAGGCGGGTTACGAAAACGTGGTCGTCCTCGAGGGCGGCCAGGCCGCCTGGGAAACCGCCGGGCTGCCATTGGCAAAGTGATAACAGGAAGGAATTGCCATGACTGCTCATGTCACGATGTACAGCACCGCCGTGTGCCCCTACTGCGTCCGGGCCGAGCGCCTGCTGGTTTCCAAAGGCGTCGATGCGATTGAAAAAATCCGTGTCGACCTCGACCCCGAACAACGCATGCTGATGATGCAAAAGACCGGCCGCCGCACGGTGCCGCAGATTTATATCGGCGACACCCACGTCGGCGGCTTCGACGACTTGTACGCGCTGGACCAGGCGGGCGGCCTGGACCCCTTGTTAAAAGGATGACCCGCCTCATATTCGTTTTGCTACAATTGCCAGCGCATTTGGGCGGCAGCTACCCGCTGCCGCTGCAACGCATGACATCGTGAGCGGCTCAGGCCGCTCTTTTCCACTCTACGAAAGCGTTCCATGTCTGAAGAAATCAAGCAACCCGTATTCCAAATCCAACGCGTCTACCTGAAAGACATGTCGCTGGAACAGCCTAACTCGCCAGCCATCTTCCTGGAGCAGGAAGCGCCGGCAATCGAAGTGGCCCTGGACGTAGGCGCTGAGCCGCTGGCGGACGGCATCTTCGAATCGACCGTGACCATCACCGTGACCGCCAAGGTCAAAGACAAAGTCGCTTTCCTGGTGGAAGGCAAGCAAGCCGGTATCTTCGAAGCACGCAACATTCCTGCTGAGCAGCTGGATCCACTGCTGGGCATCGGCTGCCCGAACATCGTTTACCCTTACCTGCGCGCCAACATCGCCGACCTGATCACCCGCGCCGGCTTCCCACCAGTACACCTGGCGGAAATCAACTTTGAAGTGTTCTACCAGCAGCGCCTGGCTGCCCTGGCTGAACAGCAAGCCGCTACCGCCGCAGCCGCTGCGCCGGAAGCCAATGGTGCAGCGCACTAATTGCACTTAAAGTAAGATAGCAGTACCCCGTCAAAGGCCGGTAACGGCCTTTGACTGTTTTCAGACTCCCCGTCCGCAACTTGCCTTGAGATGACCGTATGACCCGCACCACCACCGTTTCCCGTTTGATTGCCGGCGCCACCCTGTTATTGGCCGCCAGCGCCAGCCATGCGCTGGATTTCAAATCGGTGGGCGCGGCGCCAGCCATCCTCTACGACGCCCCGTCGACCAAAGGCAGCAAGCTGTTCGTGGCGCCACGCGGCATGCCGGTCGAAATCGTGCTCAGCTATGGCGACTGGGTCAAAGTCCGCGATGCGGGCGGCGACCTGGCCTGGGCCGAAGCCCGCGCGCTGAGTCCGAAGCGCACGGTGGTCGTCAAAACCGTCACTGCGAAAATCCGCGCCACGGCAGACGACAATTCGCCGCTGGCCTTTATCGCCGACAAAGGCGTACTGTTGGAACTGTTGGAAGTCGGCGCGGGCGGCTGGGTCAAGGTGCGCCACCGCGACGGCGCCACCGGTTATGTGAAAAGCAGCGACATCTGGGGCATTTGACGCATGCAAGACAAGAAAAAAACACGTGTCGGCGTGCTGGGCGCCGGCGCATGGGGCACGGCTGTCGCCATCGCACTGGCCCATCGCCATGACGTAATGTTGTGGGGTCGCAACACCGCGGCGATGCAGGAAATGGCCGCCGCGCGCGATAACCTCGCTTATTTGCCGGGCCACCCATTCCCCCCCGGCCTCACTGTTTCCGCGGATTTCGACACGGCGGTTGCCCATGCGGGCGACGATGGCTTGCTGATTGCCGCCAGCCCCGTGGCCGGCCTGCGTCCCCTGCTGCAACAGTTAAAGGGCCGCGCCATCCCCAATATCGTGTGGCTGTGCAAAGGTTTCGAATATGAGACCGGTTTGCTGCCGCACCAGATCGTGCAAGAGATTCTCGGCGACGCGGTTCCCGGCGGCGCCTTGTCCGGTCCGTCGTTCGCGCAGGAAGTCGCACGCGGCTTGCCATGTGCGCTGGCGATCGCTTCCAGCTCGGAAAATCTGCGTAATAAAGTTGTTTCCATAGTGCATGGAGGCAATTTACGCGTGTATTCGACCCCGGACCTCGTCGGTGTCGAGGTGGGGGGCGCCGTGAAAAACGTGCTGGCCATCGCCACCGGCGTGGCCGACGGCCTGGGCCTGGGATTGAATGCGCGCGCCGCCCTGATCACCCGGGGCCTGGCGGAAATCACGCGCCTGGGCCTTGCCCTGGGCGGCCAGGCGGAAACCTTCATGGGCCTGACGGGCATGGGCGACCTGATCCTCACGTGCACCGGCGACCTGTCGCGCAACCGCAAGGTGGGCCTCGGCCTGGCGCAAGGCAAGTCGCTGGAAACCGTGGTGAGCGAATTGGGTCACGTGGCCGAAGGCGTGCCCTGCGCCAAGGCCGTACGCGACCTGGCTGCGCGCCGGGGCGTGGACATGCCGATCACCAATGCCGTGGCCGGCGTCCTGTTCGACGGCGACCAGCCGCAAGCACTGGTGGCGCGCCTGCTGGCCCGCGATCCGCGCGACGAAACCGGCGTCAAATAAGCCCCCGGCAGTCTGACGTCCACCCCGTCCGGGGCGGCGTCTTGCCTCCGTATACTTATTAGAAGAATATTTCTGTTGACCAGGGACAATACCAAAAGTACCATACGCAGTTCACGATCTTGCGAAGATTGCAATTTAATTACGGGTTGGTCTGCACATGGCGAAATGGTATGAAGTAACGGCTGGAACGACGGCACTGCTGGCGCTGAGCGCTTGTGGCGGCAGCATGAACAGCGGCAGCGCGGACAGCGCGCCCCGCCATGCGCAGGGCGCGCCTGCGCCAGTGGCACGGGAAGCGCTGGCCGATGAAAACCGCCTGGCCGCCGGCCAGGAGAACACGGCCGGCCTGGGCGCCGATGGCAAAGTCTACGTCTGGGGCCGCAACGATGCGGGCCAGGCGGTACTGGCGCCCGTGCTGGTCAGCGGCCTGAGCGATGTGAAATCCATCAAGACGGGTGGTTCTTTGACCACCCTGGCATTGAAACAGGACGGCACCGTGTGGCTGGTCTCGTCGCGCGGCATGCAACCGGTGACCGGCTTGAGCAACGTGAAAGCCATTGCCGCCGGCCAGGCGCACATGCTGGCGCTGGCCGCGAACGGCAGTGTCTGGGGCTGGGGCAAGGGCGGCGCATCGAGCGCCACGCCAGCCATCGTCAACGGCTTGAGCAATGTGAAATCCATCGCGGCCGGCCAGGATTACAGCGTGGCGCTGGCGGCCGACGGCAAAGTCTGGACCTGGGGCGTCAACTTGTTCGGCCAGCTGGGCAACGGCTCCGCCGGCCGCTCCGCCGCTCCCGCCGCAGTGGCGGGCATCACCAATGCGACGTCCATCGCAGCCGGCATGGCGCACGTGCTGGTGCTGAAACAGGATGGCACGGTGTGGGGCTGGGGTAACAACAGCTATGGCCAGCTGGGTGGCACGGCGCCTGCGCATTACGCGCCGGTTCCCGTGAAAGGCTTGCCGGTACCGGTAGCGGGCATGAGCGGCGTGCGCTCGGTATCCGCCGGCGCCTATAACAGCGGCATCGTGAACTACAACGGTTCGGTCTGGACCTGGGGTAACAATACCTTCGGCCAGCTGGGCGATGGCACCACGCTCGTCTCGTTCGCACCGAAGAAGGTCAACGCGGTCAGCGATGCGGTGGCGATGGCCATCGGCGCCGGCCACATTGCCGTGCTGCGCGGCGATGGCGCCGTGTACGCATTCGGCCGCAATACGGCTGGCCAGCTGGGCACCAACACCACGGTCGGCAGCAACCTGCCGGTACAGACCGTGGGCGTGGGCGGCATCGGCAACCTGACCCTGGGTAAATCGGCCAACCGCTAAGCTGGCGTGCCGGCGTTTCACCATGCAAATGCCGGCCATGCCTGCTGTGTTACCTGACGTACGACTGGACGCTCGCACTGGCGACCGCTGGGCGTGCGTCATGCTGGGGCTGATGGCCAGCCTGCCCTTCCTGCAACCCTGGCACGATCTTCCCCTGACGTCTTTCCATGCCGAGTGGCTGGCCGCCGTGTGCGGCCTGTTCGGCATGCTGTTCCTCTTGCCGCGCCCGGCGGCGTCTCCCTTGCTGGTTCCCGCGATCACCGTTGCGCCGCTGGCGCTGGTGGCGCTCGCCATGCTGCAACTGGCCGCCGGCAAGTTCGCCTATGCCGCCAGCGGCGTGCTGCTGGCGCTGTACCTGCTGTGGGCCGGCGGTCTGGCGGTGGCGGGACGCACGCTGGCCGCCAGCATGGGCGCGGCGCCCTTGCTGGCGCGCCTGGCCTGGGCCATGGTGGCGGGCGGCATGGTCAGCGCGGCGTTCGGCCTGCTGCAATACAAGGGCTGGTGGAGCGCCTTCGGGGGACTGGTCAGCACGCCCCAGCCGGTTGCCGAATACGGCGTATTTGGCAACCTGTCGCAGCAAAACCATTTCGCCACGTATGAAGCGCTGGCGCTGGCGTCGTGCGCCTACCTGGCGCTGACCGGACAGCTGGCGCTGCGCCGGGCCCTCACTTGCGGCGCAGTGCTGCTGGCGGTGCTGGCGCTGTCCGGCTCGCGCAGCATGCTGCTGTACCTGGCCTGGCTGCTGGGCGCTGGCTTGCTGCTGGCCCCTGTCACGGGCCGCCTGCAGCATCTGCACCGCTGGCTGCGCATTGCGGTCTTGGTCATGGTGGCCGCCGTCATCGTGCTGGCGGTGGCGGCCCGCATCACGCCAACGGGGCTGGGCCCGCAACTGACACGACTGGTCTCGCCGCAAAACGGCGCGTTCGGTCCCCGCATGTTTTACTGGGAACACGCGTTGCACATGTTCATGTCGCACCCATGGCTGGGCGTGGGTTTCGACAGCTTTGCGCTGCAACTGGAAGCCCAGCTGACGGCGCCCGCCCGCTTCGCGGTCGACCAGTACGCGCACAATTTGCCGCTGCAATTGATGGCGGCGGCCGGCCTGCCCGGCGTGCTGGCGCTGGCCGTCCCTGTGCTGCTGTTTGCGGTCCGCCTGGGCCGCCAGCCGCGCACGATGGAACGCCTGTATCTGTGCGGCGCGCTGGGCATCCTGCTGATCCACTCGATGCTGGAACAACCGCTGCATTACGCGTACTTCCTCGGACTCGCAGCGCTGTTGGCGGGCATTGCCGATCCTTCCGGCCGGCAGCTGCGGGCCAACACGATCGCGGTGCTGGCGCTGGTGGCGCTGCTGTTCACGGCAGTCAAGACAGCGCGCGACCATGCCGCCATCCGCGAACAATTCGAACAGGGCGAAGCCGCCGCCGACCTGGCGCTGCGTGCGCGCACCCTGCACCACATCCGCGACTATTCGCTGCTGGCGCCCCTGAGTGAACTGATCGGACCGGAAGTGTTTGTGGCGGGCGATGCGCCCGTCGCCGCGCGCCGCGCACTCAATGAGCGTGTGCTGCACTTCGCACCGACCGATGAAGTGGCGTTCCGCCACGCCGCCCTGCTGGCGGAGGAAGGCCGCATGGCCGATGCACAGGCGCAGTTGCGGCGCGCCACGCTGGCGTATCCTGAATCCGCCGCCGCCTACCTGGCCCGCATCGATGCGCTGGCCGCCGCCGAACCCGCCGTCTATGGCGCGCTGGCCGCCTATGGCCGGCAACTGCAAAGCACGCGCTGATTTCGCGCCGACTTATTTGGCACTCTTCAGCCAGCGCTGGTACTGGCTGTAGTGATGGATGACGAAACCGCCAAAGGCCCGGTTGTCTTCGAAGCTGCGCTGCGCCAGCCCCAGTTCCCGCTCCATGTCCGCTTCGCGCAAGTGCTCGAACGACACCTTCTTCAATTCATTGGGCAGGGTTTCCACACCCAGCCACACGGTGCGGCCAATCGCTTTCGCGTAGGCGATTTCATCGGCGCCGTGGCTGACGATGCCGTCCGGCCCCAGCGCGTGGTCGCGGTAATCCATCAGCGCCACGTAGTCGTATACGTCCTGCACATGTTCGCTGGCGGGTTTGCGCTTGCCTTGCCATTCGAGCGCAATGCCGTCCAGCCAGAACGGGATCGCGGGACCGATCGGCAAAGTCTGGCCGGCCTGGCGCCGGGCCGCCATGATGGCGCTGCTCATGTCGAGGAAGCCGGCCAGCAGCGCCAGCCGCTGGCTGCTCCATTGCGGCAGGATATGCGGTTCGATATCGAGGTTGATGCCGTCGAAGCGCTGCTCCGGCGCCGCCTGCGCGTTATAGTCGAAAATCCGCTGTACCATGGCCAGCGCTTCTTTCCGGTGCGATGGCAGCACATAGCGTTCCGTGTGCAGGTAAGCGGAACCGAGCAATGCATAGGTCTTGATCCCGGCCCGGTGCAGGCGCTGGATCAGGCGCCCGTATAACCGCGGCTGTTCGGCAATCAGGTTGTGTCCCTGGTATGCATCCGCGTACAGGTAGACCGTCTGGATTCCTTTCTGCTGCAGGAAAGCGATGGCTGCATCCGCTTCGGATTCGCGCTGCAGCATCGCATAAGACTCGGGTTCCCAGGTCCAGATGGCGCGGGGCGCCGCCTGCGCTTGCAACATGCAGCAGGCCAGCAGCGTGGCGATCAACGCCCTCACAGCTGCACCGGCACGTGGTATTGCCCCGTGCCGACCGGCTTGCCCGTATCCGGGTGCGACGGGATCACCGACACGAAGTATTGTCCCGGCTTCAGCGCGGACGTCTTGATCTGCAAGGTGACGGGCAATTCCTGTGCGCCATCGAGCGCACCGGCTTTGCCATAGGCTTCGCCCAGTTCCCTGCCCTGCGCATCGGTCAGCACCAGCAGCGGCACGAAGGTGGCTGAGCGGCCCTGCGCATGGTTGGCAAAGCGCGCATCGACTTGCAGCATGGCGCCATCGCGGCGCATGTGCGTATTGTCGACCACCACGCCACCAAGGCCGGATGCCACCGGTGCGGTTTGCAACGAGCGGCCTTCTTCGCGGAACGCCAGCTGCGGCGCAACCGATTCCGGCGGCGCCAGCTTGCCGCTGTTTGCCATCGCATCGTTGCTGGCGATGAAGCTATCGAATTGCGCGCGCACTTGCGCCTTCGCCTGCGCATCGTCGACAGGCGCCAGGCGCATGTTGTCAGACAGCGTGTACAACTGGTTCTGCCCCAGGTACAACGGGCCGGACACGTAATCGCTCAGTTCCGTCTTGGTCTGCTTCAGCGGCAGCGCGTGCAGGTTGCGGAACCCGGTGTCCATATCCAGGCCGCTGCCCAGCCAGGTGACAGCGGCCGGCGTCTTGATGCCGTGATGGTGCGACAGGAATGCCAGCAGGGACGGCGCCAGGTCGAATTGCGACGACACGGCCTTGATTGCACGCGGCCCTTTCAGCAGCGGAGAGCAGACCAGCAGCGGCACGTGATAACGCTCGAGGCGCGTTTCCATCGGAATTTCCGGCAAGCGGTGGTCGCCGGTCACGATATAAATCGTATTGGCGTGGCCGGGCAATTGCGCGGCCTGTTCGAAGTAGTGGCGCAATGCGTCGTCCGTGTACAGGATGCTGGCATAGATGTCGCGCTGCGCGCGGTACGGCCCGCGCCGCTCTTCCGCCACGTTCAGCTGCGCCAGCCGCTGTTCCACTTTCCTGCGGTAGTCATCCTGGCTGGGGAACACAAACGGCGTATGCATGCTGTTGGTCTGCAGGATGGCGGCAAACGGCTGCCGCGTTTCACTCTTTTCCCGCGCCAGAACGAAATCGACCAGCGCACGGTCCGCATAGCCCCAGTCATTGCTGCGCTGGTAAGCCGGGCCGTAATCGCGTTCGCTGTACAGCTTATCCACGCCCGCGCTGCGCAGGTACTGGCCCTGGTTGTCGAATTCCAGGTTGGAGCCCGTATAGAACCGGGTGTGATAGCCCTGTGCCTGCAGCACGGCGGGTAAGGCCGCGTGCGGCGGCATGGCGGGCAGCGCGGCAAAACCGTTCGGGCCGTAGGGTACGGAACCCAATAGCGACGGCAGCACGGCGAACGTGCGCCCCTGCGTCGCCAGGAAGTTTTCCCAATACAGGCTGCGCTGCGCCAGTTCATCGAGGAACGGCGTGAAGCTGCCCAGCCGCGCGTTGGGGCCGGAAAAACTGCGTCCCAATCCTTCGACGACGATCAGCACGAGATTGGGCCTCTGGGCTGCATTGATGGTGAAATAGGGACCCAGCGTATCGGGCGTGCGTTCGCTGTGCAGGAAAGGATAATCGGGGCGGCTGGCCGGATCGGCCGCATGTTGCGCGGTCGCTGGCGTGGTGGCTGGCGTGGTGGCTTGCACTGCGACCGGCTTGGCGGGCGCTTCGTGCGTGCGCCAGTGATGCACGTTATCGTCAAGGAACCAGGCAGCCTTGTTGGCGGCCAGCGTGGCGGAACCTGTCGCGGCAGGCAATACGTTATCGAGCCGGGTCGGCATCAGCAACAGGCTGGCGGCCGCCATCGCGGCAAACGCCAGGCCCGCGCGCGCAGACCACCGCGGCTTGCCGCTGCGCGCATGGAAAACCAGCCAGCCCCACAACGCCGCGTGCGCAAGCGCCAGGCCGGCCAGCAACGGCGCGCCCAATGCCGGTCCGCCGGCCACGGTGGTACGGATCTCTTGCCACGAATAGGCAAACAAGTCCGCCCCCAGCGGCACGCCGGCCGATGCGTGATAGTGCATCAGCGCCGCCTGGCCCCACAGCACAATGGTCCAGCCGATGCCCAGGCCCGCCACGTGCACCCGGCGCGATGACGAACGCAGGAAAGGCCACGCCAGCAGCAACAGCGGCAAGCCATAGCGCAGCAGTGCGCTGGCGTCATAGGCAATGGCGGACCCCAGCACGCTCGATGACGCGCCAGCCCGCGCGCCCTGCGCCACTTCCGCGATACGCAAACACGCCATGGCCAGCACCAGCCCCGGCAAATAGCCGAGAAAAGATGCGGCTATCGCGCCGAACCCCTGCGGCGGCGCCGCCGCATGTGTGGGTGCGGGTTCGGCAGCGGTTACCATCGCCGGTACAGGGCCGCTGAAACGCCCTTCTCCTTGCCGCCCGTGGATTCACGCGAATAGCTGGCGCCCAGTTTGAAGCCCCAGCGCGGTGTCACGTAATGCACCCAGTTGATGCCGGTGGCGCCGGAATGCGTGCGCCCGCCCACCAGCGACAGCGTATCGTCGCTGCGCCCGCGGCTGCGCGCCAGTTCCACGTAACTGTCGCCGTCACCCCGGTAGTAATAGCGGCCCAGCAGGCGGTCGCCCGTGCCATGCGACGTCGCCGTCAGCACATTGGTATGCCGCAGCAGCAGGTAATAGTTGCCGATGTATTTGGCGATGCCGAGGCCATAGATATCGACACGCGATGCGAACAGCATGGTGTCATTGCTGGCCGACAGTTCCCAGCCACCACCGACGCTCTGGTACACCTCCGCACGCCACGAACGGTGCGGGAACAGCCGCTGTTGCGGCGCCTGCTGGTAGCGCACGTTGGCATACGCGCCGCTCCACAGGTTGGCATAGCCGTCGAGCGCCCACGCCACGTCGTGGTCGTCGAAGCGGTGCACCCGCAGGGTTTCAAACGCCAGCGAGCCGCGCGCCCAATAGCGGCGCACGGCAAAGGTCTGGTCGGCCCAGCGCTGGTCGCGCGGATCGACCCTGGTGGCGCTGCCGGACAGGCTGGCCTGCCAGTCAAAGCCGGCCGGCGCCACGGCGCCCGGCGCGGCCAATGCCAGCGCGGTGATTTTCGGCTGCATCGAATCGCGCACATCGGTAATGGCTTGCCGGTCGCCATTCAATTCCGCCGCCTTGTCCAGGTCGGCCCATGCGGGACCGGGCTGGCTGGCGTCGCGGTACGCCTTGGCGCGTGCCACGTACAGCGCGGCATCAGTCGGTTTCTGCGCAATCAGCCTGTCGTAGACCGCGATGGCTTTCGCGGGACGGTCGGTCCACATATAGATATCGGCCAGCGATGACCAGACATCGGTATAGGCCGGCGCGGCATTGGCCGCGGCCAGCATGTCCTTTTCCGCGCTCTCCCACTGCTGCATCCGGCTGTACGCCAGGCCACGGCCATACAGCACATCCACGTTATTCGGCGAAGCAGCCAGCAGACGGGTATATATCTCGACGGCCATGGCGGGCTGGCCATTATTGGCGGCATTGCGGGCTTGTTCGAACTGCTGTTCGTAACTGGCGGCAGGCGCGACGGCGGCCTGCGCGGGCGGGGCTTGATCTACGGGAGCGTAGAAAACTGGGAGCATGGAATCTCGCAGGGAAGTCGTCGGAGGGGCTGCTTTGTTTTGTACAAAAGGTAACTTAGGGCTTGGGGGGCGTCAAGGATGGCACGATTGGCGTGCGGGAGCCTGGTGATGGCGGGGAAATGGCGCGATTTGCACTTTCAGGATGGAATCGCGCCAAATTAGAGGAAATGGTCAAAATGAAATAATTGAATAGATTTCAAGCTTCTAGCATATGTAAAGTGCGTTTCTTTTTGATTAACATCCTCAGGAGAAACTGATGCACCGCATGAAGCTGTTCATTACCACCGCAATCTGTGCAATTGCCCTGTCCGCATGTGGTGGCGGCAGTGGCACGGCAGAGGCGCCGGTCGCCAAGACTTTGCAGGCGGGCCAGTCATTGACGTTGAGCGCGGGACAAAGCGTCAATGTCCCGGCCGGGACGACTGTGCAGTCCGGTACCAATACCGTTAACGTTTATGGCCATAACAATACGATCAATACGTTTGCCGGGGCCGTGGTGACGGTTTCCCCCAATGCGACCGGGCCGGCGGATAATGTGGTGACGGCGAAGTAATTTCAGGGTGCGGTGGACGTAATGCCAATGGCTAAAGAAGCGATAGCTGCCTTGCGGCTAAAATGCGTCCATGCCAAGCAAACCACCCAAATTCCCCGGCCCGCTGACTTCCAGGGGCGCCGTGCTGGCCGTGCTGCTGTCGAACGACGACCAGACCGGCGCCGAACCGCTGCAAGGCCGCGTTACGCTCGCCGCCATCGTCAAGACCCTCAAGCGCAAGTATCACTGGCCCATTGAGGCCAGCAGCTTTCCGGCCAATGCTGCTGATGGGCGCGCTACTTGGGCCACGGTGTATAGTTTGCCGCCGGCTGTCATCGCTGCGGCACTCGATGCTGGCGGCCGGGAGTGGCTGGAACGGCGTACCGTCGCCAAGGGCGCGCCGCGTGGCGCTGGTTGATGCCGCTGACACAGCGGCTACATGGCAAGCAACCCTACAAGGCAACAAGGGCTTACATTGCGGCTGCCGGAACCACACTACAGAGCTAGATTGCTGTCCTTTTTTGAAGAAATACCGCCAAAACGAAAAGTGCTGCGCGGCTGGCGCTCTTGGCCAACGCACTTCTTAACCGCGTGCACCGCAAAAGCGATCCGGTGCAAACGGATCGCTTGCAAACGCCGGTGCTGGACATAGAATGAAAGCCTCATATTTGGGAATCGCTCCCACGAGGGCATGCATCGCGCATGTCCCTATGCACTCAGCGGCATAGGCGTTGCGGTCGTCACCCGCCTGCATATTGAGCGCTGAAACGCGCTTCCGTAAGTCGATCAAGCTGGTGTTGCACGGCAACGTGGCCAGCGACTAGAAAAAGCCACCGGAATCCGGTGGCATGTTTTACCGGTCAGCGCCCTTGCGGCGCTATATGGCAAGGAAATTTCTTGCATCGATAGGCCCGCACGTCCCTTGCGTGCGTTTGCGGGCCGCATCAAGCCCTGGGTTGCGTTCTGCGCGACTGGCATGCTCCAGTAGCGGTATCGCTGGAAGCCAGCACACGCATGAGTCGCCAACGCTGGCGCTTCCGACTCCCGGTGACCGTCGCACACCATGCGACGCCAATATCACCAAGAACTGTTGTCTCGGATGCGAGCACGCGCGTCATTACTGGCGGCGTGCTACCAGTGACGACGCGCCGCATGGGGCTTAAACCCAGGCGGCAAGCGGCTTTTTTCCACGTGATGGTGGTCAGTGACGGGGCCAAGCGCCCCACTTCGCCAGCAAGCCTTGCGAAGTCCTTTGCCCGCTTCGGGCTGGTTAGTTGTTTCGATACGTGCACGAGGTGCACTCCATGGACCCTGGGTGATTGGTCCCCGCTGCGGCAGTTCCCTCCGGGAACGCGCAGCGGTGCCACACGCGCATGCGGCGCGGGCAGGCAGTACAGCAACCGCAAACACGGGGGTGGTGCCCCGAGGCCTTTATACAAACCTGTCCTGCTGCGGCAGTACGGGCGGCCAGAAACACTGACCAGACTGACTTACACCACGCAGCATCGTTGTTCATTGAAACCGAAAGATCGGAAGGAGGACTTTGCCATGCAGGACTTGAACCATCAGCTTAAGCAACTGTGCCACCGCAACCGGGACGGCAGCTTTGCGACGCAGGCCGACCGCGAGCGTTTATTGACCTTGTGCGCGAACGACCTGGCCGCACGCGGCTTCCAGCATTTGCATGCCGACAGCCTGAAGCCGAAGCATGTGGCGGCGCTGCTCAACAAGTGGAAGCAGGACGGCGTCAGCACCGGGACGATTAAAAACCGCATGAGCGCTTTGCGATGGTGGGCCGAGAAGGTCGGCAAGGACAACGTCATTGCGCGCTCCAACGCCGCTTACGGCATCGCGGAGCGGATGTTTGTCACCAATGTCTCGAAGGCCAAGGTGCTGGACGCCGATATGCTGGCCCGCGTGACCGATCCCTATACGCGGATGTCCTTGCAGTTGCAGGCGGCGTTTGGCCTGCGGCGAGAGGAAAGCATCAAGATCAAGCCGGGGTGGGCGGACTGCGGGAGCTTCTTGCGGTTGCAGGATAGCTGGACCAAGGGTGGCAAATATCGTGAGGTGCCGATTACGACCGCGCAGCAGCGCGCCGTGCTGGATGCGGCCCAGGCACTGGCCGGCAAAGGCAGCTTGATTCCGGCGCAGATGCAGTATCGGGATCAGTTGAACCGCTTTCGGGCGCAGTGCGATAAGGCGGGCATCCATGGGGTGCATGGGCTGCGGCACGAGTATGCGCAGCGGCGGTATGCGGAATTGACCAGCTGGCAGTGTCCCGCAAATGGCGGCAGCACATCGAAGCAACTAGCAGCCGCCGATAAGCAAGCCGATCAGGATGCGCGGCTCACGTTATCGAAGGAGATGGGCCATTTTCGCGAGCAGGTCACCTCGATTTACTTGGGCAGATGACAGATCAATTCAAGCACTACTTTTTCCTAGCCAACTTCTTTTCAAGAACGACAGGAACAATCATGACTACGACCAGAAAATTCCTCCGCTTGCCAGCGGTGATCGAAGCCACCGGATGGTCTCGCGCCACGATTTGGCGGAAAGTAAAGGCAGGTGTGTTGCCCGCACCGATTCCCATTGGCCCTAAGTCAATCGCTTGGGATGCAGAGGAAATTGCCCAATGGCAGCAGCGCTGCATTCATGCCAGCCGTGGTAGCAGTTGACCGCCCTCATAGCATCACATCACAGTTAAGACTCAACAGACGACCGTCAGCGCCCGTTTGAAAGGGCGCTCCCGCCATCGCCTCCGCATTATGAATCTCGAGTACAAATCTCGAGTACAGCCCCCTCAGTCGCAGTTCCAGAGCCGAACAATATCGCCGCCTCCTGCTCTATGCCTGAGGTAAACATGAGCAAAAGTCTTTGAGATGGCTGGACGCCCTCTTCCGGTCCATTCCTCCTCGATCTCATCGATCGTCCCAGCATCAAGCCAAGGCGATTCGAGGCTTACGACCAAAATTCCCGGCCCATAGCGTTTCAGCAATGGCTGATACGATACCTTCCCGGCCTTTTGCTGGAGTAGATCGCAGAAGTTCACGGCGAACTGCTTGTCCATGCCCATGTATAGCCCTGACTCCATGGGTATGTGCCCCTTTATCGAATTGTAACTACTTAGGTCTTTCGCCCACTCGTTGGAAAAAAACGCAGCAGTGACCTCCATCCACGTGATCATCGAGCCGTCTGAAAGAATTGCATCTGGCGGCTCGGGACGCGAGATCACTTCCAATTTGAGGGCATGGAGTCTGTTGTGCTCAGTCAGTCCAGCGCGCAAAACAGCGTCTTCATGGGCTTTTTTGATCTCAGCGCGGCTCTTCACAATCTACCCCATGCTATTTCATAAATTAGAAATATAACATAAAATTACTTACAGGAACTCTTTTCGCCGAATTCGAACTTATTGTCATTTCATCATCCGTTTCGTGGTATTCGGGTAAGCTATTCCTATTATCATAGGAGTATCAAATAAACTCACTGGGTACGTACACTATGACTTATCGGTCAACCCATTCCTAGGTTTTTTACTTTAAATCACTCATTTCGTCTATGGACTCGGTAAAAGTCAACTACCCCAACAAAAAAACGATGAGAGTTCATATAAACAAGAATAGTTACGGGAAAACCAATTGGCAGATTTAAAATTAGTCAAGAAATCAAGGTTACCAACGCGATTGAATGTTATCTTTATTCATGGACTGAATGGCGACCCAGTTTCAACTTGGCAAAGCTCGGAAACTATACCGCAATTTTGGCCTAGCTGGCTATATGCCGATTTCGACGACATTGCTATTTGGACCATAGGATATGAGGCTCCAAAGACGCGCTGGTTTCCTTCAAAAACCGCGATGGCGATCCAAGATCGGGCGACTAACATCCTAGAGCTATTAATGGCAAAAGAGCAGCCAATGGAAGCTGAGATAGTCTTGGTTGGTCATAGCATGGGAGGCTTGATAATTAAGCAAATGCTAAGAACCGCCGATTCCCTTTCATCTATAAGATCTGATGCCGCGAAGTTTTGCGACTTGGTACGCCATGTTGTATTTATCGCGACACCACACGCTGGTTCGGGCCAAGCAAGTCTCATGAATACCCTACGTGTTTTAACTAGGCCTTCAGCCGCAACGGAAGGTCTTGTGCGAAATAGCCCGGCCTTAAGAGATCTAAACTTGTGGTATCGAGAATGGGTTGCCAATAAAAGTATTACCCACTTAATTCTTGTCGAAACGAAGTCAACTGGATATATCGGCACCATTGTAAAAGAAGATAGCAGTGACCCAGGTTTACAAACCCGGCCAATTCCGATTGATGCAGACCACTCTTCAATATCGAAACCTGCCACAAAGCAATCGGATGTTTATATTCATATAAGAAAACTTCTTTCTCAATAAATGCTGGAAAAACGTCAACAATTTGACTGAGATACGTATTGTGGCAAATTTAAAGCTTGAGGTAAGTGGCAACCAACCAACGAGACTAAACGTCTTGTTCATTCATGGTAACGGTGGAGGCCCCAAAACGAGCTGGGAGAATGACAGTATTCCACGTGAACTGTGGATCAAATGGTTTGCTAAAGATCTGCCTGCCGTGTCGATTTGGACAGTCGGATACGAAGCAGCGAATTCTCTTTGGACCTCTGAGTCTTCTATGGCGCTACCAGATCGTGCGCTGAACATCTTAGAGCTAATTTTAGCCCATAGCGAATTGAAAGGGCCCGAGGTCGCACTGGTGGGACACAGTACAGGCGGCCTTCTCATCAAGCAAATGATGAGGACAATTAGCTCACTTGCTTCCAGTCGCGTTGATGCAGCGGAATTTCAGACTCAAGTTCGACGCGTGGCATTGATTGCAACGCCCAACTCGGGTACGGACCAAGCATCCCTTAAAGATAGGTTTCGGATTTTTACCCGGCCATCAGCGGCTGCCGTAGAGTTAGTAAGAAATAACCCTGGATTACGAGACTTAAATCACTGGTACCGAGAGTGGGCCATTACCAAAGGAATTCGTCATTTGATTCTTACGGAAACTAAACCTACTAGCTGGTTTTGGGGACTAATTTCCAAGCCAGATAGCAGTGATCCCGGACTATCAAGTCGTCCGATTCCGATCGATGCAGATCATTTTTCGATCTGCAAACCACACAGTCGTGCCAGCGAAGTATACGTCCATCTCAGAAAATTCCTTGCTGAGTCGTTCAATGCCATACATCCAGATCAAATTGTTAAAAATATTCTTGATCAAAACTCCCGCACCATAACGAGCATCGAAGAAGGCCAATCTGAGATCCTTCAAATTACCAATCTGAATCACGATTTACTGATACAGATTTCTGAAAAAACCGAAGGTCCACCTAATCCAAAAGTAGTTCCTCTAGTCGATGCCGAGATAGAATCGCGACTAAATAGGTTGAGGAAATGCAGATTCTTTCATGAATTCGACCGTGTTGCGGAGGCAAAGAAATTATATAGCGCCGTATTAACTGGCGGGTTAGTATATGGCTCAACTACTTTACGCGCCAGAGCGTTAGCTTGGTGCGCAAGAGTTCTTGCCGATCCCGAGCACCGTTGCGAGGCCCGTACGTTACTGAGATCTGCTTCAGAATTAGCCGATTGCAAAGAGACACAAGTCGCCGAAAGTATACTTTTGCGATTAGAAGGACAATATAGCCAAGCTCAAATTGCGCTTTCAAGGTCTGAAGATCCATTATCCCGTTCTGCGCGTTTCATAATTGCGCAACAGGAATTAGGATCTTCTTCAGCATTGGAGTGGGCCGCTAAGTCTGAACTAGATTTTGGCAGCTTAGACGGCGATGGAAAATTTTTCTGGGTCACTTCATTAATTGCCAGCGAAAAATGGGAAGATGCTCTGAATTTAGCAGCTACTATCCATGAAGCCGACTTTGAACAATCTCCAGTTCTTCTGTTCACTGCCGCACTGTCAAACCTGTTCCTAGCAGTACCTGCTGAACTACGGAAAGGTCTCGAGTCCCATATTCCATTTGAATTAGATACTTTTCCGCTCAATGATGATGAGCATGAAATATTACTAAGAAGAAAGGCAAGAGATTTATTCCTACGCGCTTCAATCGCCGCCAAAGACCTTTTTTGCCGTGAATTGGAACATACTGCCTCTGATTACCATTTGTGGTTAATGCTCAGAGATCCTGAGAGTAAAGATGAAGGTCTCAATTTACTCAAAAGAAGCTTGGACCACAGTGAGTATCCATTAAGACGTGTGAATTTTGCGTTCAGGTTTGGCTTAAAGTTGGATTTTGATTCTGTCGAACGTGAAATTGATAAGCAAGACGCTATTAACGGTGGTGCATCCTTAGATGCAGCCTTTGCTCGACTTGTATTGACATTAAATCAAGGCACGCCGCTAGCGGTGTTGAAATATTTGTCACAACACAGACCTCAGCTGCAGGGCCATCTTATTCCTGATTTGCTTGATAGTATTGAAATTCAAGCACTTACCTCTAGCGGTCAACTAGAACTGGCCGAAGAGAAAATTGTTAAACTCAAAGAAAGCGGCGTGCCCGAGAGCACCTTGGAAAAACTTCGACGGTTCATTGCCGGTGCAGCGGGAAGTGATGCCAGTGTAACAGCACGTATTATTCAGTACAAAGAATCGAAAAAGATATCTGACCTATCATCCCTTGTTGATGCGCTTCTTCAGAATAAAGACTGGGATCAACTGGTGCAATACTCTGGCGAACTATACACACAAACAAAATCTATCGGAGATGCCGAAACGTTGGTAATCGCGCTTGAAAATTCAGGCATGTGCGATAAGTTAGAGCAATTTCTAAGCGCACATACTGCCATTATTGAGCAGTCAGAAATTCTGATGACATCATGGAGTTGGGTATTATTTCGGGCCGGAAGGCTATACGAAGCATCAAACGTGCTGCAGCACCTTTTATCTCAAAGGGACGACCGAAGAGATAGATTGCTTGAAGTGAACATAGCCATTGCCTCTGGCGCTTGGGAGTCTTTAGCCGAGTTTGCTGAGAAGCAGTGGAAAAATAGAGAAAAGCGGAGCGCTGAGGAATTAATGCACAGCGCGCGTATTGGATTACATATCTCAGCACCACGTGCCAAAGACCTAATGCTCGCTGCGATAGAAATTTCGCCAACCAGTCCACAAATCCTGCTCGACGGCTATATGCTTGCAACGGAAGCTGACTGGGATTTGGGCGAGATTTCTTCATCTTGGCTGAACAGAGCGGCAGAATATTCAGGAGACGATGGCCCAGTTCGCAAATTATCTTTAAAAGAAGTAGTAGATTCACAACCAGACTGGAATCGCCGCGCGACTGAGACAATCAAGAATACTATCTCAGGTGAAATGCCGACATTCTTAGCTGCAAAAATGCTGAATCGTACGTTAGTTGACCTCGTGTTGGCGAACGGGATACTAAACATCAATCAGGCCGACACGCGTCGTCGAGCAATTATCTCCGCGTTTAGTGGTGCTCGAGTACCTGTAGCAATTTCGAACGGACATCTGGCGCTTGATGCCACTGCGATTTTGACACTAGGTCGACTCGGATTATTGGATAAATTAAAGTCTACATTTAAAACCATTTCGATTCCACATTCAACCTTACCATTATTCTTTAAGGAAAGAAAAAAGGTTAAATTCCACCAGCCATCACAGATAAAACGATCCATTTTCACCCTTCAATTAATTTCACTTGGTGAAATATTCATTTCATCTGAAAAAGCTCCAATTAACTCTGATCTAGCCTTTGAAATTGGCAACGAGCTTTCTGCACTGATTTCCGAAGTTTCTATGAAACGGAATGATGGCTATACCAATCACTTTGTAGCCACTTCATTCCCAGTGCATCGAGTGGGATCACTTCGTGAAGAGGAAGTAGACTTAAGCGCTTATTCCGATATTTTATGCCACGCTGGAAGCGTTCTAAATAAACTTATAACCATGGGGCATATTACGATTCGCGAGCAACAACTTGCAACCGACTATTTGAAAATGCAGGGTCAACTCACATGTTGCAACATTGAACTTCCTGACGGTGCAACTGTTTACTTCGATGATTTGACTTTCATACACTTGTATCATGCAGGGATACTGAATCACTTGCATAAATCGGGGCTAAAAGTGTATTTATCACCTGCTTCAGTAGCGCATGCTAAATCCTTGATTGACTTCGAGCACTTAGCACCTGAGCAGCTAACAGTAATTGACGATATTAAATCGTACCTAGAGACCGGGATTGCCGAGGGTGATATTGTATTATCGCCTGCGCCTAAAGATTCCGACATTTCTGATTACGAGTTGATCGCCCACCCATCTCTTTCTGTATTCCAGAATATTGAAAACATTGATATTCTTATGGTGGATGATAGGTATTTGAATCACCACACACTCCTTTCTGACAATACTACTAAGAAAGAAACTCCGATAATAACCTCCATTGACTTACTTAGCTCATGGAATTATTCCGGAGTTCTACGAAAAGAGCAATTTTATGGAGCAATGACCACATTACGGCGAGCTTGTTATGTGTTTGTTCCGATTGATCTGCTCGAGTTACAGTATTACTTTGAATTATCTACCGTTCGCGACGGCGTTATCATCGAGAATGCTGAACTTAGGGCAGTCCGTGAATATCTATTAAAGATCAGGATGTCAGATGCATTAAGAATTCCGAAGGAGGGTCCTTGGCTTGAGAGCATCATGCGGGTTTTTACTACTTCCTTGAAGAACCAATGGTTGAGTGGAGTGAGTGAAGACATTGCAGCAGCAAGATCGAACTGGCTCTGGAAGCAAATTGATGCTCTTGAATGGGCATCAATTCTTCCTGAAGATACGAGTTTTGAAAATGCAATTCACCAATATAAAATGCAAAATATGTTACTTATTTTGAATTTGACAAATGTGGATTCTCTAGAATTACGCAACAGATATTGGCGCTGGTTAGAGAGAGATGTTATCTTCAATTTAAAGAGTAATCACCCCGACGTATACGGAGATATTCTCACATGGTGCGGCAACACGATTGCGGAAATCGCCTCCAAAGACTACACACTGGAAGATAACGATGAGTTACGATGATGAAGTGAAGATGACGCTAATGGCGTTAAAATTCTACCCACCATCGATTCAGGATGACTTAATAAGACGAAAATCTTGTGGGGTCGACTTATCTGAAGCGACATCCAATTGGATATCGTTTGGATCTGATGCATTGTCTTTTCTTCGAAAAAATATTTTTGATGCTATTAGAGATCTCTATCAAAAAAAAGAACAAGTTAGCATTTCAGACAAATCCGGACGGGAGTGGGTTTTAGTTAACTCTGACTTACCAACTAGAGCTAGCATTAAATTCCAACACGCTGACATCAACTTCGTTGTTTCAGATTGCTTTGCTTTGCACCCCGACCCTGAAGTTCGGAGTGTAATATTTAAGACTTTTGCATTTAAAGTCGGCATGACCAAACCTAAGCGCCTGCACTGGCTAAATTTAGTTTTAGCGAGAGCCTTGCACGATGAAGAACTATCTCAGTTGCTAGACGAATTAGCTACTTCACCTGGAGGGATTGATCAGATAATCCTGGAACGAATGAAGAGTGGGGAGGTGGACTATCCCACGCTCATTCCTGATTTCGAGTCCTATTACGAGGACCTTGTAGGTGCTGTTGGGCAGAATGAAGATATTTTCTCATTTTCAAAGATGGTATCTAAGAGAAAATTTGATGAAATTATCGATTTTGAACGAACTGAAGGTCTGAAGAAGATTCTTCGTCAATCCGCACATTCTTCCTTAGTAGATTCGATTGCATTAAATTCGTTTCAGATTAATGAATTAGAAGACACATTTGAATGGCTATCCAATAACGCCGATGTTCTCTCAAAAATTGGCGCCGTTGAACTAGCTTTGACTTATTATAACT
Organism: Pseudoduganella rivuli; assembly: GCF_009674485.1. Lineage (GTDB taxonomy): Bacteria > Pseudomonadota > Gammaproteobacteria > Burkholderiales > Burkholderiaceae_D > Rugamonas > Rugamonas rivuli_B. The sequence continues at coordinate 9,860 of NZ_WKJJ01000023.1, read as the reverse complement.
GCAACCTCAAGATTGCCGGCTATGCCGTTCAAATGATTAAGTCTATAGTGGATGATGATCTTTCAGCATCTGGAGAACTTTCTCAGTTTTGCGACTTAGTATTTTTGGTAGGTGGTGAGTTAGCGCGAAATGGACTTTTTATTTCCTCCCCCCCATATTGGCGACGACTAGCAATTTTTTCGCATGCGGCCTCCATAAACTGGGCGGTTTTGAAAAATAAAACCAATGTAATTCACCTTTCCGAAACTCAATGCCACAGCCGGAAGCCTCTTTTTTTTATTCAAACTTTAATTGACCTCCGTAAGGAACCTAGATGGCAATCTGATTATCTCAATCCCGCACAACTTAAGGCGGAGTTTCTTGGACGAATATTGATGACAGCCCAGCGAAACTCCACGACTTTACATGAATATCTTAGGGAATATATTCTTCAATCCTCTGAATTAAAGAATGAAGTACATTTCCCCTTTGCATATCTTCCCGGCCCACTAGAGGGGGGCATGGAATCCGCAGTGATGCTGCCTCATGATTTAAGTGAGGCAATTGAAACTGCACTTTCGTCTTTGCCACTGGAGCTTTCGTCTTTCATTCCCCTTGTAAATTCGGCGCTCGTTTTCAAGCTAAATGAAGAGCAAGCAAATTTGGCGGCAAAGGCTTTGAGGGCGGCAAATTATCAATTACGTTCGGCTAATAACACAGATAATTTCGCGGCAGTTCTGAATGGCCTTGCTACCGTCGCAGCTGCCGCCAGAAATCCAGCACTCGCAGATGAGATAATTATTTTAATGCGAGTACAAAGGAATTGCTCTGAGCAATCGTTGAGTGCTGATCAAGCTCTTACAATCGGATTAATTTCCGCTGCAGCTAGGTCGAATGAACGAGATTGGATGGACTTCATCGGAAAATTGCTTAATGAACTTAGCTTCCAAGATCTTAGCCAAGTGGAGGCGCGGACGATTCGTTTTGTATTGCTTCAGCTTTGCCGACTAAAACCCGATCTTTGGCGGTATTGCGGAGGAGCCCATGCGGCCCTTCAGTCGATTTTGCCTCAAAGCATCTAGAATTTATTGATAATTTAAAATATTTTTAAGTTAGAAGCTTGCCTTGAATCGGCGAATATCCTTGCCCACTGCCTTCCCCGCCCACTATTCTGCACTGCCATGGAGCGGAATAACTTTAGCCCCAATCCGCAACTTATCCAGATAATCAGCCCATCGCTGCATCATTTCTCGTCTGGCGGGTAAATGCGACGTCCGGTTATACGCACGTCCCAGCGGATCGCGCACCGTATGAGCAAGCTGATGCTCGATCAGGTCGGGACGTTCCCCCAGCACTTCATCCAGAATGGTCCTGGCCATGGCGCGAAAACCATGGCCGGTCATGACTTCCTTGCTATACCCCATGTAGCGTAACGCGGCATTGATGGTGTTTTCGCTCATGCAAGCCTTGCTGCGCAGGCTAGGGAACACATACCGCCCATCGCCAGTGATCGGGTGCAGATCGCGTAAGATGTCCACCGCTTGCCTGCTGAGCGGCACAAGATGCTCGATCTTCATTTTCATCTTGGCCGCAGGTATCCGCCACTCAGCCGCATCCAGATCGAATTCCGTCCACTCGGCAGCCCGCAGCTCGCCAGGGCGAACAAACACCAAGGGGGCCAGTTTGAGCGCCGCCACAGCCGCAGGAAAGCCGTGGTAATCGTAAATGGCGCGCATCAGCGCCCCGACTTGCTTCGGCTCCGTGATGGCAGAGAAATTCCGCCGCACGGTCGGCGCGAGAGCGCCACGCAAGTCAACGGTAACGTCGCGCTCCACCAAGTCGAGCGCCACAGCGAACCGGAATATCTGCCCGCAGAGCTGTTTCACCCGATGGGCAGACTCAACCGCGCCCCGCGCCTCCATTTTCTGCATGGCGGCCAATACGTCACGCGGCTTGATGTCGGCAATCGGCTTTTTCCCGATCATGGGCAAGAGATTCTGGTCCAGCCAGCGCTGCACCTTCTCTTGCGTACTGGCTGTGCGGGTCGGTGCAATTTTCACCATCCATTGCTTGGCCACCACTTCGAAGGTTTGCAGGGCGGCGGAACTTCTGGCGAGGTGCGCCTCCTGTTTTGCCAGGCTGGGATCGATGCCCTCGGCCAACAATGTGCGGGCCTCATCGCGCCGCTTGCGTGCGCTGGCCAGCGAGACAGCCGGGTAAACGCCCAGCGCCAGGGTCTTGCGCTTGCCAAGGTAGCGGTAGTCCAAGCGCCAGTATTTCCCAGCCTGCGTCACCAGCAGGTACACGCCGCCGCCATCGGCATACTTGTCGCCAGTCGGCTTGTTGGGCTTGACCAGCCGGGTGAAGGAATCGGTGAGTGCCATGGCTGCCTCCCTGACGGCATCTCACTTTTGCGCTGACGGCGTATACCGTCAGAAATGCCGGTATTTCCGTGCGCTTGCGCGCTACATCGTAAGCCTACCCGGGACAACAAAAAACCCGCGCTCCCTATGAGAGAGGCGGGTTTTCGATACTGCCTGATACAACTTGCATCAGTAACTTGGTGCCGGCTGCCGGTTTCGAACTGGCCACCTGATGATTACAAATCAACTGCTCTACCAAATGAGCTAAGCCGGCGTAAACTTTTCAGCGCGGATTATACGCTATTTGATACGCGTCAGGGTAGGACGGCCGCCCTTTTTCGGCGGTTCGCCTCCGTCGTCCGGGGCGTCCGTGCCGTTGGTGTCGGCGGGACGGGACTCGGCTGACGGCGCCGGGCTTGGCACGGGGGCCAGCGTTGGCGCCGATGGGGCTGGCGCCGGGGCGGCTGGCGGTTCGTACTGGCCCAGTTGCGGCTCGAACGCCATGCCCTGGCCGTTTTCGTTGGCATAGATGGCCATGACGTTATTCACCGGCACGAAAATTTCGCGCGACACGCCGCCGAAGCGGGCGTGGAAGCGGATGCTGTCATTGTCCATCTTCAGCCCCGAAGTGGCGCCAAAGCTGATGTTGAGCACAATTTCGCCCTTCTTCACGTATTCCATCGGTACCGTGGTGGCGGCATCGACTTTGACGGCCAGGTAAGGCGTATAGCCGCTGTCGGTGCACCACTCGTAGATGGCGCGCAGCATGTAGGGCTTGGTGGAGATATCTGCCATGGTATTAACGGCGCATGACCTTTTCAGACGGGGTCAGCGCTTCGATGTAGGCTGGACGCGAGAAGATACGCTCGGCGTATTTCATCAGCGGCGCAGCGGTTTTCGACAGTTCGATACCGTAGTGATCCAGGCGCCACAGCAGCGGAGCCACGGCCACGTCCAGCATCGAGAATTCGTCGCCCAGCATGTACTTGTTCTTCAGGAACAGCGGCGCCAAGGTGGTCAGACGGTCGCGGATTTCCGCGCGTGCCTTGTCGTGGCTCTTGTCGTTGGCCTTGGCACGCTCGGATTCCAGCGTGTGCACGTGCACGAACAGTTCTTTTTCGAAGTTGAACAGCATCAGGCGGGCACGGGCGCGCATCAGCGGGTCGGCCGGCATCAGTTGCGGGTGCGGGAAGCGCTCATCGATGTACTCATTGATGATGTTCGATTCGTACAGGATCAGTTCGCGCTCGACCAGGATCGGCACCTGGCCATACGGGTTCATGGTCGAGATGTCTTCCGGCTTGTTGAACAAGTCCACATCGCGCACTTCGAAATCCATGCCTTTTTCAAACAGGACCAGGCGGCAGCGTTGCGAGAAGGGGCAGGTCGTACCCGAGTAGAGAACCATCATTTTTGTAGTTCCTTAGAAACAAAATGGGATGTAGCCGCAAAAGCGGCTCACCCCAAGGAGCGCGCCCGCCTCGCGGGCGGCGCAAAACATAATGAAGGCCCGAACGAGCCGGGCCGCCATACTCTTATTTAACTTCCTTCCAGTACGATGCGTTCAGGCGCCACGCCAGGAGCACAAAGCAGGACAGGAACAGCAACACCCAAACGCCCAGGCGTTTGCGGGTTTGCTGGGCAGGTTCAGCCATCCACTCCATGTAGCCCACCAGGTCCGCCACGGCCGTGTCGAACTCCAGCTTGCTCATCGAGCCAGCTTTCACCTGCTCAAAACCAACGAATTTGTGCACTTTCTTGCCTGGATCGTGTGGATCCGCTTCCTCTGCAAATTTGGCGCTTTGTACGCCCTGCAATTCCCACAGGACGTGCGGCATTGCCGCGTTTTGCAGTACCAGGTTGTTCCAGCCGGTCGGCCGGTTGTCATCCTTGTAGAAAGTACGCAGATAAGTATACAGGTAGTCGCCACCCGTGCCTGCGGACGAAGCTTTGGCGCGCGAAATCACGGACAAATCCGGTGGAACGGCGCCGAACCAGGCCTTGGCATCCTTGGCCGGCATTGCCGTCGTCATCATTTCGCCCACTTTTTCAGCAGTAAACAACAGGTTGCCCTTGATCTGCTCTTCCGTCAGGCCCAGGTCTTTCAACCGGTTATAACGCATCGAAGACGCATTATGGCAGTTCAGGCAGTAGTTCACAAACAACTTGGCGCCATTTTGCAGGGCAGCCATGTTGGTCGAGCGGTCCGGCGCCTTGTCCAGCGGGTGGCCGCCCTCGTTGGCCAGCGCCAGTCCGGGGACGACCAGTGCCAGGATTGCAATTAACTTTTTAGCAAAATTCATGTACATGTCCTCTTCAGCGATGGTCGGCTATCAATGCGCGTGGTACGTGACGCGGGATGGGACCTGTTTGAACTGGCCCATTTCGCTCCACCATGGCATCAGCAGGAAGAAGGCAAAGTAGTACAGCGTGCACACTTGCGACACGACGGTGCCGATCGGGCTCGGCGGCTGGGTACCCAGGTAGCCCAGCGCGATGAACGCGATGCCGAACAGCATGTATACATATTTATGCCAGTCCGGACGGTAGCGGATCGATTTCACCTTGGAGTGGTCCAGCCATGGCAGGAAGGCCAGGATCACGACCGACGAACCGAAGAACACCACGCCCCAGAATTTCGCATCCAGCACGGAAGGCAGCATGCCGACGATAGCCACCAGCGCCACCACGGCGATGACGGTCTTGACCATGCCGGACAGGCGCGACTTCAGCCACAGGAACGCCACGTAAGCGGCCACGGCAAACATCAGCACCCACATGAAGTCGGCGGTGGTGGCGCGCAGCACCGAGTAGAACGGCGTGAAGTACCAGGTTGGCGCAATATGCAGCGGGGTCTTCAGCGAATCGCCTGGCAGGAAGTTGTTGTACTCCAGGAAATATCCGCCCATTTCCGGCGCGAAGAACACCACCGTCGAGAAGATCAGCAGGAACACCGACACGCCGAACAGGTCGTGCACGGTGTAGTACGGGTGCGATGGGATCGAATCGACCGGGTGGCCGTCCGGGCCCAGGTTTTCCTTGACTTCGATGCCGTCCGGATTGGACGAGCCCACTTCGTGCAGCGCGATCAAGTGCGCCGCCACCAGGCCCAGCAGGACCAGCGGAATCGCGATCACGTGGAACGCGAAGAAGCGGTTCAGCGTCGCGTCGGACACCACGTAGTCGCCGCGGATCCACAGCGACAGGTCTGGGCCGATCAGTGGAATCGCGCCGAACAGGTTGACGATCACCTGCGCGCCCCAGTACGACATCTGGCCCCATGGCAGCAGGTAGCCGAAGAACGCTTCGGCCATCAGGCACAGGAAGATGGCGAAACCGAACAGCCAGATCAGTTCGCGTGGCTTGCGGTACGAACCGTACAGCAGGCCGCGGGTCATGTGCAGGTAGACAATGATGAAGAACGCGGACGCGCCGGTCGAGTGCATGTAGCGCACCAGCCAGCCCCACGGCACTTCACGCATGATGTATTCAACCGAACCGAAGGCCAGGTTGGCGTCCGGCTTGTAGTGCATGGTCAGGAAAATACCGGTAACGATCTGCAGCACCAGCACCAGCATGGCCAGCGAGCCGAAGATGTACCAGAAGTTGAAGTTCTTGGGAGCGTAGTACTTGCCCCACTGGTCGTTCCACAGTTTGGTCAGCGGAAAACGGTCGTCGACCCAGCCCAGGGCCTTTTGCGCGGCCGGTGCATTGGCAGGAAACTTGGTTTCTTTAAATGCACCCATGGTTATGCCTCGCCTTTCTGGTCTTTACCAATGATCAGCTTGGTGTCGCTCAGGTACATGTGGCGTGGCACAGGCAGGTTGTCCGGCGCAGGCTTGTTCTTGAACACGCGGCCGGCCAGGTCGAAGGTGGAACCGTGGCAAGGGCACAGGAAGCCGCCAGCCCAGTCATCCGGTAGCGACGATTGCGGGCCCGGCACGAACTTGGTCGATGGCGAGCAGCCCAGGTGGGTGCAGATGCCGATCGCGACCAGGTATTCCGCTTTAATCGCGCGCGCTTCGTTGCGGCAGTATTCTGGCGTGAATTCGTCAGGATTACGTTTCGATTGGGGATCGGCCACCTGGCCGTCGGTTTTTTTCAGCGATGCGATCATTTCCGGCGTGCGGCGCAGGATCCACACCGGCTTACCACGCCATTCCACCGTCTTCATCTCGCCCGGCTGCAGAGAGCTGATGTCGACTTCAACCGGCGCGCCGGCTGCTTTCGCCCGTTCGGACGGCTGGAAGGTACTGACCAAGGCGCCCGTGGCAGACAAACCTACTACGCCGCCCGCTGCACATGTGGCAGCCAGCAAACCGCGTCGGCCGGGATCGACCTGCTTTTCGATACTCATACACAAACCCCAATCATCAAATTGCGAAATAGTTGTTATACGACTACTGAGCTTGCAGCAACCTTAAATTGTAGGACAAAAGTTTTTTGAATTAAAGGAAAACGTAGTATTTGTGTAAATTCTGCCCCACATCGTGCAACGCCGTCCATGGCTAAATTGTCCTAGCGATATCCACCCAGCAATGTGTTGTGAAAAGCAACAGATTGCAGCTATGATCGACTGGTCAATTAATCGGGAGTATGCATATGGGCATGATGCAGGAGTTCAAAGAATTTGCCATGAAGGGCAATGTGGTCGATCTCGCGGTCGGTGTGATCGTCGGTGCGGCATTCAGCAAGATCGTCGATTCGCTGGTGCAGGACATCATCATGCCGCCCATCGGCAAACTGATCGGGGGCCTGGATTTCGCCAATTACTACTTGCCCCTGAATGGCCAGGCGACGAGCTTGTCGCTGGCGGAAGCCAAAAAACTGGGCGCGGTGCTGGCGTACGGTAACTTCCTGACCATCCTGCTAAACTTCATCATATTGGCGTTCATCATCTTCCAGATGGTGCGCCTGCTGCAAAAAGCCCGTCGTGACGAGCCGCCGGCCGCGCCGGCCGAGCCGCAGCCGACCGCGGAAGATATCGTGCTGCTGCGTGAAATCCGCGACGCGCTGAAGCAGAAGTAAGCGACAATGGAAGTGTTCCCGATGGCCCGTCACCGGGGATGATCATCGGGATGACTATCATGCGACGCCTCTGGTTGTTGTTTGCGCAAACGGTGACCGTGGTCCTGGCGCTGTATTTCGTCTACAACGCGGTACGGCCCGACGCGGCCAGCCTGCCGGCTGCGGTACGGCAACTTGGCACGGGCAGTGCCCGCCCTGTCACGTTGCTGGAAGCGCCGAACGGCCCCCCTTCGCCCGGCTCGTACCGCCTGGCGGCATCGCGCGCGATGCCGGCGGTCGTCAACGTCCTGACCACCAAGGCGCCAAGGCGCAAGCATCCACTGTCGCGCGACCCGTTTTTCCGCCGCTTCTTTGAGCGCGGCGAACGGGGTGGCGAACCGGGTGAACGCGACGACGGCGACGATGACCAGTCCAGCCTGGGTTCGGGCGTCATTGTCAGTCCGGCCGGCTATATCCTCACCAACAACCACGTGGTGGACGCCGCCGACGATATCCAGGTGGTGTTGCCGGACGGCCGCAAAGGTACGGCCAAAGTCGTCGGGACGGACCCGGAAACCGACTTGGCCGTGATTAAAATCGAACTCGACAAGCTGCCCGTCATCGTGCTGGGCCATGCGGAATCCGCGAAAGTGGGCGACGTGGTGCTGGCGATCGGCAATCCGTTTGGCGTCGGCCAGACCGTCACCATGGGGATTATTTCCGCGCTGGGCCGGAATAACCTGCGCATCAATAATTTCGAGAATTTCATCCAAACCGACGCCGCCATTAATTTCGGCAATTCCGGCGGCGCGCTGATTGATACCAACGGGAATTTACTCGGCATTAATTCCGCGATTTATTCGCAAACCGGCGGTTCGGTCGGCATTGGCTTTGCCATTCCCGTGTCGACGGCAAAATCCGTCATGGATGCCATCATTGCCTCCGGCCACGTGGTGCGGGGCTGGATTGGCGTGGAATCGCAGGAAATCACGCCGGAACTGGCGGAAAGCTTCGGCTTGCAGCGCACCAGTGGCGCCATCATCGCCGGCGTGGTGCGCAATGGTCCCGCCGACAAGGCCGGCATCAAGCCGGGCGACATCCTGGTCTCGGTGGAAGGCAAGGACGTGCACGACACCAACGAGATGCTGAACCTGATCGCCGCCCTGCAGCCGGGCGGCAAGGCCACCATGCGCGTACTGCGCAAGAGCCGGGAAACCGAGCTGGCGGTCACCGTGGGCAAACGGCCGGTGGCGAAGTAATAGCGAAGTAATGGCGAAGTGAACGGGGCGACGGCATAATGGCCCGTCTCCATCCCGATATTTCGACACCCTCATGCACCTGCGCGACCTGAAAAATTACCTCACCGAGCTGGCCGACAACAACAACCGTCCCTGGTTCATCATGAACAAGCCGCGCTACGACATCCTGCGCGAAGAGTTCCTGCAACTGGTGACCCAGCTGATCGTCGAACTGGGCAAGTTCGACCCGGCCGTCAAGTTTTGCAATCCCAAGAAAGCCATGTTCCGCATCAACCGCGACGTGCGCTTCGCCAACGACAAAAGCCCGTACAAGACCCGCTTCTCGGCCGCCATCGCCCCCAACGACATGCGGCGCCCGTCGAAAGCCGGCGGTCCCACCTATTATTTCCAGCTCGACGGCGAGGGTCGCCTGCTGTTCGGCGCCGGCGAATACATGCCGCCACCGCACCGCATCAAGGCGCTGCGCCGCGCCATGGTGGAAGACGCGGCCGGATTCAGCAAGGTGCTGAAGAATAAGCACCTGAAGATGCGCTACGGCACCATCCAGAATGAAGGCAAGCTGCAGCGCCCGCCCAAGGGTTTCGACGCGGACCACGAACACATTGAATACATCAAGCTGAAAAGCTTTTTCGTGTGGACCGAGATCGATCTCGACTTGAACAAGCCGGATTTGCTGCTGCCATTGATTGCCAATGGCATGAAGGACGCCTATCCGCTGGTGCAGTGGATGCGCGCGGCGCGCGTCGATGAAGAAGAGGAGGCGGCATGACCAGTTCAAAACGCATCGCCGTCATTGCCGGCGACGGCATCGGCAAGGAAGTGATGCCGGAAGGCTTGCGCGTCCTGCGCGCGGCCGCCGCCAAATTCGGCCTGGCACTGGAGTTCACGGCATTCGACTGGGCCCACTGCGATTACTACCGGCAACACGGCAAGATGATGCCGGATGACTGGTTCGACCAGTTGAAGGGCTTTGACGCGATCTATTTCGGCGCGGTCGGCTGGCCCGATACCGTGCCGGACCATATTTCACTGTGGGGTTCGCTGATCAAGTTCCGCCGCGAGTTCGACCAGTACGTGAACTTGCGGCCCGTGCGGCTGATGCCCGGCGTGCCGTGCCCGCTGGCCAATAAAAAGGTTCTTCACGGATTGCCGGGAAACGCTGCTTTGATCTTCAGGAAGAAGAATTCCGAGTCGCGATAGCCATAGGCCATCCGTTTCATTACCTTTATCTTGTTGTTGATGCCCTCGAGCT